>CAVPWT010000006.1:0-574141 GCA_963709545.1 uncultured Methanomicrobiales archaeon | reverse complement strand
TCGTCGGCTGACAAATGGCTAAAATTTTCATCGTTGCAATGCGTTGGCGTGACCGAACAACCACCATGAAAGGCAGCCATCTTTACCATGTTGGAAATGGCTTGTGGATGAAAAAGACAAAAGTCATTAATTACGACTTCATAGTCACAAGGCGTAACGGCTAAAGTCTTTTGAGCCAATGCCTTCAATGAAGGCCTAATCTCTTCAAGTTCAACATCAATTGATACCCTAAAGTCATCCAAATTGATGATTCCTCCAGACATTTGAAAAATTTATAACTTGCCAAATGATTATATTCTAATTTTTTCAGTAGTCCGGGGGAAATAGAAAGTTGTAGTTCTGTGGATTCTGGAATTTTACTATTTAAATATTCGCGCTGCTCATATGGAACGCCTGAGAGCGCACGGCCGATTGAATTCAGATAGGCGTAACCATATCGGCAATCAGGCTCCAAATGTGCACCTTCTGCCCATTCATTCCATGCATTTACGACGATAAATCTCTCGCTAGATCTGAGTCGTTTCGTTGCATCGGACACCAAGCATTAAACCATTCCTGAAATTTCTTTGGCGAACACGCGCTCACCACATAAGCTCGCGATTCATAACGGGCGGTGTTATCCCATATTGGTATGATCGATCGAAAGTAAGTGAAGTTCTTTTCACTTGACTGGCGCATGTAAAAATTAGCAACATCGTCGTAATTGAGTATTGATCCTTCTACTCGCCGGTATGCCGACTTCATTCCGACGGTTGCTCACCGCACCGTCTGTCCAATCATGTAGAACACGCTCACAACCCGCATCCATTCCGAAATCGAGCGGGCTCATCGCGCCCCTTGTTAGCGTGGCAACAAGGTATGGTTCGCGCAAACCTTCTTCACGGCAGATTTCGCGCCAAATCGTGCGGTACTGCTCCAAATGCTCGATTGAAGATCGACGGTAGATATAGAGCACTGGGCGGCCATCGATCAGGATATGGCGCTCATCCTTGAAAAATGGAATCAGATAGCGAATAAAGCCAGCAGCATCATCAGGCCCATAGTTCTGACCAAGCAGGATTTCTTGTTCGTTTCCGTCCCACGACGTGCCAATTTTCATTCGCCCAGCAAAAGCAGAACGGCATGTCGACTGATTTATCGGCCAAAAGCATCTGAGAGACCTTTTCGATATCCAGCGTCCACCAAACCAATAGTGATAGAAAATTTGGCCATGCACACCGGCCTTTTTCATTATTTCAAGCTGCCTCTTCAACACCTCTGTCGAATTGAGATCGTAATAGCCTAGGTCAGGGTGCGGAACGTGCTGTTGATAATTACCCTCAAACAAGGGATTTGCAGCCCGCACTTTGTGCCACTCTGTAAACCCCTTTCCATGCCATTCATCGTTCTCCGGAGTCGGATGAAACTGAGGTAGGTAGAACCCCAACACTTTGACTGCATGCTGCTGGATAGACCCGGAATAATCGACTTGTTCCTCATACGCTGGCGCCGGTGGATTCGAGGCGGCCTCGAGCAGTACGTAGCACGGCCCGGACACTGCTTGATAACATTAGCAAGTTCCTTTGCCACAGCCATCTCGTTGTCGGAACCGGCATTTGAAGCCAGAACAGCAAGCCATGCTTTCTTTGAAATACTGGAGATTGCCAAACCATTTATCCACAGCGCCTTGCATTCGCAAAGGTGATCAGCGAGCGTTGCATGGCCTAATTGGGTGGCATCCGGCACATTGCCCACCAAACTTGCATCGAGTGATCGCGCGTTTTGTACCCGTTCGCGCCAGTCGATACCGGGAACAATTACTCGTGCGTTGTCGGCCAGCCTATCGAAGATCTCCGAAACACCTGTTTGCGAACCTAGGAGCGCGCTGCATTTAGAAAACTCGTTCACTCCGCAACCCGCACTCGCATTCGCATTGCTAGTTGCATCAAAATAGCCAATCACATCATAGGCTTCCGTTTTCTCTGCAATCATCGTCAGCAATGCGTGCAGCTTTGGCGGGTGTTGTGATCCATCGCGAACGCTAAGAGTCCGGACACGCCCATCCAGCCGCCCCTGCCGACCAACAAAAAATTCCAGCGTCGCAGGATCAAGAACCGAAATCTGAATGTCAATTTCGCCTGGGACAATGCTCAAGGCATCAAGCAGCACTTCATAGGATTTTCTATCGCCAGCAACAGCATAGATAAGCACCCGCTCATTTCTCAGTTTACCATCAGCCACCTCTCGCCGGAACGAATTCAGATACAAAGGAACCAAGAAATCACCACGTCGGATTTCATTGCGTTGCAAGGCGCTACCTGAATTTACAGGAGTCGTGGTTATATGAGTGGCTTGCCGCCGCTGCTCTTGACGCACACGCCGCGCAATAGTTTCACGACTTGTTGAATTCACTTCAATACCGTAATTACCGCTGGCAGGTTGTGTCTGTTTCCAACCTGATGGCACTGTTTCATTAAGGGTGTAAATTCCGGTGGGGACCGGGTCAAATACGTATTCACCGTTTGCATCCGTTGTCCGTGTTCCGAATACGGTTCCGTTCTGGTAATATAATGTTATTACAACGCCAGGAATCGGGACATCATTAATCTCTTTTATTCCATTACCGTTCAGGTCATTATACTTCGACCCGGAAACATTACCAGACTTCGGGTTTTCCCTGTTGGTAAAGTTTTGTTCAATAAGGATGTTCGAGGTCCCGTTAATCTCGATAATCCGGTTCGGTGTCAACAGGGATTGTGTCCATCCTGCAAGTAAGGTTTCATTCAGCCAGTATGTTCCCCACGGGATATCCGTAAAAATAAACCCTCCTGTGCTGTTGGTAACGTTTGAATATGCAGGTGTACCCACGGTCTGGTTCGTCAGCGTGATTGTCCAGCCTGAAAGACCACTTCCGCTTGTTTCATTCCGCTTGTAGCCTGTTACCGTTCCAAGCTGCATAAATCCAAAGTTGTTATCGGTTTCATTATTGCAGAGATTGAACCTTATTACAGACCGGTTTTTCGAAGCTACCCATTTCACCCTGCCTGTTTCAACAACACGGTAATGCTGGTAAATATATTCATTCACGTCGTCTGCTGCATCAGTCTGGTTCAATACACCCACGGCATAGCACTCAGTAGTAAGATTCTGACATGCAGGAACATTCGGGAAGGCATAATTGCCGTTTATATCTGTTTTTGTAACACCAAGGGTGTTTATCGGGGCCACCTGGTCGTCGGGACATGCAAGGCATAGGTGTACGGTTACGTCCGGGATGCCGGTATCACCTGGTTCATAGATACCATTACCATTTCTGTCGATGAAGACGATTCCTGACTTCACGAAAGTCGGCGTATAATACGCATCGTCCTGATGGGTGACAGTAATTGATCCGTTAACCCCCGTCACCGTTGCAGTATTTTTAATAAAAGTACAACCTGTCATCGGGGTTATAATCGGCCCCATTACACACTCGGTGGACTCCCCGGTTACCAGGGTCGTTTTGATAACGCAGGGTGTGTAAACATCGTCTGTGAGGTTTACCAATGTCAGGACGGTATTCCCGGTGTTGGTTACCACGAATTTATACCAGATATTACCTCCACCGGGGACAAGAAGCCCGGGAGCGTCATTTTCATCCAGCCAAGGACCGCTGCTTGTATTTGAAATATACTTAGTAACGATGATAGCAGGCTCCGGCTGGCAGGTGACCGTTGAATTCGCTGAGACCGAACCAGGGAGCAGGGTGAGGGTGGTAAGCGACTGCTTGGTCTGTGCCTGATCGTAGAGGAATGTCCCGAATTTCCCCTCTGCATACACCTCTACGTTTGCTGTATAGGGAGAGCCGACCATATCGAGGACGGTTTCAACCTGGCCGGAACTATTTGTTGTTCCCGATGACGGTGAAAGTGTACCGTGGTCTGTCAGAAACTTTACAACAATATTTGACATGGGATTGTTATTCTGGTCATAGACCGTGGCAATAAGCGTCTGGCAACCACAGTTGGTTGATGTTTCCGGTGTCAGGTTAATTCTTACTGGGAACGAAAAACTGGTATTGCATGTACCTTCGCTGCAGGCACTGTAACCGGCGGTGCAGTTTACACCAATTGTGCAGGGAGATGAGCACCCTGGTACCATGTTGATAATTCTCATACTATTATCTCTCAACGGGTAACCATCGATCCTCGTATTTCCTGCGGGATTCGTCGGGGGATCGGTAAGGAACTGGTATTTCTGACCGGATGCACCAGTGTACTGCCCGTAGGGTGATGTGACAAAATACCAGATCGCTCCCTGGATTGCAGCCGCCCTCTGGTTCTGGGTGAGACCGTTTAATGGATGTCCTGATGGATAGGAGTTATTGGTATAGTCAAAATTACTCAGGATATAGTTCACCCCGCACCAGTTGATCTGGCCGAGCTGCTGTGCTTCAGCCAGGTCCCCGTCGGCGATCAATGTATTCCCGATTTGGATTGGTTTGAAGAGGTCGATACAATAGGAATCATAAGGAGACGGGGGGACGTTATTGCCGGGGGGTATCTGCATCTTGAGGATGCCGGCTATCACGTTCCCCGAGTAATACCGGGAATAAATGTTCGAATTGCTGCCGAGTCCTGAAAACTGGGCCACTGTTGAGTCGGCTGAAACATAACCCACGAGTAGTCCCATGGCTAGGGTGACCATGAGGAAGGTAGTCAATATCTGTTTCCTGTTAACCATGATTTGTTCTATCCTGTATTCTTATAAATAGGTATTCAGTGAAAACCGGTAATACTTGGTGATTATTGAGTGAGGATCCTGAAAAATTATGAATAATGGGCTTTGTTCAAACCCTGCGGGGTCATAACAAATATTACAGAGCCAATAAAATGATTTCTGGTCAGATTTAAGAACTTTAAAATTCGTAATTGTTCTATCCCTCTTTTTTCAGTCCAGCCAGCAAACCGCATGCCTGGCAGATCGTACCACTGCATGGGTCCCCGCAAACAGAACAATGGTCAATGGTTCTGTCAGTCACGGACTTGTGAGCCATAGCGACCAGTTCCTCCTGCCCTTTTATGATCCGCCGTGATGCACCCGGGTAATGGTATTCGATCGCGGTCTGAAGCGTCCTCACTTCAGCCCGGAACGCGGTGGTGGCATAGGGACATTCGGGCAAATGGCCGGTGATGCCCTTGATCATGCTATAGAGCGTGATCTCTTTCTCATTTACCTCGTGGAGCGGTTTGATCCGACGGATAAATCCCCGGTATTCCCGGGAGCTGCTGTCCCGCAGGAGGCGTTCGAAATCGCCCCTGAGGTAATTCATCAGGACTGACTGGGCAGCATCATCGAGGTTATGGCCTGTCGCGATGCTGGTGACACCAATCTCCCTCGCTGCATCTGAAAGGGCTTTTTTCCGGAGGATTCCACAGGCTGTACATGCCCTGAGCGGATATGCCCCGAGCAGGGAATCAAGTGTTGTCCCGAATAATGACTGAAAGGAGACGATATGGTGGGGTATTCCTAACTTCTGTGTGAGTGAGACCGCTGATTGTATCGTCTCCTCGCGGTACCCGGCAATCCCTTCATCAACCGTGATCGCAACGATTTCCGCATCCCATCGTTCAGGAACAATACCGGACAGGATTGAAAGAAGCACGGAACTGTCTTTTCCTCCCGAAAGACCCACAGCAACCAGGTCCCCGTCATGGACCATCCCATGACTGGTGACACTATCAATAACCCTTTGTTCCACACCCAGGCAGAGGTGTCTCTCGCACAGGTGACGTTGTAACCCGGGGTCGAAGAATACCGCAGGTTCATCACAGCTATCACAGGAGGGGATATATTCTCTGGTTCCTGCGGCCGTGTCCACCTCGTTTACCCCCCGTGCGCAACGAAAAATACACGGATCTCGTCATCTCCCGATACCGTTGCGTCCTCGGGAATAAGCCGGCCGTTTCTCGTGACGATAACTTCAAGCGGGTTGATATTGCATCCGGTAAGCAGTGTGGCCACTGTTGTTGGTTCTCCGCTTATATCGCGTGTGGTGCCGCCGGGTAATTGTAATCGCATCTCTGGTTCACACAGGTTTTTTCAGATTGTTAAGATTATTGTATGCTACTAAGTCTATCTCGTTCCATCCTCAACATATCGCTCATGACAGGAGGTACCTGGGATCCCTTCCAGCCAACATCTATGCACCGGCAAGGCTTTTTTCCCTTCAGGTACAACGTAATAAAAAATGCCTGCCAGGCTGTTTGCATTTTCAGCCCGTTCCGGATGAACAGTATCATGGACACCCATGGAACGCAGGGGGAGTCAGAGGGCCGGATCTATGGATGACAACGGTATCATTGAAAAAATCATTGCATTAAAGGAAGAGAGGGACGCAATTATCCTTGCCCACAATTACCAGGAAGGGCCCGTGCAGGATGTGGCCGACCTTATCGGGGACTCGCTGGAGCTTTCAAGAGCTGCAGCCTCCCTTGACGGCGGTGTTATTGTATTTTGCGGTGTTGATTTCATGGCAGAGACCGCGGCAATTCTTTCACCGCATAAAAAGGTCATCCTGCCTGCCCGTGACGCAGGTTGCCCTATGGCAGAAATGGTCACGGCAGAAGAGATCCGGTCTGTCAGGGCACGGTTTCCCGATGCTGCCGTGGTGGCTTATGTGAACACAACGGCAGAGGTAAAGGCGGAAAGCGATATCTGCTGCACCTCGGCAAATGCCGTGAAGGTGGTCAGTTCACTTGAGGAAGACCAGGTGCTCTTTGTCCCGGACAGGAACCTCGCCCGTTACGTGGCCCGGTTTACAAAGAAACAGGTGATCCCATGGGAAGGATACTGTATCGTCCATGACCTGATCACGGCTGAAGATGTGACCCTGGCAAAACAGGGACATCCCGGGGCAGAGGTAATTGTGCACCCCGAATGCCGGCCTGAAGTTATCGATGCAGCGGATTTTGTGTACAGCACCTCCGGGATGATCCACCACGTTTGTCAGGGAAATAAACCCGCATATATCATCGGAACGGAAATAGGGATCCTGTACCGTATGGAAAAAGAGTGTCCAGGGAAGTCCTGTTATCCCCTGTCCTACCGGGCCGTCTGTTCCAATATGAAAAAGACAAGTCTTTCACTTGTCCTCCGGTCCCTGGAAAACCTGGCGCCACAGGTTACGGTACCGGAACCTGTTGCATCACGCGCCCGGAATGCCATTGAACGCATGCTTGCCGTAACGTAATGCCGGATGGAATGGTATCCGTGCTTTTTTCCTTAACATTCATTTCCTCCGGACAATTTTTTCTGGAATGTGGATACCATTTCTGGTTTCCTGTCCCGGCTGAACTCCAAAGATGAGTACAATTCCGGAAGCAAACGATCATCCCTGCTCATATCAGGTTTCTCTAAAGAATACCCAGCCCTTCCGCCACTTCCCGGGTATACTTCAACGCCCTGATAGCATCTTCACGCTTCAGGTCAGGCCCGTCCTCTGCAAAGGCTATAAATTTTTCAAGGACCGGGGCAGGAATGTTGTCGCACGCAAGTTCCCCTATCCGTTCCCAGGTCCGTTCCGGGAAATACAATGACTGTGCGGCCCTGAAAATCAGTTCTTTCTGGCCCGTATCGATAACCTCCCGGTTTTCTGCAAGGTTTAGTATATGCCGGATATTTACGAGTGGAACTGAAAGAGCGATGCCTGATTCAGGGTCGAAGATCAATGCGACTTCGTCATCAGATTCGACATCCCCGTTTTTATAGAGCTGATATATCTCGCCTATACCCTCCATGCCAAGGGTATCCAGCTCGGACGCCCGGAGTGCCCCCATACTCGAGGACCCGATAACCCTGACCTTTTTTGATAGTGCTGCCAATATCTCCCGGTGCCCTACCGAACAGTCCTGGAAAAAGACGCCATCGATAAGGCAGATGATCCTGGCCCCCTGGCGCACTGCGAGGGGGATATCTCCCCGTTTAGCAGGTGGAAGATATTCTGCGTGGAGAATCTGCCCCGCATCACGGACGGGAAGACTCGGCCCGAGGTACACGACGAGTTCGTGCTTCATTACAACGCCTCCCGCTTCGTTCCCCATCCATCGCAAATACCTCGAGTCCTGGAACAATAACCCGGACGACCGGCACACCGAGATCGGGACGGGTAAGATCGACAACGATCACCTTGTTAAGTCCTGAGTTCCCCAGGGCTTCGATTACGTTCCTGATATCAGTGAGGAAATCATCGGTGTCAGTGGAAGGGATCCCTGCAAAGTCTTCATCCCTGTCAGATTCGAACCAGTACCGGTTCAGTCTCCTGGTCCGTTCATAGCCGATTTTTCTCCTGAAATCGGCGACATCCGTATCTTCCCTGGCCCCGTGGATCTGGGTCAGCCTGCTCTGGGCCACCTCGGTCAGGGCGCGGAGGAGGGCGATTCTGGCATTGGTATGGGTGCCCATCCCGATAGTAAGAAGTGTCGGGTCTTTCAGACTGGAGATCATCGGAGACCGCAGCGATCGTCGGTATCCCGATATCGCTGGTGATATCCTTGATAATTACTTCAACACCGGCATCGGTAAATTTGTCAAGTAATTCCTTTTCCAGCCCGGAACTGACATTCACAACCCTGGGGCCAGTCCGTCTTGTTATCTCTGCAAGTGACCATGCATCCCGTTCGATCAGTTCCATCAACGCATGAAATATTGCTTCTTCACGGGTATTTCCTGATGCCAGGCCGTTCGTATTGGTACGGAAGAGCGGGAGGGTGAACCGTGGGAGCGGATGGAAAACTGCATGGGACGGGACCCAGATCTCCCTGTTATTTGCGATATCATATCCTTCCACCCAGGGGACCATAACCGACACATCCGCGCCTTCAGGCAGGATAAGGTCATTTGGATCCACGGCACGCATTCCCATTGGAAGTGCCCCGTATGCTGCCATCACGGTCTCACGTACCGATGGTTCTGCCGAACAACGTTCGATACCTTCCATTATTGCCGAGACTTTCGCCTCGACCGGGGTTGCCCCTTTTCCGTTATAGACTGATATCGCCCCGTCATT
The DNA here is from genome assembly GCA_963709545.1 of uncultured Methanomicrobiales archaeon. Taxonomy (GTDB): domain Archaea; phylum Halobacteriota; class Methanomicrobia; order Methanomicrobiales; family Methanospirillaceae; genus CAIKOD01. Next base: position 565,116 of record CAVPWT010000006.1, on the reverse strand, counting down.
CGCCATCGGGCGAATACTTGAAAATACGGGGATCCCAATGCGGTCAAGACTGGTGATATCAGCGACACGCGTGATACCTGCCACCGGGAGGAGTGATTCTACTTTCAGAAGTGTCTCCTCGGGGGGAATTGTCCTTTGTGTCTCTGAATTGTACGATTTTTTACATGATTCCAGTTCCAAGAACATTCATCTCTCCATTAGTTCCCCGTTATGAACCTCTTTGACATTAGATTGGCAATCAGGCAACATATACATTCTCTTATTCTCTCACCTGGGCTGTCTGCAGGAGAAGTTATTTAATTCATAGAAAGGAATTGAAAGCTATGAACGTAAGACGCATGAGACTATTACTGGTCACTCTCCCTCCTTGTTTTTGGAATGGCGGGTGTTGTATCCCCGGTGGCTGCCGCCGAGAATAGTTTTAACCCGGGGTATGGAACAGATCCCTATTTCTTCTCGCCTGGCTGGGCACCCACCAAGCTTACGTATTCCTTTACAGACCCTGATTTCTTCTCTTCCAACTGGAAACCCGCCAAGCTTACCTATTCCTTCAGCGACCCTGATTTCTTCCTGCCCAGCTGGAAAGTGCCAACCTATAAACCTGCAGGAGACCCGAATTTCCTGTATTCAAACTGGTCAGTCCAACCACCTGTCCTGTTCAGGTATAGCGGGATAGACTCCGGCCGTATCAAAAATTACAACCTTGACCCGTTTGCATCTGATGATGAACTCAGGGCACAGGGTTGGGAAATTAATGGGGACTTTCTGGATTGGAGTTAGGTTTTTATAGAAATTATGGCTTTGTTGAAGCCCTTCGGTAATAAAAAAAATAAGAGGGAACTACGAAGACCTGGAGGGGGTTTCAACCCCTCCCTGCCCCACCCGTATTAAGGTATTCTTCGGAAAGGGTTTCCTGCAGGCTCATTAATTTCAGAGTATTGGGGAATGGTCTCTATCCCAGTTTGGGCGCCACAGCGGCGGGCCATGAGCCCCGGGAACATAGATAAATTTCAGAATAATCAGGATTCTGGGTACTCTATTTTCAGACTTTTTCAACAGAGTGGAAATTATTTCATAACCTTTTTTCCAGCTAATATTTTTGAGATTCATGGGCCAGACTGTCCCGATCTGGATCATCAAAGTTGTGGGGTGAAGCCCCGGGAGCGTGGGGTCAGGTTAAGAACAACCCAAAACCGTTAGAATTTATTAGATGTTATCAGACCATTTCTACAGGCGTGTTATGTGCTTTTGGCCCATAGATGAGTATGAAGAGGTTGTTTTTCAGGTGGTTCCTGGAGTTTTTCATACCAGCTAAAAAAAAAGAGTAACCTGAGTTTTTATCAGGCCTTGAAGATATCGAAGATCTGGTCGCTTCCTGTTGCGGAAAGCCGTTCCCTTTCAGTCTTCTCTTCTGCGAACCCGAGGACGGGTAATTCCATGTTGATGCCTGGTGTGTGACCGAACATCTTCTCCATCTCAACCTGCTGTGCATGCATGAAGAGGGCGTTCGGGATCTCCATCGGGCAGAGTTCCTGGCACTGGCCGCAGTTGATGCAGCTGTCAGAGATGTGTGAGAACCGGATCAGGTGGAACATGAAGTTCGGTGGGACTTCACCGGGAGCCACGAGGTAGGGTTTACGGGTACTGCACTCGACACAGTAGCAGATCGGACATGCCTCAATGCAGGAGTAGCACTTGATACACTTGGAGGTTTCCTTTACAATCGTCTCAAGACGTTTTCTTCCCTCCCCGAGCCCGGCAAAGTCTTTGGCACGCCACTTGTCACCAAGTTTCAGCATTGCGTTTTCGACCTTTCCACGGATCTCAATACCCTTCTCATTGGCCTTCTCAGTCTTGATGACTCCGGCCTTCTCGGCCTGTGAAAGCAGGTCTGCACCCTTCTGGCTGCAGACTTCTACAAAGGTTGCCTTGCCTGCCTTGTCACCGATTACTCCCCAGTTGCCGCAGGCGAGGTCTGCACCGCGTGGGACTTTCAGTTTACAGCGGCGGCAGTTTGTACGCCGGCCATAGCCCTCTTCCTCGAGCTCGTCCATGGAGATACCCTTGTGTCCTCCCTCGTACTCGACGATAAACTGTCCCTTGTCGATCTCCTCTTTCGTGACCGTGTCCGGGTCGATCTGGAACTTTTCCGTGATCATTTTTCTTGCCATGACCGGACTGACCGAGCCACCGCAGTTGACACCGATCATGACAATGTTGTCGAGGTTGATCTGCTGGCGTTTCGCCAGTTCGTACAGACCCATCATGTCACAGCCTTTTACGGTGATCCCGATCTTCATTGTCCCGGCACCATCGAGGTACTTCTTGACGAGTTTCGACAGGAGCAGTGTCCCGCAGTGGAGTGAACCTGCAGTGTTCTTGAGCTCTGCCGGGTCTGTGACCAGGGTAGGTACTGCATCGTAGAGGTCCGTGCCTTTCTTTACCACGAAGACCGCATCAACAATTTTCTTTTCGAGGGCAAACTTGAGGAGCCCGGTTACGGCACCACCGAGCTCTGCCTTATCTGCAATTTCCTTGTCAGTGGTCCATGCATAGACCATATCGCCTTTTGCTGCCATTCTACTGTCCCTCCTTTATTTTTTCAATTCTTACAGCACAGGCCTTAAACTCCGGAATAGAGGCAGTCGGGTCGAGTGCGTTGTTGGTCAGCGTGTTGGCTGCACATTCCACGTAGTGGAACGGGATGAAGGCCACACCTTTCTTGATACCGGTGGTGACGCGTGCACCTATATTGATCTCCCCTCTGCGGGTGACAGCCTTGACCATCTCCTTGTCCTTGATGTTGAGGGCTTTTGCGTCCTCCGTGTTGATCTCGACCCATCCAGTGGGCTCTTCGCGTTCGAGACTGTCGGAGCGGCGGGTCATAGTACCCGTGTGCCACTGCCAGATACAGCGCCCTGTGGTGAGGATCAGGGGGTAGTCCTTGTCCGGAACTTCTGCCGGATATTTGAACTCGATAGGCGTAAAGATGCCCAGTCCGTCCGGGTGGGTGAACCTCTCCTTGTGCAGGATCGGGGTCCCCGGGTGCTCCGCGGTCGGGCACGGCCAGTGCAGGGCTTCGGGCTTCTCGAGTCGTGCATAGGTCATACCGCCATACGATGGGGTGACCTTGGAGATTTCGGTAAATATCTCTTCTGGATTCTTGTACGGGAACTGTTTCTCGAATCCCATGTGTTTTGCCAGCTCGCAGAAGATCTGCCAGTCGGCCTTTGCCTCTCCGGGCGGGTCCTGGGCTTTTCTCCACTTCTGGACACGGCGCTCGGTGTTGGTCTGGGTGCCGTCCTTCTCGGCATAGCAGGCAGCAGGTAGAACAACGTTGGCAAACTTTGCCGTCTCGGTCATGAAGATATCCTGAACGACCATGAATTCGACATTCTTCATTGCCTTCTCAACATGGTGAAGATCCGGGTCGGAGATCATCGGGTTCTCACCCATGATATAGACGCACTTGACCTTGCCGGGCTCGTCAGCAAGTACATTGATCAGCTTGGTGACCGTCAGACCGACTTTACCTTCGGCAATCTCGCAGCCCCAGGCGTCCTCCATCTTCTTCTTCATCTCGGGGACAATGACTGCCTGGTACCCGGAATACACATTGGCGAGCGCACCCATGTCGCAGGCGCCCTGCACATTGTTCTGGCCTCGCAGTGCACAGATACCAGTACCGGGTCTACCGAGATTACCCGTCAGCATCTGGAGGTTTGCAATCGACTTGACATTGTCGACCCCGGTCGTGTGCTGGGTAATTCCCATCGAATAGAGGACCGCGGACTGGCCGGATGTTCCGAACCACTCTGCCGCAGTGGCGAGATCCTTTGCCGGGATTCCGCTGATCTTTGCAACATTTTCAAGGCTGTAATCGTCCTTCATCACGATTTCTTTTACTTTCTCGAAATCCTTCGTCCGTTTCGCAACAAAGTCCTTGTTCTCCCAGCCGTTTTTCAGGATCTGCTGCATTATGCAGTTAAAGATGGCAACATCTGTTCCTGAGTAAAACGGCAGGTACAGGTCTGCCTGCTTCGCCGTCGGGGTGAACCGCGGGTCAGCGTAGATGACTTTCGCTCCCTTCGCCTTCGCCTGCATCACGCGACGTCCAATCAACGGGTGGGTCTCAAACGTGTTGCTGCCGATAATAAGTAGACACTTGGATTCGGCAATATCAGCAATCGACTGGGTCATGGCGCCGGAACCAAACGCACCGGCCAGACCGACGACCGTCGATGCATGGCAGAGACGGGCACAGTGGTCGATGTTGGGGGTCTTTAACACAGCACGGGCAAACTTCTGCATCAGGTAGTTCTCCTCGTTGGAGACACGGGCTGATGCAAGGCATGCACTCTGTTCACCCGTGTACTTCTTGAAATTCTCGGCAATCAGCTTGTATGCCTCATCCCAGCTCGCTTCAACAAAATTCCCATCTTTTTTGATGAGTGGTTTGGTCAACCGGTCCGGGGAATTGATAAATTCCGCTGCATAGGTACCTTTCGGGCATAGTTTGCCCTCATTAACCGGATTGCGCTGCCAGGGTGCAACGCCTACAACCTTCTTGTCCTTGACAACAAGATTGAAACCGCAACCTGTTCCGCAATACGGACACGTAGTTGGAATATATTTTACATCCATGTTTTTAAACCTCGAACAAAAATATCTCTCGGTTAACAATATTTAATGATAGTCATTTACTCGCGATAATTTGATTAATAGTGGTGGGTATACGCTGATCTGTGTATAATCATACCAGGTCAGGTTTAGTGAAGAACGTAAGTTTCTTCCTGATCTGTGATCTGATACCATATTCAGGGATTCTTGTGATGTGCGCCAAATGAAGCGAAAAATCCTGGTCCATCCGATGCTTCCGACGTTAATCCAGGCCGGTATTGCCAGCCTCGATGGGCGATCGTATACATCGCTTGATGCATGCCCTTCATGCGGGGGCGGGATCGCGGGTTATGATACAAAACGGCGTTTTTTCACCACACTACATGATCCAGGCGGGGACCGTGACATCTTTGTTTTCGTCAAAAGGTTCAGGTGCAGGGCCTGTGGTCTCGTGAGCCCGGCGGAGGCACCGTTTTATCCTGATACGCGGATTGGTGCCCCTGTAGTAGACCTCTGCGTCATCCTTTCGAAGGAGATGAACTGCTCACGTGCTGCAAGAGTAATCAATACACTTGGCATCGTTATTGACCGTGGAACCGTAAGGAACAACGCCTCCCGTGATTTTATTCCACCCCCGGCAACTGAGTTCTTCGGGTTCAGGCTACCGGTCTCCATTATCTCCCTCACGATGTTCACCCCCGGGTCCTTCCAGCCGGGAACCGTCATACGGACAGAAACGCTCGCTCCCACTCGTCTTCCATCCGCAGGCCGGACATTTCCACACCGCCCTGTGCTGGAGGAACGGCACGAGCGGGATGAACAGGAAAAGGAAGAAAAACGGCCAGTGAAATAGAAAAGCGATTATGGTCAGACCTAGAGACACTACCAGGAGAAGAATACTCAGGGTATAGAGTCTCGTTCTGCTACCTCCCGTACTGCAAATGCTGGCAGGGCATCGACAACCGGTCCAAGAGCTCCAGAAAGATTAGTGCCCCCGAATTTTTTCGCAATCAGTCCCGACCCGATACCAGCAAAAACAACCTCGTTTGTACCGGCCTTCCGGCATACATCTTCAATGCCGGAAATAAGGAGGTCTTTCTGGGCGTTCCAGAACGTTTCTGCAATCTGCCTGGCCCCGGCTTCCCCTATTTCATCAATGTCTGCACATACGACCCGGGCGAGTCTGCGGAGTGCTGCCCCGACATCACGTTCGCCACCGTCCGGGGGATCTGATGTATACTGGCGTTCGTTAATATGCCCGAGGACCAGGTGCACATCCCCCGAACAGGCAAAATACTCGCTGCTTAGCGGTGTCAGGACGCTGTCAAGCATGACCGACCTGATGAGGCACGGGACGCTTGTACGGAGCAGGCCGGTATAGATCAGGTATCCATGCTGGAGGCGGTCGAGGTCAGTCAGTCCTTTCAGTTCATCGAACCTGCCGATTGGAATGATATCTGTCGTTGTACTGCCCATATCCACGAACACTGCACAAGGATAGAGTTCCCTCAGATAATCAGCAGAAGCCAGCCAGTTCGAGGCTGCAAGCTGTGGGGCCGCATCCCGGTGAAACTCTGTATCTGTCCCGTAAAAGACTGCGTCCGGGAACGCGGCCTTCACGCTGTCAACAATAAAACCAATCCCCTCTGCCTTACTAACAAAACAGTCTGCGAGTTCGCCGGACATCACAACGGCTGCCGATCCCGTTTCTTTGTTATAGTTCCCGAGAAGTTCTTTGAGTGGCGCACCCTTCCATAGCGGGCAGTAATGGATATGGACCCCGTTATGGTCAACCACCTTCAGGTGCGCACCACCAACATCAATACCTATTCTTTCCATGGTATTCCCCGTATTTTCATTCATATCAACTTCACTCCAGATGGTTTTATTGCCTTATTACTGGCTGGTGACCGTTCCATTTGCGTCGAAACGTGCATGGCCGGAAAAGTGAAGATCCCCGACCGGCTCCCCCTTTGACGCCCGGATAAGGAGATCTGCAATCTCTTCGTTCATACAGGCAGTAATCCCCACAATGCTCGTGGTTATGCGTGGATTTACGTCCACGACGTAGACCCGGTCAGCAACGACCACGTCGACCCCTGCATAGCCCTGGCAACCAAGGGTCTTCACCGCATGTATGGCGGTCTCTTTGATCTCATGTTCCCGTGGATGGCTCGCAGGAGTCTCTCCTCCGCGGTAATGGAACTTTCCATCGGGGTCGATCTCGATATACTGCCGGTTCAGGGCGAGTGCGACAGGTGGTTCCCCGGTAAAATAAAGGCATGCTTCACCGACTACCCTGCTCCCGACAACGCTGACTGAATAGTTCTCACCTTCAATAAATTTCTGGCCGAATTCCCCCTGTCCTGCCCGATCCCGGGTCAGCCTCACCCCCATGGCCCCACAGCCGGACACGGGTTTTACTACCCTGAGGCCTTCTTCCTGTTCTTCAGGCACGGCAACTCCGTGTGATGCCAGTATCGCCCCTGTCCGCTGCTTGTTGGCGCAGACTGCAACACTCATACTTCCACACCCGAGGTTGTGGGTACTGGTTTCCATTGCGAGGGTAAAACGCGGGAGCAGGTGGTCAGGGGCAATAACAAGCCCTACATCGCAACCGGGTGCAAGTTTTTCAATTTCCTTATAAAAATCTCCCTGCCCCGGAGTCACGACCTTGTACCCGCATCTTGAAAAGCTGGCTGAGAGTGACGCGAACATTGCCCTCCCCTCGGGTGCAAGGGCTGGGTCATGGTACATGGAATATTCTGCGATAAGGGCCTTCATCCTGTACCTGTTGGGTGCAGAGGGAGATTACCCTGACGATTGCGGGGGCAGTCCGAAATCCCGGGAAAGCACGGGTAGGTGTGCATAAGCATCCTGGTGTACCCATGCGGTACGTGAGTCATAGTACATCTATTTCATCAAACCCCGCTAATTGGATCGGTGATGAAACCGCGGATCCTTCTGACAAACGATGACGGCATAACATCGGCCGGACTCTGGGCAGCATATGAGGCATTGTCCCCTGTAGCCGAGGTGACTATCGCTGCACCGTCCACCCAGCAGAGTGCGGTCGGGCGCTCGATATCAATTTTTGAACCCATCCGGGCAAGCCCGGTTGTTATGAACGGGGTACGGGCATATTCAATCGGTGGTAAACCAACCGATTCAGTTATCATCGGGCTTTATGCCCTCGACCTCAGGCCAGACCTTGTGGTCAGCGGGATTAACATAGGGGAGAACCTTTCATTTGAATCTATCATGACTTCCGGCACGGTCGGTGCAGCGCTTGAAGCATCCAACCAGGGGACAAAGGGGATTGCCTTCTCACTCCAGGTTGAGGACCAGGGCGACAAGTTTGACGACCCCCGCCACCACTCCCAGAGCCTTTGATGAAGCAAAACGCATCGTAAGAGAAGTCTGCATGAAGGTCCTCCGGGACGGTTTCCCGGAACACGCTGATATAATTAATGTAAATATACCTTCAATTGTGAAGGGGGGCTACGAAGTCACCCGCCTTGCGAGAAGCTCTTCGAGACCGGCGTCGAAAAGCGGCTTGACCCGAGAGGGAGACCCTATTACTGGATTAACGGACCACTCCTTGAAGATGCTGAAGAAGGGTACCTGACGTCCATGCAATCAGGAAAGGCAATATCTCGATCACTCCCATCACGCTTGACTGCACAGACTTTCGATGCTGATACGGAACTACTGTCTCTTTTCTGCCCATAGCGGGAAAAATATAGATTAGGGTTGATATGAAAAAGGTCGCCTTTCAGGTGTTCAGGGAGTTTTTCATACCAGCCGGAATAACCTAATCTTAAAGACAGATGTTAAGAGAATTCCCCATGTGGATGCACGAACGAACCACAATATGGAGATGTCGAACTGGCATTTTACTGGTCCGGGTGTGAACTTCCCGTTCAGGTGTGTTTCAACAAAACCGAATGATCCCAAACCTGCTGCAGGTTGGATTAAGGGGGTGTTAACAGAGCCATTTTTCTCATCAGATCTTAAAATCAGCAACGACTTTGCTGACTTTAGATGGAACTAGTTCAAATTGTTCAATCCATGGTTTCGGTCCCATCTCGACAATGACTTCATAAAATCCTATTTTCATGTGGTCAAAGGTATGAGGCGTGCTCTCCCCGGGTGTCCAGCCGTTAAGGTAGATCGAGGCACCCCGCGGAAGACTGTCGACTACGATTGTCCCTTCACCGTAATTCTCCATGGAGAAGAAAACTTTCTGGGGAGTGGTATTGGCATCACTGATCTCAACCGTAACAATCTTTTCTACCGGGTATAATCCCGGTTTTGAAACCATAATCCGGTGAAGTCCTTCCGAGACCCCGGTGAAGGTGTGGGGTGTGGTATATCCGGTCCGGAAGCCGTCTATAAAGATTTCTGCGCCTTCAGGACCTGAAATGACCTGCAGCGGAGGATGAGAATATGGACTTCTGGCGAGGTTCATTACTTCGGTATCCTTGTTCGTGCACGGGACAAGGAATGAGGTGTATTCCTCACCTTTGCGGACACTGATGAACGAACCCGGGCAGCCTGCGGTTATTGTTGCCGGAAGCCTTCCGGAAGGGAACCTGCCGTTTATGGTGAATTCACCCCCGGAATATGGTCCGGGACTGATGGAGATTCTTTTTGATAAGAGTACCTCCTCGGTATCGACATTGAATGTTGTCAGTGCATCATGGTACACCCAGACATTCCGGGTATAGGTGGCTGGGCCACTTAATTTATCCATTCTGACTACCTGTATGGTGTGAAGGCCTTCAGGGAAACCGTAATAAAGGAACGGTGTCCCTCCCGTGGCCTGAACCCCGTCAATAGTAAGGTCGAGATTCCCCGGGTAGGATGTCACAAATACCCCGCCATACTTATTCTTCCCTTCAGTTTTACCAGGTGTCACGAACAGGGCGTCCATGGCAGGAGTGAGTGGAATTTCGAGTTTTTTATCCGAGTCAAGGGTTACAACCTCACTGTAGGCAAGATACCCCGGACTGGTAAGCGTCAGGGTATAGGTATTCTTTTCGAGGCCGGTCATGAGATAGGGGGTTGTGCCGGTCCGGTTCCCGTTAAGCACGATAAGTGCTCCCCTTGGATCCGAATCGACAGAGAGGTTGAATACCGGGGCCGGTACCGGGGTTGGTGTGGGCCTGACCGGTAGTACTACCGGTGGAGCAGGATTGTTCCTCAGCAGTAACGAGGGGTCCGGGGTCAGATTCCGAACCAGGCGGGTAACGGGAAGATCCAATGTCAGGATGAACCGTTCATCAGGGTCCGGTCCGGAAAGCGGTGAACCGATCAGGTCATCAGCAGAGCGGTTTGTCCAGATCGATGTATTCTCGGTTGAATAATTCCGGAGACTTCCCCTAACCGCCCTGGGGGTTATGTCGATAAACTGGAGTATGCTCCGGATCAGGCCTGCATAGGTAACACGGAGGATGTTCGGTGCGGGTTCCTCCTCCTCCCCTTCTCCCTCCACTCCTTCTGAAACGGCATGACCCGCGGTACCAGGTCCAGGGTCGGTAAGACTGGGATATTCATCTGAATGGAGTGTCTGGTTAATACTGCTCCGTACCCCAAGCCCTGCAATCTCTGCCAGTTCTACCATGCGACCTTTAATCCCGGAATCCTCTTTTTCATCCCGGGAAACGGTAACCGGTCCTCCCCCGGGTTTATCATAACCTGGATTTGTATATTTCCCTGCGTTACGGGTCTGGTTGACGCTCCCCTGTATTCCGGAACCTGCTATGTTCACCAGCTCTGCGATGTTCCCCAGCACGAAAGGACTCATGTCCCAGGCCCTTCCAATGGTACTGGTCACACCCGTGAAGTATCCGGGACTATCCGTACGATTCCCCTGCCCGGGGACAACCGGGTGATCAACAAGCTGGAGATCAGGGCAGACCGGATTCCCAAACTGGTCGACCTCTTTGCAGACCGCTGTACCAGGAACATCTGCTGCTACCCCGGAGATCGACACCGCTACCACGATAAGAAGAAAAACCGCACTATGGATCTGGCGGCGTTGTTTTCGTGAGAGGAAGGGTAGGGTTCCGGGCATCTTCATGAACGTCGGCCCGTGAATTGATTAAAATTATGGTACATGGAAGGTTTGACGTATGGTCCGTTTATATACCTGAGATCTCACAGGGATCTCATGCGGCAGTGAATGACACCTGATCCCATGATACCGGATCAGCTCCTGTCAAAACATATGGATATAATGAGAGATAACCGGAGTATCATGGATGCACTCGCACCGGACGTGGCAAAACAGGCAGCAGGGATTCGTGCGGCGGAGATGGTGGAAGACGGGATGGTAATCGGACTTGGAACCGGCTCAACTGTCCTCTTCGCCATGCAACAGATCTCCCGGAAGGTCAGGGACGGCCTTGATATCGCCGGCGTCCCCACCTCGTTCCAGGCTGCGATGAGGGCCAGGGAGTCTGGGATCCCGCTGACAACCCTTGATGACTATCCCGTTCTCGACCTTGCGATAGACGGTGCAGACCAGGTGGACCCGGGTTTCCGGGTGATTAAGGGGCGGGGAGCGGCCCAGCTTCGTGAAAAATGTGTTGCAGCGGCATCCGGACGGTTTATTATCGTTGCTGACCCCGGGAAACTCGTAACTGTGCTGGATGCGGCGGTACCACTGGAAGTGCTGCCTTTTGCCGTCACCCCGGTACTGTCTGTATTAAAAGGCCTGGGTGGAGACCCTGCCCTGCGGGAGGGACAAAAAAAAGATGGCCCTGTCATTACGGATAATGGTAACATGGTAATCGACTGCAGGTTCGGATTTATACATCAGCCAGAACAACTGGAACTATCCCTGACGACCATACCCGGTGTCCTGTCCTGCGGGATATTTTGTGGATTTACAGAAAAGACATCGGTTATTGTTGGGGATAAGGCAGGTGCACGCACCCTCACCCGGTAAAACTCCTTGTAAGAATTCTGATTTACAAACGGATTTTCCCTGACCTGTAGCAACTCTCTGTTCAGATCTTAACCATTCAGACTATTCCAATAGTTTCCACTTCTCCCGGGGCTCCGCCACCGCTCTGGCGACCCCGGTTGGGATAGGCAATAATCCCTTTATTTCTGAAATTTTCCAGAATGCCCCGATTGAACCCTTGCTCAATGACTATCGTATCGGGATGGGGCAGGGAGGGGTTGAAACCCCCTCCCCTGTCGACCTATTTCCTTTTTATAACTATGCAGGGTTAGCTATATGCAGGGTTGTAACAAAAACCTGTAAACGGGGATATTGTTGCCATATCAAATCAGGAATACCCGATCCGCCGCTACTTACCGACCTTGACCAGCATCTCTTCAAGGCTCGGATAATGTGACTCGATCCTCTCGACCCTGCCCCCTTTGGATGCAATAATGCCCGTGCAGGTATTCAGTTCATCAATTGAATCGGCAGGTATCTTGTAGAGCCCGCCTTCAAATGTATATTCCCTGCACCCCCTGATCGCGTTGATATCATCGATAGTAAACGTAATCGTATAGCTGATCGATCCGAACATCTCACGGAACTCGTTCATCGTCCCCATGGCGACCATCTTTCCCCTCCGCAGGATCATCACTTTATCACAGATTGTCTCGACCTGGAAGAGGTTATGGGCAGAAAGGACAATTGTTTTCTTCTCGTACCGGAGTTCTCTTAAGAACCCTATAATATAGCGTGAGGTCATCGGGTCGAGCCCTGAAGTAGGTTCGTCGTAAATCAGGACAGAGGGATTATGCATGAGGGACCTTGCAATGGCCACCTTCCGTTTCATGCCTTTCGAAAATTCTCCAATCTTTTTTCCGTCCGGCTCGAGTGAGAGGGCCGCCAGCAGCCGGGCCATGCGGCTGGTAATCGTCTCCTGGTCGAGACCATAGATCTCCCCGAAGAAACGCAGGTAGTCCTCAACGGTCATTGTTTCGTATAACCGTGACTCCTCAGAGAGGTAACCCAGGGATGCCTTGATACTATCCGGGTCCCTGACCACGTCAATGCCGTTCATGGTAAGGTCCCCTGATGTCGGGGTGATAAGGCCTGACAAAATCTTAAGCAGCGTTGTCTTCCCTGCCCCGTTATGCCCGATTACCCCTATAATCTCCCCTTCCTTAAAATCAAAGGAGATATGGTCGAGTGCCGGTACATTCGTGTATATCTTTGTGAGTTCACGGGCGACGATCATATGAACGGTTCCCTGGCTTAACAGTCCTCTACCTTTACTGTATTATAGCTGATGAACATACCATTCTGATATTTGAGAGGTGGAGATGGGGTATTCCCGGGACATCCTCACGATTGCAAAATGGGAAGTAAAGCGGTCTGTCGGGACCATGGGGAAAAATGTACTTCCGGCTGCCATCATCCTGATTGTCCTTCTTATCGTCGTGACCGGGTTTACTGCAAAAAGCGGCCTCCACCTGCAGGATGGGATCTACAAGGTCGGCACCGATGATCCGGAATTCGCTTCCTTATTCTCCGGGGATGCACGGTTTTCTATAGACCTCGCTGATTCAGGGATAATACAACGCAACCAGGACTATTACGACCTGATTATTTTTAACCGCGTGGTATATGTCCATGATACCGACCGGGGAAAGGCGGCAGCGAAGACTCTTGAGCGGGACTATACGAAGTACCGGTCTAATGTGTATAACCAGCAGTCTGACCTGTTTGCAGCCTACCCGCTATGGATCGATGTCCAGTATATCAGGTCGGAACTGGATTTTACCGCCACGCAGTCCGGCCAGCAGGTATCGGTGCGTCCAAGGTCTAACCAGCCCCCTTTGCCCACCGGCCCGGTAGAACCGGTCGCTATACCCGATGCTTCAATCGGCATATCAAGTGAGGAACTCAGGAGCAATCTCCAGCAGTCCACGTCCCAGAACAGCCAGATTTCCCGGTATACTGACATGTTTTCAGGTTCGGGAAACCCACTCGGTGCCTATAAGACCCCTGACCAGCTTTCCCCTCCGTTGCCATTTGATTCGATTATTCTTGTCTTCCTGTTCATATTTCCTCTCTACTTCATGTCCCAGTTTTTTATGATGAGTATCATGAACGAGCGCGTGGGCCGCCGCGGGGAGCTCCTGCTCTCTACACCGGCAAGGCCGTCTGCGATTATCCTTGGCAAGGCACTCCCTTATTTCGTGGGAATGGTCGTTATCTCGGCATTACTTACCCTCTGGATAAAGGCATCCCCGTACATAGTCCTCCCGCTTATCCCGGTCATCCTCTTCTTCCTCGCCGCGGCACTCCTTATTGGCATGATCTCGAGAAGTTTCAAGGAGTTTCGTTCATCTCGATTTTTTTCTCGACTATTGCCACGTTGTACCTCTTCTTCCCGAGCATTTTTGCAAACATCCATGTTGTAAGCCTGATATCCCCGCTTACCCTGATCGTCCTCACCCTGCAGGGGGGTGCCATTTCGGCGACCGATTACCTCTATTCAACCTCATTGTTCTGGCTTTCCGCTGTCGTGCTCTTTTACATCGGGGTGGTAAATTTCAGGGAAGAACGGCTCTTTTCACAGTCTGACCTGTTTGCGAAGACCAGTGACTTCATAGCGTCAACGCTCTCATTTAAACGGCCATATATCTCCCTTTTCCTGTTTAATGCCTTCCTGATCCCGTTCGTATTCATGGCCCAGATGATGCTCCTGGTACTCTTCTTCAACCTCCCGATGCCGCTCTCCCTGATACTTCTCCTGATTGGAGCGGCGTTTATCGAAGAGATTGCGAAATCGCTGGGTATTTATTCCATGATCAGGAAAGCCCCGCAGTTTTTCACATGGCCGGTGATAGTGGGGGCATCGATTGCAACGGCGTTTGGCTTTCTCTTTGGTGAAAAACTCCTCCTGTTTGTTACGCTCTCGCAGATCACGGAATCGGTCTTCGGAAGCATTATTTTCACCAGTCTCGGGGTTTTATGGATGCCGTTCCTCCTCCATTTCTCCGGCGTCCTCATTATCGCTGCTTCAATTAAAAAAGGGGGGGAGATTGGGTATGGAATCGGGCTCCTTGCAGCGGTGGCTCTACACTGTCTCTATAATGCATATATAATCCTCGGGTGGTTATCCTGAAAGCAAAAAATATCGGCCTGATAATGAAAAAAGACATACAAGGTCTTGGGCATGAGCGGACGATCCTGCTTGCTATCCTGCTCCAGCTCTTTATTGCATTGTTCTCCTCATTCCTTATGGTCGGGCTGACCTCGATGTATGACCCGTCTGCACTTTCAAAATATTCGACAGTCCGCTATAATATCGCATATAACGGCTCAGATTCAGATCTCCGGGGCCTGCTGGCATCAGATACCAGCCTGAGGGTGTACGATATGGAGCTGGCTCCCGCTCTCCAGTCCTTAAAAGAACGGAAACTTGTGGCAGTGGTGTATGTACCGGATACCAGACCCGATGCTACTGACCCTGTCAAGATCACCCTGTATACCCTCAAGAATGACCTGCAGGCAGCCGTCGTCGATGTAAAGCTGAAGGAACAGTTCGTGAAGTACGAGGGAGAGCTCAGGCAGGTCAGGGCAGAGCGGATTGACGAGGAGCCAATACCGCTTGCTATACCGAAAAGTACCGGTGGGAGCGACTACTATGAATTTGTCTACGGGCTCCTGATCCCGCTCCTTGTTATTATGCCCGCGATCATCTCGTCAGCGCTGGTCATCGACCTTATTACTGAGGAATACCAGAACAATACCCTTGAAACACTGCTGTCAACACCGATCAGGGCAAACGAAATTTTCTGGGGAAAAGTTGCGGCCGCGCTCATCCTTGTGCCGTTACAGGCAGGAATCTGGCTGTTCCTCCTCATGCTGAATGGGATCACGATAGTGAATGCGCCCCAGATCCTTGCTTACGTGACAATGGTCGCAATGGGACTGATCCTTGTTGCATCGATAACCGCATTATATTACCGGGAACGGACCGCAGCCCAGTTTATATATTCGACTGCAATTGTTGTCCTGATGTTATTCTCCCTTGCATTGCCGGAAAACCCCATGAACCTCATTGCGAAGGCTGGCGACAGGGTCGGCAGGGACGGAACAATGGCTCGTTTTAGGCCTGATCATTGCGGTCGTGATGATCCTTTCCGTAGTAACGAACCGCTATGCAGCAAAGTCTATGAGGGGTAACCAGGCGCCCCGATAACCGTTAGTGCCGTATGATCAGGGAATCTCCTGGAAAAGGGGGTATAATTCTGAAGGCTGGCGCTGCAGGGCTCGCCAGTGAGGCCCAAAACCGTTAATAGTATGCATAGGTCATGTTCTCATCTTTTAATTTGTACATTACACCCCCAAGCGTAACAAAGACCTCAACCCTGTCAGACCCCCGTGTCCCTTTCATATCAACCGATGCCCCGGTAGAGACCTGGTTCCCGATCAGGATATTTTTCTGCTCCACTCTCCCATCGGAGGTCGTCACCCTGACAAGAATATTCTTGACGATGACCTGTCCAGGGCCTCCTATAAACGTCACGGTTATCGTGTTGTAAACACGGTCTTTTTCGATCCCGATATCAACAGCCTTAGCGGGTGACAAGGTTGTCACGTTCTGCGGGAGGGTGTCTGTTACCGCCTGTTCCACGGGTTCCGGGACTGGCCCCGTTATCAGAACCGGCAGGGTTGCCGGGTTTGGCGTGACAGGAGTACCAGGGGTTGGGGGTATGGTTACAGTCTGCGTTACCGGTGACTGCGCCGTTTGCTGGCTGATACAGCCAGAACAAAAAAGCAGGGTAAAACAGGTCGTTATAATGACGATGGCGGATATAATTTTCATGATCTCGCTATCCTTAGTGGTGCTATTGCCGAATATTAGGTTTTTTGATACCGGGTATGGGCGTATACTGTTGTCCCTGGCGGTTGTTTAACGGGTCTGACGGGGGGAATGATACACCGAAACATAAAAACCATTCGATACATTGAAGAATAAGATTGACAATGATTTACGTAAAGCAGGAGAAAGGGTAATGTTTTGTTCGAAGTGCGGTAAAAAGACCGACGATTCCGGTAAATACTGCCAGTGGTGCGGGGCAGAAGTCAAAGGAACGGCAGTGGCACCGGCACCAAAACTTCTTCTTAAAAAGAAGTCTTATGGAATTAGCACCGAAAATTACGCAGGATTTGGACAACGGTTCCTTGCGTGGATCATTGATATTGTCTTCATACTGGTCCTTGATATCTTCATCATGGGGCTCACCGGGCTCAACGAAGGGGTACGGATGATTTACCAGTTCCTGCGCGGGTACCCGATGACCGATCGGTATGGCGAGGTTGTCTATTCCATGGTGCCGACCCAGGTTATCTATGCGATCGCGGTACTCCTGATCCTTCTACCTGGCTCTACTATGCAATTCTCGAGAGCTCGAAAAACCAGGCAACCCTCGGCAAAATTGCAGTCCGCATCGCGGTAACCGACCTGCACGGTAACCGCATCACTTTTTCACGGGCAACGCTCCGTTTTTTCGCGAAAGTGCTCTCTATCATCACCTTCTTTATCGGCTTCATTATTATCGCATTCACCCGGCAGAAGCAGGGCCTGCATGATATTATCGCCGGTTGCCTGATGTACCAGCAGTAATACATCATCACTTTCTCCTTTCTCAACCGTACAAATCTCAAATCAGGCTTTTTTCTTTACAATCCTGCGATATACCCATGGTGGCCCATCGAAGGCAGCAGGATTTATTCCCTCGCTGCTCTACCCAGAGTACGGTATTTTCGGGCATGGTTTCAACCGGTTTTTTTAACTATTCCAGATGTTGCAAGACCTGGCCCCTGTCCCAACCGGGTGCCAGAGTGGCGGGCCATGAGCCCCGATAGCGTGACGAAATATTTGAAGTACCAATCTGCAAGATAGGTTTGAGAGGATTTCAACAAAGTATGCTCTGTGCCTTTGGCCCATAGATGAGTATGAAAAAGGGTGTCTTTCAGGGGGCTTCCTGGAGTTGTTCATACCCGTCAAACAATCAATAAGACAGGCGTTAGAAGGATTTTCACGGGGCCAAAAAAATATACAGGAAACAAATACGGACTATCCGGAGAACTGCATTGGCAGATGCACAGATCCGTCGTTGCGCATGGCACGTTGTTCGAGTTGGGCCACAGGCAGGAAACGCTGTTAATCGAACCTGAACTTGAGGATCACTATCACCATCACAAGGAAAAAGGTCGCACCGTTTGCGATTATTATAGGTAGTTCCCGTATCATGACCCCGTACACAAGCCACAGCAGGATTCCTGCGGCAAACAGCATGAGCATACCCGGTGAAAGGTCTTTACATGACTTTGTCCGCCATGCCCTGTAAACCTGGGGGAGGAAAGCAACAGTTGTGCAGAACCCGGCAATATAACCAAGTACCGGAACAAATTCCACTTCGTATTCACCGGTACCCGCATGACCTTGTATCAGTCATATTTTCCTTTTAGTCCTGCCCACCCGGTAAAGCCGCAATATATGCAACCGTCCCCTTCACAGTGCTTGCACCTGCATGCAGGCTCTTTTACCAGCACATGCCCGGTCTTGTTACAATACATACAGCCTGCACCTTCGCAGTGCGAGCATACGACGCTGCAATAAATCGTGGTGGGATTTGACATAGTGGACACCGGATTCTTTGATACCAGTAAATTTTCTGTCAGAGAGACATTAATAAAACTGGTATTGTGGGTACCAGCTGACCATTCCGTATTCAGGGTTTCTGCACGGCTCCCTGGTTGGCCTGGCAAACATTTGCTGCATAACGGGAGAGCACGCCGGTCAGTGGTTTTATTGGGGGTTTCCAACCGTTTTTCCGGGCGGCCAGTTCCACGTCCGGCACCTGGAGGTCAAGTGTCTTCTTAAAAAGGTCCAATGCTATTGTATCCCCGTTTCTGACGAGTGCAATTGCTCCTCCGATCGCCGCTTCCGGTGCGATATGCCCGATACATGGGCCTCGTGTCCCTCCTGAGAAACGACCGTCGGTGACAAGTGCGACCCTGGTATACCCCAGCCCCATCAGCGCAGACGTGGGGGAGAGCATCTCGGGCATACCCGGGGCACCACGCGGTCCCTCGTACCGGATTACGACAACGTCCCCCTCGTTTACCTCCCTGGCGAGGATCGCCTTCATGGCGGCCGTTTCTCCATCAAATACCTTCGCGGGACCCTGGTGGACCCACATCCCCTTCGGGACAGCCGCGCATTTTACCACGGCCCCGTCAGGGGCCAGCGACCCCTTGAGAATTTTCAGGCCACCAGCCGGGCTGACAGGCGAATTTATGCTCCTAATGATGTTTGCATCACGGACAACTGCTGCGTTCGCAATCTGCCGGACGCTCATTCCCGAGACTGTCGGGGTATCGGCAAGCAATGCTGACAGTTCTTTAAACACTGCCGGGATACCTCCTGCCCGGTAGAGTGTCTGCATTGAATGAGGGCCGCTTGGCTGCATGTGGCAGATGTGCGGAGTTTTTTCACCAATTTCGTTGAACTGGTCGAGGTCGAGAGGCACCCCTGCTTCGACCGCGATTGCCATCAGGTGCAGGACGGTATTTGTCGAGCCGCCAAGGGCCATATCGACCCTGATCGCGTTTGAAAGGCTGTCGATGGAGATAATATCCCGGGGCCTTCTATTCCCTCTCACGAGGTCGAGGACCCGTTCGCCGCTTTCACGGGCTATCCTGAGTTTTGCGGCGTCGACTGCAGGGATCGCAGCGCAACCCGGGAGCGACATCCCCATTGCCTCGGTCATGCAGGCCATCGTATTTGCGGTGTACAGCCCCTGGCAGCTCCCGCAGCCGGGCATTGCACAACATTCGAGTTCCTGCAGGGCGGCTTCGCTCATCGTTCCGGCTGCTACTTTTCCTACACCCTCAAAAATATCGATAAGGGACAAGCTCCTTTCCTGCGAGGTAACCGGAGAGCATTGGCCCTCCTGTTAACACAACCGAGGGAATATTGCAGCGTGCCGCTGCCATCAGCATCCCCGGGACGATTTTATCACAGGTGCCCACGCATACGAGCCCGTCAAACCTGTGGGCTTCTGTCATCAGTTCTATGGAATCCGCGATGTTCTCTCTCGAAGGGAGCGAATACCGCATCCCCTCGTGCCCCATCGCGATCCCGTCGCAGATCCCGATTACACCAAACTCGAATGGCACCCCTCCGGCCGCAATGATCCCCTCTTTGACCTTATCCGTAAGCGTCCGGAGGTGGACGTGCCCGGGGACAATCGTGTTGTATGCATTGGCAATCCCTATGAAAGGAAGCCCCATCTCCCGGTCGGTCACTCCGAGCGACCTGAGAAGCGAACGGTTTGGTGCCCGCTGGTACCCTGATTTAACCTCGTCACTCCGCATGAGAAAAACCTCTCTCCTACCGGTGATTATGTGCCCTGGAGTCTTATATCCCTTCGTTGTCCTTTGCTGCCGCTACTGCTTCCCAAATGTCCGGGCTGCGTTAACAAACGAAACCGAAAACTCCCGTGTAAAGTAGCTGTGGGTGTAACTCCCGGTAGTTTCGTGTTCCGACAGCCCGTCCCTGCAACCGGAAATGCCTTTGCCACGCGAAAGTTCGATAATAAATCGTGCATCAGGCATGCATTCAATGCGGGAATAATGAAATTCATGCCCTCTTATTTTCATTCCAGGGCTGATATACGAATTTTTCCCGCTACCCCTGCCATCAGAGTACCCGAGCGCCTGGACTGAACCTGTCATCTCCGCGCATGCGGGAAGGACCCCTGCCATCCGGTACTCCCTGTCCATCTGTATTCCCCCGGAGAGATACAGCAGTCCGCCGCATTCCGCGTAAATGGGCATACCCCGGTCTGCAGCGGCTGCAACCGCTTTCGTGGCGGGTGCTGCTTCAAGTGCACCGGCATGGAGTTCAGGATATCCTCCCCCGAGGTAGATAGCATCAGTTTTTGGGAGATGGTCACGTATGGGGCTGAAAAAAACCAGCTCTGCACCGGAAGCGGCAAGGAGGTCAAGGTTGTCCTGGTAGTAAAAGCAGAAGGCCTCATCGCGTGCGACCCCGATAACCGGCCGTTCCCCGGTAACCTCAGGCAGCGGTTCCGGGACCGGTAACGGGCATGTATTGCTGGCGATCTCAAGGATCGCCCCGGTATTGCAGTCTTCGCTTACCGCGTCCCCGGCTGCTGTATCCTCCCCGACCTCGGAAGCCATGACCAGGCCAAGGTGCCGGCTTTTTACCTCTAGTCCCGGTCTCCTTCTTACCCACCCGAGTATGTTCCTGCCAGCTGACTGTTCTATCAGTGTCCTGTGGCGGTCGCTGCCTAACCGGTTGAAGATCACCCCTGCAATCTGTTCCCCGCCCGGGGAACCGGCAAACCCGCTCACAATAGCATTCGCGCTCCGTGACATCCCTTTCACGTCTACAACGAGGATGACCGGGGTGTCAAGGATCTCAGCTACGTGGGCAGTACTTGCGTTCAGTGTCCCGTCAAGCCCGTCAAACATTCCCATGACCCCCTCAATAACGGCAATGTCAGCGCCCCCCGATGCATGAACAAATGTCTCCCTGACCCCCTCTTCACCCATCATAAAGGGGTCAAGGTTCCTCGAGCTCCTGCCGCAGATCATTGTATGGTGGGTAGGATCAATGAAATCCGGGCCCACTTTGAAGGGCTGAACTACGAGGCCCTGCGAGGTGAATGCCTGCATCAGGCCACGTGCAATAGTTGTTTTACCACATCCGCTATGAGTCCCTGCAATAAGGACCCTTGGAATGTGGAGGTTACTGCTCACGAAGCGTTCTCTCATGGTCATAAGGGTTACCGGATATGCGATGCACCTGGCACGGGGTGAATAACGAATATCCCGTACCAGATGGTTTGGTGCTCTCTTACATAAATCCATGAGGGAACGGGTATGTGATAGTCTTAGTGAAACAGCTAGTTCTTGGAATGGTGAGACGGTCTTTGGGACCATGAGGGCCCGGAATTTCCAGAGGGTGGTCGCAAGCCGAAAATACTTTTTATTCACCGGAATAACGGTATAAGAAATTCAGGAGCAGGTTATGGAAAAACAGAATGCAATCTTTATCGGTATTGTGGTGTTCATCGTCGCGATTACCCTCGGATTTTTCTACATGAACGGCATGATGGTCCCTGCGTTACCTCAGGCCGGCGGACTGGCAGGCGCTTCGAACCTCACATTCAGGGCAGAAGCGGTATCGGATGTGAATTATCTGACATTCCGCTATGTTCCCGTGGCTAATATGACCGGCCCCGTTACTGCCACGTACCAGGGGCAAAAAGATGGCAAGACACTTTTTAGCGATAAAAAAATCTTCGAATCAGTAATGCCGGATAACCCCATAGAAATTGTTATGAAAAGGTCTGATAACGGCACCTATACCATGATCATGCTGATTTCCGACAAGGGGAAAAATAATGTTCATACGAGTATAACCGCGTGGTACGACTCAAATGCAACGTATTCAACAAATTCAGCATTATTTAATGCAGACTACAGGACCTGAAAATCTCCCGGGCTAATTTTGCCGGCCATATATTTTTCTATTGGCAGCCCGCTCATTGTTTTCTGCCATGCAGGATCTCAACGGGGCTGTAAACAACGAGCCCGTATCAAATGCCGTGTAATGTCAGCGCAGAGACCGTAAATCAGGATAGTAACCGGGACTTGTAATCACCGGAACGAGAGGGACAATCTGGTCAGACCAGAGAACCGTACTTCTGAAGAAAAAAAGTATCCGGTTACTCCGGGATACTCATCCCAGCCCGAACTGCGCAAGGGTGGTCCTCGAAGGGTCGATACTTGCCCAGTCCCACCCGAGGGCTTCAATGATACGCGAGATTGGCTGCTTGATCGTCTTGTCAAGCATCATCTCGAAATCTATGGTAAATTCAGGAGGCACCTGGTCACCGTATTCGAAACAGAGGACGTCGGTCCGTGGGTATTTCGATTTTACTCCCTTGATATAGACCCGTTTCGGCTTACTGCCCTTTGAAAACTCCATGCCAAGATGTTCGTTGGCATACTTTGCACCCCTGATATGGGCGTCGTCATTCTCGTAATCGGCAAGCTGCTTGCCAATCCCGCCAGGGATCCCTATCTCGTCAAGAGTGTACCGGCCACCCCGGTAGTCCCTGATAATTGTTCCCAGGTAGGTCCTGATCACTTCAAATGGCTCACCGTGAAGGATCATCTCCATCACTTTCATCTGGACCCGTTTGGTTATCTGGGGGTAATCACTTCTCCTGATCTCGAAACCGACGATGTCGATCTCGTCGACAACCTTCCCCTCCTTCCAGGTAAGGTGGCCGGCATACCGTTTTTTCTTTCCGGCCTGGAAGAAACTGCCATAGATCTTTTCGAATTTGATGGAAAAGTAGTGGGTACCGGCATTCAGTTCTCTGTTCGCAAAATCCCCGTAACTTTCATTCAACTCCTTTTCGATAACCCGGGCGTTGGCTATTGTTTCCTCTATGCCCATATCGGGCAACTGGACCATGCAGGAATCGGTATCGCCATAAATCACGCGGTACCCCGCTTTTTCGATTACACTTCGCGTATGTTCGATGATCGCCCGTCCTACCGATGTGACCGCCGAACCGATCTCCCTGTCATAAAGCCGGAACCGGGTATATCCGCTCACCCCGTAATAGGTATTCATAATTACCTTCAGGACGTTCTGCTGGAGGTCAAGAAGGACATATTCCGGAGAACCAAACGCATAGAGGTTACGCTGGCGTTTTTTCTCGTCACGTTCACCGAGGAGCTCTGCGATGATACTCCTTGTCAGCCCGTCCGGCTCTTTCCGGAACCTGATCCCGTTCGGTGCCCTGAGCTCCCCCTCCGGGTCTTTCGTCTCCGGCGATGCATTGATCGTCATCATCGCCATCGGGTAGAGCGATTTCAGGTCAAGGACCACGACGTTCGAGCGCAGACCACGGCTCGGGTCGAAAACAGTGGCCCCTTCAAACTCGTTGGCTGCAGCAAAACCCTTCGAAGGGAGCACATAGCGCCCGTGTGCTTTCCGAAGAATATAAATATCGATAACATTCGAGGAGTTCAGGGTCCGGTCGAGCGGACACCCGACATACCGCGCGATTTCACGGTAAAATTCAATAATGTTGTTTTTCTGGTTTATCCGGACGCATAGTTCCACGTCCTTGAAGTTGTATTCGACCAGGAGCTCGGGATCGCTTTTCCAGAGGTCACTTACCCCGCCTTTATAACGGACTTTTGCATCACCCAGTTCTGCCTGGGCAATTGCATCGAGCCGGTAGGACTCCCGCTCGGACAGTTGCATCTTTTTATATCCCGACAGCAGGTCAAAGAGCCCACGCCCCCGGACTGCATTTCGTTCCGTCTGCCCTGGCAACCTTGATAAAAGGGTCGAATTAAGCCCGATTGCCTCCATCCTTCCGGTGATATAGGGCATGTCGAAATCGACGAAATTCCATCCCGAGAGGATGTCCGGGTCCTTTTTTTTAATATAGTCAATTAACCCCTCGAGCATTGCCTTTTCACCGGCATACGTGCAGATCGTATGCTTCCCTTGTGCAAAACAACCGTTCTTCAGGCCCCCGGTTGCCATCCGGGAGGTAAAATCGTAGGCGTCCCCGCAGGGACTTGAGACAAACGAGGTGTAATGGTCATCAAATGAGTCCCAGGCCGTCAGGCAGATGATCCTGTCGCGTCCCGGTTCCGGAAAGCCGCGCTCGTCCTCGCACTCGATATCCAGCATGCAGACGCGGGCCGGGGATGAAACCTCAGATTTTTTCAGGTCCCGGTAGTCAGCGATCGGAGTGGGGGCCTCTACACCACCGGTAAGGCCTGTATCGATCAGGAAACGTGTTGCAAACGGGATATCAGCCTCGCAATGGTGGTATTTTTCACGCAGTTCCCGCACATCACCCGGGCGCTGGGTATAAAGCCGCCGTAATGGTTCACGATGTATCGAATAATAGGTGTTTTCCCTGTCAGCGGTGATCGATTGTGCAAGCGGTTTTCCATCCGCTTCTGCTGCCGGGACGTAAAAATATGGTTTAAAACCTGTTACCTGCAGGTGCTGTGCCTGTCCACGCTCGTCCCGGCCGAATATATGAATGAGCGGTCCGTCCGGTGTATTGCTGTACTCAACCTGGTTAATTCCGATTTTTTGGGTACCGGGTGGCCTTGTTCCTTCCTTTGCCACATGGGGGGGTGCTTTTCGATCAGATACCACCGGTTCAGTCATCCATGTTCCTGCAGAGTTCCGTGGTTGTTACCGCTGCCGCCTGCAAATGGGACTCTTCCCAGTCGTCGAGCTTCCATTCCTCTATCTTGTGAACACCGTTTCTTCCGATCCGTGCAGGGACGCCAAGTGAGCAGCCCTCGATCCCGTATTCTCCCGAGAGGACACACGAGCAGGTGATGAGTGAACGGCTGTCCCTGGAAATCATCCTGATAAGGTCAGTAATGTGCCAGGCTGGTCCGAACACGGTACCCCCTTTCCCCTGTATGATCTCCATGCTTGCACCCCGCAGTTCAGCCAGCACCTCTTCCCTGGTGGTGGCCGGGACCACATCCGGGAGGGATGAAAAGACCGGTACCTGGTGCTCACCGTGGTCCCCGATTACCCATGCCTGCCCCGGGATCTCTCTCTTTTTCAGGGCGACGGCATACCGGGCACTATCAAGCTGCCCGCCGAAGCCGATGCACCGCCGTGGATCAATTCCGGTCTCTTCGGCAAAGAAATAGTTATTCACGTCCATCGGGTTTGTCACGGTGATAAGTACACCGTCATAGTCATGGAGTGGTCTGCTGCACTGCTCCGCAACAGGCAGGTTCACGCGGAGGAGGTCGGCCCTTGTTTTTACCGCCGGGTCTCTTGGAAAACCTGCAGCAAAAACGCAGATATCCGATTCTTTGGCGGTCCATGGATCAGTACTTATCTCAATATCAAGGCCGGCATGCAGAAGGTCCAGCACCTGAGCGTGGAGAAACGGCTTATTTACATCATAGATAATCAGTTTATCGATGATACCGAGCACGGATGCGAGGTACGCCACTTCGCCCCCTATCTTTCCTGCCCCCAGTACCGCAAGGCATGTCATGACTTCTAGTATTGGTTTTCACGAGAATAAATAATTACAATTGAAACTATCTTTCTTCTGGATGATCAGGCTGAAAACAGGCAGAGTAACGGCAGGTGGTGTTCAGATGGAGAACCATCTTATCCTTGCAGCAGGGGTCCTCGGGACAACCGGCGCATCACTCGCCCGTATTCTTTCAAAAGGGGCAGGAGCGGTGGTCACCAAATCGATCGGGCCGTTCCCGCATGGAGGGCATCCCGGCCCCTGTTTTTGCGAGATAAACGGCGGCCTGATCAATGCGATGGGCCTGCCCAATCCATCGAAGGACTTTTTAACTGAATTAGACCCCTTGAAAGGTAAACCTGTTGTTGCAAGTGTTTTTGGCGGGAGTCCGTCGGAGTTCCGCGATGTGGCCTCCTGGTTTAAGGGCCGGGTATCAGGGGTCGAGCTGAACCTGAGCTGCCCGCATGCCGAGGGATACGGGGCAGCAATCGGCAGCGATCCTGACATGGTCGAAGCATGTACAAAAGCGGTCAGGTCCCTCGGGATGCCTGTGTGGGTGAAACTCACCCCTAATGTCACCGATATCACTGCCTGCGGGGCTGCAGCCGAACGGGGTGGAGCCGATGGGATCGTTGCCATCAATACCGTTAAAGCGATGCGGATCTCCACCGATCTCAGGCGTCCTGTCCTTGGCAACAGGTTCGGCGGATTATCGGGCCCGGCGATATTTCCCATCGCGGTCAGGTGCGTATACGAGCTCTACGAAGCATGCAGTATCCCGATTATCGGTTGTGGCGGGGTATCGTCTGCCCACGATGTGGTGGAGATGATGATGGCCGGCGCTTCTGCGGTCCAGGTTGGCAGTGCTGTAATCCATGACCACGATATATTCAACCCGATTCGTGATACGCTCTACTCACCTGATGGTATACCTGCGGAGGAGATCGTGGGGTGTGCGCATGGGTGACCACCTCCCGGCCGGTGTCCGGATTACGGAGGTGGTGAGGGAGACACCATCAGTCTCGACACTCTGGTTTGATCAACGGTTCTCATTCAATCCCGGGCAGTTTGTCATGGTCTGGGTCCCGGGTGTCGACGAGGTCCCGATGGCGCTATCATCCCCATCTTCCATTACTGTCCAGAAAGCAGGTGATGCGACAACAGCCCTCATATCAATGAAAGAAGGAGATCAAATCGGAATCAGGGGCCCGTTTGGCAACGGGTTCGCGCTGAAGGATGATACGCTCGCAATTGCGGGTGGTGTGGGCGCTGCCCCCCTCCTGCCCCTTGCCATGACGGGAGTGGTATCAACATTCATCCTGGGGGCGCGTACTGCTGATGAACTCCTCTTCAGGAAGGGCCTGGAAAAGGTGACCGAACTCATAATCATGACTGATGATGGTTCTGCCGGTGAAACGGGATTTGCAGTGCAGGGTATGGATGACCTTGCGCTTGACCGGTATTCACAGGTATGTGTATGCGGGCCGGAAAAGATGATGTCCGCAGTCCTCCTCCGCCTTCGCGGGGAGGGTCTCGAAGAGCGCGGAAAATTCAGCCTCCACCGGTACATGAAATGTGGTTGTGGTGTATGCGGCTCCTGCTGCATTGATCCGTCCGGGCTCCGCGTTTGCAGGGACGGCCCGGTTTTTTCCGGTGAATTGCTCCTGATAAGTGAATTCGGGCACTATTCACGGGACGGGAGCGGGAGAAAGAGACCTGTATGAACAATCTTTAATGAAGTCTGTTTGACTAAATCCACTGATTAGTGGTATGTACACCTTCAGAGACCTCATATTACTTGTTTTAATTCATCTTTTTCAATTTAAGCCCGAAATACAAAAAGAAAGTTATTAATAAAACCACAAAGGATTTTAATTTGAACCTATACCAAGACGAATTCCTTAGGTGAGTATAGGTATGACAAACGGAGAGGTGTAAAAAAATGGTATTTCATCCACCAGTGGCAATCGTTGCGAAAGCCGGTGACGCTGGCAAGTACAAGGTAGGCCTTCCCGCATGGAACATGGTATTACGTGGTTTCATGTCAGGAGCCTACATCGCCATGGGTGCAGCCCTTGCAACGGTCTGTTCGACTGGTATCATGGCAACCGATGTTGCACTGCGGTACGGTACGGCAAGTGCCGGGTTCTGCGCAGCTCATTCTTGGTGCGGTGTTCCCTGTCGGGCTTATTATTACGGTATTAACAGGTGCAGAACTCTTCACCGGTGACGCAATGCTCGCCCCGATGGCCGCATTTATCCACAAAGTCAGCTGGATGCAGGTCTTCAACCTTTGGGTCTGGGTATATATCGGGAACTTTATCGGCTCCCTTGTATTTGCCTATATCATGGCATACGGGCCCTTCACATCATGGGACGCTGCCGGTAGCCGCAACAGTCACGGCGTTCGGGACGAGGGCGATAGCATATCGCGTCGGCGAAGGTCAGTTATGTGGGAGTGGCGGGCATGTGGTCTGCGTTCCTTAAGGCAATTGCGCTGTAACTGGCTTGTCAACCTTGCTATCCTGCTCGGGATCTGTTCTGACGACATGGTCGGCAAGTTCTTTGGGATCTGGTTCCCGATCATGGCCTTCGTTTCGAGCGGTTTCGAACACTCGATCGCAAACATGTACTTCATACCTGCCGGGATTCTGACCCAGGGCTTCATCACTGACCCGGCAAAGATCAATGCCGGACTCAACTGGGTTACCATGTGGACGAATAACGTCATTATCGTCACAATCGGTAACATCGTCGGTGCGTTGTTCTTCGTCGGTATCATCTACTGGGTCGCGTTCAGAAAAGAGATCGCCGCGTTAAAGTAGAGTAAACCCGGATGAAAATCGGAAATATAACTGTGAGGATATCGATCGTCGCGATTGCGGTGGTCGTTCTCTTCACAATTCTTTTATTTTTTGCCTATTCCAGTTCGGGCAATACTATGCTGCTATTATACGGCATTCCCGCGGTACTCCTCCTTTTCGTGATACCGATCGCGCTCAACTATATGAGCCAGAAGGAGTACATGGAACTCGTCCCGGAATATGAACGAGAGGCAAGACCGGTCCGGATTAAGATGATCAACAGTGGTATGATGGGAGACGTCGTCAGGATCGAAGGTGTCGTGGAACGTACCTATTTCCAGTTCCTTAATCGTCCGCAATTCCTTGTCGGTGACAGGACTGGTGAGATATCAGTTAAGATGTTCACGAGCCCCCTGGAAGAGATCAAAAAGGATGACGTGGTTGAGGTGCTGGGAAAAGTCATACAGCGATACATATTCACCGGTGAACCTGTGGTGAACTGTGTCTCAATCAGAAAAATCCCCAAAAAAATTGAGGTTAAAAAGGATTCTTCAAAAAAGGAATAATCCTTTCTCGGGTCTGATTTTAGTAGATTTGTCTTTTCAGAACCCGGTATCGAGCCCGTCTGAAATTTTCTGTTTCTTTTCACGGTTGAGTTCCGAAATATAATCCTCAAACCGGTGAATACGGGTGCTGACCGGGAATGGGATACCGATCGTGCTGATGATCGCCTCACCCCTGTCAAGGGTCTGGATCTCGATCTCCATTCTCGAGAGGTCCTGCTTGGCACTGCCCATGATGATCTCGCGGTCACCGCGGTCGCCAAGGCCCATGACGACAAAGGTATTGATTTGGGCAAGCACCTTGGGATCGACATTTTTCGGCTGCTGGGTTACCACGCAGAGACCGACACCGAATTTTCGCCCTTCCATTGCACATTCCCGGAATACCTGGGTGGAAGAACCACCGCTCGCGAGCACCCGCTGTGCCTCTTCGATTGTGATCAGCACCTGGTGGGATGCCTCCATGCCGATCGTCGATACCAAAACCCCGGGCTTCTGACCGGTGTTTTTCCATGATCATCCGGGTGATGATCGAGAGGACGAACAGCTCGCTCCGTTCACTCATGTCCGGGATATCGATCAGGACCACCCGGTTATCATGGAGGTTTCCGAGGATCTCGGGGACAGATGAACCCTGCTGGCGGAAGAAGGCCTTGTTACCGTTGACGAGGTTGTCGATATGCCGCTTTGATTACCCTGACCGGCCCGCCCATGGAGTTCCGGATCTTCCATGCCAGGCTTCCCTCTTTCACCCCTGCTGCGCAACGTATCTTTTATCGGGAAGATGGCCGGATCGACGGTCTGGAAGAACTCAATAATCTCTCTTCCTGTACTATCTGCGAATGCCTCGATAATGTCATGCTGGGGGCCGGAACGTCGTGGAGGATGGAAAGGTCACTGATCCGGAAATCATCGTATTCAAGGAAGAGCGTGTTCATCCCGTACCTCTTCCGGTCGCTCTCACCCCGGATAGTGAATATGGCGAGGCCGTCCCTTCCTTCTGTATAATGGACAAGGCCTTTTGTCGGCTCCCCGGTCGAGGACTTCCCGCCGCTGACGTATTCCCCATGAGGGTCGACGATCAGGAGCCCGAACTTCTGCTGTTTCATGCACGAGGCACAGAAGGTCTTCATGAAATTGCTCTTGCCCATCCCGGTTGTCGCGAAAACACCCATGTGCTGGGGGAGGACTTTTGCGGGGATCCGGACTGCCACTTCCCTGATTACGTCCTGGCCGCTCCGCATGAGCCGACCTCGATCTCGCCCATCTGTTCGGTGAGGAACCGGAAGTCCTCTGCAGTCGGGTCTTCGACTGTCGAGAATTTGGAGGGGATGGTCCTCGGCTTGTGGAATTCGCCTTTGCTGTCGACGAACCCGAGCGGGACTGCATCCACCCCGATGAACACGTCCTCACCGAGGCCGTAGAACTTCTCGGCATAGACCCGGGTATCCCAGCGGGTATCGGCAAAGTTGCTGTCATGGGAGAGGTCGGTGATTTTTGCAAAGAATGTAACGTCTTTCGTGCGGTCCGTGATTTTTTTGATGTCCCCGATATAGAGGGTCGCATCGTAGGGTGCGATAAAACGGTAGCCGAGGACGCTGCGCCCGATCGAGCCTGTATTTTGAAGAGTCGTGGTATCAGTATCGTGCAAATTCATCATGGTAATCTCCGAACAGGATATCATAGGTCTGTCGTTCTATGCCGGTGTCGGCGATCCGGCGCATCAGGTCCGACCTGACCTGCTCCACGATCTCTTCGGTGAGGACAACGGTGCGGTGGGCATCGAAGAGGGGGTACGGGTATCCCGGTATCCGGCCGTCACCTGAGCAGGCAGCGAGCCGGTCCATAATCGTTCCGGACAGAGGACTCGGAGGTCTCCACCGGGAGGTCGATCTTGAGCGGGGACTTTGCCCGGGGGTGCAGGCAGGCGATGTACATCTGCCCGTGCTGCCACCGGGGGAACTGGGCGTGGTCAAGCATTTCGGTGTCGACTTCTATCCACCAGGGGGCTTTCAGCCCGAGGTCTTTTGCGAGCCCGTTCACCGACGGGAGGATAGGATGACCGCCGCCCCAGGTGGCCGTGGTCCGCTTGGAGACCCCGGCAAGGCCGATATCCCGGAGCCTGCAGGTATTCTCGATCCTCGTCAGGACCGTATCATGGCTTGCGTGGGAGACACGGAGCGGGCCGTCTCTCAGGAGCAGTGCACCGGAACCAAGCGAACCTGCCATGGTCTGCGTGACCCAGTACTCGACCGTATCCCGGAGGATGCCGGCAGCGCGGGTACGGTCCTCGTTTCCGACCGGTGTCCCGGGAATCACACCAAAACATTCCTTGTACAGCCCCGGGAAAGTCCTGGTTTTCCACGCCGGGCCCGATCAGGGCAGAACTGTTAACGGTGTTAACGATCTCCTGCCCCGTTTCGAGGTTTCAGGAATGTGCTCTGGGCTGCCCGGAAGAGAACGAGGGCCATGCTCCCCGACTCGAGGAGCATGACATTGCTCCCGTCGATGGCACAGATCTCCCCACAGTTGCCCGGGTTGCAGGCCTGGAAGTCATCGCGGCCTATCCTGCTTTCCGCCCTGAATTTCTGGACGAGGTTTTTTGGAATGGTCGCCTGGATTGTATCAATGGCGGTGTTTACTGATGCATCGTACTCGGGGTCGTTCGGCATTTATGCCACCTCCTTTATGCTGCTCGACTGGTCTGTTCCCATCTCCACAACCAGCGTATTCGTGAATTCGCCCTGCATTTCAGAGATGTGGGAGATCAGGATAATCTGGGGGAACCGTGACTCCTGCGTCCTCAACGCGGTGAGGAGGTTTGTGCGCCGTTCCTCGTCCTGGCTCCCGAAGATCTCGTCGAAGATCAGGAGCGTGCTCTCGTGCACCTGGTGGAGCTCGGCGAGGTAGCGGGAGAGGGCGATACGGAGCGCAACCGCGATATCATCCTGCTCCCCTCCGCTGAACCGTTCGATCCCGTAATCGTTGTCGATATCCCGGACGAGGAGGTTGAAGTCCTCGTCGAGCAGCACCTGTTCGTACCGTCCCCCGGTGATCTCGCTGATAATCCGGCTGACTTCCCCTTCGATCCGGCTCCGGACGACCTGCATGAGGTAGATGACGTAATCGCCGATCACCGTCCGGGTCAGCCTGAGGAGGTCGATCTCTTCTGTTAATCTCAAGACCTGTTGCCGGAGATCTTCGATGACTGCCATCTCTTTCTCATGCCTGGTGATCTTTTCGCTGGCATGGTTCAGCCGTTCGGTCGTCCTCGCTAGTTCGGCTTCTGCGTTTCGGATAGCAGACTCGGCCCCGGCAAGCGCCTCTTCAAGGTTTATGCCGACAGCGGGGTCGAAGGCCACCTGGGCGATAACCGCTTTAAGGGTTTCAAGTTCCCGCTGTTTTTGTATCATCTTAGTGTCGAGATCGGTCACCTGTTGCCTGAGTACCGACCACTGGGCGATCTTTTTACCGAGCTCGACATAACGGAGGTGGAGTTGTTCAAGGTCTTTCACGTCCTTTTCAGCCTTTGCGAACGTGGCCTCGTCGTACCCAAGTGATGTAATACGGGTGGCGAGCGTCCGGAGGGCCAGTTCTCCGGCCTCCAGTTGTGCCACCAGATCGTTAAGCTCGGTTTCCGTTGCGTCCCGTGCCTTTAATTTCTCTGATATGCTCCGGACCTCGTGGAGTGCCGGTTTCTGGTCCGCGATACGGTTTTTCTCTACCGCAACCTTCCCCTGTTCATCCCGTACCTGCAGGGTCTCCTGTTCGATCTGTTTCAGCCGGGACGTGAACTCCTCTTCAATGCTGGTAAAATGGCTCCCGAGCGTCTGGCGGCAGAGCGGGCACACGCCATTTGCACCGGCATTCTTTATCGTGTCCCAGTCTGCCCTGAGTTTTTTCTTTTCCGACTCGAGACCTGCGGCCCTGGCCGAAAGAGTCCCGACAGTATGAATTAAAACCGCTTCACGATTGGTGATTACTTTTTCAAGGTCTGTATCGGGGACATCAGGTCTGATCAGCATCAGCGACCGGATACCGTTCCGGAGCGATGCGAGCCGTTTTGCGTCCTCGTCAAACTTCCCGATCTTTACCCGGGCGATATCGGCCCTTGTCCTGACATTCACAGAATCCGTTTCCAGAAACCTCTGTTCAGCCTTGAGCTGGTCGGACTCTGCCTTCTGTCTCCGGACTGATTCCAGATGTTTTCTCTTCTCATCCACAAGGCAGACACGCTGCTCCAGTCTGTACATATTCCTGCTCCAGTCCTGCAAGGGCAGAGAGTTGTGCCGTAACCTGTTCCCGCTGTTTTTCGAGACCGCCGGTCTCGTTGACGAGGGATTTCTGTTGTTCGACGAAGCGGGTGTACTGCGTTTTTTTCTCGGAGAAAAGGGCTGATTCTGCCGATAGCTCCATCTTCTTTTTAAGGTGGCTCTCCCGCTGCTTATTCAGCTCCCCGATTGCAGCCTGGAACGTGACGACCGATGACCTGAGTGTGTTCAGTTCTTCAGGGTCCTGTCTCCCTTCGAGACCTCCCAACTCCCCCCCTATCGTCCGCAGCTCGTTTTCACTTTTATCGATCCGCTCTTTGAGCAGTTTCTCGCTCGCGGTCTTCAGGAAATCAATACCGAGCGCCTTGAGGAACCATTCCTTCCGTTTCCCGGGAGTATT
This sequence comes from uncultured Methanomicrobiales archaeon, assembly GCA_963709545.1. Classification (GTDB taxonomy): domain Archaea; phylum Halobacteriota; class Methanomicrobia; order Methanomicrobiales; family Methanospirillaceae; genus CAIKOD01. Next base: position 531,374 of record CAVPWT010000006.1, on the reverse strand, counting down.
TTCAAGAAGGGTCAGGAGGTCTTTCTGGGCTGCATAAATCGTGTTCCGGAAATCGACCGGTCCCATGCCGAGCACCCTTCTTACCTCGGTCTCGACCTGGCTCACCCCTGTCGCCCGGAGTGACGTTCCCCGGTAGATCCGAGCATCGTGCTGCACCGTCTTTCCTTTTTTAAACGTGCGTATAACCGAGTAACTATCCCCGCCGATCCTGAAGTCCAGCCTCACTTCGCAGTTTTCTTTCTGGGAAGCAAACGAGGAGACGATATAGTCCCCGGAAATCCCGGTTGCCTGCACCCCGTAGAGGGTGAACAGGATGGCCTCAACGATGCTGCTCTTGCCAGTCCCGTTGTTCCCCACGATCCCGGTGATACCGTCTTTAAACCGGATCTCCTGTTCCCGGAACCGTTTGAAGTTTTTCAGGACAAGGCGGTCGATGATCATTCCGAATCCCCTTTGTGGTCTTCCATTACGGTCCTTAACAAATCGAGACCACACCGGGCAACATATTCCTTCTGGTGCGCACTCATCTGTTGTTTGCCGACAAACGAGGAGAATTCCTGCAGGTAATCAATAGCTTTTACGTCCTGCTGCAACGGGGATATCTCTCCCTGGTCTTTCGTGGCAGACCTGATTTTCAGATCAAGGAGTTTCTCCTTAACCCCGGCAAGTTCCTTCAAATCGATCCCTTTCCCGTGTTCCCGGGACATACCGTCGAGGGTCACCTGCACCATCGATAACGGCGGGATACACCGGTCTGTAATCCGGGCGATAATCTCGTTCGTGATATCCCCGGCATGCACACCTTCGCAGGGGATTGTCCCGAGGTCGATCATCGGGGTCTTCGGGAGGTCGAAATGACTGACAACGGGATATTCGCGGGATCCCCGGCCGGAGAATGCAGAGGGGGGCAACGAGGAAGAGACAGCGGAAGACCCGGAGGAAGACTCAACGGAGGATTCAGGGGAGATCATATCGACCACGGAACGTGCTCTCGCAGACGTGTGGTCCAGGTCAACAAGAAGCCCTCCCTTCGTATCGGCGATCTCACCGTACGCCATGTATTCGGGCGACCCCGAGTACCACGCATTATCGGTAATCTGCACCTGCCGGTGGTAGTGGCCGAGCGCAATATAGTCGAACCGGTCGGAGAGGATTGTGCTGTCCAGCTCGTGTTCTGCGACGGTCGCGAGCCGCTTGTCCCTGATGGCCGACGCGAGACCGTGGGTCATGAGCACGTTGTGCCGGTTTTTTGCGATCTCGACCTGGTCATACGCAACGCGGTAGTCCTCGGGCCTGAGCATGTTCGGGATCAGGTGGAAGACCGTGTCACCGATCTCAACATGCTCGTACCGGAAGCGGTAGGCTGCATGAATTCGTGAGTGGTGGTAGGAAAGGACTTCGTAGGGGGACGTCGTGTACCGTGTTTTTACCATGCTGTGGTTCCCGGCGATCACGATAAACGGGACCCCTGCGCAATGGAGCCGTTCCAGCGCTTCGAGCACGGTCGTATAGGCCCGGGTCTTCGGTTTCACGGTGTCGAAAAGGTCACCGGCATGGACGAGGACATCCGGTTTTGCCTCGATTATTGTGTCCACTGCCGACAGGAAATTATCATAGATCTGCTTCTCGCGGAGGTTCATCCCGCTCTCGGGGTCGAGGCGGTTGAAGGCGGCGAGACCAAGGTGGGTGTCGGCGATGTGGATGATCTTCATCTACCATTCTTTTGGACTTGTGTGGGATATAAGGTGGTCGGGGGATGCGGGGTGAAAGTGAGATATGAAAATAAGTGCACCTTGTCCGCACATATTCATTCCATAATAGAATTTCGCGTAGCAGCATGGCAGTTAAACCTTATCAGGTGGTCCAAGCTAGCACATTTACCGGAGATCCCAGGGATAAGCAGAGGTCTATCTAACCAAACCACAGTTATCACGGCAAGGACAACCCATAAAACATGGGAGAGCATAGTTATATGACTGCATACCCCGACAAGATTGTATACATCACTCTTTCCCAAGAGCACACAGAATCAACAGCCCTCCGGCACTACATGAACCTGTTCCTTCACCCAGAAAGAAAGAGAAGCAATCAAGGCAGATGATGAAGGATGGGGGCCATTCATAATCTCTCCGATAATCACCGAAATGCTTCTTGGAATCGCTAAAAATATTCTATTCCGATAGATTTTTCCACAAAAATCCTTAATAACGATTAATGATTGCAGAACGGAAAACAAGAGCCAGGTAGCCCGGATGTCATTGGAATTTGGGGCTAAAAATACCTATTTTGGTTTGATAGCAATATCATTCGCAATAGCAGCGTTTGTAATCTCAACTAATCTACCCGTATTGGTAAAGATCGTTGAGGAAATCATAATTTTTATAGTGGGGGGTGGGTTTCGCTGAATATGAAGCATGTTCCGGAGGACCGATCCCACTCCTGCCCTGGTAAAAAATACGTCATATTTAGCGATATTTACTCAATTCACCGCAATTCTGACCTCTCTATCCATTGCCCCCCCTACTTATCAGTGCCCCTATCATATTATATTCCTGCTAACCGGGCTAAATGACCTGATTATGCGTTAGCAGAGGCCATTTTAGCCGTATTCTCTTATAGTATCAAATACTGCTTTTTAAGGTGGGTTTATGCATAATCCGACGATAATGCGTCGTTTTTAACAGGATATCCCTTTTTAGGATCTACCTAACCTGAAAACTCCGGGTAACCGTATTCCTGCGACGGTGGTCTACAACAAATTCATCCGAAAATGGGGTTCTTTCCCACCCTGCTTGTGTAATTAATAAGTCAGCAGGGACAACCGATATGACATGAGTACGGAAATCCCCTGGGACAAGACGCGGATGGAATGGAAGCCGGTAGATATGACGGTCACCTACAACGGGGGGACGGGGTTTACTGCACAGGCAGGACCAGGCGATATCTCGTTCCCGATGGAGATCCCGGTGGGCATGGGCGGGCCTGGAAAGGTGCCAAATCCTATACAGTACCTGATCGGCTCGCTCGGTGGGTGCGTTGGCGTGAAGATTGTTCTTGCGCTTTCCGACCAGGGTATTGTCCCTGACGAGCTGACGATCGGGATTCATGGGACCCGTAAAAAGACGATGCCCGCATTTTTTGATCACATTCACCTGGTGATTGTTCTCCGGGCCGAAGCTGACGAAGCGATGGTCTCGACCATCATCGAACAGACCCTTACCCGTCTCTGCCCGATCGCAGCGATGTTTGCCGAGGTCGGTGAAGTGACCTCGGAATTCCGGATCATCCGGCTCCCCGCACTGTAACCTTTTTTGATCCAGGCTATTGATTTTACAAAAGATGTTAGGTTCTCTCCAGTTCCTCACAATCAACGGAAATTTTTTGGGATGGGGGTGTGAGGGGTGAATCAAGGGGATTTCTAGAGGGCAAAACTGCTCAGACAGGAGGGGGTTTCACCCCCTCCCTGCCCCACCCCCAACAAGATATTTTTCGGGCAGGGTTATGCGAAGGCCGATTAATTAAGAGTGTCTGGGAATAGTCTCTATCCCAACCGGGGTCGCCACAGCAGCTGGGCTGAGCCCCTGGGAGTGTTGGAAAATTAAGGAAAAGTCAGAAACGGTGATAACATATTAGAGCATTTTTATGGAGCGCGCTATGAGCCTTTGGCTCATAGATGTGTATGAAAAAGGTCGTCTTTCAGGTGGTTCGTGGAGTTTTTCATACCAGCCAAAAAACCGTCTAATGCCTGACAGCACAGAAATATCCGCCGCGGAGATGGTCACTTCGCGAAGAGTTCGCAGGCCGGGCAGAAGCAGCCTATCTCTTTCACCGACGGGGCCGAGGACGTTCCGCATCCGCAGAACAGTTCGCCCGGGTGGTACCGTTCCAGGGAATGACGCTTGTAGTTCTCGCATATGGTGCAGTACTTCCTGCAGATCTGGCGGTTCTCTTCCGTATCCGGTAAATTATTGGAGCCTGAACTCGACATGCCCAATAAAATGAGCGATCATGGATAATATGTTTTTTTAATCGTGCTATGAGGTTTTATGAATGTGGGACAGGGTGAGGTGAAACCCGTCCTGTCAGCGAATTCTCTCTTTTTGTAACTATATAGAGGGGTTCAAAAGTGTCCATTTTCGTCGAAATGGCGATAATGCAATACTAAAAAAACTCAGTCACACCAGTTCCCCGTTTATCGTTATCGTATAATCTTTCACCGCGACCTTTTTCCCCGCCTGTTCAAGTGCCTGGTCCACAACATATCTCACCCCGCTGCAGCATGGGACTTCCATATGGACAACAGTGATTGAATTAATCGTATGAATAGACACGATTTCTGCGAGTTTCGTGATGTACCCGTCGATATCAGTGTCCAGTTTCGGGCAGAATATGATCACGATTTTTCCCCGAAGATTCCTGGTGAAACCCTGCATAGGCAAACGGGACACAGTCAGCGGAGATCAGCAGATCGGCATTTTCAAAATACGGGGCTGCCGGGTTTAAGAGTTTCAGCTGGACCGGCCATTGCCGCAATTCTGAGCTGGTTGTTCCGGATTGTTGCGGAGGACCGGTACGGGGTTCCCGCGTAATACTCCGGGCGGCAGTCCCAGGGCAGCCTGCAAAATCAGGTTTAGTTCGTTCAGCAGGTTTCGGGGGACCTCCCGGAGAATTATGGTCCGGTATAGCAAGACGGTGTTCCTTCAGGTAATCGATCGCCTGGTTGTAGAGGTCCGTCTGCCCATGGCCTGCAAGGTGTTCGAGGTGGGCCCGGATGACTGGTTCACCCTGACGGACGATGGTCTCCATCACGGCTTTCTCATCGTATGCACCCGCTTCCCGCTCGATAACCGTGATCGCTCCCTCCGGGCAGGTGCCGATGCAGGCCCCGAGACCATCGCAAAAGAGGTCGCTGACCAGTCGTCGCTTTTCCATCGATCAGCAGGAGGGCACCTTCCGGGCAGTCCGGGATGCACTGCCCGCATCCAGTGCACCTGTTCTCATCAATACTGATTATTTTCCGCTTCATTGGAACACTCTGTCCGGTATATGCTGTCTGAAGATTCATACATGTTCGGGTAATGGCAAAACATTCCGGGGATTTCCAGGGATACCCGGTCGTCAGGAACCAGGGTATAAAAAAATGTTACATGCAATTACAGCCCCTGGTAGGTATCAGATAACCCCGCGGTAGTACGCGAGCGGTTCAGCGTATGGCCTGATCTCTTCAACCATCGCAGCCTGCTCATCCTCATCCATCGGTGTGTACCCTTTTTCCTGCCGGGCAAGGAATTCTGCTTCATCCGGGGTTGAACATCCTGATATCACCATGTCCACGTCCTGGGAGAGGGCAAACCTGATCAGGTCACCTGGTGAAAACCCGCCATCCGGGGAAATATAGGCCCCCGCCCCCAGCACTTTCATACCAATAACCCCGATACCACGTTCCCGTGCTGCCGGTATTACCCGGTCCATAAATCCTCCGATAGCAGCCTCGACCGGGCTGACCGGGAGAAGCACCGAATCGATATCCCAGGTATTGACCGCATGCAGCAGTATTCCCGGATCGTGGTGACCCGTCACCCCGATTCCCCTGGCGATCCCGGTCTCGCGGGCCTCGTAGAATGCACTGAGCGCTCCGTCCCGCCCCTCAACCCGCCGGATATCGGCATAGTCCCGCAAATCGTGGATCTGCCACAGCCCGAGACTCTCACGTCCCATCCGGGAGAGGGACCGGTGAAGGTCCGCGTCTGCACCTTCGGCATCTCTCGTTGCGGATTTGCTTGTCTGGAATGTATGTCCCTTCCACTCCGGGTGCCGGCCCCAGAAGTGCCCGTAATACTGTTCACTACCCGCATAAGCCGGGGCTGAATCGTAATACCTGATCCCATTGGAATATGCCGCTTCAAGCATCGCAAGCGCTTCGTGCTCTCTTCCGTTCGACCGGAGCACCCCTTCGCCCCCCATTCCGATCCTTAGAGGGCTGCCGATAAGCGTCCTGAGCCTGCTGTTCCCTGCCATGAATGATTATGATCTCTGTGCAGGCTATAAAACAGCTGGAGGGGGCATGTTCACGCATGCCAGGTCTGATTCATCATAACCTTCTGATAGGTGGCATAACCAGTAAAAGGGCATAAAACAGGAATGATGCCTGCCAGGCAGCTCCTGCACCGTACCTGGTCCAGGGGATGGCGTTGCAGGAAAAAACACCCTACCAGTCTTTCTTCATCGCTTCTGCCTTCATCTCTTCCGGCATCAGCTCGATGGCGTACCTCAGTGCAGTCCTGGGCATTTCTTTCCTGTTCCGGATGACAAATGCGAACACCTGCTGCTGGTTCTTCCGGCTCGCCTCTTTCAGGAGCCAGCCGTAGCCTTTCTGCACCATGTCATCGGTGTCTGTGAGGAGCAGTGCTGCGATTTCGAGCACTTCTACGGGAAACTGACCCCGTTTTGCAGGGATAATAAGTGATACCGCTGAAGCACGCCGGACCCACCGGTTCCCTGACGTTGTCCAGAGTTTCAGCTCCCCGATATACTCCGGGAATTTTTCAATAAAGTCACCCATTGAATGGTTACAAAAACCGTCACACATGGCCCAGTTTGAGATGTAGGTATCAATCCAGTGGTAAAAGACCAGGAAGTCTTCCCGCTCGTACCGGTCTTGTAATCGTGGTACCCAGTTGGAGACAATGAAGGCCTCCTCGGTGTAGTGCGAGGAGTACAGTTCCTCGCAGAGTTGGAAAATCTCTTTCTTATCCCTTGATTTTATCTCTTTCCAGTATTTTTGTGCGATTTTCCCGACGGCAGCCGTTTTAACACCATAATACTGCACTTCCTCCCGGAAAAATCTCCGGAAGCTCTTCTGTGTACCGGGATCAGTATTGTCTTTGAGATCCTGCCTTATCTGCGTAATTACCGGGTCCATGGGTGAAGGGTTAGGGTGACAAGCGGATAAGTGCTCTGGCGGGGATATGGATCGTGCTTGCGAATGATGGAAAACACTTTTCAAAATGCGTGAAATGCCTGGAATCCCGTATTAATAAGGGTCATCATTTGTCATACACAATAGCTCCTTTGACCGGGCAGGCCTCTGTACATCGCCCGCAGAGGTAGCACTCACGCTTGGAAGCACCCGCCTCTGCGACATGGACCGGGCAGACCTTCTCACATTTTCTGCATTGTATGCATTGTTCTGTCCGTTTCAACCGGTACCTGCTCACATGGGACAGAAGAGAGAACATACACCGTACGGACAGAGGAACCTGCAGACCGGGCGGTAGAGAAATGCCGAGAGCACCAGGAGTGCAGCAAAAACAAAAAGCCCTGCCGTGAGGGTCAGGCTGAAGAAATCATAGGCCCCGGTATATGCCATCAGGTCGATAAGGTACAGCCCGCCGGTCACTACCGCAATAAACACGATAAACCTGATAATCTCCGGGACTATTGTGTTCCTGATGTCGATTTTTTTCAGGGGGACATGCGATGCGAGTTCCTGGATACTACCCACCGGGCAGATATGGCCGCAGAACATCCTGCCGACCAGCAGCGAAATGGCCAGCACGATCAGGATACCGATAATCCCTGGTACAAGCAACCGGCTTCCGGTAGCAATCCTGATAAGCCCGATGAATTCCATGGGCATGATCGGAGAGAGGAACACGAACCCTGCCATGGTACTGATTACCGCCAGGACCAGCAATGCGGTTGTATGGTCCATATTCCCTGTCTTCCAGAGGTACGCCACGAGGGGTACTCCTGCGAGCATGTAGATGACCGCAAACGGCACACCTGATACGGTACCCCCCATCAGCACGTAGACAATGATCTCTGATATTCCGAGGGCGATTAGTGAGGTAGTAGCCAGGAGTGGCCCTTTTGAGAGTGTTCTCATTCCCCACCTGCCCGAGCTGAAAACCCGGAGAAGGATCGCACTCATGACAAGGAAGAGGATTATCCCGGTAAGAACAGGGCTTACATGGACAAGGTCAAAAAACCCGGACGTTCCGGGATCAGGGACCATCCGGGCGGCCTGTACGGTGTCCACAAGCGGGGTCACGGGTGGTGTGTCTGCTACAGGGACTGGTGTCTGCGTTGCCTGGGTTATGGCAGTGCGGGTATAATCGCAGAGTGAATTACCATCCACGTCGGTGAAAAGGAAGCACCTGCCCGGGTAGACACACCCACCTATGCCCCGTGGGCAGACAGCAGCACATACGGGCTGTGTAAGCGTAGCTGTGCCAAGGAGTCCAAAAAGGGTGAATCCGGCGAGTTTTTTCCTTGAGATCATTGTTAACCCTGTGCGATGGTGCTGTATGATCATCCATCGTAAATGTAATTTAAACATTACATTATGGCAAGTTATGCATACAATTATTGTCCCTGATTACAACACCGGGCTGCCCAGGCATTCCAGTGAACCGGGAGGAAACGTACCCCTTTTCCGGACACCACACCATTATGTTCTTGCACGGATTGCCTGGCCTTCTCTGCGCATACCCCTGCATATTACCCTGGCAGATCGTATCAGCAGTTTTTATCGTGCCAAAACCCGTTGCTCCCCTTGCGATACCTATTTTGTAATTTGGGATCCACTAAGATACGTAATGGCCCCCTGTGTGCACCGGATAGAAGTCCGCTTTACAAAGGACCCCCGTCTCAAGACCCGTACCGGCCGGGTACGGTCACTGGGTTTCCCGATCGACGAGTTGCATCTTGTTGATGTCTATACCATCACAACGGGTGTACAGGATTTTTCAGCAGTCGAGCTTGACCAGATCGGCTCACAGCTGGTCAATCCGGTGGTGCAGGAATTTTCAGTAGACCTCCCATTCATGCCTGATTTCGATTATGCCATTGAAGTCGGGTTCCTGCCGGGTGTTACTGATAACGTGGGCACAACCGCACGGCAGACAATAGGGGACTTTTTCCCGGGTGTGGAAGGTGTTTCGGTCTACACCTCTCAGCTCTTTTTTATATGCGGGGGGATATCTCCGGCTCTTGTACAGAAACTTGCATCGACCCTTGCAAACCCTCTCGTAAACCGGGTCCATGTAAAGACCCGGAAGGAGTACGGCACATCAGGCATGGATCGCGAGGTCCCGCTGGTCAGGTTGCATGAACTGCCGACCGCCGGTGAAGTCGACCTCAGCCTTGAGGATGGAGAACTCACCCGACTCGGGAAAGAGGGGATAGAAGACCCCGTGACATGCCAGCGGCGTGGACCGCTCGCACTTGACCTTGCCCAGTTGCATGCGATCCGTGACTATTTCATGATAAAGGGACGAAAGCCCACGGATGTGGAGTTTGAATCCCTTGCACAGACCTGGAGTGAGCACTGCAAGCACACGATCTTTGCCTCGCCAATGGATGATGATCTCCCGGACGGGCTTTACAAGACCTATATCCAGGCGGCTACCAATAAAATCCGGAAGGAAAAAGGAGAGAAGGACATCTGCCTGACGGTGTTTACCGACAACTCCGGTGCCATTATTTTTGACGACCACTACCTCGTGACCCACAAGGTCGAGACCCATAACTCCCCCTCAGCCCTCGACCCGTTTGGTGGTGCACTTACCGGCATTGTCGGTGTGAACCGCGACACTATCGGGTTCGGGCTCGGGGCGAAGCCCTGCATCAACGTGTACGGGTACTGTGTCGGTGACCCGGAGTCTGACCCGGCCCTGTATCGCGGCAGGGACAGGACAAACCCGATCCTCTCACCGAGGAGGATCCTTGACGGTGTTGTCCACGGGGTGGGTGTCGGCGGCAACTGCTCCGGGATCCCGACCCCGCAGGGATGGGTATATTTTGATAACCGGTACGTGGGGAAACCCCTTGTGTTCGCAGGTACGGTTGGTGTTATGCCGCGTGAACTGTCGGGAAGGAAACTCTACGAGAAACAGGCAGAGCCTGGTGACCTGATCGTTGTTGCCGGTGGACGGGTTGGAAAAGACGGTATCCATGGTGCCACCTTCTCATCAGAAGCCCTTGACCCCGGGAGCCCGGTGACCGCGGTGCAGATCGGCGACCCGATTACCCAGAAGAAACTATCGGACGTGATCGTGAAGGAAGCCCGTGACCTCGGGCTTTACAGGAGTATCACGGATAACGGGGCAGGCGGAATATCATGCTCGGTTGCCGAGATGGCAAAGGAGTGCAACGGAGCCAGGGTATCGCTTGACAAAGTCCTGCTGAAATACCCTGGAATGGCACCGTGGGAGATCTGGATCTCTGAATCGCAGGAGCGGATGACTCTCGCTGTTCCGCCTGAAAAACTTGACGCGTTCATGGAGCTGATGGGGCGGCGTGAAGTCGAGGCAGTGGTCATCGGGGAGTTTTCGGACTCAGGCAGGTGTATTGTGGAATTCCATGGTGACGTGGTGATGGATATTGAGCTTGCCTTCCTGCACGACGGCCTGCCAAGAAAACACCTGATGACCCGGCTCACAAGAATGACCTATCCCGAACCGGACTTTCCATGTCCACAACGTCTTGACGCAACACTGATCGCTATGCTGCAGCGAAAGAACATCTGCTCAAAGGAATTCATATCGGTCCAGTACGATCATACGGTGCAGGGAGGCCATGTGCTTGGGCCTTTGCAGGGAAAGGGGCGGGTGCAGGCAATGGCGACGCTCACCAAAGTTGTGCCCGGTTCAAAAAAAGGTGTGGGGCTGTCACAGGGAATGTTCCCCTCGTATTCCGAGATTGACCCGTACCTCATGGCAGCTGCCGGGATCGACACCGCGATCCGGGGCCTTATTGCGCTCGGAATACCACTTGATGCGATTGCAATTCTCGATAATTTCTGCTGGTGCTCGTCAGATGACCCCGAACGCCTCGGGCAGCTGAAACGTGCGGCAAAAGGGTGCTACGATATTGCGACCGCTTTTGGCACGCCCTTCATCTCGGGTAAAGACAGCATGTACAACGATTTCTCCGGGTATGATGTGGAGAATAACCCCGTGAAGGTCTCGGTCCCCCCTACCCTTCTTATTTCATCCATCGGGATCCACGAGGACGTGGGACGATCCGTATCCCTCGATGCAAAGATTGAAGGTGACCTGGTCTATGTGATTGGGATAACAAAGGAAGAACTTGGGGGATCAGAGTATTTCGCATATCTCGGAGGTGTGGGGAACGTTGTCCCGGCCCTCGATCCTGTAATCGTAAAAGCCTGCTATGAGCGGCTGACGAAGGCCATCCTGCACGGACTTGTGGCATCGGCCTGCCCGGTTACCCGGGGCGGCCTCGGGGTCGCCCTTGGCATGGCTGCCATTGCCGGCCGGCTTGGCATGGACCTGTCGGTCCCTTCCGGTATGCGGCCGGATTATTTCCTCTTCTCCGAGTCGCTCGGCCGGTTCGTCGTGACCGTCTCCCCGGAAAACAGGCAGGTATTCGAACAGATTCTGGGTGGAGATGTGTTGCTGCTTGGAACGGTAACCGGGAACAACCTGCGGGTCACCGGGATGGACCTCCTGCTTGATGTACCGGTGAGCGAGTCTGAAAAAGCCTACAAGGCACCATTTAAGGAGTACTGAACCATGACCGCTGCACATGCCCCGGTAAAAAAATCCCCGGGAACGTACAATTCACCCGGGCCCGACCTGATAGGGGAAAAAGCCCTCATTATGAGTGGCTTTGGAATTAACTCTGAGATGGAGACGCAGGAGGTGTTGTCACGGGCCGGGATGGCATCTGACATCGTCCATATCAATGACCTGATCGACGGGAGAACGGAACTTGGACAGTACCGCCTGCTGGTGTTTCCCGGCGGTTTCTCCTATGGTGATGATACCGGGGCTGGTAATGCGTTTGCCAACCGGGTCCGTAACAACCTCTGGAATGATGTTGAGGAGTTCCTGGACGGTGACAACCTCGTCCTCGGGATCTGCAACGGGTTCCAGATCCTCGCAAACCTCGGGCTGGTCCCGGCGTTTGACCACCATTTTTCACGGGATATCGCCCTCATGCCCAACCGGAAAGGTGTGCTCGAGTGTCGTTTTGTTACCCTGAAACCCGGCACAGAAAACCTCTGGACAAAAGGAATTGAGCGTATCTTCTGCCCTGTCGCCCACGGGGAAGGTAACTTCTCCTGTTCGCCCGATACCCTCCGGAGGCTCAAAGAACAGCACATGATCGCGTTTACGTACTGCAGGGATGACCTGTCCCCTGCAAACGGCGAGTACCCTTACAATCCCAATGGTTCGGTTGAGGATATTGCCGGGATAACCTCTGCAGACGGCAAGGTACTCGGTTTAATGCCGCATCCTGAACGGGCGATGGAGTTTGTCAACCTCTACGACTGGCCGCTCCAGAAAGAGCAGATGAAACGGAGCGGTGTGGCAATACCCTGTGAGTCGCCGAACATGCAGCTGTTCCGGAATATTGTGGACTATTTCAGGTGACGTAGTCATTAATTGGTAAGTTTGAAGGGATTTCTGGTCTCATGGTTTGTCATGCAATTGCTTTTTGTCATGAAAACGGACATGATGCCGGAAGGCCAGAAGCATACAGGATGAAAATGCTGGCGACATTTCCATATTAACTTTGAGTCCAACAACGCCGAGGGTGTTAAAAGTTGAAATTTCAAATTTTCATCGCTTTGGTGCGAAGCCCTCTTAAATATGAGGGTTTTTTTAGAAATGTAAACCCGGGTGTATAACATATTGGTATGATATCCTGCCTGTTTTTTAAAGATATCGAACTATGCAGAGGGAAGGGGTTTCACCCTACCCGCCCCGCCCCCGATACGATATTCTTTTTGCAGAACAGCTGGGTCCCTGAATATTTGAGAGATTTTGAGACCCTGCCGAGAAAGGTTGCCTTCCAGATTGTTGCCGTTTTTTTCATACCCTTCCGGACAACCGGGCAACTAATACGATGGATTCCAGCGGGTACCTGAAAAAGTAAAAAAAAAGACTTCTCCATGATACAACATGAGTGCCCGGACCATTCCGGGTGGCCGGATCACCGCCTGATACGCGTTGCCGCAAACCCGACTGCAAGCAGAACGACAAACGGCAGGGCCGCGGCTTTTGTCGGTGAGGCGGTCGGCTGTTGTGCCCCGGGTACGGATTCAGTACCGCCCGGGACCTGCGTCGTTGTCAGCACCAGCGTTCCCGAACGGGAGCCAATGACATTGCACCCGACATCGACCCTGATCACCCCGGTGCTCCCTTTCAGTCTGCGGGAGATTATAGCGGTACGTAAACGAGGATTTATCCGGCTGGCTGGTGTAGGGCGTATCGATGAGCACCGTGGTACCCTGCTGTACGGTCACATGGTTCACGAAGTGCGTTGCGGGATCGTCCACCTGGTGGGTTATGGCAACAACAAGATCTCCACTATTCTCATCATATGACACATCTACACCTGCAGGAGTGTGTGCAAGGGCATAACCGCACAATGCGGTCAGCACGATAATGAGTATACCAATGCGCCGCATTCCGACTATTCCGATGCGGGAGATCATTGAGGGCTGAATCTGTTTTTCCGGCATAATAACAACTCATCCGCTCCGGGGTTTACCCAGGAACTCTATTCTGATACTGCACGGGATTGGCTATAAGGTCTTGCACGGAAGATGCAGCACAGGCAGATCCAATAGTCCGCCATGTTTCCGGCGCATCCCAGGAGAGGAAGTATCGGTATCAACAGGTCAATAACAACCTCGCTGTTCCTGGTGGATCATTATCAGGGGTATCCAGCTGGAAGAAACTGTCTGGTTGATGACCGCCTTAATCTCTACCATTGAGGGCGCCCCGGGAGGTCGTGGCTGCATGAAGACTGCAGGGGAAGTGATTTACAAAATGCAGGTCAAAAAAAGGGCGAATTCTTTTTCCCTCATGGTATCGGCCATCAAAATCCGGGGGGCCCGGATAAAAAAAACCCTCTGCAAACCCTGTCTGAAGATGATGTTGTTGGCCGATTCAAAAACTTCTTATTCGTGAAATGAATCAATCATGTAATGGCAAATACTGAAGGGGTAGTGAAAAGGAAAAGAAAAAAAGACGGACATAATTACGGTGTACCGCTTACCACAGAAAAACGGAAGCAACTCCTGCAACAACTGGCTGAGGAACATGGGACACCTATATTTGTAATCGATCACGAGATAATCCGCCAGAATTACAAAGAATTTAAGGAGCGGCTGCCCAATATCCAGGTATACTTTGCGGTCAAAGCCAACTCAAACCCGGAAATTGTCAGGACGCTGTACGAGATGGGGAGCAGTTTTGATGTTGCATCCATGCCGGAATTCATGATCGTCCATGAAAACATAAAAGACCTGCCCGAAAAAGAACGACAGGACTGGATTTGGGATAAAATTATCTATGCAAATACCATCAAGCCGATAGAGACGCTGAAAGCTCTCGATCAGTACAACCCCCTGGTCACTTTTGATAACAGTGAAGAGCTGAAAAAAATCAGGCTGCATGCACCCCACGCAGGCCTGGTGTTGCGGATACGGGTCCCGAATACAGGCTCCGTGGTAGAACTCTCCTCCAAGTTCGGGGCTGACCCGGGCGAAGCCGTTGACCTGATCGTCGAGGCATTTGATATGGGCCTTGTGGTTGAAGGTTTAAGTTTCCATGTCGGAAGCCAGTGCACGAATTTTGATAATTATGTCCAGGCCCTGCACCTGTCTGAAAATATTATCAGCGAGACAGAGACGCGTACAGGTCAGAAAATCAGGATCCTTGATATCGGCGGGGGCTTCCCGGTGAAGTACCACCCCGAGGTAAAGTCCTTCAAAATTCTCGCAAAACAACTTAATACTGAGATTAAACGGCTCTTTCCGCCAGACATGCAGGTCCTCGCTGAACCGGGAAGGTTCCTGGTGGCCAATGCCTGCACCCTCGTCGCCAAGGTGGTCGGAAAGGCATTCCGGGATGGAAAGCCGTCGTATTATATCAATGACGGTGTTTACCACACGTATTCAGGACAGGTATTTGACCACACTACCTACCCGGTACTGGCTTTTAAGGAGGGGGAGACGCAGATTTCGGCCGTATTCGGACCGACCTGTGACGCCTTTGATACAATTACACTGAGTGCAGAACTGCCGGAACTTGATATCGGTGACCTGGTCTATTCAGAAAATATCGGGGCATATTCCCATGCCTCGTCCACCTACTTCAACGGGTTCCCCCCGGCGAAGGTGGTGCATATCAACAGATGATGTTTTTTTTATAAATACAAAAGAGCGTGTTGAATTTTTACCCCTACTATTCCTCTAATTTATCTTACCTTTTAGAATAATCCCGCTCTTTAGAACCATGCATGAACGGGGAGTTCACACCGGATTGATTGAAAATGCATCGAACAAAATCTCCATGTTTTTGGGGTCTGTTCAGCCAGTTTCATGGGAAATCCTCTCTGGTATTTTCATCCGGTATGCTTGTGGCCTTCCGGCATCAGTCCGTTTTCATGGGAAGTCCTCCCAATTCTGTCTTGCAGATTGGGAATTCCAGAATTTAGTCACGCTCCAGGGGCCCATAGCCCGCTGCTCTGGTGGCCCCGGTTGGAACAGGTACTGATATCAGGGGAGTCCTTGAGTTATTCAGGGACCCTTCAGGTGAAGCCTGACAAAAGAGTATCGTAATGGTATGGGGAGCGATAGCGGTCTGGAGCAGAATAAATCAGGTTACTGACGTTTCACCGGGGACTTCCCCCGAACCCATTGTTCATCTGTTCCTAATGGAGGATTATCAACCGTTCAGCATGCCTTATTCGCTTTTCCTCCCCACCGTTGCACAATACAGGACAAATTCCTCCTCTCCGTCAATACCCAGGACATCTGCCATCTCCTGGTCATCAAATGCCCCGATTGCACATGCCCCACAGCCGATCTGCCCTGCGGCAAGGTAGAGGTTCTGGCAGGCATGCCCGGCATCGAGATGAACGAGCCGGTATGCCCGTTCGCTGTACCGCCATGCCATCCGGTAGATTACCGTTGACCAGATGAATGATACTGCTGATGATCGCACGAATGCCTGACCAAGACAGGCAGACATTATTCTATCAGATATCCCGCCGGAAGTATCAATGGTGGCAAGACTGTGGGAGAACGCGAGGTAGCGGTATAGCCCGGGTTGTATACCGGTTACCCTGTTGATGAGCAGGTAGGTCTCCAAAGCATGTCGCCCTCCGGCAGACGGGACGTTACGGAGCGTGTAGAACGGGGCCTTCACTTCCACTATCCCCTGGGTACACCAGCACAGGTAGGCAAGTTCTCCGATGGTAAGGGGATCACGGGCATAGTGACGGGTAGAACGCCGCTCCTCGATACCAATACGGAGATCAAGGGCCTGCACTGTAATATCATCCGGTTTGGGAAGTGGGATGACGGGAGCATTCCGGGGAACGACTTTTTCCAGCGGTGGAGCAGGACGCCCCTGTCTCTGGTCAGATTCGGTCAGGTATTGATACCGGGTCTGTTCCATGAATGTACGACCGGTTGGCAGCATATGCCAGTGATTGCCGCTTTGTGGGAATAAATACAACGGTGGTGTCGCGGGAATAACCCTGCTGCCAGAAGCATAAGGGCAATGATATCCGTCAACCTTTTCATCATCAGAAACAGTTTGTTTCGTTATTATGGACTGCTCTCACTATCAGGCGGATTCGGGGGACCTTAGAACCCCGCTGTAATTCCATGGGGTCATATCTGATGGACCAACCCGGATTCAAATAGAAACTGTTTTAGTTTTCAATCTGTTATGAAAATCTATGAAGTTACGTGGTATATTTTGTCTGATCATCATCCTGTCCGCAGTAGTGCTGTCTGCCGGGTGTACAGGTCAGCAGTCTTCAATCCCCCCTTCTCCTGTAACAACCACCCTGGTGGTAACAACCACGGCACCCCCGACATTCGCTGAAAAACCTGCGACACCAGTGCCCATGGTTACCCAGAATGCCAGCGCCCGCAAATTACTGGTGAATAAGAGCTGGAAAGTCCAGTCCTGGCGTACAGAGCCTGAAATGGACCTGCAAAACAATACGGTGAAGTCCTTCCTGGCAAGTTATCACACCCGTGCGAAAGATACCTTCACGTGGTATGACAATGGCACTCTCGCATACCGTTACCCCAATGGCACAGCCTACACAACCGGTACCTGGAACCTGACGAAAAATAACGCCGTTATTGTCGAAAAATATACGAATACTGACGGTTTCTACCAGGAGAGTGAAAATGAGATCCTGAACCTCACGGAATCAATATTTGTTATCCGGTACCCTGCCAATGTGGCTGGAAAGGAGTATTTCTTCATCGAGACCCATAGCCTGTAACAAAATATCAGGGCTCCGGGAATGGCAGGGGTATGGGTAAATGACCGGGGAAATCCGGCGGGAGGCCCCGGCCATACTTGTTTCTCTTTTCCCCGGATACCTGTGGTAAATTTTAGTATGGGTTATCACGGATCCTGTCTTTGGAAAGCGGCTGGAAATGTTCCATCTCCGCTTTGTAGAAACACACATGAACAGGACGTCCACACCCAAATCATGAAAATGCCCTTTCAAAAATTATCTCTTCATATGGGGGTTCTTTCATGCATTTACATGGGAAACCCTCTCAAATCTATCTTGCAGATTAGTAATTCCAAAATTTACCAACGCTCCCGGGGCTCGTGGCCCGCCGCTTCGGCGACCCGCCTGGGATAGGGAATGGTCATAAAATCTCTGAAATGTTCATGAACCCTGCCCGAAGAATATCTTAACGGGGGTGGGCATGGAGGGGGTGAAACCCCCTCCAGGTCTTCGTAGTTCCCTCTTATTTTTTATGACACCGAGGGGTTTCAACAAGGCCTCTATCTCGTTATTTTCTCCGTGTAAGGTAGGCCCGCTCTGTTGAAGCACTGCGCACAACCCCCGGGCCACCCCGCAAACCGTGGGGAACGAGGGGCCGGGCGGTTATTTAATTCATCATAATCGATATTAGTATAGTGATTTGATGTCAAAACGGGCAGTTGATTCAGTATTCCAGGCGATGTTCCTGCTCACCGATTTAAGGGTAATCCTCCGGGATACCGCCCCTGTTCACGAGCTTGATGAAGGCCAGCAGGCTATGGTGGCACGGACGCTCGCAGAACTTGAAGAGCAGGTAAGGGTCATCAGGAAGGAGATGGTGGGATGAAGTGCGGGCTTTCACTGGATGTCCGTGACATTGATGAGACCACGATCAATATCGACCCGATCCAGGTAGGCGGACGCCTTACCGCTGATGCAATGAAGGCGGTCATTGCATACGGTGACGGGTATTCGGTCTGTGATAACTGCAGGAAACCAAACCGCCTTGATATGATTAAAAGTCCCCCCATTGATGCGTTTCATCGCGACCTTGCGGCGTTCGTGAACATGGACGAGGCCCGTGTGGTCCCAGGGGCACGACGGGCTTTCCAGGCAGTTGCAGGGACGTATATTGAAAAGGGCGACCCGGTACTGCTCACAGCCCTGTCCCACTATACTGAATTTCTCTCGGTTGAGGCGTATGGCGGGGTACCCCTTGAGATCCGGAAGAGCCCGGAAAATATCATAACGGCCGACGCTGCAGGAGAGAAGATCGATGCGGTCAAGCGTGAATACGGACGACCCCCGAAACTCCTCTATGTGGATCATTTCGATTACCAGTTCGGCAACGGGCATGACGTGAAAGGGATCATCAAGGTCGCGAAACAGAACGATGTCCCGGTGCTCTATAACGGGGCATATACTGTCGGCATTATGCCGGTCGACGGTCGTGACCTTGGTGCGGATTTTGTTGTCGGATCTGCCCACAAGAGCATGGCCTCACCCGCCCCTTCCGGTGTGCTTGCGGTAACAAAAGAGCGTGCAGAGGAGGTATTCCGGACAACGAAGGCCCAGGCTGACCTGACGAAACGGACATTCGGGATCAAGGAGGTCGAGATGATGGGCTGCACCCTCATGGGCGTCACGCTCGTAGGCATGATGGCCTCGTTCCCCCATGTACGCGAACGGGTGAAACACTGGGACCGTCACCTTTCAAACGGGAGGATGATCGTGGACGCACTTCTTGCTATTGATGGTACAACGGTAAGGTCGGATACCCGAGGAAGCATACGCTCACCAGAATTGATACGACAGGGTCTTTCGACACCGTGGCCAGGACTCATAAAAAGCGCGGGTTCTTCCTGACCAGTGCCCTCAAAGATAGGGGCATTGCCGGGATGATTCCCGGTGCAACGAAAGTCTGGAAATTTAATACCTATGGAATGACCGATGCACAGGCACGGTACACTGCGAAGGCTTTCCAGGATATTGCCCTTCAAAACGGGCTCACGGTATCACCGTGATCCCGTTCTCCCGGTTCCACCCTCACTTTTTCTGGACTTGTTTCTTTTCCTCGGAAAGGGTCTCTTTCCTGACTATTTTCATCTCGCATGCCTTATCCCCCATGCACATGCTCCGTACGAACCTGAGCGAATAATCCGGGTTCAGTGTCTCTATCGCAGAGATACTGAATGCAAGGCACTTGGAAAACAGGGGCTCCGTATGGCCCCTCATCTCCATTTCGCGGAAAATGAAAGGGCATTTCGTGACCCTTACGACCGATCTGTCTTCTTCGATTTTAAGATGCTCCATGTTATAATCAGGAGAAAAAAAGATCTTTGAAATCGTCCGGTAGGTATTTGCAAGGTCCTGCGCTGTCTTTACCGGGAGTTTAAATGCATCGGCGACAGATTTCGCCTCTTTTCCTGTCTCGATCCAGATGTCCTGTTCGAGTTCGTCATACTCATCCCCCAGTTTCTTCCGAAACGTGATGTCGTACATAACGGGGAGACGGGATGCAAGACGGCTTGCTATCAGCCATTTAGCGGCATCCGGGATATCAGTCTCATCAACCATTCCATCCGGAATCAACCCCGGGAGAGAAAAAGTACCTGGATCGTACCAATGCCAGGTGACTATCCGGCAGGCGGTAACAATCCGGCGGATTTTAATGGTCCTTGTACCTGAATAATAGTATAAGAGACCGTTATTGTTACAGCCTGCCGGGTGCGCTCGATAGTGGCGCTACCCCGCATACCTGCTCGGGATACTACAATCGTGAATGAGACCGGAACATGATCGTGACATCCGGGAAATTTCCGGTAAACGCCTGATAACGACGAAATAAATGGCTGGTTCACGTCCCATGGCGGACCACCGGTGCTCTTCATGGTTCAACCCGTGGCATTTACCGGCAGGGAAAAGATGAATAACGGGGCTGAATGGATATAATCGGGTGAAGGGAATGATACGCTGTATTTTTCCAGCCGGAAATCAGGCTGGAAATTGTTATTTATCTGGTCAAAGAGTGACAGGAGGCCTGTTATGACTGAAGAACGTGCCTGGGATATCATCGTGATAGGGGGAGGACTTGCAGGGCTTACGTCAGGTGCTTACCTTGCGATGGCCGGGAAATCAGTCCTCCTGCTGGAGCAGCGGGACCTGCCAGGTGGATGTTGCGGGGCTTCTTCATCAGGTGGACGTACATGTACCGGCGGCGGCCCACCTGGTGAATGACCCTGGGATGATAAACGGGATACTCCGTGAGCTGGGTGCTGCAGAGATCACGTTCACCCGTCCCGACCCGGTCTTCGACGTGACGGGTCCCTGCCCCGGGAAAAATCTCATAATCACTTCAGACAGGGAACGCTTTGAAAGATCTGCCCGTGGATTGGTCATGGATTCAGCGCAGGAAAAAGTCAGCCAGGGACTTGGCAGGCTCATTGAGTTATCGGAGCAGATTAATCGCGAAACTAAAGCGCTGCCGCTCGAAAGCCCTGAACTGATGTCATTTTTCAAACGGCTGTTCCTGGGCATTTCAATGCAGCGAAAACTCCCAATGAGCATGGAATATGGCAGGATCCCTGTCCAGCAGTTCCTCAGCTCGGTCTTTCCGGGTGTTGAGATGCAATGCCTCCGGGCTGCGCTCCGGTCGGTTGTTCCTGTACGTGGTGCCCGTGCCCTTGACCTCCTCCAGCTTCTTGGCAATGTAGCTGAAGGCAACGTTTTTTACCCGGATGGCGGGGTTGAATCGCTTGTAGAAACCCTGAACGGTTGTTTCCAGTCACATGGAGGGGTGGTAAGGACCGGGGCAAAGGTCACCTCGGT
This sequence comes from uncultured Methanomicrobiales archaeon, assembly GCA_963709545.1. Taxonomy (GTDB): domain Archaea; phylum Halobacteriota; class Methanomicrobia; order Methanomicrobiales; family Methanospirillaceae; genus CAIKOD01. The sequence continues at coordinate 510,257 of CAVPWT010000006.1, read as the reverse complement.
TAACGTGGCCGATGGCCAGGTCACCGGTGTTACACTGGCAGATGAGAGCACCATCAACGGTGACATGGTGTTATCGGCAATCGACATGAAGGAACTGTTTTTTTCCCTGCTCCCTGACAAGGTGGCCCCACGGCTGTTCCAGGAAAAACTCGCAAAAATTCCGCTATCAGACTCGTTCATCACGGTAACGGTGACCACCACCCTCCCTCCCGGGAAGGTCGGCGAACCCGGGAAAGGGGTCAGGGTAATAAACCCCGCTGTCGGGGAAGACGGGCTGTTCACCTCCGATGAGCCTGATCGCGTCTCGTTATTTATCCATTTCCCGGAACCGGTGCCGGACAATGTGCGGGACGGCCGGTCAGTGGTCCAGATCATGGCCCCTGTACGGTTTATATATGAAGATAACTGGCATTCAGGGCCGGAGTGCAAAAAAACGGGGGAGTATATTGAATTCAAGAAACAGTACGCTGCGTCACTTATTAAGCGGGCTGAGGCCGTGGTCCCCGGGCTGTCGTCACATATTGCGGATATTGCAGTTGCCACACCTGTAAGTTACCGGTCCTGCACCGGGAATGACGAGGGGGCTGTCTACGGTTGGCGCCGGCCAAGGATGTGGCGGCAGAACGTGCACTATACCCATGGCCTTTACCTCGCAGGCCACTGGACCTATCCCGGGCCCGGGATATTAAAAACGATGATGTCCGGGAAAAATGCCAGCAGGATCATGTTATCAGGGGAGTAAGACCGGAGGCTGGTGTTCATGGAAGATGAAAAAACTGAAAATGATCAGCCGCATTGCCACGTTCTGTGCCGGGTCCTTCTGGGACCTTGAATCGGCTTTCCGGCATTTGAATGGTGTTGTTGCCACTTCCGTGGGATTTATGGGGGGTACTGTGACGGCTCCCACCTACGGGGAGGTCTGTACCGGGGAGACGGGACATTCCGAGGTGGTCATGATCGCCTATGATCCAGGCTGCATTTCGTACAGGAAACTTCTCGATATTTTTTTTAATTCCAGTGACCCCTGCTCCCTGCAGCAGGGGGAATACGCCGGAACCCCGTATGAACCGGTGATATTTTGCCATGATGACCAGGATATGCAGATGGCGGAGGAGTATATCCGCGAATTACGGCAAAATGGACGCTGCCCGGAGGGGGTAGTCACCCGTACCGCCCCGGCATCAACTTTTTATTTGGCTGACGAATGTCACCAGCAGTTTTATGAAAAAATGGGGTGCTGTTATCCTGTCCTTCATACCGGTGATCACGGTAGTGAAGAGTAGTTCCCGAATCACCGGTCTCCCGGGTTTATGCGCGGGGGGTCACCAGTCCCGGTATACCGTTTCTGCATCTTACTATCGTTGACACCCCTGAATACAACATGCCAAAAGGCAGGTAATTATGGTCATCCTCTACAAACCGGACCGGCTGGAACATGGTGAGAGTCTAGGAGATCCCGGTTTGATGATACGAATGGACATGCAGGCCGATCCCGACTATATTCTGAATGTATATGAGGATGAAAAGTTTTAATTAATCAATAACGGAAACTGAATATAAAAATAAAATGGAAGGAAACAATGGCTCTTAATGTCAGTTATCCTGGTATTTTTTCAAAGATCGTCATCTTTGCAATAGTTATCTTCCTGTTGATGTTTGGAACTCCTGCGGCAGCCCTGCCCATTTCAAATTCCTATTCAGGTAATTATCATGGAATATCGTATGGATATGCTGTCAACCTGCACTCCACTTCAACACACCCGGTGATAGGGACTTCGGAATCCCAGGGAATAAGCCTGGTCTTTATCTCCCCGGTCCTTGCCGGGCCCGGATACCGGGGAAATTATCTCCCCGTGAATCCCGTTTCAACCCAGGCATTATTCAAAAAATTGAAATATGATTATTCTGTGAACCCACAAAAATCCATACCTGTACCACCTGATTATCTCCAACTGTTTCCCAGTTCAGAAAATATCCATGTCGCAACATCCATTGACTACGTGGATGCATCCAATCAGCGGATTCATTCTGAATCCTGATATATGTCATTCACCTCACTTTTTTTGGCGGTTATGAAAACTACCGGGAAAACCAGTCTTTATTGAAACCCTTTTGTGATTTTAAAAAAGGAAAGGGAATACGCAAGACCGGAGCGGGAATCCCCTCCTCCCTGCCCGGCACCCGATACGATACACCTTCTGGCAGGGTTCAACGGTAGAATCCCGAATGGGAGCCCCCACGCTGCAATGTGTTCAGGTACCTTTGGAAAATTTTTGTCAGAACCAACAAACACGAACGGAATCTTCACACCATTACCATGAAAACGGACATGACTCACTTGTGTGACACAAGCATACAAAATGAAAATGCTGGTGACATTTTCAGATTAAATGCCCATCCAGCATCTCCTTAAATTGGTGTCAGATCAAGGATTTTAATGGGAAATGCTCTCAAATCTTTCTTATAGATGAGGTGTTCCAAAATTTTAATCACGCGTCACGGGCCCCGCCCCGCCGCTTTGGCGACACCGGCTGGGACAGGGAATAATCTCTAAGTTACTGAAATATCTGACGGACCATATAATAGAGAAGTGCTTAAATACCAATCTTGATAATAAAATAACTAGTTTTATGGTTATTTTTAACCAATTAAACCCCCTGATAACTGCCAATTGCCTAAATGGTAAAAACCGTGACACTTGAGAAGTCAGGACTCCGAAGAATACCGGGTCCGGGATTGCAGGTATGGGAATTCGATTTTTCCGCGGCCAGAAGACAAAATTCGAACATGAGCACCACCAGCTCAAAGAGATAGCCCGCATTGTCGTGAAAGAATTTCCGGATGAGCCGGTGTACCTCCTGACCAATGTCCTTGTCGCGAATGGTGAACTCGACTGTGTGGTCCTCACCCGGCATGGCCCTCTTATCCTTGACCTGAAGGCATATTCCGGGACTATCCGTGGGTCTGAGAACGGAAAATGGCAGGTCGAAACAAAAGACGGGGTGCATTCGCTTCCGAACCTGTTTATCCAGTCAAAAATCCACCGGCAGGATTTTATTGACAAGATGATCACGATCTGCCGGACCCATTTCCCTCATATCGGTGAGATTAACTTAAAAAAGATTGGTTCATGGGCGTATTTCTGCAAGGGCAGTGTTTACCCGGCGGGACAGATTGATTTCCGGCGGGTGAAATGGTTCCGTGTTGTAACGGCAGAAAGCCTGGCTGAAAAACTTCGTTTCACCGATGCCGGTTACACCCTCCGCCCTGAAGATATGGATGCGATTGTCACAGACCTTCACCTCCAGGAATACTCTTTTTTTACAGACAAGGAAATTAAACGGTCCGGCGCGGGCAGACCCAGAGGTTTCCTCGGGACTACCCGGCGGAAGATCCTTGTTGCCCTGGTGATTATTGTTGCACTGGTCCTTATTATTCCGGGAATGAACATGATGGTTACCGATACGGCTACAGGGGCGGCGAGTGCAGGCGGGTCATTGTTGCAGTCCGTCTCAAAAGACACGCTCAAGAGTGCTTCAAGACCGTCGGATTCAACTGATGCACTGGCCTACCTCAACCAGTTCAGGGAACAGAACGGAAAAAAACCATTATATTTTGACGAACGGCTCTATAATCTCTCCCTTGTCCGTGCCCAGGATATGCAGCAGTACGAGTACCTTGCCTATGTCAATCCCAGGACCGGTACCTGTGCAAACTCCCTGAAGACCAGGTACGGGCTATCCATAGATGAAAACGTGGTTGAGAGCGCCTATGGGCAATGGAACGGGTACACCCGCGGGATTGAAAAGCAGGCAATTGATTCATGGATAAAAGAACCCGGTAATAAAAACCAGTTACTTGGCAATTATAGTGCGGGATCGGTCTCCTGTTCAGGCGGGTACTGCTCATTTATTGGCCTGAATTATGACCGGACGGGAATTGAATGCCAGACCGGACCTTCAGGTATGAACATGACCTCCTGAAACCCACCCGGGTTGCCACAGGGATGGATGTTTCACTACATCGTGATTTGTCAACGATTGGAAGTTGTTAACCTCGTCACAAGGACCCGGGGATAAAAAAGAGGTCAGAATTTTCTGGCCGCAATAAACAGCCCGAGAATTCCAAGTGCACAACATGGCACGGATACAGATCCGGCCGCCCTGGTTGCCGGGACGGTCGTAACCGGAAGCGGTGTTGAAGATGCAGTCATTGTTGTGGTAACCGCTGATGTTGCAGGGGATATGGCGGGTAGTAAGGAAGGTGCAGGCGCTGCCAGCCCCTGGTTCACATGAATAATAAACGTTGAAACCGGCTGCAGCCCTACCATTCCTGCCTTACCAGGGCATTTTTCTGCGAGTCCCTGCCCTTTGACAAACGTGATTATCACACTTGAATTATCATTCCGGCCATTGTAAACAACTCTCTCTCCCGATTTAAGGGTCTTTTCAAGGACTGTCCTGTCTGTACTATCCAGTGTGACAGCAGCGGATAATGCATTACAGACCGATCCTGTGCAGTTACCACATTCCGGGGTTGTGATATATGCGAAGGAATAATCAGCTGCAAGACCCACCGGCAGAGAGTCCGGGTCGCCAATGATATCCGTTGCCAGCCAGTTCTCGATACCCGGAGTCGGGAAGACCTTTGCCACGCCAACCCATGTACCGCCGGGTCCACCCATGCTTGTAGCGACGACAGGGTCCCCCGCTTCCAGGACGGTAAATACCGAAGGGTCCGGCACGGTACCTGTCAGGTTTTCCGGCGTAACCGGGTTCCAGCTGCATGTTGAAGTACTGTTGGCAAACGTACATCCATAGGTATACCCGGCATTTATCGTGATGGTGCCGGCTGACTGGTTCATGGAGACCAGAGTCCCACGAAAGACTATCTCCTGGATGGCCGCCGATGCTGGTGCCGCAACAAGGATTACCACCGCTGCTGCAATTAACAAGGTTACAACTACCTGTTTTTTCATACGTATCAACTCTGTTCTGAGATGTCTGGTTGTTACCCGGTGGATAATAACCCGTTGAAAGATGGATTGTCGGGAACCGATAAAAATGAATTCTATTGTTCCCTGGTTACATTATCAGGAGATCAGAGATGGCCCCGGTCAAAACCCTGTCTGAGGGTTTCATCGCCAAACCAGACAACCTGTTGGGGAAATGCTATCTGGATACCATTGTTTTCAAGCGTTTTTTTAACATCCTGGAGGACACTGGTGTTAAAAGATGCTCCATCGATTGTATTCACCCAGATTGACGGAAGCCAGATCCTGAATTTGATCTGTACGCTTGAAGAATCGAATGATGATACAAACACTTCAGGGGGTGGATTTTTCAGGATATGTGTATAGTCTGTCAAACAGGTTCTCCAGTATCTCAACCGTTTTTCCTATATCATCCTCGTACCTGATACCAACATCGTAGTCGTAACGACGGGCCGCATTCGCATAATAATTGTAAAGATCAGTCGTGTAGATCTCATCGTTGGGGACCCTGACATAGACCCCGTTATCAGTCCTTAGGACTGTTGAAAGTAGACGAATCTCCTCAACAGTACCTGATTTTGTTCCAATCTCAACAAAATCACCTATCCGGATCGGGTGGTCATAGAACAAAGCAATGCCTGCTACAAAATCAGTCAGAATCTTTGCGCTTGAAAATGCTATCGCCACGATAATACCTGCGATGATAAGCCCGAGAAAGAACATCGAAGTTTCAAAGATTGCCGGGGCGGCGATGAAAAATCCAATCATGAATATCGCTACCCTGGCCAGCAAGGTTAGCAGGCCAAGGCGCTCTTTTTTCATCTGGTGCGAATACCGTTTTTTCAGGTAGATCGCAACTACCTTTCCCAGAATCAAGGCAATCGCAAGGATAATGAAAAAAATAAGGACCTCTGCGATCGAAATCCGGCCGATAAAATCCGGATCCGGTTCAAAATTTAGTTGCGGCATGGTTTTATTGACAATCCCGGTAAGGAGGTCAACAGGTGTCATGATATTCCCTGTTCCATTGTGTAGCCGGACTGCTGGACAATCGGGAGTTTCCTGGCCGTGTAGAGCTCAACCGATGGTGTCATCTCATTAATCAGCGGGCGACGCAGGAACGTAGTCCTGGCAAGTTTCGGGTTCCAGATCTCCATAACTGCAGCCATCGAGACAATATCCCCGTAATAAAGATGCATATCAGTATTGAGGAAAACTGCCCGGGAGACCTCGGCCCATCCCGACCCCGAGTTTCTGAATTTGAGTTCCATCACTCCTTCACGCAGGTGATCAGTTTCCGGTATTTCTGTATAAACTCCGCTCCTGACCCATTTTGTAATACAACCCGTTTCAGGCTGCCCGTAGAGTGAATACTTGGTGGAGACAAGGGAGAATATGTCCAGAACATCATAGATGCCCCCAGATTCAAGAAATACTGCTGTCTCAACCGGGAATTTGAGGAATATAACCTGTTCATCACCAGGTTTTATTACGACCGGATCGAATGAAATTTCCAGGTGGCTTGTAAGTCCATCGGGCAGGTTCACTGGTTCAACCGGGTTGATAATAATCCTCCCTATATCAGAGGCAAGATTTTTTTCGACGCGCTTTCCGGAACATTCGCGCTTATAACGCCGGTTTCCAGGCGTACCACTGAAGGACAGGGAGAGATCAGGGCTGGTGTAGGAGAAATTTTCGTTGTAGGTCCCGTACATTACTGATGTGTAACGTCTTTTCCACAATAAAATGATCAGTTGAATGAATGAGATCGGAATCGTTGATTCCAAGAATGAAGTAGTAGTCCCGGGAAATGGTAACGGGGGCTGCAATCTCCTGCCAGCCTGCCCTGTTAAAAAATATTTTTTCCCTGGTTATCTCTTGTATACCAGCATGCTGTTTAAATTATTTGTTATCGTGAGGCCATCGCCATTTACGGTGTATGTTTTTGCCGTCTGAAGGACCTGGAGGTATGTTGTTTCTGTATCGCTCATGTCCGCACAGAACATCTGGGTGGATGCGATTGGCCCGATTGACATACCCATTCCGGTGTACAACTGCTGGCCCGACAGGGTATAAACGGCATTGTAATTGTTACATCCTGCGAAACCCGCCATGTTACCATTATCATAGAAGGTTGCGGTGATTTTTGCATTGGTTGGGAATGTAAATGCCGAACCACCCTGTAACACCATCGATTTGAGGTTCCATGTCCCGAGAAGCGTGGGGTCCGTAACGGGTGTTGGTGACGGTGTAGACACAATAACAGAACTTGTTGGTGCAGGTGTTGCAGGCTGTACCTGAGGTACACTCGTGCATCCTGCGATCATAATCACCAGGATCATACAGGCTATGCTACATACAGTAATTATTTTCATACACTCTCTGCTACCCTTACCTTTTTCAAGCTTTCGATAAATCTGAAGAATACGAGCGATTATTAGTCCATTGAGTTTGAGGGGCCGGAAAACCAGAAAATTAGTTGTGGTGCAATAGCGGTTTCGTTACATTTTGCAGTAATCAACGGTGTACCTGCCACGGGGTACGTGGATCTCGAACCTTGCACCATGACCTGCTTCTCCTGTTTCCGTGATAGTAATCCCGGTAATAGAGAGGATCTCCCTGACAAGGAACAGCCCGAGTCCCGTGTTCTGTCCGACCCCGCGGTCAAAGATCCTTGATTTATCTTTTCTCGTAATCCCTATCCCGTCATCCTCGAAGATAATAACGAGGCCTGATTCCCCCTCGCGGGCAAGGAGCTGTATCGTGGTGAGCGGTTCACCCCCATAACGGAGAGTATTGTCAATGAGGTTATAGAACACTTTTTCGAGCAGCTGGTCTGCCAGAACCCGCACTTTTCCCACATCGATATCGATAGTAATCCGATCGTTATGCAACAGGTGGGATGCCCGCGTGACGGTCTCAGCAAGGTCCTGCCAGACAGGGTCATTCACCCCGATATCCTGGTAATCTTTCGTGAAGTTGATCTGGCGCTCGATTGTCGTTGTTGCCTCCCGGATCATTTTGATATAGGGTGCCGCATGGTCCCCGGGTGGCTCAGTGGTGAGGAGATCAAGGGCCCCCTTCAGGACGGTGAGCTGGTTTAAGAGGTCATGACGGGTGATGCTGTTCAGGAGCTGCAGGCGCCTGTTCGTCAGTTCGATCATCTCCCGGTATTTCCGCATTTCAGAGATGTCCAGGATTGTCCCGGCTATGTGGGCCGGTTTTCCCGTCACGTCGTAGCTGATTACTTTACCCCGGAACAGCAGCCACTTGTAGGACCCGTTACTGCAGAGGAGCCGTTGTTCCTCGTTCAGGATTGATGATGCACCGGACAGGAAATTCTTAAGGCTGCCGATGGCTTTTTCAACGTCATCCGGATGAATAATCTTTTCAAGGAGGGCAATATCCACGGTTGTGGATTCTCCCTGGTATCCAAGGAGGTCAAGTACTTTCTGGCTGACTATGATATTTGGTTCAGGTGTTACATCGCATTCCCATATACCTACATCCCCTCCCTCGATAGCGAGCTGTAGCCGTTCCTCGTTCTCACGGAGTTCCTCCTCGAGCTGCTTGTATCGGGTGATAAACAGGCCCACGCCCGTCAGCCGGACTGGCTGACCATTGTCGTCCGCGATCACTCTGCCAATCGCACGCATCCACTCTACCTTCGCGTCCGGGAATACCAGGCGGAATTCGATGGCAAAATCCGGATGGGACTGCCAGCCGGCAATAGTCCCGGATAGAGTTGATGCAATGTTCCCCCGGTCGTCCGGGTGGACAAGTTTCAAAAAATCTGTAAAATTGTCAGCAAACGCAGCCTCCTGAATGGTCGCACGGTCCCGCACAGGCAACTCACTGATACGGTCGTCGATAATATCCCACTCCCAGAGCTGCATTTCAGAGATGGATAAGGCCATTTTCAGCTTTGCATAGGTCTCTTTGAGTTCATCTTCTGCAGCTTTCCGGTCTGTAATATTCCTCAGGTACTCGATTACCCCTTTCGATTCCCCGCTCAAATCATCGATCAGGGGGAAACTATAGAGTTCAAACCACCCGTCGATTTTACCGGCAGGACCTATTTTCGGGACCGTCTCAACCCTTGGTTCCCCGGTGGATATTGTCAGGGAGGAAGGACAATTTTCACAGGGTTCTTTCCGGAGATGGAAGGCCTCGTAACATTTCTTTCCTACGAGCGGCATCTGGTGGGCATACCACCCCTCAATTGCCGGGTTTACCCGCATGATCCGCATCTCGCGGTCAAGGATGCTGATGCCATCCCTGATACTTGAAAAGATATTATTAAGAAATCGTTCCCTTGCCTCTAGTTCAAGTGCGTAGGTCTTTTTACTGGTTATATCCCGTCCGAAAATGGCAAGTTTCCTGACCCTGCCGTCGGTTTCCCGTATGGGGTTAATGGAATTCTCGATGATCCGGCTGCCAGTTGTAAATTCAAAAGACCCCGGTGTACCCCCCAGGACTGCTTTGTTGACCTGTTCTTTCAGGGCAGCGGCATAGTCTTCCTGGATGATCTGGTATACATTAGTCTCCAGGATGTCGTCCATGTTCATGTGGAACCATTTTGCCGCCACCTCGTTGAGCTTCAGGATAATCCCTGTATCCGTAACCAGGACTGCGGCTTCATGGGTCGCATCGAGAAGTGCACCTGTCGTTGTTTCGCTCTCCCTCAATATCTCTTCTATCTGGTGACGTTTTGATGTTTCAAGGGCGAGCGAGATATAATCAGCAACAGACGTCGCAAATTCCTGTTCCTTTTCGGTCCATGTGCGTTGTTTCCCAATGTGTTCGTGGCACACGATACCGATTACATGACCGTTTAACCAGACCGGGACGTCCAGCATGGAGGTGACGCCATGTGGCTTGAGATACTCCTCAAACAGTTCTTTCGTGCAGAAATGTTCTTTTACGTCGTCTGCAGTGATCAATCTCTGTTCCCCGAGTTCGTGGAAGTATACCGGGTGACTGGTGGCATCAAGATGTCCCCCTTCCTCATGGGAATCCGTGCTCTTTGTATAGAGATCACGGCAGGTGATGCCCTTCCGGTCATCATCACATAACCAGAAACTGACACGTTCAACATCGAGCAACACTGCATCGGTCTCAAGGAAGTGCCGGACCGCGGGAATAAACAGGGAAAGATCGGTCCTTGCGAGGTCAAGGAGCGCCTGGTGATACCTAAGGCTCCAGTCTGCCTGGGAATTGGCAAGTTCCTCGCTGTTCTTTCTCCCTGTGACATCACGCGCAATCAGGAGGACTGCAGAACGGCCCTGGAAGCTGGTGATCCGTCCCCGCCCTTCTATCCATCGTTCTGCACCGGAAACGGTCTTTATCCTGTACTCCCCGAGAAGAGGGTGACCGTCCCGTACCTTCGCCAGCTGGTACTGTGCGGTTGAAAGGCTTTCATCAAGAAGGAAGTCAAAAATATTCCGGACTGTGCCGGACTCCCCGGGCGGCAGACCAGCCAGTTCTGCCACATTTTCGTTCGCGAAGAGGACCGTCCCGTCCCAGTCAACTATGAAAATACCATCTGGCATGTTATCTACGAGCGATTTGAAGAGTTTCTGGCTTTCCCTGGCTTTTTCTTCGGCCGCCCTGATCTCGCTGAGATCGATGATGATCCCACGCAGGCCTGTAACTCCCCCGCTCTGGATAATGGGTGACGCAAATATCTGGATCGGGAACGTTGTCCCGTCTTTGCGGGCCGCTGTGTAGACATCCCCCTGTTCGCCTGCGCCATCGGCAAGGGCCTGGATACCCTTCATGGCACGTTCATGCTCTTCGGGAACCAGCATGCTGAGAATATTGTACCCGTCCCCCAGTTCTCCACGGGTATACCGGAACATATCAAAGGTGCGCTGGTTTGCATACAGGATGTTACCCCCGGTATCGATCTCAAACACGCTCTGGGGAAGCATCTCGGTAAGTTCCTGGAACCGGTCTTTTCCTTCGAGAATAGTCGCCTCGTACTGTTTCAGTTCGGTAATGTCCCTGATGCTCTCGATCGCTCCGATCACGTTCCCTTCATTGTCATAGAACGGTGTGGCTTTAGCCCAAACAATGGTCGGTTTCTTCTGTAATTCCGGGACTTCGGTTTCTGCGATAATTCCATGCCCGTCCCGGGTGATACCCTTGTAATACTTGTTCCTGATCTGCTCGTCTTCTTCATAGAGCAGGTCAATCAGTATTTTACGCCTTATTCCGTAGAATGGGATGGAATACTCATAATCCCCTTTCCCCAGCATATCCGCGGCAGGGACTCCTGTCATATCCTCGATCGCCCGGTTCCATGCGATTACCTGTCCGTCACGGTCGATAGCAAAGGTCGCATCGGGAAGGAAGTTTATTAAATCGTATAGCCTGCGTTCTGAACGGATGTGGGCTTTTTCAGCTTCTTTTCGCTTGCAGGCCTGGCGGACCATGTTTCGCAGTTCGGCGAACTGGGATTTCGGGTCCCCGCCTTTCTGGAGGTAAAAATCCGCCCCGTAGTTGAGCGCTTCGATTGCCACCTGCTCCCGCCCCCGCCCGGTGAAGATGATGAAGGGGGTCGTGTCCCCGTCAGACCTGACCTTCTTGAGGAACTCGATCCCGTCCATTGCCGGCATCTCGTAATCAGAGATGATAATGTCGAACTGTTCCTGTCCCAGGATCCGTAATGCATCGAATGCAGAAGGGCAGGTCTTTACCCTGAGGCCCTCGTCACGTTCGATAAAAATGCGTGCAATATCAAGAAGGGCCGGTTCGTCATCAACAAGAAGTATCCGTATCATTTTTAACTCGCATGACTGATGGTATCGCCCGCCGTACCTAATAGGTACTTATCGGAAAGTTTAAATAAAGTTAACTGTTTAAAACGCTTCCCCGGACCCCGTAACCTGCAATTTTTGTATTATTTTTTCGCGGAGCCCTTGAAAAATGTATAACAGAATGTTCCTCCCGCTGAGGCTGTACGGTGGAGGTCAGCAATTCCCAGATCAAAATCATGGGGAGTTATCATCCCTTCCCCGACCGCCTGGAAACGTACACCTTCAACCATTGGTATGATGGTCTTCCTGACAAAACCCTCTTCAAAATCCGGTTTTGAGTGGTCAGAACAGACCATTCTTGGCGATACGTGAATATCCCTGTACCCTGCAGATGACAGGAGCGGGTAGAGTTGTCGTCCAATCAGAGAATTACCGCCGGTAGTTGCCTGTACATCGATCAGGCAATGCCAGGCAGCAAGCGCCATCCCCGTCTCGGGGTGGAAGTAGCAGGAGCCGTGGTCACCTTCGATCACCGTGATCGTCCCCCCCGGTTTCAGGAGATCCCGGAGGATCCGGAGGACCGTTCCCGGGTCAGGCAGATGTTCAAGCACGAAGCAGACAAATATATGATCGAAGGAATGTACCCGGAACGGGGGCTGGAACAGGTCTCCCAGGATAAACTGGTGCCCTGGCAGGCCCAGGTCACCGAGCGTGGCTTTTGCCGTGGTGAGCGAGGTTTGGGATATATCCACCGATATGATCTCCGCGCCAGGGGAATGACCGGCTACAATACGTGTCTGGCAACCGGTCCCGCATCCTGCTTCAAGGACACGTGACCCGGGTGGAAAAAACGTATCATGGTGCAGCAGGTCAGAAAGGGTCGATGCCTGGTCAGAAAGCCGTTCTGCCTCCCTCTCTGAATATCCATGGACATAGTGAGTTTGTTTCATTCTCCTCCATTAGTCCCGGGTCCCCCTGCCGGTGTCCTTATTACGCAACCCTCTGCGGGGTTATATCCGGACATTGTCATGGGATTGTCCTCACTATCCTCTCCTTGTCAAGGAACCTTGTCATGGCATTGACGGTGAGGAGAAGGGCGACCGTGATGACGAGGGCGACCCCTTCTCCTGCCCATGAAATGGCAAACCCAGGTCCGAGGAGTTCACGGGAGAAACTGATCAGGAAGATGAGGCCGAATATCACTGCTATGTTGATGATCTGGTTTTCCCGCATTCCGAGCAGCAGCTGTATAAACCCAAGCACCCCTACCCCGCACGCGATAAATGCGGGTACCACGGTAATCAGGTGGATAATTATCGGTCCTGACGGGATGTAGGCTTCCCCCTGGAATGATCCTGCAATAATGATCATCAGTGCCGTGGAGGCAAGTGTCAGCACATAGGCCGGGATGAGCACGCCGATTACTTTTCCAAGCCAGATCTCCTTTATGGGAAGTGGTCCGGCAAGGAGGGTCTCAATGGTCCCGTCCTGTTTTTCACGAAGGAATGTCTGGCCTGATAGGATATACCCGATAAGAAGTCCGATCATCAGCCCATAGGTAAACAGCAGCGTGTCGATCCCGACACCCGTACCTGCCCCCCCGGTGGCCATCAATGCGGGACCTGATATTGCCCCGAAAACAAAGGCCATTACGAATGAGGAGACCATAAGTTGCGTGTTGTGCGTCAGCTGCCGGATTTCCTTCTTCGCGATGACGAAGACCCCGTTCATCATGATACCTGTCCTCTCCCCGGGGCTGCAACCGGTGCCGGATTGTCCTGCATACCTCCGGCATCGCGGACAACCTCCAAATAGATCTCTTCAAGGGTACGCTTACGTCGCACTGCCTCCTCCACCCCGATTCCTCCCGTTATCAGTGCTGCAAGTACCGGAGACCCGCCTGAACCGGAAAGTGTGACCATAATATGCCCGTTTTCCTGCGAGTTTATGGTCACGCCCGGCAGTGCGCTGATAATGGCCACGGCCCTGTCTGCGAGGGACGGTTCAGAGAGCGTGATCTCAAGCCCTGTTCCTGACGGACCGGTCCTGAGCCGCTCGATTGAATCATACGCCCTGATAGTCCCGCGGTGGAGAATTGCGACCTTCGAGCAGACCCTGCTCACCTCGTCGAGGTTATGGGAATTTAAGAATATTGTCATTGACTGCCCGGAAAGGCCGACGATCAGGTCATGGACCATCTTCTGGCCCTCGGGGTCAAGCCCTGATGATGGTTCGTCGAGAAAGAGAATTTCAGGTTTGTGGAGGATCGCCCGGGCGAGGCCGAGTTTCCGTTTCATCCCGGTTGAGAATATGCCGACGAGGTCGTCCCCCCTGTCTGAAAGGCCGACATATGCCAGCAGTTCACGGGCCCGTTTCTCCGGGTCCGCGACCTCGTAGAGCTCAGCATAATAGAGGAGGTTTTCCCGGGCTGTAAACCTCTCAATGAGGCCGTTGTTCTCAAACAGTACCCCGACGCGCTTTCGTGCGGCATCGGCGGTGTCGAGGGACTCCCCAAGGACCAGTGCCTCACCGGAGTCGGGCCTGAGCAGGCCGAGCAGTATCCGCAGGGTGGTCGTTTTTCCTGCACCGTTCGGACCGAGAAATCCGAAAACATCTCCTTTTCCGACTGAAAAACTGATACCGTCCAGTACCCGTGAACCCTGGAAATTTTTCGTCACCGAACGGACTTCTATACTATTATTATCACTCATCAGGCACCGATCCCAAGGGTAGTCCCGGTAACAGCACCCGGGAAATTCGAAAGGGAGACCTCTTTAGCATCACCTATGTGATGTCCGCTTATTTAATACAAATATTTCCCGCCTGATCAATGGCTTTGTCCTGATACCAACCCCCATATAGGATGAGAGGGAAGGAATTCATCGGGATGATGTGCAGATGACCGATGCTGATCAAGGAGCAGGGTACAGGAAAGCAACGTTCGCCGCCGGCTGTTTCTGGGGTGTGGAAGCAGCATTCCGCCGGATGAAGGGGGTTCTATCGACAAGGGTCGGCTACACCGGGGGCCAGATGAAAAATCCGACATACCGGGATGTCTGCACGGATACTACAGGGCATGCTGAGGCTGTGGAGGTCACGTACGATCCGGCCCTCCTGACGTACGAGCAGCTGCTTGCAGAATTCTTCAGGATCCACGACCCGACCACGCCTGACCGCCAGGGCCCTGATTTCGGGAGCCAGTACCGCTCCGCGGTATTTTACCACGATGATGCGCAACGGGCAGCGGCTGAATCGGCAATTATGCAGGCTGGAGAAGAGTGGCCGCTACCGGCAACCGGTTGTGACCCAGGTTGTCCCTGCCCGGGAATTTTACGAGGCCGAGGAGTACCACCAGCAGTACTTCGAGAAGAACAAGGGTGCACGGTGCCATAGTTAGGGGGATATGGCTCTGCCGAACCCCTGTCAGATCTATCTTTTTACCCCACCTATTAAAATGTGAATGTGAAAAATTACCAGAAATATTTTCCTTTTTTGCTGGTATCTTGTTTCATTATCATAGGCACATTTTTACGGCTATATCATCTTGATTTTAATTCTTTCTGGCTCGATGAAGCCGCAACCCATGTATTCACTCAACAATCAACAGGCGACTACTGGCAATTACTGAGTAGTCTGGGGAAGTCCATCCCCCTTTATTTTACCTTGTGGAAAAAATTATTCTGCCTTTTGGTACCAGTGAATTTCTCTATCGCCTGTTTCCCGCCCTCTTCGGTATTGCAACAATTCCACTGTTCTATATAATCGGAAAAAAGTTGTTTGGATGGCCTGTTGGAATAATAATGGCTGCATTAATCACGTTTTCACCATTTCATATCCAGTATTCCCAGGATGCCAGAATGTATACGATGCTCCTCTTTATCACCGCTTTAGCACTCATATTTTATTCAGAGGCTTTAGAATCAAATAATAAAAATTACTGGATCAAACAACCAGTAATCATAATTTTCATTGTTCTTTTATTCTGTGTATGGTCTCCGCAGTGTGTACGGCTATTACAATACCCCGATAAATGAGGACTGGAGAGTGCGTCCTTATTCGTAAAAAACACCGCAAAATCGAATGATATCATTATAATAATGCCGGATTATAACAGTACTCCCATTTAATTTCTATTACAATAATTCGACATATGGCACAATTCAAATCAATACCGCTTCAAAAGATGAGCTGAAAAAATAAACTCCCTTCGATGTAATAACAAGGTTTCTGCATATATTTTAGTCACAGGTGACTTACGATCGGTTGATCTTACCGGTGAGGCGATCTCATGGATTGGCAGTTCACGGATAACCGAAATTACTAACTTTAATGGTGTGCATGTTGGGAAAATAACCTCGAATTGTTGACAGGACAAAATCTGTTCGTAACCCCTGAAGAGGCTGCCTGGAAAAATGTGTTGTTGTGTGTTGTTGATTACAAAAGTTACAAACGCTGAGTGTTTCTCTGCCGTACCAATCCCCGGTGCATACCCGGCCGTGACCGTGCCCCGCCTCTTCCGTTTCTCCAGGGAGCACACCGGTGGCGGGTTATCATACAATCTGCCCGGGAAGGCCCGTGTATTCAGGCACAGGAACCCCTCTTCGTTGCAGACCGGTTTACGTTATGCTCTTTCTGCTTTGCACCATCAGGTTCATCCTTGCGGTACCTGACCTGTCGTGCATCTTCAAAATTCCATTCTTCCGCGATAAGGCGGTTCTCCCGTAATTTCTGGATGGCATACCTGACCGTGCGGGGAGACAGCCCGGTCAGCGTGATAATCTCCTTGTTCGTGAAGGCCTTGCCTGCACTGAGCAGCGAGAGCACTATCCATGAGGAAGGTGGCAGTTTCATTCTTTCTTCTCCTCGGAATAAGCCGTGTTGCGGGACTTGCGGTATCCCATAACCGCGGCGGTATTGTATGAGTACTAAGAAGATCCCGGGTATAAAAAAATAAGAAGATATAGGGAGTTCACTGGTTGAACCATGCGGTTATAGCCAGTTATATGCTCAACCAGAAAGAATTTTAACCCCTTTATTGTCCCCGTATTTCACGGGACGGACCGGGCGCACAGGCTGTACCAGCGTTTGCGGAGGGGTATATCCTCCCGCACATCTCATACAGGAATAGTCTGTTCATATTCCGGCTTTTCATGCACGGTAATTTCACCATTCAGGGCGGTTACTACCCGTATCCGTTCAATCGCCTGCGCAACCAGCAGGTCAAAATCAATCCGCTCTTCTGCAGCGATCACCTCGGCAAGGTTCGCCGCGGTAGACGGCATCGCAGGGACTGCCCGGCAGCAGAGGTCCCCGGGCTTCTGGTTGAATGTCCCAATCCGGCGGGCAATTGTGACTATCTCTCCTTTATCAAAGGTCACGAGCGGCCTGATAACGGGGACGCTCACCGCCGACGAGATGACCGCAAGGTTGGAAAGGGTCTGCGAAGCGACCTGCCCCAGGTTTTCTCCCGTAACAATCACCTCTGCGTGCTCCCGGGGCAGGAGTTTTGCAGCAACCCGGAACATGAACCTCTTGCAGATCACACAGATATACCGCTGCGGGACCCCCCCTGACATTGAGTCGTAGAGCGGGGACGAATCCACGACAAGCATCCGGAGCGGGTAGCCCTTCACCCAGAGCGATAGGCGCCGGTGATTTTCAACGGCCCCTTCAGCAGTCGCACAGCCTGCCCATCTTCCCGCGTCCATGTTGAGGTGGACCATCCCGCACCCACGTTTCATCATCATCCATGACGCAACGGGAGAATCAATCCCGGCCGAAATCAGGCCCAGTGCAGTTCCCTGCGTACCAAACGGGAGGCCTCCGGGTGCGGGGATCCGGTGGTCGTAGACAAACCCCCCGTTTTCACGTGCTTCAATAAAGACCTCGTATTCCGGGTGGGAAAGGTCAACCAGTGCCCCTGGTTGATCGTCGAGGAGCACACCCCCGATGACCCTCCCGAGCTCCTGGCTGTCAGGGCCCCCTGACCCCTTCTCACGTTTCGCCCTGACAGCAAACCTCATTCCTGCCTTTAAGTGTTTCTGCCCCAGAGTCCTGGCCACCCTCCCAAGTTCTTCCGGGGTATTATTGGTGATCGTGGCGACACTGACATCAACCACCCCGAATACCCCTGCCACCTCGGCCGCAATCTTACGCGGGTGATCCCCGTAGATGAGTATTCTCCCCCGCGGGGTCTCATGCCGGAAGGACAGCCCGGCAGCGTCAAGTGTCCGTTTAATGTTCCTGATAAGCAGACCGATGAAATGTCGTTTGACCGGCTCACTTTTAAGGAAGAGTTCACCGGACCGGACCATTACTACCGTCTGTTCTTCCACCATTTCCACAGTTCCCGGCCAGGGATCCATTTGTCCCTGGTCTTTGAGGATTGTATGTTCCTTATCTGCCTTGTAGGTTTGTCCCGGAGATATAGCGGTATTTTCTTCCGGGCTTTGTTACAACCCTCCGGGGATAAAAAAGCACGTATATAAATTGCGGTCAGGGGCCTTACGTATGAACAATCGGGGGATTGTTCATGCCAGGTTCAATGGAACTGCTCAGACAGGAGGGGGTTTCACCCTCTCCCCGCCCCACCCTGGTTACGATTTCCATCTGGTACAGTATTTTCTGAAGATCTAACTGTAAGCCTCTTCGCTGTTTTGAGTGGGCGACTACACTGACTATAAGATATCCATAAATGAAATCAAAAGGCAATCAAACATTAGAACAGGAAAATAGCCTTTAAAATTCGAAATACTCTGGGCAATCGCGTCAGCACTCACCAAACCGCCGCCGGGGCGTCATTTGGGGGCGGTTTTACCCTCATCCCACCTGGTCCAGACGAATATCTTTTTAAAAACGAACTACCCAGTAAAAATTACCATGAACGGAGTATCATGATCACCCAGGTCCATTTCATCCTGACGTACATGTGCTACACTCTCGTGCGAACACTGCTTTGTGTGCAGTAGTCCTGACGCACAGGGCACGTTCTCCCCCGGTCAGATCAACCAGGTGCTGGATCAGGCAAAGGATACCGGCACCGTTGATACGGTTTACTTCGAGGGTGGAGAACCATTCCTGTTCTACCCGCTCCTCATCGAAAGCATCCGGCAGGCACGCCAGCGGAAGTTCTCTGCCGGGGTCGTGACCAACGGGTTCTTTGCAACTTCTGAAGAGAATGCCCGGCTCTTCCTGGAGCCTCTTGCCGATCTCGGGATCACGGACCTGAGCATCAGCGATGACGTATTTCATTACGGGGACAGGAGTGACAACCCGGCCCGGTGTGCATTCAGGATTGCACAGGAAATGGGGCTACCGGCATCAGTCCTGGCACTAGATCCCGGTGCATCGGGGCCGGACACTCCCGGGGTTTCACGGGAAGAAAAGACCGGGATTATCGAAGGGGGCGGGGTCATGTTCCGGGGCCGGGCTGCAGAAAAACTGAGCCCGTATGCTGTTTGCAGGGACTGGCAGCAGTTCACCCGCTGCCCCTACGAAGATCTCAGAAACCCGGACCGGCTCCACGTGGATGCGATGGGGACGCTCCAGATATGCCAGGGGATCTCAATTGGAAACATCTGGGAACAGCCACTCAAAGAGCTGGTATGCCGGTATGACCCGGTCTCACATGCCATCTGCGGACCACTGGTCAGGGGTGGCCCGGCAGAACTGTCCCGCACCCTTGGCTGTGTTCCCCCCGCAAAGGTCGCGGATGCCTGCCATCTCTGTTATCTTGTACGAAAGGAGAAACGGCAGAGTAACCGGGCGGTCCTCGCTCCCCCGCAGGTTTATTGTGAAGATTGCGGGGTACCGGTGGCCGGCTTCACCGTTCCTGCCCAGGGCCGGAAATTGTAAAACACGTGGGCTGCCCTTCACAGAGTTACATCTTTTGAAAATTTTTTCCAGGTTTTTGGCTCCCAAAACGAGGTGATACAGGGAGATACTGCAGGACAGGCCGGAGCAGACACGTTACAAAATGTCGCGGTCTGAATATCTGCGGTTATATCACTGAATTATTGACGTAAAAGGGCCTCTGTCAGGAAACTGATTATTTCCCTGCCCATGACCTCGGGACACTGGTACTGCAGTCCGTGTCCGGCACCCGGTAGCAGCACACACCGTGCTCCCGGGATTCTTCCCGCAAGCAGCATGGAGTTATCCGCAGGGATGATTATATCCTCCGTTCCGGTAAGAACCAGCACAGGGCAACAGATACCGGGCAACCGGTCGTATGATCCGGGCCATCCGGTGAATGCCTCTGCCTGGCGGCCCGCACACTCAACACTTGTTGTCTCGTGTAGTTCAGGGCAGTACTGCCATGGATCATGCGTTGTAAGCCAGTCTCCCGGAAAAAGCAGGGAAAACATCCGGTTTGCCACATCAACAGGACTCCCGCTCTTGTCAGCGAGTATTTCCCAGGTCTCCTGCAGCATCCGTTCTTGCCTGTCTCCCCCGAAGGTCCCGGCAACAAGGATGAGCCGGTTAACCAGTTCCGGCTTCGCAAGCACGAGTTCCTGCGCAACGGATGCACCCATGGAGAGACCGAGGACATGTGCCCGGGAAATATGGAGTGCTTCCATCAGGGCAAGAGTGTCCTCTGCAAAGAGGGCCATGGAGAACGGCTCGTCAGATGTGGAAGAGTACCCGGTACCCCGGTTGTCAAAGATGATTACCTGGAAGTGTGCAGCAAGCATTGCCAGCACCGGCGGGTTCCATGTGTCCATCGTTGAGGCAAACCCGTTGATCATAAGAAGCGGGTACCCGGAACCGATCTCCCGGTATGCGAGCGTGACCCCGTTCACGTCAATGGTTTTCACACCCTCTTCCGGCAATCCTGCTATGCCCCTGCCCGGGGGAAACCCGTCCTGTTCGAAACGATCCCGCATACCTTGCAAAGGAGATATCCGGCAGGGGATCTCTTCTTCTTTTCGATTGCACCGTAAGCATCAGGCTCAACAGTACATTCGATACTATTACCAATTCGGGGGTCATAAATTGGCGGTCTGATGAAGAGCCACCCGTTGTCTTGGATAAACCTGGCTGAACCCGAAAGATTTCTTTCTTCTTTAAACGCCTAAGGTTTCAACAAAGCCGCATAATCATACATTGGTACATGGGCCTGTGAGGATTTCGGCATGGAACTGCTTCAACGAATCCTGATATAAGGAGATTTTGAACAGGAATTTAATGGCTTTGTTACAACCCTTCGGTGTCACTAAAAAATAAGAGGGAACTACGAAGACCTGGAGGGGGTTTCACCCCTCCCTGCCCACCCCATGAAGATATTCTTCGGGCAGGATTTCAGCGAAGGCCCATTACATTCAGAGTAGTGGGGGATAGTCGCTATCCCAACCGGGGTCGCCAAAGTGGCGGACCATGAGCCCCTGGAGCGTGACGAAATGTTGGAATTACCAATCTGTAAGACAGATTTGAGAGGGTATCCACAGAGCGCATTTAATGGGAAAATGACTCCCGGGGTCTTCAATTTCCATCTGTAGGTTTGTGGCCTTCCGGCCTCATGTCCGTTTTCATGGTCAGGGTGTGAATTTTTCCGTTCAGGTGTGTTGATACAGATCCTTTTTTTCCGCTCGGTACAACGGGTTTACCTCTGCTCTTTCCATTCATATTCCTGTCACCATGGATTTCAAGGTCGCCGGGATCCCGTAAATCCCGCCCATTATAGCGGATACTATCAGCTCTATACAGAAAATTCTTTAATTGGCGAGAATTAAGTTGTACAGAATGGCAAAAAAAGCAAAATCGGCGGCTGCACCGGAGCCTATGAAACTGTTCTATATATTTTATAACCAGGAACGCTGGGATAACTGGCTGAACCGCCTGAGAGAATCTGATTTTGAGGTGGCTGAAGATACCGAAGAGATGCCGGAGGGGTTCCGGGCGCTCTACAATTTCGGCCAGGATATCACCGTATCAGTTCTTAAAATCATTAAGCTCTACCAGAATGGCCGGTTCCCAAAGGAAGAGACGCTTGAGAGACTCGCCCAGGTGGAATCTGTCATAATGTCAGCGGCCCCCGAGGACGAGATTGAAGAGATCGTGGAGTCACTCCAGCTCTCCATGCTTGCCCTTTTCGCCTCCTGCCGGATGTTTATCGAGGGCGGCTACCCGACAGATATCAAGGTCCTCGTCAAGGAAGGAAGAAAGATGATCGACGAGGACATGGAGAAAGCCCTCGGGATTGCAGCAAATATTGGCGCCAACGTTATCAACGGGGCTGCCTGCTGCGGGAAGTATGTCAAGGATGACATCGAGCAGCCGACCCTGTTCGACGAATGGTTAATTGAGATCGAGACGATGAACGAAGCGATGACCACCCTGAAGAACTTTGACGAGGATACCGGGGAAGAGAGTTGATTGCGGAAAAAGCCCGGTTCAGAAGTTCAAAAAAGATAGAACGCCTTGTGGGATACCGGCTGCCGATGTCTGCGTTTCATGGTACGACCCTTGAAGCGATCTCGGGCCGTTTAAACTTTGATTACCTTGACCCGGCTGTCAGGGACCAGCTCCTCTCATTTTTCGACGATTTTCTCAAGTGCGACTGTAAAGAGTCCCCGCTCTGTGACTGTCCCGCGAAAAAATTCGCAACCCTTGTTATCGAGCTCCGCGAGAGGGGTCTCGAGCACCGGCAGATAAGCAGTTATTTACTGGACGAATATGGGATCGAGATGTACCCGACAGACCTCCTCTCGTTCCTTGAGGATTCCGTCCACGTGCTGGAAGCTATACGCGATATTGCGGGCCTTGACAAGCGGGTGGAACTCGAGAAGAAGGCAGACGAGCATATCGCCCTGATTTCCCGTTAAGCCGTCTATTCCATCACCCTCCCCTGTTATTCGTAGTGATCAAAACGGTTAGGCGGGCTATTTTATAACGGTGATGACAAGGCAGGGTGTCAGGCTACCTGGTAATCTGCCTGTTTTGTCTGCCACCGGCGCCGGAAACGATCAGCTCATCACCCTTGCAGCAGATATTGACTGAGGAGTACCGGGTGCCATGGCACGTGAACTTGATGAGAGGGATATTAAGATCCTGCGTATCCTTGCGCCGGAATGCGAAGAGATGATCTGCTCAGGCTCGGGGGTTGAATTCCGCTCTATCCTGCCCCCTGTGGCGAATCATTATTCCAGAGATGAAGAGGATTTCAAACACCGCCTGATGAGGCTTACCGATGGTGACTTGTCATACCTGGTTGAAAAAATGAGGACTGGTGAGGAAAGTGTTGCCTGCGTACCACCGGAATATGCGGATATCCTGATCGGAGAGATCATGTCCCGTGTGGGAAAAGACGTCGCCGATGAAGTCCTCACCATCTATGAGACTGCAGATGAATGCTAGCATTGAACGGAGATAAGGACGAAAACCCGTCCCCCGTGACGAGCCGGATCAGGGAGGTCCTCGCACGGAATATTACTGCCCGGAACCATGGCCTTTCACCCAGGGGGTTCACCGAAGCAGTCACAACCCTGCAATCCTCCCTCATTGCAGCGAGGCTTCTTGAAGAGGCGGGCGTTTTCCGTTATGGCTCGGTTGAAGAGGAGACCCGGGTAAAAGGCCTAGCCGGAGGGCTTTCGTCCCTTTTTGAGGATGGTACCCCGGGAAAAGACGGAGGCATTCCACCCGGGCTGAATGGGACGGATGCCCGGGTCTGGCCGTACGTTTCAGCCTGTACTACGCTGTCTGTTGACCCGGTAGTTACCAGCCGGCTGGTCTCGTTAACGGGACAAAAAAAATTTTGCGATGAATGGGCTGATGCATGGTCTGATTCACATGAACGCTCCCTGATTGCCTTCCTTCGCTATTCAGCATACCTGTCCCGGGACGGCCGGATGGTCATCAGGGAACAATATCCGTGCCATGCCGGTCCCGGGGCTCCCCTGCTCCCTGCCGGGTTACTGCAAGAGACCGCCCGTGACCTTCTCCTTCCAAGGCTGGCAGGAAAAACTCCTAAAAACACCGGAATACGGATTCTTGATCCAGCCTGCAGGACCGGCCGAATCCTCCTGATAATGTACCAGGTCCTTGCCGGCTGGCACCGTTCGTGGTATACAAAACACCTGGTCCCGCTTCTCGCAGAAGGCCGTGACCCCGCTTCCAGGAAGGTGCAGGGACTGCTGCCGGCCGTTGCCTCCACCGGTTACCGTGGCGGATACCAGCGGTTCGGCACGCTTCCCCTTCCGGTCTTCCAGCTGCCTGACGGCCGGTGGGAACTTACATTCGATGAAAAAGTCCGTATCCTCGGGGACTCGGTGTATGGTATTGACAACGACCCGGTGGCGGTTGAAGTCACCCGGTTGTCCCTCCTCTCGTATCTTCTGCATACCACGGGGCACGGCAGTTCAGAATGTGCCTGTGCCGGTCTTTTACGGGTTATATTATCACGGAATATCAGGTCCGGGAATATCCTCATTGGTAAGGACTACGAGGAACAACCATCATTGTCGTCCTGGTCAGGACTGAATCCTCCTGCCCCGGGAATTTTAATCGGCGATGTATTTCCAGAGGTGGCGTCCGACGGCGGGTTCGGGGTGATTTTTTCAATGTTCCCGTCCCTTCTTCCGTGTTCCGGGAAAGACCTGAATGACTACCTCCACCGTCATTACCGTTCTGGTAAACCGGATGACGCCACCCCGTATTACCTTGAGTCCGGGCTCTCAATGACACGGCCCGGTGGGGTGCTCTGCGGGGTTGTTACCGGCAGCTGGCAACGTTCTCGTGAGGCTGCCCATTTTCGCGGGTGGCTTGCCGGTTACCAGCTGGAACAAGTCATAGGCCTTCGTGACCTCCCGGTCTTCGCTGGTATGCGTGACCCCGTGCTTATTACCATCACCAACCGTCCCCCTGATCACCCTGTGCGTGTGACAGATGCGGTAGAACCCGGTAAAGATGGCCCCGGAAGCATTTCTTTTCGTACTGTCCGGACCATTGATCCAACATCCCTTGGCAGCAGTCCGTGGATGTTAAACGGTGTGGCTCCCGCTGAAATAAGAAAGAAGATAGATTCCGCCGGTACACCTCTTGCACGGTATATCCTAGGGGAATACATGCTCGGGGAAACAGGCAGTACCCCGGGGTTTGTGATCAGCAGGCACGAGTATGAAAATGTCCTTCGGAAAGACCCTGTTGCAGGGACGTTCATCCATCCGTTTATTCTACCCGGGGAGATCCGGCGATACAGCCCTCCAGGGTATTCGAGGTATATTGTCAGGATTCCCCCCGGGACGACCCGTGCATTGGCCGGCCGTGTCCCTGACCTCCGGGAGTGGTTGTATAACCATCACCATACCCTGGCTGTAATTCTCTGGAAGAACCATTCGAAGCTGCCAAAAACCGGTCCGGATGATGGTTGCTGGTGGGAATGGCAGGGCCCAGCCACGCCGCAGTTCATGGAAGCGCCCGTCCTTCTTACCCGGGCAGCGGGCGTGTCAGGCGGCCCTGAATGGATGACCGTCTCCTCCGGGGCCTATCCCGGTGCCGGGGTGCTTGCCATCCCGTGTAATGACCCTGCATTACCGGGAATTCTGAATTCCCGCCTTGCAACCTTCTATGTCCTTTCATCGGCCCGGAAAAAAGGGATGCCGGGATACCTCCTTCGGCACCTCATGAGATTTCCCCTGCCCGTCCCTGAAACCGAGGAGTTTTCCGGGAACAGGCTATTCAACACGATAGCCCGCCTCGTGGAGAGGCGACATGCGCTCGTTAAAGCAGCTGATACCGCAGTTTCAACCAGGGAGGCCACAGCGATCCGGGAACGGGTACAGGGATGTGATGAAGAGATTGACACCCTCGTGTATGAACTGTACGGCCTGTCTGCTGGTGAGATCGGGAGTATCGAGGACTGGTTGTCGCGTGAATGTGAACCAGCCGCTACAAATAACCCGCAAAAAGCAGCAGATTATTCAAACCCGGGTTAAAATTATTGCAATTTCTATTCTGGTCTGCCCGGGTAAGATACGGTGCTGACTGTCAATTCAACAGGTTTTTTTGCAGGGGATTCATTCTACCTATACAAGGACTGTACCTGATGAGTCCATACGTTACAGGTCCCAGGTACCGTTAAGAATACATAATAAACGGGATATTCCTCCATGATCTCTGTCCTTCTCGTCGAAGATGACTATAACCTGCTTGGGATAACGAGGGATTACCTTTCCAAGAAGGGGACGATCTCGGTCCATACCGCGACATCCGCAGGTGCGGCCATCGAACTGTTAAGGACGCGAAATTACGATGCAATTGTCTCTGATTACCAGATGCCTGATATGGACGGGATAGAACTCCTCAAGTACCTCCGCGCATCAGGAAATGATATCCCGTTTATCATTTTTACCGGTCGTTCACGGGAGCAGGTAGTTATTGAGGCGCTGAACAACGGGGCTGATTTTTACCTCCAGAAAGGCGATGAGCCGAAGACACAATTTGTCGAACTCGAGAATATGATCATCCAGGCGACGGCCCGGAAGAGGGCCGAAAACTCTCTCCGGGAGTCGATCAGGAGATTATCCGATATCATCAGTTTCCTTCCCGACGCGACGCTGGCAGTTGACCAGGGAGGTAACCTGGTCGCCTGGAACAGGGCGATGGAGGAACTCACCGGTGTCCCTGCACACCAGATGCTCGGGCGGAATGAACCCGACTATACCCTTGCTTTTTATGGGAAGCGACGTCCACTCCTGATTGACCTTATTTTTGCCAGCGATGAAGAGGTCATGAACTGTGGTTATACCGGGGTTAAAAGAAAGGGAAACGCGTTGATTGCTGAATGCACGGCAACGCTGCCGTCCGGCAAGAAAACCCTGTGGGGGATTGCCACCCCGCTGTATGATGAACAGGGGGCCATCGCCGGAGCAATTGAGTCAATACGGGATATCAGCGGTGTAAGGGATGCAGAATATGCCCGCCAGCAGAGCGAAATTAAATTCAGGGGGATTTTCGAGCATTCCCCCGTGGCAATAGCACTATTCGATGAAAAGGGATGGCTGATGGAAGTGAACCAACCATGCAAAGCGATCGGTTTCACGGGTAACGGGAGGGACCGGTATAACCTGTTCAGCAGCAATATTCTCCCTTCCGGGAGACGGGAGGCGTTATCGAGGGGTGAAGCGGTAAGATTTGAGCTATCAGACCGGAGGGATATTTGTTTCCCGCTACAACCATCCTGCCATCTCGATGTGCTTATAACACCCCTCTTTTCCCCCTGCAATGAGTCTTCATCGGGGTATATTATGCAGCTTCGGGATATCCCTGACCATTCACAAAAAGACCTCCTGATTGCCACGTAAGGTAGCCGGCCAGCGTGGGAATGATACCTGCAGGTCGCGGCACCAGGTCCGGTTTCCGACATGGCCCCGTGCAGTCCAGACCCGGTGTTCAGAATCAAAACGTAACGTATATCAGCTCAACACCATAGGATACACATAGTCAGGGATTAGCACGAGGGGGGCCAATGACTATACTGAATCTTTCATCTGCACTACGTGAGAAACAGTGAAGCTGGCGACCGGTTATTGCTGCGAATCGTGCGGCAGTGTTGTTCCGCATTCCATGCTTGAACTCCATCCTATTCCGTCGGATCATGAAACAAAATCCTTTAAGAGTGCATCGGATATCCTGGTGCTTTGCACGCTCTGCCACACCCGCCTCCATGATGCGGTCATTCCCCATGAACTGCAGCGCTCTGCGATAAGAATTCGCCCGCCAGACGTGATGGATACCATTGATGTCATCCTTTCCAGCCCTTCCCATACTCTATACCAGTAACTCCTGCGAGGTCAGGAAATCTGCATACTCTTGTAGTACCCGTTCCGATGACCCCCGGTTTAATGGGGTATGAGTGGGAAGTACTGTTGGATCACTCACCTTCCCGGGACTTACAGGACCCCCATAAACTGGTGATGGTGGCCCTGTCCCGCTTGTGAGCCTCACGTATCCCCATCTGAACTATCATGGACCTTCCGAAACCCATAACCGGACCAGCACAGCGGATTATCCTCCATGTAGATATGGACGCTTTCTTTGCCGCTGTCGAGATGCGTGAACACCCGGAAATCAGGGGACGTCCGGTCATAGTCGGGGCGGACCCGAAAGATGGGAAAGGACGTGGTGTCGTCAGCACCGCGTCTTACGAGGCACGTGTATTCGGTGTGCATTCTGCGATGCCAATCTCGAAGGCCTTTGAGTTCTGTCCCGGGGGCGTATTTGTCCGCCCCCATTTTGACCTGTATGTCAAGGTATCCAGGGAGGTGATGGAGCTCGCAAAGAGTGCCGCCGAACGGTTTGAGCAGGTTAGTATCGATGAGGCATATCTCGATATCTCCATGACCGGGGACTATGTATCTGCCCGTGCAACGGCAGTTGCCCTGAAAGAGGCTATCAGGAATACAACGGGGCTTACCTGCTCAATCGGGGTAGCCCCCTCAAAGGTCGTGGCCAAAATTGCATCAGACTACCGGAAACCCGACGGGCTCACCGTGGTGGAACCAGGAAGTGTGAGCGGGTTCCTGTCGCCACTTCCTGTCGGAAAGATCCCCGGGGTCGGAAAGAAGAGCCGCGGGATGCTGCACCAGCTGGGGGTTCGCACGATTGGTGATCTCTCACGTATCGATGTCCAGGAATTAGTCGCACTCTTCGGGAAGTGGGGTGCGGTAATCCATAACCTTTCATTGGGAACTGATGACCGGGAAGTAAGGCAGGAAGAGGGATATAAATCGATATCACGCGAGATTACCTTTGAGAACGACACCGATGAGAAAACAGGTACCTGGTACGGACACTCGACAATATGGCAATGGAGACTCCACGCGGTCCTGGTACATGAGCACCTCCGGTTCCGGACTATTACGGTGAAGGTACGAGACGAGCATTTTCTGACCTGTACCCGGTCAAGAACATTTGAGCGGTACAGTGATGATCCCAGCCTGATAACAACGACCTCGCACGGACTTCTTCCCGGGTTTCCTGAAGGCCGGAAAATCCGCCTGATTGGACTCAGGCTGTCAGGATTTGAGCCGAAAGGGGGACGCCAGACGAAAATTTCTGAATTTACCCGGTGATTTGGGTCTTTTACCTCGTCAGGAAATTGTAATTCTTTAAAGAAATACCGGAGGGTGAACAACCTATCCCGTTACTTGTGCATGGGATCATCACTTTTTGATCTTCTGATATTCTTTCATGTCCAGAAAAAAATCTCATTGATTGACAGGAGGAGGTTTCACCCCCTCTCTGCCCGTCCCCCGACAAGGTATTCCATGGTCAGGGTTTACCAAAATCCGATTACATTAAGAGTGTCTGGGGATAGTCTCTATCCCAACCGGGGTCACCACAGTGTCGGGCCATGAGCCCCGGGAGCGTGATGAGATTCGGAACAACATGGGGATCTCAATGATAGATTTGAATTAAGTCAACGGAGTCCCTCTGTTTTTTACATAACACACATTAGAAAAGGAAAAAGAATGTTCTGTTATAGCGGGTACCTGCCCGCCCCTCATACTGCCGGCAGTTCAATCACGGTTGAAATGACTTCCCCCTCTGTTTCACAGGAGAAAAAGCCCCCGGAAAGCTCGCACTCTTTTATCATGAAACCGAGCCGTTCCCCTGGAAAATCAATGCTTTGTGAATGGAATTCTGCACTGATGGTCACAAAGCCGCGATTGGTCTCTTTCGTACTGCAGACGGTTATCTGTTCCCCTCCGATACCGGCCATATCCTCGAGAATGCCAGCAACTAAGTCTTTTAATCGTTCCCTGTCTGCAACCACACTGAAGGGATATTCCGCAGGGATAAACGAGACCGGGTTTTCCTCAAAAACAGGTACATAAACGAGCCTTTTCACAAGTGCCTGCCGGTACTGAACTTCGTCGTCGGCACGTGTTATAAGGTCTTCATCACTGCAGGGGGGTGAAACGAGCGTCCGGATGCAATGGCCAACAATGGTGTCCAGTTGAAATTCCTCCCTCTCGATGGCTGGCCTGAATCCCCGGAAAAGGGTCATATAATCTGAAAGAAGTCGTTCTGCACGTTTTACGAGGTAGGGGTCGATGACGAGGTCAAGCTGTCCTGTCCTGTACACCGCTTCGAGTTTTGCCGTGATCTGCCCGGCCTTCAGGGCGAGGTGGACATCGCGCTGATTTCCTGCACGGTAGTCCTCGTTGAACCGGTGGAAATCAGCGAGGATCGAATCGATGGCATCCAGGCAGAGCAGGCCCGAAAGGTTCTCTGCTTCCCCTGTCTCCTCGAGTTCTTCGAGGATATGGGCTGCACGGTAACACCTCCCTGCCATGATAGTGAAGGTCTCAGCCACACGGTTCATCAGGTCGTTTGCATACCGTGCGGTCTGCTTTGCCCACTCGGGATTGATCTCCTGGATCTCAGTCAGGAAATAGGTCTCTTTCTCCATATTGGCAAAGACAGCTTCAGCACTTGCAGAAGATATAAGGCGTCCGTGTCCCGGGCAGCAGACCCTGATATCTTCGTTATCCAGGATCCACCTGACTTTGTGAAGCGATGCAATAAGATCCTGCTGGCTCCACCCACGAAGACCGGCAATCCCCGGGCTTGCCGCAAATAGCAGGTCGCCAATGAAAAGCAGGCCACCGACCCGGATACAGATGCTGTCACTGCTGTGGCCCGGGAGATGGTAGACCTCCACCCTGTCCTGCGGCCCGGAAACCACGACCTGCCTTTTCAGGAAAAGGGTGTCATCGACCGTTATATCACTTTCCTGGACACGGACACAGGGAGCAACAAGCGGGCAAATCTCGAAAAAATCAGTCTTATGTTCCCGGGTCGGAGCAAACAGCTGCATTGGTACGTGCAGGGGAGTGAGCCTGATCTGGAACAGGTCTGCCTGGGTACTTGCGGTATCAGCGGTCTCAAGGCTTGCAGCCCCCGTGGCATGGGCGGCAATAATGGGTCTTTCCGGTCCATTAAAGAACGGGTGAGACTGGATTACCACAAAATGGTCGACATGAGTATGAGTCAGGTAAATAAATACCGGCCGTGGATTTACCGTCCGGATCTTCTCAATTTCAGCTGCAAGCAGGTCCATCTGCTCCATAAAACCGCCAGGATCGATAAGGATGATCTGTGACGGGGTCGAAATAATATAAGAATTAGATGAGTTTGTATCTACTTTCCTGATATAGGGAAAGATTTGTGCATGTTCATCACCGGGAAGCGGCTGCCAGCGCTGGTTTTCCAGCAGTTCATTTCCATGCGTCAAGCGCATCCCCTTCAGAGGAAAATATGGTAAAAATTGTGGTGAACCCTGCAAGTTTCAGGATTTTATTCACCTCCTGGGCAAGGCAGCAGAGTCCGAACTTATCTTCCGGGTTCCGAAGTTTCTTTGCCGTGGAAAGGAGCACCCGCAGCCCACCGCTGCTGATATAGGTCACTTCTGAGAAATTCAGGAGAATTTTGCGTTTTCCTTCCCCCATCAGGGTATTCAGTTCCTTCTCCAGCTGTGGTGCCGCAGTGGTATCGATCCGGCCGAAGAGTGCAATGATGGCCACACCCTCCCTGTGGCTTGTGGTGGTGTCCATTGGTCCCATCTCCTTGTAGTGAATATACATTTGATCCGGTTACTTATAAGTGCACCATAATGCGACCAGGTGAGAACCTCCCCGTTTCAGCAATAGACCTGAAAAAAAGGTCATTCCACCTTCAGAAGGCCCGCGGCATCAGATTTTTTTGGCTGGACATACCGACCGCTGAATGCAACGGATGTCATACATGTCCGGCAGATGGCCGTATAGGACCCGGACGTGCACTATTAATGCATTTACTGACTACCTTTTGATGGTAATCCTGTACTATGGCGCTCTTCATGGTTGATGACCTGCTTGTCCTGGTCCAGATGATCTGTGTGATCGTCGTAGCTGCCTACCTCCTGACCCGCCAGCGCATCTTCACCGATGTGCTGGATGGTCATCCGACCGTAAAAGCCCAGGTACTGCTTACGCTGATATTTGGTGCACTTTCTATATACGGGACAATGTCAGGCATAACGGTGCTCGGAGCCCCGGTCAACGTCCGCGACCTCGGGCCAATGGTAGCAGGTCTCACCTGTGGTCCCTTTGTCGGGCTCGGTGCCGGTCTTATCGGGGCGGCGTACCGGGTGACTCTTGAAGGGTTTACGGTCTATGCCTGCTCGCTTGCCACGGTGCTCGCGGGGCTGCTCGGTGGCCTGGTCTGGCTTTTTAATAATAAAAAGTTTCCCGGGACCCGTATTGCAGTTGAATTTGCTGTCATGATGGAGGGTCTTCATATGCTCCTCGTACTTTTTATTGCCACCCCGTTTGCCATGGCCCTTGCACTGGTATCTGCCGTAGCAATCCCGATGATCTTCGCGAATGCGTTAGGGATATTCATCTTCTCATTTATCATCACAAACCTGCAGGAGGAACGAAAGACACGGGTGGAACGTGATAATTATCTCCGGGATATCGAGCGGAAAAATACCGAACTGGATATTGCTGCGGATATCCAGAAGAGTTTCCTGCCTACGGAAATTGAGCAGCTTATTGGTTTTGATATTGCGGCGACGAGCATCCCTGCAAAAGAGGTGGGCGGAGATTTCTTTGATGTAATCCCGTTTGCCGTACTCCCTGCAAAAGACCACAAGGCAGGCATCATGATTGCCGATGTCTCGGGGAAAGGGATCCCCGCTGCCCTGTTTATGGCGTTATCGCTGGTTGTTATGCGGGTCAGTTCACTCTGGCATACCCACCCCGCAGATGTGCTCCGGGATGCGAACGGTATCATCTCCGGTGACACAAAAGAGACCGGGATGTTTGTCACCGTTTTCTACGCGGTCATCGACGAGGAACTCCGGCAGGTCACCTACGCGAATGCGGGACATAATCCGCCGATGGTCTACCGGGCCGGTACAGGGATGATCGAGGAGCTCGGGGTCACGGGGGTTGCGCTGGGTATTATGGACACAGCAACATACACTGAACGGGTATGTGTGCTTTCCCCTGGTGATATTATGCTCCTGTATACTGACGGTATAACAGAAGCAGAAAACGAGGCTGAGGGGATGTTTGGCGAAGAAAGACTGCGTGAAGGGTTATCGCAGTACCACACCCTCCCTGCCCGCGGGATAATGGACTCGGTACTGCATGATGCCCGGGCGTTTGCAGCGGGATACCCACAGTCTGATGACATGACGCTGATGGTGCTGAAAGCAGTAAAAGACAAATAAGAAATCTGATAAGGGTCTGAACCATGGTTTTGTTATGAAAGACCGGACTGACCAGACGATCCCGGCTGATATGTCCGGTCTGAAGGAAATCCTTGACGGGGTTGCGATACTGCTTGAGGAGCAGGGATTTACTTTAGAATTTATCAGCGATGTACAGCTGGCGACAGACGAGGCGGTGACGAACGCTATTATCCATGGTTATGCCGGAAACAAGGGGGAGGTGCGTGTTATTGCAGAAGCTGACGACCAGGAGGTGGTCGTCATTGTTGAAGACCGGGCCCCGGCCTTTGACCCGGTTACCTTCGTATCGCGGGATGTGTCATTAGACGGGGATGACCGGCCGATTGGCGGCCTCGGCCTGATACTGATCAGGAATGTCATGGACGAGGTCGGGTACCGCCATCAGGATGGAAAAAATATCTTCACGATGGTTAAGCGCCGGGGAAGCAATACCCCTGCTGAATAAGGCAGGTCCAACTTATCCGCTCTGTCGATAACCGTCTGTGTAAAAAAGAAGACGGGTTGCGAAAGACAGAAAAACAAACCTGCCAGGGATGCCCCGGATCATCACGCTTACTATGGAGATTGATCCATTCAGTACACCAAAGGGACCAGTCCTGCCATGAGAAGAATCATCGAATCTATGGATTATTCAACCGTGGGTATAGGTGTGGCGTTCCCGGTATTCGTGGGCCCTGGCCTGATCCCGTGACCATTCAGGCGGCTTTTTTTCAGCCCGTTTCTTTTTCCCGCAAGGTCATTTCCTGAATTTTTCACCCTGCAGGAGGATCACGACTTCCGGACCCCCGGAAACCGTTATCGCAACCCCTGATAGCATCTAGTTTGCTGCGGGTCTTCTCGGTCCCTTCTCTCTCCTCTTTCATAACACCTGTTCAACGCAAAAATCCTCCGGACAGGTATTTATACCATGTGTGGTGATTACAGACTTGTCAGATAACAACAGAGTGATGCAATATGGCAGTGGAACCCAAACCTACGCTGATCCGGGAGAAGCTTGATGTATGCGAGCTCGACAGAGCGAGGATGTCGCTGTTAAACCCGGTATTAATCGAGCAGAAGAAGAATGAGCGGACGACAGATGAGAATGCCAAACCGGTCCTTGAACTGATGATGCGGGAGGGCATGGAGACCGTCTGGGACCGGTTCGAGATGCAGCAGCCTCCCTGCAAATACTGTGAGGCAGGTACTTCCTGTTCACGGTGTACCATGGGGCCCTGCCGGATCATTCCTCCCCACCGTATCCGGGGGGTTTGCGGTGCAGATGCAGACCTGATCGTGTCCCGGAACCTTCTGGATATGATCGCAACGGGTGCGGCAGCCCACTCGGATCATGGCCGTGATATTGCCGAGACACTGTACCTCCTCGGTACTGGAAAGGCACCGGACTATGTCATCACCGATAAGGAAAAACTCCAAAAGATCTGTTCGGAATATAGTATCAAAACTGACGGGAAGAAAACGGAGCAGCTTGCTGCTGAACTGGGCGGGGCCATGCTTGACGAGTATGGGATGAGGAAGAACACGCTCCAGTTCCTTAACCGGGCGCCGAAAGCCACCCGGGAGATATGGAGTAACATGGGCATTACGCCGCGGGGGATTGACCGCGAAGTGGTGGACTCAATGCACCGTGTCCAGATGGGTGTCGGTGCGGATTATGTCAATATGCTGCTCCAGGGATTGCGCACCTCGCTCTCGGATGGCTGGGGCGGATCGATGATCGGCACCGAAGTATCGGATATCCTGTTTGGTACTCCCACGATTAACAGCTCGAAGATGAACCTGGCAGTGTTAAAAGAGGACCATGTGAACATCTCGGTGCACGGCCACAACCCGGTCCTCTCCGAAGTCATTGTAAGAGCAATCGATGACCCTGAAATGAAAGCACTCGCGCTGAAACATGGTGCGAAGGGGATCAACCTTGTCGGGATGTGCTGTACAGGCAATGAGTTGCTCATGAGAAAGGGGATCCCGATGACCGGGAACCATCTCAACCAGGAACTGATCATCGCAACCGGTGCCCTTGAAGCGATGGTCGTGGACTACCAGTGCATCTTCCCCTCGCTGCCCCGGACGGCCAGCTGTTATCATACCCTGATCATCTCCACGAGTTCGAAAGCCACGATCCCGGGCTCGTACTTCTTTGACTTCCATGCGGAAGATGCGTATCTTACCGCAAAGGCGATCGTGCGGATGGCAGTGGAGAACTTCAGGAACCGGAACCCGAAGCGTGTGATGATCCCGGGAGAGCCTGTACCGGTCATGGCGGGATTCTCCAACGAGGCGATTAAGAACGCGCTCGGTGGTACGTTCAAACCACTTATCGACCTGATCGCTGCCGGGAAGATCCGGGGGGCGGTCGGGATTGTCGGGTGTAATAACCCGCGTGTGAAGCATGACTTCGGGCATGTGACACTGGCAAAGGAACTGATCAGGAGAAATATCCTCTGTGTTGAAACAGGTTGTGCCGCGATTGCATCAGGAAAAGCCGGGCTGCTGCGGCCCGAGGCCGCATCACTGGCAGGCAGCGACCTCAGGGCGGTCTGTGAGTCCTTAAAGATCCCGCCTGTGCTCCACATGGGCTCATGTGTTGACAACTCCCGCATCCTCGTACTTGCAGCGGAACTTGGTAATGCACTCAATGTCCCGATCCACAAACTGCCCATCGCCGGTGCTGCTCCCGAATGGTACTCCCAGAAGGCGGTCTCAATAGGGGCATACTTCGTTGCATCCGGTGTCTACACGGTGCTTGGTGTTATGCCGCATATAACGGGGAGTCCTGCTACTGTTTCGCTGCTTACCGAGGGCCTGAAAGGTGTGGTGAATGCAAGTTTCTCGGTTGAACCCGACCCTGTTAAGGCATCCGTCCTGATATCAGACCATATCGAGAGGAAACGGACAGAGCTCGGGATCTGACGTTGTTTCCGCTCATACTGGTACAAGGGATATAATCCCGCTATTTTTTTGGCTGGTATGAAAAACTCCATACATAATCTGAACGAAGACCTTTTTCATACTCATGTGTGGGCTAAAGGCCCCGGGAGCGTGAGTAAATTTTCGGAATACCCTAATCTGAAAGATATAGTTGAGAGCCTGTCAACAGAGCCAGTGTTGTAATAAAATCCAAAAAAAAGTAAAAAAATTATCCCTTTAATTTTTAGTTTCAGAGCAGTTTTGTCTCTTTGTCAGGTCTTGGGACTTTTACGACAAGGACCCTGAATACGTGCCTGCTCTCATTTATCCAGCGGTGGGGAATCCCTGCCGGGCTCTCGACAAGCATATCTTTCTGTATGGTATTCCGTTCATCCCCGATCTCAATATCTGCCCTGCCCTCCAGGACGTAAAAGAACACATCAACCGGGGTGATGTGTTTTTTGAGTGATTCACCCGGGTGGAGTGTAATTACTACGGCAACAGCATTGGGGGAATCATATATTTTTCTCGCATCGACATTGTGCGGGTTTGGTCCCGAAACTACCTGGCTTACATCGGTTATCTGCATAGTATCCATACCTGCCTGATTATTGAGATAATCCTCTATCAGGAATAACAATTGAAATAGTTATCTTATTAACCCCGCCATCATTCATCAAAATTCGGTTTCGGCAAGCACCTCGGCCGTAGGGCCCATCCTGACAATCCTTCCCCCCCTGACCAGTGCGACCCGGTCACACACATCCCTGACAAAGTCCATGTCATGCGAGACAAGGATGAATGTCTCATCCATCTCGTCCCGGGCATGAAGGATGGAATGTTTCACGTCCATTTTTGTGATCGGGTCCATCGTCCCGGTGGGCTCATCAAGGATCACGATACGGGGCTCCCGGATCAGGACCTGTGCAAGAGCGACCCGGTGACGCTCCCCGTCTGACAGTTCACCCGGAAAATGGGAGAGGACTTCCTTAGCTTTCGTATCAGAGAAACCCGCCATTGCAAGGGTGATAAGGGCTTTCCGGATGGCAAGTTCCCGCGGAAATTCGAGGCCTATTGAATCGGTAAGGTTGTCAAGGACAGTCCGGTGCGGGAACAGGTCGTATTCCTGGTGGAGGAGACCTATGTACTCCTTTGCCCTTCCCCGCTGGTCAATCCCCGGGGTTGTCATGTCGACCCAGTCATCCCCGATAAGAATATTCATCTCACCGCTTGTGGGTTCTATGATGCCGGCAATAATCTGGGAAAGGGTCGTTTTTCCAGCCCCGCTTTTTCCAATAATGCCAAAAATCTCCTTCTTTGCGACGTCAAAGGAGACCATGTTTACCGCCTTGACGACCCCGCGGTCAACCGAGATGTACCGCTTGGTCACGTCCCGTGCTGAAAGGATTATTTCGCCGATTTCCGGGATTTCCACCTGTTCAGAGTCGTCGTAATCTTTTGTGAAGGACCGGATTACCGATGCAGGTGAACCAATTTCTGCAATCTTACCGTCCACGAGGAGCAGGGCACGGCTGGCCATATCCTCGATCACATGGGGGAAATGCGATGTGACCACCATGCCCATATTATTCGTTTTTGACGCCTCGATAAGCATTGCATGGACAACTCTTGCTGTTTCAGGGTCAAGGGTGCCGGTCGGTTCGTCGGCAAACAACATCGCAGGGTCTTTCGCGAGCTGCCGGGCGAGGACCACCCGCTGTTTCTCACCACCTGAAAGGTCGCGGGCAATATGCATCATCCGGTGAGAGAGCCGCACCTGGTCGATCAGGTCGGCAGCCCGGTTAATCGCCTTCTCCTGCGGGTAATCGATATCGTCGAGTGCATGGAGGACGTTCTCGATCACGCGGTCGTCCCCGTACAGGGCGAACGTGCGCTGGAACATGATTGCCGTCCGGCGCATCACCCGGGACTTCAGTCCGTCAATCCTTTCATCCCAGAGATCCACATTCATTGCTGCCAGTTCCCCGGAACATACGGGACAGCAGGTACCCGCACTGCTCTGCACATCGGTGTATTCGCAGGTCGGGCAGGCCGCAATATGGTAAACGACTGAACCCCTTGACGGAGGTTGTTCGACTCCCCTGAGGAGATGCATCAGTACGCTCTTTCCAGCACCGCTCCTCCCGATGATCCCGATGATCTCTCCTTCCGGGATCTCGAATGAAACGTTATCCAGGACCCGTTTACCTTCAAAGTCCATACAAAGGTCTTTTACCGTAATCATTGGCAATGTCATTTTCTTACCCCGGGCTGCGGTTTATTTACTTGTTCTATCCTCTTCCTGTGGCTGGCCGTCTGTTATTCTGCATCCGCTACAGGTATGTTGTCTGAACAGGGGCCAGGCCCATGTCCTGTTATACACCATCTCTTCAAGGGTGGTTCCATCAAATCCGGCATGTGAGTTACCGTGAGGAATGATTGTAATAGTAACTCATATGCGCATAAATACTTAAAATTAGTGAAAGGCACCGGTGACCAACCCGTGATAAGCGGGCAGGGACCCGGCGGTTATTTCTTTGAGCCGGCTGCCCCGACAATCACTCCGACTGACTGGGCGAACTCATTGATCATCTCGGCTGGGATCCCGACGACCATCTCGTCGTCACCGATACCGGAAAATTTCCTTGAGCCGTCACATCCAAGGGAAAAATTGGGTTTTCCCGAGAGGTATGGCAATACGGATGCATCCGAGCAGACTGACTGGATACCGGCGCAGGAACCCACAACCCGCCCGCCAAGCCGGAACAATGAACTCTGGGCAAGCTTCAGCATGGCCCAGGGATTTGCCATGATAATTACCACGTGTGGCGTGAAGGGTGTTTTCTCAAGCGGGGCATACATCGTCGCGTATGTCTCTCCAGACTGCAGGTGGGGGATCTGGTCAATTGTCCGTTTACATGCGGCGGCGCTGTTGAACTTTCCAAGTTTGAAATAGAAATCCCCTGTTTTCAGTGTAGGGGTGATCTCCCTGAGGCCGAGTGCCCACGAACCTCCGTTACATTCATGTTTTAAAACCGGAGAATAGAAAATACGTCCTTCTTTCCTCGCAAGGTTCACCATCATGCAATGCCGTATGGTCTTATCGAGTTCTTCAACCCCGGGTGGGATGTCCTCCTTTGTTGCGGCAAACCTGACTGCAACCGGAGACCCTGCCAGTTTAAGGGCATGTTTCAGGATTTCAGAGGACTCAGCATAATTAATCGGGATTTTCATGGCATCGTTCGTCATTAGTACCAGGCTCCTTGACCCTATGGGTTGATCCTAATCACTCATATGCGCATAATTATTAAAAAGAGTATGATGGTACATCAGACCGGTTGTTTCGTGCCGGCAGTATCCTGCCCCGGCTTCCCGGCATTACCGGCACAGTCACATGGGCATTGTCCACGGGCAGCTTTCTGGCACCCGGAGATCTCAATTCCTTTTCCATTGACAAGTGCATCGGCAATTTTGCGCCGCACCTCCTGGAGGTCACGCCAGGCAGTCTTTCGTGAGACGCCGAGTTTCTGTGCGGCTTCTTCCTGTTCCAGCCCCTCGATATCAATGAGCCGGACCAGTTCAATTTCTTCAGGGTTAAGTGAGATTACCGCCGGGTTTTCATCCAGGGAACACCTTGGCTGGAAACACCGTGATTCAGGACTTCCTGATATCATCCGGCGAATCCGCGGCCTCCCACGCCGGTGACATACTTCCTCCGGAATTATTGGGTTATCAGTCATGATGTTGTCCTGCCTGCTATGGGGGTGGTTGTTATCCTGTTATAATTTGTTGGGTATTAACATGAGGCTTTCTGACTGTTGGAAGACCGTCCTGGTACGCCGACTGCACTGGTCATCCGGGGATCCCCGTCAGGGATATTTCAGAGATATTGAGATCATCCCCTCTCCCAACCCGGGCCCGCCAAGGCGGCGGGGCGGAGTCCCCGGAGGGTGACTAAATGTTAGAATAAGCAAATCTGCGATAGAGACTGAGTAGCTTTCAATAAAGCCCTCCATTTCACAACATAGCAGGAACAGCCGGAAAAACCCCAATTGGCTGATCCGCCGTTCACCCCGGATCACGGCATGAACCGGTATTCGCCTTCGGGTACGGTAATTTCGAACCTCGCACCTTTCCCCGGCTGACCGTTCTCTTTTATCGCTAATCCTGTTATTCCGAGGATTTCACGACTCAGGAACAGGCCGAACCCGGTATTTTTCCCAAATCCCTTGTTGAAGATCCGCTCCTTGTCCTCATCAGCCACCCCGGCCCCGTTATCCTCATACACAATACACAATTCGTTATTGCCGGATTTCTGATAAGAGAACCGGATAAGGGAGACATGTTCTCCATGCCTGATGGAATTGTCAACCAGGTTCCCGAAGACCTTTTCAAGCATCGGGTCTCCGTACACTTCAAGAGTCCCAAGGTCATCAGTCAGCCGGATATCATGCAGGGGTGTTAATGATAGTATTGTTTCGATGTGCCGGGCGATGTTCTGCCATTGCGGGGCCTGGACACCGATATCCTGGTAATCCTTGGTAAAGGCAATCTGGCGGCGTATGGTATTCGCTGCGTTCTCGCTTCGTTCCAGATAGTTAATTACCTCCGTATCGGTAATTCTCTCCCTCGCGAGGTCAAGGTACCCAATCAGGACCGTCAGCTGGTTAAAAATATCATGCCTGGTAATGTTCGAGAGAATGTTTAACTTTTTATTCGCAGTTTCAAATGCCTGCTGTGATGCATGTAATTTCGCATTCCGATCGACGACCTCAATATGACTGGTAATCCTGTAATCGGAAAGCGTACCTACAACCAATGCCACGATAAACAACATTGTGGCCCTTATCAGTGATTCGAAAGGAAATATCCCCGTGATGGAGATTGCAACAATTACCTGAAGACCCCCGAATAATAACGCAACCCAGATAGCTTTCCGTACCAGAGTCCGGCAACAACGACAATGAGGTAGAAAAACTGGGTGTATACTACCGTGATATGGAGATAATAATGGAGGGTAAATTCAAGAAACAGTCCGGTTGCGACGAGCAGGGCAAAAACATAGGGCTGGGCGCTGCTCGTGCTGGTAAGCCATGATTCTCCGGATGCGGGTTCTGTGTCTGTCATAAATGTCCAATCCACCTGATATTCAGGATAAAAGCCGGATAAATTAACATGAGAAAGGATAATATTTATTATTCACTGCCTTTTGGACATTGAATAGTGCTTCCTTGTTTCTGACCTTCGTATTCTATCTTCTGAACTATCGCCGGGACCTGACTTGAGGAGGGAGTGGACCAGATGATGTGATTTGGTTGTAACCTTCATGGCAACCTGCCTGCTCACTTTCTTTTTCATTCATCCTGTCGTATGAGGAAATTAACTATTGTGAGTGCTCTGATCATTTACTTGTCTGCTCCGAGACACGGACCGGGTCAATTGTTGCGTCGATCAGGAGGTCAAAACTGATCTCGTTTATCCAGCCGGCCTTCTCGAACATACTCATGAAACAGACCCCTATTACTGACGAGTCCTTGTGGCGGGCAAGCATACGTTTTGCATCACCGACCGTCACCGGAATATTCGGCATGGCGAGCCCTCCCATAATGACCTGTGCACCGGGGATGAGCACCATATGGTCTGGTGAGATCTGCATGCCTACCCCTTCCACGAATACTATTTTTTTTGCCTGCTCCTCCTTAAAATATGGGACATAGACCTGTTCAAGCCCGAGCCCGCGGACGGCGAATGCCAGTAGTTCAATAAACGGTGTGCAGGTGCCGGGCACACCGTAATACACTATCTGGTCTCCTTTTCCAAACTTGTTCGTTTCAAGGTACTGCTTGAAAGGTCGGAGTATTCCGGGGACTCCTTTCTGGGGGCTTTGGGCACTCATCGTTATCACGTAAAAGAGGATCGCACGTGCCGGGACTTAATGATGGTGGTTTTATAACTGCCATAACGCCACTACCATTCGAGAACCATCCCAACACCGGCTTCCTTAACAGGGCATTGTTCAGCGAGGAATATTTTCGATGACAACGAGGTGCAATGGCAGGCATACAGGGCATGTAACCGGAGGCCCTGCAAATATTCGCGTGTTTTTTCCAATGCGGGCTGATCGGGTGTAAGGAGGTGGAGCCCGCCGATAATGTCAACCACGCGTTCTTCGTGGCATACGGTTCGCGCTGTCTCCACAATATTGCAGATCCCTGCGTGGGAGCACCCGGTAATAACAACGAGGCCCTCGCGGGTCTTCAATGCGAGTGCAGAATCGTCCAGGATGAGATCGGGCCCGGTCCTCCCATCCGGCATGATTATCTTCCTTATACCAGGTTCATGGGCCTCAAATGCATGTTTCCGCTCAATTTGTCCCAGAAAAACCAGGTCGCCGGTGATCCGGTACGGTTGTATCGTGGTAAGCAGAGTGAAGTGCCGCCCGACCTCTTCTTCAGAAACCGGGGAACCAATGTTCGGGCTGGGGAATTTCGGGCGTGGGTAGAAACAAAACGGGTGGGAAAGTATTTCCGGAATTTTATGGGGGATATTCTCTGACATTGCCCTGGTAAGGTACCGGATAAACGCCGGCATTCCACCGGTATGGTCGAGGTGCCCATGTGAAAAGACGATCATGTCCAGGTCAAGGAGACTGATCCCCATCTTCCGGGCATTCTGAATGAAAAGATCAGAATATCCTGTATCAAACAGGATGTTCTTTCCGGCAGTCCGGATGAGGAAAGAAAGACCGGGCTCCCCTGAAAAATAATGGTCAGTAATAGTGTTATTGTCTACCAGCACGGTGAGTGAAGCCTGCGGTGCCATATATCCTGATTCACAGGCAATCAGATAGACCTTTGCTTAATAGTTGCCTCACATGGGTGATTCCGTATGACTCATTATGTCTCGTCCGTTCCCTGAAGAACACGTATATACCGGATATGACAGAAGATGATACCTGAGGTGTAATGAGTATGGCTATTGATCCGATCTGCAAGATGACCGTGGACGAAAAGACCGCGAAGCTGGTCAGCGACTACAAGGGCAAGAACTATTATTTCTGTGCCCCGGGCTGCAAGAAGAAGTTTGACTCTGACCCTGAAAAGTATGTATGAAGAACGGTAAATGGTGGGTTTCTGCTGGCCCGGGACTCTTTTTTCTTCTATTGGCAGGTATATATACAATAACCATGCGATAATTTTGTGGAATGAGGTGGACATGATACTTGAATTAGTAACCCAGGCGACATGGTCGCCATATATTGCAGGAGCAGGCATTGGCATTCTCGTCTGTTTTGCCCTCCTTCTCTCGAACAGAGCGATAGGCTGTTCATCAGGGTACGTCAAGGCCGGGGGACTGATTGAAAAGTCAATCAGTCCGGCCCACGTTGAAAAGCAGGAGTATTACCGTGAAATTGTCCCTGAAGTTGACTGGGCGTTCATGATCCTCCCGGGTATTGTGATCGGGGCATTTATCTCCTCTATCCTCTCCGGGCAGTTCCAGTTCATTATTGTACCGGTGACGTGGAGCGCAACGTTTGGCAACACCCCGGTTCTCCGGATCATTGTTGCGATACTTGGCGGGGTCCTTCTGGGCTTCGGTGCCCGCTGGGCTGGCGGATGCACGAGTGGTCACGGGATCAGCGGGTCCATCCAGCTCTCGCTGGCCAGCATGATTTCGGCAGCATGTTTCTTTGCAGGCGGGATCGCGATGGCCATGTTCCTGTTCCATGTGATCGGGGGAGTTAAATGGGCGCATTATTTACCGGTATCCACAAGGACCGGGGCCTCCAGGTTATCCTCGGTCTCCTGTTTGGGATCATGTTCGGGTTCCTGCTCCAGAAAGGCGGGGTGACCAGTTACGACGTGATTATTGCGCAACTGCTCCTCACCAACTTCACCGTGGTGAAAGTGATGCTCTCCGCCGTTATCGTGGGGATGATCGGCCTTGCACTCCTGAAACATTTTGGGTATGCTCAGCCTCACCCGGCATCCGGAAGTATTGGTTCGAATGTTATCGGGGGGCTTATATTTGGATTCGGGTTCGCCCTGCTTGGTTACTGCCCGGGAACCGTAGCCGGTGCTGTAGGGACGGGGGCAATCGATGCCCTGATCGGTGGTGTGGTGGGAATCCTGGCTGGCATCATAATATTTGTCAGGGTATACCCGAAAATCAGGGGCGGCATCCTTAGGAAAGGTCCTCTTCCTGCTGTAACCGTGCAGGAATTCCTCAGGCTCAATATGTGGCTGACGATCGTTATGATGGAAGCACTGATGATCGGGTTCCTGCTTCTGCTTGAATACCTTGGATTCTAATTTTTGAAAAGCTGATGGCGTTGGGACAACCCGGGGATGCCTTTTTTTAAGTAAACAAGGGTCCAGATCCCGGAATTACAAAGTTCTGCGGCTATTTACCTGCCGTTTTTTTTAAAAAACCGAAGTTTGCGTGTCACTGGTGAAATGTAGTCAACCCGGACGGGATGATGCATATGCCGTGATACCGGCCGCCCCGTTGATGACAAGGTCCATTTCACCTGCTGCATAGGTTGTACGGTGCTCAAATCA
Organism: uncultured Methanomicrobiales archaeon; assembly: GCA_963709545.1. Lineage (GTDB taxonomy): Archaea > Halobacteriota > Methanomicrobia > Methanomicrobiales > Methanospirillaceae > CAIKOD01. The sequence goes on along the minus strand of CAVPWT010000006.1, from coordinate 465,791 downwards.
TGTCCATGGTAATGACACCTGCCTGCTGCAGCAGGGACAAAGCGTTGTATCAGTTTTTCAGCCGATGCAAACGTCAAAGGGTCCAGGGCTCATAATGCAATAATAAATCCCTGTCAGGCAAAAAAGGTACCCGGGATCTCATCTTTTCCCGGTAACTATTATCCGGCATTATCTCAAGATATAGTCATGATATGCAGGAACTGGTCCCGTTTCGCGAACTTGAAGGACGGATGAGGCGGTTTATCGATCTGATGGACCAGGAAAACCCGTCCTGGGAAACCGCATGTATCTTCGGAAAACTCAACCAGTATTACTTTACGGGCACCATGCAGGACGGGATGCTGTACATTCCAAGAAACAGCAAGCCCGTATTCTTCGTGCGGAGAAGTTACGAACGGGCAGTGACAGAGTCTGCGTTTCCTGACATCAGGCCGATGAACAGTTTCCGCGACGCTGCCCAGGTTACCGGCACCTGTTCCGGTACCGTGTACCTTGAGATGGAACGGGTACCGCTTGCATTATACTCGAGGTTTTTAAAATATTTCCCGTTTCGTGATGTACAGCCGCTTGACCTGCAGGTATCAATGGTAAGGGCGGTGAAAAGTGCATTCGAATTGGCACTCCTTGAAAGGGCGGGGAAACAGCACCGGTATGTCCTCGAAGACCGTGTCCCGGCTCTTCTCAGCGCGGGCATGAGCGAGGCCAACCTTGGGGGTGAATTATATGCAGAAATGGTGCGGCAGGGCCATCACGGGATTGTACGGTTCGGCATGTTTGATACCGAGATCATCATCGGGCAGCTGGGGTTTGGTGAGAGTTCGCTCTATCCTACGTATTTCGATGGTCCGGGTGGTGCCTATGGCATGGGCCCTGCGGCGCCGGTGCTCGGCAGCAGGGACCGGCTGCTTGCTTCCGGGGACCTGGTCTTTATTGACACGGGATTCGGTGTGGATGGGTACCATACTGACAAGACGATGACCTACATGTTCGGGTCGCCGATCCCGGGCCATGCAATCGAAGCCCATCAGCGGTGTGTTGTGATACAGGACGAGATCGCATCGCTCCTGAAACCCGGTAATTCACCTTCAGCGATATACTCTGCCATCATGGACGGCCTTGACGAGGACTTCCTGAAAAACTTCATGGGCTTTGGCGACCGGAGGGTACGGTTCCTCGGCCATGGTGTCGGGCTGCAGGTTGACGAACTACCTGTAATTTCCCGTGGTTTTGACGAACCGCTGCAGGAAGGCATGGTCTTTGCCGTTGAGCCAAAAAAGGGTATACCCGGGGTCGGGATGGTGGGAATAGAGAATACCTATATTGTCACCCCGGGTGGGGGCAGGTGTATCACCGGCGGTAGCAAAGGGTTGATCCCGGTCTTCTGAACGAGCTTTCTACTCATGGGCCCCGGGGACAAAAAAAATATTTTTCGACCAGTCCGGTCCGGAATATTGTACAATTCCCCCATTCCCCCCGGTCCCTGGCTTACCTGTCGGGGTTCCAATATACACGTTTTCACCGGTAACTCATCACGTCAGGAGAGGTTATCAGGAACTACCCCTTGCTGCAGACCATTGCACTGATATCCGGTGGCAACATCCCGTTTGCACAGAGATTATGCAGAATGGCATCTGAGGCAAGTGCAATACCAAAACACCCGATAAGGGCCCCGGATAACACTGCAAGGAATATTAGGTAATTATTCATGCCCAGAAGCTTGCCGGCAACGGAACCGCGAACCCCCCCGCTCCCCAACACCGGGACCATTACCATGAGTAAAACGGCAGCAAAGTTCAGCCCGACGAGCCATTTGTGGACGGTGAAAAAAGTCCTGGTTTTATCTGTTATCTTCGTGAGAAGATTACCCAGATAGGGAATTTTATATGCCAGGTCGAAATTGAGTATCATGAACAGGCAGGTCTCGATATCGATCATGGCAATGGAGACTGCCATGTACCACCACGGGATCCCGAGGGCAATCCCAATAGGAATTACTGATTCTTTCCCCGCAGGAGGGAGGATATAGGCGACCATCAGCCCGATCATAATAAGAAACAGGGTGTACGGGAGCGTCAGGTACATAATCACTATCTGGACTGATACGATGAGAAAAGGAATGAGGAGTGCTACCAGCCGGTATGGTAAACCCCATAATGACGGTGATTGGTCCATAATATTCCAGGTAACGTTGGTTCTCTCAACTGATATGTAAATCTGTGAAACGATTCGTTATGGGTTCTGCACGGGTCTCACAACCAGGACCGGGCGGTCTGCCCTCCTGACAACCGCATAGGTCGTACCCCCGACAAACAATTCCTTAAGTCCGCTGAGCCAGCCCTCCCCGAGCGGGCTCATCGCGATGAGTGTAGCCTGCTCCTGCCTGGCAAGGAGGTTGATCTCGTCAGGAGGGTACCCAACGCGGATATGTTCCTTCACCGTAAACCCGGACTGAACCAGTTCGTCCCGGATTCTCCCAAGCTTCGGTGTTGCCCCGTTTACATATTCAGGGAGCCGTGAATCGCTTTTTTCTGCATGAATCACGTGCAACAGGATGATCTCGTGGATTCCCTGCATGGATTTAACAAATTGGACTACCACTTCTGCAGGAGCTGAGAAGTCAGTAGGAACCAGGACTTTTGAAAAAACCGGCGGAGGTTCAGGCACCGCTGCAGGGGCAACCGGAATATCAGCGGGTGCAGATTTTACCAGGAGGAGGGGGATAGTTGCGTGGTGCAGGACATAGGTGGACACGCTTCCGAGAAACAGGTCATGAAGGCTTTTTCCCCTGGCACCCATGATAATCAGGGAAACGCCCTCTTTTTTCAGCTATGTCCAGGATCCTTGATGCGACAGCCCCCTGGTCTTTCGAATGTTCAATAATTTCTACCTTGGTCTGTACCGTTAATCCCAAGTTCCCGAGGATTTTTTTATATTCTGCCAGGAGAAGTTCCGCAGGCCCGGTCCCTGGTCCAGGACCAGCTCCGGCTTTCGATGAACTGGAGGCATCCATAACATGCAGCAGCACCACTTCCTGAATACCCTGAATTTCCGCGATGCACTCAGTAATCTTTTGCGAGTGAGGGGAGAAATCAGTGGGAAATAAGACTTTTTTATACATCTGACCCTACCTGTATTGTAATAGGGCAGGAACTGTTAAAAGTCCCGCCCATGACCCGGGTGCTGTCCCGGGAAAGGGCATGGAAACAACTGGTCATCTGTCCGAATACAAAAAATACTCATTATAAGGCCCTGTTACAGTACAATCCGGTGACGGGGCAAAGGTGAGGGCCTCCCTGGCCAGGCCCCCTGCCATCCCGGCACCATTGCAATAACCATCCCCCAGTTTTTGGGCTGGTATGAAAAACTCCACAAACCACCTGAAGAACGACCTTTTGCATACCAGCGGGAATAACCTGATCTACAGATAGATTTTCGAGGATGTCAACAGAGCAGTTTTTTGGTTGTTCATCACTCAATGGATTCACGGCCTGCTACAGGTCTATGCCGGGATGGTCAGGCATGCAGGATAATTCCCCGGAGTTTGAAATTTTTTTTGAAGTATTCCCATGGGGTAATACATGTAAGCACCAGATGGGTCTGCAGGAATAAAAAAAGTAATTATGAGCCCTGCTGGAAAACAACAGAGGCTGAATCGTCAAACGGGTTCGTCCGCATTGCAAGCGAGAAGAGGTACGGGTAATGGTCTTTCAGGTACTCCATGTATTTCAGCCATTCGAGGACCAGCAGTGAATACGCACGACAGATATCGTTCGCAAGGTGGGCCTGGTCGGGACGGGGTAACGAGGAGAGATCACCTCTCGCCTTCATCTCTTCAGTCAGGTGGTTGATCGCAAGGATGAGGTCGGTAAACGATTCATGTTCAAAAATGACCGGGTTTTCTACAAGCCTGAGTAAAAAGTCCTCCTGGCTGATAAGGTACTCACGCAGGGCTGCCTTATCGACCCGTTCGATCGTTATACTGCAGGAATAGGAGTTGAGGAAGGTCTGCACATCCCGGAACATATCATTACGCCATTCATCCCCGATAACAAGACGTTGTTTCACTTTTTCTATGGTGGGATCAGTCCTGGTAAGTCTGTTCGAGGAGCGGTGTCCCGAACCGGGAGAAGAAGACCCCGATGACCATGTTCAGCTTCTCCAGACGGCTCTTTTTCTCACGTGATTCGAGCATCTGATCAATAATCAGGGTGATAACGAGTACCTCTATCGGAATGAAGGCAAGGTCACCGATTAAAAAAATGAACAGGTGATGTGCGTCCTGGAAGACAAGGTAATGGGTGGTTAACATCGCAAGGGTCAGGGTTACCAGCAGGACACCTGCAATAAGTTTCCACCGGGTATCATCTTTCATACAGTACAATTACGGATGTTCCCGACGATAAAAAACCCCTCGCCCGGGAACGACCACCCGGGAGATCCAGATGGCGATATCGCTACCATAATTGCAGGCAGCAGGGTATGATTTGCATGAACAGGCCATCAGTTTTAATGTTCCAGACCGAAATGATCACTATCCAGGAACAATAAGTATGGGCGTCTTCCGGTTCGAGAACAAATATGCTGCACCGAGCAGGGAACAGCGGGAACGATATATGAAAGGAGAGACCGAGGAACACCTCTTTGGTCCTGATAACCAAATCCTTCTTATTGTTTACGACGAGGCTGCATACCTGAAAGATGACATCGACGGGGTCCGCATCCTCTTCACCGGGGCACAGGACAAGCAGAAGGTGTATGACGAAGTGAGGAGGCTGCTCGAGTACCACCAGCAGCCCGATGTGAATAAGGATGCATTTAAGACCGGGAATGAAGTCTGATACCCCTCCATGTTCGTGATATCATGACTATCACTGACTGCCATTCGGACTGTTCCTGTTCCATCGTGTAAACCGGTGAACATGCCCATTCCCGCCGGGATTGGAATGCGGAGCCGTCAGTTCCGTTTGAGTGTAATTCTGCAACACCACGGCTTATTTTTTCCTGCCACCATTTTTCAGATCCCCCCACTGGCACTACGCCACGCCCCCTTTGGCACCGTCATCTCAAACCGTGCCCCCACGCCCGGCTCCCCCGTCTCTTTGATCGTGATACCGGTGATATCAAGGACCTCCCGGGAGAGGAAAAGGCCAAGGCCTGTGTTCTTCCCAAAGCCGCGGTCGAATATTTTTTCCTTTTCATCCAGAGGGATACCAACACCGTCGTCCTCGCAAACGACGATATGGTCACCGTCACGCTCCTCAGCAGAGAACCGGACGGTCGTGATCTTCCCGCCGTGCCGTACCGCATTGTCCATCAGGTTGTAAAAGACCCTGGAAATCAGTCTGGTCGGCGAACACTTCCATGCCGGCAGGAAGATCGTTGTTCACCATGACCTCTCCGAGTGGGGCTTCCTTTGCCGCTGTATCTACGAGGGTGCGGCAGTCCTGCCAGGCAGGGTCATTAACACCGATTGTCTCGTATTCTTTCGTAAACTGGATCATGGCTGAGATCCGTGTACTCGCCCTCGCGATCTGGTCGAAATAATCCTCAAGTGCCGGATTTGGGACTTTCATTTGTAATAACTCAAGAAAACCGTTGACGGAGATCAGCTGGTTGTTAATATCATGGCGGGTGATACCGGAGAGCAGGGTGAGCTTTTATTGGCGGTACGGAGGGCTGTCTCCATGTTCCTGATATCACTAACATCACTTACTGCCACCCGGACCGTTGTTACTCCATCGGATAAGCCGGTGAGCTGGATGCTTTCCAGCCGGGCCGGGAATGCGGAGCCGTCACCCCGTTTGAGCATCAGGGTGCAGGTCTGTTTTTCCAGATCCTCCCGCACATGTATAAAATACAGGTGCCACTGATCGGAATCCTGTGCCGCGACAAATTTACTGAATGGTGTATTAAGGAGGTTGCCACGTTCAACCCCCAGCAGCATCGCACCGGTGAGGTTTACTCCGGCTATCAGCGCCTTATCGGTCAGCGTGAAGTAGCCTGTCGGAGCAAATTCATAGAGGTCAAGGTACTTGTCCCGCGACTCCTCGAGTGCGACATGCGCTCTCCTGAGTTCTTCAGCCTGCGTCTCGAGTCTCGACCTGGTGCACCTCGAGTTCGTGGATAAGTTGTTCCGGTGTCTGCCCATCCATACCAGGAGAACGTTTCGGGGAGCGGGCGAGCTGCTCCTCTGCATTGTCCCTCAACAAACGGGTACTGCCTGGACCTTCCGGTTTCTTCTTCCCCGCAGCCATTTATTTCCCCTTCCCGCCGGGTTTGCGGGATGTCCCCGGGGTGCCGGGCGCTGTGATATCCTCAATTGCAAGAAGAATAAGTTGCGTGCTGCCTGTTTCTTCCGGGATCAGGCGGGCGTTTAACAGCATCTTCCTCTTCCCGATACCGGGGAAGTCGTGCACGACTTCAAAATTCTCAAACGAGGTCTTGTTCGGCAGCACGTCCTCCAGTAACTCGTGGAGCCCGGGAATATCCCACTGGTTGTTGCCGAGATCGTACAGCGCAAGCCCCAGCGTCTCTTCCGGGGTCACCTGGAATTCCTGGTAGAAGGCCCTGCTGGCAGATACCACCTCAAACCTGCCGTCCAGGACACCAGCGGTTCCCTGACCGTGTCCACGATGCTCTGCGCATAGTCCCGGGCAATCCGGACCTCGGCCTCGATTGCTTTTAATGCAGTGATATCGGAAACGTCATCACCACGCCATCGATCACGTTCTCGAGCGTGCGGTACGGCATGATGCGGACATGGTACCATTCATTCGCCGGTGGTACGGACCGTCTTCTCCCGCGGGATGAGGGAGTCAAGCACTGCCTGGCATCGGCAATCAGGTCCTCGCCCGGGATCAGTTGACCGGATATCGGCAAGCGGACGCCCCACGTCCGACGGGGCGAGCCGGAACACCTTCATTGCCTCGCGGGTGAACTGTTTTATGGCAAGCTGGTCGTCCAGAAATATCGTGCCGATATTGACGTTCTCCAGCAGGTTCTTCATGTCGTTCTGGACCGCCGTGAGCAGCTCGATCTTGGCCTGCAGTTCCGCGTTCACGGTCACGATCTCCTCATTGACCGACTGGATTCCTCTTTTGATGTCTCGAGTTCCTCGTTCGTGGACTGGAACTCTTCGTTGGTGGACTGGAGTTCTTCGTTGGTGGACTTGAGTTCCTCGTTTGCCGCCTGCATCTCCTCGATGGTTGCCTGCAGGTTCTCTTTCGTGTACGCGAGTTCCTGTTCCAGTTCTTCCACGCGCTTTGTCGGCCCTTTTGCAGCCGGATGCTTCGCCCGGGTGCTTTTTTCCCGCGGGAGCGCTCCGGCATCCTGGAAACTGATGAGCAGCAGTTCCCCGGTTGCTTCCGTAACAGCAAGCGGGCGGACTGTCAGGTCTACCCCGTGAATGCCACCGTTTGTCCTGACCGGGAGGTCTTTTTCGGTAACCGGTTGTCTTTTGCAGGGTGATCGCACTGCCGAATGGCGGTCCGGAGGTCGAGCTGCAGCCCTTCGCGTGCCATATCGATGACATTGGTCCTTGCATGCCCCTGTGCCGGCTGCAGGTATTTCCCGGTATCGCCGTGGACGTACACGATATTCGCCTGTTCATCGGTGATGACGGACGGGGGTGCATAGGACTGGAGGAGCACACGTTTTGTGAGTTCGGCAAAATTTGTCTTATTCAGCCGTAGCAGCGAGCCTCGTTTGGCTCCCGTTCAGGCCTTTCGCCGGTCCATGCAAAACGCTGTGCCACCAGTGCCCGTGTCCAGATGCAGAAGACGGCTTCGTGGTGAAAATCCTCCACTTTTTATCCACCGGGGCGAAAAGATCGGTGAAATTCCCGATGCCTTCGGAGGGGCTTAAGAACAGCACCCCATCCGGCCGGAGGGCATAATGGAACGCCGGGATGACACGGTTCTGGAGTCCGGTCTCGAGGTAGATCAGCAGGTTCCGGCAGCTGATCAGGTCCATCCGCGTAAACGGGGGGTCCGTGATCACGTTCTGGATGGCAAAGATGACCATCTCCCGGATCTCTTTCTTAATCCGGTACCGTTCTCCTCCTTTGACAAAGAACCGCCGCAGCCGCCCTGGTGAGACATCGACTGGATATATTTTCCGGGTACATGCCTGCCCGGGCAGTTGCGATCGCGTCGTCATCGATATCGGTTGCATAGATCTGGAACTTGAACTCCTTGTTGATCTCGTCCATGTACTCGCGGAAGAGTATGGCAAGGGAGTAGGCCTCCTCACCGGAGGAGCACCCCGGCACCCAGACCCGGAAGATATAGTTCTCCGGTTTATTCTCGAACAGCCGGGGCAGGACCTCCCGGTTCAGCGCCGCGAACGCTTCCGTGTCCCGGAAGAAACTGGTCACGTTGATGAGCAGTTCCTTGAACAGGATGTCGACCTCGGCAGGGTTCTCGCGGAGGTACCGGGCGTATGCATCCATATCCCTGAGATTGTGCACCACCATCCGCCGTTCTATCCGGCGCCGTATCGTGCTCTGTCTTGTACCGGGAAAAATCATTGCCGGTCCTTGACCGCAGGAGCATCATGATCCTCTTCATGGCACTGGTTGTGGCGGGAACCGGGGGAGCAGGGGGGACCCCGGTATGTGCGATGGTCTTCACATAGCTGACCAGCTTCTCCGTGATCTTCTCGACCGGCAGCACATAGGTGGCAAGACCGCTCTGGACTGCACTGGTGGGCATCCCGTCATACTTTGCCGTGGACGGCTCCTGCACAAACGAGACCCCGCCTGCCCCGTGGACTGCCCGGAGCCCGAGCGTGCCATCCGACCCGCTGCCCGAGAGGATCACGCAGATCGCGCGTTCCCCCTGGTCCTCGGCAAGCGACCGGAAGAAAGAGTCGATGGGCAGCCGCATGCCCCGTGGCCGTTCGGGACCGTCTGAGCTGGAGGTCACCGTGGAAGATCGCCATGTCCTTGTTGGGCGGGATGATATAGACATGGTCCGGGCTGGATCGTGTGTCTGGTCCTGCGACCTCGAGGACCGGCATCGTGGTGTTCCGCTGGAGGATCTCGGACAGCATGCTCGCGTGGCCCGGGTCGAGGTGGGGGACCAGCACAAACGCCATGCCGCTGTCAGCCAGGCATTGTCTTGGAAAAACTGTTCAAATGCTTCAAGCCCCCCGGCAGAGGCGCCGATCCCGATGATGGGAAGCCTGGTCCGGGAGTGCCCGGAGTTGCGGGAGCAGAAGTTCCCAGTATGGTGCTGCCGGTCTCACCCGTAACAACCGTTTTTGTTTTTTTCATACGTTTTCTCCTGGTAACTGATGCGGGAACGCCATGGTATGAGATGGTACCGGCCGGCTCACAGCCGGTATACCACGGGAATTACCTGCACTGCCAGTGTTGTTTATCAGCCGGAAGACAGGTGAATTGAGCCCGGAGATGGAATGGTGCCGGTGGCGGCGCGAGGCGGGCCATAGGAATCCCGTTGTCTGTAAAAGGGAAACGGCATACTCGGTATTAATGGTTATTCACCTGAATCAGGGGACCCTGCAGCAGGGGACCCGAAGGGGACAGTACCTGGAATCCGGGATGTACCGGGACCGCTTCTTTTCCTACCGTTTGCTAACCGGTTGCATACCCGGCCCAACCCTCTTTAACCGGGAGTTGAAGAAAACAACCAATATACACCAGAAATAGCAGAGAATCCCCTCAAACGGGTTAGTATTCCAAGACCCGACCTACTTTTCCCGCCCATGTTCGTTTAAATCGCCCGCATTCGTCTCTTTTTTCATCCAATACCAAACAAGGCTTTTTAAAGCGTTTTAATCCGGGTTCAGATAATAATTGGCCCTAATTTGCTCCTTATCCTTTTCCGGATGCTGTAAACGCCATCGTTTCCACGGTGTCTGTCCGGGGTGTGGGATAAGACAGCCTTTCCCGGTGCATTGTTATGTGAAACTCTGGTGGAGGCCCTTCGTTCCCGTTCCCGCACCGGAGTGGTTTTCTTGCCGGCAGGCATTCATCCGGCGAGGCATTGTGCCGGTGAACCAGCAGGAAACCCATTTTTTCCGAACCTTTACCGGTTGTGAATACCCAGGTGTCAGCCCGTCACCAGAACAATTATATAATCAGGGGGAACACTGGAAAACCGGTAGCCGAACATGACACTGAAGGATAACATTTCAAATGTAATAGCCGGCCAGCACGTGGCCGCTCTTGCGACCCTCTCGGAAGGAAAACCTGAAGTACGGTTCGTTGTCCTTGAAGGGCAGCCGGACCTGACCCTTGTCGGGGCAACGATGAAAGCCAGCCGGAAAGTCCGGCAGATACAGGAAAACCCTGTTGTGGGAATATCGATCTGGTCTGGAAAGGAGTACTCAGACCCCTACATCGTGTTCCGTGGCAGGGCCGAAATTCATGAGGACCTGCAGACGAAAAAAAGTACTGGAACCCCATGTATGAGCAGTACTTTAAAACGGTGGATAACCCGGATTTCGTCGTGATGTTGTTTGTCCCGGGCGAAATTGAGTATATTGCCCCGGGCAGCATGCAACCGGAAGTCTGGAAACCCTGACATCAGTTTCCCGGCCCGGTTATTTTTTGCGCCGATTTGTACTGACCCGGTTTTACACGGGAACTGTTGCCGGGAATTGCTTCAACTGCCGGCATAGAGAGGATATCTGCTGGTTGTCGAAAAATCCCGCCATTCTCATCGGGCTGATGATTTTTTTAATTAAAGGCTGGTATGAAAAACTCCGGTATAACAATCTTAAACCAAATCCCGAACGCCTAAATGATTTTTATTATATGAACCCCTTGCAACCGGTGTTCGTGATACTTCCGGACTAACAGGAAAGATGTGGTTTCCGGAACGATGGAAAAGGATATGTAGCGCTATACGAATAATTTGAATAAATGGCTGATATTCTCCGGGTCCTCTGCGTTGACGACGAACCCAACATCCTTGATTTGTGTAAAATTTACCTTGAGCGGACCGGGGAATTCAGCGTGGATATTGTCCTCTCGGGGGAGGAGGCACTTACACAACTGGGCAAAAAACAGTACGATGCGATCGTTTCCGATTACCAGATGCCGGAAATGGATGGTATCAGCCTGTTAAAACAGGTGCGGGCAACCCAGGTGGATATTTCATTCATCCTCTTTACCGGAAGAGGCCGCGAGGAAATTGTCATAGAGGCCATCAACAACGGGGTTGATTTCTATCTCCAGAAGGGCGGGGATCCCAGGTCGCAGTTCACCGAGCTTGCGCACAAAATCGTTTCAGCGGCAACAGGCAGACGTTCAGAACAGGCATTCCGGGAGAGCGAGGAGAAGTTCCGGTACCTTGTCGAGAACGCCCTTGAACCTATTCTGATCCTCGATTTCCAGGGAAAGATCCTATTTGCCAACAACGGGGTTGCGAAACTGATTGAAGCCGATGATTACGTGGGACTTATCGGCAGAAATGTGATGGAATTCATCGCTCCGGAGTCGCGGGAGGATGTTATCAGGGACTTTATCCAGGTATCTCAGGGTCACGACGGGTTTCTTTCTCACTACCATGTAATAGGAGGAAACGGGAAAAAAATCTATTTGGAATCTATTGGCAAAGTGGTAACCTATGAAGGCAAACCCGCAGATCTCATCTCCATACGGGACATCACCGAACGTAAGCGGACCGATGATGCATTACGGGAGAGCGAGCAGAAATTCCGGGAAACAACGAACCATATCCCCGGGGTTGTCTTCCAGTTCGTTGTAAAACCTGACGGATCGTTCCTGTTGCCCTATGTAAGCGACAGGATAAAGGATATTTTAGGTATTGAAGATACCAGGGGCGATTTATTCCTGTCTCTCACTTCGCAAATCCATCCTGATGACAAGGTTGCATTCTTCGCATCTGTGAATGAATCTGTACGGACCAGGAGTCCGTGGCGGGCGGAAGCCAGGTTCATAAAATCTTCGGGTGAAACGATATGGCTCCAGGGGATCTCCAGCCCTGTGGAACATGATGGCGGACTCGTATTTTACGGGGTGCTCATCGATATATCTGATCGTAAACAGGCAGAGGAGGCACAGCGGCAGATCTTTGAGAACAATGCACTGGGTATGACGCTTACTCTGCCGGATTTACGGTTTCATCTCGTCAATCCGGCATTTTTGTCGATGCTTGGGTACTCAGAAGCGGAATTCCGGGGGATGTCCTTTAAGGAGGTCACCCATCCTGATTATCTCACAGGGGATATTGAGGGTGTCAGGGCGCTAGCGGAAGGTAGTATTCCTGTTTACAGCACGGAAAAACGCTATATCAGGAAAGACGGGAGTACCCTCTGGGGGGCCCTTACGGTGACAACGATTCGAAACCATGACGGTACCCTGCGCTACTACCTCGCGCAGATTGAGGATATCACCGAGCGCAGGCGGACAGCCGAACTCTTGAAGGAGTCGGAAAATAAATTCTTCTCTGTGTTCAACGGGAGCCCGGTTGCACTCACTCTCGTGTCGGCAATAGACGGGACTTTCGTTGATATCAATGATGCCTTTGTAAGATCTACCGGGTATACCAGGGAGGAAGTGATTGGTACGACATCAGAGGTCCTAGGGATTTTCGCCGATCCAAATGAACGCGAACGGCTGGCCGTCTCCCTCCGGGAACGTTGCATTGTTGAGGATATGGAAATAAGCATCCGGATAAAAACCGGGGAAATCCGGCCCTGTCTGTTTTCAACCGGGACCATCCTGATCGGCAGGAAACCTTATATCTTGTCCACTGTCAGGGACAACCTGGCTCGCAAACAGACGGAAGACGCATTAAAGGAGAGCGAAGAGAAATTCAGGGAAATTTTCAATTCAGCAACTGATGGGTTTCACCTGCATGAAATCGATGAGAATTTTGTGCCTGGTAAATACGTGGATGTCAATGAGGCTGTATGCAGGATGCTCCGGTATTCCAAGGAGGAACTCCTGGAAAAACGCCCCAGGGATATATCTACAGATTACCACAATCCTGCTGAAGAACAAATCTGGCAGGAACTCCGGGAAAAAGGCCTTGCGGTATTTGAGACCGGGCATATCAGAAAAGACGGGGTCGTCATCCCTGTTGAAATAACTGCGCACGTTATCACAATCCGGGGAAAAAAACTTGTCCTTTCAATAGCCAGGGACATTACCGAGCGCAGGAATACCGAGGCTGCCTTCCGGACCATGGTCACGAGCATGGTGGGCACTACCGGGGTAAATTCGCTCCGGAAGATTGCGGAAAACATCAGTTCATGGCTCGGGGCCGATTGTGTCATGATTGGGGAGATCCAGCCGGACGGGCAGACCGTCAGGGTCCTCTTCATGCTCCTTGACGGGAAGGAGGTCCCCGATTATTCCTATACCCTCAAGGGGACTCCCTGCGACCATGTTGCAGAAAAAGGGTTCTGTATGTATCCTGATAACGCCATTCAGCTCTTCCCGGAGAGCAGGGACCTTGTTGAGCTGAATATCAGGGGGTATGTCGGCACCCCCCTCTGGAACTCCGAACGGAAGGTAATGGGGATTATTTGCGCATTATTCCGGAATCCTGTTATAAAACCACCCGGAATGCAGGAGATCATGAACATTATCGCGGTGAAAGCTGCCGCAGAGATGGAGGGCATGCAGATGATGGCGGCTCTCCGGCAAAGCGAAGAAGACCTTGCCCAGGTAATGAATGGAGTTCCGACCCTTATTTCCTATATGGATACGGAATTGCGTTTTATTTCAATAAATAAAGCTTATCTGGAGTGGTATGGGCGTACCGAAGAAGAAATGATTGGAAAGAGCCTTAAAGACCTGCTGCCTGACGATGTATTTCTTCGGGCGTTACCATATTACCAGCAGGTACTTGGTGGGCGTGAAGTATTTTTTGAAAATCCTACAAGGGACAAGGATGGCCGGGAACGAGTATTATACGTTAGATTGCTGCCGCACCTTCATGATGAGCAGGTCGTCGGTATTTTTGCAGCGCTTGACGATATCACTGAACTAAAACGGGCGGAAGAAGCGGTCCGGCTGGCAAACCGTAAGCTTAACCTCCTCACCAGCATCACCCGCCACGATATCAACAACCAGCTCACGGTGCTGCTGGGGTACCTCGATATCATTAATGAGCGCGAGTTGGAACCTTCACAAAAAGAGTATTTCCATAAGGTGAACATCGCTGCACAGCGGATCTCCTCTATGATCCGGTTCACCCAGGAATACGAGGAGATCGGCGTCCATGCTCCTGCCTGGCAGAAACTACATAGACTCGTCGATACCGTGGCGATGGAAACCCATCTTGGACCGATCGTGGTGAAGAACGATCTCCCGGCCGGTATTGAAGTGAACGCCGACCCGCTGATTTCAAAGGTCTTTTACAACCTGATGGACAATGCAGCCCGTTACGGCGGAAAGATCACGACCCTTCGTTTCTCTGCTGATCATCACAATGGTGATTATAGTATCGTGTGCGAGGATGATGGCGAGGGTATCCCTGCAGATGAGAAGGAAAAGATCTTTGATCGGGGATTCGGGAAGAGCACCGGTATGGGGTTGTTCCTTTCCCGCGAGATCCTTTCAATCACCAGTATAAGAATCCGGGAAACTGGTGAACCCGGGAAGGGAGCCCGGTTTGAGATGATGGTGCCAAAGGGGATGTGGCGGATAAAAGGGGTTGGTGAATAAATGGCTCTTCCACTCCGGGCCTTCCTGGTTGTAAAACCATCCCCAACACCTCTTGTACCATCAGGGGCAGGAGAGAAAAGAGATATCCGGGTTCGTTACAGGAAATGTAACAGCTGACCTGTTAACAGAACCGCAGGCTATGGTACAATGGTGGATTCTACAGGGTCACCTGACATAACCCGGCCCTGAAGCCTATTATAAGCAGGAAAATTAAACCTGATTCTCATATCCATGTCCCAAATCCACCTTGAACCGGTTCCTCCCTACGATTTTTCCTTGAGTGCCCGGATTTTTTCAACGGGTGATCCGGCTATCCGGATATACGATAACGGGGTGTACCGCCAAGCACTTGATATCCAGGGTAGTCCGGCTCTTATTGAAGTCCGTTCGATTGGGACACCAGACAACCCCCTGCTGGATGTCACCGCTACCCCGGGTACAGGGGGGGTCCTGGCGGAAGATGCGGTTATCCAGGGCATCGTTGCATCAATGTTCAATATTTACGATGACCTGGCACCGTTTTACCACGCGGTCAGGGAAGACCCGGTGATGGCTGACCTCACCCGCCGGTTGCATGGCCTGAAGTCCCCGACCACACCGACATTGTTTGAGGCACTTGTTGACTCAATCATCGAGCAGCAGATCTCACTGAACGTGGCACGCAGCCTCCAGGCCCGGCTGATAAAAAAGACCGGAAAACGGCTTAAACCCGGAACGACCGAATATTATTGTTATCCCACTCCGGAGGCACTTGCAGGGGCCCCGGAGACGTTGTTTCGCGAATGCGGGATGACTACCCGGAAAGGTGAATATATACGGGAACTATCCGGCTCCATTGTTTCCGGTGATGTAGACCTTGATACATTCAGGGGATACGAGGATACCGGCAGGATTATCCGTGAATTGATGAAAATCCGTGGTATCGGCAAATGGACCGCGGAACTCACGATCATCCGGGGGATCCACAGGCTTGATGCGTTCCCTGCAGATGACGTGGGGTTACAGAGGATCCTCTCCCGGTTTTACCGGGACGGGAAAAAAGTCACCAGTGACGAGGCCCGCCTGATTGCAGCCGGTTGGGGTGCGTGGCAGGGCCTTGCAGCGTTTTATCTCGACCTGGCCGAGTACCTCGGGCTGGTCCCCTGACCATATCACTGCCTCGTGTCCGGGCAACCGGGATACTTCCCTTCCCTCCATTAACCCGGTCTTCCCGGGGAACTCATCCACCTGACCTGCCAGGCAAAACAATTGAGAACCAGGTGTCAGCAGACCTCGTACCATGAATGGCGGGACTATTAAATTATGCCCCCGGCATTCTTCCATGAGATATCCGGCCTTGAATTTTTGAGTAACGGTGAGGTGGCTGTATAATAAACATATTAAAACATCATGTCGAATATATTTGACAAATAGTGCTTCAGGGGTTGCTTATAATTCTACCAAAATATGCCATTGTCATATTAGTTCTGGCGCTCATGGTAGCCGGTACCTCAGCGTACCAGATTGTGATTGATACACCGACATCAATCCAGGCGGGGGCCCCCCTTGTCGTAAACGGGACGACGAACCTTGCAGACGGTGTGAGCATCAGCATTGCGCTGTCAAATGCTGACTACACTACCCTCGAAATTGAAAAGAAGGACATTATTGTCCAACGTAGTGATGATAACAAGTCATTTTCAGTGGTCTTTAATACCACCGGTCTGAAAAAGGGGCAGTACAAGGTCGAAGTATTACCAGTACCGGACTTTTCGTTCCTTGGCAGCTCGGTCACCATTCGCCCGGTGACCCTTGTTGACCGCTCGGATGAACTGGTCATCACCCCCCCGTTAAGCAAAGAATACGACGGGTCGTTAACTATTGCAGGAAATGGCCCCAGGATGATAAATTCCGGCATGGAGGTCGTGGTGACCAGTTCAAACGGGACCTTGCTGTTTGGTCCGGAATTTATCGGAACTGACTACATGGGGTACTTTTCAAAGACCTTCACGATCCCTGAACCGGGAAGCTACATGGTGAATTTCTCTGATGCCCGTGGATTTATTGGTAATATTACCTATACCATAACAAAACCAAGGGAACCACTGCCTGCGCTGGTCCTGCCCGAAGTAACTGGTACTCCGGCTCCATCTCAATCGCCCTCAGTATCTGCAAGGGCATTGGCGAGCCGGGATGTACCGGCATACTTTGCAGTCATTGCCAACCCCGGACCAGTACGGGTCTATACTTCAACAGGCACAGACTGGGTCCTTGAGTACCTTGACCGGGCCGGCACAGCTCACCGGGTCCACGAGGCAGGCTCACAGTACCCCGAATCGGTGACATTCCAGGGCGACGGGAATACGACCTGGGTGAAGGTATACCCGTCCAAGTACCGAGGATAACAGCACCGTCATGCTCTATGCAGAGGGTGCGCTGGATATACAGGTGGCGGAGAAAGGTGTGGATTTCTTCCCCTCAACGAATCCTACGTCTGCACCGGTTGGTATCCAGACCTCCCCGTTACCATGGCTCCTGTTCATCGGGGCAACGGGGATTGGGGTCCTCGTTATGCTGAGGAAAAGGGAATAACTAACACCGGCCTGGTACCGGGACGGGCCGCCAGGACGGATATCAAGCCTTTTTCCCATCCGGATGCTCTCCGGCTCCGGGGCCGTTCCCGGGTTCACTTCAGCATACCGTTCTTTTCGGACTTCGAACGGGCTGTAAAAATGTCGGGGATCAGCAGGATGAGTGCGATTGCCACCATTGAAAATACTGGTATACGCCCCCTGCCTTTCATCCTCCGGGATCAAAAATTATCCCTTGTCAGGAGTCAGACCACAAATGATTTTTTTATCAGCCCGTCTTTCATGATCGAGATTTTTCCTCCGCTTTGTGAGACTACAAGCCCGATCGCGTCTGTCATCTGGCTGATCCCGGCCACTGACGAATGCCGTGTGCCATAACCTTCCGGGATCTTCAGTTTCAGGTTATCGATAATGAAATGTCGTCCGGACGCTTCAATAAATCCATCTTCCCTGATTACGAATGCCCCGTCCATCATGGCCAGTCCCTTGATTATTTCGGCATTATCGGGATTAGTAATGAGCCGTCTCTCTCGTTCCTGTCCTGCAAATGAATTAATGGTGCATGCTCTCGAATGGGCCATGACAGAATCAGTATCCCCGATCACGAACGAGGTGCCGATCCGGTGGGCCTCATGCCCATCCCGGGAGATCTCCACGCAGAGGTGAAACACTGAGTCAAAGACCTCTTCGTTCACCGTTGTACCCTTCAGGACTGCATACTTCCATGGGTCAGCACGGATAAGCCGTGACTCCCCCGGCCCCTGTCCGGTTATATCCTCGCCAAGACAGAGCATTCCTGATAGGTTTCGCTCCGTGTCAATGAGCGGGAGAATTTTCCATGCGACCCAGAACTTCTCCCCCGATTTTTTTGTATTCTCAAAGGCATGAACCGTATAGCCGTCCCTGCAAAAGACCGGGTCGTTGATCATCGCAATCATCTCCCCTGCATAACGGGAATGTTCCGGGACAATTGTCCCGATCAGGTTCTTCCCGACGACCTCACCTGCCCGGTAGCCGAACGCATCCGAGGCACGGGAGTTTGCATGGGTAATCGTTCCCGTGTCATCTGTCGTAATAACAATTCCCGGGACCCTCGTGATGACCTCCTCAAATGACCCTGACTGCACCCAGTCCGAAGGAAATACCTGCCCTGCGTTATCGCATTTCCCTTCACGGGCACCCGACCGTTCAACAATCATGAGGTGACCTTTCATCGGGTCGAAACCGTCAAGCCTCCTGACCCTGATCGTGCAAAAAACCCCCTTACCGTCTTTCGTAGCAAGACGGTGGGATGCACAGTGCCACCCTGCGTCTTTCTTACCCCGGAATATGGTGCGTGAAAACTCCATGTACTCCCCGGGTGAACAGAAGAGGTCGGGTAACTCCATCGAGCTGGCTCCCCACTCGGAATAACCGAGGAGTCCTGCCAGTTGCTGGTTAATTCTGCGTATTTCCCGCCCACAAAATACCGCGATCCCTATCTGGCTCCCTTCGAGCAGGTCGAATATCTCCCTGTTTTCCAGTTCATGTTCATAAGACAGGAAATGTTCCCGGACATACCGGGTGATGTACCCGGATGCAGCAGAATAAAGGTCATTCCTGTTACGGAAACCTGAAAGGTTATACTCAGTCGAGCAATCCCCGACCTCCATCACAAGGGTTGCATCCCTGATATATCCCTGCCGGTTTTTTTGGGTGTCCGGTGGTGTGATATCCACGCAGAGCAATGATGCACCGGTTGTTTCCGCCGTATCCCTGACGTTACCGGTGACCTGTTCCCTACCACAGACCAGGACTAGGTGGTAAGGACGTTCTATCATTTTGTTTACCGCATTTACCGGAGAAAAAGCCCTTTCAACCTGCAACCCGGGTAAACGGACCAGTGAGGACAACAGCACCGTATGGAACGCCTGGGAATTTTCGATGAAGAGGACTGATGACAGGTACCAAATCACAACCTGAAGCTGATAAACCCAGATATCTGATAGATTGTCAGACAGATAAAAATGTATTGGATTTAACGGGAAATAACGGCAGACAGACGTCGTACACTTGGCCGATACGGTCCCTGTACCTGAAGTTTCAGCATCGTTTTGAGATCAGGAATGACCCCAAAATCTCTGTATCTTTCCGCTTGTTGAAAAGCTCTAATAGGCACCCAGAATCCTGCTTATTCTGAAATGTATCTACGCTCTCGGGGCTCATGTCCCGTCGCTGTGGCGCCCCGGTTGGTATAGAGACCCTCCCCAAATACTCTGAATGTAATGAGCCTTCGCTGAAACCCTGCCCGAGGAATATCTTAATGGGGGTGGGGCAGGGAGGGGTAAAAACTCCTTCCTTTCTACGCATCTCCCCTTATTTCAAATATGCAGGGTTGACCAGTTATTCATGAATTGTCTGGAGGCAACCCCTGCCTTTACCGGTAATGGAAAGGTGCGTTTCGGTGGTTGCCCGTCCTTCGAAGAGGTACCTCCGGAGCACCAGCTGGCGGACTCTTGAACGGACATCATATTCCCCGTACTCCGGGATCATCCGTGAAACAACATGGCTGATTTTACAGCCTGGGACATCCGACACCTCCTGTAAAATCCGGAGATAGGTGGTGTCTGCCACGAATTCCTTCTGTCTGAACAATTCACTAATTAGTATCATCCCTTTATCTGGTTTATGCAAGGAGAGAATAAAAGAAAAAACCGGTATTTTGCCATGGTGTGAATTTTATCTCCATCTTTTTCATATTATTACTATTATACTTCAAAGGAGTAATAACTATGTGTAGGAACCGGAAAGGCGGGGACTGATACAAGGGAAAAACCGCTCTGCTGGCACCCTTTATGATTAGAAAAATAGCGGAGCTACAAAGACAGGAAGGGTGTCACCCCTTCCCTGTCCACGGCCGGAAAAGATATGTTCCCCGGGTTATTTTGTACCGTTATGTGAATCAGGTCGTGAAATACCGTTTGCCGGGTTCTTTGCTCTGGTGAAATATAAATCTCCGCATTACGCCAGAACCTTTCAGTTATACGGGCAAACCAAGGAGTAATCGAAAAAATCTCATTAAATATTATTGCGTTTAAGATTGTGTTGTGCCCGGGAAACAGCCGGAGCACGCCAATGTAGGAGGTACCCGAATTCATGACCAGTAATCGCGTTGGCAGCGTAATCATCAGCCTGGCGTTGCTGCTATTGCTGACCGGTAGCGTCTCAGCCGACGTTGTACAGGCGGGAAGTTCCATTGATGCCACACTCACCTCGGTCATCACCCATCTCGATGCAACGATCACAGGGGATGACCAGTCAGCCCTCAACTATGACATATCAGCACACGGCCTTACCAGGCCTGACGGGACCACCGTACCGATGAACGGTTCGGTGACTGCCTTTGTCAGGGCACACATCATGGGTGCCCGCGACAGTTCCGGACACCCCGGCCAGGACCTCACCTATAGCGACATTACATCAGCCAGCGGCCAGATCAACCGTTTCCAGAAATCGATCGCCTACAGGGGCGGTATCAGTCTGTACCTGATTTTTCCGGAACCTGACAAGGGATCCAGGGGAAAATCCCCAAAAAAATCCTGTTCTTTTGTTATCAACTACCGCCTTATTCTCTGCATAACTATCTCGTTATTTTTTTTAAACCTCCTATTTCAGGATCAGCGGTCGTATGAAACCGAAATACCAATCACGTCTTTCGCAACCCTTTCAAACCATACCTTTTATGCTATTGTTCGCACCATCTTCAATCGTTAGCTATGATTGCAAATCCCGTCCTTATTAGTATCTTCGGACTTCCCCTGTACTTCTACCTGGGGATTGTCACCCTTATTGCACTAATTTCGACAGCAATACTTGGTTTGCTGTTCGTGAAAGGGAAGTATGGCGTCCGGTTTTCCTGGCATATGAACCTTGCAAAGATCACCATTGTCATTGCAATTCTTCATGGGACCCTTGTTGCCTGGGCATACATGTTCTGAAAACGGAGTATTTTTTCAAACACCACTATGCATATGCCGTTCAGGAACTGTACCGGACCATGCGAAACCCTGCTGCATCCGGCCAGGTCCCCCTCGCGTTTTTAGTACCCGGTGGCATAATAATACCCCTCATCCTTCCGGACGCGGACCGGGACTACAAAGAGGTTGCTGATATTCGTATCTGTCAGGACTTCGTCTTTGGGGCCGTCCATGCAAAATTGACCGCCTTTCATCAGGATGACCCGGGTAATTTCAGGGATAATATCATGGAGGTTATGAGTCACGAGAATTATACCTGTCCCGGCCTTTGATATTTTCCGGCATGTGGTCCGGAAGGTGTGAAGCGCATGTAAATCCAGGCTGTTGGTGGGCTCATCAAGGACCAGGGTTTTCGGGTCGTGCACCAGTGCCCTGCCGATTACTACCCGGCGGGCCTCCCCTGATGACATTTCCGTCATCATTCGCTCTTCCAGGTGCGGGATCTCCAGGAAATCAAGGATTTCACCTGCTTTTATCTCCATTTCACGGGTGACATGATGCCGGAAAAGCCCGATACTGCTGAAAAACCCAGATAGTACCACTTCCCGGGCGGTCATCTCCCTGGAACATGCATATACCAGGTCATTGGAAACGATCCCGAACGTGGACCGGAGGTCAAAGACGTCCCATATTTCCCGGCCCCTGACACGGAATAGTACTCCCTCCCCCTGTAACAGCGGATAATACTCCCTGTTAATCGTTTTTATAAATGATGATTTCCCGGCACCGTTGGGCCCGAGGATAGCAATGTTCTCTCCCTCCTCCAGCGTTAAAGAGAGTGAATCAAGGATTTTCTTCTTACCGTTCATCACGGTAATATTTCTAAATTCCAGGAGCGGAACACTTTTCCGGGTTTGGGTTGTTTCAGACTGGGCCAATGGTAATCCTCAATGGAATATGTTGTCTGCAGGTAGGTACAGGGCCTGAATGGTCAGGGGTCCCGGGTGAAAAAAAGTGGTACGGCTATCAGGCTTATCTTCTTCTTTTGTTTTTCTGGTTTGCAGCAATTTTTTCTTTTGCCGTCAATGGCGCTACCTTGTTCCCCGTGACCGGTGCCACTTCTGCCGCTGATTTCCCATCGACACTTTCAGGCTTTTTATTCTTGCCTTTCTGACTACCCTGGTCTTTCATGAAGAACCATACGGTTCAGGAATATAAAAACATTAGCTGGAACGTCCTGATTATACGCGGTTTTGAGAATTGAATTTCACAATGTGCAGCGTTCGTCAATAATTTACCCTAGTGACTGTGCAGACCCGTGTTAAACCGGCAGCTGGTTGAACCCATAGCAGCAGCCTGCCTCGCTGCAGGACAAATAAACTCATTAAATAAAAGGAAATTACCTGGGGGTTCACGAAAATAACTTCAGTGTTTACCTCGTTTCGTCTTTGCAGCGTTTTTATCCTTCATTGAATTAATTTTTTGTTGATCCATCTGGCTCGCAGCTTTCACGGGGGCTGCTGTCGCGGGACTCACCGTCGCCTTGTGTCCCTTTGTCTTTTGCTCGCCCTGTTTTTTCATGGCGGTACTACGACAGCAGGGTGTATATAGATACCCGCACTACCCTGCCTGTATCATTTAGGTTTTTTCCCTGGAAAACAATGAATTATTTCGTTTCCAGCCCCCTGGTAAGCAGGATAGTCCCGCCAGGTTTTCCGGCCGGAAGGATAGGGAGGTTGTGGCCCGGGACCATAAGTCTTTCCCTGGTGAAAATTTGGACGACTATAGTCCCGGAATTAATAACCGGCCGGTTAGCGGGTGGAAGCCATTATCACGTGCCAGGACCCGTCCTCTTACGGACAAGAGATGATCCTTGAAACGATCCCGGGACCGCCGGGTATCAGTATCTCGTCCCCGGTCTCAACAGTGACGATTATGCAGGACGGAAAGGACCGGGCCACCCATGACCCATTTTTGCAGATGAGGGTAATAACTATCGTAAGGACGAAAAATGATGATCGTACGTATTTATTTAGATCAATGGTGAGCTATCGGTTATGTCCATGGAGCAGAGAGCCCGGCACTGTGGGTTCTATGTAATTCCTGCAGGCGGTCTTATCGGCCTGGGGATAGGAATTATCCTTGGTTACCAGTTTACCGGATTTCTGGCAGGCGTAGGGCTGGGATACCTTGTTTTTACTGCCGGGTCAGGGAACTATCAGGGGTACCAGGACCAGTCCGGTACTCCTGTCCGCCGTGACCTGTCCTACCTTGTCCGGGTGATCATAGGACTTTACATTATTGCCAGCGGGTTTGCAATTATCTGGGTCCCACGATCAGAATGGCCAAATATTCTGGCTATTTTTTTAGTCCTCTCCGGGGTGTGGTTTATCGTCCATGGCTATTACCGGGGCAGGTCATGGTGATACCGGGTTCCCGTAAAAAATACCGGGATAACAATCCCCGTGATCCTGTTGATTGCTCCACCACCCCTCCGGGGACTGCAAAATCCGGCAGGGGACTCATGTGCTATGGATTGTCCATAATAAGCCTGGTTTCAGACCGGCAGGTTTTTTATATCATCTCTTAATCGTCTAATGTGGAGGGACCAGCAGTTGGTGAAGATTTCTGCGAAAATAGAACCCGCACTTGTTGATGAAATTGATGCAGACAGGAAAGACAAGGGCCTAAAATTATCTGAATGGGTGGCATTGGCATTTGAGAGGTACCTTCATCCGGAAGGGCCGGATAAAGAAATTTTAATGGAAATCAGCCATTTAAAAGAGTCCTCTGCAGAACTCACTGTTGCACGGGATACGGCCGTTGCAGAATCAAAAAAGCAGAAAACTACCATCAGCATTCTCCAGGAGCAGCAGATCCGCCTTGATACCGAGCTGTACCAGTATAAGAGCACCAGCGACCAGCTCCGGAACGAGCGTGATGCGCTGAATGCAGAACTTACCCAGGCTGCAAATAACACAAAACTCCTCAGAAATGAAAAGGATATCCTGGTCGCCGACTTACACCAGTATAAGAGCACCAGCGACCAGCTCCCGGAACGAGCGCGATGCACTGAATGCAGAACTGACCCAGGCCGCAAATAACGCAAAACTCCTCAGAAATGAAAAGGATATCCTGGTCGCCGACTTACAACAGCATAAGAACCTCAGTGACCAGCTCAGGAGAGAGGGTGATGCACTGGGAGCAGAACTGACCCGTGCCCGCAACAGTGATGACCTCCTCCGGAATGAATGTGACCTGCTTATGGCTGATTTAACCCAGTGCAAGACCACCAGCGATCAGCTCCGGAGGGAACGTGATGCAATGGGTGCAGAGCTGACCCAGGCAGGCAACAACCTCGGCCTGCTCCGGAATGAACGTGACCTGATCGTGGCTGATCTGAACCAGGTTAAGAGCGCCAGCGACCAGCTCCGGAAAGACAATGAGAGGATAAATACTGAACTTTTACGGGAGAAATCCGGCATTATTGTCCTCCAGCGTGAACGGGAACTGCTGGTTTCCGACCTGGAACAGCAGAAACGCATTGCTGACCGTTTTCTTGGTGAGCGGGACTCGGTCCTCCCTGAACTGGCCCGGCTGAAAAGCAGCTGTGCCGGGCTCCAGGCCGAACGGGAAAGGCTTGCTGCAGATGTAACGGGCCTTCAAAGTACCTGTTGACCATCTCAGGGGAGCCATGGACCATGCAGAATCTGATCGGAATAAGTTCCTTACTGAGCGCGAAGACCTTGAAAAGCAAATCCACGAGTTAAAGGTGGAAGCAGAGCTCAGCAAGGCGAAAAGCTTTATCATTGACGAATTGCGGAAGGATAAAGAATTTTTACAAGGGGAGTTTAGAAAAATGAGCGATCGTTCTCCCCTGCAGTTATCACCTCCCCGCGAGTCCTTCTGGAGCTGGATATGGGGTTAATGAACGTAACAATGCTACTTTTTTTATGCCCTCCTGTTCAGGATCCGATGAAAACCCTCATTACCCATCAGGTTATCAGGTGTAATTGTGGAACTATTCATTATGAGACACGGGAAAGCAGAAGCTCGCGCAATGGGTATTCATGATGCTGACCGTGCACTGACCGGACAGGGACGGGAGGAAATAAAGAAAATCGGCCACTGGATGGTAACCATGGGTTATACCTTCGACCTGATTGCGACCAGCCCGCTGAAAAGGGCCCGGGAGACCGCTGAAATAATTGGCTCAACCACAAAACAGGAGCATAACGTCCAGGTCTGGGACCTCCTTTCCCCCGGGGGTGACCTGGAGGCCCTTTCACGCCAGATTGCGACGGCTGGTGGGGACCGTTCAGTCCTGATTATCGGGCATGAACCGATGCTTTCGGTTGTTATCAGCCGCATAATTTCCCGGAACGCAACGGCATCAGTAGTCCTTGCCAAGGGTGCCTTCGCCAGGATAAAAAATGTTACCTGTCATGGAGACCTTTCCGGGGAACTCCACAGTCTCGTTACCCCAAAACAGATTTCTCCGGGGACCTAGATCCAAGGAAACTGCGGTTTTACCACTACAATAGAAAAACCCGGGTGGTGATCCCGGAGTAGTACATAATATACCTATTTAATGGAAAAAAAGAAAGAGCCTGTGGGATTGTTATTGATGAATAATAACAGAATACTGATTGTAATTATCCTCCTCCTGAGTCTGATCGCCGTAGGGGCCGCATCAGCATCGGGATCATATTACGGCAGGTACTGCAGCCGTGGTTGATGATACCGTTAAGGCTCCAGGGGTAACGTATGCCCTCCTCGTCGGGGTGTCCACGTACAAGATCCCCTCCAATAACCTGGATGGAGTGCAGTATGATACACCGCATATGAGGGATATGCTCATCAATGACTGCGGCTATTCCCCATCAAGGATAACCTCCCTGCAGGATGGCCAGGCGACCAAGAGCGCTATCAGGCAGGCACTTATACAGATGAGTCTCCGGGCAGGCAAAGATGATACGCTTGTTTTTTATTTCAGCGGGCATGGCTACGTATACCCTTCCGGTTACGGGACTTCGTACCTTGAACCCTATGATTCAGAGCTGGATTCAGTATATTATGATATTTCAAGTTCAGAACTGAAGCAATGGCTGGATGGCATCAGGTGCAAAAATATCCTTGTTATTATTGATGCCTGCGAGGCCGAGGGTATGCTGAAGGGTGGCGCAAAGGAAATTGTCACTACCTCGCAGGTGAAAGCCGGAATTGATAAAACTCCGGGGGCAGACCGGTTTTCACAGAATTTCCTTGGTACATTTGAAAGCAGGGATAACCTCGCTCAAAGTTCAGGTGAGCAGCAGAAAGCCATTAGCGGCAACCAGTATGTCGGTACTGGTCTCCTGCAGGTCGGGTGAAGGTTCGTGGACGAATGCTCTTTCCGGCAGCTGGTTTACCACGTATTTCGTGGAGGGAATTGGCAACCCATCGGCAGATACGAATTCTGATACATGGGTCTCAGCCGAAGAGGCCTTCAATTATGCCTCCCCGCTTACAACATGGAAACACTATGACCAGCACCCGGTGATCTACGACGGGGACCCGTCCCATGACCTCCTGATGGCCCGTCACGGGTCATCGACGTCTGGAACAATTGATATAACTTCGAGTCCGGCAGGAGCCAGTGTCTGGCTGGACGGGAAGAGTACCGGTTACAAGACCCCTGTAACGCTGACCGGGATATCAGCCGGAAGCCACACGGTGCGTTGCAGCATGACGGGGTATATCGATGAGTCAGAGGAAGTGACGGTGACCGCCGGCCAGACCACCAGCCTGATGGTAACACTTAAGAGCCAGGGCCCGCTGACAGGGACGATCTCGGTAAGTTCAACTCCGACCGGAGCGCGAATTTACCTGGACGGGACAGATACGGGGGTTAACACGCCGCGGACATTCAGCGGTGTGCCGGTGGGAACCCACGCGGTCCGTTGCAGCATGGCAGGGTATACTGATGGTTCACAGAGTGTGACCGTGACTGCCGGCCGGACTTCTGCGGTGAGGGTATATCTTACCCGCCAGGGTCCGGTAACCGGATCAGTCTCGGTAAGTTCAGTTCCGGCAGGAGCCAGTGTCTGGCTGGACGGGAAGAGTACCGGTTACAAGACCCCTGTAACGCTGACCGGGATACCTGCCGGAAGCCACACGGTGCGTTGCAGCATGACGGGGTATATCGATGAGTCAGAGGAAGTGACGGTGACCTCCGGCCAGACCACCAGCCTGATGGTAACACTTAAGAGCCAGGGCCCGCTGACAGGGACGATCTCGGTAAGTTCAACTCCGACCGGAGCGCGAATTTACCTGGACGGGACAGATACGGGGTATAACACGCCACGGACATTCAGCGGTGTGCCGGTGGGAACCCACGCGGTCCGTTGCAGCATGGCAGGGTATACCGATGCGTCACAGAGTGTGACCGTGACTGCCGGCCGGACTTCTGCAGTGAAGGTGTATCTTACCCGCCAGGGTCCGGTAACCGGCTCAGTCCGGTGAGTTCGGTTCCGGCAGGAGCCAGTGTCTGGCTGGACGGGAAGGATACAGGATTTTTCACCCCTGTAACTATTTCCACGATTCCGGGCGGGAGCCATACTATTCGCTGCAGTATGACGGGGTATACTGATGCGTCCCGGGTCGTGACGGTGACCGCCGCCCAGACCACGGATGTGGTTCTGAATCTTCCTGTACAGGGAGTGCAACCGGCTCGATTTATGTTACCTCCCTCCCCTCCAGGGCGTTGATATACCTGGATGGTAACTATCTGGGGGTATACACCCCGACAACAATCAATAAGGTAACTGCGGGGACTCATACGGTCCGGCTTACCAGATACGGGTACAAGGACTATACCCGTAGCATTTCCGTTAGTGCAGGGACCACGACCCCCGTTTCCGCCGTATTAACCCGGTGACCTGAACCCGGTGTTTGCTTTTTCCAGTCCTGAAATGATGTTTCAGGCTGTCTGGCACAAGAATCCGCTACCAGGGGATCCTAACCTGGTCCCGGGGGTACGACACCTGAAAAAATCAGTACCATTATCCCTGGTGGTACATCACCTTAACGCTTGAATATAAAAATAAGGTTAAACCCGACAACAATCATCACGAGTGCAAAGCTCACCCATAGCATAAGCCCCTGGTTACTCAGGAATACTGCCCAGAGTAAGGCAACAAAGCAGATCAGGAAAAATATTGCCCATGTCCTTATGTTCATTGATGAAGTGGAAAGGGGGTCGGTACTCATGGACGACCCTTTTATTGATGCCGGGCCGGGGACGCGGGAAGGCCGCCCTTTGATATACTTCACAAGCCCGAATATAAGGAAACCCAGCGCTATGAGAGCTGCAATAGCACAAGTGTAATACATGAAAATGAAAACCGGCTGATCAGAGACCGATGTTATCAGGCCGACCAGGACGAACATCATACTCCATTCGCCCGGGTACAGCAGTTCACGCCAGTCAGCCTTATCCACTGGGGGCTCCTGCCTGTCGGTCCTGTTTTTCTCAACTGATGTGTTTATCCTGGTAACAATCCCCGCCTGTCCGGAGTAGGGGGTGCTCCGTGACACAAAGGGATTTTTATCTTTGCCACCGGATAGTTCCTGGGCTTTCTCAAAACATGAGGCACTTTCTTTTTTATTATTCACCCGGTTATAGGCCATCCCCAGGTTATACCATGCCTTGTCAGACCCGGGGTTGACTTCCAAAGCCCGTTTGTAGCAGATAATGGCATCGATATAATTTCCGCTCTGGTAATAACTATTGCCCTGTTCTTTCCAGAAATCAGAATCCTTAATTTTATCCATTTGTTCCCGGGCCCCAAGTTTTCCTATGGCGTTTTAGGCCGTGAATATAGAAAAAGATTCTGATTTGCAATTGAAAACGCATATGGAAAAAATTCTGCTTCTATTACCATGATCGGGCCGCAGCCGGAGCCGGGTCCTGTAATGCACATTCCCCGGAAATTCCTGTGCATGCCCGGGTCTCTTAACCTGGTGATTCTTAAAGTAACCGTGATTATAACCCCTTGTTGCGAAACAGCAGGGGACAAGTATTTTTTATATACACATATGAATAGTAAATTACCCGTAACTGGTGTGCCCTAAGATCCCAGACCCTGTGTATCCGGGAAGGTGCCGGCATTTCATCGCGGGCAACCTTTGACGTACCGGTGAAGGGAAGGATTCACCGGACTGATACCTTATTACCAATGGGTGGAATAGAAGTAAAATAGATCAAAACTGAAGGGTGACAGACAAAAGGGAATGGTGAGGAAATGGTTAGGGAACTTAATATTTTGATTATTGATACTTCGCAGGATGAAGCAGACCTGCTTGTACATCAGATGACCAGAGAAGGGCTGAAAGTCCGTTATGAGCGGGTTGATAATGAACGCCAGATGGTTGCCACCCTCGGGCGGGAGACCTGGGACCTGATCCTCTGCGACTATTCGATGCCCGGTTTTGGAGCAGTACCAGCATTAAAAGTCGTAAAGGAGATGGGCCTGAAGATCCCCTTCATTGTAATTTCAACTGAGGACAATGAAGAGACCGTTCTTTCAGTGCTGAACTCAGGCGCCCATGACTTCATTAAGAAAGGAAACTACCCCCGCCTTGTACCTGCGATTATTCGCGAAACTGAAGCATATACCAAGCTGACAAAGGCATCCGATGAGGCAAAAAAGCAGAAGCAGCTCGCCTATACCATGATCATGCAGAACCCTATGCCACTGATCATCTTTACAACAAAAATGGACATCAAACTGGCCAATGAAGCCTTCCTGACACTGTGCGGATGGTCAGAGGAGCGCCTCCAGAAGATGAACATGAAAGAGTTTAAGGTCCTGGAGAAAAGTGGCCGTGGGATCCGGGAAGCTGTCGACACGAAGAAAGGTGTTACCGGTGAGGTTGTTGTCGAGTTCCCGACCGGGGTCAGGTACCTCGAACAGAACACTATCCCGCTCCTCGACCTGGCAGGGGAGATAGTCAGCATGATGGCCACCTACAAGGACAACACAGAAAAACGCAGTATAGACCTGTCAAAAAAGGAGCTTGCGGATTTCACTGATGTCTATGTTACCAGCCTCTCATCGAACCTCGGGATGCTTGCGACAGGAAATCTCGGATTTGATCTTACTATTGCCACCCCCAATGAAAATACACGGGAAGCACATGCGAATTTCTCCGGGATCAACAATAACCTCGCGGATGTCCAGGGCGCCCTGACCCATATGATTGCCGATGCAAATATGCTTGCAAAGGCGGCAGTGGAGGGAAAACTCAAGACGCGTGCAGACGCCAGCCGGCACCTCGGAGATTTCCGGAAGATTATTGATGGTTTCAACGACACCCTGGATTCTGTAATGGGCCCCGTAAACGAAGCGATGCGCATGGCAAACGAGTTTGCCAAATGTAACTTTTCGACCCGTGTTGATGATACCCTTCACATGGAAGGTGATTTCATCAAGTTCAAAGAGGCCCTCAATAATACTGGTATTGAGGTCTCAAAAGCAGTCGACCTGATCAACCGCCAGATTATGGATCTCGCATCGAGTGCACAGGAAGCGAATGCCAGTATCGAAGAAGTGGCATCCGGGGCTGAACATATTGCCAGGAACGCACAGGGGGTCAGTGAAAATGCAGAAAGGGGTAATGATGGGATAAGCCAGGTCTTACGGGCGATGGAAGACCTTAACCAGACGGTTACGGATGTTGCCCTGAAAGCTGAGCGTGTATCACACCTTACCGAGAATGCGAATAACCTGAGCGTGAAAGGAACCGAACTTGCAGCACAGGCCGAACGGGGTATGGTAAGTATTACCAATTCCTCCAACGAAGTTGACAAGATTATTGTTGACATCAAGGCCGAGATGGACAAGATCGGAAAGATAGTCGGCCTGATCAGTGACCTTGCGAACCAGACCAACCTGCTGGCCCTCAATGCCGCGATTGAAGCTGCCCGGGCAGGAGAAGCAGGCAGGGGCTTTGCGGTCGTTGCCACCGAAGTGAAATCGCTTGCCCAGGAGTCCCGTGCATCTGCACAGAACATCGCAGAAATGATCGGGACACTCCAGAAGAAGTCCATGGCCGCAGGTGAAGCGGTCGCGTCATCAAACCGGGAGGTGAAAACCGGAAGCGAGGCTCTCAGCCAGACGCTACGCTCGTTTAACGATATTGTCCGTGCGATCGAGGATATCAGCAAGAACGTGGTGGAAGTCGCAAGCCTGAGTGAAGAGCAGGCAGCGACCGTGGAAGAAGTGACGGCAAGTGTCAATGAAGTGGGGCAGATGGTCCATGGGACCGCAAAAGGTGCAATGGATGCAGCTGCCGCTGCAGAAGAAGCTTCGGCCTCCATTGACCAGATCACCAAAGTTGTGGGCAGTGTGAACCAGATCGTTGACAGTGTATCAAGAGAGATGTCCAAGTTCAAGATCTAAAAAACTGTGTCCTCTCCCAGGGCCCGCGAGTCACCATGCCGGCATTAGTCAGGCCGGCGGGAACGAATCCTGACCCCGTACCCGGCTCCGTTATGGGCCCCCCTTTCCCGGCCCATCACCCGTTTTTTTTAGAGGGGACTGTTTGGTTTTGTAGAAACAAAACTGGACATCCCGTTCATCCTGCACCCACAGAGTTTTTTTGTTTTTCTCCCCGGTCCCTTATATGCAACTTCCTGCAACAGGTCTGCTTTCGCATTAACGAGATGAAAATTGCTCCGCCTTATCCCCTGGTAACCCGGCCACGAAAGAGCGGATAGTCTGCGGGGCATACTAACTTACCGATGTTCCAGCGAACTTAAGTAGGAAAAATGGCAGATGAGTACCTATGTATGAAAGGTATAAATGCTCGATTTGCGGGAGGATATATGACCCTGTACAAGGGGACCCCTACGAGAATATCCCCCCCGGTACTGAATTTTCCTCTCTGCCTCCCGACTGGCGGTGCCCGGTCTGCCGTGCGTTAAAAGAAAAATTTTTTCCCGAAGCATGAGAACCCGGGGAAAGCCCCCCGGGGATCCTGCCTGATTTTTTTGAAAAATCTGCCTGAATAATAGGGTTGGGTAACGATACCTGAGATGAAAAGGTTCATGTAATGTTGCCCCCTTAATCACTTCATCAGAAGGCGGATTAAGGAATGAGCTTTAGATTTTTACGTACCCCCTGCATTGCGCAACCATCCCCCAACTACCGTCGCATACCCGGAGGGTTTATGATATGCCCGTAATACTCCCAAACCTTCACAGGATGCTGGTCATCTACAAAGGGGCCTGGGGCTGGATAGCCTTATCCCAGTTATTCGTTATCCTCGGTGCCACGTTCATGCTTCTTATCCCTGTACAGATATCAGCACTGATTGACAAGGGTGTCCTTGCAGGAGATATCGGCGTGGTTGTTGACAAAGCCCTTCTCATGCTCCTTTTTGCAATCCTCGCCGGGGCATTTTCAATGGCAAACCTCTATATCGCGGCAAGAGTCGGGGAAGGCACGGCACATTACCTCCGGAAGGAGGTATATAAGAAAATCCAGACGTTTTCATTCGGGAACCTTGACCGGAACCCTGTAGGGGTACTCCTCGTCCGGCTCACGAGTGATATCTACCAGATCAACATGGCCGCCAGCTTT
Source organism: uncultured Methanomicrobiales archaeon (assembly GCA_963709545.1). Taxonomy (GTDB): domain Archaea; phylum Halobacteriota; class Methanomicrobia; order Methanomicrobiales; family Methanospirillaceae; genus CAIKOD01. The sequence goes on along the minus strand of CAVPWT010000006.1, from coordinate 432,973 downwards.
TCCATCCGCTTCGCTCTCTATGCCCCGTTTATGATCCTGGTCGCCCTTGTCTTCGTCTATATCAGCAGCCCGGACCTTGTTTGGATTTTTATTGTTGTTATCCTGATAACGGCCGTGATGTTCGGTGTTATCTCGTGGCTGTTGCAGGGCCAGTACATGGTCCGGCAGCAGAACCTTGACAGGGTAAATAATGTGCTCCAGGAGGACTTTTCGGGTGTGCGGGTAATCAAAGCATTTGTAAGGAAGAATTACGAAAACAGCCGTTTTAAAGGGGTAAATGAAAAATTCAGGGCAGCTTCACTTTCACCCCTGCGTACCAGTGCCTTCATTCTCCCCGCCATTTTCTTAATACTCGGGCTCTCCAATGCTCTCGTTATCTGGTTCGGGGGATTGCAGGTAATTGCAGGGACGATGGGGGTTGGTGAAATTATTGCATTTACCCAGTATTTCTTCTTCATCCTCGCACAGCTGTGGATACTGTCATTTGTCATGCCGCAGATTATTTCGGCCGAGGCCTCGGCAGGGAGAATTGCAGGAATTATCGATACAAAACCCAATGTGGTTGATTCACCGGAGGCTGCAATGCCGGGTACCGCCGGCACACAGGGGAGAGTGGTGTTTGAAAATGTTTCATTCAGTTATGAGGGGGCCGGGGGTAAAGAGGCGATAAAGAACATTTCATTTACTGCAGAACCCGGCCAGACAATTGCGTTTCTAGGCCCCACCGGTTCAGGAAAATCGACGCTTGTCAACCTTATCCCCCGGTTTTACGACGTCACATCCGGCCGGATCACCATCGACGGGACTGATATCCGCGATATCCCACAGGACGAACTCCGGGGTATGGTGTATATCGCACTGCAGGAAAGTGTCCTTTTTTCAGGCACAATTAAGGATAATATCGGATTTGGAGGTACTGATATGCCCTTTGACCAGCTCGTGGCAGCATCTAAGGCTGCAGAAGCAGATGGATTTATTTCAGTGATCCCTTCGGGATATGATTCTCATGTGGCCCGCCGGGGTGCGAATTTTTCAGGGGGCCAGAAACAACGTCTCTCCATTGCGAGGGCAATTGCCCCGGAACCTGGCATCCTTATCCTTGATGACAGTACAAGTGCGGTTGATGTCGCGACGGAAAGTCGTATCCAGGCGGCCCTCGCGACCATGATCCCCGGGACAACGCGGCTTATCGTCGCACAGCGGATCAGCACGGTGCTGATGGCTGATAAGATTATCCTCCTTGACAAGGGGGAAATTGTTGAGATGGGAAACCACCAGGACCTGATTGCCCGGAGCCCCCTGTACATGGAAATTTTCGAGTCGCAGCTTGGCGGTATTACCAGGGAGGATATCGCATGACAGCGAGTACAACCGATGCCCTGGCGAAGGTTGATTCACCAAAAAGCAAAGGAAGAATAAAGGCCCTGGTCCGTGCACTGCAGTATCTCGGATTACAGAAATTTCGGTTTGTCCTTGTAATTGTCCTGTTTCTCATTGGTACTGCCGGTTTTATTTCCCTGTCAGTAATGCTTGGGATTGCAGTCAACTCGTTGTCGGGGACAACGGTTCCCGGTCAGCTCATGCAGCTGGTCACCATTATGGCCGGCCTTGCCGTGGTCACCTTTATTACGTATTATGCCGGGTTCCGGATACTGGCCGGTGTCACGCAGAATGCCCTGTTCAGGCTCAGGCAGGACCTCTTCGAACATACCCAGGAGTTATCGCTGAGTTTTTTTGACCGGCAGCCGATTGGGGAACTCATGAGCCGGGTCACCAATGACATCGATGTTGTTACCGCGTTTTTCCAGCAGCCCCTCGGTACCCTGATCATGGGTATATTAATGCTTTTCACGACTCTGGTGGCGATGGTACTGCTTGACAGCCGGCTTGCCGTTATTGCATCGATTGCCATACCACTCCTTATCGGGCTGGTATGGCTGCTGGCACGGGTTGCAGGGCCGGCTTTTTCACTCCTGCAGGAGAGGCTTGCAGACTTAAACGGGCTGATGGAAGAGACTATCTCCGGAGAAAGGACCATTATCGCGTACCGGCAGCAGGACAAGGTAACAGGAAAACAGGCTTTTGTGAGCGAGACTGCACGGGATACCGGGGCCAGGGCACAGATCCTCTCCCTCGTTATGATGCCGCTCACGGTTCTGGTTACCAATATCAATATTGCCCTCGTTGCCCTGACCGGGTCTGTAATGATCATCAACGGGACATTAACCGTGGGGGTGCTCACCACCTTCCTCTCCCTGACCATGATGTTTGTACTGCCGCTTATGACCATATTCGCCAATTACAATTTTATCCTCTCGGCAGCGGTGAGTTCAGGGAGGATCTTCTCGATCATGGATGAACAGCCTGATATAGAAGACCTGCCCGGGGCTGTTGAGCTGAAACCCGTCCTGGGGCATGTCGTGTTTAAGGACGTAAACTTCAGTTACGTCCCCGGCAGGCAGGTTTTGAAGCATAACAGTTTCGAAGCCATGCCCGGCCAGATGATCGGGCTTTGCGGGCCAACCGGTGCAGGGAAAAGTACTATCATCAATATCCTTACCCGTTACTATGACATCGATTCAGGGGTTATCGAGATTGACGGGCAGGACATCTATGCCGTTACCCAGGCAAGCCTGCGTAAGCAGATCGGGGTCGTTCTCCAGGAGCCGTTCCTCTTCTCGGACACGGTAATGAACAACCTGAAATACGGGCGGGAGGGGGCAACGGACGAGGAGTGTATAACTGCTTCGAAGGATGCGAACTGCGACGGGTTCATCACCCGGTTACCGGAAGGGTATAACACGCTGCTCACCGACGGTGGCAGCAACCTCTCCCAGGGACAACGACAACTGCTGACAATTGCCCGGGCGATGGTTGCCAACCCGCGGATCCTCATCCTTGATGAAGCGACGAGTAACGTGGACACAAGGACCGAGCGGAACATACAGGCCGCTATTCGAAAACTCCAGGAGGGGAGGACCAGTTTCGTAATTGCCCACCGGCTCAGCACGATCCGCCCGGCACAACAGATCCTCGTAATCAATGATGGTGAGATTGTCGAGCGGGGTACCCATGATGGGATGATGAAGGCAAAAGGGTTCTATTATGACCTGTACATGAGCCAGTTCAAGGGAAGGATCGCAGAAATTATCCCGGCGTGACATTGTTGCCGGTCAGAAAGAGGTGAAGAATCGTATGATCAAGGAAAAAATTATCAGGAAACTCCGGGTAGTTCCGGGAAAAGAGATAAAACTAAAAAATTTTGAGACCGGCTGGGCACAGAACGAGGAACTGAAAGTATACGAGAAAGGTGTTGTAAAAGAACGGGCAACAGAGATACTCGAGGCGAACCGGCTCACTCTTGCCTCGTCGCAGGAGATGCTCTGGGCTGATAACATCCATTCGGTGCTGATTGTCCTGCAGGGGATGGACACGGCTGGCAAGGACGGGACGATCCGGCATGTCATGTCGGGGGTGAACCCCCAGGGTTGCAGGGTCTGCAGTTTCAAGGTCCCTACCCCGGACGAGACCGACCACAATTTTCTCTGGCGGTACAGCCGTGACCTTCCCCGAAGGGGTGAGATCGGGGTCTTCAACCGCTCATATTACGAGGATGTCCTCGTCGTGAAGGTGCACCCGGAACTGCTGGAGGGCCAGCAGCTCCCCTTCCGGAAAGCGGGGAGAAAAATTCTGGAACGCCAGGTACGAGGATATAAATGCATTCGAACGCCACCTCGGGCGAAACGGCACGATGATCCTTAAATTCTTCCTCCATATCTCAAAAAATGAACAGAAAAAGCGTATCCTGGAACGCCTCGAAACAGAGGAAAAATACTGGAAATTCTCACTTTCCGACCTTGCGGAGCGGGCGTACTGGGATGCCTACCAGAAGGCGTATGAAACAATGTTTGCAAAAACAAGCACGGATACCGCGCCCTGGTATATTATTCCCGCAGATTACAAGTGGGTGGCAAGGACCCTTGTGGCCGATATCATCTCCACCCGGATCCGGTCGCTTGACCTGAGGTACCCGGTGTTATCGGCAGAACAGTTGAAAGCGGTTGAATCCGCCCGGGAACAATTGAAAAAAGAGTGAACCGGTGACGGCAATGCAGGTACAGGCGATAATGCCCATGACAGACCGGATTTCATCCGTTCCGGTCCGTGACGCGAGGCGCTTCCTCGTAGCGCTTGGAGGGAATGCGCTGCTGCAACGAGGCCAGCCGATGACTGCCCTGGTACAGCGGGAGAATATCAGGAAAGCGGTGGAGGGAATTGTTCCCATCGCGATGTCCCACCAGCTGGTACTTACTCATGGGAACGGCCCACAGGTCGGGCTGCTCTCACTTCAGCAGGCTGCCTACCAGCATGTCCTTCATGAGACATCGCATGAATCATTCGAGTCATACCCGTTCGACCTGCTGGGAGCCGAGACTGAGGGCATGATCGGGTACATGATCGAGCAGGAACTAGGGAACCTGCTTCCCGACGAATTCCCCATTGCTACTATACTGACCATGGTGGAAGTTGATCCCCGTGACCCTGCCTTTCTGGACCCTGCGAAATTTATCGGCCCGCTGTATGAAGAAAAGGATGCAAAGCGGATTATTGCCTCCAAAGGGTGGACTTTTAAACAGGATGGTGAACAATGGCGCCGTGTTGTACCATCGCCGAAACCCGTCAGGGTCAGGGAGATCAGGCCGATTACATGGCTGCTGGAACGGGGGTCCATTGTCATCTGCGCCGGAGGTGGTGGAATTCCGGTGATAACCGGGCCTGGCATCGAACGTGGGTTTACCGGGGTGGAAGGTGTGATCGATAAAGACCTTGCCAGCGGGTTGCTGGCGAGGGACCTCTGTGCTGACATGTTCATCATGGTAACCGACACGCCCGGGGTGTACCTCAATTACAGAAAGCCGGATGCCAGGTTAATCAGGTGGACAACCCCGGATGAACTCAGGCAGCACATGGACCAGTTCCCGGCAGGTTCCATGGGGCCAAAAGTCGAGGCCGCGTGTGCCTTTGTTGAGGCGACAGGTAAAACGGCAGCTATCGGGGCAATTTCTGATATACGGAAGATATGCAACGGTAAAGCGGGGACACTTGTCGGCCCCGGGGTGCCCGGTATGGTGTCTGTAACCTGTCCTGAGGAGGACCCGGGATGACACATTACGGTGTATACTCAGAGGTTGGAAAGCTCCGTACGGTGATGGTCTGCCGGCCTGGTCTCGCACATATGAGATTAACCCCTGAAAACTGCCATGATTTGCTGTTTGATGATGTAATATGGGTGGCGAAAGCCAGGGTCGAGCATTATAATTTTGTCCAGGTAATGCTGGAACGTGGCGTTCGGGTGCTGGAAATGCACGACCTGCTGGCACAAACCCTTGAACAGAAGGAGGGACGCCGTTGGGTACTTGACCGGAAAATCACGGCGAATACTATCGGGCCGATGGGACTCGGTGCAGTACGCACATGGCTCGATGAGATGGCTCCCAGCGAGCTGGCCGGGCTCTTAATCGGCGGTATTGCTGCGGGGGAGATCCCCTTCCCGCCATTTGCTGACTTTTCGGACTATGACCCCCATGGCCTTTGGATCCCGCCCCTGCCGAACACGCTCTATACCCGCGACACAACCAGTCTGGATTTACGGGGGTGTCACGCTTAACCCCATGTTCTGGCCGGCCCGGTGCCAGGAAACCCTCCTTACCACAGCAATTTATAAGTTCCACCCGGATTTCCGGGATGAGCGGTTTACGACATGGTTTGGAAACCCGGACCTCAGTTTCGGCCCGGCGACCGTGGAGGGTGGCGACGTGATGCCAGTCGGTAACGGGGTTGTCCTCATTGGCATGGGGGAACGGACGACATCCCGGGCAATTATGCAGATAGCACTCGCGCTGTTCGAAGCAAAAGCGGCAGAACGTGTAATTGCCTGTGCAATGCCAAAGAGCCGCTCGGCCATGCACCTCGATACAGTCTTCACGCTGTGTGATTCAGACCTTGCAAATGTCTACGAGAAGGTAGTACGGGAAATCCGTTGTTTCAGCCTCTACCCGGGTGAAGGAGACGGATCGCTTCAATTCGTTCCCGATGAAAAACCCTTTCTTGACGTCGTCGCCGAAGCGCTTGGACTGGCACGGCTCCGTGCCGTTACTACCGGGGGTGACTGGTTCCAGCAGGAGCGTGAGCAATGGGATGATGGCAATAATGTTGTCGCACTGGAGCCGGGAGTGGTTGTCAGCTATGACCGGAATGTCCACACCAATACAAAACTCCGGAAAGAGGGTGTGGAGGTCATTACGATCGCCGGGTCAGAACTTGGGAGGGGACGCGGCGGAGGCCACTGTATGACCTGTCCACTCAGGAGGGACCCGGTATGATGTTGTTTTACAAGTCCTGATCCTGTTCCAACAGCAGAAAATCGTTCTTCCCGGTTTCACGTCCCCTTCACAAACCGGTATGCCTCTTTTGGCAGACGCATCTCAAACCTGGCACCCATTCCTTCTTCCCCGGTTTCAGCGATCGTAATATCGGTGATCCCCAGAATATCCCGGACGAGAAAGAGTCCCATCCCCGTATTTTTTCCTACCCCGCGCTCAAAAATTTGTTCCTTTATGTCCTCCGGTACCCCGGTACCATCATCCTCCCAGATCAGGAAGAGTCCGTCCGGTATCAGGGCGTAATGTACACGGATTTCTGTTACATCTTTTCCATGGCGCAGGGAATTGTCATACAGGTTGTAAAACACTTTTTCGAGCAGGGGGTCTGCATAAATCTCCAGCCCGTTGAGGTCTGCCCTGACCGGGACCTCTTTTCCCGGTAGCCCTGAAACGATCATGGTGACATTCTGCCATAACGGGGCCTTCTGACCAAGGTTCTGGTATGTCCGGGTGAACTCGATATGGTTCTGTATCATGCCCGCCGCCCCTGAAGCCCGCTGGAGATAGTCATCGAGCATGGGATCGGTGATTTTTCTACGGGCCAGGGTGAGGTACCCGAGTAGTATGGTAAGGTTGTTCAGGATATCATGCCGGGTAATGTTGCCGAGGAGGTTTAGCTTTTTATTGGCGATAAAAAGGGCATCTTCAGCCCTCTTACGTTCGGTAATATCATGCGCAATAATGCTGAAGATGGCATCTTTTCCGGCGATCGGGATCACACTGCTGCTCACCTCAACATACAGGATGTCATGTGTCCTTGTACGATACCGCTGCTCCCCGATACACAGACTGCGTTCTGCAAGAATTTTCTCGCAGCAGGTATTAGCACAATGTGGTCCGTCAGCAACGATATCCACAAATGAAAGATCGTTCACTTCGTCGCTCCTGTAGCCGAACAGGTGAAGGAATGCCGGGTTCACTTCAAGAATTTTTTTTGTCCGGGCATCAAAAAGGATAATGGCCTCGGTTGCCTGTTCAAATAACGCCCGGTATCGGGCCTCACTATCTTTTAGTAACCTGTCGAGCGAATATTTGTAGAGTGCCATCCGGATCGTTGCGTTGAGCTCGCGGTTCTGCACCGGTTTTACCAGGTAACCGTACGGCACGGTGAGTTTTGCATGGCTGAGCCGTTCATCATCTGCGAATGCGGTAGTATAGATCACCGGGATGTCTGATGTTGCATGTATCTTCTCTGCAGCCTGGATCCCGTTCATGTTGCCGGCAAGCTGAATATCCATCAGGATGACATCCGGTTTCAGGGAAATGGCTTTATCTACTGCCTCTTCCCCGCTCGAAACCGTTGGGAGTACAATATAACCGAGACCAATCAGTACCAGTTCAAGGTTTGCGGAGATGAGTGCATCATCTTCGACAATCAGAATTTTTTCAGCCGGCATACAAATCCCCCTCTCTATCCGGTTCCGGGACAAACCGTAGTACCGAACGATGTCCCCCTTGTCGTGTCAATCTCCAGGTCCCCATGGAGCTGGTTCTTTGCAAGGATGCGGATAAGTGTAAGTCCCAGCGAGCGGGGGCCTGATACTATAGTACCAGGGGGTATTCCTCTACCGTTGTCTGAAGCGTTCAGGATGATAAATCCACCTTTTTCTTTCATGGACAGCGTAATGTTGCATCCCTCTCCCCGCTCATCCTGGCAGGACCATCCTTCCGGAAACGCATACTTGAGCGAGTTCGTCACAATCTCGGTAATAATCAGGCCACAATGGATTGCGGTATCAATCGAGAGGTGGGTATCTCCCATCCTTATGCTCCAGCTGATGTCTCCCCTTGGCCCGTAAGACTGGATAAGGTGCTGGACGAGATCATTTACGTATTCCTGAGCGTTGATCCGTGAGAGTGAATGAGAATGGTACAGCGATTCATGCACGAGCGACATGCTCCTGATGCGGGACTCCAGATCGCTGAACCGGGCGATATCCTCCGGACCTGACAGCTGTGCCTTCTGAAGGCCGATGAGTGATATGACCCTTGCAAGGTTGTTTTTTACACGGTGATGGATCTCACGGAGCAGCACTTCTTTATCGGCGAGCGACTCCCTGACTTGTTTTTCTGCAGCGACACGCTGTATGGCAGAACCAATCTGGCCTGCAATCTCTTCAATCACCTGCACGGTTGCGAACGGGACCTGGTTTTCACGGCGGTCAGCAAGGTGAATGAGGCCGACAATCCGATCCCCCTGCCTTATGGGGACAAGGGCAACGGACTCGTACCCTGTATTGTTGCAGACATTCCATGTACAGCCATTTGCCTCTTCTGAAATCGTGGAAGGACTTTTCGTCGTGCCGTTCATGTAGAATGATCCACCCTGTGAGAAAAACGGCTGAGTGGGATCAGTGGTTCCATGGATTACCCTGGTGCACATGCATTCGTCAGACCTGCCTGAAAACGGGTTCTCGGTCGAATAAAACCCCGAAGAGAAACCACTAAATGCCAGGTGTGGAATATTGCCCTGTTCATCGAGGAGCAGTATCCCGACTGCCTCGCAACCTGTATAGTCCTGTATTGTGTGGACATACTCCTGCAAAAGTGACGGCACCTCCACTGTCCGGTTGGCACAGTCGAGAATGGTATGGGAGAGGCGAAGGATGTCCTCAGTACGCTTGCGTTCTGTAATATCAACAATTATGCCACGGAGCCCTTCAGGGTGACCGTCCTTTTCGATTAACGAGAGATACGAAATTCCGGTAAATGTGCCACCGTTCTTTAACCGGAACCGGTACTCGTTGCCACTTTTTTTCCCCTGTACTATGCCTTCCAGGTTTTGTTTTGCCCGGGCAACCTCTTCCGGGACTACCATCATGGAGATATCCAGTCCTTGCTCAAGATCGCGCTGGTCATAGCCGAATAAGTTGAGTGCAAACCTGTTGACATAGGTAAACCGTCCTTTCAGGTCTGTTTCAAAGATAGTCTGGGGCATCAGATCGCTTAATTCATGAAATTTTCGTTCGCTTTTTCGCAGCGCTTCCTGTGCTGCTTTCAGGTAGGTAACATCACGGGCTGCGGCAAAAACACCCTTAACTGATCCTGATAAATCCCGGTACACGGTTGCATTATAGAGGACCGGCATGGTATGTCCGTCCCTGTGCAGTATTTCAAGCGGGTAATCCCTTACAAATCCCTTCTCAAATACAAAGCGGTATCCTGCCCTTGCGTTTTTTGGGTCGGTGAAATAATCCGAGAAGTCCTTGCCGATCAACTCATGCCTCGCATATCCCGTCGCGTGTTCCGTGGCAGCATTGACATCGCTGATTTTTCCATCCACGGTAATCGTTGTAAGCGGGTCCGGGCTTGCCTCTATGAGGCTCCGGGTATACGCTCCCACCTCCCTGACTGCCTCATCTGCATTCTTCTGGTCCGTGATATCATTCGTAATTCCAAGGATCTGCAGGACTTTCCCGTCCCTGTCACGGGCAAATGTGGTATCGCGGCTTTTTAACCAGCGCCACCGGCCATCAGCGTTTTTCATCCGGTATTCAAGTTCAAGTACCTCACCTTCGTTAGCGCTCCCGAGCATGGCATGATGGTGAGCGACACGCCCGGCATCGTCCGGGTGCAGGATAATTTCGAATAACCTTGACCCCATGGATAGGATCTCATCAGAAGAATATCCAAGGAAATTTGCCACCTCGCGGTTGGTATAGATGTTGCGATGCTCCCGGATATCGTAAATATAGATGAGGTCAGGCGTAGTGTCGAGGATATGCTGGACAAAATGCCTGCTCTCCTGAAGCGTGGCCTGCATCAGTCCAGATTCAGTGATATCGCGGGCTATTCCACGGAAACCCGTGAGTTGCCCTTCAGATCCCAGTACAGGGGACGGAACGGATCTCAATAGTGATCTGGTTACCTTCCTTGTCATGAGCGGGGACCTCGAGCATGGAATATGAACGTTTATCCTGAACATGTTCCAGAAAGCTGTCCTGATTGTCGAAACGCCCTCTGGCCTGATGAGAGAAAAAAACGGTTGTCCTATGAGGTCCCCGGGCTCGTACCCGAGCCTGCACCCTGCACTGGGGACTGATATAGGTGAAGTTCCCGTGCGTGTCAATTTCCCATATCATATCCGGTGATGCCTCAACCAAGGTACGGAATTTTGCTTCATTCTCGGCAAGTGATTGTTCTGCCAGTTTGCGCCGGGTGATATCGACTTGAGTCCCTTCATACCAGAGCAAGGTACCCTCCCTATCTTTCACCATTCTTGTGGTCAGGGAAATCCAGAACACTGATCCGTCCTTCCTCCGAACGGGCATCTCATGCGAGTCGATCACACCATGTTCGTTCAGGATACGGAGCACTTCTGTACGTGTATTCGCATCGGCATACATCTGCACAGCAACATTGTCCTGTTTTGCAAGCAGTTCTCCGGGATCAGCATAACCGTACATCCGGGCAAATGCCATGTTGGCGCTGATAAAACGGCCATTCGGAGTAGTCTGGTAGACACCGACAATTGCGTTATCAAAGATGGCGCGGTATTTCTCTTCGTTCTCACGCAATGCACTCTCAGCAAGTTTGCGTTCGGTGATATCTTCTGCAATCCCGATAACCCGGTATACGGTTCCCTGTTTATCGAGGACAGGGAAATTCCGGGAATGGACCCAGCGGATTTCTCCATCCGGCTGAATAATCCGGTAGTCACGATCGAAGTACCTTCCCTTCCTCAAGCTCCATACGGATAGCCTCCTGCACGGAGGGGAGGTCATCCGGATCAATTGCTTCAAGGAAGGAATACGGGTTGTCATATAATTCCTGGCAGGGCCTTCCCCAGATTTTTTCGTATGCAGGGCTTACGTAGATAAACCTGCTTGATACCCGGTCATGAACATAATATACTACCGGACTGTTATCTGTAATCTGCCGCAGGCGCTCCTCGCTTTCTTTGAGTTTGTCTTCTGCCAGCTGGTGACTGGTAATATCATAATTCGTACCGACCAGGCTTTTTGGTCTGCCCATAGTATCGTGATGTACGCGGGCTTTGGCGTGGAGGTAATGAACTGACCCGTCCGGCCAGACAACGCGGAATTCGGTGTCAAATTCCTTTTCTCCACGTAACGCCATCTGGAGCTCTGCCTCACTTTGCGCAAGGTCGTCCGGGTGCACTCCGGCACGCCAGGCCTCGTACGTGCCACTGAATGTATCCGGTGTTATACCATAGAGCTGAAACATCCGGTCATCCCATATCAGGACGTTATTGACGAGGTCAAGTTCCCATATGCCTACACCGCCCGCTTGCATTGCCAGTGACAAGTGTTCGGTGGTCTGTTGGCCTGCCACCTCTGCACGTTTCAGATCAGTGATGTCCTCCATCGTAACGAAAACCTGGTATGGCGCCACCTCCCCGGGCCTGAACTGCGGGGTTGCGTTGGTCCTGACCCACGTAACCGTGTCCCGTTCAGGGTTGAAAACCCCGACAACACGGCCCCTCACTGGTTTTCCTGTCTGTAATGCAATCATTGAGGGGTGTTGTCCCGGGGGCAGGACTTCGCCGGTTTCTGAAATTACCTCCCATTGAGGGTCATACGAGTCCTTACCAATGAACTGCTCATGGGTAAGTCCGAACATCTTCAGCGCTGCCGGGTTTACATCTGACAGGGATCCGTCGCGGTGCTGGTAAAAGACTCCATGGGGCATATTTTCAAACAATGTCCTGTATTTAGCCTCGCTATCAACAGCTGATGTGTTCCCGGTACTACCCTTTTCAAACCGCTGCCCATCCCCGCTTTGTGCAGTCAGGGGAGTGTCAGACGGGGGTGTTTCTTTTATTTGTGACTGCTTATTGTCGGTTTTCATCCCTTACGTACCGTCCCGGCCCTGCCAGTTCCCGGAAAAACAATAGCTAATCACCCCGGCCTGGACAGGTACCATGTCTATAGCACTGTATAGCGGTGATAGAGCGCCTGACCCGATAAATCGCTCGATCACGTATGGGTATGTTGATGAACGGGAACTACAGGTCACCTTACAATCTCTTCATCCCGGGTGGTCTACAGGCGTTCCTGAATACCGGATCAGCACCCGGGTCCCGGCGCCGTTTCTGTTGGATGATATGAGCCATTATTAACCCCTGAATATAAAAGCAGGTAAATTTCTCTCACGGATAATGCTTTAAAAAATAGCCGGGCCGTGCAACACGGGAATGGCACAACTCTTCAATGAGAAAAGGAAAAAGAGTGGGGGAAAGATCCTCTGATCCTCCCCCGGAGAATCATGCAGTGGCGGTTGACCGGAGGCATCCGGATGATGTTACCACTCGAGCCTGGTCGTGCCATACTGGTCGACAACACCGTGTTTTGTGGGGAAATTATTCCAGTCAACAGCTCCCTTGAGGACAGGGTAGTCGCGCTCTACCGCGTGAATCGCCCGGTTAACCAGTAATTCCTCCCTGACCCTGAACCAGACATTTACCTTCGGGTCGAGATAAATCTGCCCGACCGTGTAGGTACCGTCATCATTGACTTTCACAATAACCCAGCCACGGTCTTTATCGTAACTTGAGTCATCCGGATTTTTCTGGACAGATGACCCGGCAGAGTATTGTGCACCGTTGGAGGTATTTGTTGATGTCAGGTTATCGGACACTCCCGATGTTCCTGTAATTTGCGTGGTTCCCTGGGTTGCCGGGGCGGGTTCATGGGTAGCTGACCCCGGACCCGCAGGTGCCGGGGTGGCCTGGGGTTCAAAGGACGGACCTGACCCGGAATTTACATTTGTCGGCTGGATACAGGCCGATGAACATACCAGTATAAAAAGGACAACGAGTAGTGCGATAATGGATATTCCACGCTTTTTACCGGGCGGCATTGAATAGTATCCTGTCCTGCCTGACTATAGAATTATCGAAAATGACAGTATTACGGCTGCAAGGTTAGACGCAGGACCAGGTCTTGAGGAACATCATCTCCCTCTCCCGGCATTACCATGCTCCGGAACCGGAACAATGAGTATCAGAAGTAAGGGGGTTCCCGGACTCTCGTGAGCCCGGGACTATCCGGGGGTTCAGAAACGGGAAAAGGCCGCAAGGAGCCCCATTATCAGCAATGATATGCAGATGTTGGTAAGTACCGGGCCAACGTCCATTGGAGATCCATCCGTCTCTTCCCTGTCCTTTATCTGCTGATACGACCGGGCTTTCCGTTGCTCCCCACGGATGGCGGACCTTTCTCCTGTATTGAATGCTTCCTGGACCATGTGATTACATCTCCTGTCTGTTGTTCTGTTGTGGAAAAATGATGGCGGGGGTGTTCTTTCTGAAAGGGTGTTGCTTATCCAGGCAGGCCTCCCCCCCTGGTGCCACGGATTTCGCCGGTATGCGACGCCCTTAACTTTTCCAGCCATGTTTTCAGTGCAGCTGTGTCTCCATTAGCGATAGCAGTCTTTGCGTCAGAAACATCGACCCCCTGCTGTTCAAGGTGGGCGATGACTTTTGCTGGGTCCGGGCGTTCCCGGTTACCCGTCTTGTTACGAGGATTTGCGTCCCTGTATTCCTCGAGCCATGTTTTCAGTGCAGCTGTGTCACCGTTAGCGATAGCGGTCTTTGCAGCAGAAACATCTACTCCCTGCTGTTCAAGGTGGGCAATGATTTTTGCGGGATCCGGCCGTTCCTGATTGCCCGTCTGGTTGCGTGGATTGGCGTCCCTGTATGCCTCGAGCCATGTCTTCAGTGCTGCCATGTCACCATTGGCGAAAGCGGTCTTTGCAGCAGAAACCTCTACTCCCTGCTGTTCAAGGTGGGCGATGATTTTTGCGGGATCCGGCCGCTCCTGATTGCCCGTCTGGTTGCGTGGATTGGCGTCCCTGTATGCCTCGAGCCATGTCTTCAGTGCTGCCATGTCACTATTGGCGAAAGCGGTCTTTGCAGCAGAAACCTCTACTCCCTGCTGTTCAAGGTGGGCGATTAATCCTTCTGGCGTTCCATGGCCCTGTCCAGGGGCAGATTCATTTCTGGCGGCTTTTCCAAAGATATGCGGGGTTACAACTGCTGCACCGGCCAGTCCTACGACAAGCGCAACAACCACGCAGACTCCCAGAGCCCCGATAAATAATCCTGATATTTTCATGCTATCTCTCCTGTATCGTTCGGTGCTGGTGCAGTACCCTGCACCCACCTTGTAAAGAACATTATACATTATGTAATAAATACATTGCTATATAATGTGTATAACATACTATATGTAAGATATAATCGATAAATTCAACCATTGGACAACAATTACCCGCCTGACAGGTAACGGGTTGGATGAGCGTACCATCAGCCAGGGATTATGGCATGATTACCTGATGAAACAGTAAAAATAGTTTGTTTATTTGACCTGACCGGTAATCTCTTCATCCTCGTATATAAATACCTCCTCGATAGAAACCCCGAAGTGCCGGGCTATCCGGAAGGCGAGGTCAAGAGAAGGTACGTACTTTCCTTTCTCAATGGCCAGGATCGTCTGCCTGTTGACGCCGATTACCTGTGCAAGGTTCTCCTGGGTGAGATCGTGCATTGCCCGGAACACCTTGATTTTATTCCTCATCGGTCTCCCAGTCCCCGTAAATACCGGCATAATAGATCCGGAACCCGACGTACAGGAAGATCATCAGGCAGAGAAGGCCGAGCTGGACAAACCCGATCAACCGTGGTGAAAGCAGTTCCGGATATATTGGCGGAGGTTCCAGGCGAAAACCCCTCGGAAATGCGGGGGGCCTGAGTAACTGCATTACTGCCCCGATAGAAAATGCACAAAAGACGACCCAGAAGACCTGCATCGTCCGCAGCACCGCCTGCTCAGTAATCTTTACATCCCGTTCGTCCTCTGCGAGGTCGGTCACCTGGCGACGGATCAGGTAGATTGCCGCAACTGCCACGATAAAAGCTACCTCGATCAGGAGGGGTGTATGGATCACATCAGAATACCAGAACAGTCCGACCAGCGCAATGGCGATGCACCCGATGATGAGGTAAAATGTATTCTTTTTCAATCTCTCCCTCTGGTAACGGAATTATACATCTGGTATATTGAATGTGACTATATGTACCTTCCCCGGGGACAGGAATCCCCCCTGGGAAAAATGTATGTCCAGTTCAGCGGTAAAAAAAAAGATAGTAAATACTTCAATACATCCCGCTATCACGGGTTTATCGCCCTGAAAGGGACTATTTCATCATATGTCTTGACCTTCCCAACCGTCGGAGCGGTTACCCAGATCTCCACCCTGTTCTGGTAGGTACTGGACGGGAATGACACGTATTGCCCGACATAGAACGGAGGCAGCATAAAGTCCTGCTGCGATGTCCCATCCGGCTTCGTGAAGGTCACATCCACGCGGGAATCGAAGTTCATGCCGTTTCCACCCCGGAGCGTCACTACCATGTAGGGGTTGACAGTATCCCCGTTACCCTGTACCATGAAATCGAGCATGTAATTTGGCGGAAGCGTCTGTGTTGGCCCCGGAGTACCCATTCCTGCCATTGGAGTGGTTGCTGCCGGTGCTGTTGCCGGGGGGGTGACCGGCGTTGTGACCGGACTTGCAACCGGGGTCTGTGTTACTGCCGGAGGTGTCGCATTCTGGGTACATCCTGCGGTTAATACGAACGCAACAGCGAGTACCAGGCTTATTACGAGGATCGAAGATTTCATGGATGAACATCAGCCAAAATAGTGTATAATCCTATCGTACCATTGACCATGGATAAACCCGTCTCATTAATCAGTGGTGCGAAAAAAAGGAATGGTAAATTTTCCTGAAATCCTTTTCTTACGGGTTTATCGATTTGAACCCTACAATATCGTCATATGTTTTGACCTTCCCAACCGTCGGAGCGGTCACCCAGATCTCCACCCTGTTCTGGTAGGTACTGGACGGGAATGTCACTTGTTGCCCGACATAAAACGGCGGCAGCATATAGTTCTGCTGGGATGTCCCATCCGGCTTTGTGAAGGTCACATCAACACGTGAATCGAGGTTCATACCGTTTCCACCCCTGAGCGTCACTGCCATGTAGGGGTTCGATGTATCCCCGTTACCCTGCACCATGAAGTCGAGCATGTAGTCAACCGGGAGCATTTGTGTTGGTCCGGGGGTTCCCATACCTATCTGCTGTACTGTTGTTACCGGTGCAGGTGACTGGGGGGCGGCCGTTGTTGCGATCGGGGCTGCGGTTGGTGTAGCTGTTACCACCGGTGGCGTTACATTCTGGGTACACCCTGCTGTTAATACGAACGCAACAGCGAGTACCAGGCTTATTACCAGGATTGAAATTTTCATACCTGAATATCGGATAATATACCGTATAATCCTATCGTACACAACAATGTGCCGGGTTATAAAATCCGGTCTCATGGAGTCCCATTTCCTGATTAACTGTTAATTTTCAGATGAATTTTGGGACTCCATGATTCCCCTGACATTAATTCCAGGTACTGAATACACACGTTCATCACCCATGAATTCCAGAATATGGATTATGTGCGGGTTCGACGATTCCTCCGGAAGGGTGCTCGATGAGATTATCAACGCCCGACGGACGTACCGGATGTTCCGGCCGGAAACCCCCCCGGCAGTTCATATCGGCGGGATCATTCAGGCTGGCCTCGCTGCGCCCTTTGCCGCCGCAGCGGTTGGTGGAAAGGGCCATGATTATTTCAGGCAGTTCTTTGTCTTTCCTCGTGAAAGCCGTGACCTTGTGATCGCCGGGGGCCTCCTGATGCAGAAGGTCCACAGGATGGCAGAAGAGCTTGAAATGCGGATGAAGGAGGACCCGTCATTAAGGCCGGAGACTGAACCATTTTACCGGCGTCTTGAAATGATCCGGAAGGCAGGGGTTGTACCTGGGGTAGAGACTGCCCCGTATTACATCGTGGTCGCTGAACGCAAAGGGTACCCCCCCGTTGAGCAGCAGTCGCTCGCCCACTGCCTGGAAAACATGTGGCTTAAGGCGACGTCCTTAAACCTCGGGTTCCAGCTGGTGTCAGTGACCGGGCAGATGGGACCAGACCCTGAGTTCTGCCGGCTCCTTGGTATACAGCCTGATGTCTTCGAACTGAACGGGTGTGCAGTCGGGTATTACCAGGAACAGTTGCCCCCGTCCATCCGTCCCCCTGCAGACCTGGTGACAAGGTGGATGGAATAAGCCGGAATTCCTGAAATTTCGTTCTCTTGTCTGGAATACTACTATTGGATGGCATTCTATTCCCCTGAAAAATATTGGATATACTGCCTTTATTGAAACCCTTTCGTGTTTAGAAAAGAGGAATGGAATACGTAAGACGGGTGGGTGCGGTCAGCCCCGCCCTCTCCCCCCGACACGATATCCTTTGGGCACGGTTCAACCGGAGTACTCCTGAACATTTCAGGAATTAGAGAGACCATTCCCCAATCCCGTACGGGGCCGCCGAAGCGACGGGGAAGAGCCCCGGAAGCATGGATACATTCCGGAATACCCGTTTGTTCACCAGGACGAATTTTTAGGGGATAGCAAACAGGTCATGGTGATTTTATTTCTTTTCAGGTGTTTCCTGTTTCGGAGTAGCCGCTCCTGTTCCAGTCTTTTTTGACTGGCGCCAGCGGTACACTCCGTATCCGGCAGCCCCGATAATTATCAGCGGCAGCAGGGTGAACAATGCCACGATAAGGAGATCGATCATCCCTACAAGGCCGGAAATACCTTCATTGATGGTACTGATAAAACTGTGTCCTGGCTGCCCACCGACGGGTTCTTTTTCAGCCAGGTTCACCGTTATCGTCGAGAGATCTATACGGTTATTCAGGTACCGCATCCTGCCTTCGAGCCGGTCGAGACTGGTCTGGACCCGGTCAATCTGCTCCTGGACCTTTATGATATCCTCTACCTTTTCGCTCTTTTTCATTATTTCGTTATATTGTGCGATCTGGTTCTGGTAGGAGGCCTTCTGAGCCAGGAGGTCGGTATATTCGGCTGTTACATCTTCACCGTTCGTTGTGGCTGACCTGACATTTCCGATCTCTTCAGCACTGGCAAGCACGCTTTCGAAATCCTTTGCAGGGACCCGGAGCACGACCGTTGCAGTCCGGTGGTCATTGTAGAGAGTGCTGAAGGTTGAGGATGTTACATAACCTCCACTTCCTGCTGCAATGGCTTTTAAACTGTCAACCGAAGCCGTTACATCGGATACTTCAAGACTTAACTGTGCTGTATAGATGAGTTTCTGGTCAATCGCTCCACCCTGGCCCGCGGTGTCCATGCCGCCGGACGCAACAGGTGCCTGTGTAGGTACGGGGCGATAACTCCCCTGCCCGATACCAGCTTCATAATTCGTCCCACCTTTCGCGTCATTTGGGGCTGACGCGAGAGACTTCTGCCCACTCCCATCCGTTAGCGTTGTGCAACCTGCTGATAGTATGGTGATAGCCACGACCAGCAGGACAAGAGTTACACAGGTACTCCGGTTCATAAAGAACATGATAACCGGGTGAATATTTATACCAGGGTATGAATGCGAAATATTTCGCAGTCAAAAACTGCTGTTAATCATAATAACCCATATTTTCGGCCAGTTTTGTGAAAACGGAATATTCCTGTGACATTATGCCTATTTCCGGGTCTCATCCTGGTTTCCGGTCAATCCCGGCATTTATGTGATTTTTTTAACATGAACCGGGAAGGGCTGATAGATGTTCATCCCCTGTCTGACTGTTTCATTCTCATGAGTCTGGCGGTTATCCCTGATCTGTTCATGCGAACAAGGTCTGCACTACAGGAACAAACCCTAAAATCTATAAGTTGTCCTGAATGCCGGCTTTTCCTGTCCGGATGTCAGGTATATATCAACATAGAAATATCTATTGCAGAGGATTATGCAACAATAAACGTTACAACATGATTCAGGTTCTCTACGTGGATGACGAGCCCGGCCTCCTTGAAATCGGAAAATTATTCCTGGAAAGGGAGAAGGATATCAGGGTAGAGACAATTAATTCAGCCACGCAGGGGCTGGACCAGCTCTGATCTTATAAATTATGATGTTATCGTTTCAGATTTTCAGATGCCGCACATGGACGGTATAGAATTTTTAAAACAGGTCCGTGCTGCAAAAGGTGACATCCCGTTTATCCTTTTCACTGGCAGGGGAAGAGAGGAAGTGGTGATCGAGGCGATTAATAGTGGTGCCGATTTCTATCTCCAGAAGGGAGGGGAACCGAGGGCCCAGTTCGCCGAGCTTGCCCACAAGATCCGCCAGCTTGTCAGGAGGACCAGCGTTGAAGGGATGCTCCAGCAGAACGAGACCTGGTTCCAGACGATTATCCGGCATTCTGACGAGATTATTACCCTGCTCAACAGGGATGGTGTGATTATCTATGCATCCCCCCCGATCCAGCCGATGCTCGGTTACAAGGCGATAAACATGACCGGGAAAAAACAGATGGACCTTGTCCACCCGGATGATGTTACCGCCGTAAGTGATGAATTTTCCCGGGCGTTTGAAAAGAACCATCTCCGGACTCCCGTACGGTACCGCATCAGGAAATCTGACGACACTTATATGCAGGTGGAATCGGTTATCACCAGCCTCCTCGACGTCCCTGAAATACAGGGGGCGATGATGACCACAAGGGATATTACCGTGTGGAAAGAAGCGGAACATGCCATGCAGGCTGATCTTGCCCGTTACCACCGTGCCGAGTGCCTGGTCCGGTCGGGGTACCGGGAACAAAAAACCGGGGCCGGTACCATTACCCTGTCTGAAGGTGCAAAGGCCCTGTTCGGTCTTCCGGCCATGGAGTGCCCCGTTCCGGATTTTGAAGGCCTTGCCCTTCCCGAATACCGTGAATCGCTTGACCGGGCAAAACAGGCATTGATATCAGAAGGCCTGCCATTTCTCCTCGACTATAAAATCCGGAGGAAGGCCGACGGGACTGTCATAACCGTCCATTCAGTTGCAGAATATGACCCGGAATCGCAGGTTATGTTCTGTGCCGTTCACGAAGTTGCCGGTGTTTTGTAACATCAGTCCTGCATTGATAACCTGGTATGGACAAAAATCCCTGGCAACTTGTCCCGGGTGGGACTAACAGGGTGAAAAGTCCGAGGTCCATTTTCTATCCTATGATCCCGTTAACAAAATACACGACAGGTATGATTGTGATAAAAACCAAAAAGTTATCTGACGCGGGTTCTTATATTCAGTTGTCCTTTTAAAAAAAAGATTGACACTCCCTCGTCCCTGAGGTTGCCGGATGACATTCGAGTTCCTGGCGCAAATATACAATTTCCTGTTGCCGATCTACTATTTCCTGTTGCGCAAACTGGGATGTGAGGAGTTTCCAGCTTAATTTCGAGACAAATGTGATTATTTACGATGAAAAAGTAGCAGAGGAATTCAAACAGGCTTATCTTGATGACCTGTCGTTCTGTACCAGCTCACACCTGAGTGGTATGCCACCAGGTCTGGATATTTCAAGGCCAGGTCTTCTTTTTCACGCCTCTTCTCGTCGATCCTGTGACCCTTAGAAACACCGTTTTTTACCGTGGGTCATACCCCTGGTTATTTAATCAGGTCGCTCAGGTACTGCTTCAACCTTGGAACATTCTGTTCATAATGGACCTGCAGGGAGGATACCGTGGAGGGAATGTAGTTCCAGGCGATAACCCCGGCAGTCATCCCCTTGTGAAGAGGGCTTACCGTTGAACCGATGACGATACTTTCCTTCGAGAGGATACCCTTAAGGACCCCTTCCACCGTATCTGCCCTGACACAGGTAACGACGCTGCCTACCGAGGGGAGCACATGAGCGTCGGAACCCCCTGTTATCGGGAAATTGTGTTCTCCTGCATACCTGGCAGCTTTTTCATTGATGTCCCGGCTCATCCCCCCGCATATCACCTCGATACCATCAATGTGATCGATTGTCCCGGCGGGAAGGGTCTTATTGTCGATACATTTCAGGACACCACGATTGATGCCAAAATACCCGAACGGGTGGGCAGCTACCTTCAGACAGTGATAGTCCTCCGCGGACTCGAGGATTTTTTCTGTCGATAACTGCAGTGCCATATACTGGCTTTTTCGGAGCGTTCCCCTGATATGGGTGGTAAAATAATCCTCCAGCTCGTCAGCGGAGTAAAAATAAAGGAGGATATGAGGCCCTTCGAGTGAACTGACTCAATTCCCGGGATAACGAGTACACCACGGGACTGCTGGCATGCCTCGATTACTCCCTGGATCTCGTTATGATCGGTAATTGCAACCCCTGTACCAAGGTGTTTTGCACGGGTAAGGAGTGAAGGGATGCTGATAGCGGCATCAGAGTGACGCGTATGGATATGCATATCCACCGGCATATACCCCTTGTCCCTGATCTCGTGGAGAACCGGAGTTGAAAAATGTATAGGGTGGTGGGAATACGGACTCATGACGACACCGGTGTACTATAATTAGTTGTTATCCGCCAGATGAAAACAGCTGGTATTCAGAAAATATTCTGGCGGATGTGAAAAATCCGGCAATCCTATCTGAAAGGCCAGCTTTTTCATGCTCATCTGTGAGCCAAAGGCTCATAGCACGTTTTGTTGAAAGCCACCCGACCTATAATGAATAGTTGTTTACTCTAACATGTAGTCACGCTCCCGGGGATCAGCCCCGCCGCTTTGGCTGCCCCGGTTGGGATGGTGTGTGATCACACAATCTCTGACATCTCCTTGAATGCTTCAACTGAACTCTGCCATTACATATCTTACCGGGGATGGAACAGGGAGGGGTGAAACCCTCTCCTGTCAAAGGTATTTCCTTTTTTTCTGACTATGCAGGGTTTCAGCAAAGCAAATAATCGGGGAATTTATGGCTGTTCTATAATATCCCGGGATAGTCCGGTGCTCGTCAAGGGAACAATAGATCTCATGCTGTTATGCGGAGCCGGGTTTGTTATTTCCTTTCATTAATGGTGAATATTTCATGAAAACTCCACGTTATCGGGAAAAATCTATCGGGATTATCCATTTGATCACCATGCATGGCCCCTCCTGTTGATTGACTCAACAAAAAAAATCAATGTATCAGGGAACTGGTTTCTTTCGTGTAATCAATTGAATTGAAACAAGCGCGGCATCCCGGACTTTTGAATCAGCGTCTTTTTCGAGGCCCTGGAGGGCCGGAACGGCACGGACGTCTCCAATCAACCCGAGTGCCCTTGCTGCAATCTCACGCACATCATGTTTCTTATCAGCGAGGAGCCTGATGATCGGTTCAACCGCTGACAATGCATGCAATTTCCCCAGTGCTTCTGCGGCATTCTTCCGGAGCCATTTCTCATCAGAACCAAGCACGGCAATAAGCGGCCCTACAGCCCGGGTATCCCCGATTTTCCCGAGTGACTCCGCAGCGAGCCAGCTGATTGTCGGGTCGCCCAGGGCCTCGATGAGGGCCGGTACCGCTTCAGAGTCACCGATTTCCCCAAGATAATCTGATGCCTTTTCACGATCGAGCTGGTAAGGGCTCTTTAAAAGGTAAACAAGCATCGCAACGTCCTTATGCTGCTTCACTTTCATTTCCGCATCGATCTGTTCCATTTGGTACGGGGTTTCCGCGTGCCCCGCATGTATATCCTTCTCACCCGGATTATCAGCCATTGGAATCCTCTTCGGGTATAACCGTCGCCCAGGTACCCGTATATGAGAGTTCCTGCAGGGGAATATCAATTATTGCATGGGTGTATACCGGTTGAACCAGCGTCCGACCGTTAACCTTGTCTGGCTGGTTACCGGTCCCGTGACTACGGGTGCAGGGTTCCAGTAGCAATGACGCGCAGGAGAACGCATTCCGCCAGTGGAGATTGGAGGCAATGAATATCAATAAATACAGGCCTGATTTCAAAATAAGAGCTAATGCAGTCATTTTTTCATCAGCATTTAGGGGTTGTGGTTGGAGTGTATTCCCCTAAAACCGGCATGCCGGGCATTTCATCCTGTCCCGGAGATAGAAATTTGGGAAGGGTATTTCGCTGTTCACCAGTTGAATTTTAGAAATAACGCTTAAAAGAGGATTTAAGAATCTTTTTATACCCCTTTATTTCCACTGGAGCGCACGATTTTCCGGACGTATTTTGCAGGGGTTCGATCATTCTTCCCGGGATATGCTGAGGTTTTGAGTGGCATGTGGCTGACTACTGCATACCCGGGACATTTCCCTGTTATCATTCCCTTCAAAGAATTGCCCTTGCACTTCTTCTCGTTTCATTTATCTCCGATCCGGAGATAACTCCTGAGTGATAATCATGAGAATATTGTGCGTATACTATTCATGGAAAGGCCACACCGCAAAGGTTGCGGAACGGCTTGCAGATTTGCTCCACGTCGAGCCGGTACGGATTGAACCTGCTGCTGAATCAGGGATGTTCAGTAAAGCAATGAAAGCCCTTCTTGGCTGGAGTTCCCCGATTAAACCGGTGAAAGAGGACCTCACGGATATCGATGTACTGGTACTGGCCTCTCCCGTCTGGGCGGGGAAGGTGCCCCCGTATGTGAATGAGTATATCGACAGGATGTCGATGTGTGAGGGGAAACGGTGCTACGTACTCGTGGAGATGGGGGCCTCCGGGGCAGAGAGTGCCATCGCACATTTAAAAGGGCGTCTTGAAAATAAAGGGATGAAGCTCGCCGGATCGACATTCACGATAGAAAAGGAAGTGGATGAGGATTTAGTATACGAGCACCTGATATCCTTTGTGGAAACAATTCACGGGAAGACCATAGTACTGGTATAACCCGGGTAACATTTTTAAAAAAGTTCCGCTCTGTTGAAAAGCTATAATAGGCCCCCAGAATCCTGATTATTCTGAAATTTATCTACGCTCCCGGGGCACCACCCCGCCGCTGTGGCGACCCGTCTGGGATAGAGACTATCCCCCAATACTCTGAATGTAATGAGCCTTCGGGAGACCCCTGCCCGAAGAATATTTTAATGGGGGTGGGGCAGTGAGGGGGTGAAACCCCCTCCTGTCTTCTTAGTTCCCTCTTAATTTTTATATTACTGAAGGGTTTCAACAAAGCCAAAAGTTCTTCTTATTTCTCGTCTCCGGGAGGATCCGCATAATGGAAAACGCAGTTCCCTGCCCTTGGGGTCAGCGTTCCAGGCTTTATTTCCGGGCAAGAACGTGCAGCAATAATATTTTGCCTGATAATCGGAAACCTGGTGGGAGTATTCTGTAGTTTCATTACTGGTTACATTCCCCGGGCGATCTCTGCGACGGCTGTAAGAAGCATATCCACGTCGTACTCATTATTATACAAGGCAAGACTGGCACGTACTGTCCCCTTCGGAAGCCCCAGGGCCTCCATGAGCGGCCCACAACCATGAAGGCCCGATTGTACCATGATATCTGCATTTTCATCCAGGTAGCGGGCGATGTCATCCGGGTCAAGGGCTCCGATAGTAAATGAGACGATTCCGACCCGTTCACCGGGATCATCCGGGGCGAACACCCGTACGCTGTCAATACCCTTCAGTCCGTCAACCATGCGGGACGTGAGGTGAATATCGTGGTGCCTGACCCGGTCCATTCCGATAGTGCTCAAATAATCCACAGCCGCACCAAGACCGATACCTCCTGAAATATTGGGGGTTCCTGCTTCATACTGCTGGTATGCCTGTACCGGGATAGTACCTGTCACGGTGGTCTCCATCTTTCCGCTGCCCGACATAGATTGGGAAAGGGCCCCCTGCTCTTTTATCCACAGGACCCCGGTACCAGTCGGGCCGAGCATTGTATGGCCTGAACAGCAGAAGAAATCTGCACCGATCTGGGTTACGTCCAAAGGCATGTGCGAAACAGACTGTGACCCGTCAACAAGCAGCAGGACCCCATGCTCATGGCAGACCCGGGCGATCTCCTGTACCGGGGTAATCACCCCGAGCACGTGAGATGCATGGGGAATAACCATGAGCCTCTTGCCACCTCTTTCCAGCAATTCGTCGAGCATGGGCATGTCAGGCAGGTAGTCCGGGCCAACCGGGAGGATCTCAAGGGTTGTTCCAGGGGCATTCGTCCCTTTCCATGGCAGGAGGCTGGAATGGTGCTCAAGCACGGTGGTGATGATGCAGTCCCCGCGCTTCCAGGAAATGCCCCGGGTCACGATGTTCAACGCTTCGGTGGCATTTTTTGTAAAAACAAGTTCTCCACCAGGCCCCCCGATGAACGCTGCAACCTTTTCATGCGCATGGTGGTACCGCTGGGTCGCAATTCCCGAAAGGCGGTGCATATTTTTTCCGACGTTCGACCGGTAATTCCGCTCATATTCCAGCATGGCCTGAAGCACAGGCTCAGGTGAGAGGCCCATCGATGCGCTGTCAAGGTAAATGATATCAGTAAGAAGGGAAAAGTCAGCGCGGAGTCCCTCAAAAAAGTCCTCATCTTCCCGTGAAGGAATGACCAGGTCCTTACCCGGTGGAATTGCGGTTTCACTGCCGGATCTCTCTGTCGGGAGTGGTGGATCAGGTACTACTACACCCGCCGGGCTGGCAGCCGGGATCTCAACCTGTGCATCGCCTGTTCCAGTCATTGATCCACCCGATTTTGGACCAGCCCTCCCTGCAGGAGGCTTATGATTTCGCAGCGGGCTTTCTTTTCCCTTTTGGGGACCAGTGGTTACGTTTCCAACCGGTGCAGCACTGATCTTTCCCATGGTCCTCGGTTCCTGCCTGGCCCCGGGTGATGAACCAGGGCCGGGTGATCCCCGGGTTATTTCCCTTGAAGCCGGGGGTGCACCTGTAGACCGTGGTACTACTACAACACCATCTGTTGTTTCGCGGAGTGGGATATTGTGCAGCCGGCAGAGTTCCTGCATCTTGTTCGGGAGTCCCTTCCAGCGCCAGAGCCCGAACGTGACATATTCAGGGGGTAAGCCCTTCTTTTCGGCCCAACGGGTAAGGAATTCCATGCACCTGGCCATGAGACCCGGGTGAATCCGCCCGAGTTCCGAGAACTCGGATTCCAGCATCGAGGGGCATGGGTAGCAGCCAATCCGTTCAAGCCCCATATCATAAAGCGGATTGATCGGGGCGTCCTGCCACCAGAGGTAGAGGAATACTTCGAGCGCACGCCAGTTCCGTACAGGGGAGACATTCAGACTGGAGTGGGTTTAACGGGTTCTGGACTGCAAGTTCAAGATCGGCCCGGTTCCATGACTCGTACCACCGGTTCCCCTGTATGGTAACACAGGGGCCGGTTTTTTCAAGGTAGAGCCTGAGCGGGTTCTGTTTCAGGAGCTTGCAGCACCAGCGGTTGTCCTTGGCTGGCGGGCCTGCCTTCTCCACTGCCGCCCAGAAATCACCAGCCCCGCTGATCACCTCCACCCCGAGAGACCTGACGAACTCGATGGTCTCAGGGAATTCGATGCCGGTGTCAAGGAAAAATGCATTATGCACCCCTGCCTTCCTTGCCAGCAGCAGGATGGCCGTGCTATCCTTTCCGCCCGAGAACGAGACGTTTGCCACCGGGCGGTCGTACATATGCTGTTTTATTGAGCGGACCGCGTTTCGTTCAAGATTTTTTAAGTGGTACGTATTCCTGGCGACCGCTTCTGTCCATTCAGGGTCCAAAGGTCTCACCGGGGTTACCGGCATTACTTCTTTTACCCTTAATGAACCGTTTTTTAACACCGCTGTACCAAACCGTCCGCGGTACTTTACTATTACGGTGCCGTCCGGGACACCGGTTGTAATCGTGAAACGCTTACCCCCGATCCTGCCCCGGGTGTCACGGTCACCGGAGAGGACTGCTGCCTGTTCGAGGTCGACAATACCCTTCGTGGCATACGGGAGGACAAATGGGATGGCCTCGGGGGTGATGTCGAACCTGAACTGGCTGGAGACCGGGTCAAAGGATAGCCAGCCGAAACGGGTCCCGTTTACAATAACCAGGTCATTCCGGTCGAGACCTCCGGCTTTATTGAGGAGGACAATGTGTGGGAGAGGGATATTCCCGAACTGTTCCGAAACAAGCGCCCTGATCATCACCATGTCAGCCCGGAGTGCAGGGCGTACATCATATGGTTGCAGGAGTCTATCGCCCGGCCATTGACGCCACAACTGCAGGACCTTCCAATGAGCGGAATATTGCACTGGTCACACCAGAAGAGGGTGGTCTTTACCGGGGGCTCTCTCATATGAGTAGCATTGGGGTGGAACGCTCATAATAGCGATCTTTGAGGAACAGTGCCGGGAACCAGCCATCTATACCGATCAACGAAAACAATGCACCGGTTCCGGCACATCATCGCCGGATCCTTGCAATGGCAGGGTTATTCCCCGTGTTATGTTCGCTATATGGCGATCCCCTAACAGGGTAACCATTATCTCCATCCACAATACATCTCTTTTTTAAATAGAAGTGCCAGCAGGGATTTTTCCGGCCGGGTATCGGACAGACCGGGAACCCTGGGAAAATGACCTGGCTGTCTTCGGTTCAAATAGGTCGTACTCCATGATTGAAACCTGGCTTGCGGTTACCATCCTTGTCATAACCGGGGTACTTGCTGGTTTTTCGTCCGGGCTCCTTGGTCTTGCCGGTTCGTATATTGACAACCCGGTCATGTACTGGATGCTCACCCATTACGGGTATGACACGAACACGTCTGTCCGCGTCGCGTTTGGTACCAGTGTTGCTATTGCCCTGGTAATATCCGCAGTCAATACCCGGGAGCACGCAAAAGAACGGTCAATTATCTGGAAAATTGTTATACTTATCGGGAGCGCAGGCATTATCGGGGGACTTATCGGGGGCACAATCGCCACTCACGTCCCGGGTGGACCATTAAAAATACTGTTCGGACTGTTTCTGATAATATCTGCCATACGAATGGTATTACCGCTCCCGAAGGACTGGGGGAAAAAACGAATACCATGGTTTTACTG
Organism: uncultured Methanomicrobiales archaeon; assembly: GCA_963709545.1. GTDB lineage: Archaea > Halobacteriota > Methanomicrobia > Methanomicrobiales > Methanospirillaceae > CAIKOD01. Next base: position 404,640 of record CAVPWT010000006.1, on the reverse strand, counting down.
GAGTATCGCAGGCTTTTTATTCGGTATGGTATCCGGGATCATCGGGATTGGTGGAGGGCTTATCATCCTCCCGATCTTAGTCTGTATTTTCGGGGTTCCGGTTCACGAAGCAATGGCCACATCTTCAGCATGTATCATGTTTTCTTCTGCCGGGAGCACGATCGCGTATATTATTAACGGGATCGGTGTACCGGGCCTCCCGCCATTCTCTATCGGGTACGTGAACCTGGTGTTCTGGGGGATTATTGTTTGTGTGACAATCCCGTTTACTATTTTCGGGGTACATGTTGCAAACCACCTCCCTGCCAGAAAACTATCGGGAATATTTGCATTCCTGCTCATCCTCATCGCTCTCTACATGCTCGGCATAATACCTGCCCCCGCGTGAACCGGGGTAGTGGTCACCCTGTTTGAATTGAAAATAACCTCCATTAAGCAGGAGTCCCTGGATGTGGGATTAACTGCATGAAATAACTCCCAATCTGAAACAGGGCGTATCAGGATGTTGAAGAGCAGAGGGAAGAGAGAAAAACTTTAATAATAACGGCTTTGTTTCAACAAAGCGTTCTATGAGCATTTGGTCCATAGATGAGCATGAAAAAGAAGGCCGTTCAGATCGTTTTTCCCGGAATTTTTCATACCCATCTTTATCTATTTTTTCGGAACGCTCCCTGGTCTTATTCCTGCCGTTCGATTGATGAAATATAGGAGACCCCGATCTTGGCCTTGCGCAGCCTTGTCTCATCCATCAGGTGGCGCATATCGACGAATTCCCCGTCCTCTGCGATGGTCTTCACCTGGCGCGAGAGTTCGAATTTCGGGTCATAGGGGGTGTTCCGGAAGACGACGCCGTGGTTGTGGAGGTACATTGTTGCCGTTCCCTTGTTCCCCGGGTGGACATAATGGAGTGCGTCGAGGTCTTCGGATGAGAATTTTGAGAGATCCCCGGACAAATCGATGCCAATTCCGAAACTGACGAGGGTATCACCGCGGTACCGGGGTTCCCGGTTTGTGTCATTCCATTCGTCATAATTTTCCGGGTCCATGATCGATTTATGGTTCGCCGGGGCCCGCTCCTGCATGGGGGAGCGGGTGATCTCAGAACTGATTACTCCCTCCACAACTCCCCAGATAACGAGGCTCAGGATACCATGGAAATAAGTTTTCCGTGCCCGTGCGAGGCTAACTATCGCCGAATAGATCTCCGCCAGGGATACACCGTTTTCCCGGCTAGTCTCGAAGGTGAACAGCTCGTGGAAAGGACCGGAGAGCCGCACATTGAACCCGGTGAAGATTCTCACCTCCCCCGTTTCCTTAACCGGGGTGAAGAAGTCCGGGGTACAATGACCGTCAGTCGGGACGTAGACCATCGAACCATGGAGCGTAATCATCTCTCCCATCAGTGGCAATGCGTCTGCTGCATCTTTTCCAAGGGCACCGAGTCCGAGGGAATAATCCGCCTCCTTAAATCCAAGGCTACGGATGTCCTGCAGGGTGATCGCGGAATGCAGGACCTTTAAAAGGCTCCCTGTGACGATAAGCGATGCGCCCTTCGGGGACCCGGGTTCGATTGCGTAGGTAACCCCGTCAACCATAAAAGACGGGTGCCTTACCCCGAACAGGATTTCTTCCTCGCGGGGCTTCACCCGGCATGCGACCCGGGCATCCTGGAGCGTCGGGTAGATATCAAGAACTTTAAGGAACCCTGCCATTTCCAGCACACTTTTTGGAAATTCCCTGACATTGATAAGGGCAAGTGTCCCGTCTCTCAGCTTCAGCCTCTTCTTCAGCCCAAGGAGTACGCGGATCCCGGCACTTGAAAGGTAGTCCACCCCTGCAAGGTTGAAGATCACTGATCTTGTGTCATCCCTCACAATTTCCTTCAGTCCAGTATCCAGTTGCTGTGCTCCGAACCCGTCGAGTCTTCCTGTTAGGGTCACTATCGGCACCTCGTCCTCGTTTGCCAGCCGGATCTCAATACTCATAGAAATCGCTCCTGAAAAGGTGTATTGACCCCCTGCCTCATTAAATGGGTGTATCTGTCCTGGTACCGGTGTGGATCTGGAAAAAGGTGATACGGCCCCCGTTCTCAAGATAGCGCTTAACTTTTTTCTGGCTCTCTGACAGGGCACCTGTTTTCCCGCTCTTCACCTCGACAAAGATAATGCCATCGAGCTCCTTCTCTTCCGATAAACCTGAAAATACAACCAGGTCGATCGGGGTGCCAATAAAACGTATATCTCTCGGGTTCCACGGGAAATCAGGGAAATAAGGGGCCAGGTGCTGTGTTACATTGCCCCGGATGGTTGCACCGCTCTGCTTCACCGCTTCCGCCCTCGATACTTTCTCCCTGTCGAGGACCCATTCCCGGTTAAGGACATCAGCACGCCTGGTGGCCTCATGTTCCAGAGTCAAGACCTTCCATTCTTCGAACATCTGCCTTGCCCGGGCCTCTGACCCTCCTGCGAGTGATGCGTACCGAAAGGCGAGGATAACGAGCCCGGCCCCAAGGACCAGGGTCACAATTAGGAGCACAGAGGAAATACTATCCATTACAAATTCATTGGTGCTGCCGGGTTAACTGGTTTACCTGCTCCTTCCATACGACCGGAGCTTTCCGGGAAGGTCTCCTGTTCAGGACTCTGGAACGGTGTTAAACCCCTTTCCGTTTCTCCCTGATGGCCCACGTGCCAGCCTGGCAAAAAAAATTCAGACAGGGATGGTTCTGCAACCGTTACTTCTATGAAATTGCCACGTCTGTATCAAAATGGGTTTTCTTTAACATGGGCACTGCCTTACTACAACTGGTTATCACGGATGGGACGAGAGCCGCATGGTCATTCAAGCAAACAGAACCGGATGGCCTCTACCCGCTTCCGGTATCGTTCTGAGCGGGATTCGGCAGTTTTTTCAGGTTGGTTTCATCGACAGGCCGCGTTTCTCCCGCCTCCTGTTACCTGTCACTATCCTTGTCCATCCATGTACACCGGGAATTCGGACGCTTTACTATTAGTTTTCTACAACCCCCCCTGGTTCTTGAGACGCTGTCCCGGTAAGTTATGAATCATAAATGCCGGCAGCAGGGAGTCGTGATATCAGGAATAACCTTTGCGGAATGGTATCCCTTGGGATTTGATGTTGGCGGACCTTGCTGTACCGCAACAATTACGTGTAATACGTGAATATATGGATGAAATGAAAGTGGGACCCGATACCCGGAGTGTAGAATGGAACGGCTGGAACTGATTGTACTGCTGATATCGGTCGTTATTTCGGTCATTGTGGGTGATTACCTCTACTCGGTCACGCATAATGTCCTGGCCAACGTAGTCACGATTCTTATTCTGACACCAGTCCTGTATTACGGCGTGAAATGGCTTGCCCGGGCTGCGGGGTACCCGCTCCGGGAATACTAATTTTTTTAAGCCTGAGTAAGTCCGTTTTGTAATTCAAGGTCATGGACAGGACAATATACCAGGCCGTATCGGCTATTGCCCATTCCTGCATTCCGTTTCTTTTTCAGGGCTCTGTTTTGGTTGTGCTGCCGCGTTTGTAGTTATGTTGTAACAACCATACTTTGATCGCTGATTATTCAGGCATATGGTAATCAGGTGATTATATGGGTTTTATCGCTGTTTATTACCAAGGCTGCCCGGGGTGATCCGTAACATAACCTGGCTGGTAAATTCGGCAGTCAGGTGACCGCGTTTTCCTGCCACATCGCGGGGGTGAATTGTGCTGACATGGGAAAAAAGGACATAACTCTCGTTGAACATATCGAGCCCCCCCTCCAAAAAATCATCAAGGGAAAGAGGGAGCGACGGGGAGTCTGTTGAAGGCTGGCTGCTTACGGGGACGACGAGGAGGTCATTATTCCTGTCAGTCCCGACCACCACGGCAGGACGGAGTTTTGCGCCGGCTCTCCCGAAACACGGGACCTGTGCGATAATTACATCCCCCCTGGTAAAATGCCCCATACAAAATCAGTCCTCCGCCATGGATATAAGGCATTCGCCTTTCATTTCATACTGACGATTACCGGCACCAGCATTGTACCATGCCTGAATCAGAATGTATATGCTTCATTGGGAAAGACAGTGTCTGGTTAATCATGCGGCAGAGCTTAAGAAACCCCTTTATTCTCTGTGGTGCTGTTATACTGGTCATTTTTGCCCTGGTAATGCCGGTATCTGCGACATTCCAGATCCAGCAGTCTGAACTCAACCCCTCGAAAACACCCCTTCAGCCTGGAGAACAACAGTCCGTTACTGCAATTATTGCGATTATTCCCCAGGGGGCGACCACCTTCATTGAAGGAAACCAGTTGCAACTTACTACCGGGCTGGCCGATCCGCAGTGGGATGTGCAGGTAATGGTAAACGGTATACCTGCTGCAGTGATACCCGCGAAAGGTAATACGGCATTTATCAACGGCTTCCTGCTATCCTACCCGAACAGCAATGATGTATCGGTCTCTGCATCAGTCACAGGCAGAGTCCCTGCTGGTATGTCCGTGGTCCTCCTTCTTCAGGTAATCCAGCAGAATAACGCAGGGCAGACAGTCCCAGGGTCGGTGCAGACCATTTCAGAACCTGTTGCAGTTCCCGGAACACCGGTACCGGCCGCCCCCCCGGCCCCCGCCTCCCCTGTCGCTTCCCACTCAATACCGGCACCAACCCAATCTTCAGGGTTAGGTGCGCTCATTCTCATTGGTGGATTGCTGGCAGGTACCCTGGCATTCTTCATGGGTAAAAAAGACTGAACTATTGATATAAACCACTCTTTTTATTTATTTTGTGTTTTCTATTTAATCATCCGAATCAAACGATTCGCCGCGATAATCGACATCGGATTCATCAGGGTCTGCATACATGTAGGCGTCCGGGTCCCGGTCAAATTCCTCGCGGCATACTGCCGAACAAAAATAATACTTAATCCCTTTGTAGACGCTTTCGTTTTCTGCACGCGTTTCATTCACATTCATCCCGCAAACCGGATCAATCGCCAATTGTTTCAACTCCCTCGGTTATCCACAATTCCCTTTCCGAATTATTACATACAGTGACTTAATTATTTGTATCGTTGCAGGTGACCAATCGTCCGCCATGTGCAGGTCACAAAGGATCCTCCATCAGGTATAGTCATTGAAATGCATATTTTTCTTGTGTGAACCAGTTAACCCGGAATATCGAGTTCTTTTAGTCTTCGGCATGCCTCGTCAAGGGTCTCGTCCTTTTTTGAGAAGGTAAACCGGAGCCTGTCCGAGCCGCCATTGCGGTAAAACGAGCTCCCCGGGACTGCTGCAATACCCCCTTTCTCTACAAGGAACCGTGCGAAATCAATATCGTTCATTCCGAAGTCACCGATTTCGGTAAAGATGTAATAGGCCCCCTCCGGGAGATGGCAGCGAAAACCGGCGTCAGAGAGCCCTTTAAATAGTTTCCTGCGCTTGGACTCGTATAACCTTGCCAGACCACGGTAATACGAATCAGGCAGGGCGAGTGCGGCAGTACAGGCCGCCTGCAGGGGTGCCGGGGCCCCGACCGTAAGGAAATCATGGATCTTGCGGATCCTCCCTGACAATGCCTCACTGGCCAGGGTATACCCTACCCTCCACCCGGTCACGCTGTAGGTCTTCGAAAAACTGCCGATGGTGATTGTCCTGTCCTCCATGCCGGGAAGCGACCCTATCGAGACATGTTTCCGGCCGTCATAGAGAATATGTTCATAAATCTCGTCCGTGACCGCTATCACGTTATGGTCGATACAAAGATCGGCGATTAATCGCAGTTCTTCAATAGAAAATACCTTCCCCGTAGGGTTATTCGGGGTATTGAGAATAATTGCCCGGCTGTGCTCAGAAAAAGCCTCTTTCCAGGTCTCCTCATCCAGCGGGGTATTGTCGCTAATAGGGACAAATTTCGGGGTTGCACCTGAAATAATGGCGTCCGGGCCATAATTCTCGTAAAACGGCTCCGGGACAATTACCTCGTCTCCCGGGGAGATCAGGGCCAGCATCGATGCCATCATCGCCTCGGTCGAACCGCAGGTGACGGTGATTTCGGTTGCCGGGTTAAATTCCATGTGATTATACTGTTTCACCTTCGCAGCAAGTGCCTCCCTGAGATCCTGCGCTCCCCAGGTAATGGCATACTGGTTGATGTCCGCGTTCACCGCGTAGCAGGCTGCCTGTTTCAGTTCTTCAGGGCAGGAAAAGTCAGGAAAACCCTGTGCCAGGTTGATAGCATTATGTTGTATGGCAAGGCGGGTCATTTCCCTGATAACGGATTCGCCGAATGCATCAGCACGCGAAGCTGACGGTCCGGGGGCGGTCTTATCATTGTTATGCCTGGTAGTCACGGGTCGGGTCTCTCCTGCTGCTCCGGTGTGGGCTGACGAAATTGTTCCGGCTAGATAGACTTTTTGAGGTGAGAAGAAAAATGTGCCGGTTTAAAAAAGCCGGGATAACGTAACAATGCACCTTCAAAATCAGTCCACTCACCGTTCAAAGGCAGATTGCATCCAATCCTCCAATCTTTATCACTATCTTCTGATAATAACCCGCCTCATCCGGTACGGTTTTTTATACTTACCACTCTCAAACAGAATTACAGGAGATGATTCTGAATGCAGAAAAAATGGATTTCATTACTGGTTGCACTGCTTGCGTTGCTGGCAGGGGGCCAGATCGCATCAGCAGCAAGCCCGATCGGTGGAGACCAGGGATGGTATGTTGTGTATTGTAATGTAAATGGCGCAAATGTCTATTTCGACGGGGTTTTACAAGGGCAGATTGCCCAGGGTACTCTTACTGTACCGGTATATTCCACCGGGACACCATACAAAACGTATTCTGTTCAAATGGATGGCTATACAACCTTCAATGCACCCATCACCCAGTACCCTGCAAAGGGAGAACAGGTTGACCTCTACGCTACCCTGAACCCGATCGCTCCGACGACACCCCCCCAACCCATCGGAGGGAATATCGGGTGGTACGTGGTGAACTGTAACGTGGACGGAGCAACGGTCTTCTTCGATACGACCAACGAGGGGCAGATCGCACAAGGTACCCTTACCGTCCAGGTCTACACAACCGGGACTCCGTTCAAGACCTATAGTGTCCAGATGCCCGGATATACGACATTTAACGCGCCAATCACGCAGTATCCTGGACAGGGTGAGAAAGTAAACCTCTATGCGACCTTAAATCCCCTGCCAACAGCCCTCCCGACTACGAAAGCCCCGTTACCCGCCGGGGTTGTCGTGGTGGCCGTGATGATTGCAGGCCTGGGACTTGCTATCTGTGCACGAAAGAAATTCTGACCCGGTCCCGGAGTAATACCCCTGCTTTTTTTCTTTTTTTCCTCAGGTTACTACAGGATACGGGTTACAACCCGGCAGCTGATATCCGGCATTTTTGTTTTGTCCGCAGGCGATAGCATTACCATATACCCGGGACGAACAACTTGTTACACAGGTGAAGTCTCATGGTGAACAAGGTACGCTATTCTGCCAACGTGTTTATGTATCCCATGCCCGTCACTCTTCTCGGGGTGAATGTCAACTCTGTCCCGAATTTTATGGCGCTTGGCTGGGTGTCAAGGGTGAATGCAAGCCCCCCGATGATCGGGTGTGGTGTCGGAAAACACCACTATACGAACAGGGGCATTCTGGAAAACGAGACCTTCAGCATCAATTTTCCCACGGCGGGAATGATTGAAAAAACAGATTACTGTGGGTTGGTATCGGGAAATACAACTGACAAATCAGCCCTGTTTGACATATTCTTCGGGGATCTGAAATCTGCACCAATGATCAGTGAGTGCCCGCTCTCTCTTGAATGCCGCCTTGTCAATACGGTAGATAACCCGACAAATAACTTCTATATCGGGGAGATTGTGGCATCATATACCGAAGAACAATACCTGACTGACGGTCACCCCGATATTAAAAAGATTGACCCGCTCCTCCTTACCATGCCTGATAACCGGTACTGGGGTATCGGGGAGTACATGGGTAATGCCTGGAAGGCAGGCAGGAACATCGGACCATGATGCCATGTGCTGTACGCTGGATTATTTCATCCGGATTAACCACTCCATTGAGACGGATTACCCAGGTAACGGAGGCATCAACTGTCCTCTGCAGGGAGTACCGGGATACGGAGACTGGTATTATCTGGCATTCTGCCAGGTATGCCAGGGGATTTCGGGAGTTGTGAAAGACACATGTTATATCGGACAATGAAAAAGGCCGGGGACAAACTCTCAATACTTGGGTTTGGGTGCATGAGACTGCCCCAGACTCCTGATTGCCATATTAACGAGGAAAAAGCGACTGAAATGGTTCACTATGCCATAGCTCGGGGTGTGAATTATTTTGATACGGCGTACATGTACCATAACGGGGAAAGTGAAGGTTTTCTCGGGCGTGCCCTCTCCGGAGGGTACCGGGAGAAGGTCAATATCGCGACAAAAATGCCTGTCTGGGCCGTGGAGAAACCTGATGATATGGACCGGTTCCTCGACGAGCAGCTTGAGCGGCTTCAGACCGACCACATTGACTTTTACCTTCTCCACGGGCTCATGAAAAAGACCTGGAACCAGGTGATTGACCTGGACGTGACCGGGTTCCTTGACCGGGCAATTGCAGATGGCCGTATAAGGTACGCTGGGTTCTCGTTTCACGACAATCTCTGCCTTTTCGAGGAAATCGTTAATTCCTACAACTGGACATTCTGCCAGGTCCAGTATAATTACATGGACGAGGAATACCAGGCCGGGACAGAAGGGCTCCGCTACGCACATGAACGGGGCCTTGGTATCATGGTCATGGAGCCGCTCCGTGGCGGGACGCTGACAAACCAGTCCGGGGTTATGAAAAAAATCTGGGCGGAAACCGGGTCATCCCGGGCCCCGGCGGAATGGGGGTTACGGTGGGTATGGGACCACCCGGAAGTGACCGTTGTCCTGTCAGGGATGAGTAAAATCAGCCAGGTCAGGGATAACGTAGACTATGCCAATCACGGGACTCCCTCAACACTCACCAGGGAGGAACTGTTGGTATACGAAAAAATAAAAAGTGTGTACCGGGAAAAAATGAAAATTCCATGTACCAAATGCGGTTATTGTATCCCCTGCCCGGGGGGAATCGCGATACCCGACTGTTTCTCGATGTATAACGATGCGTTCATCTATGATGATGCCGGCAATGCGAAACTGGTATATGAGGTCTTTACCGGATTTGGTGGTGCCGCGTCCTGTTGCCAGGACTGCGGGGTTTGCGAAAGTTTATGCCCACAGCACATTCCTATCCGCAAATGCCTTAAAGAAGTAGTACGGCTGTTTGGAACATAATGGATTGTATTTTACCTTGATTATGGACAGGAATTTCAAAAAAAGTGTTCGGTTTAAATAATAATTCCGGAATATTCCCATAAAATGCCCTTTTTGATGTTCATTTTAATTTCCGGTGTTTTATAGCTCTTCATCCCTGCCCGCCCGGTGGTATGTAACAAACTTATTGCCGGAATAACCCTCATATACGGGTAAGATGATGAAATGAGCGAAAACCCGATGGAAATTTTCCAGAACGAAGCACCGGAAGTTGCGAAGGCATTTAACGGCCTGATCATGTCACTCGTCGCCTCCAGGGGACTTGACCAGAAGACTAAACAGCTCATCTACATTGCCATGAAGGCCTCGATGGGGGATGAGATGGCGGTGAGGGCGCATGTCCCCATGGCGAAACAGGCTGGAGCGACAAAAGAAGAAGTTGTGGATGCAATCCTGATGACACTGACGGTGTCGGGGATACGGGGGGTTGTGACATGCCTGCCTGGAGCAGTGAAGCAGTTCGAATGAATTAACAACGGTTCAGCCAGGATGGACAAGGGACACGGATCATGCGGCTGCTGACATAATTTTGTGGCCAGTATATGGTATGGCAGGGAAATAACATGCATGATGCGGGATCTTTCCGGAGTTGAGAAACGGATGGTTTAATGAAGGAAGATACGTACCTACCAGTCATCCAGCAGTTCAGGGGTAAGAAAATTGTCGGGAACCAATAACAAAGATGAGCCAGAAATCCGGATTAAAAAAAATGGTCCCTATATTGTCTCAGGAAACATCCTGCTTGTAAGGCTGACACTTGTCTGCAATTCGAGCGGGGATGCGGTCGAATGGAAGGAGGGTGAAGGGTACCCGGTACAGGAGACCTATGCCCTGTGCCGTTGCGGAGGCTCCCACAATAAACCCTTCTGCGATGGTACCCACCTGAACAATCATTTTGACGGGACTGAAACCGCCAGTCGTGTACCATATCTTAAGCGGGCTGGATGGACTGAAGGTCCCGATATCAGGTTAAGCGATGCACCGGGCTTTTGTTCACATGCCCGTTTCTGTGTCAGGGGAAAAGGGATATGGGACCTTGTCGAAAAATCTGGTAATCCCAAAGCGAGGGAAACCGCCATACAAATGGCAGCTGACTGCAATTCGGGGCGACTGGTTATCTGGGATAAAAAAACCAGGGGGCCGCTTGAGCCCGCGTTTGAAAAATCCATCGGGCTTGTACAAGGCCCCATAAAAGGTATTTCCGGCCCGCTCTGGGTCCGCGGGGGTATTCCCGTCATTTCCGCCGATGGGTTTGTGTATGAAATCCGCAACCGCGTTACCCTGTGCAGGTGTGGGAATTCAGGGAATAAGCCATTTTGTGACGGCTCACATATGAGGGGGTAGTCTGAAAATCAGCAGTTTTTTTACGGTGCCCAGTTAAAGTATAGAATTGAGTAATCGATGAGAATTACGTAATCCCGGAAAAATCGAAAATATTACGATTGACCAGATATTGTTCAGATGCCTGTACCGATCGTTGTGCGGGGTATCTGGCAGGAGAACGATCATAATGCGTGCTACACTCGTATTTGTTACCATAATGGTTATCGGCATATGTCTGCTTGTCCAGCCTCTCGCTGCTATTCACATCCCCACGGTCAGCGAAGGTCTTCTTTCAGAAAAGGGATGTTATGCAGGCGTGTACCTTGGTGGAAATGTAGGGACATTAGGGCCGAATAACTTTAAGAACAGCAATTCAGACGGCCATCTCTACGAAACGCAGTTCCTGGACCAGCCTGGATCCTATGGTGAAACAGTATCAGGCGGTCTCGATTCGATAGACACGGGAATTTTGTCTTTTCGTGCATCTGTGAATGCCGTACAAAGCGGGTCAGGGGCCAAACAGGTTATTTTTTCCCGTTACTACCTGATGAACTTCTACCCTGACAACGACTACGGGAAAAAAGCATATACCGCATCCCCCGGGCCCGACGTTTGGGCTGAAAAAGTCATTCTGAATGGCGGGGTCCCCATGATTGCACTCGCACCCTATAACGGCCATGTCCTTTCATTGTCTGATACCTATCCCAATGGGAAAACGGGAAGTCAAATCCTCACCGATCTGGCCACCAAATTAAAAGAAGTATCTGACCGGAACAAAGACTCTTCGGGAAAAGGTGCGACGATCCTGATCTGGCTGGCTCCCGAGTTCAACACGCATATCGAAGTAAACCCTGAAATAAATGACCATGTTGACAGCCCGGCGAAAAAAGCATTCCGCCAGTGGTTCCGCGATGCTGTACACGCTTATCCACCAGAAAGGCGGGGATAACATCCAGGTCGTCTGGGCAGGAAATGTTGCGCAGACAAAAGATGACAGGAAGGTCTACTGGCCCGGAAATAATGATAACCTGGAACAACTGCCTGTTGATTCTGTTGACTGGGTTGGGATGACCTGGTATTCCTGGCCGGAAGGGCCTAAAAAACTCTCAGATATCAAAGGGTTTTACGAATTTTACTCAAAGGAGAGGAACCATCCGTTCATATTCACCGAGACGAGCAGTGACGGGCAGGGGGATTCCGGCCAGGAAGAATCTCTTAAAGTTTCCCACGTAACCGAGGTCTATAACGCGAGTGTTCTCTCATCAGTCTATCCAAATATAAAGGGCATTACCTGGTTCAATGTTATCAAGAAAGAGGCCAAGAGCGGCAATGATCCGACACTTGTCAACAAAAATTTCCTCATTCCCGACGGGCTGTACCCTTGACAACGGGAAGGAGACCCCGGGGTTGATCTACTCAGCATCAGACCCTTCAAAACAGAAAAAAATGCTTTCGCTCTACCCGGAAGCGGTCATGGACCCGTATTTCATTTCTGCATCGGGTACACCAACATTACCCCCAACGGGACAATATGACCAGATTCACCTCTCACCGGGCTGGAACTTCGTTTCAACACCTAAGCTTCTGGCGCCAGGGTCCAATACCGGTGCGATATTTGGTACTGTGGATATGGGAGGCCATTCAGCCTTCATGTGGGACGGCTCACAGAACCCGCCGCGCTGGGTAACGGTCCTTGCAACTACACCGGTACAACCGTTGTATGGCATCTGGGTCTATTCAGTTTCAGATACCGTGGTCACTCTCAATTTTGACACGAATCTGAATTCCCCGCCAACCCTGAGCCTCCCGGCAGGATGGAACACGATAGGCTTCACGGGTTTAACCCCGACATCAGCCCGGAACACCTATCTTTCGGTCCAGCCGGACTGGGTGACCTCTATGGGATTTGATCCAATTTCACAACATTATGAACCGACCATCTTCAATGAGGACCCAAGTGAATCAACAATGCTGTACCCGGCCAGGGGTTACTGGCTCTACATGAGGAGCCCGGGCAATCTTGCGGCGATTGGGGCATAACTGCGATACACACTCATCTGGAAACAAGAGAACTACACATAACAAGAATCAATTTTTTTTAACTTTGTTTCACCCTTCTGAAATATTTCTTGAGTATAAGGTAATTCGGCTCTGTACAAACCCTCTCAAATCTATCCTGCAGATTAGTAATTCCAATATTCGTCACGCATCCGGGGTCCATGGCGCGGCCGTTTTGGGGACCCTGATTGGGATAGATACTATTCCCAATACTCTGAATGTAATGAGCCTTCGCCGAAACCCTGCCCGCAGAATATCTTAATGGGGTGGGGCAGGGAGGAGGTGAAACCCCCCTGTCTTCGTATTTCCCTCTTATTTTATAACACCGAAGGGTTTCAACAAAGCCCCTTTTTCATTTCATGGGACTGCAGGGATGTAACGGATACATGAGTGGGAATCCTTATCAGGTGAATACCATACCCGGCCTCCGGGCAGAAAGCCCACGGGCCGCATGGAAAACAGATCCAGGAATCGATCCCGTCTCTGTCTGATCGGAGTTGGGAGATCCTGGACCTCTGGAATAAGCAACCTCTTTGAGCGTCTAGCTTCAGTCTCATTATTTTTTAAGGTAGAACCGCCATTTACAGAACATGTCAGGGGGGTGAGGGTCCGGGGGAGCAAAAACGCATTCGACACAGATCCGGTCGTCAATTTCCCTCGCAAAACTGGTGAACTCAGCCCGGTGCATCTCCCTGCAAACATATTCCCCCATTCCACGGTTTAAACGCGCTTCCTGAGTCGGACAGGACGGGACTGATATGATGACCTCATCATCACGCTCATCGATGGTATAACCCACAATAACTGCCCAGGGAAAGTTACGAAGGGCCTTTACGAACCCGCGAAGACCTGTTTCTGTAATATCGAAACGCCTTACAATATCTTTTGCGGCCATTCCGGCGACCCGGCCCCATACCTGTTCATTCAGTGACTCAGCCACTGGCTGGCCGTACTTCTCACCGATATAGATGAACCAGAATGCGTCCACGACGCGGTAGTGCCAGAGGAGAAATTCCAGGTAGTTCTTCTTTTCCGTATCATCCATCGCTTCAAAAATTCCCAGGTCCATGCTCGTCCTCACCTTCATTATTATAACTGCCAGAGAATCCACGGGAATTCTCTGCTTACCAGGTCGCATAGGGCCATTATGGGCTGGTTGGCCCCATTCTATCGATGATCCTCAAAATCCCTGAAAATTCCGCATACCCGGGAATTCATGCCTCAGACAACAGGCAGCGGACATGAGTACAAGGCGCAACGGATAGTTCATGATCGTGACTGGATTTTTCGACAACTTCAATCTGGTATCATGACCTGTCTGTTGCATTTCGTAATGAATATTGACCTCTGCAACCGCCCAGTTCCGGTTATTTTCCTAATCCGGGGCGGTGAGATTGTTATATAAATCGCTGGGATTCAAACGAAGCTGGTTTTGGCAGGGTTCCACAGTTATAAATGTTGGGATAGATTAATTGCGTCAGACATCATTTGTACTCTGAATCAGGAGTTGGGTCAATTAGGAATAACCAGAATAAAAACGGCGAAGAAGTAGATCTGAATGCAGTAAATCCGGATGGAACCCCGACAGCGCGTGTCCGTTTACCGAAAAAATGGGCCAAAGAGCAGTTCGCGCAGGCGGAACTGATGATGGGGGCAAACCATATCAGGGTCCGTTGTTATGACGGGGTCACCCGTATGGGCCGGATCAAGGGAAAAATCAAGAAAAGAGTCTGGATCCGTGAAGGGGATACCCTTATCGTGACCCCATGGAGTTTCCAGGACGAGAAATGCGATATTATATACCGGTATATGCCTCCCCAGGTGGACTGGCTTCGGCGCAACCGGTACATCTGACAAGGGTTTTCTTAAGACCTATCCTTTTTTAAAAGACCTGGTCTGCAGGCGTCGTTTTTGGTACTTTGCCTCTCATGGGTTGTCAGCTGCTATCCCGGTGAAGTGTTACCGTGCAATTCCTGCTCATCAGTGAGACGGAACTGGGAAAAAATCCAGTGAAAAAACCAACTGGGCACTCATGAGAGAAATAATGAGACGATATCCCCCTGTCAGGATATCTCCAGGTAACTCTTCTATTTCGTCCGCCGGACGAGCAGCATCAGTGCAATCATGAAAAGGAAAATTGTTACCGGTATTACTCCGGAAGCACGGGTTGAAGGCGGGGAAGTTACCTGTGACTGTGGTGGTGTTTCCGTACCTGCGGGTGTAGTATTGATGAATACGGAAGCATTCACAGATGACAGTGGTATAATGACCTCAGTACGTGCGCCCTCCTTCACGACCACCTGTGTTGTAAGGGTCTGGTAACCCGGGAAGGAGACTACTATCAGATGGTCTCCAACGGGAAGGTCTGTAATAGTAACCGGTGTAACCCCTTTATTTACTCCGTTCAGGAAAAGGACCGCTCCTTTTGGTATGGTACTGACCATAAGTGCCCCGCTCGCGGTTGATGACCCTGCGACGATCCCCGGCTGTTGCAGGAGGACGGGAATAGAATGGTAATCGCTCCCGCTCAGGTGTGACCTGTCAACAGGCCGGTCGGTCACCCATATCGTGTAGGTACCGGTATCGATTTTCCCGCCGATCTGGTTTGTGTACCATTTGTAGACCCAGTGGCCGTCCGGATCGACGTCGGTTGTTGTGAAGCCACCCATGTCCGCCCTCCGGTTGATATTATTCAGGGCCACCCCGTTCGGGGGAAGGTTCGGCCCGGTCATGAAGAGGTAGACAATATCGCTCCCCGGGGAAGATCCTGATAATGTGACCATATCTCCCATATAGGCTGTTTTCGTTCCTGCTGCCGAGGCCCCGGAACCGAGAACAAGGCAGAGCAGGATTACCATTCCCGTGGTTGTAAGAACAGCCGCGCTACCATGACCCTGCTTCCGGCACGAGGCGAATGGTCTTGTACCTCGGTGTTCCTGTTCGTTTACCTGGTTGCTGTATCTCATGGGTTTTTGGTCCTGGACAATGCTGATGTAATGGTTGTCGTTCTTACCACATCCCTTTGTATGGCCAGTGCCGGGAGTGTTAAACACAATAATCCGGGTACTACACTGTTCATCACGGAAGTATCCGTCATCTTTATTGTTCCGGGTTTTTTAGGATTTCCTTACCACCAGTACGGAACAGGGGGCAGTCCGGATGATGGTCTCGGCTACACTCCCGAGGATGAGTTTTCCAAGGCCGCTTTTTCCCTGCGTCCCGACTACCAGCAGGTCTGCCCCCTGTTCCTTCGCAAAGCGGGTGATCTCTGTTGCTGGTTTTCCGGTAAGGAGGAATGTATCAGCATCAAGGTCGCCTGCCAGCTCTTTTGCCTGTTCAAGTGCCTGTTCCCCCTCACCGTGGAGGCTGTCATACATGCCGGCATATGACTCCTCGATGACACCCGTAGTGAGGGCTTTTGTATCAATTACATACACAATCTGGAGTTTTGCCCCGGAAACACGGGCGATCATCAACCCCTCAATTACCGCACTCAGGTTTTTTTCTGATCCGTCGGTTGCAATTACAATCTTCTGGTAAATCCCTGTCATCGTCCACCCGTGTAGTAACAGGCCTGTCATACTCACCGGCGTGAGTACCCCTGCCCATGATCCATCCTGTTGCACGGCGTGGTACTTATAGGGTATGATTCAGTTATCCCCGAAAGGGGATTTACGGGAATACCGGATTGTCACCATTTCCATCAGAAACAAGGGGGATGGAAAGATAAATACCGTAAACCGGCATTTAAATTAGCGATGAGTCCTGTCAACGGGCTGGTTTCTCAATTTGTTATTACTCCCCTTACCAGTGGTGATGCCGGGGAAGCAACCCGGTGTTACGTGGATGTTTTTCTCAACCATGAGCCGATGACCCGCTATTGCAGGACTGCTCCGGACCTCTTTTTCCCTCCGGCATATGTGTATGTTACCCTGTGCGCCAGGGACTCCCTGAGTTTCATCGCGAGGGATACCATATCCGGGGACCTCGCAGGGTTCGTGTTTTGCAGTGACCTTGCCACCGACTGGTCGTCCCGTGACCCCCTGATGGCCGATATGGTTTCAATTTTTCACGAGATTACCTGTATACTCGGCAGGCTGGAGCAGTGCTACCGGGAACACTACCCAATCGGGCCCGGGGAATCCCTTCACCTGTTCCAGGTCGGGACTGCTCCCCTGTTCCAGGGGAAGGGGGTTGCGAAAGCCTTGTTGACGGCTGCGGTGGACCACGCCAGCACCAGGGGATTTTCATATGCCCTTGCCGAGTGCACCACCCCTGCCTCACGCGGGTTATTTTCCTCGTGTGGTTTTTTTGAGGCGGCTATGGTTCCGTTTCGGGATTTTTCCGTTGACGGGACCTGTTATTTTAAGGACCTGCCCGGGGAGATCACACTCATGGTCAGGGAATTATAACGGACATCCGTGTCCCCGATGACTTCGGCAGGTCTATCAGGGGCGCACGCCGGGGAGGACCGTACATGGAACGGTAACCCTCTGGCATATCCCGGGATTAGCGGGCTTGGCATACCTGGCAGGGACAGGTAAAGAAAGAGGGACTCTCACAACCCGGAATTTCATTCGTCAGTCTACAGAACGTACCGCTGCCCCTCCTGTTTAAGGCGTCCCCTTCGTTCGGGGTAATCAGGCATCAATTCCCGTAGCACTTCCCAGAATTCCCGGGAATGGTTTTTATGCCTGATATGGCAGAGTTCGTGCAGCACAACATATTCGACGAGATCGATCGGCGCCATGATAAGCCTCAGATTAAAATTCAAGTGATTTCTGTGGCTGCAACTACCCCAGCGTTGCCTGATATTCTTCAATCTGAAAGGTGGCAGTTCCACTCCAAGGGAAATGGCGTAATCATGAATTTTTTCAGCGATTATCCGGGTAGCCTGTTCACGGTACCAGTCCTGCACCAGCTTTCTGGTGTACTGTGCCTGATCAGGGCCTGGTAGTGAACGGGGGGTATTCACAAAAAAATGTCCTTCAGCACACCTCATACCCCCGGTGGCGGTGCCTTCTGTAACTGAGAGTGTAATCGGGGCACCGAGGAAAAAAAACACCTCTCTATCGAGGTAATTTCGTTCTACCTGCAGTTCTGCCATCGAATCGAGGACCATGAGCCGTTTCACGATCCATGTCACTTTCTTCCCGGCAAGGCCATGAATATATGATGCCGGGTACCGGACGGGGCCTTAATTTCAACCCGTTTCGTGTGGTGGACAACAATCGAAATACTATTCCGCCGGGGGCTGTAGGTAATATCATAGGGTATGGTAAAGCCTTCGTAAATTATTGAATTGCTTCCGGTCATCAGGATCTAGTCCCCGGTGGATACCTGTTTCCGTTGCAACCGGTAATGGGTGATGACCCTCTGCACCCGTCCTGCCCCGCTCTCCAGGTCTAGTTCAGCATGGATACTGGAATGGCAGAAATAACAGAGGGTTACGAGATTTGACGGGGCATCATTTGTCGTGTCGCTGTCGATATGATGGACAGGTAACCCGTCGTTCCTTTCACATATCACGCACTGGTTACTCTCACGTGCCAGTATACTATCCCGTGCTGATTTCCACTCTTTCAACGAATAGTTCTGCCAGATGCTTACAGGTCTTCTTAAAAGGGTGCAAAAAATGCGATGTTCCCTCCGGATTGCATAAACGCAGGGAAGGCAGTTCTTTGTATGGGCGTTCAGTCCGGGAACTGCCTTACAGCGGAACGGACTAATGGTAGTGAACCTATCAAACGACAACGGGATCTCGAGTTTCACGGATGTGCCCCTCCTGGTTACCGTTCTAATAACCATGATGACCATAGTCTTGTATTGGACGAATCCGGGGTATTGTTACCGGTTTGTAACAGAAAATACTTCGGGATCAGGTCATCAATGAGTAATTGTTATGCAGATACCGGGAATAAGATTGCGTAATGATCCCAGCGTAAACCCAGGATTTTATGCTGCAATTCAAAGATGAATGAGGTATCCCACGGGTTTCCCGTTATATGATTCACCCTCTATTTTTTACCTCTAGTCTACGGGAAGTCAGGAGTCAAAGATACACTGCTCAATAAATGCCCGGTCTATGGTACCGCCAGGGAACAGGTCATTACCCATATACAATCTTTCTTTTACCTGTAAAACCGGGGCTCTCGCTCGAGAGAGTCCACGGTTGCGGAGGTCATGGATAGCCTCGGTGCTCCCGAGATACACCTCTTCAAACGAGATATTGTTATCCCATAGTTCCTGTTTCAGGTGATTGGAGTGTTCACAGGAATCGAGGCAGAATACTTTTATGGTCTTCAATGGAATCACTGGTTGCTGGAGTTGTGATATGGTTCGGCACCTTTTTTTGCTGGTACGTGGGTTTCACGGCCCGGACATCTCATCTATGCTCACTGATGTCCCGGTTCTGTACGACCAGGACCCCGGTACTATTCGCAGGAACTATTGGAATCGTATGGAACCGGAACGTTCGAACAAAAAACGGGGTTTTCTCTCCCAGATATTGGGGATAATCAATGATGAATGTTATCCTCCTGCATTACTACCCGGTTCTTATCAAGGTCCCATTGGTATCATGTTTGCTTACTCGAAATGCGAATCCCTATATATTAATGCGGTTAAATATGGAATCCATGACTGATAATGTTCCAAAACCCGCACCACTCAGGATTGTTGCAGGTGTGATCCTCGGTATATTTGCAGGATTTTTTATATTTTTTGCCATTTCGCTTCTGATCGGGATGATTAACGACCTTCTCGGGACATCTCTTTCAATGAGCACGAAGTTCGATGAAGACATCTGGAGCGCAGTCCTCCTGGTGGTAATCATCATTGCCTGTACCGCGGGGTTACTATGGCTAATCTATAAAACTCCTCCAACACCTGAATCGGAAGACTAAACCCCCGGGAAGCAGGGGCACATCCGGGGCACCGCAGGGATTCCCCTGGATGGCAGGGCACGCTCCCTCTCATTTTTTCATACCTTTTTTTGTTTTTGACAACTGCTTATTCAGGTACGACCTCTCTTATTACATGCCGGGCTGAAATGAGACCCTGCCATAAAGGAGAATTATTTTTTTCTCTGTAGTTTCAATGAGTACCAGTAGTTTACGTGGTGAACCTGGATGTCCGAACAATACAGCCCTGGTACTCTGGCCTCAATAACGTTCAGAACGATCGCCCATTTTTATGATTCTGATGACCCTTCCCCGGAATGTGACCGTGAACTCACCGATCGTGCAGAAAATGCGATAGTCCTCTCTGTCCTTGATGTGCCCGATAAAAAAATTTCACCAATTTGTGACCATATCGAACTTCAGTTCCCCCCATCAGATCTCACTCCTGAACGGCAGGCCGCGATTGTTTCTGCGACGAAGGCGCATTTTAAAAATCGTTCCACGGAGATAAAAAGAAGCAGTATCCTGACGGTGAGGGTAGGGCTCCGTGAATTATGGCTTACTCTC
Source organism: uncultured Methanomicrobiales archaeon (assembly GCA_963709545.1). Taxonomy (GTDB): domain Archaea; phylum Halobacteriota; class Methanomicrobia; order Methanomicrobiales; family Methanospirillaceae; genus CAIKOD01. Next base: position 384,392 of record CAVPWT010000006.1, on the reverse strand, counting down.
GGGGTTGCAGTACCTTCGTTTACCTTAATTGCCATATTCACCAGGTTTCCGCATATACCCCTTGCGGTGATTTCACTCAATGTACTCGTGATATTCTGCTGGGTGGTAATCTGGCAGCCCTTCCAGTCCCTCGTCTTTGACCGGTGGACCCTTGCAGAAAAATCAAAAATATACCGCCAGATTGCGGATATGGATATCCGGGTAATTCCGTCCAGGGGTGCATAACCCCGGGGAGATTGTCACTTCTTCCTGTTTCGGCGTGTGGTGATTTCCACTATCTTGTCCCTGCACCGTTCTGCTTCATCTGTCCTCCCAATCATTTCAAATGTGACAGAAATATTGTTCCAGGCATCAAGGTTATCGGGATCGATTTCTATGGCATTTGCGTAACATTTGAGTGCCAGGGAATAGTGCCCTTCCTGGACCACTGTATTTCCAACCGTTATCCAGTCCGTGGCATCGGAAGCAACAGCCCGGAAAAGCGGGTTAATAAGGAATAACTTCATCCTGCTGAATTTATCGGGCGACAACCTGTCCGTGCCGTGCAGGTTTGTGATGAGGACGAGCAGATCGTGGTCCATTGATGGCATATGAAAAACTCCTCCCTCAAACCATATAGTTTAGTACTAAACATTGTAACGGGTCTCGTACTGGTGGATGATCCTTATGTTTCCCGAACGGGCGCATTCATCATGGGATCCCTAAAAAAATACCGTTTCGTTAATTATAAATCCTGTATTATCACATTCCGAATGATAACAATGGATTGGATTGCTCTTATCTCATTTATCGTTGGTATTATCCTGGTCATTTTGGGGATAGCCTTCCTGTTTAACCTGTCTGCAATTATGCTCTTCTTTGAGAAAATTATCGGTTTCCTATGTATCCTTCTTGGGGTAGTAGCACTTTTTTTTGGATGGAAACTGGTAAAAAGTGTGTGATCCTGAAGCCCTGGCACCATACTATTTTTTTGCCAGTGTTGTGTACAAGGCGACGATCCCGATAATGATCGCGATGAAATATACCATGAAGACGGCATAGAAGAGGTTGCCCATGATCACGGTCCCTGATGCGAGGGCGTGAACCACGATTGAAGAACCTATCACGATTGCCGCGATAATCACCGATACCATTACCCTCCCTGACGCCTGCTGGATACTGGTGGAGAGGGTCTTCATGTCGTCTACTTCGACCTCCAGTTTGAAATCTCCCTTTCCAATGGTATTGAGCGTATGGTTAATTGCCTTCGGGATGTTCATGACACCCTCTGCCATTTCCATGAACGAGAGCGGGAGTTTTTTCAGGGTATCTGGCGAGAGGTAACTTCCCTCAATAATTTCGTCGAAATAGGGTTGTACTCTCTGGTTAAAATTGAACCCCGGGTCCAGTTTTACCGCAACAGCAAAGATCATCCAGATGACTTTCAGCACCATCATCAGGGAAGCCGGCACGGCCACGTTATATTTCTGCATGATTTTTGGCAGGGAGTCCATGGCACTCCCGACATTCAGCTGGCCTAATTCAGAAGTCTGGTACATCACGGAGGGCAGCGTACAGTTCATCTTTTAATGGCTCGATATCTTCAGGCTGAAATTCGAGCCCGAGCTTTTCGAAACTTTCGATGAGAGTATCGACATCACACCCGACAATAGACATCAGCACCTTGATGAAGATCTTGCGTCGTTCCGGCCTGATCAGGACGACCATCCCGAAGTCAAGAAATATCAGCCGGCCTTCGGAGGAGACGAGCAGGTTACCCGGGTGAGGGTCTGCATGGAAGAACCCGTCCCTGAATATCTGCCTGATATATGCGTGAAAACCAACATCCGCGATGTGCACCGGGTCCACATTATTCGCCTTGATGATTTCAACATCATCAATCCGGCACCCCTCTACGAATTCCATGGTGAGGACCTTTTTCCCGGAGTATTGCCAGAAAATCTTCGGGATTTTTATCTCCGGGATATCGGCCATGCTGGCCGCAATAATCTCTGAATTCTTTCCTTCGTGGGTGAAATCAAGTTCCTTCCGGATCTGGACCGCAAACTCCTGCACCATGATCTTCGGGTTGAATACCCGGGCATCAGGTGAAAGTTTCTCGATCCGCTCGGCCAGGTTTTCGAAGAGCGGGAGGTCAGTCTCGATTGCTTCCCTGATGCCGGGGCGCTGGATTTTGACGGCAACAACGGTTCCGTCCCTGAGCACCGCCTTATGGACCTGTGATACGGAAGCTGCAGCAAATGGCGTCGTATCAAACTCCAGGAATGCGTTGTCGATCGGACCACAGTATTCCTCCACGGTAGCACGGAGCTCTTCGAACGGGACTGGTGGCACCTTGTCCTGGAGTTTTATCAGTTCCTCATACATCTCGGGCGATATCATCTCACGCCTGGTAGAAAGGATCTGGCCGAATTTTACGAATGTCGGGCCCAGGTCCTCAAGCACATGCCGCATGCGTTCATACACGGTCATGCCACGGATTTGCGGGTGGAGCCTTGTACTGATATCCATGTTTCTAAGGCCCGGTGAGAGGTCCTCGAGGACCGTGGAGACAAATCCCCATTCATACAGAACCTCCGCGATCTCCTTATAACGTTTCAGACTAACCCCGGTCTTCGTCGGCATGAACTAGTAGTTGAGACCACACCGGGAATAAAAGTATCATTGAATTAACAGGATTAATCCCACACCCTGTTTTTAATGACGACTAACCTCCCTTGTGTTATCGTCTCAACAGCGACATTAACTATAACCAGATAGAAGGAAATCAGATTTCATATATACAATCCAGTCTTACGGCAGACGTTTCTCAACGAGGATTATTATTGTGAGCGAACACGAGAGAGAGTCTGTTATTAAGATAACTGACAATAACATCCTCAGGTTTCAAAGTAATCCTCTTTGGATAGCAGAAGATGTCATAGGGATCCCGGTTTCCACGTAGTTCTGCTGGGACAGGATCATGAATCAGGGGTATGGTGAAATTACGCATGAACCATGAAGCATTCACAGGTCTTGAGGCCTCAATGGTCCTGATTGCATTCGTTGTCGTGGCTGCAGTATTCTCATATGTGATGCTGGGGGCAGGCTTTTTTAGCACACAAAAGAGCCAGCAGGTCATCCAGGCAGGTATAGCCCAGACATCGGGGAATATTGCGTTAAAAGGTGAGGTATATGGTATCGCGAATAATGATACCTCTGCCATTGAAACAATTCAGTTCGGTGTGGGTCCTGCTGTTGGTGGGATACCGGTGGACTATTCGAGGCTGAGTATTACCTGGAGCACAAATAATGCGACCCCGGCGAAGCTTGAATTTTAACAGGACAGCTCCGGTGGCCGGGCAATGGTCAGCCATTGATGGAAATACCGGCCCAGGCCCGGTCAACCTCATCAACAATAACCAGATTATTACCATACGTGCATGCCCGCCTCATCCCCTGTTGCCGAATGAACAGTTTACCCTGGAACTCTTACCGGAATCTGGCGCCCCGACGAGTATTTCAAGGACTATTCCCGTGAGAATAACGCAAAGCAACCTGCTTTACTAAATGATTAAAACCCAAGGACCATTAAAAAAAATCTTTTTATCAGGAACTGGTAGTGGCTGGTATGTACGGTCGGGCATTATGTAATAATATCCTTCAAATACTGTCTGGAATTAGAAATAAGGCCTGATTGGGCATTAACCTGGCCGCTATCCACTATGACGATTGCCTGATTCTTTGTATACGGGTACGGAAAATTACACGCACCGGGAAACGGGCCCCCCCGTCTTGTGCGGGTGCAAGGAATTACCAGGTACAGGAAATGATTTCAATGAATAATTTCGTCCCTCTTTTTAATGATGCTTCTCACCATTAGATCCGGGCGAAATATCCAAATAACTCAGGGTGATCTATAGATGTATCATGGATACTGGTGGGTATTTCCGGACATTTCTCCTGGTGGTCCTCGTACTGTCTTTTTATGTGATCACTCCTGTTGCGGCTCATGCACCACTTGGCACCAGTGCAAATGAACAAATTTCAAATGCCACAAAAATATCTGAACCTGAAAAATCCTTTGTAATTTATACCGGACTCCAGGAAGGAAATGAAGCCCAGTATTACCAGTTCACTATGGAACACGGGCAGGTACTTTCGGGGTCTCTCCAAGTCCCCGGTCCGGACTCCATGGTTCCTTCAATGGTAATTATCGGCCCGGGAATTACAAACTCGGGGGAAGTCCCCCCGTTTATTGAAATTCCACCTGGTTCGGGTGCGAAGGTGATACCCAGCTCAAATCCAGGCATTCCGTCCTTTGAACCATTTACACCCCAGCCGATCTACGAGGTTGCACGGTTCAGGGAAAAAATTATGGAGCCCGGGGATTATTATGTTGCCATATATGGAAATGAGGGAGGAAAATACAGCCTTGCGCCAGGGTCAAATGAACAGTTTACCGTTGTCGAATGGCTTACAATACCCTATTTAGTGATTGGTATTCATGAATGGGAAGGCCAGTCGCTTGTTGTGATAATTGCCCCGTTTTTTATCATCGTAATTGGCGGGATGGTGCTTCTGTTCCTTCGCCAGAAAAAAACCGGGGTATTGTTGAGTGTACCGGCATGGCTGGGTGCAACAGCCGGCCTGTTTTATCTCGGTGGAGCGGCTGCCACCATGCTACAGTTGATTCATGCTGCATCGTTAACCGGATATGTTCCCGGGATCTTTGTCACCCTGATTTTTATTCTGGTCACGGTTATCCTGGGAATTTTTCTTCTCAAAATCTCGCTGGGCCTGTCGGATCGAGGTACTATTCCATCACGTGCAGCCCTCAAATTAATAATTCTCGGGGTCCTCGGGCTATTGTCCTGGTCAGGTTTTATTGCGGGACCCCTGCTTGCAATGGCATCGGGGATTTTGGTGTTACTCAAAAGGGATTAACAATGCAGACTGTATGGTTGAGGCAGGTCTGCCACCTGGATCACACTCCTCCACGCCCCGTTCCACGGGCATACGATGCGGCTATACCGACCAGGCCGATGACGAAAAAGATTGCAAATGCAATATTGACACTTTGCTGAAGCTCAGGATATACCTCAGGAGTGATAGGCACCGTCCCGATGACCGCAGAAAACACAAGCATAGCAATGGCCAGGCTGAGCATCTGGCCGATTGCCCTCATCGTAGAGACCATGCTGGAAGCGAGACCGAGGTACCGCAACTCCACGCAACTCATGATAGCGTTGGTGTTCGGTGATGAGAACAGGCCATATCCGAGGCCCAGAATGACCTGCCCCCCGATAACGACGATGAGCGGTGTTCCCGGGGAGAGGAACATCAGGATGCCGAGACCGGCCGTGGTAATCGCCATACCGGCTGTGGCAAGGACCCGGGGTTCGATCCTGTCAGAGAGGTGGCCTGCCGCCGGGGAGACGATCATCTGGACGACCGGCTGGGCGATGAGGATCAGTCCCGTGATCTGGGGATCTATGCCACGGTTATACTGCAGGTACAGGCTGAGAAGGAACCCGACGGCGAAGACCATGGCATAGTTGATCAGGGCTGCAATATTTGAGAAGAGAAAAACCGGTCTCTTCCTGAACAACGAGATCTCGACCATTGGTGCCGGCACCCGCTGCTCCCACCAGACAAACAGGGCGAGGAGAGCAAGGCCGGAAACCATCCAGAAGATACCGGATTGAGATGGCGAGCTGGGTAAGGCCGTAGATGCAGCTAAATAACATTATGCTGTACAGGGCTGCACCGGCGAGATCGAAACGTCGTTCGTTCATCTGGGTCCATTCCCCCGGGATGTAAAAAACGGTGAGCACAATCACGAGGATCGCGAGGGGGATATTAACAAGAAAAATACTGGGCCACCCAATGTTGTAGGTCAGGACGCCACCGATAAATGGTCCGAGTGAGAGTCCTGCGTATACAGTTGCCGTGATGATCCCTATCGCCTTTCCCCGTTCACCGGGCGGGAAGACAGAAGTGACGATGGCAATTGATGTAGAGAACACCATCGCACCCCCAAGTGCCTGGACGACCCGGGCCGTGATAATGGCAGGGCCCGACCAGGAAATAGCGGCAAGGAGCGATCCCAATGCGAAAAGGGCGTTACCCAGGATGAAAAAACGCTTCCTGCCATATATATCGGCAAGCCTTCCAAACGGGATGATGCAGATCGCTGCCGTTAGCAGGTATGCCGACGTAACCCAGCCCAGCATCACGGCGTCGATACCAAACGATGTACTGATGGCCGGCAGTGCTACATTCAGCGAAGAGACGGTATACGGGACGAGAAAGGATGCAAGTGAGGCGACGACCAGAAGGACCCGTTTCTCACCGTTCCCGTACATGGAAGAAGATGTTGGGTGCTGAGGGAGATGAGGATTTTCGTCCGCTGTCCAAGTTTTCTCTGACCACAGAGTATTCGGGTTAACGCTCCACAACCTATTCTGGTTTTCCGTTGTCTCCCCTAAGATTCTTTCCTGAAATTCTGGCGATGTCACCCGTCAGGAGTTACCAGGGATAAAGCCCGTACATTCGTGTACCCGTGATCCGAAAGGGTAGAATACTTACTCCCGTTCACCATCAATCTTGTCTGACTCACGAATTGATGGTGTAAACGATCTTTCCATCCCTGAAAATGGAGATCAGGCCACCGCTCTGCGACACAACGACCCCTATTGATTTGGTGGCCTGGGTTATGCCGGCTACTGACGAATGACGTGACCCCATCCCTCCGGGAAGTTCCACCTGGCTCATGTCCACGGTGATACATCTCCCTGCCGCCTCGACCACCCCGGTGCCGGTGATGAGGAACGCCCCGTCCAGCTGGGCAAATTCCTTGATATTTCCACGAATTTCAATATCAGTTATCTGACGTTTGGCCTCAGGGTAACCATGGAACGGGTTTAAGACAAACTGTTTCGAATTGTTCAGGACGTTATCACTATCGCCGACAATAAACGACGTTCCGATCGCCTGTCCCTCACGCCCTTCCCTGGCAATTTCAATGGCGACGCCGATGACGGAATCAAGTACGCCGGGTGTAACGTCGGTCCCGGAACATATCGTATCCAGTTCTTCCGGTGAAAGCGGCTTTGTCCGGCATCAGACCTGCCCTCGGTGAATATTTTTTCGGGATCTCCCGCGAGGAGCAATGCCCCCCTTCTCCGCTGGGAGATCTGCTGCACAACGGCCACGATAGCCACGACGATGATGGCTGTAACGATATTATAAGGTATACCGGATGTTCATCTGGCGGAGGGCCTGATGCGGCCGGTCCCAGGTTGGGAAGCCGGCTCCTTCTCCTTGAGGTCCATCGTAATTCTCTTGGTGGTTGACTGGCTATCGGACTGGTTTCCGGTAATACTGATTGTATAAATCCCGAAACCGGAGTACTGGTGGGTTACCGGGAGATCGGAAGATTTTCGTGATGGTCCCGTCATTCCAGTCAGCACTCACCGACTCGATGGTGACACCCGGTGATCCGGGATTGAGATTCCCGTTCAGCGTGACATTCATCCTGTCGGTTACAGGCTCAAGAAGGGTCAGGAGCGGGGCATTTGCCATCGCCGGCCCCAACGGTATCCCGATGACCGTGGTATTCATGCGTTACGGGAACGGTATACAGGGATGACTGGTTGCGCTACAGACAATGCTGGCGGTTTTTGTGGCATTCTGGCCGTCGGACTGCTGGGCTGTTATCGTGAGGGTATAGGTGCCGGGACTGCTGTACCCATGGAATACGGGAACCCATGGTATTCCAATGGCTGGGTGTCTCCCCAGTCCCAGCGGGTACTTGCGATGGTCACGTTCGCCGAACCGGGAGCGACCGTCCCGTACATGGTAACGGTAAGATTTTCAATTGTTGGTGTTCCGAGGATAAGGAGCGGAGGAGGGTTGACGAGAACTGTTGTGTTTTCCCTGCCCGTGGGCACCGGTGCTACAAGTTGACTGGTGACCGCAGTTACAACAGTAGTGGTGACCGTGGGGCCTGAACTGGTATTACCATGAGTCGGGGGCACTGTGGGCACCAGTGTTGCCATCTGGCTGATACCTCCCGGTATGCTGGTCGTGACCACCGGGCCTGAAGTATTATTTACGAGGGTCTCTGCAAAGACGACGCCCGGCAGTATGAACAGGATAATACCTATAACAGCCATAATTAGCCATAATCCTGAAGATGTACCCCTGTCCTGGCGCATAGAGAATCAAAATCTGTTTTTTTTGCTATTAGAAATATCGTAATGATTGTTCTTAAATACGGACGTTCTCACTCCTGTGTGCCTGGCGGGGACTGCCCGTATGGCGGTATTTATGCGGAAGAAATCATCATTCTGTATGACGATGATAGTTCCCGGTTCCCGGGAACATGTTAAAAGAGTGATTGTCCATAGTCCACGAGGGTCTTCATCGTCTTGACCCTGGCATACCACTTATCATCAGACGGAATTACGGTCCAGGGTGCGTAATCGGTGTTGGTATATGAGATCATATCATCGATCGCCCGTGTATAGAGGTCCCATTTGTCCCGGTTCCGCCAGTCTTCTTCTGTAATTTTCCAGATCTTTAACGGGTCCGCAACACGCTGCTGGAACCGTTTCAGCTGCTCATCTTTATTGATCTCGAGCCAGAACTTAATGATGCCTCCACCATTTTCTGTAAATTCCTCTTCCATTTCATTGATCTCAGTGTATGACCGTTTCCATTCGGTCTCTGAACAGAACCCCTCTACCCGTTCAACAAGGACACGCCCGTACCAGCTCCCGGTCAAAGATGGTGATATGCCCGGCTTTCGGGTACTCCTGGTAAAATCTCCAGAGGTAATGGTGCTTTTTCTCGGTATCGGTAGGCGCACCAACCGGGGCAACATTGAAACCGAACGGGTGCATAAACCGGGAAATCCGCAGGATACTACCCCCTTTTCCGGCAGCATCGCGTCCCTCATAGACAATAATCAACGGGATCTTACGCTTGTGCAGAATAGAATGGAACTCGATCATCTCGAACTGGAGGTGCTCAAGTGACTCCTGGCATTCTTCCTTAATGCAGGCAGCAGGGGGTGATGACTCGAGTTGTACCATCCGTGACTTCGGGAGGTGGACTTCCCTGTTGAAATTCTTCTCTTTCTTCGTGCTGCTTTTCCTGTCCGTAATTTTTTTGTCGATCCGGTCTTCCAGTGCCTTAACAAGGGTGGAATTAACTTTCAATAGAGCCAAACCGAGGTCTGTTGCCGGGATAATATGCCATGGTGCATAATCGGTATCCGTTTTCTCGATCAGGTCATCGATCACCTGCAGGTTCTCATCGTACTGGTGATGGACTGCCCAGATCCGGGGGGTGACCTGCCACGCGGTCAGCGGGTTTCTCTCCTGGTGTTCAAGGCGCCGTTTCTGTTCCTCCTTGCTGATATGCAGGAAAAACTTGATAATAACCGCACCAGCATTGCTAAATTGCCGTTCAAAATTATTGATCGAGGCCCTCTTCCCTTTGAACGATTTCTTCCAGCCAGGTCTTTTCATCTCTTCGTTAATTGCCCTGCTGTACCAGCTCCTTGCAAAAATCGCTATACGCCCGCTTTCAGGTGTTTTACCCCAGAACCTCCACATGAACGGGTACGCGGCCTCCTCGGGTGTCGGGGCCTTGATTGCATAGAGGTCATATCCACGAGGGTCAAACGACCTTATGATCTCCCTCGTAATTTCTGTTATCCCTGATTCGTCCCATCCTTCGATCACGATTATAACCGGGATTTTCCGGCTCTGGACCGTGCGCTGGAGTACACCCAGCATCTCCTGGAGTGGTGGAAACTCCTTTTCCAGCGTTTTACTATCAGTGGTTTCTGTCAGATCACATTGTTCCAGCATGGGGACCTGCCCGGGTCAGACCTGGTTACCGGTAATAACCTGATTCACCCGCCTTGTTGCGGTTGTTTGAAGTGCAAGATAATAAACCCATGGATCAATTGGGGGATTAAAAATAAAAAGGGTATAAGAGAGATTTTTCCCATTCTTTATGGATCCTCTCACTTATGGATTTTGATATTTCCTTCCTCTGTTGTCATCGTGGGTGCATCATTGATCCCGGCACCCGGCTGGTTGTCGTAAATGACTGCGTTTGTGGCTTTGTTCCAGATACTAACGCGGATCTTATCATCCGTTCCTGCCAGTTTGACCATCAATACACGATATCAGGAATCCGTTTTAAAAATTATCGCAAAAAAAGGTTTTTGGGAGAATCTTATGTGGCCCCTTATCAATCCTTTATGATTGGTACCGAAGTGACCTGTGAGGAATACCCCATTTGTTTGTTGAAGGCAGTAATAGTACCCTGAGCACTTCCTTCTTCGGAATAGGTGAGGTCTTCTGCTTTCATGGGTATATCCGTTACTGGATCATAACCCCACTCGCGGCCTCCCTGGACATGTACCTTCAAATATGCCATTGCCGAACCGCTCGCGGGTATCTGCCCCTGCGATGTGCCATATGGTTTGACATTAATATTATAGTTGAGGACGACGGGGTTAGTTGAGTCGGTACCGACGAACCGTTCATTTGCATTAGTGGTTACCGATCCGATAGTCAGGTCATACCTGCTGCCAGCCTGGACGATATTGCAGAAGTACGAGATATAGCCATCAGGGGAGGCAAATGGACAGAGAATCTTGTCTGCTGATGGTGTTGAGTCTCCTGCACCGTCAAGCATGAGGTTTTCTGAACCGATCAGGTTTCCACCATCAGATGTTGCCGCGAAGGTAAGTCCGGTTTGAGCGTTAATATTGGACTGGCTGGTCACCTTATTCCGGGTATCGACGTTCATGGTTTTGGTGAATACCGTATGTCCTGCCTGTGCCACAATGTTCGCATCATAGGCGGTGGTATACTGGAAGTCATCGGTCGTGTTAAGTTCGTCATCATTTCCAAGCCAGCTTCCCCATTTTGTATAGAGTTGGTCACCACTGGAAATTGTCCAGGTTGCTGCATCGGTTTCCATGGTAAGTCCAATAACGTCCCCGGATGTTACCGTTGAGATGGTCTGTGTCTCAGGGTACTGCCGGGACACTCGGATCAGCGCAAACTATTCCGCTAAAAGCAATGATTATTCCGAATAAGAGGAGCACAAGGACTCCCAAAGAATTGACTTTCAAATCAAACCTCCCGTTAAGGCAAGGATTTCAAGAATCATGCCTGATGAATTGATTATATCATTAAAATATTAATTAACCTTTCTAATCGGTATATTCGCAATATACTCAACGATGCCGGACGTTACTGAATGGTGCTGAATAATCTATACGTTCGCTCTGTTGAAAAGCTATAATAGGCCCCCGTAATCCTGATTATTCTGAAATTTATCTACGCTCTCGGGGCTCGCGGCCCGCCGCTTTGGCGCCCCGGTTGGGATAGAGACAATCCCCAAATACTATGAAATTAATGAGCCTTCGCCGAAACCCTGCCCGAAGAATATCGTAATGGGGGTGGGGCTGGGAGGGAGTGAAATCGCCTTCTGTCTTCGTATTTCCCTCTTAATTTTTTATATTACCGAAGGATTTCCCATGAAAATGGCTGAAAGAACCTTAATTTAAAGAGATTTTGAACGTGGCATTTTCAATCGTCCGGGTGTGAACCTCCCGTTCATGTGTGTTTCTACAAAACCTATACTTTTTAAAAATAGTATGCGAGGGATGGGATTCGAACCCATGAACTCCTTCGAGACTGGATCTTAAGTCCAGCACCGTTGGCCTGGCTTGGTTACCCTCGCGCAGCATATATTGTTGCTTTACTTGTTTATAAAACCCCTAAATCGGGAAGAGCGTGTACCCTCTTTCGTATCTGTCAAAGAATATCCGGCCTGACCATCCGCCCCGGTACAACCAGCAGGTCATAGTCCTCCCCGGAAATGTATCCAAGTGTAATGGCCGCCTGTCTCGGTGACAAGTCATTGCTGACCGCGTAATCTGACAATTTCAGATGCCTTGTCGTACCCGATGACCGGAACGAGTGCCGTAACAAGCATCAGGGACTGTTCAACGTACCCTGCGATCTTCGCCGTGTCTGCCTGCATTCCCTCCACCGAATAGTGAAGGAAGGAGTTCATGCTGTCCGACAGCAGCCTGATGGAATGGGTGATATTGTAAATAATCAGTGGCTTGTAGACATTCATCTCAAGGTGCCCCCCTGCCCCACCCATCGCCACTGCCATATCGTTTGCCATGACCTGGACCGATACCATCGCCAGTGCCTCACACTGGGTGGGGTTGACCTTTCCGGGCATCATCGACGAGCCCGGTTCATTGGACGGCAGGACAATTTCCCCGAGACCTGCCCGGGGTCCTGAGGAAAGAAGCCGGATATCGTTGGAAATCTTGTAGAGCGAGACAGCCAGCGTTTTCATGGTTGCAGACAGGTTGACCAGTGCATCATGGGCCCCCTGCACGGCAAACTTGTTGGGTGCCGTAACAAACGGCAGGCCGGTCAGCGAGGCGATCTCGGCAGCGACATTTCCTGCATAATCCGGCCTGGTAGCAAGACCCGTGCCGACCGCGGTTCCACCGAGGGCCAGCTGATAGACATCCTCAAGAGCCCGTTCAATACGGGCTTTATTGTCGTTGAGCATACTGACATACCCTGAAATCTCCTGTCCGAGTGTGAGCGGGGTGGCATCCTGCATATGGGTACGGCCGATTTTTACGACTCCGTCCCACTCCTCCGCTTTTACTGCAAGGCCATCCCTCAATGCCACAATCGCAGGAATTAACCGGTGTTTTGTACCTGAAGCTGCAGCAATGTGCATTGCCGTGGGAAAACTGTCATTCGATGACTGTGAGAGGTTTACGTGGTCATTCGGATGCACGGGCTCCTTGCTCCCGAGTGGCATGCCCGCGAGCTGTGAACAGCGGTTAGCGATAACCTCGTTGAGATTCATGTTAAACTGGGTCCCGCTGCCGGTCATCCAGACGTGCAGAGGGAACATTTCGGCATGTTTGTTATCAAGGATTTCGTCGCAGGCGGTAACTATCAGGTCTTTTTTGTCAATGTCCAGGCGCCCTGACTTACAATTTACAATTGCACACGCTTTTTTCACATAGGCGTACGCAGTAACCATCTCGCCTGGCATGATATCCCTGCCAATGGAAAACTGTTCCAGTGACCGCTGTGTCTGTGCCCCCCACAGCTTATCAGCAGGGACTTTTATCCCGCCCAGGCTGTCCGTTTCGATCCGGTATCCGTTCATCCTGTTTACCTTGAAAATATCTCTTATACCCATGGTACCTTAAACAGCTGCCGGCAGACTATTCCGGGAGTTGGAAATAACGAAATAATCAGTATCCACACAAAGCAGAGAGGGGACAAAAACCGGACGACCGGTAATGAATGCCCAAAATCCGCAGGTATCAGCCACCATTATATCCGGTTTACCTGATACCGGGTACCCGGACTGATTTCAGATATTTTAATAGCTCACAGGAATAAAACTGAGCAGTTGGTGAAGCGATGAAAAACCCAAACCGCTATCTGATTTTATCAATAGGCTTTTTCTTGGTCTTCATATTCGCTGTTCAGGCTCCGTTATCGGGTTCTGATAATCATTTTTCCTCAACGTATAGTTTTGTCCAGCCAAGCTGTACCGATTTTACCAGGTGGGTCATAAACCCGGGCCAATTTCAAAACAATAGCGAATTTTGCCATGGTCTTGGGCTTATCCCGGCACCCGTTGATCGTTCAGTAATGCCTGGTAACAATCCAGTCCGTCCCTGGCAATCAAAAATTATTGCTCCCAAAACCGGAAAGATTAGTTACCAGTTTCTGTAACGTTACCCGGGTGAGTTTTGAATACGTATCGAAAACCGGATTATTCCCTCACCACGTTACTTTTCGTATCGCCCCCTGATCTCCGGTTATTCCCGGTGTCCCCGATCCGCACTTATATCTGCCAGCCCGGCGGACATATCGGGTGATGAACAAGAAAGAGCATACAACAAAAATTGTCGATGAAGAGTCAGGACTGATGGAATGCCTTGTTTGCGGGGAAAAATACCACACAACAGTGAAACCCGGCCCTGACGGGAAGTTCCTCCCCGAGAACTGGGAGTGCGTCAACAAGTGCCGGCTGATCCACCACGATGAGAAACCGGCAGCGAAAAAATAGCCTTTTATTCATTTTTTGTCGTTTTTCATGTTTGTGCTACCACATCGTATAGGGGTGGCTGGGTCTACGCTGGAATGACCTGTCATTCCGGTTGAACAGTATGAATAGTATATGGTGAGGGTTACTGAGCGATTGAAAGCTGCCCTCCTTCATTCACCTGGATGCAATGCAGGAGAATCCGATGTGGTGTGACCAGGATGAGACATCTACCGCAACACCCTTCATCCCCAATCCTCATTACCCTATGGATGTACATTATTTCCGGAAACAATTCGGATGTTTGAACAAAAAGGGTGGGTGGAGCTTGGAGGCCGTAAACTCTCCGAAGCAGATGTCAGGGATACCATCGTACACCACCCGGAACTTGTCGGTACATTCGGCGGGGAGTTTTACATCCTGTGGGATGATTTCTGTGCCCGCGACCATTTTGGCATAATCACGGGTGACTGCATGCCCGGGACTATCATGAAGTCCGGGCAGGTTGTCGGGCATATCACGCCGGGAGCCGGGGAACTGGAACTGGAAGCGGCAATTATGGAGGCCGTCCGTCTCAGGAGTGATGAAGGGGTCACTGCCCTCTCCGGTGGTGTGGACTCTGCACTTATCGCTGCACTTGCCCGACTGCCCTGCGTGGCCATTGGTATCGAAGGGTCACATGATCTCAACCGCGCCCGCATAGCGGCTGACGAGATCGGACTGGCCTGCGAATACGTAACGATCACACAAAAAGATGTGGCAGAGGGAATTTCAGCCGTTGTGCCGGTTATCCCCTCCCCTGATCCCGTTAACACTGCAATTGCAGTCACTATGCACTGTATTACTAAGTGGGCGGGTGAGAACGGGTACAGGCGGGTCCTCGCGGGACAGGGTGCGGACGAATTGTTCGGCGGGTATTCCCGGTACCTCACCGCCACCGACCTGGAAGCCGACCTGGAAAAAGATTTTCTCGGGCTTCCAGGGCAGGCCGAACGGGACCAGGCCGTTGCCGGACTTCATGGTACGTATATCTCTATGCCGTACCTCGACGTCCGTGTTGTGCGCGCTGCCCGCCGGATCCCAGGTCATGAGAAGGTAGTGGACGGGGTCAGGAAACGACCCCTCCGGCTCGTGGCAGAAAGGCATATTCCTGCCGGAATCGCGTGGTACGATAAAAAGGCGATGCAATACGGTAGCGGGGTATGGCGTACAATCAGGGAGCTGGCACGTCACAATGGTTATAAAAGGTCGGTACAAGGGTACATAAACCAGTTTGGTGAGCGTGACCATGGTATCTGAGAGGGACGTTGAACATATTGCCGGGCTTGCTGATATCGGCTTAATAAAAGAAGAACTGGACGATTTTACGGTCCAGTTTAACAGGATCCTCGATTATTTTGATATCCTCGATACGGTTGAGGGGGACTGCGGGTACGAGCAGGACCGCTATAACGTGCTGAGGGAGGATGTTATCTGCCCGTCGCTTCTGCAGGAAGAAGCCCTCAACAATGCGGGTGAGACTGAAGACGGTTTTTTCAAGGCTCCGAGGGTGATGTAGGTTGGCACGCTCACGGCTTTCCTTTTCACCCGATGACCGGGTCAATGCCTTTCTCACTACCTGCCCGGAGCCTGAATATGGTACGGGATGCACTCGAAGGGCTTGCCATTGCCATAAAAGATAACATCTCGACAAAAGGTATACGGACCACTGCCGGTTCACGCATCCTTGAAGGGTATATCCCCCCCTATGATGCCCATGTGGTCTCGCTTCTTCTCGCAGAAGGAGCGGCAATCGCCGGCAAGACAAACATGGATGAATTCGGTATGGGGACCACCACCGAGAATTCCGGGTATGGCCCCACATTAAATCCGCTCGATAAAGGCCGGGTCCCCGGGGGTCTTCGGGAGGCAGTGCCGCTGCGGTTGCTGCCGGCATGGTAAGGATGGCACTTGGCAGCGATACCGGTGGCTCGATACGCTGCCCCGCCGCATTTTGCGGCATTGTAGGCCTGAAACCGACCTATGGCAGGGTATCGAGGTACGGCCTGATTGCCTATGCAAATTCCCTTGAACAGATCGGTCCGATGGCGAGGACTGTACATGAGACCTCCCGTCTCATGCAGGTAATAGCCGGGCACGATCCAAGGGACTCTACCAGCGTGGATCAGCCCTACTCGCATACACCTGATAAAAACATCCAGGGGCGGAGGATCGGAGTCCCCGAGGAATTTTTTGGTGCCGGTGTCGACCCTGCGGTTGCAGCAAAGGTCTGGGAAGCGATTGAGGAGCTCGAAAAGAAAGGGGCAGAGATAGTCACCTGCCGGATGCCGGGCATGGCATATGCCCTCGCTGCCTACTATGTGACCTGCACGAGCGAGGCAAGCTCAAACCTTGCCCGTTTTGATGGGGTCAGGTACGGTCCGGCGGTCGATATAAAGAAATCATGGCACGATGCGTTCCAGGAACGCAGGGGGAAGAGTTTCGGTAAGGAAGTCCGGCGGAGGATCATGCTCGGCACATTCGCCCTTTCTTCAGGATATTACGGGAAATACTATGCGAAAGCGCAGGCTGCACGCCAGCAGGTGAAAAACGATTTCATTCGCCTCTTCAGGGAGGTCGATGTGCTTGCAGGACCGACAATGCCGACTATCGCATTCCGGCTCGGCGAAAAGGCAGACCCGCTCTCCATGTACCTCTCCGATATCCTTACGGTGCCAGCGAACCTCGCCGGAGTCCCGGCAATATCAGTCCCTTGCGGGACTGTTGAAGGGATGCCGGTCGGCCTCCAGATCATGGGACGTCCCTTTGAAGATGAGGTCGTTATCGATACCGCGTATACGTACGAACAGGCGGTGGTATGAGCATGGAGAACATGCCCGGAGGTACAATGGCAGAATGCCGGTCTGAACAGTCACAGGGACATATTTCACAGGCTGCAGGCAGACCACCGCAACCTGAGGCAGATGAAACAATCATCGGGCTCGAAGATACATTGCCAGCTTGACACGGTGACAAAGCTCTTCTGTGGATGCAGTACCGATTACCGGAGTGACGGACCGAACACCCATACCTGCCCCGTATGTCTCGGTCTCCCCGGGGCTCTCCCTGCAATAAATAAAAAAGCCGTGGAATTTGCTCTCCGGGTGGCGAAAGCACTCAATTGCGAAGTGCTTGAGGAGTCGGTCTTCTCACGGAAAAATTACTTCTACCCTGACCTTGACAAGGCATTCCAGATCTCCCAGTACGACAAACCTCTCGCGGTTGGCGGGTACCTCGTAATTGAAGGCGACGAAGGAGAGAAAAGGGTCAGGATTACCCGGGTACACATGGAGGAAGACCCGGGCAGGCTCGTCCATAAAGGCGGGGCAGACCGTGCCCGTTACTCCCTGGTCGATTACAACCGTGCAGGGATCCCCCTCATTGAAATTGTAACGGAGCCTGACATGCGGTCACCAAAGGAGGCAAGACGCTTCTTAAACAAGCTCCGGGCGACCCTGGAATACCTTTCGGTGTTTGATTCCGAGAAAGAAGGCTCCCTGCGGGTCGATGCCAATATATCACTCCAGCCGGAAGGATGGTTTGACCGCGAAAAGAAAAGTTACAAGGGAAGGAACAGGGTCGAGGTAAAAAATATCTCCTCGTATAAAGGGGTGGAAAAAGCGCTGACCTTCGAGATCACCCGGCAGAGGAACGTGATCAGGAAGGGACAACCAATTGAACAGGCGACAAGGCATTTCGTTGAGACACAGGGGATCACAACGGCCTCGAGGAGCAAGGAGGAGGAGCAGGACTACCGGTACTTCCCGGAACCCGACCTGTGCCCTCTCCGGGTCAGCTCATGGGTCGAACGGATCGACCTGCCGGAGCTCCCTGATGCAAGGCGTGCCCGGTTCATCGGACAGTACCGCTGTTCTCCAAACCATGCACGTACGCTGACCGGGGACCTGAAGCTTGCAGACTTTTACGAAAAGGTCGCAGCACAGGCAGACCCGGTACTCTCTGCAACGTGGGTGGCCGATACGCTGATTGGGGAACTCAATTACCGTGACATGGGCATCGGTTCAGTGACCCCGTCGCATATGATCGAGCTGGTAACGCTTGTCAAATCAAAGACACTCACCGATCGGAATGCCATTGAAGTGCTCAGGACAATCCTTGACGGGATACTCCAGAAGCAGCCGGCAGGGACTCCTTCGCAGGTGGTAGCCCGGCTG
This sequence comes from uncultured Methanomicrobiales archaeon, assembly GCA_963709545.1. Classification (GTDB taxonomy): domain Archaea; phylum Halobacteriota; class Methanomicrobia; order Methanomicrobiales; family Methanospirillaceae; genus CAIKOD01. The sequence continues at coordinate 366,057 of CAVPWT010000006.1, read as the reverse complement.
GACCTCGGCGCAACAGACAGCGGCATAGTCCCTGCGGCGATAGCCGATGTGATCAGGGAACAGCCACAGGCGGTTGCTGATTATGATTCCGGGAAGAAAGAAGCGTTCATGTTCCTGATTGGCCAGGTCATGAAGAAGACCCGGGGTAAGGCTGACCCGGCAGAACTCAATGGCATGCTCCGGAATGCGTTGGACAGGAGGGTACAATGATAACCGGAGACCCCGTAACAGGAGGTACGACATGCACCTGATCATCACTGAGAAGAATATCTCGGCAGAGCGGATTGCGAAGATCCTCGCCGGGAACGATAAGGTCACCGTGGGAAAGGACGGCGGGATATCAAGTGACAGCTTCGGTGACGACGTCGTCACCGGTCTCCGGGGCCACGTGGTCGAGGTGGATTTCGAGCCCGGGTATAGTAACTGGAGGTCAGAGGAACACACCCCGCGGAGCCTCATTGATGCCGGGACCATAAAAGTCCCGACTGAAAAGAAGATTATTCACCTCATCCAGAAACTCGCGAAAAAGGCGGAACGTGTCACCATAGCCACTGATTTTGATACCGAGGGGGAACTCATCGGGAAGGAGGCCTATGAACTGATCCGGGCCGTGAACCCGAAAGTGAAGGTTGACCGGTCACGGTTTTCAGCAATCACTCCTGAAGAGATCCACCACGCCTTTACCCATACAACCGAGATTGATTTCGCCCTTGCAGCAGCCGGGGAGGCACGGCAGGTGATTGACCTGATGTGGGGGGCATCCCTGACGAGGTTCATCAGCCTTGCAGCACGCCGTGGCGGCGCCAATATCCTGTCAGTCGGTCGCGTGCAGAGCCCTACCCTCGCGATGATCGTAGACCGTGAGAAGGAGATCGAGGCGTTCGTTACCGAGAAATACTGGCAGCTCTCGCTTACCACGGAAAAAGCAGGCGGAATTGTTGAGGCCAGGCATACCACTGCAAGGTTTACTGACAAGACAGCAGCAGAGACGGCCCATGCCCGGACAAAGGAACCTTTGATTGTCAGTGAAATTAAAGAAGGCCAGAAAACGGACCGGGCCCCTCCACCCTTTGATACGACGGGTTTCATTGTTGCGGCAGCCCGTCTTGGGTTTTCCGCTGCAAATTCGATGAGGATTGCAGAGGACCTCTACATGAACGGGTTTATTTCGTACCCGAGGACTGACAATACGGTATACCCGAAAACCCTCGACCTGAACGGGGTATTAAAGACCCTGAGCAAGTCGGTGTTCTCCACCGATGTAGCGTGGGTCATGGCACACCGGCGGCCTGTACCGACCGCAGGAAAAAAATCAACAACGGATCACCCACCGATCCATCCGTCCGGGGTCGCCACGAGAGAGGCAGTTGGCGATGACCGGTGGAAGATCTATGAGCTGGTCGTACGCCGTTTCCTCGCAACGCTATCCCTTGATGCGCAGTGGAAAACACTGAAAGTCAATTTTGACGCAGGTGGCGAACCCTATACGGCTACAGGGGGTGTCCTTGTTGAGCCCGGGTGGCGGAAGGTCTACCCCTACAGCGAGGCAAAAGACCATGTACTCCCAAGATTTACCGAGGGCGAGAAGCTCCCGATAAAGGAAAAACGTCTCGATGAGAAAGAAACACTGCCGCCACCCCGTTATACCCAGGCAAAGCTGATACAGCGGATGGAGGAGCTCGGTCTTGGGACGAAGAGTACCCGCCACGAAGTGATCGGGAAACTCGTCTCTAGAAAATACGTGGAAGGGAACCCGCTGCGACCAAGTCTTGTCGGGATGGCAGTAATCGGGTCGCTCGAGGACCATGCCGATACCATCACCAAGCCTGATATGACCCAGATGCTTGAAGACCACATGAACCTGATAAAGGAACGGCAGAGGAACCGGGACGACGTGGTCAGGGAATCCAGGGAGATGCTCCACCGTGTCTTTGACCAGCTGGAGGCGCACGGCCAGGAGATCGGGGACGAGATCATGGACCAGACTGCCGAGGAAATGACGCTCGGTCCGTGCCCGGTCTGTGGAAAAGACATTCGTATTCGTCATTTAAGGAGCCAGGCTCAGTTCATAGGCTGTACCAACTACCCTGAATGCACCTTCAATATCGGGCTCCCGATGGCAATGTGGGGTTTCGCCGTTCGTACCGATGACATATGCCCGAAGCATGGTCTTCACTATGTAACACTGGTAAAAAAGGGTGCACGTCCATGGGAGATCGGCTGCCCGCTCTGTCACCATATCACTTCAAACAAGGAGACCCTTGACCTTGTACCCACGATGACCGACGAGACAAGGGAAAAGCTCCACAAAAAGCACATTTATACGGTCTATGAGGTCGTGAAATCCGGGAAGGGAGGTATTATGGCCGCAACCGGGCTTTCCGGTGAAAGTGCGGAAAAACTTGTGAACGGGGCAGAAGAAGTGCTGGTTCTCCTGCGGAAACGTTCGGAATGCCGGAAATTTGTGAGAAAACATCTCCCGCCACGCCGGGGCCGGAGCCATTCGGCGATCGTGAAAAAACTCCATGCTGCCGGGATCGATGATGTGGAAGGGCTTGTGGGAGCAGAGCGGCAGTTACTTCGTAGTGTTGGAATGGGTGAAGTAGAGGCAGAAAATCTACAGGCTGAAGCAAAACGGATTACCAACGAACGTGTCCTCAGGGATATTGGTATTCCTGCGGTGAGCCTGAAGAAATATCACCACGCGGGGATTATCACACCACTCGATTTCATCAGCAATCACCCTGCTGCAATCAGTGAAATGACCGGGATCAATCCCGAGACCGTCTACCGCCACGTGGAAACTGTTGCAAAAGCACTCAACAAGCCGGCCCCCGAAAAGATCAGCAAGGTCCAGCTTGAAAAAGGGAAAGCCGAGCTCCTTGCAATCCGTGGCATTGGCGAGGCGGCAATCGGAAAGCTCTATCGTGCAGGGGTTTTCAACGGTGAACGGCTGGATAAGGCTGTTCCTGATGAGCTCTCGAAGAAAACCGGGATACCGAAAGAGAAGATCCTGGAGTACCAGAAAGAATACCGGGCCGTTGCAAAGGCCTGAAACAACGGATAACAACAGATCAACGGATTAGTATGAAGCACGCAAACTGGAAAAACTGGGTCCACGTGACCAAACTCGACCCGGACAAGCAGCTTCAATGCGAAGGCAGTAGAAGAGGTAGCGACCAGCGGAACCGATGCGCTGATGCTCTCCGGTACCCTGAATGTAACAGTTGAGAACCTGACGACGCTTAAACGGCAGGTCGCCTCCTACGGGCTGCCTCTCGTGGTGGAACCGGCCGGTCCTGAAGCGGTCATTTTTGATGGTATTGAGTACCTGTACGTGCCAAGTGTGCTGAATACGACGGATGTCCGCTGGATCGTGGGAAAACACATGGAATGGGTGAAGACCCAGAACATCGAATGGGACAAAGTTGTCCCTGAAGCCTACATCGTGCTGAACCCGGACTCTTCTGTCGGCAAGGTGACAAAATCGGTCTGTAATCTTACCCCTGTGGACGTAGCAGCCTTTACTTCCGTCGCTGACCGGTACCTCCGGTTCCCCATCGTGTATATTGAATACAGCGGCATATATGGGGACCCTTCGGTTGTAAAAGCCGCGTCAGATGCGCTTGACCAGGCGTTACTCTATTATGGCGGTGGCATTGATTCTGCCGAACGGGCAGCGGAAATGTCCCGGTATGCTGATACCATCGTCGTTGGTAATGCGGTCTACGAAAAAGGTATGGAAGTGCTGAAAGCGACGGTAAAGGCCGTCTCATAACCCTGATTTTTATACCTGACCTGTATGCCTGATATCCAGATCGTCCTGGTGGCCCCTATATACGAGGGAAATGTTGGATTCACAGCCCGCGTGATGAAAAATTTCGGTTTTACCCGGCTGGTCTTAATCGATCCCTGCGGTATTGGCGAAGATGCATCATTGCGGGCTGCCCACGCACAGGACGTCCTTTCCGGAGCAGTAACATGCACGCTGGAAGAAGTGTTTTCACAAAGTTGTCTTACTATTGCCACGACCGGCGAGGTCAGTAAATCGATCTGCCGGTCGATGCGTATGCCATATTTCACTCCCGGGGAGATCCGTGAGCATGTCAAGGATATAAACGGGACAATCTCGATACTGTTCGGCCGGGAGAACTGGGGCCTGAATAACGATGAGGTCAAGAGGTGTGATATGATCTGCACGATCCCGACATCCCCTGAGCTACCCGATCCTGAACTTGTCCCACGCTGTCGGGGTGGTATGTTACGAGCTTGCCCATCTACCCCGGGGGGAATACCTCCTTGCAAGCCGGACTGAGATGGAGTACCTTTACCGGCACATTGACCGCTTCCTTGATGAGATTGACCATCCCCCGTTTAAACGGGAGAATACGATGCTGATGATGCGGCGGATCTTCGGGAGGACACAGCTGACTGCACGGGAAGCGAGCACGATTCACGGACTGCTCCGCCGGGCTGAATTTCACATCGATCCCACTATTTGTGAACTGGAACGTGAGCGGCATGCTGGACCTGGTAAGGATGGCCACTCGAGCTTTGGATGAGGGTGGGCGGGGTCAGGATTGATTGATCAGGTTTCTGTTCCACATCGAAAATTTTGAATTACAATACGTAGACAGGAGGGGGTTTCACCCCCTCACTGCTCCCACTACCGATAAGATATTCCTCAGGCAGGGTTTCCAGACGATCACAGATTTCCGAGTATGGGGTGCAGTCGTTGTCCCAGCCGGGGTCGCACAACTGGCAGGGTGGAGCCCCGGGAGCGTGAGTAATTTCGTGACAGTCCAGAATATGCTGGATTTTCCCGGTATTCCTGCAGTTTTAAATTTGGTGATTAGTCAACAAAAATCCACCCAATTTTTTTCAGACTCATAACCAATTCAAAAAATGTAGTTATAATTGAAACATAAGACGCTCTTGGGGGCATTGCCCCCGCCGCTACGGCAGCTCCCAATTGGGATAGTTCCTGGACTGTTGAAATGTCTCAAAATGACAGGCCACCTAAACCGGTATAATTCTCTCCTGATTTAACGAATAAAAATGTATTGTGGTGGTTCCAATTGATGATCACCTTAAGGTTGTCATGAATTTTTTTAAACCCAACAACGCTGCGGGTGTTAAAAGCTGACCTTTCAAATTTTCATTGCTTTGGTGCGAGGCCCTCTTGCTTCATGAGGTTTTTTTTGTATCCTGTAAACCCTTCCCCTGACTCCCATCAAAAGATGTTATGTGGAAGCCGGTTGCATACTACTCCAGCATGATCCTCGTCGACTGGCAGATCCTGGACCGCATTAACAGGGGCTATATCACAGTAGACCCATTCGACCCGAACCTTGTCCAACCGAATTCCCTCGATATCCGTCTCGGGAACCATTTTGTCTGGTACGAGGCCGGGGACGAAGTGATTGACCCTTACCAGAAGGAGACAATCACGGCAGATACAAAGGAACTAACCGGAGATTCTGTCGTCATTAATCCCGGTCATTTCATGCTCGCGGAGACCTTTGAAGTGATCTCCCTCCCCGACAATATTGTGGCAAGTATTGAGGGAAAGAGCAGTATCGCCAGACTAGGCGTAGAACTCCACCAGACCGGGGGATGGATCGACGCGGGTTTCTCAGGGTCGATAACCCTTGAGATGTGCAATGTCAACCAGCGCCCGGTGAAGGTGTATGCGGGTATGCCGATCGGACAACTGGTGTTCTATACCACAGAGCGGGCATTAAAGCCGTACAACCTGAAAGGTGATGCGAAATACATGAACCAGAGACAAGCAACCCTCTCACGGTACCATGAGAACCCTAAGACCGGTTGAATGGGTATATACCGTATGAAATCACACTTATTAAGGATGATTTTAGTATTCCGGAAGTGAACTATGCGACTTCTTCTGATACATTCGGATTTTATTGAATACGAAGCGAAAAAGAAGACCCGGATGGCCGAGGAAGGCGCGGTTCTCAAGGACTCCCAGAAAGAGACATTAATTGTCTTTTGTGCGGTTGAATCGGTCGATGAGGACGATGTCAACGGTGTCGTAGCACAGGCTGCAAACGAGGTCAGGAAGACCGCTGCACAGCTCTCTGTGCGAAATGTCATGCTGTACCCGTATGCTCACCTTTCAAGCGACCTTGCAAACCCGGATGTGGCTGTTTCTGTGCTCCAGGCCCTCGAGCGTGAACTGAAGGTGGACTTCGATGTCAAACGTGCACCGTTCGGCTGGTACAAGTCTTTTTCCATGGCGTGCAAGGGGCACCCGCTGTCGGAACTCTCAAAGACGATTGTCCCTGGTGAAGAAGCACCGGTAAAGGCGAAATCAACGGTCACGCACGATTTCTTCGTGATGACCCCCGACGGGAAGCAGCACGACGTCGCCGGTTACATGGACAAAACACCCTTCGGTTGTCTTGTCAGGAAGGAACTTGGAGAACAGACTTCAGCAGGCGGGGAACCCATTCATGTCGAACTGATGCGGTCCAAAGAACTCGTCGATTACGAACCGGCGAGCGATGTCGGTCACCTCCGCTGGTTGCCACGCGGTAAGTCTTATGAGGGACCTCCTTGCCGACTACGTGCTCCAGATGATCCTTCCCTATGGGGGAACGCCCGTCGAGACCCCGGTAATGTACGATCTCGGAGACCGTGCAATTTACGAGCACGCCGACAAGTTCGGGGAGCGTCAGTACCGGTTCAAGAGCGGGAACCGGGACATGATGCTGCGGTTTGCCGCATGCTTCGGCATGTTCTCAATAATGCGGGACATGCATATCTCCCCGAACACCCTGCCGATGAAAATGTACCAGCTCTCCACCTACTCGTTCCGTCATGAACAGAAGGGGGAAGTCATCGGTCTCAAGCGACTGAGGGCGTTCACAATGCCTGATATGCACTCGCTCTGTACTGATATGCCCGAGGCACTGAAGTGCTTTGAAGAGCAGCTCACCATGGGCTGGAAAACAGGGATAGACTTTGGTACCGAACTCGTCGGCGTCTTCCGATGCACCCGTGACTTTTATACTGAGCACGAAGGCTGGGTAAAGAAGGTCGTGGCTGACTCGGGTATGCCTCTCCTGGTAGAGATCCTTTCGGACCGGGTCCATTACTGGATTGCGAAGATTGACCTTGCTGCAATAGATGGCCAGGGACGCCCGATTGAAAACCCGACAGTCCAGATTGACGTCGAGAGCTCGACACGGTTCGATATCAAGTATCACCTGATGGACGGGACGGAAGTTCATCCGCCTATCCTGCACTGCTCTCCGACCGGCAGTGTGGAACGGGTAATCTGTGCCATTCTTGAAAGCACCGCCTCGATGGAAGTACCAATGCTGCCCACCTGGCTGTCCCCATCCCAGGCCCGCGTGGTCCCGGTGGCTGAACGGCACCTCCCGTTTGCAGAAGAGATCGCAGAGAGGCTGAACCAGTCGTCTATCCGTACAGACCTCGATGACCGTGACGAAAGTGTCGGCAAGAAGATCAGGGAATCCGGGATGGACTGGGTGCCCTACGTGATTGTTGTCGGGGATGCCGAGGTGGAGAGTGGCAAACTTACGGTTACCATCCGGAAAGAATCGGCAAAAGACAAGCCTCACAAAGTCACGCTCACGGAACAGGAGGTTATTGCAGTAATCCGGCAGGACATCGGCCGCATGCCGTTCCGCCCCCTTTATACGCCGCGTAAACTCTCAAAAAAGGCCAGGTATATCTGATATTTTCTATTTTTGTAAGCAATATTCAGGGATTCATCCATGATACCAGAACAGGACGGAAGGTACAGGACAAGCGTCAGCAACGGGCTGATGGTTGACATCGTCCAGAAACAGGACCAGAGGTCCGGAAAGAAGACCCGTGGTATTGTAGGGGAGATCCTCACGAACGCTACCTTTCACCCTCACGGGATCAAGGTCCGGCTCGAGGATGGAAAAGTGGGGAGGGTCGGCGGAATTATACCTCTTGAAAAGAACTGACGAAACAATTCAGTAAACCCGGGTTGCGGCTGGTGTGAAAAAGGTCGTCTTTTCAGGTGGTCCGTGGAGTCTTTCATACCTGCGATAATCTATTTTTCACTTTCAGGTACGAGTCCCCTCTGAAAACAGGAATAATTTTGAGTAAGGAGGCCCCTTGCGGGGCCTTTTTTTCTACAGTATGCCGTATCCGAATGGACTAATCGGATATTGGCCTATCCTTCATAATGGAATGAGAAGGCAAAGCTGGTTATCTTACCACTGGCCGACACAGTCTGCGAGTAATCGAGGTGTGACGATGGAGTCCGGCTGCTTACTCCTCCATATGCGGAGACCGATCCCACTGCGTACGGCCCTGATACCGTAGTCCATGCCGGTTGTGCTGATCCTGCTCCCGGGAGCCCTTTGATGCCATACGACAATGCCCCCGGCACAGCTGCCAGCGCGACAGGTGCAAGGAAAAGCCCCATCACGAGCGTGGCAATGAGCAGGACACGGATGCCCGGTAGTTTCAGTATATCCATAATTTCATCTCCTTTTTCTCCGGAAACAATTAAAAACCACCTATATCTGGTGGATAAATCATCATCTTACCTGCTCCCGGGTAACGCGAACTGGTTTATGAATACTAGGTACCCATCCCTCCGGCGCTACAGCATTCAGTTGAGTCCTTTCCTATTAAAAATGGTCTGATAGTACCAGTTCAATGGTATAGTTACAGGAGTTGTTTTTGGTACAAAAAAAAATAACCGGGACCTGCTCACCCCTGGCTTTTCCGGCAGTCGATTCTGATCTCCATTCTCCTCATATTCTGTATTGACATACATCCCTGTGTTTCAACATAGCCTGGAATTCTTTACCTACACAACAATTCAGAAAGGAGAAACATTATACTCCCTGTTCTTCGACGAGGTAGTTGATTACCGTTTCTGATATGTCCCCTGCATATTCACCTGTCCTCCTGATACTCTCAGCGATATAGTGAAGAGAAATTGCCAGGGGGGTCCCCATTGTCATGGACAGGGAGTTGATCTGCTCACAGGCCTCATCAAGTTCGGCAATCGCCTCAATATTTTTGTGAGACGCTATGATATCACCCTGGAAAAATGAGACGATACTTTTGTCAAAAATTGCAAGAGACAATGTACTTGCGGCACGTATGGCCTTCTTTGTATCTTTGCCGATATCCTCACCCTCGATTTTTTTCATATTTTCGGCAACTCTGACCGCGTGGTCCCCGATCCGTTCAACAATTCTGCTAATCAGGTAGGTATTCACCACGAGCGAAGTGGAGATGTCCATCTTCCTTGATAGGTTCACGTTTTTCAGGATCACGTTCATCTGGCGGGCAATCAGCCAGTGAAGACGGTCTACGTCGTTGTCCCTGGTGATAACGTCATCAGCAAGGACTGGATTGTTTTTCTCGATTGCCGATACCGCGTCGATATGCATATTTTTTACAATGACGTACATCCGTTTCAGGGTGTTATCGAACGGCATCTCCATCGGGTTTAAGAGGTCCTTTAACAGCATCATTGAATCTGTCTCTTCAATGACTTCGGGCCCGATTGTCATCTGGGCGAAATCACGGACGACCTGCCGGACGAACGGGGAGAACCGGTGCTTTGCGGTAATCCTGATCGTGGTGAACCCTGCAATATATGCCCCGATCAAAAGCCGGAACAGGTAGGCCGGATCATTAATTGAAGAGACATCGAATTCCCTGCCTGACTGCACCTGCACATCGGTGATATTTTTTGTGACCAGCAGTGTCCCATCCGGCTGTGAAATCAAGCCAAGTGGATCATTCTTCTTGACGTGCAATTTGTCGATCCAGTCCTTCGGGAGCGTGATAATGAACGACGAACCCCCGGTTACCTGAACTTTCCTGATATCCATGGATTATTTCCTTCCTTCGTGTGGTTAGCTTCGTTCACTCTATTCTTCTATAGGTGATATATATTCATCTATATTTTACTGCGAAAAAGGGTATAAATCTACCACTCCTTGTAGGTGTCAGATTATGGTACTGTGCTGTGGGAGTTCTGGAGTTTTTATTACAGGCCATTCGACAGGGGACCAGGTGAGATGCCATTTCAGATGATCAGTCGTCCAGCTCACGACATGGTTTCAGACCAGCTGCAAGGAACCTCAAAGAAGGTCTGATGACCTCGCTCTGGTTTACCTGTGCGGTTTTTGCCGTTGTTGTTGTTTTTTTCATCCTCATATTCCTGCTCTACAACGGGTACCCGGCATTTTCAACCATCGGCCTTCCTGATTTCCTTTTCGGCGACACCTGGGACCCATCGGGCGATCCACCTCTCTACGGTATCTTCCCGCTCATCATCGATACCCTGCTCGTGATGGTCCTAGCAATGCTGATCGCGATCCCTCTCGGTATTGGGAGTGCAATCTACATCAGCGAACTGGCCCATAAAAAAGTAAAGGCCATTGTGAAACCTGCCGTTGAACTGCTGGCCGGGATCCCCTCTGTCGTTTTTGGGTTCTTCGGGCTGGTAGTCCTTACCGATGTGATCCGTGTGTCGTTTGATGCACCGAGTGGGGAATGCTGGCTCGCAGGCTCTATCCTTCTCGGCATCATGGCCCTTCCCACCATTGTAAGCGTATCAGAGGACGCAATAAGTTCTGTACCAAAGGAATTCCGTGAAGGTTCCCTTGCGACAGGTGCCACAAAATGGCAGACCGTCAGTCGTGTGGTTGTCCCTGCGGCCTTGTCAGGGATTACCGCTGCGGTCATTCTCGGAATAGGGCGGGCAATAGGGGAAACAATGGCCGTCCTGATGGTCACCGGAAACGCTGCGGTCATCCCGTCGCCCATCTGGAATGTCCTATCTCCTGTCAGGACATTAACGGCAACACTCGGGATCGAAATGGGTGAGGTGTCAGTCGGGAGCCTCCACTACAGCGCCCTTTTCGGTATCGCCGTGGTATTGCTGGTCATCACCCTTGCGATAAATCTCATCGCGTATACAATCCTCGGGCGGATCCGGAAAGGGCAGATCGGTGTGAGCTCGGGGAACCGTCGTATCTTGTCCTTCGAAACCGCCGAATCCCTGAAAAAATACGGGGTCTATATAATCGCCGGAATGGTAGTCTTATTCATTTTCATCGCGGCGGGACTAATTGTTGCACTGTCGTCCATCCTGGCAGCTGCACTGTGGTTTATACTGAGGCAGAAACTAAACCAGCGACAGGTTCAGAAAGCAGCATTTGCCCTGTTATGGCTCGCAATCGGGATCGTGTTGTTTTCCCTTGGCTGTATCATCGCTGATATCATCATCAACGGCCTTCCGGCTATTACCTGGGAATTCCTCACTACTGCACCCACGAACCTTGGGAGGGGTGGGGGAATTGCACCCGCAATTGTGGGTACCTTTTACCTTATCCTTGGTGCGATCCTCATCGCGTTACCTCTGGGAATAGGGGCTGCAATTTATCTCAACGAATACACCCGCGAAGGCAGGATTACCCGGATTATAAGGGCGGGTGTAGACCTGCTGAACGGGACCCCTTCGATCGTCTTCGGGCTGTTCGGGATGGCCTTCTTTGTCCTGTATCTCAAATTCGGTGTATCCCTGCTTGCCGGGCAGGTAACACTTGCCATGATGGTGCTCCCGACGATGATACGGACAGCTGAAGAATCGTTGAAAAATGTGCCCCAGTCGGTCCGGGAAGGGAGCCTGGCCCTCGGTGCTACAAAATGGCAGACGGTACGAAGCGTTGTGCTCCCCCCCGCGGTCCCCGGAATAATCACCGGGACTATCCTCTCCATTGGCAGGGTCGCTGGGGAAACAGCCCCGATCCTTTTTACCGCCGTGGTATTTTCCTCAAGGACACTTCCCTCCTCTGAATTCGAGCCGGTGATGGCACTTCCCTACCACCTCTATATCCTTTCCACGAGCGTGCCTGGTGCCTCACTCAACCAGTACGGGACTGCACTGGTAATCCTTATTCTTGTAATCGGGTTCTATCTTGCGGCAATTATCGTGCGAAGGCATTACCATATGAAAATTCGATGGTGAACAAAATGACAGAAGACTATACGATCATCCAGGTGGACCGGTTAAACCTCTGGTATGGGGATTCAATTGCACTCCGGGATATCACGATCGGCATACCTGACCACAAGGTGACTGCCCTGATCGGTCCTTCCGGCTGTGGAAAATCTACCTTGCTCAGATGTCTGAACCGGATGAATGACCTCGTGGACACCTGCCGGATACAGGGTGCCGTGAATTTCCATACCAAAAACATCTATGCCAGCGATGTTGACCCGGCTGAAATAAGGCGAAAAATCGGGATGGTATTTCAGAGGCCCAATCCCTTTCCGAAGTCAATTTACGAAAATGTTGCCTACGGGCCCCGTGTTCATGGTATGAAAGAAAGAAAGCATCTGGATGCCATTGTCGAAAAAAGCCTCCGAAGTGCCGCGTTGTGGGACGAAGTAAAAGACCGGCTCCACAACTCCGCGATGGGCTTATCAGGCGGGCAGCAGCAGCGGCTCTGTATCGCCCGGACACTCGCCGTGGAACCTGAAGTAATCCTGATGGATGAGCCCTGTTCGGCACTTGACCCGATCGCGACTGCGAAGATTGAAGGCCTGATTGAAGAGCTGAAAATGCAATACTCAGTAGTAATCGTTACCCACAACATGCAGCAGGCATCCCGGGTAAGTGATTATACGGGATTTATGTATATGGGCGACCTGGCCGAATTCGGAACAACGCAACAGATTTTCGAGAAACCCAAAGAAACGCTTACTGAAAATTACATTACAGGAAGATTTGGATAGGTGATACCGGTGGCAGATAAATTCCATGATGAACTAACCGTACTCCGCCAGGACGTCGTTACCATGGCCCGTTTCGGGAGGGATATGCTGAACGACTCAATGAAAGCCCTGCAATTGCAGGATTTGGAGAAAGCGATAGAAGTCAAATCCAGAAAAACAGCGCTTTCAGGGCAGCATGACTCACTTGAAGACAGGATTTTCACGATGATCGCCCTGTACCAGCCTGTTGCCCGGGACCTGCGGACCCTGGTATGTTCACTTATGATTGTTCAGGGAAGTGAACGGATCGGGCGGTACGGGAAGGACATTGCGAATGCTACAAGGCATCTGGACGAGAGTGAATCTACAGGGAATTTCATCAGCATCCCCCACATGTCAGAGCTCGTGGTCGCGATGATTGATGATGCAACCCTTGCCTATGAACATGAAGACCTCAATACCATCAACGATATGTCGAAACGGGATGATGTGGTCGACTCTCTCCGTACCTCAATATTCCGGGAATGCTTAACCTACATGATGGAAGACCCGAGGACCATTACCCGGTGTACCCACTACGTTATGATCTCCCGTTTCCTTGAACGGAGCGGGGACCATGCCTGCAAGATGGCAGAGAAAGTCCATTACATGGTGACCGGTGAACGGATAGAGATAAAATAACCATTGAAGACGAATTGGAATTGATATGAACCATGCGGGCCACGATAAAAAAAGCATCATTTTTCTCTGTAGTTACAACTCAGTCAGGTCGCAGATGGCCGAAGGTCTGATGCGTCACCTGTTTGGCGATAGATATATCGTTTATAGCGCCGGTGTTGCGAGTGGCGGGGTAAGTCCGTATGCTGTTGCGGTGATGAACAATATCGGGATCGATATTTCCCACCAGCGTTCAAAAACCCTGCATGAGTTCAAAGGCAGACATTTCAGCGTGGTGGCGACCTTGTGTGACCATGGAAAAGAAGCCTGTGTGTCCTGCCTCCCGAAAGGAGACCTCGGTACTTCATCATAACTTCCCAGCTCCAAACGAGGTTGGTCTTCCGAAAGAGGAAATTATAAAAGAATTCAGCGAGGTCAGGAACCAGATACGGACCTGGCTGATGCATCAGTTTAGTTAGTCCGTGATTTTCCAAATTTATATTTTTATCTAGTATTCTTGCTAGTAATAAATATTCTATATATATTCTATATATGCATATATTCTCTGTCGGGAATAAGTATATATTCAGCAGTCAATGGTGACTAGACCATTATGGTACTAGAATCGTAAGAAATTTGGAATTGCAGGACTTGTCATTGCAGGCCTGCTCATGCTCATGGTCTTTTCAACGGGTTGTGTAAATAACTCCGGGGGACCGACTCAGGCAACTACTGTACCGACCGCTGCAACGACCCAGGTCTCAACACCGGTCTCAACACAGGCAACTACAGCCGTCGCGGGCACACCTCAGGCCACACAGTCCGCTGCTGGAAGCAAGACCCTCAAGATATCAGGTTCTACTACGGTCCTCCCAATCGCCCAGAATGCTGCCGATGCCTTCATGACAGCCAACGCGGGAACCAATATCCAGGTATCCGGTGGTGGATCAGGTGTTGGGGTCCAACAGATAGGTGACAAGCTCGTCGATATTGGGATGTCTTCACGAGACCTTACGAAGGATGAAATTGCAAAATACAAGGAATTCGTCGTCACCCCTGTGGCACTTGACGGTATTGCTGTCATTGTTAACCCCAACAATAACCCGGTTAATTCCCTGAGTATCGCCCAAATCCGTGATATCTACAGTGGAAAGATCACCAACTGGAAAGATGTCGGTGGTAAGGACATGGCAATCGTCGTGATCGGCCGTGACAGTGCATCGGGGACCCGGACTTTCTTTACTGATACCGTGATGAACAAGACCAGTTACGTAAAGACCCAGTTCGAGAAGAACTCGAACGGTGCAATCCAGCAAAGCGTCGCCCAGACCCCCGGGGCAATTGGATATGTAGGGCTTGGGTACATCGACCCGACCGTGAAGGCGTTAAAGGTCAGCGTCAATGGGACACTCGTAGAACCATCCATCAAGACTGTTCTTGACAAGACATACCCGATTTCCAGGTCGCTGCTGTTTATTACCAACGGTCAGCCATCAGGTATTGTGAAAGACTATATTGATTACATCCTCAGCCCTGAAGGTCAGAAACTGGTAACAAAAGAAGGCTTCGTGCCTGTTCCCTGAAACATTTTTTTCATATTTTTAAGTAAACAAAAACTTCCTTTATCATTCTTTAGTATCATCAGTCTTCCTTAGAATAGGAGTGGAGCAATCTTTTTTTTTATAATCGTATGAATAATGAACGGTTTATAAAATACCCTGCTGGCAGGTTAGTTTTCAGTCCTTATCATCCCGGAGTGCGTCCTCCATCTCCCTCATTGCCTTCTGTATCTTCCTCTGTTCGGTGGTATTTGTTGCCGATATCCGGATGACCTGGAACATCGGGCTCACCGTAATATGTTCGCGGTAGGTGACCTTCCCGATCTGAACGGTCCTGTCATGATGACTGGTATCCCCCTGTTCCATAGCGCGGAGCAGGTCCGGAAGGTCTGGCGGGATAAATACCTCAAGCGTCGTGCCTGGTCCGAACCTGATCAGGTCATCGATCGCTGCTTCGTTGAAATACGAGATCTGGCCGTTCTGGTTCAGTTCGATAACAGGGTTTGCCTCGAGGTACGGGAATGCAGACAGGCGTTCAATCTCCCGTGCCATGGCAAGTCTCTTCGTGATATTGGTAACCGTTATCATTGTCCCTGATTCTTTGTTGTGCTCTTCGAGTGGCACGATGTTGATCTCGCAATCAATCAACGGTCCTGACCTCTGCCTGAAACGTGTCCGTAGCTCAGAATGCATCTTATTTTCCAAATCTATCCTGACCTGGTCTTTTACGCGAAAGTATACCTCATGGTCCTCGTACAGGGACTCGAGGTCTTTTTCTATCAGGTCCTGTTTTGAATACTGCAGCATCCTTGCGAACGCGTCATTGACCCACCTGATCCGCTCTTCCTTGATAAGCGCAATTCCGTGGGGGGACGCGGTCAGGATTGCATCAAGGATATGGTTTTTATCAGACAGTTCCCGCTGGACCCGCCTCTGTTCCACCCCCTTTCTTATCTTCGACTGGAGCTCGGTAAACTGGGCTGCCGGATCCCCGCCTTTCTGGAGGTAAAAATCAGCCCCGTTATTTAACGCTTCTATAACAACCTCCTCCCTGCCTTTCCCGGTAAACACGATAAACGGGATGTTGATATTACCAGACCTGACGGTTTTTAAAAAGGTGATACCATCCATGTCCGGCATGAGGTAATCAGAGACCACGGCATCGTATTGTCCTTTTGTCAGCATTACGAGCGCATCCGCGGCTGAATTTGCGATATCGACACGGCATTCACCGGAACGCTCGAGAAAACGCTTTGCGATCCCGGTTAGTCCGGGCTCATCATCAACAAGAAGGTACTGTGATTCTGCCTGCCTCACTCAAGAATAATCACCCGGTTGTTTCGGAAATACAGAGGGCCTTTATTCAGATTCCGCACCCGTTCCACCTCGTGGTTCCGGCCGGCGATGGACAAGAGCCCCAACCTCTATATCCATTGATTACCCGGAACAGGGATCTCTTTATCCTTCATTATCAGGATTCCAATACTTATAGATCGTGAAACACGCAAATTATAGAACTAATAAAAATATTAATTTATTATATATTATATTACTATTATTAATAAATCCCGCACCTGTTTTATTATTCATCTGAACGACCCGCTGATCAGTAGCTTTTTCCCTTTCCCGTCCTGATTAAAAAATAATTATGACAGGCAGTTCAGGCAGGTGGACATTGCCGGACATCAGTGCGGCAGTTACCTGGTGCAGGAAGCGGAACTCGCAGGGGATCAGGTGCACCCTTGCCGTGCTCGGGGAACATGCCCCCTCAAAACAGGCCGCATTCCGTTGGGTAAAAGAGAATATCGATTGCATCAGGGCAATAGAAGCACACCAGCTTGATGCATCGCTGTCCCTTAAACTGACGGCCGTCGGGGCCTTGTTCGATCAGCAGGTATGCAGGGACAATGCTATTACCATATTTCAGGAAGCCACTGTCCGGCATACGGGATTCGAACTTGATATGGAGGGGAAGGGGCTGATCGATATCACCATCGATATGGGCATTGCCTGCATCAGGACCGGATATCCGGTCACCCTTGCACTCCAGGCATACATGGACCGGACTGGGAAAGACCTTGTGAATATTGTGTCGGCGGGAATCACACCAAGAATTGTAAAAGGGGCTTATCATGGTGATTACCACGAGTTTGAACAGGTCCGGGGGCGTTTTAAAGCTCTTGTTGAGATGGTGCTGCCTACCGGTGCCGCATTCCAGGTTGCGACCCATGACCCGGAACTGCTGGAGTGGCTGACATCCCGCCTGGACGATGAAAAACACCGTGTCGAGTTCGGGTTTCTTATGGGCCTTTCGGACCAGACAAAAATGGTTCTTACCGAAAACGGATGGGCCGTTTCAGAATACCTGCCCCTTGGGAATGAACCCGGCGCCTATATCGCAAGAAGAGAGCATTATATATCCACGCTTGCCGGAATCGGGAGAGAACCGGCTCCCTGAAATTGTTGCTGTCGTCACAGGGGACCCAGGATTATCTCAATAAGACTCCGATAATGCCACCCGTTAAACCAAGTGCTGCGTGGTAGAGTGCAAGGATGATCAGGGTCATTGCGATGCCCAGTCCGGCTATCAGGCCAGAAATTCCGAGCAGGAACTGTACTCCCGATAATCGCAAGGACTGAGAGGATGACCGCGCCTGCCAACCCGCTCAAAAACCCGGCTTTCCCGCCGTTCCAGACATCACCACCTGCGATCAGACCTGCAACCAGCCCTGCGACCAGCGGTCCGATTACCGGTACAAAGCCAAGGATTACCATCAGGACAAATCCGACAGCAACTGCAAGCCAGAACGAACCCTGTTTTTTGGAACTCATCTGTTCAGGTAATTGCTTCGAAAAAGTGATTAATTTTTATATGCGAAAATCCGGGAATCAACACTGCAATGTCCTTCCGTTGAGGACTATACCTACTGTTAAGTACCTTCGGAGAGCATCCTCCCTGACTTCCCGATACTATCGCGGTCAAGCTCATCGATTAGTACCCTGACCATGCCGGGCTCTACCCCTCGGGAATCGGTGAAGGTCTTTGTAAACTCCCTGATGGGGCCTTTTTCCTGTTCAACTGTCCTCCCTTTGCCCATTTTTATAATAACAACCGGCATATTGCTCACCAATAATCTGGTCACCTGAACTGACAACGTTATGCGAACCCGGGGCAGGGAAAAAATGCGTGCTATATACCCCCTCTTCATTCTGTTTTGATCTGGGCGGGTTTCTATCCTGAAATCAGAACAGAAATGGGGTTAAAAACGATTAAAAAAATACCCTGTCATTCAGATGTCCGGCGGGCACAACCGCCGGCGATTGCCGCCTCTTTTACGGCCCCGGCGATAACTGCCGTCACCTGGCGGTCAAGAATGCTGGGGAGGATCCGATCCTTTGCAGGTTTTCTGATGTAGTCTGCCAGTGCATGGGCTGCTGCCACTTTCATCCCGTTGGTAATTTTCGTGGCGCATGCATCAAGGGCTCCACGGAACATACCCGGGAATACCAGCGCGTTGTTGATCTGGTTCGGGAAATCACTTCTTCCGGTGCCGACTATGGCTGCACCTGCAGACAGCGCGATTTCAGGCATGATCTCAGGTACAGGGTTTGCCATGGCAAAGACAATGGGGTCATCGTTCATTGAACTGACCATCCTTTTTGTAATTATCCCTGGTGCAGAAACCCCGATACAGACATCCGCACCCTCCATCGCCACCGCGATGTCGCCGGACCTGCCCTGGCGGTTCGTTTCGTCAGCGAGGATAAACTTGTATTTATTGCCGTACAGCCCTTCACGCTGGCGGTGAATGATCCCTTGCGTATCGCAGACGATAATATCATGGACTGAGCGGCAGTAATCCGGGTTGTACCCGATGCATTTCAGGAGCCTGGCTGTTGCATACCCTGCAGCCCCTGCACCGCAGATGGTAATATTGAGGTCCTCAAATTCCTTTCCTGTTACCTTGCATGCATTCAGCAGCGCTGCCAGGATGACGATTGCCGTGCCGTGCTGGTCATCGTGCATGACCGGGATACCGATCTCCTGCAGCGCCTCTTCGACTTCAAAACATTTCGGTGCGGCGATATCCTCGAGGTTAATCCCGCCAAACACCGGTGCGATATTCCTGATGTCATCGGCAAAACCAGCATGATACTTCTCAAAACATATTGGGAACGCGTCAATGTCGGCAAATTTCTTGAAAAGAATTGCTTTTCCCTCCATAACGGGGATCGCTGCATACCCCCCTATATCTCCAAGGCCGAGGACGGCTGAACCATCCGTGACGATTGCGATGGTGTTTGCCTTCATGGTATACCGGTATGCAAGGTCCTTGTCCTTTTCAATTGCCCTGCACACCGCGGCTACCCCGGGTGTGTCACGCCCGTGCGAGGTCTTTCCTGGTCCTGAGCGGGACCTTGGAACGGATTTCCAGTTTGCCCTGTTTTCGCTCATGGAGTTCGAGGGATTCCCGGTACACGTCTGACTTTTTCTGGTTACTGGCTGTTTTTTTCGTCATCTCCAAGAACACCCTGCCCTTCATTGAATGAGCGCATCCTCCCTACAATAATGTTATGGTACACCCTGGTCCCGGGAACCAGGCCTGACTATACAGTAAAAGTTTTTGACCCGGGGTCCAGGCTGTAACACCTGCAGAAGGAGGCCATTTCCAACAGTACCACCTGTTCATCGATGCTCACCTGAGCCTTGCATCTCCCCTGGCTGCTTCCAGGAGCGAAAATTCGATCTCACGCCATGCCCGGTCGAGCAGTTTCTGGTAATATTGCACATCGAATCCGTCAGCCACCCATGACAGGTCTACGGTCCATTTCCCGGCGTCGCGGACGACATACCCGATCTCCATCCCGGGTGAGACCTGGATGCCTGCGGCCCTGGATGCCCTGACTGCCGATGCCTCGGGGCAGCTCCGGGAATAATCGATCCTGCTTACCTTCCGGTGGATTACCATCTCCTGAGGGCTGGCGGTACGGAGCCCGTCCCAGGCATCCATGTAGAGTTCTCTCACCGCACCGCCGATCTCATTGATCTCATGTCGTGAGGACGCCGTACCCAGGAGGTCGAGCATCCCCGCCTGGACCCGCCTGATATACCAGGGGTGTCACCCCGCCGGCCGGCAATACCCCGGACTTTGACAGACCCGTCGCGAAGCCTGCCATAATACCTGTTATATGCACCAAATCCGTCGGGCATCGGGAGAAAGACCAGCCAGTCGTAGGACTCGAGCTCGGTGAGCAGCCGGGTCTCCTCCTCGATCCGTGCCTTCAGGTGTTCGCGACCAGGCCCCTGAAGCCACAGGCAGTCCACAATCCCGTGGAGGACTGTTGTCCCCTCCGCCTCGGCGATATCTTTCGACCTGATGAGGATATCCCGGGAACAGGAGGTGATCCGCTCGTGTACCTTGATCCGTCCGAACTTGGCATTTTTATACCCTGTATAACCGAAACAGGTGACCAGCATCCACTTGAGGAGGGAATCTGCCCCGCGGTATTTCGGGTCGGTTTTCTTCAGCTGTTTTGTCCTGTACCTGAGTTCAAGGAGCGGTGCAAGCACCGCCGGGAGAAAACCCGGTTTTTCAGGGTTGGTAACAGTCTCGGGCGAGAGGTTGTACAGCACGATGACGGCCGGGTAGAGGGAGGTGAAGTCTATCTGGAAGACGTCCTCGTAGAGCCCGGGCACCGGCTGGAACATCATCCCTCCCCGGTCACAGGCACGGAGGTCATTCACGTCCCGGTTGCCTTCTGCATCGGTCTTCCGGTACGGTACCGCGATCCCCCGCAGGAGAGCCTCGTATACTTCATATCCCGAGATCAGGGTCCCGGCAGTGAACCGCGCTGCAAGATTCGGGCACAGGCCGGTGAGCCGTGACGCGAGAATTACCCCGTAAAGCCCGCCTTCACGGTAGTTAAAGCTTGACCGCGTATCGATCAGTAACCTGCCATCCGGAATGAGCGAACCTTCACGGTACTCGGTTTTGCCATAGCTGAGGTATGACGTTGCCTCTATACTCCGGAACCTTCCATCCCGGCTGAATGGTGGATCAAGACCATAATGCCTGGCTTTTGCTACGATCCGCGGTACCCATATGTCTGCACCGGGAAAAAGGATGACATCCGGGTCACAACAACTGACCATTCCTGATAAATCGGCGATAACCGTTTTTTCATCCCCTGAAAGGATATGTTTCCTGTCCGGGTCCCCGTTTGTTACACGGACCTGCCTGCACTCCGGAGTGCCATACGGGTTTTCCAGTACATCGATCTCCATGACCCTGTCCGGTAGTGAAAAGTCCGGGGAAAACCGGGACTCCTCCTGTTCCCCGCACGGGAACAGGGTATGCCCGGCCATGTAGCGGTGGTCAGGCCTGGTATCGACATTGTACAGCCTTGCCTCGTGGCAGGTCTGTTCCAGGATTGCATCAGCTACCTGCCGTCCTGCACCGGCCCGGTACCCGTTGCTGGTGCCGTAAACGGTCTCAAACTGGCATTCGTGGACGTTGTACTGTTCAGAAAGCGCATCGATCATCTGCCAGTGGGAATCCGCATCAGGTAACCAGAATAAAAAATCAGGGGTCCATGGTATCCGGTGGAGGCTCGTCCTGCCTCGTTTGCCGCGCTCCCAGAGTTCAACATGGCCGTCCCGGTAGTATGAGTCGATGATCCACATGATCATTCACCCCGCCCGTTTCCCGGCCACCCGGGTAGTTTTCCGGCCGGATGGCAAGAGGTTTCCTCGTGAAAATGGGGGACTTCGCCGGGTACGACATGCCTGCCATATGGCCCATGCTCCCTGTACATGCAGAATAGTACCGAAAAAAGGGCAGCCTCAAGCGGGTCATCGAACGCATAAAACGCCTCACTTGCATATGTTTTTGCCATTGCCACCACTTCATCCGCGTAGACTGCATCATCACTCCTCATGGCCCGGGCTGCACGCTGCCACCGCCCGGCGATGTCGTTCACTCCCATGCGGACACTCTGGAAACTCCGTCCCAATTATGCCACCCGGCCGGAGAACCCTTCAAGGGTTGCCTGTCCTTTACCCGATCCTGGTAGTTTCCGTGACGTTTGCGTTTTGCGCGGCGTATTCCGCGGGGTGACAGGCGGCTCCCGGAAGAAATACACCTGGTCTGCCCGGGACAGAATCAGGTCAAACCACCTGTCTGCCCGTGGGGTATACAGCACCACGACTGCACCCTCTGACGCTCCCTTCAGTGCATGGGCGACTGATGCGGCTTCTTCCTCGCTGGCGTACAGTGACGGGTCATGCTCGACGAAGAGAATGGAATGGCGTGACGCCCTGATCTCCGCGGCGAGGTGGCCTGGTGAAAGAGTCCGCCTGACCTCCATGGTACCGGGACGCTTTGCGAGTGCAGGAAGTATCCCCGATGTAGTCCCTGCAAGATAAAGGAACAGGTACCGCCCGTTTTCAGGGTTGGTGAGGGCCGGGAGCACGAGCTCTTCAGGTGCGATCATGGCACAGAACGTGCCGGTCAGCACCGATATCGCGGGTGCGAGCTCAAACTCCATGGTACGTTTAGTGAACTGGTAAGCCCATAAGGGTGGAGCGGGCGTGGTGTGAAAGTGACGTGGCTGCTATGTCCTGGTGCAGAGGGCTGGGCTGGCTACTTATTTATACTAAAATGTACAATTTTATACATCAAAGTATTATAATGTCACACCGGTCCCTGCAGACCTGACGATTGTTATTCGCCGGAACATCCCAACATCTCTCTCCGTTGGTAACCCTGTAATAATTGCCCGCTAACCTTTCAGGGCTGTCCTGTGCGATATTCCTAACTTGATTATCATAAACCAGGATGTTACACCATGAAGTCCAGAGATATTGCAATAGTTGGTATTCTGCTTGCCATTGGAGCAATTCTTCGCTATTTCCTTGCGATGCTCCACACACCGCTGACACCGAACATGATCATCGCATTCTACTGTCTCGCGATTATCCTGATATCCCCGAAGATCTATGAAGCACTTGGGATCGGAATCGTAGCCGGTATCCTCTCGATGCTGATATCAGGTTCGATATTCCCGCCTGCCAACCTGATCAGTGAACCCGTCGGGGCACTTGTCTGCTTTGTCGTGTATGCTGCGATTAAAAACCAGTCTAAAATCAGCCCCTCGATTGCGACGTTCATCGCCACGCTCGCGAGCGGGTTTACCTTCGCTGCGATAGCAATCATCGCCGTGGCGCCACAGATCATCACCAGGTATGCCACGATGGGTGGTTTTATCCTCGTATTCGTACCGATTGTGATTATTACCGCAATATTCAATTCAGTTATTGTCCAGCTGCTCTACATCCCGTCAAGCAGGGTGCTGATGCGGGGACAGGAATGATCAGGCTGGACTCGGTGAGTTATGCGTACCCACATACCGGTAAACCTGCACTGACAGACCTCTCGCTTTCGGTAGGGAAAGGGCAGTGCGTGATGGTTACCGGGCCTTCCGGGGCCGGGAAAACAACACTTTGCCTTGCATCTGCCGGTATCCTTGCACATGAGTACGGCGGAAAGAAAGAGGGGGCCGTCACAATCAATGGTCGTGACGTGAAGAGTTACAAAGACCTTTCCGATATTGCTACCAACCTCGGGATTGTTTTTGATGACCCTGAAGCCCAGCTGATTTTTACCACGGTTGAAGAGGGAGCCCCTGTCTGCCCTTGAACGGAGGGGGCTCCAGGTGGACGAGATCGAGGACCGCCTCCGGGTCATCATGGAGATGACAAAACTCACCATGTTAAAAGACCGTGCCCCCCATACCCTTTCCGGCGGGCAAAAACAGCGCCTTGTGCTTGCCGTTACACTGGCCCTGGGGACCGGAATCCTGATTCTCGACGAACCGACGTCTGAGCTGGATGAACACGGGACGAATGGGATCCTTGAGATACTGAAAGGGTTAAAGGCCCAGGGCAGGACTATCCTCATTATCGAGCACAAATTTATCAGGATGAGGGAGATTGTCGATATCCTTGTCGTAATGGAAGATGGCCGTATCAGGGCATCCGGTGCTCCCGACGAGGTAATACGGGACCCAGTCGTGCAGAAGATCGTTGTTCCTGATTTCTCCGGTATCAGGGAACGGACCCGGAATTCCGGGGAATCTGTCATTCCTGAACCGTTAATCCTTGTAAAGGGGCTCTCACACATGTATGGGGGGGATATCCACGCACTCTATGATATCTGTCTCACTATATCATCCGGCGAGTTTATTGCCATTGTCGGGGAGAACGGTTCCGGTAAGACCACGTTGATCAAGCACTTTAACGGGCTCCTGAAGGCTACGGGCGGTTCCGTGTCAGTGAAAGGCAAAGACACCTCAACAACGACAATTACCGAGCTTGCCCGTGATGTGGGGCTGGTATTCCAGAACCCGGACCACATGTTTTTTGCGGACACCGTCCGTGACGAGGTGGCGTTCGGCGTGGACAACCTCGGGATACCGGACCGCGATGCGGTAATCGATCATGCACTCACGCGGGTGCGGTTAACCCATGCGAAAGACCTCTATCCAAGGTGGCTCTCCCGTGGTGAACGCCAGAGGCTCGCAATAGCCTGTGTTCTTGCCATGAAACCTGCTGTGATCGTGCTTGACGAACCCACTACGGGACTTGATGGGAAAGAGGCCCGGGAAGTTATGGAAGTGTTAAAAGAACTCCAGATTGCAGGCCATACGATCATTATAGTCACTCACAGCAGGGAGATTGCACGGGACTGTGCAGACCGTGTGATCACGATGGAAAGCGGGAAGATCATATCTGATGTACTGACATCGGGAGTGAAGCCATGACTGAGATCCTCGGGTATGTCCAGAAGGACGGGTTCTTCCACCGTCTCGCACCGCTGACAAAGATCCTGTTTGTAATCACTGTTGGTTTGATGAGCGTCGTTTCGACCAGCATTCCGTTCCTTGTCAGTGTTATTATTGCACTGCTCATCATCGCTTTCATCGCCGGGCTCCACCGCGAGGTGCTCAGGCAGTTTGTCCTCATTGCCGTGATGAGTGTTATCCTGATCTTTATTACGGTCATAACGCTTCCCGGCGGCACCACGCTTTTCGTGATAGGGGGTATTATTCCGATAACGACCGGGGGTCTCCTTATCGGTATCATCATGACACTCAGGTTTGCCGTGCTCATCACCGCCATCCAGCTCTTCGTATTGTCGACCCAGCCGCGGGACCTAGTCCATACCCTCGAGCGGATGAAGGTCCCTGTTGATTATACCCTGATGTTTGTGATAGCGCTCCGGTTCATCCCCACGCTCCAGATCGAGGGGCACAGGATCCACGAGGCCCAGCTGGCACGGGGTTATAACCCTGGTTCCGGTGTGGGCGGGAAGATCCGGAGTATAGCACCGGTCATGGTCCCGCTGGTCTCCAACTCGCTCGCCCGGTCGAACGTACTCGGCCTTACCATTGACCTCCGGGGGTACCGGACGAAGGTAAGGACCCCGATACGTGAACGGCATCTTAATGGACTTGATTATGCCATGATTGTTATGCTGGTCATTGTTGCCACAGCTTTCACGTATTCGACATTTATTGGCCGGATCTGATACAAACCGGCAATCTTTTTCTGGTACGGATTACATTGGCCGGCCCGTTTTTGTATTCATGATAATTTGTACACCGGAAGTTAGCCATAACCAATGAAAACCGGCATCATGTCAGTGTTCATAGTAAACGGACATGATGCCGGAAGGCCACAAGCATACCTGATGAAAATTGAATACCCCGGGGGTCATTTTCATAGTAAATGCCGAAGGGATGTTCATTCTGGAAAAAGGGAAATATCCCTGGAAATCGTTGAAAAAAATCTCGCCTCAAGGGTGCACTATTCCTTATGCAACTGGCCCATTCCGGCCAGGAAATATTCCCCATGAACCGGAGATCCCTGATTATTCATTCCGAAGTTTACGGTTTGGTTGAAGAATGATTGATCGAAAAATGCGCGCTAACCCATATAAAAGGAAAAAACTACAAATATATTCCCTGATTATTCCGGCGAGTATACATAATGTATAAATATAATAAAATTGATTGTATACGCGAAGAGCTATTGTGGTGATGCTGGTATGGTAAGCCCGCAGATGGAGCAGATTGAGAAAATAAAGACAATGGCGTTAAAGAGGTGCTCAGAGCGGGTAGCAGAAGCGGAACGGAAGCGGGGTGCAGCAGGTGAGCGGGTGTTCAACCCGGCACCGCATTGCGGGATCACCTCCTTCCTGAAACGGCATCACGGACTGTGAAAAGGAGGAAGGTATGGATAAAAAGAAGATCGTCGGGACCGATAACAACAGCGGGGGTGTGGGATCTGCCTCTAAAAATTATGTGAATTCCGAGGAGTCACTCCTCGAGCAGATCCGTGCCAAGGAAGAGGAGCAGAACGCGAGGATTGAAGCTTCCAGGCAGCAGTATATCACGGATGTTGAAAATGCCCGGAAGGAAGCAGAGTCCAGGCTTTCCCGGGAACGTTCTCTCGGGCAGACTGAAGCGGATTCTGTCTGGCGTGAAGCGATGGACCGCATCAATAGTGATGTTGAGCGGATCCTCGGTGAAGGTGAGCAGATGGTACGCCTTGACCGGGAAAGGAAGGAGCAGAGGTTTAACGGGGTCGTCGACAGGGTAGTCCGGGAGATCGGTAAAGGGTAAGATGGTATGATACAGAAAATGAAGAGCGTGCTGGTGGTGGGTCCAAAACAGGACTTCAGCCAGATTGTCGATGTATTATACCATATGGGCACAATCCACCTCGAAGAGGTGAGCGAATACCTTCATACGGAAAGCGGGAATGTACGAAAAGTCGTCACCGGCAGCATGACCGATATCCCGGTGATTTTCACTTCAATTGAAGGGATCTCACTACTCTTGCCTGCAATAAAGGACAATTCCAATCGCTCACATCAACTCTATGAAGATATTCACCACTTGTCAACACCGGATGTCCTCGCGAGGGCGGGTCATGTTGTTGATGTTGTCGGGGAAACGACAAGAAACCTGTCAACAAAAAAGAGCGACCTTGAGATCACCATCACCGGACTGAACCGTTACGAGAAAATTATCGATAAAATCCAGCCGCTCGAACAACAACTGCCGATACTCCATGGGTATGAAGTTACGGTCCTTGTAATACAGAAAGAATACGAGGATGTCCTTGATATCATCCGCCCGGCTTTATCAGATATTACCAATGACCAGTTTGAACTGATATCGGCTGACCTGGACGAAAAGACAATTGCAGTAATCGCCGTTTTCAATAAGAATTATTCAGAAAACGTTCACCGCTTCCTCTTCTCCAAAAATATTAATGAAGTCCGGATACCCGCAGATTATTCGAACATGCCGCTTGATAAGGCGATGTTACTGATAAACAAACACCGCCGGGAGGCCCAGTCAGAGGAAGAAAAAATCGACAACGAGCTCAACCGTGTCTCGCAGGAATGGTACCACGGACTGGTTGCGTTACAAAAGGTCCTCAAAGAACGGGGCGACGAACTCAGTGCATACAACAACTTCGGTGAAACGGATTATACCGTGATGATCCGTGGCTGGGTCCCGAAAAAACTTATTCAGAAAACACGGGATGTGCTGGATGAAACATTCCAGGGCCGCGTGGTAATGACTGAAACAGACGCTACGGCAGAGATGATGGACCGGGCCCCCATCTCCTATGATAACCCCCGCTGGGTTCGTCCGTTTGAATTCCTGATGAAACTTGCAAGCCCTCCCCAATACAACGAGATCGACCCTTCCCCCCTCCTTGCTATTTTTTTCCCGATATTTTTCGGCATTATTGTAGGTGATATCGGGTATGGCATCCTGATTCTCGTCGCCGGGTTGTTTATCAGGTTCCGTTTCGAGGCGATATCATGGCTTCGCCAGATATCGGGCATCCTGATCATTTCATCCTTTCCGGCCATCTTTTTCGGGTTTATTTTCGGGGAATTCTTTGGAAATTTTGGCGAGATGATGGGTTGGATTGAGCCTGTTACCCTTTTCGGTGTCACATGGAACCGCATAGAGGCAATGGTACCGCTGCTCATCCTGACCATAGCGATCGGGGTATTCCATGTTGTCCTGGGACTTGTTCTCGGGTTCATCAATTCGATGACCCGCAAGAATCACCGGCATGCCTGCGAAAAATGCGGGATGATAGGTGTCATTTTCTGCCTGCTGTTGTTAGTCGGAATAATAGTAGAGATGATACCCGGGGCATTACTTATCCCGGTCATTGTGTTCCTTGGTTTAACCGTTGTACTCGTTATTTATGGTGGCGGTACCGGCGGCGCTGTTGAGATAATGGGGACGGTGGGAAATATTCTCTCCTACGCCCGCCTGATGGCGATTGGGATGGCCTCAGTCATACTTGCAATGGTTGCAAATGAACTGGGCGGCTCAATGGAAGTGCTTGCGGTTGGTATCCTTATAGCGGTACTGCTCCACACCCTCAACCTGATGCTTGGGATGTTCAGCCCGTCTATCCATAGTATAAGGCTGCATGTCGTTGAGTTCCATTCCAAATTCTATCATGGGGGAGGACTACCCTACCATCCTTTCAGCCCGGGAGATAAACCCGGGCTGAGCGATGGTAAGAAGTAGGCTTCCATGGTCGTTTTTTAAAAAGAAATGAAAATAAAGAACTTTTCTATTATTAAACTTTATATAATATAAGAGCACTGTAACGGATTAGAGGTGTTGTAAATTGGCGATTGAAGTTGCATTTGGAGATTGCGATTGCATTTGTCGGTGGCGCAATCGCGACTGGCTGGGCGCAATCGAGGATCGGTGCTGCGGGAGCTGCGACTATAGCAGAAAGGCCTGAATCAGCAGGCTCAATTATTGTGCTGGAAGCAATCCCTGAAACGATGGTTATTCTGGGCTTTGTTGTTGCATCCATGATAGTAATCATGGTCAAGTGAAGCTCTTGCTATACTGTATAGGGCAGGGTATATCCGGATATTAGTTTTCCGGGACTACCCCGGGACAAAAAAGTTCCCTGTTGTCAGAACGGTATGACAGCGGGAGAGGAGGTAATGGTCAGGTCTTATGAAATATGACCACCTGATCCAGGCAATTGAAGATGGTGCAGAGGAAAAACTTCGGGATTTCATGGAGATAAAAGGCCGTGAAATCCGCGAAATCCAGGAACGTGCAGAGACAGAGTCTGCACAGGTACGAAAGGATCTGCGCACTGAAACGGAACGAAGGATAAACGTTGAAAAGAATAAAAAAATCTATTCGGCACGTGAACAGGCAAAAGATCACCTGACACGGGCACGCCAGGAGGCCTGCCTGCAGGTTTTCCAGGAAGCTGAGGTAAGGCTCTCTTCATTACGATCAAACCCCTCATATGGGGCTTTTTTCAAGGCAGTGCTGGCCGAGATAACCGAATCGCTTGACAGCGAAAAGATCCGACTTCATATCGATAAAAAAGATGAGGCACTGTGCCGGCAATGTATCAAAGACGCCGTAAAGGAGTTGGAACTAGTCACAGACCTCACTACCCGTGGTGGACTGAACGGTTCAACCCCTGATGGGAAGGTTATTATCCGGAATACGATTGAGGACCGCCTTGCCAGGGCAAAGGAACGTATGAAAACAGTTGTATTTTCGGGACTCTACGGTGACCCGGATGTACGTTGAGTATGTGAATGCACGTGTCCATGGCATGTCAAGCCGCCTTATCACTACCCACGGGTTCGAGCGTCTGATTGCACAGCCATCTCTGGACGGTATCATTAGCGAGCTGGAGAAGACGACCTACCATGAAGAGATCGTTGAGGCACGAATATTGCATACCGGGATCAGCTGTATCGAGTATGCCCTCCGGAAGAACCTTATGAAGACCTACAGGAAGATCCTCTCCCTCGTGGAAGGGGAAAAATCTGCACGCTATATCATAATATTTTTAAAAAAATGGGATGTCCAGAATATAAAAACGATAATCCGGGGTAAAAATATCCAGACGCCAAACGAGGAGATATCAGGCTGTCTTATCCCTGCCGGCACGATGGATGAAACGACACTTATTGAACTGGTAAAACAACCGGATGTCCGTGCCGTTGTTGACCTGATGGCGACATGGGGTATCGAGTATGCCCTTCCTCTGACAAGAAATATCGGTGAATTTTTTGAACGGAACGAGATAGGGATGCTCGAGTATGCACTGGACGAGTACTATTTTGAGTCAGCCTTAAAGGAATTACGTGGAAAACGGCGTGATGACAGGATTTTCCGGGATCTCATCGGGACTGAAATTGATATCCGGAATATCAAGACTGCATTAATTATGGTCCGTGATTCAGTTTCGCCAGACGATGCAGCCCCCCTTATCTTCAAAGGCGGAAAAGAGATCGACACTAAGATTATACAAAATATGTTACAGGCAAAAAACATACCTGACGCAGTCCATCTCCTTGAGCCGACGTCGTACCGGTTTCTCCTGAATACCTCCGACATCGAAGTCTCTCCGGGAAGGATATCCGTCCTTGAAAAAGAGCTTGACCGCTTCCTGATTAGAAATGGGGCGGCGATGTTCCGTGGTGACCCGCTCTCATTCACCATCGTTATCGGGTACCTCTGGGCAAAACTCAATGAGATTACGAACATCAGGGTTATTGCCCGTTGCAGAGAGGCTGGAATGCCGGATGATCTGATGGAGTCGGAGATTTTCTATGTATAAGTACGTGATTGTCACGGACCCTGAGACTGCGGCGGGATTCCGCCTGGCAGGAGTGGAAGTAATTGAGGTTTCCACCCCGGAGGAGGCAAGAAAGGTAATCCCCCCACTCCTGGATGCTGATGATACCGGCATTATCGGGGTGAGTGAGGAGTTCATGTCGGTACTGGACCCTGAACTGCTGGCGACGATTGATAAGACGTACAGGCCGATTATCATCCCGATCCCAAGCCGTGCGAAAAAGGTTGTTTCAGAAACGTATATCGAACGACTCCTGCGGCGTGCAGTCGGGTACAACATTGTGGTGAGGCGATAAGTGTGATACAAGGAGTTATTTCAAGGATATCCGGCCCGGTCATCCTCGCCGAATCGATGCGTGGTTCAAGGATGTATGATGTGGTCAGGGTCGGGGAAAAGGCCCTGGCCGGGGAGGTAATCCGGCTGGACGGGGAAAATGCCGTTATACAGGTCTACGAGGATACATCCGGGCTAAAGGCCGGTGAGCCGGTAGTAAACACCGGGATACCCCTGTCGGTGGAACTCGGACCGGGCCTGATATCATCGATCTATGATGGTGTCCAACGTCCGCTTTCGGTGCTTGCTGAACTATCAGGGAGTTTTATTTCCCGCGGGATCTCAGTTCCCGGCCTTGACAGGGCAAAAAAATGGGAGTTCGTCCCCCTGGTAAAGGCAGGTGACCCGGTCAGCGGGGGCGACATAATCGGGACCGTCCAGGAATTCCATATCGAACACCGTATCATGGTCCCTCCCGGGCATTCCGGTACTGTTACGTGAGATCCAAGGGGGTAATTTCACGGTAGAGGAGACCGTGTGCACCCTCAGTGACGGAACGGAACTGCGGATGATGCAGACCTGGCCGGTGAGGAAGGAACGCCCGTATAAAAAGAAACTTGACCCGGAAGTCCCGCTCCTCACGGGACAGCGGGTTTTTGACAGCCTTTTTCCCCTTACCAAGGGTGGCACCGCCATGATCCCGGGAGGGTTCGGGACTGGCAAGACCGTTTCAGAACAGACCCTCGCGAAATGGGCAGATGCCCGCATCATCGTCTATATCGGCTGCGGGGAGCGCGGGAATGAGATGACTGATGTGCTTACTGAATTTCCGGAACTTGTCGATCCGAGGACAGATCTGCCTCTTATCCAGAGGACAATAATGGTCGCCAATACCTCTAATATGCCAGTCGCCGCCCGTGAAGCATCTATATATACCGGGATCACCATGGGCGAGTATTACCGGGATATGGGATACGATGTTGCCCTGATGGCGGATTCCACCTCCCGGTGGGGTGAGGCACTCCGCGAGGTATCAGGCCGGCTTGAAGAGATGCCCGGTGAGGAGGGGTATCCTGCATATCTTGCCACACGACTCGCTGCATTTTATGAACGTGCAGGGCGGGTGATGTGTCTTGGAAACCGCGAAGATACCGGTTCAGTCACGATTGTCGGGGCAGTATCGCCTCCCGGCGGGGACTTTTCAGAACCGATTACCCAGAACACGCTCAGAATTGCAGGGACGTTCTGGGCCCTCGATACAAGCCTCGCCAACCGGCGGCATTTCCCCTCAGTCAACTGGATAAAAAGTTACTCGTTGTACCTCGAGAGCCTGAAAGAATGGTATACAGGCAACATTGCCCCCGACTGGATGGAGATACGTGACCAGACGATGTACCTCCTACAGAAAGAGATTGAACTGCTGGAGATCGTCCAGTCGGTAGGTCCCGATGCACTTCCGGAAAGCGAGAAACTGATTCTCGAGGTAACAAGGATGATCAGGGAAGATTTCCTCCAGCAGAGTGCGTACAGCGATGTTGACTCCTATTGCCCGCTCGATAAACAGTACCTGGATGCTCAAGATAATCCATACCTTCTACCGGGAGGCGTCGGTGAAGATGGGGCAGGGGATAACGCTTAAACAGGTCATGGGGATCCCAGAGCGGAGCGAGATCTCAAGAATGAAGGAAGTTCCCGATTCTGCACGGCTGCAGGTACTTACGGGGGCCATCGCAGAACGGATGAAGACACTGGAGGTGCAACGCTAAATGACAGGCTTTGACCTCTCAACAAGGGAATACCGCTCAGTTTCCTATGTCTCCGGGCCATTGATCTTTCTAGAAAACCCCCGTAGTGTCGCATTCGGTGAAACTGCAATTATCACCCTTCCTTCGGGGGAGGAACGGTCCGGCCAGGTGCTTGAAGTCTCGCGTGAGCTTGCGGTGGTCCAGGTATTTGAAGGGACAAGCGGGGTTGACAATTTAAAGACCGCAGTCCGCTTTACCGGGGAACTTCCCCAGATAAACGTCTCCCTTGATATGCTGGGCCGGGTGTTTTCCGGGGTAGGAAAGCCGAGAGATGGAAAACCGGATATTATGGCAGATGAGACCGTGGATATCTCCGGTATGCCAATCAACCCCTATTCACGTGATAAGCCGTCGGATTTTATCCAGACTGGTATATCGACGATAGATGGCCTTAATACGCTTGTCCGGGGTCAGAAACTGCCTATTTTTTCGGGTTCCGGTCTTCCGGCAAATAAGCTGGCCGCACAGATCGCCAGGCAGGCAAAAGTTCTTGGGAGCCAGGAGCAGTTTGCAGTGATATTTACTGCAATGGGAATTACCCATAAAGAGGCTTCGTTCTTTATGAAGGACTTTGAGAATACCGGGGCACTCGAACGGGTGGTATTCTTCCTCAACCTCGCGGACGATCCGACCATCGAGCGGATTGCCACACCAAGGGTCGCACTGTCAGTTGCCGAATACCTCGCCTACCACCATAACCTCCATGTCCTTGTTATTCTCACTGACATGACCAATTATTGTGAGGCGCTCCGGGAGATCTCCACGGCCCGCGAGGAAGTGCCGGGCCGGCGTGGCTATCCAGGTTACATGTATACCGATCTTGCCTCCATCTACGAACGGGCGGGAAGAATCAAGGGCAAAACCGGGTCGATTACCCAGTTACCTATCCTTACGATGCCTGACGATGATATTACCCACCCGGTCCCTGACCTTACCGGTTACATCACGGAAGGGCAGATTGTCCTTTCCCGTGACCTGTTCCGGCGGGGAATCGACCCCCCTGTGGATGTCCTCCCATGCCTGTCCCGCCTGATGAACCTCGGGATTGGCATGGATAAAACGAGGGAAGACCACCGGAATGTTGCTGACCAGCTCTATGCATCATATGCATACGGGCGGGACCTCAGGCGACTCGTTGCCATTGTCGGCGAAGAGGCACTGACTGATCTTGACAGGAAGTACCTGAAATTTGCCGACGATTTCGAGCGGAAATTCATTTCGCAGGGATCAGAAGATCGGAGTATCCACCAGACCCTTGAAATTGGATGGGATTTGTTTGCAGGTCTTCCGGAAGAGGAATTAAAACGCGTGAAGCTGGACTACATCAGGAAATATCACCCGGCATACCGGGCGGGATGAGTCAATGGAGCAGGTGAACCCTACCAGGATGGAACTCCTGAAGAAAAAGACCCAGATACGACTGGCCGAGCAGGGGAAGGACCTGTTACGCCAGAAAATGGATGCACTGATCAACGAGTTCTTCAGGATTATGGGGACGGTATCCCGTTCACGTGACGAACTCGAGGTGATTGCAGAGAATGCACAGCGCTCGCTTGTAATTGCACAGGCGGTAGATGATAGTATCGCTCTCCGGTCTGCATCATTTGCCACCAAACGTCATATTACCCTTGACATTCATGGCCGGAATATCATGGGTGTTCCGGTACCGGTCATTGAAAAGAAAAGCATGGTATTAAGTGTGCTTGACCGGGGCTACAGCATTACCGGTGTATCCGGGCGCATTGATGAGGTTGCCGAAAATTATGAACATGAACTGGACCTGATCACCGGCCTCGCAGAGACTGAGACTGCACTCCGTCGTCTTGGGGAAGAGATCCGGATGAACCGGAGGCGGGTTAACGCACTTGAACAGGTCCTGATACCTGAATTACAGGTACAGGCGAAATATATCAGGATTACTATCGAAGAGCGTGAGCGTGAGGACCTGTTTCGCCTTAAAAAAGTTAAAAAGATACTGGAGAGGAAGAAGTTAAGCCGGAAAAAAAGGTGACCGTGTATTCAGGGAGAGCCATGTAATCATTTTACCGCTTTCCCTGCTGTCCCTGTCAGTATTGCAGTCACGTCGTTGACAGCCTTCGTGTCAGTTGAGTCCTTGCCCTTACCTGAATTTCCAATCTGAATAATATGCAGCACATCGGTGTACTTCAGCTGGGAAAATGCAATCGTATCCCATACCCCGCTGTCGATGTACACCCAGCATTCCCCGAGCATCCGTTCTAGTACCCTTAATATCCCCTTCAGTGAACAGCTTCCAGTCATCCCCGATACCATGGTGTATCTTTTTTATTGCATTCTCAACGCCTTTCTCCCTGTGGACCTGGAACAACCTCCTGCCCACTTCAGTCTTTGTTGCTTCCGGCATACCAGTCTGTACCCTCCATAAAACGGTATACGGCGTGACTTAGTGACACGCGTATTAATACTTTTGTATCTCCGGGTTCCAGGTCGGCAACATGTGCCTTAATCGCGTAGCAACAGGGTAATTTTAATAACCGTGTTTCTGCCATTCAATAATTAACTATCCAAAAGGCCACTATCAGCAGGAAAAGAGGGAGGTTCTAAAAATTTGGAAAGGTTGATCCCCCTGGGATACCCTTTCCTGATTAATTATGATTCGTCAATAGTTACTTTTTAATGGTTGTATTGTTTACAGCGTCCTTTGCGGTCGCAGTCAGGTTTGCCACAGTCTTATTGACGGCGGTCTTGACTTCTGCAGTCAGGTTTGCCACAGGGGTCTTGTTGGTCATGTTTGCAACAGTATTGTTGACAGCAGTCTTGACTTCTGCCGTCAGGTTTGCCACAGTAGAAGGTGCTGGCTTGCATTCGCCACGGTAGAGTGCCCATTCCTCACATGAGGAACCGTTCGGGAATGTGCAGATGCCATATTCCGCACCGGTTGCGTCTTTCTTGATTTCGGTCTTACCGCCGACCTGGCCACAATATACCGAGGCAGGGTTGGCAAGTCCGGTGCTGCCCTGGGCAGGAACAACCGGTGTCGCTACTTCTGTTGCTACCTTGGTCGCCGTTGTTGCAGGCTGGTTCGATGTGCATCCGGCGGTCATCATGACCACCGCAATAACGAGGACCAGTAAAAGTGATGATGTTTTCATCCAGCTCATTAAAATTTCTCCGGCGTATATTTGAGGCGGGAAAATTATTTATGTGCTATGGTTTCACATCGAATAAAACAGGTATAAACAGGAAATCCGGTGAATTCGCAGATTATTTTATTTCACGTGCAGGAACTTACCTCCCATATTCATTTTAAGAATGCCAATCATGTTCGCACCGATTATTTAACAATAAATAAATAGCAGGATTTACCTTTTTACATTTACCCGTATTGGGCAAGAGCTGGATCATTATGAAAAAAGAGATAATTTTGTTATTTGTTTGCCTTTGTATGGCAATGGTGTTGATTGCGGGATGTACAACTCCCTCGACACCCCCGGTAACGCAGACGGCCACTCCTATTGCTACCCCGGTCCAGACTGCTGCAGTTCAGACCACTGCAGTACCTGCAAAGACCATTGTTAGCACCGCCGTCGCTGACGGAAGATTCACTACTCTCGTAGCCGCCGTACAGGCCGCTAAACTTGATGGCGCGCTGAGCGGTCCTGGGCCATTCACCGTATTTGCTCCCACTGACGATGCATTTAAAAAATTACCCAATGGTACCGTTCAATCCCTGTTAAAAGATCCTGAAGGCCAGTTGAAACAGATACTGCTGTACCACGTGGTTTCAGGGCAGTACATGGCATCTGATGTGGTAAAAGTGACTACCGTGAAGACACTACAGGGTGGTAACCTCACGATTAACGTGACCAAGGACGCAGTATATGTCGACAATGCAAAGGTTGTTATTACGGATATCAAGACAGATAATGGCGTAATTCATGTAATCGACGCTGTCTTACTCCCTCCGGCTCCGGCCGCAAACACAACCGCCGTGAAGGCGAATACGACTGCGGTTAAAGCAAACACGACTACAAAAACCGGTATGTAAATACCCGGTCCTATTTTTTTTCGATTCTACTGAATGAATTATTTTTGTTATGCCATTATGTCTTGAACCTCTGAAACATAACCTCCAGATGTCAAATTAGTCCTGTAAGACAACCTCTAACAAGGTCTCTGGCATGCTTTCTTTCCATCTGCCGCAAGGACCATGGAACTGAGAATTGGATAGTTATGACCCTTCTGTTGAGGAAATACGTTACCGGGTTATATGGATCATTACAGATAAAAAATGATAAAATTGGTACCGTAAGGGGAAGAGATTAATTAGGAATGAGTGCAAAAACATCTCATCATGAACAATACAATCCGGATAGCAGCAGTAATCGGAGTACTCCTGATATCATTCGCTTTTGTTGTAACACCTGTTGCCGCAGCGACCTATTACCAGGGAGGACAGGCTCCACAGTCCTACCGGTCCTTTACCAAAGTTAACCCGGTATCAATGTCCACATTTACAAGTTCCCCGCCTGCGTACCTGAATAGCAAGTACTCGAGCCTGAATAACTATCTGAGCGGCTCGTTCAGTCCAAATATGAACACCATCACGGTCCCGTCAATGGGAGCCAGCAGTAATAACTGGGACACGATGTTTGGTTCACCAGCCTTCATGTATTCCTGTGGATGCTGCTAATATTTTTCTGGCTGGATTCCCATTTCCTGATCCCGGCCAAAATATTTTTATTCCTCTGTTTCATTCAACCTTAATCATATGAAACACGTCCATCTCCGCTCACCATACCTCTTGGTATACTCGTAGTGGTTCTCCTGTTTCTCCCGGCAGGAGTTGTTGCCCTCGAATCATTTTCGGGTGACCATGGTCTCAATTGATAAACCGGTTTCCGACGATGTTTTTGCAGCAGGAGGCACAATCGCTGTAAATGCTCCTATTGACAGCCTCATTGCAGTCTGGGGGCACCATAACGCTCAATGCACCGGTAAAAGGTGATGTGATTGTTGCAGGGGGGCGGGTCATTGCAAACAATAATATCGGCGGAAAACTGGTCGCTGCGGGAGGCACTGTGGATGTTAACGGTGATGTAGGGACAAATGCCCTCTTAACCGGTGGAACGGTGACGCTGAACCCGCGGTCCACGATTGGCAGGGATGCGGAGATATCAGCCGGCACGGTTGCCAGTTCCGGTCATGTAGCAGGAAATCTGTCAGTCCGATCACAGCGCTTTGCCGATACCGGTTCAGTTGGAGGCTCAAGCACCTTTGTTAAGACTGAACATCAAAACATCTCGAAAATATTCACGATACTTGGAATCCTGTTTTCAATTGGATGGTTAATACTAGGGCTTGTACTGCTTAAAATTGCACCAGCACGGTACTATGTGGTGGCAGATGAAATTGCGAAGACACCAGTTGTGAAACTGGTAGTCGGGTTCGTAGGTCTGATTATAGCCTGCATTGTTCTGGTCATCCTTTCAATAACCATCGTCGGGCTGCCGGTTGC
The DNA here is from genome assembly GCA_963709545.1 of uncultured Methanomicrobiales archaeon. Lineage (GTDB taxonomy): Archaea > Halobacteriota > Methanomicrobia > Methanomicrobiales > Methanospirillaceae > CAIKOD01. Next base: position 327,759 of record CAVPWT010000006.1, on the reverse strand, counting down.
GCTGGTCATCGGTCTTCTTATATTCATCGGGATCATTTTTTCGGGTACTATTCGTTTCGTCGGCTCTGGGCAGTTGGCTCCTGGGCGTTTTAAAGGTTGAGATAAAGGACTGGCAAGCTCTTCGTTGCCGGGTTTGTCATATTGAGTATACTCTTCCGGTTACCGGTTGCAGGGCCCCTCCTTCTTATCGTTACGACCAGCCTCGGGTTTGGGGCATTGCTCTATACTGTGCATGACCACTGGAAGGTAATCACCGGTACTACCGGTTGATGCCAGTCCGGCTGTATCTCCTGGAAGGACCGCCACCATAATTTTTTGCTTTTCCGAATTTTCCAGCGGGGCCTGTTGATATCCGGGTGGTGATTCCTTCCAGCTGTCGATTTCGTTCATTACGTGAACCGCCCGGGTGTAACCAGGAACAACGGCTATGAAAATCTGACTGCTGATCTCCTGATATACAAAAATCGAAAGCTATATGCTCATTCATTCAAAAATAACCCGTTATATGTGTGCAAGTTTTCTTGGATCACTGTTCAGGCAAAAGCCTCACATCGTCGAGAGTCCCCCGCCTCCCGTGATCGCACACGGTGCCGGCATGCAGGTGCCGGAATTTAAGCAAAAACCTTATTTCATCGTGGCATCGGTGGAGATGGGGAACACCACGACAAAATGCATCCTGACCGGCGTAAACCTGGATACCGGGATGTCGTATGTCATTAATAAAACAGTTAAAATGAGCCGGGATGTGCGAAAACCGAAGCCTGGAGAAGAAATATTCGGTGAAACCCTTGACGGGACACAGCTTACCAGGGAATCTGTTACTGAACTTGTCAGGGAAACTCTTATCCAGAGTCACCGGGAAGTGCACCTTGATATTCTCCACGACCTTGATTTTGTTGTCAGGAGTACGGGGGTCGTCGCTGCCATGGACTCTCCCGATCAGGTCGGGGTATTTGTAATCGCACTCGCAAACGGTTGTCTTTCCGCCGGTGTCCCTCCCAGGAAGATGACACCACCCATGTCGAAGGCAAACCAGTCTGAAAAACTGCAGCCATATAGTTTTGCAGATAAAGTTGTCTTTGTGGGGGCTGTTGCAGGGGTAGTCCCACCGGTTGGCAGTACCGGTGTTGAAATGGTAGCGAACGAAATGGAAGGAGAACTTGCCATGGCCGGTATCAAAGAGGGTGCGAAATGGACACCCGTTGATTTCAGGAACCCCTGCATCTCCATCGATTTTGGTACCACGCTGGATGGTCGGATCACAAGTGACGTGACGCCAGAAGACCCGAACCCGTTTGCAAAGACAATCGGGAATTTCTGCGGCCTTGCAGGTGCAATCCCGGATGCAATCATCCGGGGGACCGGGCTCGTGGACGGGCGCACCGGCACCGCACTCGACGTGTTCGGTGACCAGAGCATTCTTGGAGGTTTTTCAATCCGCTCAAAACGGAATGAAGTTGAGGACTTCGTGGAACGCAGCCATAAAATAATTGATATCAGGATTGTACCGCCGGAACGAAGACGGTTCGGACGTGTGCCCGTCTATGCGGATATTGCCAAGGCGTCGGGAGTTGCAATGATTGGGTGTGACGCCGGTGAGGAAGCAAGCGGGTTAGAGGAGTTGAAAAAGATCGGGGCCGAAATCCACGAGAATTATAACCTCGGGTTCCTGAACGTGGTCATCGACCAGGTATGCGCAAAGATGGCCCTCCGGTTGATTGATGTTGCAAACGATGAGCACCTGGTCTTCCCGAACAGCTCGATCGGGTTTACCGGGAGGGCGGCGATATCAGGGAGAAAACCGGAGTACATTCTTGAAGGAATAATCGAGAGAAAGCTGTTCGATGACCCGAATGACCACCTCGTATTTGTGGATGATGGTCTGGCACGTGGTGCAGCTCTTATGGGACGTTGCATGAACTCCCTCGGTAAACCGAAACAGCCGATTGGTGGAGTCCGTGGTGGCCCGTGTATTATGAACAGACGTATTAAGGCAGGGAAATAAACAGGATCTGGAGTTTGGGAAGAATGATGCAGGAAGATCCGTCGGGTTCACCCGGAACAGGAACGAACAGGGAGATCACCGGAGAAAAAGGGCAGAAAGCCGAAGAACTTTTTGACCTCATTATACCTCCCGGTACACCACAAAGTGTAATTTCTGATGTCAACAGGAAATTTGACGTCGAAATCGTTGAGAGGAAGGAGCGGCTGTATTTTGCCAATATGGATGGGGATGAACGAATACTCCTTGCATTCAGGGGAAAACTTGAAGTTATGAAGGAACTTGAACCCTATTTTTATGCAAAAGTAAAGGAATTTATTGACAGAGTTTAATTACTATCCATTTTTTCCGGTACAATTTGTTACAGCGAACTCTTTTTTGCAGGGCTATTTCAGATATCCACTGTGCCAGATTTTTCGCCCCAATAGGAACATGCATGAACGGACAAATTCTTGGTCCTGATGTAACATTTCTTCCGTTCATTGATGGTTCAATACAACCAAAAAAAGGAGTGTCAGGTATCTTAAAATTGACCTATTAGAAAAACTCCTGTGCAGCGTACCAGGTACCAGTCGCCTGATCATATGCTACGCCAACCCCTATAATAGTAAATTTCTGTTCATTGGAATCAACGATATTGGCGCGGTGTCCCGGGCTGTTCATCCATGCTTCGACTATAAATCTTGCCAGCTCATCCGGTGTCCCCGGGTAATTACTGAGCATTGCGATATTTTCACCGACTCCTACCCGGATATATGTCCCGAAATCCTTTTCCACCAGGTAACCATGCCGTACCGCCCTGCCGGCCGGTGTCTCACCATCAGGATTGATATGGTTAAAAAATCCCCTTGCTGCCATATCGACACAATGGTCACGGCCGATTACTGCAAGTTGTTCGTCCGATTTTAAAGCAGGTTTTCCCGCGTTTGTCCGCTCAATATTTGTATAATATAAAATCCTCTGCTCGACCTGTCTCGTGGTTTCGTTAACGATAATTGTTGCTGGAACCGGTTTTACAGGGGCTACCGGGAGTAATGTTGGCAAAGGTATGACGGGTATCGCTGGCTTTATTGTCGGAACAGGTTTTAGTCCTACCGGTTTTGACTGGAGAAACGGGAATTTTTGTGATTTTATTGTACTTGGGTAGACAGGGGCAGGAACCCTACCGGAGAACCCCGATGAATACGCGTTTTCCGGGGTTAGTAATGCCCCGGATGGAGGGGTAGAAATTGATGATCCTGAAGCTGAAGGTGGGATCGGAATAATGGTTTTGGCCTGGATTAGTGTTGGTTTTGGCAGAATATTTGCGGTATTGATTGGTTTGGTGATACCATTCGGGAAATACTGCAGGCCCGTAGTTGCATCAACGAAGATTACCGCATCTTGTGTCAAAGGGTTATCGGTTCCCTTTGGATAGGTATTTTGATAATTCTGCCACGTAACGGCTGATGCCGCAATCACAAGTACCCCTGTAATAAGGAGGGCCATGACTGCTATCGTCCGGGTTCTGGTATTGTTGGCTGCCATTTTGTGCTCATGAACGTATCCGGACAATCTCATATACTCTTTCCGGTAAAAAGGCATGTGCCAGTAATTCCATGCATGTACCATAACACTTCGAAATTCACTGGAAACCAGCGGTATGAACCAGCAGGGGCGTTTGTGCACCTAGGGGCTCCTGGTGCCGGTTCACCTCAAAGGAAATGGTTAAATGAATTCCAATCCTTTTTATTATGATCGATATCTGAATCACGAGGGATTCAATGAAGAGGAATATCAAAATCGAAGGACTACGTCAAATCCCTCTCGAACAGCAGGAAATTGAACTGGTCGAGAGAAAATGCATTGGTCACCCTGACAGTATCGCTGATGGCATTGCTGAATCCATCAGCCGTGCCCTTAGCAGGGCATACTTAGAAGAATGCGGGGCAATCCTCCACCACAATACTGACCAGGGGGAGATTGTCGCAGGCGAGTCGGTTCCCCGCTTCGGCGGTGGAAAAGTCATAAAACCCATCTATATTTTACTGGACGGGCGTGCCACGAAACATTTTGAGGGTATTGACATCGCGACCGATTCGATCGCCGTGGAAGCAGCCCGGAATTACCTCCGGGAGAACCTCACCAATTTAAACCTCGAGCGGGACGTGATCGTAGACTGCAAACTAGGTACGGGTTCGACTGACCTCCGCGATGTCTTCCGGCCATGCGACAACAAAGTGCCACGGGCGAATGACACCTCGTTCGGTGTCGGCCATGCACCATTCTCAGAGACAGAAACAATCGTAATGGAGTCAAGCGACTACATTGATACCATATTAAGGCCGGAATTCCCCGCGATAGGACAGGATATAAAAATTATGGGGCTCCGCGACGATAATGACATCACCCTCACTGTTGCCTGTGCCATTGTTGACCGTTATTGTTCAGGTATTAAGGAGTATCTCGAATATAAAGAGATCCTGAAGGAGAGACTTGAGAACCTCGCTAAAAAGCACACCGGCAGGAAGGTTTCCGTACACATCAACACGGCGGATGATATCGACAATGGATCTATATTCCTCACGGTAACCGGTACTTCGGCAGAAATGGGTGATGATGGCTCAGTCGGCCGGGGTAACCGCTGTAACGGGCTTATCACACCGAACCGCCCGATGAGCATGGAGGCTACAAGCGGTAAGAACCCGATAAATCATATCGGTAAGATCTATAACCTCCTTTCGACCCAGCTGGCAAGAGACTGTGTGGCGAAGGTGGACGGTATAGAGGAGATATATATCCGGCTTCTATCGCAGATTGGAATGCCGATTGACCTTCCACTGGTTGCAAGTGTCCAGGTATTGCCGAAGCCGGGTTACGAACTGCATGCTATTACCCGTGATATTGATGCAATTGTGAATGACGGCCTGGCAGACGTTACCTGTGTGACCGGGAAAGTCATCAACGGGGAGATCAGGACGTTCTGATCCTGCACTTAAAGATGAGCAATACCGCAATCATTGAAAGAACGCCTGCAGGTGATGACCTCCCCTATGTCGTCCGACTTGCAATCCCCAATAAAGGCCGGATATCCATCCCAATCCTTGAGCTGATGGAGAAATCCGGCCTACATCTTCTTGATGCAGGTGAAAGGCGCCTGATTTCCCGTACTCCGGACCCGCATATCGAGGTGCTGTTCGCCCGGCCGATCGATATCCCGGAATATGTCGCGACAGGGGCTGCAGATATGGGGATTACCGGGCATGACATGGTGGCTGAACGGGGTGTCCAGGTAGATGAACTCCTTGACCTCCAGTTCGGCCGTGCGACGCTTGTCCTGGCAGTGCAGGAAGGCTCACCTGCACAATCCGTCAATGATCTCATGGACGCAAAAATTGCGACAGAATTCCCTGGTATTGCACAATCTTTCTTCGAAGGAAAAAATATTCCGGTACACATTGTCCAGGTTGGCGGGGCCTGCGAGGCAACACCCTATCTCGGTATCGCGGATGCAATTATCGACCTTTCAAGTTCAGGGGACACGCTCCGGTCGAACCGCCTGCGTGTGATCTCCGATGTAATGAAGACAAGCACGGTGGTAATTGCGAACCGTGATGCACGGGTCGTAAAATCAGAGAAGGTCGACGAGATCGTGCTGGCACTGGAAAGTGTGATCCGTGCCCGCGGGCAATGCTACCTGATGATGAATGTCAGGCGTGCATGTCTCCCGGATGTCAAGCGGGTCCTCCCCGGGCTTTCCGGGCCGACCGTGATGGAAGTTGCAGCCAGTGAGGACCTTGTGGCCGTGCATGCGGTGGTAAGCGAGGACCGGGTATACCGCCTGATCAACCTGCTGAAACGGGCAGGGGCACGGGACATCCTTGTAATGTCGATTGAACGGATGATCCGCTGACCGGTATGATAGTTTTTCCTGCAGTTGACATCCTTGACGGGCGGTGTGTCCAGCTGGTCCAGGGTAGACGGGAAACAGCCTCGTTTTTTGGCGAGCCACGTACCTGTGCAACGAGATGGCTTTCCGAGGGAGCTGATTCACTTCATGTAATCAACCTCGATGGGGCCTTTGGCAATGCAGCCAGGAACGTTGACCTCATCCGGGAACTTGTCAGCGAGACCGGGGTCACCATCCAGCTTGGCGGGGGGATCCGGACAGTCGGAGATGCTGCAGGCTGGCTTGAGACCGGGGTTGAACGTGTAATCCTTGGCACCGTGGCAATACAAAATTCCGGGATTATACAGACTCTTGCAGATGAGTTTGGCAGTAAACGGATAATGGCCGGGGTGGACGCCCGTGGAGGAGAGATCGCTATTGAAGGGTGGCAGAAGACTGCGGGGGACTACCTTGTATGGGCAGAACGTTTTGAGTCCCTTGGTGCAGGGTCCCTGCTGTATACGAATGTTGATGTCGAAGGGCTCCAGGGGGGGTAAATTTTCCCCCTGTGCAAGCCCTTCTTGACCGGGTACATATCCCAGTTACTGTCGCCGGGGGCGTCTCCAGCATAGATGATATTAATGGCCTCGCTCATATTGGAGTATATGGTGCGGTACTCGGGTCATCACTCTATAGCGGCAGGATCCGGCTCCGCGATGCACTGGAGGCAGCACGATGAGGAGGACTGAACAGAAAAGGACCACGAAGGAGACAGATGTCCACGTGGTCTTTGATCCGGACGGGTTACAGGCCTGTTCTGTTGATACCGGAATACCGTTTTTTGACCATATGCTCGCTGCACTCGGCAGGCATGGAAGAATCGGACTAACCGTTACCGCGAAGGGAGACCTCGAGGTTGACACCCACCATACAATCGAGGATATCGGTATCGTCCTTGGAGAAGCCATACGATTATCAACCGGTGACGGACGCGGGATACGGCGCTTCGCCCATGCAATTGTGCCGATGGACGAGTCCCGCGCTACGGTTGTGCTCGATTGCGGGGGACGGGGCTACCTGCTCTTTGAAGGGAAGTTCACAGGAAAGACTATCGGTGGTATAGATGCCGATATATTCGAGCATTTCTTCTACAGCCTGTGCACCCGTGCAGGGATCACGGCCCATGTCCAGTTTATCGGCCGGAACGACCATCATAAATGCGAAGCGGTATTCAAGGCGTTCGGAATTGCCCTTGGTGAAGCACTTTCGCACCGTGACCATGATGACCAGGTGCCCAGTACAAAAGGGACGTTCTGAATAAACCGGGAGAATACAAACAGGAACCTTCACGTCCCCACGGTCAAAATAAAACAGTTGCCACCTTGATCAGATTTATTCCCGGATGGACCGGATATTCTTCCAATTAGAGAAAGGGGGAAAATTATGCTGACTTTGCAGCCAGCTCTACATCCTCTTCCTTGATCGTCTTACGTCCCGCGTGGAGCGCGAGCCTGTTTGCCTCTTTGGTCAGGTGTGCAATATATGCCTCTGCCTTAGCAACAAGTGCAGCAGCTGCGTCGCTGCCCACTCTCTCTGCTCCATTTTTCTTTGCAATCCTTACAACTGCAGCAATAGGTAAATCTGCCATTGTATTACCTCAAACAAAAATGTATTAGCAAATATTTAAACGTTTCGGGTTTCTTGTCCAATTATTTGCAGATTATGCTATCCGGGGCATGTTTGAAGGGAATGTCTCTATCCCTTGGCATATTGTGGGCCTCCTGAAAATAACGCCTGATTATCGGATTATTCCCCTGATAAAAGCCATAACGGCAACATTATAATTTAGAGAGAGAATCTGCAAGCATTATCGCATTGCGGTAATCTGGAGATGCGCGCGAAGTATCCACAAAAATTCTATCGATATTTACCACAGGTGCACCATGACCATGACCGGCACCAAGGAAGGTGAGTGTCCGGAACATCAGGTTCCCTGTTATCCCATCCGGGGCGATTATAACCCCTGCTTCTGAAATTGCGTCTTCAACAAGGATTTCAAAATGAGTTTCCCCGGTTAACCGTGCGACAAGCTCAGCGTCTGCCATACTCCGGTCAACTCTCCTGCTCCGGCCAACGTCGCCGAGCCTGCCTCCGGAAAGGATAGCCACCCGCGTGGAAAGACCGAATTTTCGTGCGATTTCCCTGCCTTTCGTTACAAATATTACTTTTTCCGCGACCGTCCAGCCCTCATCGACCCCTACCGGGGCAAGCAGGAATTTCTTTCCACCCGCGGTCTCGAGGAGGGCAATGCGTTCAAGATTACCAACGCCTGCAGCCTTTTTCAATGCGCTGAGTGTCGCATTTGCAGGCAGTGTACCCCTGATTGCTGCCCGGATGGTACCATGCATGAGGTCAGTCACCAGGTCCTGTTCCGGGTATGCCGAGGTATGAATGGTAACGATACCTGCCCCGGGACTGACGGTACCAGGCTTGCAATAAACGGTGATCTGATCGCTGATTCCCGAATTAATAATGCTGGTTATGACGTTACTGGTATTTTCTCCAATCCCGATACCAATCATCTTCATACACAGTCACCAGGCCCGGTAAAGAGCCGCATGATGCCGTTTTTTGAAAAATCAAAGACAAGTGATTCCTGGTCTTCGTAGGTAATAATCAGGTCCTTGCTGGTATTTACGGTCCCTATCACTTTAGCCGTCATGCCCACGTTGGAAAACCGTGAACATACTTCATCTGCATTTTTTTCGTTAACCGTCAGAATAAAACCCATACCCGGGTACATACGCACCCATTGCTCGAATGAGATATTATTCTCCTCCAGGTCCGGATGCGGGATCTTCCCGATATCGATTGTTGCACCTTTGTTGCTCACCTCAAGGAGCATCCCAAGGGTACCGATCACACCCGGGTTGCTGATATCTTTACCAGCGGTAAGCAGGTGCTTCCGGCCAAGCTGTTCAAGGAGCTGGATCTGTGCCCGCACGTATGATGCAGATTTCATTGTCACTGAGTCCCCAGTTAAGGAAACAGGAGGGGTGTACCCTGCCACTCAGGTCAATTGCGGCCACAACAAGGTCCCCGTCCTGTGCCGTGTGTGAGTAGATAACCGAATCAACATCTGCCACTCCTATGATGGCCACATCTATCACACTGTACGGGGTATCAGGGTGAAGGTGCCCCCCGACGATGGGCACACCGAACTGGGACGATGCGTCATGCATCCCGTCAATCACCTTTTTCCTGATGGAATTGTCTGATATTGAAAACACATCGACCATGGCAACAGGTTTCCCGCCCATCGCAGCGATATCATGGATATTAACAAGAACTGAGCAGTAACCGGCCCAGTAAGGGTCGGCCTCCATCAGTTTGCTCCATATCCCGTCTGCTGCGAGGAGAAGTGCTTCATTCCCATGTCTGATGACTGCTGCGTCCTCGCCAAACGAGGCCATTACGTCGGGGGTGTCGATCCGGATCGCCTTGACCATCTCACCGATGGCGTGCTTTCGTTTCACTCCTTCATAGTCCCTGACGACACTTGCTATCTTTTCTGTGGAGCAATAAAAAACCACGGTACCACCATCAACCTGGAAATGTAGTATTGTTATTTCGGTGTCATCAGACATAATTTATTTGATATACCGTCAAAGTTTCTTCATGGACTGGACAGAGAAATACCGGCCTGCACATCTGGCTGATATTGTAGGAAACGGTACTGCTGTCCGCCAGATGCTCGACTGGGCACGGGGATGGAAACGCGGCACGAAACCGCTCATACTCTACGGGAAACCTGGTATCGGCAAGACTTCTGCTGCCTATGCCCTTGCGAATGATATGCAGTGGGAGGCAATGGAGCTCAATGCGAGTGACCAGAGGACAAAAGCGGTTATAGAACGTGTTGCAGGTGCAGGCAGTACATCCGGCAGTCTTACCGGGGCTACGAGGAGGCTGGTTGTCCTTGATGAGGCGGACAACCTGCAGGGCACGGCTGACAAAGGTGGAGCGAAGGCAATACTCGATATTATCCGGGACGCACGACAGCCCATAATCCTGATTGCAAATGACCTGTACGGGCTTGCCGCGGATCTTCGTGCCGCGTGTGATCCCGTCCAGTTCAAGGCCCTTCCCGCACGGTCCCTTGCCCCTCACCTGAAATATATCTGTTCCGTGGAAAAGGTGCAGTGCAATGACCAGGCCTTAAAGGATATCGCCGAGAACTCCGCGGGGGACATGAGGGCTGCCGTCACGATGCTGTATGCTGCGGCCATCGGAAAAGAGAGGATTGACGAACCTGATATCAGGACATCGATGAAAGACGGGCGTGCGAGTATATTCCAGCTGATCCCGGCGGTGTTCGGCCGAACCGCAGGTGATGACCTGATCCGGATGTCATATGAGATTGATGATACGCCGGATGTCATCGAGCAGTGGATTGAGGCGAACCTTGGCACTCTCAAGGGCCCGGGAGAGGCAGCACTTGCCTACCGTTACCTCTCGCGGGCAGACGAATATATCGGCTATACGTATCGCCAGCAGTATTACACTCTCTGGCGCTATGCCACGGTAACCATGCTGTTAGGGACAAATATCGCATCAGGGGGCCAAGGGATCCATGAAAGGATATCCTCACCCCGCCGGTGGCTGAGGATGGCATCCTCAAGGCGCCAGAAAGGTATACGCACCGCACTGCTTGGCAAGTGCGGCGTGCTCATGCACATGCCCCAGCAGACCGTCCGGGACGGGTACCTGAGCCTTCTCTCAATTCTTGCCGAAAAGGACCCGCTTACTTTTGCAAGGAATCTTGACCTTGATGCAGACCAGCTGGCACTTCTCATCCATGACCGTGTTAAGGCAACCGCCATAGCAAAACAGATAGCAGGTGAAAAGAGGGAAGAGGACAAAAAAGAGAAGATAAAGGCGCAAAAAAAACCGGCCCCGGAACAGAAAAAAAACAAGCAGCCCGTTATGGGAGCGGCCGAAGTAGCAACCCGGACGATGGAACCTGTCCAGCCAGCTGAACCTGCCCCTTACCCGCCTGCACAGGAGGAGAAACAACCGAAAGGTGGAGGGCGACAGTCAACCCTTTTCTGAGCCGGTATCCCGCTTGTAATACCGGTGCAGAATTACCCCGCAGTCTATTAATTCCCCGCCATCACCGTACCACTCAAAGCCGAGGTGGTATACGAGGAGGTCACAGTCGAGTCTTAGAGCCAGTTCCTTCATCGGCGGCAGCATTTCTTCAGCCGGCCGGACTGAATAAAGGAGATCGGCCCCGCGATAGTGTCCAATATCCGGGGAAAATATATCATCACGGGTGAAATGGATCCCACCGGGTGGCACCTGCGGTTTTATGTCGATACACCGGCATTTGATTCCCGCTGATGCGATACATTCCGCCGTGGTGAAATTGTGTCCGACTCCGATTTCTATCGGGTTGTTGTACTGCTCTGCGATATAGATGCCAATACAATGCTCAATACGTTTATACCCGTCCATTCCAGTATAGTATTGGAATGGATGTCCATATTTTTTGGGATCATGGTGCGCCGGAAGGGCTGGCCGGACCGGCCGGCCGATTAATCGCAGCGATCACTGGCACCAGGGTGAAAATCAGCGAGAGCCCCTTAGTCATTAACGGATATATCGGGCACAGGAGGCAGGTTGATGCAGGGGTCGTGCTCGACGGCATCGGGACCTTTATGCACCGTCAGGGTATCCCGGGGCCGGTGCTCCTCGTGATCGGGCAGGACCTCTTTGCAACAGGGCTCGACTTCGTGTTCGGGCTTGCCCGTCCACAAACACGGGCATCTGTTATTTCGTGTGTACGCCTCAGCAATGAATACTATGGGCGCCGGACAAGTGATGAAGACCTCGTTGAACGCCTTGCAAAAGAAGGCTCTCATGAACTGGGGCATATCTTCGGGCTCTCTCATTGCGACAACCATGAGTGCATTATGTTTAACCCCCATACGCTCGATGAACTGGACGGGAAAAAGAGAGAGTTCTGCCCGGTATGTTCTGTTGCATTAGAGAAGGGAAAATCTGAACTGCTCATTTGTTGACCTGTTTTATCCGGTCAACCTGCGATAATGGGTCTTACTGGTTGTATAATCATACCCTGGCCCTGAAAAAACCGTAGTATTAACGGGATATACCGAAAAAAAAACAAGATAAAACTAATTTTTTTCATATTGGAAAAATATGGCCTTAATGGCAGCCTCATAAATATGTCTTGTAGATTCGGGTATTTCAAAATGTAATCACACTCCCGGGGCTTCGCCCCGCTGCTTTGGTAACCCCGGTAGGGATAAAGACCCAAGTCTTGGAACATCAGGAATAGTTAAAACCGATCGAAACCCAGACCAAGAATATCTTAATGGGGGTGAAACCCCCTGCTGTATGAGCAGTCCTGTTATTTTTTTATTCTGCGTAGGATTTCTTCAGACAGGTAAAAATGGGAATTAGTCCCAACTCAGATGCTTATCCAGAATACGCCGGAGACCAGGGGGAACGTGCTGGTCACTGTCTTGTTGGGTAACAATGACTTCAGCCTCCGGTAACGGGGTACTGGAATAACTGTTCTCTGAAATTATTTTCCTGTTATCAACTGTTGTGGCGGCGAACTGTGAATATGATGATATTCCAGGGCTTTTTACCGGTATAACCGGGGTATTGGCTGTAAACTGTCTGCTGGTTTCCGTTGAAGCGCCGCTCATGTAACCCTGGGTGGAGGTTATTGCCACATTTTGTGGAATAATTGCTTTAGGTGTACCGGATTTAATAAACTTTGACACTCCGCTGGAAGCGACGCTGGATGCCGGGGTTGCCACCGTTACGGTGTATTGATACCGTTCGCCGAATGGTACATGAACGGTAGACCCGCTCTCACTTGTCACCGTATACATCATGACAAACGACAGATTATATGTACCGTTCTTCATCGGGCATGGGACATTTATCGTGAATGGGAACGTGTAGGACTGCCCTGGTTTTACAACGACGTTTTCAGGCAGCCAGTACCTTCGGTGGTTGGAATGTGAACCCGTCTACTGAAGAGGGCGAGAGGAAGACCCCGTTCTTTGAAGTCCAGTTAACAGTCCCTGTGTTCTCAACTCTTACATTGACCTGGTACGAATGGCAGGACATCATGGTTTTCGGGAAATCATTTCCGACGAATTTCGAATCGTATGGTAACCCGGGTCCGTTAAGTGGTAAGGGGTTTGGTGCCGCGATATTTCCACCAGACTGGGGTTTCGGTTTTCCACCGAGCGGGTAATAGTCGCTGTTGTTGGCGTCAATTACATACGCATGGTCAACGATCCCGTCACCACGGTCATAAAGGGCGGTTTGTGAGAACCCTGTGCCATTCGGGTCAGCCCAGTAGTTTCCTCCAAGCATTGGTCCGCGATTAATGTTGCCACCTGCTGGCGCCGGGATCGGGGTAGGCAGGTTCCAGATGTTCCTGCTTACACCATCGGTCTGGACATTCTGGTTGTTATTGAAATAATTGTTGAAGATCGTGTTGTTGTTCGCGTTGGAGATAGAGATCCCGCTGACGTTGTTGTATGTGATGAAGTTGCCTGATATCGTGTTATGTTCAGAACCATTCGTAATATTGAACCCTGACTGGTCATTGTAGACTGATATTATTATTGCTGATACTGTTCCCGCTGCTTGGATCGATGAAGACCCCGTTCTGGTCGTTGAAAGTGATGGTGTTACCGGATACGGTGTTGTTGAATGAATTGAGTATTGAAACTCCGTTACCCTGGTTCTGGCTGATGAAATTACCTGCCGTAATATTGTTATCCTGGGAATTATCAGTCACATTGAACCCGTTCCTGCCGTTTGAAGTGACGGTATTACCAGTAAAGTCGTTGCTGTAGGTGTCGTTTAAGTAGAACCCGTCAAAGAGGTTGTTGCTGGCGACATTACTGGTGAATACGTTGTCAAACGTGGTACCTGACCCGTGCAGCCTGAACCCGTTTTCTCCATTATTGGAAGCGTTGTTGCCGGTGAATGTGTTGGAGGATGCCAGGTCAAGGTTAAACCCGTTGATATCGTTGTTCTGGGCATTGTTGTTCACGAAATTGTTATTATTTGCCCCTTCAATAAGCATGAACCCGTTCATGTCATTGTTCCGGGCATTGTTGTTCAGGAAATCGTTGTTACTCGCACTTCCGTTAACCATGAACCCGTTCCAGTTGTTGTAGTATGCATTGTTACCAGTAAAGGTATTGTCCTCTGTCTGGATTCCCTGAACCACGAAACCGTCATTCGTGTTGAAACTAGCGTTATTTCCTGTCACCGTGTTGTTGCTGGATTCCTCGATATAGATACCGATAAGGTTCTGCTGGGCATTGTTGCCTGTTACCGCGTTCCAGTGGGAATTGTTGAGGTGGACTCCGTGGTAGCTGTTGTTGAACGCGGTGTTCTGGTCTATGGTGTTGTGATCTGATCCATCCATGTAGAACCCGTCAAAGAGGTTGTCCGAGGCATTGTTGTTCCTGAGGATATTGTTGTCCGATCCTGTCAGGAATACACCGTCATCCCCGTTACGGAATGCAGTGTTGCCGAGGAGGGTATTATTATCCGATCCTGCAAGGACGATCCCGTCTCCGCTGTTGTCTGAGGCATTGTTTGTGATCAGCTGGTTCCGTTGTGAGGAGACAAGTGCAATTCCGTCCGTATTCGCGGTTGCGGTGTTACCGGTAAGGTTGTTGTTGTCTGAATTGGTGACCAGGAACCCGAAGAAGGCGTTTTGATCTGCAGTATTACTGGTCAGGTTATTGTTGTCCGATCCGGCAACCATGAACCCGGCAAACAGGTTCTGTTCAGCGGTGTTCTGGTCGAGGTTGTTGTTCATGCTGTTGTCGAGCCTGATACCTACAAGGCCGTTTGAACCGGCGTAATTGTGGTCAAGCGTGTTATTATCCGAATCATGGAGGTTGATACCAATCCAGTTGTTCAGGGAAGCATTGTTCCCCGAGAGGGTGTTGTAATCGGAGTTGTTGAGGCGGAACCCGGTCCGGTTATTGCCGATCGCATCGTTGCCGCTGAGGCTGTTGTTGTTTGAGTCCCTCAGGATGAAGCCGTATTCCTGTGCATTCTGCGGTGTGAGGTTACCGGCATGGTTCCCCGTGAGGTCGTTGGAGTCTGATGAACCGAGGTAGAATCCGGCAAAGTTACCTGCAGCCGTGTTGTTGGTCAGGGTGTTGTCAACGGAATCGTTGACTGCAAACCCGGCAAATCCGTTATTATAGGCCGTGTTGTTGAAGAGCGTGTTGTTATTGCTCATCGTCACTTCGAAGCCGTTTATGACGTTACCGGTAGCCGTGTTGTTGGTCAGGGTGTTCTGGAATGAACCATTCAGCTCGAACCCATGAACCTGGTTTTCATTTGCTGTGTTATCTGAAAGATCATTATACCCGGTGCCAAGGATACCAAACCCTGAGAATAAATTCTGGCTTGCATTGTTGCCAACCAGGTTGTTTCCGGTTGATGTCCCGTTTAGGAGGACACCGTACTGGTCGTTGTTGAACGCGTTGTTTCTGAAGAGGTCGTTGTTACCTGAATCAACCAGCCAGATACCGTTCTGGTGGTTCCCGCTCGCGTTGTTGTCTTCCAGCAGGTTGTTGTTGGACCCGTTCAGTTTAATGCCGTTAAGTGTGTTGTTGAAGGCCATGTTTCCTGTTAAATTGTTGTTGGGCGAATTCCACAGGGATATTCCATTTAAGCCATTGTTGCTTGCGTTGTTGATTAATAGCGTGTTATTCTCAGAATTCTCCAAATAGATACCGTCCTGTCCGTTGAAGAATGCCGTGTTGTTGATGAGGGTGTTATTATTCGATAAATCTACCAGCTGGTACCCGTCAACAGTATTATACCCTGCATGGTTGTTGGTGAGGTTGTTGAACCGCGACCCGGTAAGGCGGAAACCGATGATATTATTAGTTGCATTATTAATGTCGAGGTTATTTAATTGTGAATCTTCAAGGTAGAACCCGACTATATTGTTCGTTGCGGTGTTATTAGTCAGGTTATTGCTATTACTGGACCAGAGTCCGAATCCAAAATTAGTATTCTGATCTGCCACATTATCCTGCAGGTTGTTATAATCTGAATGAGCAAGACTGAAACCATGGAATGAATTGTTCAGGGCTGTATTCCGGGTCAGGTTGTTATGGCTGCTGTTATCAAGGAGGAATCCATTCTCCCCGTTGATGTATGCCATGTTCCCTGTCAGGTTGTTGTAATCTGAACTTGAGAGGAAATAACCTCTTAACGAGTTGTAACTTGCATTGTTGTCTGTCAGGTTGTTATTATCAGCGTTAATGAGGAAGAACCCGTTCTGTGTGTTGTTAAATGCATCATTATCTGTAAGTTCATTATTCATTGACTGCTGCAGGTAGAACCCATGGAGATTATGGGTTGCAGTGTTGTTTATCAGGTCATTTTCGTTACTGGTCCACAGCCCGAATCCTACGCCAGTGTTATTTGTTGCGACACTGTCGTTGATGATATTGTTATTGCTGGCGAATAATGCGAAACCATTAAGGCTGTTATCTGTGGCGATATCTCCGGTAAATACATTATAATTGCTGGTATTCGAGAAGAAACCGTTTGCTGAATTCAGGCTTGCATTGTTGCTGATAAATGTGTTATTATCAGACCTGTTCACATAGAACCCGTTGTTCTGGTTCCTGAACGCGTTGTTTTCAGTGAGGTTGTTCCAGCTGGAATCCTGCAGGCTGTAACCATCGTATAAATTGTTATTCGCATTATTTCCTGTCAGGTTGTTCCAGGTTGAACTAAAGAGGGATACACCATTTACACCATTCTCATTTGCGAAGTTGGCGGTCAGGTTGTTGTAGTGCGAGTCGTTGAGGATGATCCCTGTATTGGAATTGTGCCAGGCGTTGTTCCCGGTCAGGTTGTTATAGTTACTCTGCTGGGTGAGGTTGATGCCAAACATCTGGCCAGGTGTCCCGTTTGCACTGTTTGATACAAGATTGTTGTATGATGCATTCTGGAGCAGGATACCATTGACCCCGTTGTAGTCTGCAAAGTTGCCGGAGAGCGTGTTGTTGATCGAGTCCTGGATGAAGATACCGTTTACCGTATTATATTGTGCATAATTACCGGTCAGGGTGTTGTTGTTGGATGAGGCATTCAGCCAGATACCATTCCCGTCATCACCATTGTAGTTCGCGTAGTTGGTTGTCAGTCTGTTATCTGATGACTGCTCGAGGTAAATTCCCGTATTCTGGTTGTTCCATGCATTGTTGCTCAGTGAGGTTATTGTTGTTGCTCGACTGGTTCAGGTAGATACCGAACTGCTGCCAGGGTGACCCTGCCTTGGTACCGTTGGCTGAGTTGTATGCAAGAGTATTGGAGGAGGCGTTCTGGAGGTAAATGCCACTAACTGCATTGTTGTTTGCAAAGTTCCCTGTGAGTGTGTTGTTAATGGAGTCCTGGAGAACGATACCGTTCACTGTGTTGTTCAATGCATAATTTCCTGTAAGTGTGTTGTTATCCGCAAGCCTGAGGTAAATGCCGTTTTTAGCATTTCGGTTCGCGTTATTACCGTTCAGGTTGTTGTTATTTGAAACATTCAGGTAAATTCCATGGTTGCCGTTATCATTAGCGGTATTTCCGGTAAGTGTGTTGTAGTTGCTTGAATCCCAGAGATAAATACCGTTATTGCGGTTCAGGCTTGCGTTGTTTCCGCTGAGGGTATTATCGTTGCTCGACTGCTGGAGTACAATACCACGCCAGTTACCTGTCGCATTATTGTTCATCAGGTTATTATTGTTGCTCGACTGCTCGAGAAGAATACCGTAACCGGTATTCGAACTGTTTCCATTTCCATTTGCATTGTTCCCGGTAAGGTTGTTATTGCTCGCGGAAAGGAGGTAGATCCCAGTTCTGTTATTGCCGTTTGCGTTGTTCTCTGTCAGGTTATTATACATGCTCGACTGGAAAAGCACAATTCCAGCAAAACCGTTCGAATTCGCATCGTTTCTGAAGAGGGTATTATTATTCGACTGCTGGAGATATATCCCGTCATTGCTATTCCAGGTTGCATTGTTGTTTAACAGGGTGTTGTTATCCGATAATACAAGGCCGATACCGTTTGTATTATAGAATGCATTATTTCCTGTCAGGGTATTGTTGTTCGCGGTATTGAGATAGATACCGTGCCCGTTGAAATTGGCGGTGTTTCCGGTCAGGTTGTTGTGGTTCGAGTTTTCAACCTGGATACCAGTGATATTATTGAACCATGCATTGTTCCCGATGAGGTTGTTATCATCGCTTCCGGACAAGAGGTAAATACCATACTCCTGGTTGGGGTCAGCACCGGATGTCCCGTTCGCCGAGTTGAAAGCGAGGAGGTTACGGTCAGAGTTGTTCAGGGCAATACCTGCAATGTAGTTGTTGTTTGCAAAGTTACCAGAGAGGTTGTTGTCAGTCGCACTCTCTAATATTATGCCTATGTTCCCGTTGTTCAGTGCGTAGTTGCCGGTTAGGTTGTTGAAGGTCGCTGATGCTAAGCCAATCCCGACGAAGTTGTTGTTGGCGAAATTCTGAGTCAGGTTGTTGTGGTGTGAGTTATCCACAGTAATTCCGGTAAGGTTGTTGAACCATGCATTGTTCCCGACGAGGTTGTTGTCATCGCTGCCGGACCGGAGGTATATACCAAACTGCTGGTTGGGGTCAGCCGCTGTGTTCCATTAGCCGAGTTGTATGCGATGAGGTTGTGATCAGAGTTGTCTAGTTCAATGCCTGCATAGCGGTTGTTGTCAGCGAAATTACTGCTGATATTATTGTAATTACTTGAAGCATTGAGATAGATACCGTCCCTTGTATTATTATTTACCGTGTTGAATGCCACACGGTTCTCGCTGCTGTTAGTAAGGAAAATCCCGTTCTGCCCATTATGTGTTGCTGTGTTCCATGTCACGTTGTTGAACATGGAGTCGGTGACATTGATCCCGTCGTAGGTGTTATACGAGGCATTTGTGCCGTTGATGGTGTTCCCGTTCGATGGATCGAGGAATACACCGTTCCACCTGTTGTTGGTGGCGATGTTCTGGTTAAGAGTGTTGTTATTAGAATTGGTGAGGTTGAACCCGTTCCTGTCGTTGTCGCTGGCATTGTTGCCGAAGAGGTAGTTATTGTTCGCACCGGAAAGCCAGAAACCACTGTCCCTGTTGTCAGTTGCATTATTGTTGATGAGATTGTTGTTGGTAGAACTGAAAATGGATATACCATTGTAATTGTTCGTAGCTGCGTTATTGCCGGTTAGTGTATTGTAATTGGACCCTGACAGGTAGATGCCCTCGGTATTCCTGTTTGCATTATTTCCGGTGAGGTCGTTATTGTTCGAACCCAGGAGGTAAATACCATAGCCGGCATTCCCACTTGCGGTATTGCCGGTCAGGTTATTGTAATTGCTCGAGCTTGAAAGGTATATCCCACTACCATATGTTATCGCTGGCATTGTTTCTTGTAAGTTGTTGTTGATAGCACTGGAAAGCCAGATACCTTCACCAGTATTACCCGTGGCATTGTTTCGTTGTAGGGTATTGTTGATAGAACCCGCAATGCGGATACCATCGTTGTTACCGATGGCGTTGTTCCCGGTGAGATTGTTATAATTCGAACTGGAAGGTATATGCCGGTACCAGTGTTTCCGGTAGCGTTGTTACCTGTCAGGTTGTTATTGTTCGAACCTGACAGATAAATACCGAATGGAGTATTTCCACTCGCCGTGTTTGCGGTCAGGTTGTTTCTCTGCGAGTTGGTAAGTCCTATTCCATAGTAGTTACCGGTTACCGTGTTGTTGAAGAGGAGATCGTCATTAGAGTCTGTCAGGTTAATTCCGTATATGCCATTAAACCCGGCCGTGTTGTTTACAAGGGCAATGTTTGATGTCCTGTCAATAACGATACCGCTGTTCGTGTTGTTATTGGCAACACTGTCTGTGATGTTGTTCTGTGCCTGGTTGAGGTAGATACCGAAGGTGTTGTTGTTCGCAATCAGGCTTGTCAGGTTGTTGTTACTTGAAGAGGCGAGGTAGAATCCGTATCCTGTCCCACCTTTTGTATTATAACTGGCATTGCTCTGGTACAGGTTATTGTTATTGCTTGTCGAATCCAGGTAGAAACCGTACGTGTTGCCCGTTGCGGTGGTTCCAATAAGGTTGTTGTTCCTGCTTGAGGATGTCAGGTAGAACCCGTAATCATTACCATTTGCAGAACCGCCGCTCAGGTTGTTGCTAGTTGCCTGCGTAAGATAGTAACCATACCTGTTGTTGTTGGCGGTGTTATTGATCAGACTATTTCCATAGGTATTAGACAACCTGAATCCGGCGTCGCTGTTACCGATGGCAATATTGTCACGCAGGGTATCGTTGTGTGAACCGTCGAGGAAAATACCATTGACAGTATTGTAACTGGCATTGTTGCTGGTAAGGTTGATGTAATTTGTCGTACTGGAAATGTAGATACCAGTGTTGGAGTTTGAATTAGCCGTGTTGCTGGTCAGGCTTGAATTGGTGTTACCTGTTGTGCCGGTGAGATAAATACCGTATTGCTGTGTTGGACCATTCGCGGTATTCCCGGTCAGGTTTGTTCTTGGAGCGTTGTTGAGGTATATACCATACTGGTTATTATTATTAGCCGTGTTTACTGTGAGGTTATTCCATTGGGAATTATCCAGGGAGATCCCTGCAATCCCGTTACCTGTTACCGTATTCCCTGAAAGATTGTTATAATTCGTCTGGTTTAACCGGATTCCATAATTGACATTATTTGTTGCAATATTATTGTTCAGGGTGTTGTTCTTTAATCCGCCAGTTAACAGCCCGTTGAGGAAAATACCTGAGTCATCATTTGATTGGACGATATTGTTTGACAGGGTATTGTTATCGCTCCCTGATACCAGGTATATACCAAATGCCTGCGTACCTGCAGAACCATTAGCGTAGTTACCTACCAGTATATTCCCTTTTGATCCTGTGAGGAAGATACCCATGCCATCTGGTGTTCCAGGAGGATATGTTCCGGTATATGGTCCGTTATAATCGGCATGATTTTCAGAAAGATTATTGTTCATGGCTCCGGAGAGATAAATCCCCACTTTTTCATTGCTATTTGCGTAGTTACCCGTTAAAATGTTATTAGAGGCCCCATTTATCAGGGTAATTCCATTATATACATTATTACTGGCTGTATTTCCAGAAAGATTGTTTCTTTGTGCGTTATCCACTCTGAAACCATCTTCGGCATTGTTTAATGCGAAATTCCCGGTAAGGTTGTTATCACTGCTCCTTTCCAGATAGAAACCATCATATTGATTTTTTCGGGCGGTATTTTCCGTCAGGTTATTGCTGCCGGCTTGGTAAAGGTGATAGCCATATTGCTGAGGTGTGGTTCCAACTGAATTCCCGGCATAATTCTGGTAGAGCGTATTATTTAATGTATTGGAATTCTCTAGCCTGTAGCCGCTGTAATAATTATCCATTGCAAAATTATGGGATAGTGTATTATTTTTTGAACCGGTTGTCAGAAGGAAACCATACCCATCAACACCAAGATTCCCCTGGGTCAGGTTTGCATTATTGTATGAGATATTGTTATTACTCGACCCGGTGAGTTCAATTCCTGTATTCAAGTTATTGTTAGCAGTGTTGTAACTTACTTCGACATATTGGGAGTTCTGGAGGACAATCCCGTTTGCATTGTTGTTCGCCTGAACATTGGTGATGTTATTCATTGGTATTTCAGGAACTACGCTCTGGATGACATTATTCAGGAAAATACCGGCTACCTGGAAATTCACCAGGGTAATATTAGTGATACTGATACCTGATATTGATGGGGAGGAGGCAAAAGTATTGTAATTGCTTGCACTCTGGTTGTTAACTAGTATTCCATATTGAGAAGACCCAGTCCCATCAAAAATAGCACCCATACCATCAAAAATAACATTTGATGCATTGATGAGGATGCCAAAATTCCCAAATCCGGAATATGTTTTTGTACCAGAGTTATAAGTAACTCCACTACCGCTTGAAACACTATTAATCAGGTCCATTATCCATACATGGCCCGACTGGTTGATGACCCATCCGGCACCGGTATAATACGGGTCGTTTGCGGTATTATTCAGGGGAGGATCTGACCATGTATAATTACTTCCATAGGTCTCCGCTGATGAGTTCGTAAGGTTGGCATCCCCCTCATTTCCTGACAGGTATATACTGTGATTCGTGACAGTGGCTGATCCCTGTTCTGATCCTGTCGGGACCGTTGTGACAGGAACCGTGGTTGGGACAGTAGTCGGAACAGTTGTAGGTACTCGGTTGGGCTCTGTGTGGGAACCTGTGTTGGAGCCTGCCGTTGGATCCTGTGTTGGGACCAATGTCGGAACCTGCGTTGGAACCTCAGGTAGGAATCTGAGTTGGTTCTATGGTAGGTACCTCTGTCGGAACCTGTGTTGGTATTTCGGTAGGCTCCGGAGTAGGTGCCTGGGTAGGGACCGGGACCGGGTCAACCGGTATGGGTGTATTCACAGGGCTGGGATCTCCCCCTGGTAAAATACCTGAGCCTTTATAGACTGTCAAATTGGCCAGCAAATACCGGTGAAGCACTCCCAATGATAATGAGGAGTGCAATCACCATGATAGTGAGAATACTAATCTTTTGATTATGTGTCATACGAACTCTCCAGTGCTTTGATAACCTTGTAAATTTATCATGGATTTTCGATTTATCAGATTTTATGAAGATTTACGGAGTTTATGATGCATAGTTAAGCATAGTACCTGGTCAGGAATTCCTGTGATAGGAGATCTGCCTCTCTTCACTGGATACCCTCCTGTCCGGGCGTTCGCCTGATATATGCAAATTTAAAGGGATTTTTGCAATTAAATCGATAATAGAGTCACATTTACTCTACACCGAAACAACAACCTGCTAACGATTGATGGAAAATTAGTGTCAATACCTGAAGATATATGTTGTTAATTAGATCTAATGATCTTTAT
Organism: uncultured Methanomicrobiales archaeon; assembly: GCA_963709545.1. GTDB lineage: Archaea > Halobacteriota > Methanomicrobia > Methanomicrobiales > Methanospirillaceae > CAIKOD01. Next base: position 304,815 of record CAVPWT010000006.1, on the reverse strand, counting down.
TATTATGTTATATCAATGGATGACAATGTAAGGTTACATTGCAAAAATATATTGATTTCACCCGGGTTATTACAACAACACACAATATCCTGTTGGATTAGCTAACGTGTCTGAAATTTCGATATATCTGTTGTTCAGGATACTAAGTCCCAGGTTCTTTAATCCCTGTATGAAAAACACAGGGGTATGGTACAAATAAATGGGCAGAATAAACCTGATCAACGGTTGATGATTAAAAAACGCGAATTAAACGGAATTGAAGAGTAACAGAAAAAAAGATTAGCCGAACAGGGCACCGAGCCCTGCCATGCCGCTCTCTTCCTCTTCTTTCTTATCTTCCTTGGTCTCTTCTGCTGCTGCTGCAGGTGCTGCACCGGCTGCTGCGGGTGCTGCTGCAACTGCTACCTGTGCTACAGCTGCCTTGCTGATTGCATCATCGATGTCAACACCATCAAGTGCTGCAACGAGTGCCTTTACACGGGATTCGTCCACGGCGATACCTGTGGCAGTAAGGACTGCCTTTACGCTGTCTTCCTTTACCGGCTTTCCAGCCTTGTGCAGGAGAAGTGCTGCATAGATATATTCCATCTCAATTCACCTTTAGATTTATTTTCCCTCAGTTATACCTTTGAGGGCAACGGTTTCTCTGTACGCCTTACCAATAATCGCATCAATGACATCTTTCTCGTAGATGCTTGCCTCGATTCCAAGTGCACGTGCTTCGCGGGCTGCCTTTGTGATCATCGGCACGATCGTTTCTTTCGTCGGGATGCCTGCGTTCAACGAGAGGTTGAATGCCTGCTGTCCTGCGAGGGCGATCTGTGCGAGGATCTTGTCTTCATCAATGGCAAGCACCGAAGGCTCGTACATGTCTCCTTCAAAGTATGCTACCTGGAGGAGCAGGCCGATGTCCATCGGCTTGATATCGAGTTTTGCAAGGACCTCTGCCTGTTTCCGGGTGACAGCCTGGCCTTTCTTTACGATGGTCTTGGTCTCGCGGATCCTGACCTTACCGGCCTCGATCGCTGCGGGAATACCTGCCTGCTGGAGATCACCCACAATGGGGCCTGGTTTGAAGCTCGTCGGACCTTTCTGAACGATAATGTCCTCGGGTGCAATCTCACCTGGTTTTGCCGCCATCTTGGTTTTGGTCTTTTCGAGTGTCTTGAAGAGTTTGAACGGGTTTTCATTCGTGAAGATCAATGCTGAATGACCGGATATATACTTAGAAACCTCGGCCTTATCGCCACCGATTTCCTCAAACGCATGCTTGATCAGTGTATTCCTGGTCATCTTGATCGTCGCGGTACCACGGAGGTTCCTGCGGATCTGCTGGACCTGCGTTGCAGGAATGCCATACATATCCACAAGCCCGACCAGGGAAAATTCCCCTGAGTGCTTCTTGATATCCTCGACTTCTTTTTTCTTCCATGCCGGCAGGTGGTGCGTATACAATGCCATTTATACCACCCTCACTGCCGGGCCCATGGTAGTCTTCACGTATACCGATCTGACGTTCATGGCTCCCTGGTCAAGGACCGACTCGACTCTTTTCAGGACCGCGTCGATATTCTCGGCGACCTGTTCATCGGTCATCTTAGTCGTACCGACCTTGACGGAGAGGACTTTCTTGTCCTTGGTCCTGATCTTCACGGAATTCCTGAGTCGTTCCACAATAGGTTTGATGTCCATACCCATCGTAATCGGGGTTGGCATCCGGCCTCGCGGACCTAACCGCGGACCTAAAAATTTTCCGACCAGTGGCATGACAGCCGTCTCAGCAAGGAAAAACCGGTACTGTCCGGCTATCTTCCTTGCCTCACGTGGCTCTCCACCGAGCCGTTCAATCTCTTCAGGGCCGATAATCAGGTCCACGCCTGCCTCTTTAGCCTGCGTGGTGATGTCACCCTTCCCGAGTACCACTACACCAACCGGTTTGCCGATGCCGTGGGGGAGAAGGATTGTCTCATCAATACGATTTTTCGGCTGCGCCATATCGATATTCTTGAGATTGATGGTAATATCTACACTCTCAGAGAACTTACGTTCAGGCGCTTTCTCTTTTGCCGTTTTCACGGCCTCAATAATTTTGGCCCTTTCTACCATCTGATTCCTCCATAGTCCACGACCGTGCACGGAACTGTTCCGCCACGATCTCCTATGGTTTCGCAAATCTATTCAGCGAGAACCTTGTCATAGGCGCCGGAATCAATCGCTGCAAAGACCTCTTTAGGTTTTTTGCCATCCACGTTGACTCCCATGCTGACGCATGTACCGACAACTTCCTTGACTGCATTTTTGATGTCATAGGAGAGCATGTCGTCATGCTTCATCTTGGCGATTCTGACAGCGGCCTCGAGCGACAAATTTCCAACCACAATTGTGTTGGGTTCGGCAGAACCTTTCTCGATATTGGCCTCTTTCTTGATGAGTGCCGTCGTCGGTGGAATACCCACCGTGACTGTGAAGTTCTTCTTTTCGTCAACTTCGATCGTTACCGGCACCTGCATTCCGTTGAATGAAGCTGTCTTCTTGTTGATCTCGTCGACTACTGCCTTCACATTTATACCGAGGGGTCCCAGTGCCGGTCCAATCGGTGGACCTGCAGTTGCCTTGCCGCCGGGTACCAATACCTCGACCACTTCTGCCATAGTAGTATCACCATGCCGTCCCGTAAGGGTACGAACCTGGGTTAAGTAAGGTTACCCTGCACTGACTTAAACATGTGGGAAGACCGCAAAAAATTGGAGGCTTATCAGCGGTCTTCGCCTTTATCAATCACGCGGACATTATCGCCCCGGACCGTGATCGGGATGGGCAGTACACTTTCGTAGAGCTCGACAGTTATCTCCTCTTTACCTGAGTCGATCCGCTTTACGACGGCTTTTTCACCCTTGAACGGCCCGGCTATCATCTCGACGATTGTCCCTTCGGATATACCGCTTACGACAGCTTTCGGTACCAGGAAGTGTGCGACTTCGGCAAGGGTGGTCTCACCATGAAGAACGACGCGCGCGTGTGGAACTTTCTCGACCAGTTGTTCAATCCTGTTCATCTGTTCGGAAGTTTCGACGAGGACATAGCCTTTGAGCTCATCAGGCACGATAATTGCGAGCACTTTCACATCCGAGTCGCCGTTGTCGATTACCTTCTTAATATTGTCAGCAACCGTCCTTTCCTGCTTCGAGGTCGTCTTAATGGCAAAAATACGGTTAGTCTGTTCAGGCATATTCATCAGCTGGGAATGAGAGGAATAGTTCGTAAATGATGAATCCAATGAGACCTACGAGAGCTATACCTGCTGCAGCGACGAGCGCGATCTTCTGGAACTCTTCCCTGGTTGGAGTACGGGCGAGTTTCAGGACACGGAGGTACTTACGCAGCAACTCCTCGTGGAAATCAATTTTCATATTGGGTTGTGGTAATTCCATAGTTGATCACTTCAGGAAGTCTATCTCAAATTGCTTCTGGACTTTTGGGTTATTTTTTTCGTTCCTTCCATATATTTGTGGTGACCGTACACCGGTAACGACAAGGAGGGTACGCATCTTGTTCTGCATATCCGGATCGACCTGTGCGCCCCAGATAATCCTTGCATTCGGGTCAATGCGGTTGTAAACTTCCTGCACGGCACCCTCTGCCTCGGCCATCGTCATGTCCGGACCGCCGATGACATTGACAAGCGCGGCGTTTGCCCCTGAGATATCAACGTCAAGCAATGGTGACCGTATTGCCTTTTTTACCGAGTCTGCAGCCTTATCTTCGCTGTCACTTTCACCCATTCCGATCATGGCAACACCCCCGCGCTCCATAACCGTGCGCACATCGGCAAAATCAAGGTTCACAAGTCCCGGCATCGTGATCAATTCGGTGATCCCTTTAACTGCCCTCATCAGGACTTCATCGGCGACTTTGAATGCAGCGTAGAGTGGAAGTTTCGGGACAACCTCAAGGAGGCGGTCGTTTGGGACGACTATAACGGTGTCCGCCACATCACGGAGCCGTTCAAGTCCCGCCTCGGCATTCTCCATCCTGATTGCACCTTCTGCAGTGAAGGGAAGGGTTACCACTGCTATGGTGAGGGCGCCTTCCTCACGTGCTGCCTTTGCAACAATAGGTGCACAACCGGTCCCGGTACCGCCACCAAGACCCACCGTGAGGAAGACCATATCGCACCCGGCAACGGCACTCTTGAGTTCCTGTTCGTTTTCGAGCGCAGCTTCCTCACCGATCTGTGGGATTGAGCCCGCCCCGAGTCCACGTGTCCGTTGTCGTCCGATAAGGATCCGATGATCAGCTTTCGTCCTCGAAAGGTGCTGGGCATCGGTATTAATGGCATACAGGCGGGCACCGTGGATCCCCTCCTCCATCATGCGGCTGATAGTATTTGAGCCGCCGCCTCCACAACCGATAACTGCTATCTCTGTCCGTAACCCCTCCAGAATCTGGTCAAGTTCTGAATCGTTCTTTGAGACATCAAGTGTGTCATCCCTCACTTTAGTCAGTGCCTCTTCTACGATAGACCTCATGTATACCTCTCCAACCCCGGGATGTGGATATCTTTCCTGCCGGAGACCCGGACCATATCGGGTGTGATTACCCTGTTCCCGACATGCACTGCTTCCCCCTTCATAAGCAGGCCAAACAAAGGACCCGTTGGAACACCGAGTTCGCGCGCCTTCCCGGGGTCCAATTTCTTTTTAAGGATTATCAGGTGATCGCCCTCAATTTCAGTCTCTTCGTTAATAATAATGATTGATACGCATAAGGTTATTAAATCATGTAGTTTTGTTTCCTTCTGGTCCTGTCCCGTGATGAATACCGGGAGGACGGGCGATTTTTTTGTAGAGAGGTGGGTTACCGGAATTTTCCGGAGCATTTCGAGGAACCCCGGCCCGCCTGCTGAAAGGGCCGCCGCAAGGAGCACGGGACTTATCTCAATGACGACCGGATCCTCAACTGACTGCACCGAATGGACATGGACCATTGCATCAGGGTCCATTGACAGGGCCAGTGACCTGATCCGTAGATAATCTTCCCATGCGAGTGTCCCGATAGCGGTAAGGTCATGCTCTGCGAGCCTGATAAGGCGGAGTTCCCCGATCAGCCCTTCTATCCTGGACAGGTTTTGCCCGCCCAGGGCTTTCCTGTCTATGTATGCTGCCACCGCATGGCTTTGTGCTGCCATCAGGCCGATCTGTTCCTTTGTTATCATCCCAATCTCCCGCGAATGTGCAATGTGACCAAACGCCCCCTGTGTTGAAAGGGCTATTTCAGTCTGCCGCCGGGCATAATGTGTCCCGCCAAACCCGATAAGGGGGATCGCCGGTCCGGGTTCCGCGAGGAGAACGCTCTCGGCAACGGCCAGACCTGCCATTTCATCGGACCATTCCTTTTCTGTACTGCCGATTTCGACAAAAAATGACGGGTGACTGAGTTCGGTAGGTCCATGATGCGTCACTTCGTAGCAGGTACCATACCCCGGTGGTGCACGCTCTTTTAAGTTCCTGAGTACTGCCTGCATCCAGGCCGGGGCTGCCGGTGCCAGTGACCCCGGTTTTCCACCGAGATCTGCATTACCAAGGTTTCCCGTTACGTGAACGGTGAGTAACGGGGCCGGATGAACGGACGCATGGCGGGAGAGGAAAATTACCAGGTCCGTATCGATAGTGCGGTCTATCCCGTCCTCGAAAATCAGGCGCCCCTCAACTTCGATATGAGAGTACACGCGTTGCGGTGACTTGGTACCCGGATATTCCCCTGGAAATCCGCATTCCAGGAGTTCGTGGACGTGCCGGTGGATGTTCCGGCCGGCAGGGTCCGCCGTTGAACTGACCAGGGTGATCTTCAAGGTGTGGTGTTCCTCCTTCAGAGTGATTGACTATAACGGATCCAGTTAACAATAACCGTAAACCCTATGTAATTGTACATATACCATTGTTCGTTATGGAAGAAGATAAGATTAGTTCAGCATTTGAAAAAGAAGGTATAGGTAGCGAGATCCAGTGCCCACAGGCCTTTGCGATTGCAGAAAAATACAACATAAAAAAGGGTGAGATTGCAGCGTATTGCAATACGCACGGTGTTAAGATCAGGAGTCTGTCAGCTGGGCTGCTTCAAATGAGTGTCTTTCTCGAAACTGTCCTCGTCGAAGAGGCAATCACAAGGATAACAGCTATTGCTCCAGAACCGGGGACAGAACTGGTCCCGCTTGAATCTGTATCAGGAAGAGTCCTTTCCGAAGATGTCAGGGCTGATATTGATATCCCTGGTTTTGACCGTTCAGTTGTCGACGGGTATGCCGTGAAGTCTGCCGATACGTGCGGGGCGGGGGAGTCTGTCCCTGCAATGCTCAGGCTGGCGGGAAGGATGAACATGGGTGAACAGGCCGCCAGTCATCCAGGCACCACCGGCACATGTATCTATGTCCCTACCGGCGGTGAACTCCCACAGGGGTTCGATGCAGTCGCGATGATTGAATATTGCGAACCGATCGGGGATTTGGTGCTTGTGAAACGGGCCCTTGCAAACGGCGAGAATATTGTCGTGCGCGGAGAGGACTTCCATGCCGGTGAAACGGTCCTGAAAACCGGGTGCCGTCTCGGACCACGGGACATCGGGGTGCTTGCAGCGGTCGGCTGCGACATGGTACCGGTGTACCGGGTCCCGAGGATCGGTATTGTATCCACGGGGAACGAGCTCGTCCCGGTGACCGAAGTCCCAACAGGCAGCAGGGTCAGGGACATCAACAGCTATCTCTGCAGTTCATACGTGAAAGCGCTCGGGTGCGAACCTGTACTCTACGGGATTGTCCCCGATGAACGGGTAGCATTTCGGGAAGCGCTTGAAACTGCACTTGCCGGATGTAACGCGGTCCTGATATCGGGCGGCAGTTCAAAAGATGAACGGGATATGACTGCATCGGTGATACAGGAACATGGGGAAGTTCTCGTCCATGGGATTGCAATTGCCCCGGGAAAACCGACTATTATTGGAAAGGCCGGGGCTGTCCCTGTAATCGGCCTTCCTGGTCATCCTGCTTCGGCTCTTGTTGTCCTTAAGGTGGTGGTGCGGCACCTCCTGAACAGGATGACCGGTGACAAGTCAGCGGATCCCGCGGTAATGAAATACACCGCCCTCGAAAATATTCCGTCTATGAAAGGACGCGAGGAATATATCCGGGTCCTCGTGAAAGACCACGGGGTGGTCCCCCTGTTTGGAAAGTCCGGCCTTCTAAATACCCTTGTCAGGAGCAACGGACTGGTCAGGGTTCCCGCGGGAAGCGAGGGGGTCGAGGAAGGGGACCTGGTGGAGGTAATTTTATGGTAACACGCTACCTGAAACTCATTACGCTCGAAGAAGCACGTTCGCTGATACGGACGTCATTTCCCCATACGATTAGTCATACCAGTATTCCACTCGAGGAAGGAGCAGGCCGGGTAACGGCTAAACCGATATTTGCGAAGTATTCAGTCCCGGAAGTTCACCTTTCAGCGATGGATGGGATTGCTGTCCGGAGCATCCATACCCACACGGCGAGTGAACAGCACCCCGTTGTCCTGAATGATATCAGGCGGGTAAATACCGGGAATGTTGTCCCGGCCCCGTACGATGCCGTGATCATGATAGAGGATGTAACGATCGATGGCGATCTGTTTACCATCCGCAAAACCGCAGCACCATGGCAGCACATCCGTCCTGCAGGAGAAGATATCGCAGAATCAGAAATGGTACATCCCGTCGATGCACCGGGTCCGGCCCCATGAAATCGGGGCGCTTGCTGCATACGGGGTGACCACTATTGATGTGGTATCCCTTCGTGTCGGGCTTATACCCACGGGGAGCGAACTGGTCTTCCATGGTGCACGCCCTGCACCAGGTCAGGTCGTGGAGAGTAATACGGTGATGGCCGCTGCCTGGCTTGAAACCATGGGGATCACCTGCACCCGCTATCCGATCACATCCGATGAACCGGACAGGATACGGCAGATGATTGAACGCGGGGTCGAAGAGAATGACCTGCTCATTGTATCAGCCGGTTCATCAGCTGGTACACATGATTTTACCGCGCAGATCATACGGGAGATGGGGGTGCTCCTCGCCCATGGCGTGGCAATCAAACCCGGTAAACCAGTGATTATAGGAAAAGTGGAAGGGACTCCGGTCATTGGTATGCCCGGGTACCCTCTGTCTGCCCTCACGGTCATCCGCGAGATAATCATTCCACTGCTTGCAAATTACGGGATTACGGTCCCGGTGAAAGAGACATTGAATGCCCGGTTAACAACGAGCCTTCACTCCGAGGTGGGTACCGATGAGTTCGTGTTGCTCTCGGTCGGGAAGATCGGGGGTAATTACATTGCCACTCCCCAGTCACGCGGTGCTGGTGTTCAGATGAGTGCGGTACGGGCAAATGCGTACCTGAGGGTACCACGGAACCTGGAGGGTTACGAGGCCGGGTCAGAAGCACCGGTAACCCTGATGGTGACGCGGGGACAGGCAGATTCGGCGCTTCTTGTTACCGGAAGCCATGACCCGTCCATTGATTATCTCGCAGATATACTGCAGAAACGGGGGATCGAAATCCATTCCACGCATGCCGGAAGCATGGGAGGTCTTATGGCACTTATGAAAGGGGACTGCCATGCCGCACCGATGCACCTCCTCGGCGATTCGGGTGATTATAACACAGGGTACCTGGAGAAATATCTCCCTGGAATGGACCTTGTCATCCTGACCGTTGCCGGCAGGGAGCAGGGCATCGTCTCGAAGGACGGGGTTGGTATTGATGACCTGAAAGGCAGGCAGTTCATCAACCGCCAGAAAGGGTCTGGGACCCGTATCCTGCTTGATTATGAACTGAAAAAACGTGGAATTGACCCGGCATCAATTCCAGGGTATGACCGGGAAGTTACCACCCATATTGCAGTAGGGATTGCAGTAAAAACCGGGGAGGCTGATGCAGGGATGTGCGTGTACAGTGCTGCAAAAACTCTCGGGTTGAAGTTTGTACCGGTGGGTAATGAGCGGTACGAGATCGTTGTGCGGAAGGAACAACTTTCAGATCCACGAGTTTCCGCACTCTTTGAAACCGTATCATCGCCGGAATTTATCGGGACTCTTGAACGTCTCGGGGGGTATGATACGTCAGAGACTGGTCACCAGCGCCAACTGCCCTGATAACTGCGTCATCCGGGGTGTCGCAGGCAACTACCCCCGGGATCTCCCATGTGTGGTACCCGAATACCGGCTTTCCCATTTTTAATGCGGCTGCAATCTCTGAAAGGGTCCCATAAGAACCGCCGATTGCTATAACGGCATCAGCGGACTGGACAAGTATGATATTCCTTGCATGCCCCATCCCAGTCCTGATTACAATTCCTACATGGTGGTTCTCGCCCGATATTCCGGAGATAATCCCCACGGCTGTACCTCCGTGAGCGTCTGCCCCCTCACTGATGCCTCCATAACCCCGCCAAGCCCTCCACAGAAGAGGATGGCATGGTGGTCTGCGAGCAGTCCGCCAACCCGTTCTGCTGCCGTGTACTCTTCATCAGTGCAGTCAGCAGCGCCTATCACAGCTACCTGTCTCATGCTAACCGGCGCCACCATCCCTGTTGATCACCAGCAGCCGCAGTTCGGTCATCTCTTCAATTGCATATCTGGGGCCTTCACGCCCGGTACCCGAACCCCTGACCCCCCCATAGGGCATATGGTCCACCCGGAACGACGGGATATCGTTAATGATAACCCCGCCGACATTCATCTCTTCGAATGCCCGCATTACCCGGTTGATGTTCTGGGTGAATATTCCCACCTGGAGCCCGAAATCGCTTGCATTTGCTAGTCGTACGGCATCATCGAATTCATCATACGGGGTAACGGAAATCACCGGTGCAAACACTTCCTCCCTGTTTACCCGCATATCAGGTGTGGTCTGTTCAAGGATGGTGGGTGCAAAAAGCCCGCCTTCGCAGGTACCCCCGAGAAGGATGCCTGCACCCTGGCTTACTGCTTCCTGAACCTTCCTGCAGGCATCCCCGGCTTTTACCTGGTCAATCATCGGGCCCACGTCGGTTGCAGGGTCCCGTGGATCGCCCGTTCTCAATGACCCGGCAGCTGCCAGTATGTTAGCTACCACCGCCTTATACACCGGGCGATGAATGAGGACCCGTTGCACGGAGATGCAGATCTGGCCTGCATTCAGAAATCCACCTGTTGCAATCCTTGATGCGGCGAAGTCGAGGTTTGCGTCCTCGTGGACGATAACAGCAGCATTCCCTCCAAGCTCAAGCCCGACCCTTTTGCGGCCGGCGATCTCTTTTAAGTGCCAGCCGACTGTACAACTCCCGGTAAATGAAAGGAAAGCGATTCTCGGGTCGCGAACCATCATTTCTGCCCGTTCCCCCGGGCATGGTACGACACTAATCGCTTCTGCGGGTACCCCGGCAGCGAGTGCAATTTCGCCCAGCAGGAGACTTGAGACCGGGGTAGCTGATGCAGGCTTCAGGATTATGGAATTTCCCGCTGCAATGGCCGGAGCAAGCTTGTGGCAGGCGAGGTTCAGGGGGAAATTAAACGGGACGATCCCGAGCACCGGGCCGACCGGGAACCGCATGAGGTAACCGGTGCGGTGTTTTGTCTCGTCGCTCCAGTCGAGGGGAATAATTTCACCGTATATCCTCCGTGCCTCCTCGGCAGATGTCCGGACTGTCATTTCAGCCCGGGCGACCTCGGCTGTCGCAAATTTTTTCGTCTTGCCTCCCTCCATCACCATCGCGTGGACAAGGTCATCTGCACGGCGACGAATCCCGTCAGCAAGACGGTCAAGAATTTTTGATCGTTCTGATGATGAGAGCCTTCTCATTTGTTCAAAGCCGGTTACCGCCGCAGTGAGAGCATCTTCAAGATCGGAGGCGCGGGCCTGGCATACCCGGGCATATACTTCTCCGGTGAAGGGAAACCGCACATCTGCTATTTCATCCGTTCCTCTGGTTTTTCCTCCGATAAGAACAGGGTACGTATCCATGATCTACCAATCCTCGGTTTTATCGTGCGACATCGCAAACCCCTTGTTGTTCCTTACCTGGAAGATGCGTGTTGCAGGTGTCCTATATGTGCATCCGAAAGGATCCATATAGAACCCGCGGATCTGATCCTGGTATACAGCTCTGACCGTATGCAACGAAGGTAAGCATGTCACGTACATTACACACTCCCTCCACCTTTCGGTGGGTTATCGTCCATTATAGTCCATAAGTATCCCAGAACTACGCCATTTCCTCATAAATGCCGGGGATCTACACGGGTTTTTTGTATGAGTGGTACCTCTCTCGTTGAAAAACTACTTTGTGCTGAAGGGTGAATAGTTTAGAATATTCTCCTCGCTTCACCGCCAGCTGAGGAGACGTTTGAGGGATGAAGGTTGAAGGAAGTAACCAGCAGTTATAATGCCCGCGAGATTGAGGAGTCCGTCCAGCAGCGCTGGAATGATGAAAATACCGTCGCTGAGGTGCAGTCGCTCCATGCACAAGACCCGCCGTTTTTCTTTGTTGATGGCCCGCCGTACACCACCGGTCATATTCACCTCGGCACTGCGTGGAACAAGATCTTAAAAGACAGCATGCTCCGCTATCACCGGATGTGCGGAAGGCACGTGATCGCAAGGGCAGGGTATGATATGCACGGGCTCCCGATCGAGGTCAGGGTAGAGCAGCAGCTTGGATTCTCATCCAAGAAAGATATCGAGACTTTCGGTATTGAGAAGTTTATCGCCCATTGTCGCGATTTTGCTCTTAAAAACAAAGATGTCATGAGCGGGCAGTTTAAAAAATTAGGGGTGTGGCTGGACTTTGATAACCCCTACCAGACAATCCAGCCGGAATATATCGAAGCCGCATGGTGGACAATCCAGAGGGCATCTGAACGTGGGATGCTCGAACGGGGATTCCGCGTTGTGAACTGGTGCCCCCGTTGTGCGACGGCAATCGCAGATGCAGAAGTTGAATATTGGGAGGAGACTGACCCTTCAGTCTTCGTTAAATTTCCATTAACGGGAAAATCCGGGGAATCACTTGTAATCTGGACCACAACCCCATGGACTCTCCCGGCTAATGTTGCCGTGGCGGTCAGCCCCGACCTTGTCTACGCCCGGGTAAAGGCGGTGAAGGGTGAAACCGAAGAACTACTCTGGATTGCATCGGAGACTGGTGGAACCCGTCCTTAAGAAAGGAAAGTACCGGGACTATACCGTTATTGAAGAAAAACCAGGGCAAGACCTTGTCGGGATGACCTATGACTCCCCGCTCGCAGAGCTGGTACCCCTCCAGAAAGAGATGGTGCACCGGGTTGTTGCAGCGGATTTTGTAGCCAGAGAGAACACCGGGTTCGTCCACATCGCCCCGGGGCACGGGTGGGATGATTACCTGCTCGGCCAGAAGGAGGGGCTTGCCATTATCTGCCCCGTTGACGCCACCGGGCACTTCACACAGGAGGGCGGAGCCTTTGAATGCATGTTTGTTAAGGACGCAGATGAGGTTGTCCTGAAGGAACTAGGGGATTATCTCCTTGGAAGGGGCAGAGTCACCCACCGGTACGGGCACTGCTGGAGGTGCAAGACCCCAATCATCTTCCGGGCAACTTCGCAATGGTTCTTAAAGGCATCAGCAATGAAGGAACGGATGCTCGAAGAGGTCGCTATCGTAAAATGGTACCCGAATGGGCAGGGAGTGCCCGCTTCTATGACTGGATTAAGGAGGCCCGTGACTGGTGTATTTCCCGCCAGCGGTACTGGGGTATCCCTATCCCGATCTGGGAGTGCGGGAAATGTAATCATATCCGGGTCTTTGGTACTATAGCTGAGCTCGAGGGTGCAAGTGGGTACTTCCTTACCTGACCCGCACCGCCCGCATGTGGACAAGGTGACTGTGCCGTGCAGTTGTGGCGGGACGATGCACCGCGTGGAAGATATCTTTGATGTCTGGTTTGATTCTGCCGTTGCGTCCTGGGCGACCCTCAGGTACCCGGGCGAAAAAGAAGCGTTCGACCAGTTATGGCCGGCAGATTTCATTGCCGAAGGCCAGGACCAGACACGTGGGTGGTTCTATTCGCAACTAGGTGCGAGTACCATTGCATTCGATTGTTCACCCTATAAAAGTGTTCTCATGCATGGCTTTGCACTCGATGCAGATGGCCGTAAAATGAGTAAAAGTCTTGGTAACGTGGTAACCCCGGAAGAAGTTGTTGCAGCACAGGGTGTGGACGTTTTGAGGTTGTATGTCCTTTCTGCAAGTGCACCATGGGACGACCTGAAATTCAACTGGGAAGGTATCAGGACGGTAAACAGGACGATGAATATCTTCTGGAATGTCTACCGGTTCCCGTTGCCCTACATGATCCTCGATAACTGGAAACCCTGTAACAAGAGTGGACACTGGGATGACACCTATGTGAAAGAACATGTTACCCGGATGCCAGACGAGGACCGCTGGATTATTTCCCGTATCAACAGCCTGGGACTCCAGATCAACGAGGCGGTTGGTGAGTGCCAGCTCCACAAGGTAACCCGCGGACTGATGTCGTTTATCCTTGATGACCTGTCCCGGTGGTACGTGCAACTGGTCAGGCCAAGACTCTGGCTTGAAGAAGAATCAGAAGAGAAGCAGTACGCCTACGAGACGATGTACTATGTCATGCGGCAGCTCGTGACCCTTCTTGCACCCTTCACCCCCCATATCACCGAGGCGATGTATGACAATATTCGGCTGCCAAAGGATCCTGTCAGTGTCCACATGCTCCCGTGGTTCACAAGCGATCCTGGTCTTGTCGACACCGGGATAGAGTCCCGCATGAGCATTGTCCAGTCCTTTGATGAAGCACAGGCAAATGCCAGGCAGTCCGGCAAAAGAAAGCTCCGCTGGCCGGTGTCTGAATGTGTAATCGCTACTACCTCACCAGAGACCAGGGCTGCAATAGAACAATTAAATGCTCTCTGTTGTGACCGTGCGAACTCGAAGCGGGTCCGGGTTGTCGATGGAGGCTATGACCGGATCTCATGGAAGGCAGAACCGGTTATGAAGGCCCTTGGCCCGGTTTTTGGGAGGGATGCCCCGAAGGTGAAGGAACTTATCCTCTCTGCTGACGGCAACAAGGTCAGGGAAACGACTCTTGCCGGTAAAAAGTATACACTCGTTGCCGGGGATGACCGTTTTGAGATCGGGAGCGATCATGTTACGTTCGTCGAAGGCCTGCCGGAATCGGTTTTCTCTGCACCGATGCAGGACGCTACCGTATATGTCGATACGGCACTCACACAGGAACTTGAGGCTGAGGGGAATGCGAGAGAGGTGATCCGTCGTGTCCAGGAGATGCGTCGGCAGCTTGACCTCAATGTTGAGGATTTCATATCAGCATACGTGATAATCAATGACCCCCGAATCCATGGGCTCGTCAGTTCGCAGTGGAAAGAAGGGATCATGGAAGAAGTCAGGGCAAAACAGCTGACAATGCCGGGGAATGGGGCAATAGCGCCTGATTGTCGATGGGATCTCGAAAAAGACTGGGATATCGAGGGACTTTCGGTCAGGATCGGGATATCAGGGTTCCATGATCAGTGAAGCAAGGAATTTCCGGCCTTCCGGTGCATTAAAGAGCGGGAGTTCCTGGTCGATGGTCACGGAGTTCCGGAGCGTCTCTACGGTTTCATTGGTAACGGGATTGAAACCGTGAACCTTTTTTAACATTTTATAGACCATGGCGCCTCGACGCTGCCATGCAGGTGTGGCTGCGAGGTTCACACCCCTTGCATACATCATCTCGTGGAGTGCTTTTGATGGCATCCCGAGGAGCGTTCTCTGGGCATCTGTTGGTGTCATACCTTCGTTGATCAGCGCCGCCTGGCAGTAGGCATTGATATGGTTCCGCCATGCTTCGTGCTGCCGGTTTTTCAGGTAATCTACCGCAAGTTCAGGAGTTACCTGGACGATCCGTGCATCAAATGCAACGGGACTTCCGGGATGAATATTCAGGGAGAGGGCACTGGCCGCATAGGACGCTGCGATGGAATCGATCTTCTCAACCCTTCCACGGAAGGGTACCGAGCTGAAGTACAGGCTGACCTCGTCTGAAAACGTATAGGCAAAATCAGGGTTCAGTCCTGAGTGGGATACCAGGGACTCCGAGACGCTGACCATCGCCCGGTGGAAGGTCTCATCAAAAGGTTTCTCGAATGAAAGATGTGCAGCGAGCCTGTGAAATGCCCTTCCATCAATCCTTACAAAAATGGGTGGGACTGTGATGAGATTGCTGAACAGTTCCCGTTGTTTCATAGTAATTAGTCCGGATGAATTCCCGAAATTTTAGCGTGGTGTAATTGTTGGAAGATATTCGGGATTATTGGAACGACTCACATCTCTTCTGATTTGAATGCACCCGGGAGATGGCGGATGATGACAATATCGCCGATACTTCCTATGATGCGGAATGGAATTTTAAGACCCTTATAATTTTTAATATCGACAAGTTCAGGGTTTAATTTTCCCACAACAACAGACTCAATTTTTTTCCCGTCAACGTCTATGACGATATCTTCCACTTCACCGACAAAAATACTCTTTTCGGTATACACATTCAGTCCGAACATTTCAGTAATCTGTTTTCTCATCCTGATCAATCCATGAATATATACGAGAACAGTTAAAAAGATACTCTTTTAATGAACAGTTCATTCAGAATCGGTTCGCTCTTCGGGGTTCCCATCTATATCCACTGGACATTCCTGATCGTGATCCCCCTCTTTGCCTGGATCATCGGGACACAGATAGCCATTACCGTGGGACTCATTACCAACTCCTATAATTTCGTATTTGGCTGGTTACACCCGTTTGCAATTGATACCTCCTTTTTTGCCATTGACGTATATTCCTATGTTCTCGGGGCCCTGATCTCAATCGGCCTTTTTGTCGGGGTACTGATCCATGAAATGGCTCACTCGTTGCTTGCCAGGAAATACGGGCTGAAAATAAACAATATTACACTCCTCCTCTTCGGGGGTATCTCCTCCATTGAGGAGGGTACCCCTGACCCGCGAATCGAGTTGCCTGTTGCTCTCGCCGGGCCGCTTATGAGCCTGGTCATTGCAGTACGATGTTCAGGGATTGCCTATGCGGCAGATGTTACCATTGCCGACCGGGTTGTTGCCGGGACTCTTGTCTTTTTCTTTGGTTATCTCGGACTGCTCAATTTTATCCTCTTCATATTCAACCTGCTGCCGGCGTTCCCGATGGATGGGGGCAGGGTCCTCCGTGCGTGGCTTGCGAGGTCAAAACCGCTCCCTGAAGCGACCCGGATTGCGGCGAACATAGGGAAGGGATTTGCCGTGGTGTTTGGTATCTTTGCAATCGTTACCTTCAGCCCGATCCTGATCATTATCGCGGTATTCATTTATCTCGGCGCCAGCCAGGAGTCCAATGCAATGCGGTATAAATTCCTACTCCAGGACGTTACCGTGGGGGATATGATGTCGAAACCGGTAATGAGTGTCCCGTTGACGATGCCGGTCCGGGAAGTCATCGAACAGATGTACGGCAGCAAACACCTCGGGTTCCCGGTCGTTGACCGCGGGGTGCTCGTCGGGATGATCACGGTGGCCGATGTTCATAAGACTCCCCTGCTCGACCGCGAGGCCATGCAGGTGAGGGACGTCATGTCGAGGGACACGGTCTTCCTCCCTCCGGGTGCACCGGTTGAGGACGCACTCCGTATCATGTCACTACAAAACATTGGTCATATTCCAGTTATCGAAAACGGGGAACTTATCGGAATCGTCACCAGGGAAGATATCATGAAGGTGATCGAATTAAAAGAGATGTAATCACGGGCAGATATGAAAAACTCCAGGCAAACCACCTGAAAGACCACCATTTTCATGGCTATTAATGGGCCAAAGGGCTCATAGTACGCTTTGTAAAATCACACACGGACGGGATGTTCCAGGGTGCTTCAACCAAGCTGTAATCTCTCATAGTTCGAAAAACCCTCCAACCAGGTTAATACAGGTAGATAAAAAATGACAGGCGCCGGGGCAATCACGCAGTTAACGATAGTACCGTAAATATGAATATATACTGGCGGTACGGTATTCTGGGCAAAAAAACCACGTATGGTAGGATCCCCGGAGCCTTCATATCAGGCATTCCGGAACACCATCAGGTGGTCGAGCGGGGTTGCCCCTGTAATAGTTCTGAATGATTCAGACGAATTGAATGGCCGTTTCGCTGCAACCATCGCAGCCTTCTTCTTACCCACTCCTGGCAGCCACTTCAGTGCCTGCACAGGCAGGTGGTTGATATCCACCGGCACCGGCAATGCGGTCAGGGACCTCATGCCAAAATCCACAACGGTCAGATCAATTACCGTGCCGGGCGTTAAACAGGTGGGGATTCCAATGAGGATCGGGTATGACCCCATCTGCCGCCCGAAGGATACCGGGCCCTTTACCTCAATCAGCACATCCCGGAACACGGTGCCGATCGGGAAGACCCGTTCGAGCATCGGCCTGTCAAATCTTGTGCGGACAAACTCTTTAAATGCCCTGAATTTTGCATCGTAGAGTCCGATTGTGTTATGTTCATATGCACGGGTGCCGGGGAATGGCATCAGCTGCCGCACGTTTACCCGCCTGATAAGGCACCTGCTCTGCAATATATCCTGGAGGAACTGCTGATTATATTCAAAGGTCTTTTTTGTCTCTCCGGGAAGACCGCTGATGAAGTTGAGGCCCGGGAGGAGTTCAGGGATACCGTCAGACCGCTTTGCACCGACTGCATTAACGATACGGATTGCTTCCATTACTTCCTCCGGGCTGGCTTTCAGGTTGTTAACACTGACTACCTCAGGGTCTGCTGTTTCCATCCCGAATGCTGCGACATCACCGGGTGTATGGTACCGGGTGATCACCGAGAGCGCCTCGCGACTCTCCTCCGGGTGACGTGCGATTGTCCCTGGGTTGATATTATCAATATGCAGTGTACGGAACTCCGGTGTCACCTCCCGTATCCCGGAAAAAAGCGCCTGGAGTGCACAGGGGTCAGGGGCAGGAAATTCGCCCCTGCCAGCCTGGTAGGTAAGAAGGTCCGGCTGCCGGCCAAGCCTGAAATGCCTTGCCCCGTTATTATACAGGGATTCAACCTCATCGATGACCCCCTTCGCCGGACGGTATACAGGCGGGCCGTAGAACGGCTCAGTGCAGAATGAACAGCCTCCCGTCTCCTGGTGTGCACAACCCCTCGCCGTCTCGAGTTCGCACATAATATGGGGGTAGGAAGGGTGTTTTCTGATTATATCGCTCCCAAGAATGCTCCATCTGTCGGAGAGAGTATAATGTACACCTCCCTCAGGTCTGCCCCCGGTGAGGTGTGAATGGAGTGCCTCGGGTGCAGACCCCGCAAGGAGGTGATCGAATCCGGATATAGCCTGTTTTATAGCCTTTTCACCTCCTCCGGGTGAATACCCGAATCCAATCGGTCCCCCGATATATTTCTCCGGTCCCCGTATCTGCAGCCCGATTTGCTGTATTTCCGTAAGCGTGGCTGGGTACCTCCGAGATAGTTACCCGGGACGGTAACACCCGCGATCATCACCATGACGCCGGCTGTTGAAATTGATGGGAAGAGGTACGGGTCTGCCCTTACCTGGTCGATTGTGCAATAGTGGATCTTGTATTCCTGCTCTTTCAGGACGCCGGCTATCGTCCTGATGTAAGGTGAAATATAGGGGGGGACGCCAAGGCATGCAGGCTCGTCCACGTACCCGTCAATTATCCAGGCTTCAGCAGGCATATCCGATACGTGCCAGTAATTTCCGGGCCCACATCAGCTTGCCCCGTTTTACCGGGTCGACAGACGGGTCATCACAGTCAAATCCGATGAGCATGATGTGGGTGGCTCTGAGTTCATCTGCTGCGAATACAGCCCGGTCACCATCGGAAAAACCGCCAAAATTGTACACATTCTGGATGGGCGTGCTTTGTGTCGTCCCGACAACCGGCCCTATGAGTCGTGGGACCCAGTATTGTATCAGGTGCCGGTTGTCACCATGGGCATGGATAACGATGATAGTCCCCTTCCAGTTCATGTCCTGGTATCGCTCGTCAGCCCCGTCCAGGTCGGAAAAAATTGCATCGGGCCTGATCCCATGTTCTATCAATACCAGGGCTGCTGCATCGGCAGCAAACACGGTCCCTTCAATCCGGTCCAGTTCGCGGCTGAGGTTTGGTCCGTTTCCACAGACGGTCACCTTTTTTCCGGCACAACATTCTCTGAGCAGCTCAATATCATCCCGTACAAGGAGATGCTGGAGGAGGACAGCAGACTCTTCATCAGATTTCCGGTCAAAAGAGAAATATGCAAGGATTTCCTCGTATAATGGTTCCCAATCTTTAAATTTCATTTTTTGCCTCGTTTTCAAGTCCCACGATATCGGTGAATTTCCGGAGCACAGGGTCGATGATAAGGGATAGGAGGTCATCCTTGTTTTCAGCCCTCGAGAAGAACTTGAGTGGAATGGTAGCAGCTGCCATATTCGGGTGGCCGCCTGCTTCACCGATGTCACCGAATGCTTCTGCAAGCACATTGCCAATATGGAGCCTGATGTCACGGTTCCTTACCGACATGATGATTGCCTCGTCAGTGATACCATATACGAGAGCGGTATTGACTCCTTCAAGGTTGATCAGGAGGTCAGCTGCCTGGGGGAGTGTATCACGGTTCCGGACGTAACCAACATTTGAGAACAGGTATCCGCTCCTGATTTTTCTGTTCCGTATCGCAGATCCGAGGACATCAAGGGTCTCCTGTGATAATGATGGGGACATGATCTTGTCTAAGAGGTCTGCATCGGTAAGGGGGAGGAGAAACGCTGCGTAATTCATGTCCTGCGGTGTAATATTCCGTTTGAAGTCCTTCGTGTCCGACCTGATACCATAGAGAAGCCCGGTCGCAACTGGCTTATCTACGGGGATGTCCAGTTCCTGGAGGTACTGGGTGAGTATGCTAGCCGTTGCTCCAAGACCCGGCCTGATATCGACAAATCCGGCGGTCGCATCGCTATGCATCCCGTCCTTGTGGTGGTCGAGGATAATGTCAATGTGGGTCCTCGGGGAAAGTGAATTATTGATGCCTGGTCCGGCACAATCGACCAGCGCAAGGTAATTGCATTCCTGCACCATCTGGGGGGTCATCCGCTCCATCCTGATCTCGAGCAGGTTGACCATGGTGCGGTTCTCCTGATGGCCGATGACACCTTCGTAAAAAATCCGGCACACGAGTTTTTCGGGGTTTGCGTTGCGTGCAATTGCTGCGAGGGCCATCGCGCTGGATATCGCATCAGGGTCCGGGTTATTATGAGTAATAATTCCAAGAGTGCCTTCCCACCCGGCAAGGATGGCGTAGAGCCTCTGGGAGATCTTGTTTGCATGCAGTTTACTGATCTGAAAAAGGGCGTTTTTAGCAATGAGCTGTGGTGGATAAAACACAAGTTCTGCGCCCGCAGTTTCGAGTGTTACCGTTCCAAGGGGGTCCACCGCACGGGCAACAACATGTGCGGCCGGGTACCGTGTTTTAATTGCCCGGACTGTGGAAATGTTGGTTTCGTGGTCCCCGGTAAGCACAAAAGTCTATCTCGAACTCTGGGATCCCCAGCAGGAGCCCCTGGTCGCGAAACTCTTTTTTGATTGCATCAATATGCCTGTCCCGCAGTTCTTTTACGCGTTGTTCATCACGGTCGATCACCAGGAGTCCCGCATTTTCCTTCTGGAGTTCCACAATGATATTGTACCCTGTAATTCCCGCCCCGAATACGGCGTATTTTACCCGCGGGGCAGACTGCTGCGAGACCTCTGCCATGTACAAAACAATGCAACGCATCAGGATATTAAGTTTGATACACGAACTGACTGATTCCTGCAATTCCGGCACAAACAGAATCCCCAAACTAATAAAGGTAATACGAAAGTTTTATTCGAGAGGATAGACCACTATATTGAGTCACTTCGCGGGCTTGTAGCTTAGTTCGGTAGAGCGACAGACTCTTAATCTGTAGGTCAAGGGTTCAAATCCCTTCAGGCCCGTTTTGTTTTCCTGTAATTTTGGTAACATTTTTTAGCATGGGATCTGACAATGATTCAGGTCTTAAACAGCCTATAAGGCCAGAATATGTTACATACTGCCTTCCGCTCATACACCATTCTTTTAAAAAAAGTCTGGGTCGCCATAAGTCGAAGAAATTCTGAACTTTCATCCCTCCCAATATCGCCCCCTCAGGAATATTTCAGGGAATTACATGTTGTGCGCCCTTGCTTTGTAGAGGATTTATCCGGTCCCCTTCATCGCTGAAATGCGAAATTCCAGGCTCTTGCGGTCCAAAACTCATTATCAAAAAGTTCGAAGAAAAAATTCAGGGATAGCGGCTTACAACAATATTGTTAGTGTCCTGGATGTTGTTTCCAGTACTCACAGTCTGCCAGTCTGGTTATTCTGTGATGTAGTCCCGCAACTGCTTGATCATTTTCAACTGGTTGTCTGCTTCAGCCCTTTTATCTCTTTCAATATTGTCCATAATCTCGCTGATAGGGAGAGCGAGCTTATAGATTTTTACAGGCCTTCCTTTGTTTTCTGCCTTATTTTCCCTGCTTTTTACCCATTTCTGCTCCATCATGGCGGTCATCGCGATGCTAACCTCGGGCTGCCTGAGGTCCGTACCACGTTCTATATCCCGCGATGTGGCTTCAGGTGTGTTGGCAAGATAGACAAGGACTTTTGAAACGTTTCGCTTGGTTCCGATTCTGGTGAGAAGATCTGCAAATTCTTCTTCCCGCTGTGTAAAGTACAGCACATTTTTGGACTTCATCAACATCACCCGGTATGTTGTATATGTATTTCAGAATTATATATAAAAATATTATTATTCTCATTTGCAGAATCAGAATTTCAACTGCGGATGCAAGGTATAAACTGATAAAAATAAGATGGGATATTAGGATTTAACTTGACAGGAGACCGAGATTTGTCAGGTCTGAAACGATCTTCAGGACCGCAGCACGGGCATCCTCCGGCTGTTTTCCACCGGTGATAATCAGCTTTCCTGAGCCAAAGAGGAGCACTACGACCTTTGGAACTTCAAGCCGGTATACGAGACCGGGGAACTGCTCCGGTTCATACTCGATCCGGTCAAGGTTAAACCCGACGGCAATCTTGTTCAGGTTAATCCCCGCACCAAGGTCTGCTGATGTGACGATATTCTGTATCTTGTAGGTGAGGTCTGTAGGGATATCGATCTTCAGTTCACGCAGCAGATTACCAAGGATCTCGAGTCCTGCCGAGAGGCTTTCAACACTTTTTGCGCCGGTCAGTACAACCTTCCCGGAGCCGAATACGAGTGCGGCAATTTTCGGGTTCTGCATCCTGATAACGACACCCGGAAACCGTTTCTTATTATATTCCGCATCCTTAATATTAGATGCAAGCATGGGAAGATCCAGATAATCTGTCACCTTCGCCGAGGCTACAATATTTTCAATTTTAAGAGATTCCTCTGGCCTGACCTTCATATTTATAAATGCCACAAAACAGTATATAAACCGTTGGGTGTTATCCTCCGTGGTGCTGTCGGTGTGAACCGGGGCTGATACCGTTGTTTTGCCTGAACATGAGGTTTGGAATCCAGTTATCCGATTGTTGGAAGGAGTATCAATTTTAATGTATCAGAAAGATGCTGGTGGAATCTGATAATCCGGGAAAACAATGACTTATTATGGTTTCCTGGCGTTCGTTCTGCAATAAAGCAAGAACGACAGAACTATCGTACTCTAATTTCTGAAATGGTGCTATACATTCTATCGTATGAAGTATCAGATGCCATTCAATGTGGCCTGAAAAAGGAATTTAAAAATAATGGAATTGATTTGTTACTCTGGCAGTATCAATCGTATTGTCGCCAGGTATGGTTGCACTGGCAGCAGCGAAAAAAGCGTACCTCACTTTCATCTGCTGCCCTTAATTGCCTCAGCCACCAGAATGCAAGGTTATTTTCGCACTTCGGGCACTTAATCTGGATAGTGGGGAGCGTCGGGAATGAACCGTCATCTTCGACAATGACTATCTCCTTCTCGCTTCTCATTGTTTTCTTCTGCAGCTGATCATTATCAGATATTTTCCGGATATAACCGCATTTCCGGCATTTCAGCTGACCTGCAGAAGCCATAAGAATACTCTTGCACTCAGGACAGAACATCGTTTCATCATGCGCAGGCAAACAAGATTAATCCTTGTATCGCCCCATAACTGCTAAAATTATCTGTAAATACCCTGTGTTGACCTGTCACATCAGCATCCTTTTTTTAATGAAAAAAATCAATAGTAATGGAATGATTGAGTATCCTTATACTCGTATCCTGCGTTTTTTTCCTGATCTTTCTGATCCCTACCCGGTACCGGCAGTACGCGGCTATTGTAGGATGGACGGGAATGGTACTCTTTCTCTTTGCCGAGATCCCCTATTACCTGTCAATCAATAACTTCCTGTACCCGTTGCTTGCAGTTCTTTCGGTACCGTTCCTTGTTATTACCGTGCAGTTGCTACTTACATCAGAACTCCGCGTAATGCAGCTCTCTACAGCTGCCGCTGTAGCATTCCTGATCTATGCGCCGTTTGAGTTTATTCCCGCGCTTGGTGACTGGTTGATCGCGGTGGTTGTCGGGCAGGTTTTCTTTGTATTGAACGCACTTGGCTATGATACCCTGCTGGTTGCGTGGGACATGTTCCAGCGGTATGGGTTCAGGATCCAGATCATTCTTGCCTGCACGGGGATCCAGGGGATTGCAATCATGCTCGGTGTCGCCTGTGCGGTCCCATCAAACTGGCGGCAGAAAGTGCTGTCGTTTCTCCTTGTAGTACCGACCATCTATTTCCTGAATATTGCCAGGAATGTAGCGGTAATTATTGCATATACCGAACAGTGGTTCCCCTACCTGCCTGAAATAGCAGGGAACGGGGAAATCGGTTATGAAAGCTTTTCTGGGCCCACAATGTTATTGCCGAAGGGCTTGCCCTGGTCCTGCTTATCGGCATTGCATACGGATTATTCAGGATCAACCCGGCCCTCGCTGAATTTGCCAGGGACCTGACCGGGGAGTATTACTATGCGGTGTACCGGCTGGGTGGTAAGATCCCTCCTGCATCCCCGCCTGTGGAATAGGTGACCTGTATCTGTACCTGTCTGGGCGGTTGAAATAACAACTTTTCAATCGGCTGGATAAACGGGTTGAATGTCAGGAACGGTAGCAATACTTTTTCCCACGGGTAAGGGGGGACGATTGGACAAGCCTTTTTCAATGTCGGGAGATGCCATGGTTGTTGTGAGGGATATGCTTTGAAATGTTGGACCTCGTATTAGCCTGGCCGGGTCTTCTTCACATTTTTGTCAATTCCATGACTGCATCACAAGTGGTATTACCTCCTTATTTGGACGTATTATCAGAATAACTGAAAATCAAAGGGATTGTCATATCTGCGCTTTGTTGAAACCCTGCATAGTCAGAAAAAAAATGGGAAAATAAAGGGGCAGGTGGGGGTTTCACCCCCATTCCCGCAGCCGGTAAGATATCCGTTGGGTAGGTTTAACGGCAGACTTCACAAAAATTCAGAGAAAAATGGCCTTTTCCCATACCAACCGTGGTCGCTATAGCGGCGGGGCGGAGCCACGGGAGCGTTGGAAAATTGGGAATGCCCTAATCTCCAGGACAGATTTGAGAGCATGTCAACAGAGCAAATATTTGCGTCTTTTTTTTAGGAATAGGTCTTGTGCAGGTAGAATATCCGCTGCAGCGCCGAGAGATTGGCGAATATTGCAATTATTATCACTGAGAGCCAGATAAAGCCGGTAATGCCACCGAGGAGTATTACCAGCAGTGTTTCAGGTCTTCCGAAAAAGCCTACCCCTTCGAGTGGGTCTTCAATTTTCCCGTCAATACGCTCTTTAAACCCGATCTCAGCATAGGTGACAGGTTTAATGAATGTATTCATGAGTGAGCCGATGATCGCGAGGGCAACAATTCCAAAGTCCACAGCGGGCGTAACTGGCATGAAACGGCCGATTATGGCAATCCCCGAAAGGCCTATACCGAGGAGTACGAGTGCATCAACATATTTATCGACAATCCAGTCGAACACCGCCCCGAATTTTGTCTGCCGACCGATTTTCCGTGCAACGCTACCGTCAACCAGGTCGAGGAGCGCCGAAATGAAAAGAAAAAGGCTGCCAATAACGAAATGGCGGTCAATAAAACATAGGGCACAGGCAATCCCGAATATGAGGGACAGTAGTGAAATCTGGTTCGGGGTGATCCCGGATTTAACAAATATATCTGCGACCGGCTCCAGGTACACGACAAATCTAGGCCTGAGCGCGGTAATGTTCATGTCATAATACAGTTGGGATCTCAACATTAATACTTGTCCTTTCACCCTGGCTCCGATGTAAATAGGTGGTTTTCTGTTCCTTCCGTAGCAAAAACCGGGGCTTTTCTTTTTTCAGGGTGAACGATAAAACGGGAACCCGGATCCTGGGATACAATTCACATGATTCAGCTAACTTCTATTATCTTGGAGGTCGATAACTGGGACAAGAAGGACCAGGTATGGCAGATTCGAGAGAACGACCCCAAATACTGATGATGTCCGAGATCACCGCGGATGGGAAGCTGACGCTTAAAAAAGGTAGTTCGAGCAAGATCCTCATGAAATATATGTCCCATGAGACTGAACTCCTCCTCCACCGGACCCGTGCCGAATGCGATGCGATTATGGTCGGCTCAAATACGATAAAAATAGACAACTCGTTCCTAACGGTGCGTTATGTTACCGGGAAAAGCCCGCTCCGTGTCATCCCGAGCAGTAATGCCGATATTCCCCTGAACTCAAATGTGCTTGGTCCCGGGGCGCCGACTGTTATCGGGGTATCCGGAAAAGCACCCGAAGAACGTGTACAGGCAATAAAAGAAAAAGGAGCACAGGTGGTTGTAGCAGGTGAAGAGAGGGTGGACCTTCCCATCCTTATGCACATTCTCTGGAAGGACTTTGGCGTCCGCCGCATGATGGTAGAGGGCGGGCCGACCCTGAACTGGCACATGCTCCATCACCACCTCGTTGACGAGATACGGTTGATCCACCTTCCGTTCATTGTTGGCGGAGCGGATACCCCCTCACTGGTCGGGGGTATGCATATAGAGTCCGAGGATGAAATGATCCGGCTCGGGTTGAAAAATTTCTATCTCTGTGGGACAAACCTCGTGACCGAGTACGATGTAGAGTACCGTTCTCCCGTAGCGTGACTCTTGTTAGATACTCCCATTTTTGGCTGGTATGAAAAACTCCAGGCGACCTCCGGAAATGCCACCATTTTCATGCTCATCTATGAGCCAACAGGCTCATAGCACGCTCTGTAGAAATACTATAATAAATTCTAACGATTTCTGGTCGTTCTGAATTTAAACTATGCTCCCGGGGCTCATGGCCCGCCGCTTTGGCGACCCCGGTTGGGATAGAGACTATCCCAAAATACTCTGAATTTAATGAGCCTTCGCCGAAACCCTGCCCGAAGAATATCTTAACGGGGGTGGGGCAGGGAGGGGGTGAAACCCCCTCCTGTCTTCGTATTTCCCTCTTCTTTTTTATGACCCCGAAAGGTTTCAACAAAGCCCCATTGTTATATCATTCTTATATCATTCTGAGCGGGTCTGTTTTCATGTATTCACGGCAGACCGTGGTCGCATAATGGCCCGGTGGAAGGGTAAACTTCAGCCGGACACAGTCTTCTTCCTGCAGGGCTTCAACAGGTGTCATGAGGCTGATTGGCCGAAGAGCGCCGTTGAAACGTGAATGGACGAAATCCTGTGCATTTAAAAAATTATCAGGGCCGATACCCTGTTCCTCCAGGAGGTGCTCAATCGCACTACCGGAATGTCCCTGGGTGGCAGTAACGGACCCGGGCATGAAAATTGCTATAATACATCGGCCTCTTTTAATATGCTGGCCGGCGATTCGCTGGTTCTGCATCGTGACGCGGTCTTCCCTCCCGTTTTCAAAGATCAACAGGTCACCCGGGACCGGTTCATCGATTGCTGTGCCCTGGTCGAACCGCACCGACAGTGCACTGTTAAATAACCAGGACTGAAATGCTGATACAAACATTGAGAGCAGTTTCGGTGGCAGCACTTTCAGGGCGCCTTTATAGTCATCGGGGCGGTTAATGAGGTGATGGAGCATCGATCGCTCGTAGGACATCGAGACCGGCAGGCGGTGAAGTGCTTCACGGGCGTCCCGTGTCTCGTAAAATATTGTCCTGGTTGAACGGTTCTCTTCCGGTTCGTCGGGAAATGACTGGCCGATATAGGTCATAACGGCACCTTCGTAGTTATTTTTAAGGATCATTTCACCGATACGGTGAGTGAGGGGACGGATAACACCGAACCGCTGTACCCCGTAATAATTGGGGAGACCTGCAGAGGTAGTTCCGGTAACCGACTGTATCTGCCCTTCAATATCTTCCCCTGATAACTCCCTGATAGTGATATCGAACCGGTTCCCTTTCAGACTACCGAGTGACAGGGGGAACTGTGAACGGCCAAGCACTTCGAGCGTGATATCTCTCAGCCTGACATCGGCCACCTGTGCAGGCGTTATTTCATAGAGTGATATAAGCTGGCTCGTCACTGCGTGCCGGTCTTTTGTGCCACCCCACCCGATACGGCGGTGACTGATACCAAGTCGTTTTGCAAGTTCCTTCACCGCGTGCTGGAGTTCCCAGTCTTTCTTGGTAAGTTTGCAGATAAGGTACGGGCCCGAATCCCCAACGGCAACCGGGATCTCCTCGACTAAAAAATCTTCAGCAGTAGAACGGAGTTTTCCACCGATACCAGTTGTATCACTCGAATAATAGCGCATCCCGAGCTCCTGCTCAAGTGGAAACGGGCTCAGTCTCATAGGAGGGAAAGGTCTCCTGTCAGTTTGTCGAGGGCTTCGGCTTTCGCAGGTCCAAGCCCGAGGGCGGTGATGGTACCGGGGGCAATCTCCGTGAGCCCTGCGTCCTGGACGAGAGCCGCGGCGATACCGGCATTTTCTGCAAGCACTTTTAATTCAAAGAGCGGGCGTTCCCCGGCTACTTTCAGCACTACTTTTTTCTGCCCTTCAGAGAACCATCCTTTCCTTGCAGTACTATCAGCACGCTCATAGGCCAGTAGTACCGCGTGACCCACCTGTGCACACATTTTACCACAGCTCATTTTAAGGTCTGACCTGATCACCAGGCACTGCTTCCACTTGAATTCCGGTCCCTCTGCCATTGTCAGTACATGGGGTTGTTCACTCAAATATATACGTGACACTTGCCGGGTATACCGGACACATCGTCCACAGCTTGATACTATTTCCTGCCATTGTACTATCTGGATGAACAACCGTGGGGCCCGACGACAGCCCGGGTATGACGTTGTTGTCGTTGGTGCCGGTCCTGTGGGGAGTGCAGCAGCTCTCGCCTGTGCGGAATACGGGCTTTCCACGCTCTGTATAGAGGAGCATGGGACGATCGGGTACCCGGTGCAGTGCGCAGGACTCCTGTCACAGAATGCCTTTCGTGAATGCAAGGTCTCAGGGAAATCCGTGTTAAACGAGGTATCAGGTGCAGATGTGTCGTCTGATTCCGGTAATCACCTCCTTATCGATGCGGGTGTCACAAAAGCGTACGTGGTTGACCGTGGCATTCTCGACCGTGAGATGGCAGAACGTGCCGCGGTGGCAGGTGCTGAGTTCCGGTTAAAGACCGCAGTGTTCCGCATGGACGGGAACCGGCTCTTAACCCGAGGGATTGACGGTCACCAGGAAGTCTCGTATAAGCTCCTGATCGCGGCAGACGGCCCGAGGAGCACGATTGCCCGGTTACGTGGTATGAAACGGGCCGGGTTCTACCTGTCAGGGATCCAGTCCGAGATCAATTATGAAAGCGACCCCCGTTTTGTCGGGGTGTACCCTGACGCTTCACCAGAATTCTTCGCGTGGCGGATCCCAATCGACCGGAAAAGGGCAAGAATCGGGCTTGCCGGGATGACGCGTGTGAAAGAAAAATTCTTTTCATTTTCACAACGGTTCCCGGGTCCCAGCCTGGACTTCGTTCTTGGCACGATACCCATCGGTGTCATGCCTGTTACCTGCGGTAGCCGGGCCATGTATGTTGGTGACGCCGGTGGATTTGCCAAACCAACCTCCGGCGGAGGCGTGTATACCGGGATCAGGACTGCCCGGCATGCGGCTGCAACGGCTCACTATTGTATAGAAAACAGGGTCTTCGATGATGCCTCCCTCTCCCGGTACGAACGTCTATGGAAACAGGACATTGGAACAGAGCTTGTTCGGGGGCTGATGATGTTTCGCATGAGACAGACACTTGGTCCGGTTGAGACCGATCGCCTGGTAAGGGCGTTGTCAGATCCTGAGATCCTTGATATTATCAGGCAGTACGGGGACATGGACAGGCCGGCAGGAGTAGTGAAAGAACTTCTTAAAAAGCCTGCATTATACCGGCAGTCAGGGATGCTCATCCGTTGTGGAATAAGGATGTTTACCGGGTACGATGGGTAATTTCGATATCAGCAGCCTGGTACACCCGTTCTGTCAAACTTTCTCCTCCTTCAAACCTTTAAGAAATGCAGAATCAGAAATAATTATTAAAAAACGAATACGTTCAGGATAACATGTACAATAAAATGTTATTCTTATCGAAAACTACAAGATGTGCCAGTTCCGATCAGTGGTAAGAGGACTTGATATGACGAGTGAAAATGAGCTCATGCGCATCGGGATATCCCTGCCAAAGAACCTGCTTGACAAGTTTGATGAAATAATCAATTACCGTGGATATTCATCACGCTCCGAAGGGATCCGGGACGCTATCAGAAGTTACATCACACATTACAAATGGATGTCTGATGTGAAGGGAGAGCGGCAGGGGGTTATCACAATGATTTACGACCACGAACAACGCGGACTTCTGACTACCCTGACTGATATCCAGCACGAATTCATGTCAATAGTACAGGCATCACTGCATTCTCATGTCACGCACGGTCGCTGTCTTGAAGTAATACTCGTTCGGGGGGACGGTTCCCAGCTGAAGACGCTCGCTGAACGGCTGATGTCGCAGAAAGGAGTGGAATCTGTAAAATTAACGACAATCATGGTAGGGGAATAATTTTTTCATAACAGAAACAATACCCTGCCGCTGGTCCCTGGTCGTTTGATCATAGTAGTTGTTCCCATAATGGCGAAAGCTTTGTCATCACGGTATATGAAAAAATCAGGTTTTAAATTACTATGTGCGAATATTTTTGAATACCATAATTATAAAATTCCAAAACAAAAACTATTATACATCAAAAATATTACTAATTATCAATAAAGTAATACTTTGGTGAACGAACGTGCACATACCTGATGCATTTATCCCGATATGGCAGGGCGCAATATACTGGGCGATCGCCCTGGTCTTTGTTTACCTCTCATTACGGTGGGCAAAGAACGAGCTCGAACGAGGAAAAACTACCCCTTGTTGCGGTACTGGCGGCGGGGATTTTCGCGCTCCAGTCCTTTAATCTTCCCGTTTCGATGGGGACCAGCGGACACCTGGTAGGTGGGGCGCTTGTTGCAATTATCCTTGGTTCCCCGTTTGCCGCGGTATTCATTCTGACGCTCGTTCTGATTGTCCAGGGGATCATGTTTGGCGATGGCGGAATCACCACAATGGGCGTGAATATCCTCAACATGGGTGTAGTCGGTGGCTTTGTGGGTTTCTATAGTTTCAAAGGACTGAAGGTTGTTACAGGAAGTATGCCGGTTTCAGCATTTATCGCAGCCTGGCTGGCCTGCGTGATTCCGGCACTCTGCGCTGCGGTTGAACTCTGGATTGCAGGTACCTTCCCTCTGGAGGCCGGTCTGGTTGCGATGGGGTTGTACCATGCCGTCATCGGGGTGGTTGAGGGTGTCATCACGGTTGCTGCAATATACCTGATTGTGAGTGTGAGGCCTGACATGGTGGACAAAGGTGTAGTACCTGCGAAGGCAGGTGCTGTCGCATGATTGATAATAAAACATTAATTGCTGGCGGACTCATCATTGCGATCCTCATCGGGGTTGTTGCAGTGTTCCTTGCCTCAGGTGACCCTGATGGCCTGGATAGTACAGCTCTGGTTGTGCAGGGGCAGAAAGCACTAACAGGCCCTACACCTCCTGATGCAGAAATAGAAGAGAGTATGGAGGGGAAGTTCGCATATTCAGCCCCGATGCCTGATTATTCTCTTGGTGAAGAGAGTGGTCCCGGTGGAGGAATCCTTGCAATAGTTGGCGGTACACTTCTGGCCTTCCTCGTTGCAATCGGCCTGATAATTGCATTAAAGTTCGCAGGAAAGAAAAGTCCGCCAAAGGTAAACCAATAGACATTTAATTTTTCCTACCCAATTCTGGTAACTCATGCATCTCATCGAAACCCGCGATCTCTGTTATACGTACCCAGGGAATGTCACTGCACTACACCATGTCAATTTTATCGCCCCGCGAAAGGCACGTATCGCCGTAATAGGGTCCAATGGTGCGGGTAAGAGTAACATTGTTCAAACATTTTAACGGGATTTTTAAGCCGACATCGGGATCTGTGTTAGTCCAGGGAGAACCCATTACCAGGGAAAATATCCGTAACGTCCGTAAATTTGTCGGAATTGTATTCCAGAATCCGGATGACCAGATATTTTCTCCTACGGTCGAACAGGATGTTGCGTTCGGCCCTACCAACCTGGGCCTTGATGAGGAGACCGTTCATCACCGTGTTGAGGAAGCGCTCCATATTGTTGGTATTGAACACCTTGCAAACCGTGTCCCCCATCACCTCAGCGGGGGTGAAAAGAAACGGGTCGCAATTGCCGGTGTTGTGGCAATGGAACCACAGGTACTGGTACTGGATGAACCCACTGCAGGACTTGACCCCCAGGGTGTGCGTGATTTTAACAATTTTTGTAACTCCCTTTCGCAAAAGTACGGCCTCACTGTGATTTTTTCAACTCATGATGTATCGTTGGTACCTGAAATCGCCGATTATGTGTATGTGATGAACAAGGGATCAGTTATGGCATCAGGCACGGTAGAGGAGATATTCGTACAGATGGAGATGCTCCAGTCAGTCCGGCTCGATGTACCGGTATTACCAAAATTAATCCGTTCTCTCCAGGAACACGGCGTTGATATAAACATGGGATATACTTTCGAAGAAGTGGAAAAGGTATTCCTCGAGGCATTCGGGAAGAGGGCATGATCGAAGAACTTTTTGATATTGAGCGTTACGCCTACCTGGATAGTATCATCCACCGCCTTGATGCCAGGGTCAAGATAATCGTGGTGTTTGCCACAATTATCGCGATGGTATCGATACCCTATTCTCCGGTTGTACTCACGGTCGGTGCAATTTTTTTTATTTTTTTTGCCCTGCTATGGGCGCTCACCCGGTTATCACCCATGGTCTACCTCAAGCGGGCGATGTTAATCGTTCCCCTCTGGGGGATTGTGATCCTGTTCCAGATATTTCTGAAAAATCCTTATTATACCGTATACACCCCGGTGGTTGTCCTGCCGTTCGGGATCACTATCTACGCAGAATCTATCCAGTTTGCATGGATCCTCTTTGTAAAATTCATCATTACCATATCATTCATTATCCTCCTTTCATCGACGACCAAGGTACAGGACATGCTCGACGGGGGGCGAAGGCTCGGGCTTCCGACAGAATTTGCCCTTGCCCTTGGTATGATGATACGCTACCTGTTTGTCTTCGGCTACATGTACAGAAAGATCGTCCAGACGCTTGAGAGTAAGGCGTTCGATCCGTTTGACCGGAACCTGCCATATCGCTACCGGATGCGCCAGATAGGGTATACAATCGGGACCATGTTCGTCAGGTCATATGAGCAGGGGGAACGTGTCTATATAAGCATGCTCTGCCGGGGATATGGCAGGCATAGCCACCTCTTTTTAAAGAAAAAAGATTTTAAACTCTCTGAATGGACATTCCTCGTAGTTTCACTTGGATTTATTATTATTATCCCGGTAATGGCCTGGCTGAAGCAGGTGTCATGGTTCTGAATGGAAGCGGGAGTTTTTTAATCCCCATCCTGTATATCCTATATCATGGAAAGCAGATTTGGTCGCGGATTTATCGTCAACCTGTCATTGATAAACAGGCATTTTGCATTACCCCCTGAACAGGCGTGGCCCGGGGTGGCAGACCACCTGGATGAGATGACCCTCCCGGCGTCATTCAAGGGGACTGAAGTTGAACGGCTGGCCGAGAGCCTCAGGAAGCATGTTATCTGGCATGTCCCGGGTACCATGGACAAGGAAGAAGCAAAAGAAGTCAACCGGATCCTGAACCGTCTTGCCGTGGAGATTGACAGGAATCTCGGGATAAAAGATGCGGAACTAGGCGAGTTTCACTAATCCGGGTCACGAGGACTCATCAGGATTAAGTGTTGAAACAACCATTTACTATATGTGATTGACGATCTGTTTACTGAAGAGTTTTTTTTATGGGGGTAAGGGATGACCGACCCGTATGATGCATCTCACATAACTGTTCTTGAAGGGCTCGCCCCGGTACGCGAGCGGCCGGCGATGTATATTGGAAGTACTGATACCCGTGGCCTGCACCACATTGTGTACGAAGTCGTTGACAACTCAATTGATGAAGCACTTGCCGGTTACTGCGACCATATCTGGGTAACCATAAATGGGGACGGCTCCTGCACGGTCGTGGATAACGGGAGAGGTATCCCGGTAGACCTGATGAAAAAGAACGGTAAGAGTGCCCTTGAAATTGTTCTTACCGTGCTTCATGCCGGGGGGAAATTTGACAAGGAGACCTACCAGGTATCCGGAGGTCTCCATGGCGTGGGCGTCTCGGTTGTCAATGCGCTCTCATCGGCCCTGAAAGCCACCGTCTACCGCGACGGAAACATCTACGAGATGAGTTTCATCCGGGGAAAACCATCAGCCCCGCTGGCCCACCGCGAGGAGACGCTTGAGGAATTCAAGGCCCGTTATGTCAAATGGCACGGGTCTCCTGCACAGCCTGCCAGTGCTGACAGGGTTGAGTTCCTTGCCAGGTTCGGTAAACAATTATCAGGAACTGATATCACCTTCATGCCGGATTCTACGATCTTCGAAACGACACAATTCGATTACGATGTCCTCGTCCACCGCCTCCGTGAACTTGCATTCCTGAATAGTGGCATTACCATTGCAATCAAGGACGACCGGTCTGGTGATAGCGAACTCTTTTCATACGCTGGCGGGCTGAAAGAATTTGTCTCCTACTTAAATACCGGCTCTGTGCCAACACATCCTGATGTTATCGTTCTCGGCAAAAAAGACCCCGAAGATAAAATTGAGGTGGATGTCGCCCTCCAATACGTCAATACGTATAGTGAACAGGTCTTCTCATTCGTCAACAGTGTCAATACAAGGGAGGGAGGCACCCACCTTGAAGGGTTCAGGAGTGCCATTACCCGTGCCATCAATTCGTCGTCAAAGAAAAATAACCTGGTCAAAGAAGTATCGCTTTCAATCAGGGGTGAAGATGTCCGTGAAGGGCTTACGGCAGTCATCAGTGTCAAGATGGCCAACCCGCAGTTCGAAGGCCAGACCAAGATGCGCCTTGGGAACAGCAACGTAAAAGGACTTGTGGACTCGCTCGTCTACCAGACGCTTACCGAATATTTTGAAGAGAACCCGAAGGTCCTGGCCGCAATCGTCGAGAAGGCAGTTGTCGCAGCAAGAGCAAGGGAAGCTGCACGAAACGCCCGGGAACTTGCGCGAAGAAAGAGCACTCTCGAAAGTTCCGGCCTGCCAGGGAAACTGGCCGACTGTTCGGAACGTGATCCTTCCAAGAGCGAGATCTATATCGTGGAAGGAGATTCTGCAGGGGGCTCAGGCAAAACAGGGAAGGGACCGCCGCTTCCAGGCAATCCTGCCCCTGCGTGGAAAAATCCTGAACGTGGAGAAGGCGACCCAGCACAAGATATTAAAAAATATTGAGATACAGGCCCTCGTATCTGCAATCGGGACCGGTGTTGGCGAAAATTTTGATTCTGAAAAGGCACGGTACCACCATGTTATCCTGATGACTGATGCTGACATAGACGGCGCCCATATCAGGACACTCCTCCTTACCTTCTTCTTCCGCTACATGACAAAACTCATCGAAGATGGTTACGTGTATATCGCCCAGCCACCTCTCTACCGGATCGCGAAGGGGAAACAGGAACGATATGCGTTCAAGGAAGATGAAATGAGGCAGTTCGTTGCAGAATTCGGTGAAAAGGGGACCACGATCCAGCGGTACAAGGGTCTTGGTGAGATGAATGCCTCCCAGCTCTGGGGGACGACTATGGACCCCGACCAGCGGATCTTAAAACAGGTCAGGATCGAGGACGCTAGTTTTGCCAACGAAATCTTTGAAAAACTGATGGGAGAAGACGTGAATGCCCGGCGTGACTTTATCAAGAGGCATTCAAGGGAGGTGACGAACCTTGACATCTGAACAAAAAAGGCTCGAAGGTATAGAGCCCCGTGTTATTCCGATTAACATCGAGCAGGAGATGAAAATCTCCTATATCAATTACGCGATGAGCGTTATCATCGGGAGGGCAATCCCTGATGTCCGGGACGGGTTAAAACCGGTCCACCGGCGTTCACTCTATGCCATGTGGGAGATGGGGAATACCCACGATAAGCCGTTCAAGAAGAGTGCCCGTATCGTCGGTGAAGTCATGGGTAAATATCACCCGCATGGTGACTCATCCATTTATGACACGGTTGTCAAGATGGCCCAGCCCTTCTCATACCGCTACATGCTTGTCGAGGGGCAGGGGAATTTCGGGTCGATCGATGGCGATGCTCCGGCCGCGATGCGTTACACCGAGGTGAGGCTAAACCCCATCTCTGAAGAACTCCTGCAGGACCTCGACAAGGAGACCGTTAGTTTCACCCCGAATTTTGACGAATCACTCCAGGAACCAACGGTCCTCCCGGCAAAGATCCCAAACCTCCTGATTAACGGGTCGAGCGGGATCGCTGTCGGCATGGCGACCAACATGCCTCCCCATAATGCAAAAGAGGTATGCGATGCTGTCAGCCGTTACCTTGACAACGCACAGATCACGGTGGATGAGCTGATGCAGGTGATACCCGGCCCCGACTTCCCGACAGGCGGGGTAATCATGGGCAATGAAGGTATCAGGAATGCCTATAACACGGGGTATGGCAGGGTCGTCATCCGGGGTGTTGCCGAGATCGAGGAACGCGGCAGCAAAGGTGACCGGATCATCATAACCGAGATACCCTACCAGGTAAACAAGGCACGACTGATCGAACATGTCGCGACCCTTGTCAAGGAAAAACGGATTGAAGGCATATCCGATATAAGGGATGAGTCGGACAAGGACGGCATGAGGGTGGTTATCGAGCTCAAGCGGGATACCAATTCGGCTGTAATTTTAAATACCCTCTACAAACACACTGCACTGGAGAGTACATTCGGGATCATCAACCTGGCCATTGTTGACAAGCAGCCCCGGTACCTCTCGCTGCCAGGGCTGATCGAGGAGTTCGTCCAGCACCGGATTGTCGTAATCCGGAAGCGGAGTGAGTTTGACCTTCGGAAGGCCCAGGACCGTGTGCATATCCTCATCGGCCTGCTCCTGGCACTCGATAATATCGATGCGGTCATTGCATCTATCCGTGCTTCCCAGACCGTTGAGGCAGCACGAGATACGCTGATAACGAAATTCGGTCTTGATGAACTACAGGCAAATGCTATCCTCCAGATGCAGCTCCGCCGTCTCGCGGCGCTTGAGCACCAGAAGATTATAGGGGAACGCAATGACCTGGAAGTTGAGATCTCCCGCCTGAAAGATATTCTTTCATCTGAATCGACTATCCGGGTGGAAATTAAGAAGGAAGTCGTTGAGTTCGGGCAGAAATTTGGAGATGCAAGGAGGACCCAGATCAGCAAGGACCTGACCAATATCGAGAAAGAGGACCTGATCGAGGACAAGCCGGCACTCGTCTCGCTCACTTCGTTAAACTACATCAAGCGTATGGACCTTGACACCTACCGGCAGCAGCGGCGTGGTGGCAGGGGTATCATCGGGATGTCCACGAAAGACGAGGATTACGTGGAGAACGTGTTCGTGGCGAACACCCATGATTACCTCCTCTGTTTCACGAACACGGGACGTGTATACTGGCTGAAAATATATGATATACCGGAGAGATACCCGGACAGCACGCGGGAAGGCAATTGTAAACCTCCTGAACCTGAACAACGAGCGTGTAACCGCGGTTATACCCGTCAGGGAATTCAGTCCCGAACGGTTCCTCTTCTTCGCGACACAGCGTGGCCAGGTACTGAAGGTGTCCCTTGAGGAACTTTCAAGGCCGCGGTCAACCGGCATCAACGTGATCAACCTCCGCGAAGGGGATGAACTGGTCGATGTGAAGATCACGGACGGGACCAGGGAACTGATCCTAACGACTGCAAAAGGCCAGAGCCTTCGGTTCCACGAGGACGCGGTGCTGCCGCGTCACCGCAATGCGATGGGAGTCATCGGTATCCGGATGAGAGGGACTGATCTCCTGAAAGCCATAACTGTCCTTGACAAGGATATGCTCCTCACCATCACTGAGAACGGGCGTGGAAAACGGACTGATTTTGAAGAATTCAGGGGCCATGGCCGCGGTACAATGGGTGTCCGGAACATCCTGACTGACCGTGAAGGCGGAGCCGTCGTCACAACAAAGGCCGTCTCTGATAATGACGAGATTATTGTGATGAGTGCATCAGGGATTGTCATGAGGACAAAAGTCTCCGGGATATCTATCCAGAAACGTAGTACCCGTGGAGTAAGGATTATGAAGATGGATGCAGGAGACAGGGTTGTGGGCGTTGCCGTCCTCGTACCTGAACTTGAAGAGTAACCATCATCTTTTTTTTGGAATTTTCTCACCTGTGGACAAACGGATTTCCTGTCCTGAATGGATGTGTCCCATGGTGGTCCTGATTACAGGTAACTAAAGGCCGCAGGTAGCAGGTTTCCCTGAAAAACAAGGCATTCAGCCATCCAGGTGATGGATACCAAATACATTCCTGGTGATTGCAGGCCAGCCACCATACCGATTACTGTCTTTTCCATGATAACCCAGCTTTCCTGTTTCAGACAGGCGGATTTATTTGTAAGAGCGTTAACCTCATGATAATGTCGTCAATAGGTGATTTAACACCGTACCTGTTTATGTTAATCACACTGGCAGGTGCCGGTGTGCAGATTTTTCAGAAGCGGAATACCATTACGCGGTCCGGGTCGGCTGAAATACTCCTGGTATGGTTTTTTGCTATCGAGCTCGGGGTAGCAGGGATCTGGGCCTTTATTGCCCATACCGTATTTGCAGCACAGGTCGCAGTCAGCATCGGCTGGCTGGCAGGAAACCCGTTCCAGCAGGAAGTCGCAGTTACAAACCTTGCAATCGGGGTCCTTGGCCTTCTCTCGGTCAGGATGAACCGGTCTTTCCGTCTTGCGACCATCATTTCTTTCTCAATATTCATGATCGGGGCCGGGATCGGACATGTCTACCAGCTGGTTGTCTTCAATGATACAGCGATCAACAATGCCGGGGCAGTTATGTACCTTGATTTTATTGTACCGGTCATAGTGATTATCCTCTATATCATCAGGTATGATCATGGTCCAGGAGAACCATCTTCTCCAACCCCCTGATTTTTTCCGGTTGTCCTGTAAACGATATAATATTTTTCTGTCCTTTTTCTGACATTATTTACGCACCTTGTTAACCTGCCATTATCAGCGACATTCGTTTTTTTCCATGGTCAATTCCTTTCGTACGGACATGGTAACCGTTATCTCGTACTGCAAAAAAGAATGGAGTATGTTTCAGAAGACATTAGAGTTCCAGACGAAATGTGAAGGGGAGATGGTAAATATAACCCCAGGTGTGGAAAAAATTGTCCATGAGAGCGGAGTTATGAACGGTCTCACCAATATCTTTGTGAACGGCTCCACGGCAGCGGTCACAACCATCGAATACGAAGAGGGTGTCCTCGGGGATTTCAGGAGGGCCCTTTCGGTTCTTGCACCAGACACAATACCGTATGATCACAATACCCGGTGGGGTGATGGAAATGGAAGGTCCCATGTGAAAGCATCATGCATCGGCCCCTCTCTGACCGTTCCAGTTATGAATGGTGCACTCATGTGCGGTACCTGGCAGCAGGTCGTACTTATTGAACTTGATGTAAGGTCCGGGCGTAAAAGGTCCGTGGTGGTCACCGTGGATGGAACCATATAAACAATCGGCAGAGAATTTCACATTTCCAGGTGATGATTCTACAACCCTTGATACTGTTAATCTGGTATAACCGTACCTTCTCACAGGGTTATGGGAACAGATAGGATAAAAACGGACATGATGCCGGAAGGCCACAAGCATACAGGATGAAAATTGAATACAACCGGGGTCATTTTCAGATTAAATGCTCTTGAATGGCGCCCTGGTAAAATAAAACAAATCCTCCCTTCTTAACCGTCAGTGATATGATGAAAGCCCATTTATTCACGGCTGATTAAAAAGGAAGTATTTGGCGGTTTGATTAATCGAGCGGGATTGTCTCGAGTGGGATACCAGTTCCCATATCCTGGTCCTTGCATGCACGGGCATATTGGGATCATTGCTGATTTCGTCAATTTTTGAGATTGCCTCCGCGGCACGGAGACCGATTCCCTTGTTAGGATTCGTAAGCAGCATCCTTGTCTCATCTGCGACGCGCCTGATATTTCTCGGTATTGTGTTGTCATCCATGATGTGCTGCAGCATCTGGACGCAATTCTCTATTGTTTTTTCCGGATTAGTCATGATATCACCATTCGTGAGCTTCTCTCTATTAATACTACTATCCCGCCTTATATAGTTTGATAAACCAACCTAACAACCAGGTGATACCGATACCCGAGAAGAAACCCGATGATGTAATGGCAGAATACCTCCTGAAAGGGGCAAAAATGCTGGCAAAAACGTGCCCTGCCTGTGGATCGCCTATGTTCACCTATAAGGACCGGACATTCTGCGTGATGTGTGAACTGGAAGAAGAAAAGGCAGCAGAAAAAACCAAAAAGTCAGTCAAAAAACCGGTTGAACAATCAAAGGTAGAAACCCGCGTGTCATCATCACCTACCGAACTTGCATGTGCACTTGAAACAACGCTGATCACGCTCTCCGAAAGGATCGCCTGCGAACCTGATCCTGACCGTTGCCTTTCCCTGATGAATACCGTGAAAAAGGGGATCGAAGCCCTGAACTCCTCTCAGCCGTAAGGGTGCCTCGATAAATCGTATATCTTTTTTGCCCGTTTTTCCCCAATCCCGGGAACTTCTGATAACGCTTTTTCATCTGCATTAACAATACCCTGCACGGATCCAAAATGGTCCAGGAGCAGCCTCGCATTTTTCAGCCCGATTTCCGGGAATGTACCAATAATACTCTCCTGCTGTTCCATGTACGAGTGGTAGGGTTTCCGGATGGATGGTGCACGTTCCCCACGCTCTTCAAACTCCCTTCTTGCAACGACAAGAAGCATTGCCGCAGTATCTGCCGCATCTTTCGTCGTGAACAATGTCACCCCGAGGTCGATTGCAATCGCTGAAAGAGTCCCCCGGATTGCATTCGGGTGGATATTTCGCTCCTGGAAGAGGTCCTCCCCCTCGATGACCAGTACCGGGCGGATACAGGAGGTTGCGAGTGACCGTACCTGCCCGAGAAGATCGCGGTTTACAAGGGTCTCAGCAAAGTCCCTTGTCGTCTTCCGCTCGACTATTATACGGTCTCCTATCGCATAATCCCCGATGGGTAATCTCTGGATACTGATCGAGGCTCCCATCGCATGGAGCGATTCCACGACCTTCGATGAAGTCTCCCGGTCATCGACAACAATTGACGGTCCCGTCCCGGCAGGGGCACAGCCTGCGGTAAACTCTTCGATCCTCATCTGGGTCGCTTTACTTTCACCGGGAAACGATTGCGGCATGTCGTTGCCGATCTGCCGTATTCCCTTGGCCATCGCCCGTTCGCGCGACTGGCTTACGTACCGGAAGGTCTCGTCCTGAGTCCCTTTTGTTACAAGGACAATAATTTTACCATGACCACTTCTGCCGGTCCTGCCTTTCCGCTGGATGCTGCGGATTTCTGATGGTACCGCCTCGTAAAACACGACAAGGTCTGTTGACGGGACATCAAGACCTTCCTCCCCTACCGACGTGGCGACAAGGACCCGGAACTCTCCTGACCGGAACCTCCGGAGGGCATCGATCTGCTTTTTCTGGCTCAGTCCTTTCTCTGCATCCTTAGTTGCCTGCCCGACAAAGCGTTCACATGGGATACCCTGCGAGGTCAGCCGGTCAACAATCAGCTGGACTGCATCACGGTAGGTCGCAAACACGATGATCCTGCTGTCAGTCGAATTTTTGAGTTCTGATTTTATAATTGCTTCAACAATTCCGAGTTTTGGGTGAAGCTCGCATTCCCACCCGGCCACCCTGTCAATGAGGCCAGTAAAAACCGGGTCCTGGGCAAGCCGGCGACTCGCTTTTGAACCGGATGGAGATGTTGCTTCTGCGGCAAGGCGGGAGAGATAGGTCTTTAATACCTCGCTCCCCTGTGACTCGGCAAGTCCCACCGCGTGTTTCAGCTTCATGATCTCAGCATAGACCGAGGCTGCTGCAAACCCGGCAGGTTCCCGCTGCTGGATTTTTTCCTGCACCTGTGCATTGATTGCATTGAGGGCTTTCATCGAGAGCTGCTGTCGTTTCGGAACAGAAAACCCGGACCCGGCGAGGAGTTTCAACCTGTCGTCGAGCAGCCTGTTAAGGTGGTCAAGTGCCTTCTCCAGTTCCGGGGGCAGTGAAACGCTGATGATTTCGATATCACGTTCATGGATGTAAGGCCGTACATCGGGATCATCCTCACTCCGTGTCTCTACCTGCTCGATCCCGACATTTGCACAGACTTCTCTTACCTTTTCCTGCTGCCCGCCTGGTGATGCGGTCATTGCAAGAATTCTCGGGCTTTTTGCCTGGATACGGTACTGCTCTGCGAGGAACACGTAGGCATAGTTTCCAACGGCCCGGTGACATTCGTCAATAATCATCAGGGTAACATCTGCCAGGGAATAACGGCCTGCAAGGATATCGTTTTTTATAACCTGTGGTGTGGCAAAAATAACAGTCGAACGCTCCCATTCATATGTGCGCTGTTCGCCCGGGGTTTCACCGGTAAACATCACAAAGGGTGGTGAATCACCCTTTTTATCCGGTAAAACAAGCAGGTTTTCAAAAAATCTCAGGTGTTGTTCGACAAGCGGTTTAGTGGGGGCGAGCATGAGTACCTTGCCCCCCTCGTTATACAACCGCGATGCCGCAACAATCAGTGCCACTGCAGTCTTCCCAAGGCCTGTCGGGAGGACAACGAGCGTATTTGCATCTATCGCCCGCATCGCGACGTTTAGTTGATACTCCCTCGATTCAAGGC
Organism: uncultured Methanomicrobiales archaeon; assembly: GCA_963709545.1. GTDB lineage: Archaea > Halobacteriota > Methanomicrobia > Methanomicrobiales > Methanospirillaceae > CAIKOD01. The sequence continues at coordinate 262,077 of CAVPWT010000006.1, read as the reverse complement.
TTCCGGGTCGTATCAGCGGGTGGTTGATGCAGGTCATGGACAGATTGTGGAGAAACTTCCCTTTCCTTCGATAAGGTCGCTGATCATGTCAGGTACACGATCGATCGGCACTCTCATTTGTTTCATGGTGTCCCGGTCCCGGATTGTCACGGTCTGGTCCTCTCTGGTATCGTAATCGACGGTGATGCAGAAGGGCGTGCCTATCTCGTCCTGTCTCCGGTAACGGCGACCGATCGCCCCGGAATCATCGTATTCGGCGAGGATATGGTGCTCATGAAACCTGCGGGTAAGCTGGCTGGCGATGGTGTCAAGCCCGTCACGGTTCATTAAGGGAAAGACTGCTACCTGGACGGGTGCAACGAGGGGCGGGAGGCGGAGTACACGGCGCTCTTCCCCGTCAACTATTTCTTCGTCATAACTCTGCTCAAGGACCGCGTAACACATCCGGTCGATACCATACGAAGGTTCTATGACATGTGGCCTGACCTCTTCTCCCGGGAGATCGACCTCTTCTTCAATCACCTTGTAAAGGTCCTTTGGGACAAAAAACTCTTCTGATCCAATGGTAACCGTGATCCCGTCAGGGCCGGGAACCGTTGTTGCCAGTGCATCAGCAATATCTTTCGCTTTACCGCGGTATTTCGGGCCAAGGGCTCCCATGTCTGCGACGACTCTCCTTTTTTGCACCCGTTTCGGGGTCTCATACTGGATAAAGACTGTAAAAGACTGGCCACTCTGTTTTTCGTGTGCCCTGAGGTCGTAATCTGTACGGTCCGCAATCCCGACCGTCTCCACCCAGCCGAAGCGTTCAGAGCGGATTTCTGCGTCCCAGCAGTCTTCTGCATAATGGGCAAGCTCGTCAGGCAGGTGCTGCCTGAACCGGAGCCTTTCAGGCTTCACACCGATCCTGACGAGTAACTGGTGGGTCAGTGCGAGGTAATACGCAACATATTCGTTTGCAATAATTCCCTTGTCCACGGCAGATCTCATTGTCATGATCAGGGGCGCCGAGTTTTCCTGCTGCTGCTTCTGACCGAAGAGCGGGACTTCATATTCAGCATACCGTGCAAAATGCGGGTGGTTTTTTTCTCCGGGATGTACAAAGATCTCAGCTTCGGCCTGGGTAAACTCACGGAGCCTGATCATACCCTGTCGGGGGGAGATCTCATTCCGGTAGGATTTTCCTATCTGTACTGCACCGAATGGCAGTTTATCGCGGTAAAAACGGAGCAGCCGCTGGAAATCGGTAAACATCCCCTGTGCAGTCTCGGGTCTTAAATACCCTTTCCTCTGTGATCCTGGTCCAATCGTGGTCTGGAACATCAGGTTAAACGGGAAGACCTCGACCTTCCCGATTACCTCCCCGCATACCGGGCAGGTGAGTGGGGCCAGTGCTGCAGAAAGCTGTTCTTCGGACATCGTGGAAGATCCGGCAATTCCCCCTCCTTCAACGACGTGGTCAGCACGCAGGTATTCCCTGCAATGCAGGCACTGGAACATCTTGTCTGAAAATCCCTTCACGTGCCCGGATGCGATAAAAATTGATTCCTGTCCGATGGTAGGACATTCTATCTCGTAATAACCTTCCTGTATTACATAAAAAGAACGCCAAATATCTTCAATCCGGCGTTTCATCATGGAGCCAAGCGGACCATAATCGATAAACCCTGCGACCGCCCCGTAACACTCTGATGTCGGCCATACAAAACCGCGTCGTTTGGTAAGATCATTTATTTTATCGTATACATCGCTCATATCGACCACTGGTTATCCATCATAATAGAACGCCCGGTATGAAAAAGTTGTTCAAATCGGAGTATTAACACATGGAAAAATCTCACCACAACCCTACCCCCGGGATTTACCATGAAAGCCTTCCTCGTATGCGGGGATACGGCACAATAAGGTAAAAAATATCCGTTATGTGTCATATCTGTCATGTATCATGCTCATAAAATCTGGAAATTAAGATAGTGTTAAATATTAATCCGCGCATCTATTCCGGTAATCCCTAGTGTGGTTTTCAAACATGCCGGAAGACAAACGTAAAATTCAGCTTCTGGAATTGTTCACAAACATTACCAGCAAAACAAAGATCGTGGAACCGATGAAAAAAATCCACGGATCTTTAAGAGACCGTGACGCCGTTGAACGTGAAATCGCCCTTGTAATGCGGGAGATTCTTGATCAGGGCTTCTTTAAGACCAAACTGAAGCCTATTCAACTCGCCAAGCTAGTCTCTGCCTACTATCTCGGCAAGAATGATACTGAGATCGCCAGAGAACTTGGGGATGAAAAACTGTCGAAGACCGTCGCACGAGCACGGGTTCGTCTGAAACTATTCCGCGACCTTGATTTCAAGATGCCATTTGACCGTGAGAAGATGGAAATACTCATGGAATCAGGGAAGACGATGAAGGAGATCAGCGAAGAACTCGGGGTAAGCCCGTCCACGCTCCGTGAATACCGCCACGTGATAGACCAGCGGGATGACCATACCATTGATCACTACCTTGAGCGTATCAGGGATGTCATGGAAGACCGGGACCTCAGCGAGCAGATGACCCGGAGCGCTACAAAGGATGGTCTTGGTGATTCAATCGACATAACAGAAGCAGAATTAATTGATGTAGCCTGAACAAGACCAGCAGGGGTGGATGAATCCCATCAAGTTATACTGAGTGAGGGCCCTCACTCATTTTTTGTATTTTCAAATAATCACCTCATTATTGCATGCTTCAGGGGATTCGGTCGTTGGCATTCCCCAGGTAAGAAGAGTTACGTTTTCATAAGAAGTGTGAGGATAGTGTACCTGACATGAAACTCACCTGGTTTGGGCATTCCTGTGTATGGTTATCGGGGACGAAAAACATCATCGTTGACCCTTTTATTGGTGAAGGGAAGGAAATTACTGCTGATTGTGATATTATCGCGGTCACCCATGGGCATACCGATCACATGGGTGACACGGTACGCCTCAGGAAAACAACGGTAGCAATAAATGAAATCGCAAAATATCTCGCAATAAAAGGTATTCCTGCTGAAGGGATGAATATCGGGGGGACCATCGACGTTGATGGCGTCCGGTTCACCATGACCCCGGCAGTCCATTCCTCCTGGCTCGAAGAAGCCGGTATCGGGTTCAACGGGGGTGCTGCAGCAGGGTATGTCATCACGATGGATGGGAAAAAGGTCTATCATGCAGGTGATACGGCACTCTTCTCTGATATGAAACTGATCGGTGACCTTTACCGCCCGGATGTTGCCCTCCTCCCGATCGGGGGGAGGTTCACGATGGGTCCTGACGAGGCCATGATGGCCGCCCAGTATATCGGGGCACCCCTGGTCATCCCGATTCATTACAATACCTGGCCAAAGATTGTTCAGGACCCGTCAAAATTCAAATTTGCAATTGAGCGGACGACTGATATGAAGGTCGCCGTCCTTGCACCAGGTGAAACGATCGAGTTATAAGAATTGGGGCCACTTTTTTCAGGGCATCAGGAGAATTGTATACTGCTGATACGGAACTCGATAAACCCGGTAAATGGTGACTTATTTGGACCCGGATATAAAAACTGATTCATGGCTTATTGTCAATGAAGGATTGTGTATCACCTAATTGTGGGTATTTTATTGAAAAGCTTTAATAGATTGGACAATTTAAGTAGAAATTACTGATTAGCAGCCTGAGGGGGTGTCCTAATCAGGTAAGGAGGTGTTTAATATACAAAATCACAATTTAAGCATAGTTGCTCTCGTATTTGTTGCTCTTCTCGTCGTAGTGACAGGACTAGCATTTGCGGACCAACCCGTCCCGGCAACCCCGGAGACCCAGACAATCATGACCAGTACTACCTTTGTAGCAGACGGGCTTGTCATGGAGACCGATGCACTCACATGGTCACTCTCAAACCTGTCGCTTGCAACACAGACTACTGACGGAAGTCCGATGCTGAAGATTGGACAAATTCAGTATACCACGGCGTATGATGCAAACATTGTCGCCCAGGCCGGGCAGACCACCCTGGTCAAGACCATGGCAATCGACACCCGGAACAAGGTCGTCAGCCAGCACAATGTGAAAGCAGATACTGCGGTTACCTTTATAGCGACTGCAGATGCTGGGAACATCATGGGTACCGAGAATATCATGCTGGATGGTGCAGGCCAGAATACCACTGCATCAGACAGGATGCTCTGTCCGTTCTCAGCATACCCGGTGGATATAATCCCGGCGTACTGCAACATCGTCCAGATGGGCAGTAAGTATGACCTGGTTGTCGGTTCTGTCGTAACCAGTGCAAGTGATCCGTTTGTCGGTACCGATGCAACAGTGCCCGTTGATTTGAACTACCAGATCAATGTCAAGCCATACGGCACATCAGTGGGGCAGATCCCTGCAATGGGCTCGGCAATGGCATATGTTAAGCTGCATATTCAGGAAGCAAGGAGTCCGCCTACGCTAGTCGTTGGCAGACCTTTCGGATTCTATTGGACATCCGCCAAAGCAGAAGACATCACGTACTCTGAAGTGACAAGTGCCCAGGGTACTATCACTGCATTCAACAAGGTCATGGTGTACCAGTCAGGGAAATCACTCCTGTAAAATCTGGATACTCCTATTTTTTTTTAAAAACTCTTATGAAAAGTTAAAATAATGCGTGTGAATTCCCGATTGCCTGTCTATGGCCTGGTAAATATTTATGTAAACCTGAAACCCGGAACTTCTGATTATTTAAAAAAAGAAATCGGTGATAATTTAAAAGTCTGTCATAACCCTGAACTGGTCGATCTCTTCCCGGTTCAGGTTTTCAAGGAATATTTCAGCCGCGGAACGGACATCCTTGGACGCGGTTATTGCCCTGCCGACCACAAGGATGTCTGCACCTGACTTCAGTGCATCCTTCACGACTTCTGCCCGGATTCCACCTGCAGTTGCAACGAGGAGTTTTCCACCTGCTGCCTTTTTCAGGGCGGCAATATTGCCCCAGGCATGCTTGGTCTCCTCCGCATCAATTGCCCTGTGCAGCTCAACAATATCCGGCTTAACAGACAGCCCTGCAATCAGCTTGACCGGATCGGCAACGTTTAACATGTCCACTATGGAATAGATGCCGGTCTTCTTAGCCTCAACGATTGCCTTCTCAAGCGTTGAAACAGGTGCAAGCCCTGAAATTACTACGGCGTCTGCGGATGCATCGGCAGCCATCCGGGCCTCAAGGTTTCCTGTGTCAAGGATTTTTAAGTCCGCAATGATGAATGCATTCGGCCTGATCTTCCGCATTTCAGAGATCACGTTCAGGCCGAACCGCTTGATCAGGGGTGTCCCGGCCTCGATGATAAGGTGGTCATTTGCCGGAAGCTCGGTGAGTACCTGGGTGACTTTGTTCATATCGACAAGGTCAAGGGCGACCTGAAGGTATGGCGGGTCCCAGAGGCGCTGTACCTTGAACCCCATAACTGCATGTGCTGCGCGGTCCTTCTCAAAAATAAGGGTCTTTTTATCTGGGAATGATTCCATTGCCCTGCTGATTGCAAGTTTCATGGCACCGTAGTTGTAGCGGTAAATTTTATTATAGTCTGCAGCTGACGGGCCGAGGTAGACACTAGCGAGGACCACGATTTTTTCGATATCATGGTCTTTGAAAGCCCCTTCTTCAACTGAATCTGCAACAGCCTTTGCTACCGCTGCCTGTACCGGTCCGAACATCTCCCGTACCTGGTGCTCCTTCTTTATCGTGACTTTTGGGATCACGAGTGTGACAGGTTTCGTCAGCAGGTTCGGTCTCACGACGGCGAGTAACGGGGTATGCCCTGCAGATAGCTGCGAGAGTGCATTGGCAAATGCGGACCCGACCGCCCCTTCCTTATCTCCGATCATCAGGTCGATATGGGCGAGCTCCGGCCCGTCCCCGACGAGTGCTTCTCCAATAAGATACATAAAATCCTCGAGTCTCCTGTTTACTATGTAGCCCCATTATATGATAAATGTTTTAATTCCCCCGGGATTCCCAAAAAATGAAGATGTACCTTCAATACCGCTGATTGTGATCATAAATGGGTTGGGTTCCGAAAAGATCTACGATGAAATGTGGGATGAATTCAAAATCCATCTGAAATCTCCATGGTACATAAACCATTTTTCTCGTATTCAGCTCAACCCTTTCCTGTCCCTGTCCACAAACACATCCTTAGCCACGGCCATACCATTCAGTGCTGCAGGAAACCCGGCATACACTGCCATCTGGGTGATAATCTCGATTATTTCCTCACGCGTACAACCAATGTTCAGCGCCATGGAAATATGTGCATTCGAGCTGGACTGGTGCATTACCCAGTGCAGTGAGCGCTGCAACCGTGGCTACCTGCCGTGATTTGAGGTCAAGGCCCGGTCTGCACAGCACGTCACCATAGGGAAATTCAACCGTGTAATGGGCGAGATCAGGTGCAATACCCTTCAGGTTGTCCAGCATTGCATCAACCCCCGTGCCGCTCATCGTTTCCAGCTGTTTCTTTCCTCGTTCAAACCTGTCCTGGCTCATTAGTTCCATCTCCTGGACAGTATTGTCCCCGTAATAAGATGAAACAGGATGGCATAACCACCAGAAAAATCTCACCGCTAGCGAGAAGTGGTGTAATTAAAAATGTGGGGTCGGTGAGATTTGAACTCACGATCGACGGGTCTCTCCGACATGCGTCAGTGCTCCAACGGATCATCACTATTCAGAAGACCCATTGTTCATCATTCGCACAGAAGACGCGAAAGACCGCTGGAGCCCGTCGCCATTCCGGACTAGGCCACGACCCCGATGATGTAAATTAAATCGCATGTTCGAGATTTAAGTGTTCGCATAAAGAAACATAACTGGGAACTACCATTATTGCCCTTTCCTATGAAAACGGGGGGGATTTTCATGCGAAATCAGTAATCATATATTCTTTTCTCACGAAATATTCTGATCAATGGTGAAGATCAGTTACGATTGTGGTATCTCTTCATTTCCGCTGATTGGCGAGACTATCGGGTATATGTTCAACCGGATCGCAAAAGAGCACCCTGATAATGATGCCCTTGTTTCCGTACACCAGGGGATCAGGTGGACGTATCGGGAATTCCAGGAACGTGTGGATGACCTGGCAAAGGGACTGATGGCGCTTGGTGTTGAGAAAGGTCACCGGGTAGGGATATGGGCAATGAACTACGCAGAGTGGGTCCAGGCACAATTTGCAACCGCAAAAATCGGTGCAATTATGGTCAACATCAACCCCGCCTACCGGACATATGAACTCGAGTATGTATTGAAACAGGCAGAAATACAGACCCTTATCATCCAGGGGCGGTTCAAGACCTCAGATTATGTGGGAATGTTTTACGAGGCATGCCCGGAAGCCTATGAGTCGCGCCCGGGCCACATCAAGAGTGATAAGTTCCAGTTCCTCAAAAATGTTATTTTCATGGGGGACATCCCCTATAACGGTATGTTTGTCTGGGAGGACTGCATCCGGAAAGGGGAAGAAATCAGTCAGGACGAACTGATCGACCGCGAGGGATCGCTTGAGTTTGACGATGCCATCAATATCCAGTATACCAGCGGGACCACCGGATTTCCTAAAGGTGTCGTCCTCAGCCACCACTCAGTGCTGAATAACGGGTATATAATCGGGGAAGGAATGGGCTTTACACCTGCAGACCGCCTTTGTATACCGGTCCCGTTCTACCACTGTTTTGGCATGGTGCTCTCAAACCTTGCCTGTGTTACGCACGGTTCGACCATGGTAATCCCATCTCCGACATTTAACGCGGAAGAAGTCCTGAAGGCGGTCCAGAATGAGCGGTGTACGGCGCTTCATGGCGTTCCTACGATGTTCATTGCGGAACTCTCACACCCGGAATTCTCCCGTTATTCAATGAGCACCCTTCGTACCGGGATTATGGCCGGCTCTCCCTGTCCTATCGAGGTGATGAAAGAAGTCTCAAAGAAGATGAATATGACCGATATTGTAATCGTGTACGGTCAGACAGAGACTTCTCCCGGTGTTACGATGACCACCACAAAAGACCCGATTGAACGGAGGGTTTCAACAGTGGGAAAACTTTTCCCTCATACTGAATTGAAATTCATCGACCAGAAAACGCGGAAAATTGTTCCACGGGGTGAGATCGGTGAGATCTGCGCACGTGGATATATGACTATGAAATGTTATTACAATAACCCGAATGCTACCCATGGGACTCTTGACCATAATGGCTGGAACCATACGGGGGACCTTGGTACAATAGACGATGAGGGATATGTAAAAATCGTGGGCCGTTTAAAGGATATGGTCATCAGGGGTGGTGAGAATATTTATCCGCGTGAAATCGAGGAGTTCCTCCATCACCATCCAAAAATTGCCGATGTATATGTGATAGGTGTCCCTGATGTGAAATATGGTGAAGAGCTTATGGCCTGGGTTAAAATCATACCCGGCCAGGCACTTTCTGAGGAAGAAATCAAGGACTTCTGCAAGGGTAAAATTGCCCATTACAAGATTCCCCGGTATATCAGGTTCACTGATGATTTCCCTGTCACCATATCCGGAAAGATACAGAAATTCAAAATGCGTGAAATCTCGGTGAAAGAACTTCATCTCGAAGCTGCTGAAGAGATTAAAACTGCGTAAGAACATTACCCGGTACATACAATGGTCTAAAAAAAAGATCAATTCTTTTCACCCTCCCTCTTTGCGCACTATTCCATGTATTCTGCCCGCCATAACCCATGGGTTTCCTGCGGTTTGAACAGTTTTCCTGTCCCGGAGCAGTGGCACAACAAGGGTTCCTTTCGTAGTTGATTAAAAAAAGTACCTGATTTACCCATCACCGGACAACCCCGGACATCTAATCTATAATGTAAAGAAGGGATAGTTCACGAGGACCGGGTACTGGAATTATCAGGCTCTCACCAGTAGTTGCCTAACTATTATGCGGGAACTGATGTGGGAGCATCAACGATAAACGGGTACATTCCCTTCTTTGTAGTCTCAACAGAGAATGTTATGCCATCAGTCCGTACAACAATGCTGCCGTCTGTATCAGTCCGGAATATCAATGCCCCGGTATCTTGGAGACGGATGAGGGTATCCTTTGCCGGGAAATTATAGGGATTTCCTGCTCCGGCAGAGATGATGGCCGCTTCGGGGCGTACCCGGTCGAGGAATGTTCGCCCAGTGCCATGAGGACTCCCGTGGTGAGCCACTTTCAGGACCTGGCTCCCAAGAGGGAGTCCCGAATGAATCATTGATTCTTCTGCTGTGATACCTGCGTCTCCTTCGAAGAGAATATTCACCCGCCCGTATGTTGCCCTGAGCACGATTGAACCGTCATTGAGGTCCTGGTCTTCGCTCCCGTCCGGGGCCGAGAGGACAAGCAATGTCAGCCCGGGGACAGGAGAGACCAAATCCCCCCGCCTTACGGTTGAGTACGGGATGTTCTTTCGATCAATGGTCCCGAGGAAATTCTGGTACGTGGTAGTTGTGTGCGGCATGCCGCTGTCAATGACCCTCCGCACATTAAAATTCTTCAGGACCTCCTGCATCCCCCCGATATGATCGCTGTGCGGGTGGGTGGCGATGAGAAGGTCAATATCACTGATGCCCAGGTCTTTAAGGTAACGAACGATGCCAGGGCCTTCATCAGCCTCACCTGCATCGATCAGGATGGTGGTCCCGTTGTACAGGATAAGTGAAGATTCCCCTTGTCCCACATCGAGAAAATGGACCGCCATCCGACCATCATTCAGCCCGTATGCAGGTGGGATGATACTGGTCCCTGCATGGCTTCTGAAAGTGTGAACGGTACATCCCGCAACAACAATACAGGTCAGAAGGAGAAGGACAGCGAGGAGAGAAATCACTCTCCTGGCTTTCACAATGCGTGGCTTAACCGGGCTCACGACTGGGAGCGCCTCACCAGCTGCAAGGCCGCCTCAGCAGCGCCCCTGAGTATATCTTCTTCGTGAAGCACGTGCCGTTCATGCATCAGGACGCGACCGTTACAGATGGTCGTGTTGACGGATGCACCACAACATGCGTAGACAATGTTTGATGTCTGGTTGTGAAGGGGTGTGTTACAGGCGGTACGGGTACTGATAAGGATAATATCTGCGGGTTCACCGGCCGCCAGTGTTCCTGCACCGGTCATGAGTGCTCGCGCCCCGTTAGTGCCAGCCATGGCCAGGGCCTCGGGTGCCGGGAGAACTGTCGGGTCATTCCAGAAAAATTTCTGGAGGAGTGCGGCAGTTTTTACTTCCTCTAACATATCGAGGTTATTGTTTGAGGCACAGCCATCGGTGCCGAGACAGACATTGGCCCCGGCAGATTTGAGCCAGTGGTATGGCATGGCCCTGTGTGTCGCGAGTTTCATGTTGCTTGCCGGGTTATGTGAGATGTTGACGTTCCGCTTCCCCATGAGGGCACACTCGTCTTCATCGAGCCAGCAGCAATGCGCCGCTATTGTAGAAGGTGTGAGGATACCGCACTCATCAAGGTGGAAGGAGGGACGTTTTCCATGTTGGCTGATGCAGTCAAGAACTTCTGTTTCCGTCTCTGAAAGGTGGATATGGATGCCGATGTTCTCTGATGCGGCATATTCTGCGCACCATTTTAATCCGTCCGGGGAAACAGTGTAAATCGCATGTGGTCCTACAGCAGCTTTGATCCGCCTGTTGTTCATGGATTTAACGGTTTTTACGAGTTTTTCGGTAGCCCTGCATTCAGCTTCGCGTTTTTCGGGAAGGTTAAGGTCGATAAAACCATGGGAAAGGACCGCCCTGATGCCTGCTTCATCAACAGCCCTGGCTGCATCCTCCATAAAGAAATACATGTCATTAAATCCGGTGGTCCCGCTTTTTATCATCTCGAGACAGGCCAGTTTTGTCCCCCAGTACACGTCATTTCCCGTAAGGTGTGCCTCAAGTGGCCAGATTTTCTGCGTAAGCCAGTCCTGGAGGACCATGTCATCGGCGTAACCCCTCAGGAGTGTCATTGCAGCATGGGTATGGGTATTGACCAGCCCCGGCAGGGCGATAGAGCCCTTTCCATCGAGGGTAACCTCTGCCTCGCCGTGATGTATTCCGGCGATACCCTCCCCGCACCCTGCGATTGTACCGGTCTCACCGATAAAAATATCCCCGATTTTCCCGTTTACAAAGACATCCCTGATGAGCAGTGCCCCGCTGTAACCCAATAGATCACGTTGTTCCATTCCTCTCACCCCATGTTTTCAATAATTGTCGAAACCATCTCACCCGTCCGTTCACGGAATAACCGTGCGGTATCGACGATGTGGTCATACGAGAGCACTTCCGTCCCAAGGCCGTTTGCGTAATTATCAACCGTACAGAGGGCGGCAAAATCCATACCGAGCTCGCAGGCGAGGGTTGCCTCGCTTGCCACCGTCATCCCGACAATGTCAGCAAACTGTGCAAGGGCCTGCACCTCCGCTATTGTTTCAATTCTCGGTCCCCTTGTCTGCACATACCTCCCGCCAACCCGGGCATGAGGGAACTCATTCCCAAGTTCCCTTACCAGTTTATGTGAAATTACCGGCATTACATGGGAAATTGCATGGTTGTGGATCGAGGGAATATCAGATATGCTCAGGTAATCGTCAGGAACCATGATGGTCCCGGGTTTAATTTCAGTTTTTAAAGAACCTGAAGATCCGAATGCGACGACCCTGTCCACCCCGAGGATTGCAAGCGCAGCCATATTTGCACAGAAATTGATCCGGTGCGGTGGCACACCCCCCTGGTGACGCAACAGGATTGTCACATCCCCGGCCAGGACTTCCACCCCGCCAAATGGTGTCCGGACCACCTGTTTTTCAAGCAGTGGAAGCCGGGTAAAAAGGAGGCTTGTCCCACCAATAATCCCTAGGGACACCCTATCCGGCCTCCAGTCCCCTGCATTTCATACCAGGTAACATACCAGCCGCCATTGAACTAACATTCCATTGCAGATGGCAATCGAGCTGTACTTCGCATAATTCTTGTACTGTTATTTCGGCGCCTGCTAGATATCCCTGTCCATTATTGTCAGGGATGGGTTTGGATACCGTAATACCATCCGGCGCACCATTACCTGTATGGGCCTGTTTGAGACAGTTGATGAAGAAACAATAAAACGGGGGGACTGTACCGATATCTATTTTCTCCGTAGCGAGGATATCCTTCGAAAAGAAGGAAAAAATCCCCGGGTAGTAATGGAAGTAACCGCCGCAGGGCTTCCTGATGAATGGGGTGTATTCTGCGGCCTGGAAGACGTGATTGCCCTGCTCAAGGGCCTTCCTGTCACCGTTGACGCGATGCCGGAAGGGACAATGATACTGCCGAACGAACCTGTTGTCCGGATATCAGGCCGTTACCTGGATTTTTCCCGGTACGAGACGTCAATTCTCGGGTTCCTGTGCCATGCATCAGGTGTAGCCACCGCAGCCGCACATATCCGGGTTTGCGCTGAAGGCCGCCCGGTATATTCATTTGGATCGCGCCGGCAGCACCCGGCCATTGCATCCATGATCGAACGAGCCGCATGGATCGGAGGTGTAGACGGGGTCTCAAACACCTGTGCGCACCCGGACATCCCTAAATCGGGGACCATGCCCCATGCATTCGTCATGTGCCACGAAAGCCCGGAACAGGCATTCTCATCCTTCAACCGCCACGCACCACCGGACGTGCCGCGGATCATGTTATCCGATACGTTCTGTGATGAGAAACGGGAGTCCCTTGTTGCGGCAGGCCAGGGTGCAACGGCGGTCAGACTTGATACCCCGCGTTCACGCCGCGGTAACATGAGGGCGATTATCAATGAAGTGCGCTGGGAGCTGGATGCCCATGGATACCCTGATGTGAAGATATTTCTTTCAGGTGGGGTAACGCGGGAGGACGTAATCGAATACCGTGATATTGTCGATGCATTTGGTGTGGGAGGTGAAATTGCCAATGCCCCTGTAATCGATTTTGCGATGGATATGGTGGAAATCGAAGGGGTTATGTGTGCAAAGCGCGGAAAAAGAAGCGGTGTAAAACAGGTCTATGAACTTCCGGACCGTTACCATATTGTTCTCCTCGAAGGTGCTCCGGCACCTGCCCATGCAAAGCCGCTTCTTATCCGGTATATTACAAATGGTGAAGTGACTTCCGGCAGTGACCTTCACGATGCACGGAAGCGATTTCTTGGCTCATTTGAAACGGCCAGGTGTGGCTGCGGGTCACATGAATGCGGGGAAGGACACGATCATCACAGCGCGGTATGAAAAGGCACGGTGGGCCGCAGGGCTATTGGATAGGATTGTACCGAAATTACTGACCAATTCCTGCGCCTCGAAACAATTCTTTTAACTGATGGCATCCCATACTAAAGAGAGCGGGCCGAAAGATCAGGGGTAGATCGACACCCTGCCATGGTGCAAACCAACGACCCTGTATCATACAATTGTGGCAGACAATGTTAGCGGGCTGGTGGTAAAGTGGTATTACGCACCCTTGGCATGGGTGAGGCCGCGGGTTCAATTCCCGCCCAGTCCATATTCAGGCATGGTAAGAGGTTTCGGGTCCAATTGCCGCCCGCGCCATTATTCTTTTTAAAATACCCATAATTTCCGGCATTATATTTTTATAGTCACATGCATAGGGTATGACTGAACAATCATGCGCATCCGTGATTTGATACTCCCTGAAGACAGGATTTTTTTTACCCTTTTTAAAGACATGGCAGGTAAAATCAGCGAAGCATCAGCGGTGCTCAACGAGATCACGCATGAGTTGCCCGGTGGCACCGAAAAAGGGCACAAGATCCGCCAGCTGGAACACCTTGCTGACGAAGTGACCCGGCAGATCTATGAAAAACTTAACGAATCCCTTATTACCCCCCTTGAGCCTGATGAAATTGCGCGGCTTGCCCCGGCCCTTGATGATGTGATGGACCGTATTGACCGGGTCACGCACCAGATCTGTAATTATGGTATCCCGGGGTCCAACGACCTGCTGAAGGAATTCTCATACCTGATGATACTCTCCAGTACAGAGATTTCACATGCAATCGATGACCTTGCGACCCTGAAAAAAGCCGATGAAATTGCAATGCATGCAAGCGAGACCAACCGCCTCTATAACCTCTCAACCGAACTGCTGTCACGGTCGGTGATCGAGTTGTTCAGGACGGATGACCTGCTCCTGATAATAAAACTCAAGGATATCTATGAAGGGATGGCACGGGTCATGGAAATGTATAATGATGTCGCCCATGTTCTGAGCGATATAGCGCGCAGTCATACCTGAGTTAGAATGGAACCTTTCGTCCTGTTTGGTATTATCCTTGCGCTGGCCCTGAACTTTGTGAACGGGTTAAATGATGCCTCGCATTCAATCGCGACGGTTGTTGCAACAAAGGCACTCTCCCCTGTAAAAGCCGTTTTTTCAACCGCTGTATGTAACCTTGTCGGACCTTTCTTGTTTTCCACGGCAGTAGCAGCTACTATCGGGACTGCCATTGTGAACGAAAATGGCCTGACTCCGTTATCCATCGTAGTCGCGATGGGTGCTGCCATTACCCTTGTTTTTGTTGCGACCCGGTCAGGAATCCCTATTTCAAGCAGCCACGCAATGGTGGGGGGCCTGCTTGGTTCAGCAATGGCGGTAGCCGGGTTTTCGGCCATTATCCTCCCTGGCTGGGACATGGTACTCCAGGTCGCCATCTATGGGTTAATCGGGGCAGTAACAGGTGCAATCATTCTTGGCCTGGTAACCGCCACATTCCACGAGGATATCCGGATGGGTATCGTGCTTGGGGGAATTTGCGGCTTTTCCTTGATCATCCCGTTCCTGATGCTCGCAGGTGTTCTTTCAATATCCGGGCTTTTTGCTATTGTTCTGTTTATCTTCATCTCCCCGGTGTTCGCAATGACCGGGGCCTTCATTTTTGACATCATCATATCCCAGTTATTCAAACATTCACGGCAGAACAGGATGAAACGAATATTCCAGCCCCTCCAGGTAGTTGCATGCTTCGCGCAGGCCACGGCTCACGGGGCCAATGACGGCCAGCATGCAGTCGGTATTATTACCGCCCTGCTGGTATCCGCAGGGGTCCTGGCAACATTTGAAGTGCCGACATGGGTATCCTTGCATCAGCAATTGCAATTGCCCTTGGCACATGTTTTGGAGGCTGGCAGGTAGTAGACAAAATGGCAAAAGGTATTACCAAAATCCGCCCGTACCAGGGTTTTTGTGCCGCGACAGTCAGTAGTGCAATCCTCGTCGGGGTGACCGAACAGGGAATTCCTGTCTCATCCACCCATGCCATAAATGGTGCGATAATCGGTGTAGGTGCAACAAGGGGTAAAAATGCCGTGCAATGGAAGGCCGTGCGGGAGATGATGACGGCGTGGATTATCACGATACCGGTTGCCATAGTCTGCGCCTGGGCCGGATACTACGTCGTCGCTTTTTGTATCAGCTTACTTTTTTCCGGCTGATAAAACCGCCATATTTTTTACCTTCCCTCTCCAGTACCAGAATAGATCATTATGGGTTTGCGCGAGTTACTGATCCCTCAAGATAAGATATTTTTTGACCTTTTTGAACGGCAGGTTGCGATTGTTACAGAAAGTGCCAACCAACTGGTCGCGCTCACTGAGAATTTTACCAATGTGAAAGAAAAATGCCATGCGATAGAACTACTGGAACACCAGGGCGACCAGGTCACCCATGATATCTACGAGACCCTCAACAAGACATTCATCACTCCGCTTGACCCTGAAGAAATTTCCGGTCTGGCATCAGCTCTTGATGATATACTGGACTATATTGACGGTTCGGCAGAGAAAATGCTCTATTATGGAATTGAAGCAACCGATTCCCCCATCATCGAACTTTCAAAGCTGATACAACTATCAGTAATAGAAATTGAAGGGGCCGTCAAAGGTATCCGGGCAATTTCAAGCCCTAAATACATTGAAGCGCGTTGTATCGAGGTAAACCGTCTTGAAAATCTGGCAGATGACGTACTTGCCCATGCAATTATGGACCTGTTCAAGTCTAATGATGCGATTATGATTATAAAATACAAAGATATTTACGAACATCTGGAGGTCGCAACGGATTATTGTGAAGATGTGGCGAATGTACTTTCAGATATCGCAATACGACATTCTTAACGGAGCCTGACAAGCCCAGAGGACAACCATGATTCCACCCCCCGTGATTCTCATTATTTTTATCATTTTTATAGCCCTTGTTTTCGATTTTACAAACGGCTTCCATGATTCAGCCAACTCTATATCCACGGTTGTCTCAACAAAAGTGCTGTCTCCCAGGAATGCGGTCGTATTTGCAGCTTTTTTTAATTTTATTGCTGCTTTCGGGTTTGGTGTAGCAGTTGCAAACACCATAAGCAAAACTATCAAATTGGAATATGTACCTGTTGAGATCATCCCGTGGATCATCTTATCAGCGCTAACCGGTGCGATAATCTGGAATCTCATAACCTGGATAGTCGGTCTGCCTACATCATCGTCCCATGCTCTTATAGGCGGGCTGATGGGAGCGGGAATTTCTGCTGCAGGTATTGCTGCGATCCAGTGGTCAGCTATTGAACTTGTCCTGATCTTTATGATCCTCTCCCCGCTGATTGGTCTTACTGTCGGGTTTTTATTCATGGCTGTTGTGCTCAGGCTAACACGATCCTCCCATAAAGCCACTGCAGATAGTTATTTTAAGAAATTACAGCTCTGTTCAGCAGGGGCATACAGTTTCGCACACGGGACAAATGATGCACAAAAGACAATGGGAATTATTACTCCCCTGTTATTCAGTATCGGGTATTATGGTGCAACAGTTGATCCAAGCCACCTACCTGTGCCATTCTGGGTTATTATGATTGCACACACCGCAATTGCCCTTGGCACACTTTCAGGCGGGTGGAGGATTGTAAAAACCATGGGATATAAAATTACACGCCTCAGGCCGGTGCACGGTTTTGCTTCTGAAACAGCAAGTGCAGGGACGATTATCGGGGCTTCCGTATTTGGTATCCCTGTCAGCACTACCCAGATCATATGCGCAGCCATCATGGGCGTGGGGTCCTCAACCGGGACAAGCGCCGTTAAATGGGGCGTGGCCAGGAGTATCATGTGGGCATGGATCTTAACAATCCCGATCAGTGCTTTTATCGGGTTTATGGTATTTTTTGGAATCCGGATTATTGCGAGTGAAGCAGGGAACTTAATCCGGATCAACGTTTTGTTAGGTCAATCAGAACTGTTTATTGATTCCGGGGGTTATACCATACAAAGTATTCTAATTCCGGTGTCCCTGAATTATTTTATAAAAGAACCGCTGTAATAGCGGCATAACTGCCTGATGCTGCATACCTCGCATTTTGGTCGCCTGGCGATGCAGATCTTCCGGCCATGATTGATCATCAGGTCAGTTAGTTTCCCCCAATATTTTTTGGGGAACAGGGCCATAAGGTCCTGTTCAACACCTGCCGCATCGCTGTAATTTGAAAGTCCAATGAGTTGCGCAAGCCTGAGTACATGGGTATCAACCGCTATCCCCAACTGTTTCCCGAATGAATGGTAGAGGACTATATTTGCGGTCTTTCGCCCGACCCCGGGTATCAGGAGCAGGTACTCCATGGTATCAGGTACCTTCCCCCCGAACTCCCGTACGAGCATCGCGGAAGCATCAATAATCCGCCGCGCTTTCATATGAAAAAATCCTGTCTTGTGGATGATCTTCTCAACCTCGTCTATCCGGGCTTCTGCAAGTAACTGAGGGGTCGGGTAACGTAAGAACAGTGGTCCAATAACTTCGTCGACGGATTTATCGGTGGTCTGCGCAGAAAGGATTGTTGCAATAAGTGATTCGAATGGGGGGGCACCGGCCCTGTGATGGGTGCTGGCTTCAGGGTACTGGGTATCAAGGATCCGGTAGACGTTCCCTGCTGTTTTCCTGTCCATATTTGTCGACCTTACCTATGAAAAAAAATCTGAAAAGAATGGGGTAGGGCGGATTCGAACCGCCGTCAAAGCGTCCCAAACGCTCTAGGATGGACCAGGCTACCCTACTACCCCGGGTACTGGATCTACAGGTGTGACGGGAGTGTACAAATAATTACCGGTTATTTTCTATCCGGATCAGAGTGGGAGATATGTTGTGTTTTCATCGCTGCTGACAATGGTCCCGTTAAAGCGGCCGGAAATAATTGCATCCGGGAGGTTTTCTGGTTTCCTGCCATCGAGGACGATAAGGGGGATACCGCTCCTCTGGATGATTTTTACGGCGATTGCATCCATTACGGTATTTGAGCCTGCATTCAGACCGCCCCCCCCGACTATCTCTGCAAGTCTCCCCGGTGTCAGGTGGGTGTACCTGGTTGCGGAGGCATCGGTTTTCGGGTCCGCGCTGTAGATACCATCCACTGATGTAAGGTTTACGAGAATATCTGCCCGTGTGCGTTCGGCAAGCACAGCGGCTACTGCGTCAGTAGTCTGGGCTGGGGTGACCCCGCCCATTACCACAATCCTGCCTGATACGGCATATTCCAACGCCGTTGTCTGGTCTTCTGCCACGCCCGGGTAAGCGGAATCCCCGAGCGCCGCAACGAGAAGCATCGCATTGAGACGCGTTACCAGGATACCGATCTCGTCGCATGTGCCCTCATCAACACCGAGGTTTCTCATCGTGTCGATATACCTCCTCGCTTCGCCCCCGCCACCTACTACCACAAAAATCCGGTGTTTTCCTGAAACCTGCCTGAGAACGGCAGCGTACTCCAAAATTCTGTTTTCGGAAAGGTTCGGTACAAGGACAGAACCACCAAGGGAGATGACAAGGGATTTCATTTCGTACAGATGGGGAAAAAGGAGATATTAACCTGATTGTTTTCCCCGGGCATTTTCTATCCCGTGAGGTGGTATCCGGATGGTCATGATCAAGAGGCATTATTGCCATGCGTGATAGAACAAGGATCAATGATACTGTGTTGCCCGGAATGCCAGAGCACTGAGGTATATGAAGTGGCCGGCGGGTGTGTAGGGCAGGTCTATCGCTGCAAGAAATGCGGGTACCGCGGCTCATTTGTCCTCGAAATTGATGAAGAGGAACTCAAGACCCTGGAAGGAGAACAACCCAACAATGTACGTGATGGAACAATTACCTGATCAGGCCTGCATACAGGGTGATATGGATGCCAATGCATGAGGCTGGCCTCTACGAAAAATTACCCGATCGCGCCGTTCGTTGTTCAGTCTGTCATCACCGCTGCACGATTAACGAGGGAAAGGCAGGGATTTGTGCTGTCAGGGTTAACAAAAAAGGTACACTGTATTCTACGACATACGGACTTGTCACTTCTGAAGCAATTGACCCGGTAGAGAAGAAACCACTCTACCATTTCCTGCCTGGAACGCGCTGTTATTCCCTTGGCGGGATCGGTTGCAACTTCCACTGTGACCATTGCCAGAACTGGCATATTTCAAGGGCTACCGGTGAAATGGTCCGTATGACCGGGCTCAGCCCCGCTGATGGTGTTGCCCATGCGGTCCGGCAGGGGTGCAGGAGTATTGCGTGGACCTATAATGAACCCACTATCTGGCATGAATATGCACGTGATATGGGCGTGCTTGCCCGGATGAGGGGGCTCGGCACCGTGTATGTTACAAACGGGTATATTACCGAGGAAGCGCTTCGCGACCTCTCTCCTGTGCTGAATGCCTTCCGTGTTGATATCAAGTCATTTTCTGATGATTTTTACCGTAAAATCTGCGGAGGCAGGCTTGAACCTGTACTTAATTCGACGATTCTCGCAAGGGAGCTCGGGATGCATGTCGAAGTTGTCACCCTCATAATCCCTGGGTTAAACGACAGCCCGGAGGAGATTGATGCCCTGATTAAATGGATCCTCGAGTACCCGGGTCCCGCCACCCCTGTACATTTCACCCGGTTCCATCCGGATTACCACATGACAGACCGTGCAGCCACACCTGTTGCCACGCTGGAAAAAATTTACAACCGGGCAAAAGAACTGGGTCTTCGTTTCCCCTATCTCGGTAATGTTTCCCCTCACCCGTTTGAACATACCATCTGCCCTCACTGTGGTGAACTGCTGATAGAAAGGGCAGGATATGAAATAGCCATCAGGAATCTTGACAACAACCATTGCGGGAGATGTGGCGAGGTAATAGAAATTGTCATGGATGTCGGGAAAAAACATGCCTGAAACCCGGTTTCTCATTGACCGTATGCTGGGGACACTTGGCAGGTACCTTCGCTTTATGGGTTATGATACGATGAGTGCCAATAGTCTCACTCCCGGGAACTCAAGGGAAGACAGTCTCCTGCTTACGATCGCATTGCGGGAGGAGAGAGTCCTCCTGACCCGTGACAGGGAGTCTGCAAAACGGGGGGGTGAACGTTCAGTCTTAATTAAAGCGGTGTGTGTCCTCCCCCAGGTCCAGGAACTCGTTGACCTCGGGCTCGTAGAGCCCCGGCTGAAGATGACACGGTGCTCTCTGTGTAACGAAAAACTGAGAAGTGCCCGGGAACATGAGGTCAGATCCATATGCTACGCACCTGAACAACGCGCCGGTTACAAATTTTGGTGGTGCGTCCACTGCAGGAAATTGTACTGGACCGGATCACATGCTGAAGAACTTGCAAACCGGTTAAAAAAAGGGATTAGGAAGTCCTTTCCATCAGGTGGATCCCTGCGTTGATTGTGGGGCGGCCTGGCTTCCTACAGGGCGTTTGAGCCAGAGGAGATCTTTTCCTTCGTAACGGAATGAACGCATAAAAATAACTTTGATCTCAGCCGGAAGGCCAAAAATATCAGTACCCTGCGGTACTAACAGGCTGGCATGCCATGTGCCTTTTTTTGCCTCCGTTGTTTCCTTCCCTTTCATCAGGGATGATAGTAACCCCGGTTCAACAATTCTCCCAAAGGTTGCAGCAACTGTCGCGACCTGGTTCGATCCCCGTCTCCTTGATACTGAAAATATTTCATCGTTCCCAATCTGTTGTTGGGCTCCGGAAATTACCCATCCCTCACTTGCAGGGTAGTTGCGTTTCAGTTCTTTTTGCACGATGTCGTGCATAATGTCACCAGAATATCCCATTCAATAAACACCTATTTTTACTTGCATCAAGGATAGTTAAACATTTTTTCCTTCTCTATGGCAAAAAAAGCAACTTTAGCATTTAATATTTTTATAAAATCAACCATTGATGAAATCAGGCGATGCAATGCAGTGCATTGACAGCGCTCTTTCCAGGACTCCGTTTAATAAAATGGTTATAATCCGGTTGTTTCTGGGATATGATTATAATCTCATGATATGACTTGTAATCAGTGAAAACCAGGGGAGAGTGACAACACGTTGCCTCGTGACAGAAATAATCAACCAAATCAGAATATAACTGCCCCGGTGCAGGGATCCTGTTATATTAACCGTGAAATCGGCTGGATAAGGTTCAACCGCCATGTCCTTGATGAGGCCTCTGATAAACGGCACCCGTTACTCGAACGGGTCAAGTTTCTTTCCATATTTGCAAACAATCTCGATGAATTTTTCATGATACGGGTCTCCGGGCTCCAGAGGCAGTTGGAAAGCGGTGTCCTTGAAGCACCTCCTGACGGGATGAGCCCCATGGAGCAACTGGCAGAAATACATGATCTCCTTGCGCCCCTCCTCGAAGCACAATCCGGGTGCTGGGAATGTGACCTGGTACCGGCAATGAAGGCTGAAGGGATCGAAATATTGCCTTTCAGTTCCCTTTCAGACGAGGAACGTTCCATTATGAGGGAATATTACGAGCATGAGATATTCCCCGTGCTGACCCCGCTTGCGTTCGATAAGTCACATCCGTTTCCCTTTATCTCCAATCTCTCGCTTAACCTTGCCATCATGGTAAGAGACCCTTCGAGGAAGGAGGAGCTCTTTGCGCGGATAAAAGTCCCAACCGACCTGTTCCCCCGCCTTATACGAATCCCCGAACAAAAACCGGTGAAAAAACGTAGTAAACCCAACGAAAAATATGTTTTTCTGGAAGACCTCGTTGCTGCCTGCCTCGACCGGCTCTTCCCTGGAATGGAAGTTGTTGCAGCGTACCCGTTCAGGGTAACGCGGGACGCAGATTTTGAGATTGAAGAAGATGAGGCATCAGATCTGCTGACAGCCATTGAAGAAAGTGTCGAGCTCCGGCGTATCGGATCCCCGGTCCGCGTAGAAGTGTCCTCGGCCATGCCTGCAGGTATATCTGACATGCTCTCCCTGAAACTCGGGATCAGCCGGGACATGTTCTACCGGGTGGAACCCCCGGTCGGGATGACAGACCTGATGCAGTTGTACGGGATCGATCGGCCTGACTTAAAAGATCAACCTTTTGTTCCATCTGTACCGTCATCGCTTGAAGGGGATGCAGATATTTTCGCAGAGATCAGGAAGAGGGATATCCTTCTGTTCCACCCGTATGATAGTTTCTCCCCGGTGGTATCGTTCTTAAAACAGGCTGCAAAAGACCCTGATGTCCTTGCCATAAAAATGACCCTCTACCGCGTGGGTCCGAATTCCCCTGTTGTTGATGCCCTGATGGAAGCGCGGGATAACGGCAAGGATGTCGCTGCGATGATCGAACTAAAGGCCCGTTTTGATGAGGAGAATAACATCGGGTGGGCAAGAGCACTTGAAAGGGCAGGTGTGCACGTGGTATACGGACTCTCCGGTCTAAAAGTTCATAGCAAGGTCTGCATGGTGGTCCGGAAGGAGAAGGAGGGGATCATCCGATATGTTCATCTGGGGACTGGAAACTACAACGCTTCGACAAGCCGGATTTACACAGACCTCGGTATGTTCACGCGGGACCACCTGATTGGTGCCGATGTAGCTGACCTGTTCAACGCGCTTACCGGCTATTCGCGGGTACATTCATACCGGTCCCTGCTGGTCGCTCCGGTGAGTATCAGGAAAGGTCTCTTTGAGCGGATAGAGCGTGAAATAGAATTACACAGGAAAAAAGGTGGCGGACACATCATTTTCAAGATCAACGCACTGGTAGACCGGGACTGCATCGATATATTATGCAGGGCTTCCGATGCCGGGGTACGGGTAGACCTCCAGGTACGGGGTATCTGCTGTCTTCGGCCTGGTGTCCCCGGGATCAGTGAAAATATACGGGTATCCAGTATCGTTGGGCGTTTCCTGGAACACCCCCGTATATTTTACTTTAGGAATGGCGGCGATGAGGAGGTGTTCCTTGGTAGTGCTGACCTTATGCCGAGAAACCTCGACCGCCGTGTTGAAGTCCTTTTCCCGGTTAACGATCCGGCTATCAGGCGGGCAATTATCGATACTATCCTTGAGGTGTACATGAAAGACACGGTGAATATGCGTATGCTGAACCAGGACGGGGATTACACCAGGGTATGGCCCCTGCAGGGTGAGCCTCCGTGTAATGCCCAGGCATGGCTGATATCGCACCGGGGTATGTGGCATGAAAAAGCCAGGAAATCTTTGAAGAAAAAGTAACGCTGCATAATGGTCATATCGGACCCGGCTGTGTTTGTTCATGGGATCACTTTCGCACCGCGGTGAAAAGGTTAATCGCCGCACAAGGGAATCTATTTCAATAACATTTCTGGATCGGTCATGATTGTACTAGGTATTGACCCTGGCCTTGCACGTCTGGGATACGGGGTAATCGAGAAGACGGGCAACCGGGCTACCCACGTCACCCATGGCTGCATAACGTCTTCCAGGGGGGATATGTCAGCGGGCGCGAGGCTCAATCAGCTGCATGTGGGACTGAAAGACCTGTTTCTGGAATACGGTCCGGAGTGTGCAGCAGTTGAAAAATTATTTTTTTCGAAAAATATCACGTCCGCAATGGCCGTCGCCGAAGTCCGCGGGATCATTCTCTTACTTTGCGAACAGGAAAGGGTCCCCGTGACCGAATATACCCCTAACCAGGTGAAACAGGCGATAACGGGGTCAGGAAGGGCAGACAAAAAACAGGTACAGGAGATGATCAGACGGCTCCTTCACCTGCAGGAAATCCCGAGGCCCGATGATGCCGCTGACGGCCTTTCCATCGCTCTCTGCCATATCCATACCATGAGGGAATAAGGATGAAATCTCGTATATATATGGTGATTTTTCTCCCGGGCCAATCTTTGCTGAGAATACCCGGGACTTCACCAGACAATGGTAACAGGAACAGGGGTACAGGAATATTCCCCATGGCCGGGAGGTGACATTGGTGATATCACAACTCTGTGGAGTAATTGTTGCAACAGGGGATGGATTTGTGGTACTGGATGTTGGTGGCGTAGGGTACCGGGTTAATATGACCTCAGCAGATATCGTCAGTCTCTCCCGGTCTCCAGGGAAGAAAAGGGTACACACACACCTGATTGTACGGGAGGACGCACTCGCCCTGTACGGGTTTTCTGAAATGTTCGACCTCGGGGTATTCCAGCTCCTCATCTCTGTGAACCGTGTCGGCCCCCAGCTGGCACTTTCTATCCTTTCACAGGTCCCGGCGAAGGAGTTTGTCCAGGCGGTTACCAGTGAGGACGAGAAAAGGCTCACAAGGCTCTCCGGGATAGGACCAAGGAACGCAAAAAGGCTAATTCTCGAACTAAAAGACCGTATGAGTGAGCAGCTCCCGGCGTTCACAACTGAGCCTCCCGGAGTCCCGGGCAATATCCGGGAAGATGTGGCGGAAGCCCTGATCGCACTGGGGTTCCCCTCGCGCGAATCGCATACTGCTGTTGACGAGACCTGCAGAAGGACAGGGTTGGTCGATTCGCAGGGATTATTGAAAGCTTCACTGGTACTCCTGAAAGAGAGGAATAAGGTATGAGAGAACGGGTTATCGAGGCTGTTGCGACCGGTGAGGACGAGATCGAGGAGACCATCAGGCCATCAAAGCTAAAAGACTTTATTGGCCAGGAGGGCCTGAAAGAAACGCTGTCGATTGCCATAGAAGCCGCACAGAAACGGGAAAAACCCCTGGACCATATCCTGCTTTCAGGCCCCCCCGGCCTTGGGAAGACCACGCTCGCCCATATCATCGCTCACGAGATGGGAACCGGCATCCATTCAACGAGTGGCCCTGTACTGGAAAAACCAGGTGACCTCGCAGCAATTCTTACCACACTCTCGAAAGGCGATGTGCTTTTTATCGACGAAGTCCACCGCCTCAGCCCTGTTGTGGAAGAAGTCCTGTACCCGGCAATGGAAGACCTTGCTATCGATGTGATGATTGGCGAAGGCCCTGGCGCCCGGTCTATCAGGCTTGATATTGAGCACTTTACGCTGATCGGGGCAACAACAAAGATCGGTCTCCTGGGTTCACCGTTCCGTGACCGCTTCGGTCTGATATCCCGTCTTAACCTGTATAGTCCCGGTGAACTTGCCGGAGTCATCCGGCGAAGTGCCGGTATCATGCAGGTCAGTATTACGGAGGAGGCCGCAAGTGAAATTGCCGGCCGGAGCCGGGGGACGCCAAGGATTGCTAACCGTCTCCTCCGTCGCGTGGGGGATTTTGCATTAGTGCGAAGCGATGGGACGATAACCCGGGAGGTAGCATCACATGCCCTCACCCTGCTTGGAATTGACTCGCTTGGGCTTGATGACCTTGACCGGCGGATCCTGACGGTCATTTCAGATGATTTCCGGGGTGGGCCTGTCGGTCTCAAGACGATCGCGATCTCTGTCGGGGAAGAATCTAGGACGATTGAGGACGTGTACGAACCGTACCTGATCCAGATCGGGTTTATTAAAAGGACTTCACAGGGGAGGGAGACGACACCGGCTGCCGGGGCACATATTCATCAGCAGTGGTGGTAACAGTTTTCCCCAGTCTGTCAAGAGGGGTAGTTTTTTTTAGAAAATCGGGCGGTATCGAAACCCTGTATATTTTTGTCATGAAAAAGGACATGATACCGGAAGGCCACCGGCATACAGGATGAAAATTGTATACCCCGGGGATCATTTTCAGATTAAATTTTTAATCTAACAAAAATATGGGTGGTAATAGGTGGCCTTTCAAATTTTCATCGCTTTGGTGCGTCACTATCTGGCTTCATGAGGGTTTTTTTTAAAAAATGTAATAGATAGGCAGTATGGGTTTTCATCCTCTCCCTGTTCCCCCACAATAAGATATACTTTGGGCAGGGCTCTAATGCAGGATTCCTGAAAATTTCAGAGATTTAGTGGTCATTCCCTATCCCAACCCGGGCTACCAACGCGACGGGGCGGAGCCTCGTAAAGGTGGGCAAATTCTGGAATGACCGAATCTGTTAGGTAAATGTGAGAGCATGTCAACAAACCAGAAAAATCGTGGAGAAGAGATAAATATTATATTGTATCAGCACAGGAGGTTGGTTATTCCGACCAACAGGAGGAGAGGTGCGCTGATTCGGGTATGGAAATTTTTTTAGTCATGATTTCATTCTATTACCTCCACAACAGCCTTTGTTGTTTCACCCACCGGGACTATTTTTAGAATATTGCTACAACCGCGTCTGACATCTCTGCAGCATCATCAATCTCTCTGGTTACAGACCGTTGTACTATCCCTGAGGCCCTGGCATAGAACGCCCATCGTCTTTCCGGCTCAGTTATCGAGTGGGAGAAGGGAAGGACATCGGGGGTCGAGTCCACCATCCTGGCTATTGCCTGCCATTTTTTGATCTCCCTGTTCTGATCTGATACCTGCGTCAGGATTGTTCCATGCTCAGATAATCCCCTGGTTTCCGCTGTCATGTCATCCACGGCATCTCATTGTTGGAGTGATATACACTAATTATCATTTTAATATATATTACTATGCCACATTGTAATGCATTTAATTGATATATTGGTGTAATGCATAACCATATTGTAATAATATATTGCATAGAGATTATTCGGTGTCATACGATAGAACAATTCCATGTACTCAAAAATCTTGTAAGAGGACGAGGGCAGGTGTTGTGATGTTAAAGGAGAAGGAAAGAGGACTATCACGATTTATTGAACTACTCCGTGAACATCCCAGGGGCTTGACAATTGAAGAATTGTCCAGGCTACTGCCCCTTAACCGGAATGCGACATCAAAGTACCTGAACCGGATGCTCATTTCAGGCCAGGTTGATATGAAGACATTTGGTCCGGCTAAGGTTTTTTTTATCGCGAAGCGGGTACCAATTTCAGAGCTCATCAATCTGAGCTCAGACCTTATCATGGTCCTGGACCATGAAATGGTTGTACAACTGGTAAATACCCGGTTTCTTGAAGTTTTTTTGGTCCCCAGATCAGACCTTATCGTTCACCATATTGACCATACCCGTTTTGCCTCATCCATCAGTCCTGAATTAAGACAAATGATAACAGAAGGTAAAAATGGGAATGAACGTGTCATTGAGGAATATATTACCATTAATGGGCATAAATGGCATTTTTTTGCGAAATGTGTACCGGTTGTGTTCGAAGAAGGTGAACGCGGGGTTTCAGTAATTCTCCGGGATGTTAACAATTCGAACGTGCACTCCTGAACGACATATTCCTTATATTCCAAATATATCTGCGGAACGTCATAAGCGGTTCAGAAACAGTATCCCTTCCGGATTTTTGATGGTAACAAGCCCTACAATGCTATCGTATTTAGCAAAATATGACCGCTAAAATGGCTTTAATGATATAATTCCCTTTCATCTTCCAACAAACAGACGTTGTTGATATCCTGCGTGTAAAAAAACCTCTCTATAGAAACAACCATGAACAGGAAGTTCACACCCGATCGATTGAAAATGCATCGAATAAAATCTCCATGTTTTGGAGTCTTTTGAGTCATTTTCATGGGAAATCCTCTCAAACCTATCCTGCATATTGGAAATTCCAAAATTTCGTCACGCTCCCGGGGCTCATGGCCCGCCGCTTTGGCGGCCCCGGTTGGGATAGAGACTATCCCCAAATACTCTGAATATAATGAGCCTTCGCCGAAACCCTGCCCGAAAAATATCTCAATGGGAATGGGGAGGGATGAAGTGAAACCCCCCCACTGTTTATGGTATTTCCCTCTTATTTTTTTTATGACACCGAAGGGTTTCAACAAAGCGTGCTACGCGCCTCTGTCTCACCGATGAGTAGGAAAAATGTGGTATTTCAGATTGTTTTTGCCGGAGTTTTTTCATATCAGCCAAAAAAACAGAAGATGAACTTGCTAGACAGGAGTCGGGATCCGGAAAGGGGGAATATTGTAGGAATAGCAAAATAATTTGGGGACACTCCAAAATATTTTTATCTGTTCGGTACCATTCTACTATCGTGATGGAAGATATTGACCGCCTCCTTCTCTCGCCGAGAAAGGCCATGTATATGAAATTTATATATGAAAACCCGGAAACTACAAAGACCAACGAAATTGCGGCACATTTCCGGGTTGATCCATCTACCGTAACAAAGACTCTCATGGAACTGAATTCGATGGGCCTTATTTTTCACGAGCCTTACCGGGCCACCAGTCTTACCGGAAAAGGGACACTTTACGCTGAATACCTTGTCAGGAGGCACCGGATCCTCGGGCTGGTGCTCACCCATTACGGTCTTACACCGGAAGAAGCCTGCGAGGAATCCGCCCGGTTCGAGAATTCAGTCTCAAAAGTTGTGATCGATTCAATGTGCCGTTCGATGGGCCACCCGATGATGGGGGTGTGCGGGAGGATTTCGCATGACCCAGGTTGCTGCAATGGACCCCAAACCAACCAGGATAAAAGGGAACCTCCACTATCCGCCAGGTAATGTACAAGACAGGAATATTTGGTAGAGTACCAAAATTATCAGGGATATAGGTTAAATAACGAGGAAAAATGAAACGCATCGAAATAACCCTTGTAGTAACCTTTCTGATCGTGCTAAGTGCACTTGTTGCCGGTTGTTCTATGGCAGAGCCCCAGAAGGAGGACTCCACAAAAATAAAAGTCCTGGTAACAGTGTTACCTGAAGCAGGTTATGTACAGGCAGTCGGGGGTAACAGGGTGGAAGTCTTTGTCGCAGTGCCTCCAGGCGCTGACCCGCACACCTTTGAACCATCAGTGAAAGATATGGTGAAATTTTCCGAGGCTGATATCTACGTTACCCTCGGGAAAGGACTCCTTCCCCTTGAAGACAACCTGGTGTCCCGGTTATCATCCATGAACCCACGTATGAAGGTAGTTGAAACTGCACCCGGTATTGAACTGCTTTTAAGTGAAGATGGGCATGAGGGTGAGAATCATGAAGACAACCCGGGTCACGGAGCAGGGGCTGAAGCGCATTCCCACGAAGGGTCCGACCCGCATATCTGGGTCTCACTGAAAAATGCCCCCGTTATGGTCAATCATATGTATGATGCACTGGCCGGTGTCGACCCTGCGAATGCACCATATTTTCATGCGAACCGCGAAAAACTTCTTGCAAATATTACCCTCGTGGATAATGAGATTATGGATGTGCTAAACCAGACTCCTGGCAAAACGTTTATTTCATCCCATGCATCCTGGGGGTATTTTGCCCGTGATTATGGACTCACCCAGGTGGTAATTGGTCAGCCCGGGAAAGAAGCTACCTCGAAAGATATTGAGTCCCTTATAAGGGCTTCCCACGCAGAGGGAATTACTATTATTGTCGCAGAACCGGAATACAGCCGCAGAGCCGCTGATATGATTGCAAACTCTGTAAACGGCACGGTAGTCATGGCAGACCCCCTTGCCCCGGCAATGCCTGGTGAACTACAAAAACTTGCGAAGGAACTATCAAGGGCGGGTCGCAATTGACAGAAGCAATTGAACTCGACCACGTGTATGCTGAAATCGCAGGACAGACCGTCCTTGAAGATATCAGCCTTGCAGTGAATACGAGGGAGTTTTATGCAATCATCGGCCCGAATGGTGGGGGCAAGACAACCCTTGTCAAGCTCATGCTTGGATTAATTCAACCGAAAAAAGGTATGATCGAGGTATTTGGCGGGACACCACGGGAGAACCGGAGGATGCTTGGCTATGTCCCCCAGTTCCACACGTTTGATTTTCATTATCCTGTCACCCTTGAAGAGATGGTGATCTCCGGGCGCCTGGGAAATAAATCCCGGGTATTTACACGGTACACGAAAGAAGACCGCCGGATTACTGAAGAAGTATTAATTACACTTGGGATTTCCGACCTTTCAGGCAGGGAGATATCCGCGCTTTCCGGTGGTGAACGGCAGCGTGCAATTATTGCCCGTGCCCTGGTCAGTGAACCCCGTGCACTCCTCCTCGATGAGCCGACTGTGTATGTTGATGCACCTGCCGAACAACAGTTTTACAACATTCTCAACTCGTTAAAAGAGAAAATGGCCGTAGTCCTTGTTACCCATGATATCGGGGTGGTCTCTGATTATGCAACGAAGGTGGCCTGCCTGAACCGGCGCCTGTATACCCATGACAGTGGTGAGATAACAGAGGAGATGCTGACCTCGGCGTACATGTGCCCGGTTGAACTGATAGCCCACGGCGTCCCCCACCGGGTATCCGGAAACATACGAAGGAGGGGCCACCATGATCTCCGTCATGGCATTCGAATTTTTCAGGAATGCCCTCCTGGCAGGATTCCTTGCAAGTATTACCTGCGGCATCATCGGTACGTATGTCGTGGTTAAGAAGCTGGTCGCATTATCAGGCGGGGTCTCCCATGCAGCATTCGGAGGTATCGGCCTCGGTTACTTCGCCGGTTTTGACCCGGTCCTTGGGGCGATTGGCTTTTCTCTTGCAAGTGCCCTTGGCATGGGAATGGTATCCCTCCGTGCAAAACAACATCTCGACACCCTTATCGGTGCAATATGGGCGATTGGGATGGCGATTGGTATCCTGTTTATCTCGCTCACACCCGGGTATGCCCCTGACCTGTTCAGCTTCCTGTTCGGGAATATCCTGCTCGTACCGGTCGGGGACCTCGTGATTATGGCAATCCTTGCGGTCATGATCGTGGTTATAGTAATTGCCTGCTACCAGATCTTTCTCGCTGTTACGTTTGATGAAGAGTACGCCATGGTCCTTGATATTCCCGTGGAAATAGTCACTCTTCTTCTGCTGTCCCTGGTTGCACTCACGGTGGTAATGCTAATCAGGATCGTAGGTATTATCCTGGTAATCGCATTACTCACGTTGCCCGCTGCTATCAGCAGGGAATATTGTTCCCACCTGAAGAATATGATGGTACTCTCGGTCTTTGTCGGTATCCTTGTCACTACCGGGGGCATATTCCTCTCTTACTTCCTTGATGTTCCATCGGGTGCGACGATTATCCTGATTGCCGCAGGACTGTATGGACTTGTGCTGATAGAACGGGGATTGCGGAAAAATAATATAAGTATTAATCCCGGGAATACCTGAACCAGTTATTTTTTGTCCAATAAGGAACGACAACAGTTGCTGGTCACCTTGTCAGGGTAATAGTATGGTTGCGTTTACTCAATGCGCCCAATCCCCCCTGGCAGCATTACCGGGTTATTTTTTATCTCCTATTCTCCGCCATGATAGCCGTTGGGCAAAGGCTCCATCTGTTAACCTTTACCCTGTCCCGGGAACTCCCATATCTCAGGCGGGTCAGAACCGCACACGAGTATAAAGTCAGAGGGACGTGGAGCACTATTCCCGGATAGTCAGGGGTATATCTTCGGTAAAACAGAACGTCAAAATGGGAAGAGTCTAGAAAATTTTTCTGTATCAGGGAGCACCTGCACCGGGGTGCGAATCGGATAAAACAATGATATGGTCTAGTTTCAGGCCGAATGTCCGCTCAAAATTTTTAGCCTCATTATCTACCCCCCAGGACTCAAACTGGCAGTCTTCACGGGCCTCAATTTCAAGTTCAGCCGTTTTATCAATAATCCTGGTGAAGGACACCCGTTCGATCAGGGCAGCATGCCGCCGGTCAAGGCTCTCAGAAAGGCGAAGGAATGTTGAAAGAATGGTGACCAGTTCTTTCCCGCGGCCATCAAGTTCAGGCATCTCGAGTTCCTTTTTACGTGGCAGTTTCTTGCGGTGGTACCGGGCAATGTTCGCCATTATCAGTACCTCATCAGGTTCGAACCCGAGGAGGTCACTATTCCTTATAATGTAGTAGGAGTGTGCGTGGTGGTTGTTAAACGAAATCAGCGACCCTATATCGTGTAAAAATGATGCATACTCCAGAAGTTCCCTCTCACGTGAACCCAGTGCATGAAGCCCCACTGTTTTGCCACTGTCAAACAGTTCAAGTGCGATGGTTGAGACAGTCCTTGCATGGTAATCGTTTATTCCAAATGCCCTTCCCGTGAGGAGCACGCTTTTCTCCCGTACAGAAAGATGGCCCAGGAGCGGGAACCCCTCCATTTTCGAAAGGTAATCCGCGAGAAGACCATCCTGAAGCCCTCTCTGCGTCATTTCAAGCGCCTGGATGTTCAGTTCTCTCATAAGCGTGTCAATGATGGCAGCCCCGGCAATAATGATATCAGCCCTTTCAGGATTAATCCCAGGTATTTTACGACGCTCTGCAAGAGACAATGAACAAATAACAGGGACTGTCTTTGTTAGGTCCGATGCCGAAAGGACTGACCTTTTCGTTTCACCCGCGTGGAACAAGCGTGCCGCAATATCGCAAAGGTTGATGATAGTCCCGGAACTGCCTATGACTATGTCAACGGGATGACGTCCTGCCTGGCGTACCACTGCACGGGCTTCATTCCTTATATAGTCCCTGATCTCTTCATACCGGGCCTCACTTACCGGATCCCCCACCCCTTCTGGGAAGAACATGTTCGTCAGCCTGATAGTGCCGAGGTGCATGCTTGACAGGTAACTGCACGCACCATTCCTCCCTATTGCTATCTCGGTGCTACCCCCCCCGATATCAATGACCATGACCTGCTCGTCTTCCAGTTGCATCGCAGTAGTGACTCCCATGAAAATCAGGCGTGCCTCTTCCCGACCTGAAATTACCTGTACATCCAGGTGTGCCTCTTTCCTGAGCCTGGACAGGAACTCGTACCTGTTCTGTGCTTCCCGCGTTGCGGAAGTGGCAACTGCTACAAATTCTTCGGCACAAAAAGAGTGGGCAAGTTCGACAAACCTCCCTGCGACCATGACTGCCCTGTCCATGGCCTCCGGGGTGATGAACCCTGTTTCAAATTCCCCTTCACCCAGCCGTACTGCTTCTTTCTTGCTCGAAAGTACGATATACGAGCAATCAGGGTTCAGCCTTACAACAAACAACCGGATAGAATTAGTTCCGATGTCAATGAACGCAACGACCCGCGATACCTGTGGTGTCTTTGTTCCTGTCATAATGCATCAACCGATCGCAAATTCCTGAGGGCCTCGAATAACGTTGTCTTACCCGGCGGGATGGTCTTTCGACCAGCAATCTATCCGCAGGATAGTATCACCTGTTTCTTTGATTATCCTCCTTGTAATTTTACCTATAAAATTTCAGGGGATTTGATAGTATGGAGGGATCATTTCTGCCAATCACTCCGTTATCCAGCTGTTTAAATAATTAGCATTCCGGGGATAATAAGATGAAGTCCTTATACTGCTGAAGTTTCAGGGAGTATCACGACCTCTATCAGGAAAGAGGGCATTGTTTTTCAACCCTGCACTGCATGCACAATCCAATGGTACCGGCGACAACCAGGCATAATGACGCAGTAATAAGAAATGCCGGAAAGAATCCAGAATATTCTGCAATAAATGTGACTAAAAACGGAATTATTGTCATCCCAAGATAACTTGACGTATTAAAGAGTCCCATGAAGGTACCCTGTTCTTTTCCGGCATCTGCAAGGAAGGCGAGCTGGGCGATCATGATGATACCTGCACAAGCCCCGATGACAATAAATGCCCAGGAAGTGACGTAACTGGCCATCACCGCTGCAGCAGAGAAAATGGCAGCTATTCGGATTGTCGGGATCGGGGCAAATTTCACCCGGGACACTAAGAGGATCGCAATCGCGGTAGCACCGTTCATCGCGGCAATCTGGAGGCCGATAGTCTCCGGGCTGTTACCACTGAACTGCGGGTACAGCGCAGTCACGGCACCGGTAATACCAATCAGGACAACTGCAGAAAACCACATCCAGAAGTACTTTTTCAGGTTAACTACCAGGTTTTTTATAACGGGAAATTCCGGGGACGAAGGAAGGATTGCCTTCCGCCCGTCAAATGATTCGAGAATGCTGATTATGAATGGAATTATCGAGACCACCAGAAAAAGCATTATCCCGGCAGACCGGAAGCCAAAGGCCTTACTGGCCAGGCCTGATATTATAAGGCCTGCAATAAGCCCGATATTTAACAGGGCCATGAAAAGTCCAATCGATCGCGTATGATCAGGACGTGAATTAATATATGACATCGCGGAAGCAATAAAAAGGCCTGCACCGACACCCTCTATCAACCTCGCAACGATGATCATATACACCGATGAGTCCATAAGAAGCAGAACACCGGAAACGATTGTCAACAGGAGCCCTCCCCTGATAAAATTTGTATGCCCCCACCGGTCTGATAATATCCCGACCGGGAGTGTCAGCAGAAATGCACCGAGAAAATAAGCGGAAAATATCTGGCCCTGTAACGCCGTCCCGGAAGCGTACGAGGCAAGGTCCGGGACGATGGCATTTGATAGTGCCATGACTGAGAAAATTCCCAGGTATAACGTGATCAGGGTTCTCATGTGAAAAAGGGTTGTTAGATCATCCGGTATGTTTCAAGGTTCATAGGGGAATGGGTCTGGATATGGTACCGTTTATAGAGTGAGCTGGCAAGGTCGATGGTATTGTTCTCGTCGCCATGAATGGTGAAAATTTTTTCAGGTCTCGGTTGTACCTGACCCACATAATTCATCAGCTGCCTCCGGTCTGAATGCCCGGAGAACCCATCGACGGTGACGATCTCGAGGTTGATTATGATGGTCCTGCCCCGTCCAAGCGGCACTTCGCGCCAGCCTTTCTGGATACGTCTCCCCAGTGTACCGTCTGCCTGGTACCCGACAAAGACGAGAGCGTTCCGCTCATCTGCCGCAAGGTTGCTCAGGTACTCCATTACAGGGCCGCCATTCATCATCCCGCTTGTTGTGATGATTACACAAGGGTCGCCATTGATCACACGCTCGCGGAGGTCTGATGAATCCACTGCAACAAAGCATTCTGAAAGGAAAGGGTTCATCCCTTCCTTGAAGATCAGGTTCCGGAGGTCACTGTTCAGGTATTCGGGATAGGTGGTGTGTATTGCCGTCGCTTCCTTGATCATACCGTCAAGGTAAATCTTGACATTCGGGATTTTCTCTTTCCTGATACCTTCTTCGAGAGCGAGCATGACTTCCTGGGAACGACCTACCGCAAATGCCGGAATGATGACTTTTCCTCCCCGTGAGAGGACAATATTGATCGTCTCGTAGAGCTTCTCCTCTGCATCAGACCGTGCCGGCTGCATATTATCTGAACCCCCGTACGTACTCTCCATAAAGAGTGCCTCAAGGCGGGGGAAATTTGCTGTAGCGGGGTTGAAGAGACGACTTTTACTGTAGTTGAAGTCCCCGGTGAATGCGATGTTGTAGAGGCCGTCGCCGATGTGAAAATGGGCAATAGCAGAACCGAGAATATGGCCTGCATTATGGAATGTCAGTTTAATATCGGGTGCGATATCAGTCACGTTCCCATAATTGAGAGTAATAGAGTGTTTGATATACGTCTTGACTTCGTTCGAGGAGTAGGGAATTTTCCTGTCCTCCTTATGAATGACATCAAGGTAGTCCAGCTGGAGCATCGCCGAAAGGTCACGGGTCGGGGGTGTGCTGTAGACAGGCCCGTCATACCCGTATTTATACAGGAGTGGGACAAGGGCACAATGGTCGAGGTGCGCATGGGTTAGTACGACCGCATCAGACTGCGAGAGCGGGTGTATCTCAGGGACATAGAGGTAGGGCGTGCTGTTATTACTGTCAGGCTTCTCCCCGCAGTCGATTAATACCCTGCTTTCGGGTGTCGTAAGCAGGAATGCTGCCCTTCCGACTTCCCTGCAGCAGCCCAGCATCGTGACCCTCGCCCATTGGTCCTTGCTTGTAATATCACGGTGAATACGGCGTCCGATTGTACGTAAGAATATTTTCCTGTCTTCGTTAACTGACCTCAGGTACTGGCGTACCTGTTTTACGGTAGAGCTCTCGATCGGGGGTGTCCTGACGACTTTAGGTGTCCAGCCTATATGCTTGGTTATCTCACGGAGTGTTGCCCCGTTTTTCCCTATAACTACCCCTGGTTTTTCTGCCTCGATTATTACTTCCCCGGTGTCTGCATCAAAAAAGATATCCGTGATGCCTGCATTTTCGGCTACAACTGCCTTTATTTCGCCAATTGCCCTGTCAGGGTCTTCCAGGACGTTCGGGCGGACAACTATACGTTTACGCAGGTCCCTGGCCAGAAGTTTGATAAGATCCGCCTCATCGGCAAATTTTTTCGGGTCGTCGGTATAAATAACCAGTTCGGGCCCTTCAAATTCCACGTCTGAAACCGTGATGCCTGCAGGCACCTTATCATTAATCTTATCCTTAAGTTCTTTCAATCTATCTTCAATTAGCATTTAATCCGTCCTAAAAAAAAGAAATTATGCAGCGATTGCTGAAAGTGCCTTTTGGATCTCCTCATCGGCAAGCTCCATGTAACGTTCCCTGGTGATAACCACAACGTGGATACCTTCACCAGACCCTGCATCACGTCTCATTGCAGCTTTAATTGCCCTAATCGCGAGTTCAACTGCATCATCTTCGTTCATGTCTTTTTTAAACCGGTCTTCAAGGACCCCGTAGGCGCCGGGAGACCCAGAACCCGTGGCGACAATCTCTTCTTCCTTTGTCGCACCGCCCATTGCATCAACTGAATATATTGTAGGGCCTGAATCGTCAACGCCACCGACGAGGAGCTGGACATAGTACGGGAAGTAACGGTTTGCATTCAGTAAATTCGAGAGGAGCGTTGAGGCAGCCCCGACTGCAATCGGTCGCCCGCGCCGTATCTGGTACAGGCTGCTCTCGACCGTCATTACCCGGGCAAGCTGTTGTGCGTCCCCGACTCCGCCTGCAGTTGTCATTCCTATACGGTCAGAGATCTGGTAGACTTTCTTTGCCTTCTTACTGGCTATGAAATATCCCATTGTTGCCCTTTTCTCCGTGGCAAGGACGACTCCTTCAGAAAACACCAGACCAACCGTGGTCGTCCCTTTGAGAGGTTCCTGGTAAGGTTCAGTCATATGAAACACCCTAAAATATTGTAACGCTGGAAAAATTACTAAAAGCGCTTGAGTTATATGATGACATCAATAAATTTAAAGGTTTTTATTGAATGGCCGGGTTGCAGAGCACCCTGATAAGGTCGCGGTCAAAAAGCATCGCTACAAGTTTCTTATCACCATTGATCACGGGTAACTGGTCGACACGGGCACGTTTCATTTTCAGTGCACAGTCGCTGACTTCTGAATTAACCGGGACTGCTACAACATTTTTTACCATCGCTGTCTTTACCGGCCTCGGGGGCAGCTGGACCTTTGAAATACCATAACTGATGGTATGCATATCACGGATACTCTCCCAGGTCCACTCATCATCATCAGTACCGTTCGAGAAATCGCTGATCTCAACGGAGTCCTCAATCGTCGAATGCCTGATAAGGTCACGTTCGGATATGATGCCCTGTAGTTTACTCTCCGCATCAAGGATCGGGATTGCCTCGAACCCGGAGATCTCCATGACACGTCCGACAACCGGCAACGGCGTCTCTTCCCATAACGCGAAGGTCTGGCTGGTATAGACGTCCTTGATCTCATCTTTGATCCGCAACGTGGCAATGGCGTGGACCAGGTCAGCAATACTGATCAGGCCAAGAAGCGTGTCATCTTCTACAACCGGCAGCCTCCGGACATTATGGTTTACGAGGAGTTTTGCCGCCTCGCTCAACGGGGCACCAGGGCTGATCACAACAGGTTCCGCAGTCATCAGGAGACCGAGCTGGGTCTCTTCTGATTTCCGGAGGAGGTCTTTCCTGGTGATGATACCAACCAGTTTACCTCCTTTCAGTACCCGGGACACCACTAATACCCGTCCTCTTCAGAATTTTTAGTACATCGTCCCGGTTTCCAGGGATTTCTACACTGACCACATCCGCGGTCATGAAGTCTTTAACCAGCATCTCGGTTATGATCTCACCACCAGGACTGCTACAGGGCAGTTTGAGACCACAAATGAACTTACACTTCCAAGGAGGATGCGGTCCACATTGCTTTTTCCATGTGAACCTACGATCACAATATCGGCGCCGGTATCTTCTGCCGCTTTTACAATTTCACTACCTGCATGGCCTTGTTTCAGGTGAGGTGTGATCAGCACTCCTTTTATATCAGCCTGCTTTTTTGCCTCTGCTATTGCTTTGCCCCCTTCTTTTTCAAGCATCGACAGCATGATTTCCCAGGTATTGTCCATCGGCAGCGATGAAAAGAGCCCGGTCTCAACGACATAAACGACATGAAGGGCTGCTTTCCATACTCTGGCTTCGTCTATTGCGGTTTGGAGTGCCTGTCCACTCATTCCCGATCCGTCGATTGCGACGAGTATTTTACCGAACATCAGTTACCCCACAAAATAGTCTTCTTTATGAGTTAGCTCTCTAAAATAAAAACCTTCTTGATTATGCTGGCTGAAGAGCCCCGTTTTACGATTGTTGCGAGGTGGTCGAGACTGAAGCGCATATTGGACTGTCCGGGACTCATCATGAAAAATCTTGCAGGCACCCCCTTCCTGATGAAAAACGAGGTCTTCCCGAGTTGTGACCCCTCGATTGCAGCCTTGATCAGCAGGGCCGGGGGCATCCGGTACACATAGTGGGCAAATGCCATCTCCGCAAACATGTCCGGCTGGACAAACATCACGTTGTCAGTCCCGAGAAATACACGGCAACCGAGGTCGATCATGTCATGAACGGGTGGTTCTGAAGCGGCCCCTGCAACGCCTAGGGCCCAGTTCGAACGGGGGCAGACTGCAATAGGAATATTTTCATCAGCACATTGCCTGAGCTGCAACCGGGTTGCATGGGTACAGTGGATGAGAAGGTCCGGGCGAAATGAAAGAGCTCCGTCAACATCATCCGTGTCTCTTTCACCTGCATGAAAAGCGATTAACTTTCCACTATCCCGGGCCCGCTTCACCTGTCTTTCGAGGTCAGGTACATCACGGGAGTTACTGATACCCAGACCATCTGCAACCTGTTCGCCACCGTCGCGGCCGAAAATAACGAGCCCGGGAAGTAACGGCCCTGACGCCTCATTCAGTGCCCTGACTCCGTTTGGACCCCCTTCCCTGAAATCAGCACACCCTGCTGTACCGCTCTGTACCATTGCCTGAATACTGGAACGCATCCCGGAAACAATGTCATCATGCGATGCAGCCGCAAGAAGCCGGTGCTTAAGCCCGTTTGGTGGGGTGACCAATGAGGCAAGGTCTCCCCTGGCAGTCGCATCCATCGCAATCGTATCCCCAAGATGCGTGTGTGCATTAAAAAATGCGGGAACAATCCAGGTGTCACCTGGATGCGGGTCATCCTCGATGTGCGTTATAATCCCCGATTTCACGACAATCGTGACAGCACGCTGCTCAAGCGACTCGCCGAGGAGGGCATGGCCGCTGACTGTCACTTCCTTATCCATGTAACGTCCTTAACACCCATTTATATATTGAGAATGAGAAATAGCTTTTGTATGGCAAAGGATAAGGGTGGAAGATTAATCTCGTCGGCAGGTCTCGTCAATTATTACGAGAGTGAAGACCGGCGGGCAGTTCATATCAGCCCCATCGCAGTAATTGTGGTGGCAGCCGCCATCGGGGCATTTATTTTTGTATTGGATGTTATGTGGAAATAATCTTTTTTTGGGTGTTGTGCCGGGAGAACGATCCAGGGCAGTAACCTTGAAAAATTATTAACCGTTACTTTTTGATATTCTTCAGGTTTTATAAAAACCATGCGTGTTTGGAAAAGTACGCAGACTGGAGGGGTTTCACCCCTCATATCGCCCCCGACAAAAGATCCTTTGGGCGGGTTTGGGACGACTTACGGAAGGAGTCGGAAATTTATCCATCATATTCCCCTGAACGTGGCGCAGCCTCCGGGAAACCGGTTGCCATCTCCACCAAAGCAACCCCTGGCTCTGCCTTACATCGCAAATATCATCATTTTCAGGCGGTATGGTTTAAGACAGCCGGAGATGGGGGCTCGCGGGATGGATAATTATGTATACAAGAACAGGATAAATAGACGATGTGTGAGGGTTATTTCATGGTAGCGAATGCGCCATGAAATAATAGGTGACGTGTCTGCAGGTTATCTTGTGATACGATGTGGTGGATGCAAAACTTTTACGTATGTTGACCACTTCCAGGAGTGGAAACTGTGCCCGATCTGTGGGGCTACGATTGATATCCGGCATGCCAGCCACTATCTTGAAGTCGAAGATTTCAGGGTCGCAGAAAATATCGTGGCACAGCTTGAACAGCACATTCACAAGACGAGGAAAAAAGACCTTACCCATGAAGAGCGTGATCAGTTAAGAGTGCAATATGCGGAGTGGATCCGGGGGCAGACCTGACCCCTCCCGGATTATTCAGGTTTACCAGAAACCGGGTCAATCGGTTTGTTGAAACCCTGCGGTAGCATAAAAAAGAAGAGGGAATTACGAATACCGGAGGGAATTTCACCCCCTCCCTGCCCCACTCTCATTAAGATATTCTTCGGGCAGGGTTTCGACGAAGGCACATGAAATCCAGAATATTTTGGATAGTCTCTCTCCCACCGTGGTCGCCAAAGCGGCGGGACAGGGCCCGTTAAATTCAATTCTCAATCCTGACCCTGCATCATGATTTTTTCCGTTTCAGCCGTATTTACTGATGATAGCTTTTGCTGCGAGATAACCTGTTGAAAACGCCGCCTGAAGGTTGTATCCCCCCGTATCCCCGTCGATATCAATAATTTCCCCTGCAAAATATAGTCCGGGGACCAACCGGGACTCCATCGTTTTCGGTTCAATTTCCTGCAGGGATACCCCGCCCCTTGTAACCATCGCCAAATTGAATCCCCCGAGTTTTGCGACCCTAACTGGAAATTCCAACAGGTTTGCAATAAGTGCATTCCGTTGTATCTTTGAAAGATGTGCACAGGTCAGATCTTCGGGGATACCTGATAGGTGCAGTAATTCTGCCGCAAGACGTTCCGGGACTTTGTATTGCAATACAATCGTTTTTACGTTAGAGACCGGGTTTGATGCAATCTTTTCTGACAGGTCTTTTCCAAATACTTCTTCCCGGACTGGTCCGACAAATGATAACCTGATGGTATCACCGGGATGTATGAAACGTGAATAATCAAGGATCCCCGGACCCGAGAGTCCCTGGTGCGTAAAAAGGAGGTCCCCCGTGTGGCTGCCAATTTTTTTCCCCGATCTCCACAGTGAAAAGTGAAGTGAATCGAAAGATATACCGGCAAGGTCTGCAAACGGGTATCCGTCCGCGATCACCGGAGCCAGCGCCGGGGCTGTTTCTTCTATGGTGTGTCCGAGAGACGAAGCAAAACGGTACCCATCGCCGGTGGTCCCTGTCCCGGGATATGAAGCCCCTCCCGTTGCAATAACAAGTAGTTTCCCACTATACAGGGTGTTCCGGGTTCTAACAAAAAACCCGCCGGCCATATGGCCGATATTAAGCACAGGTTCATTATAGTGCAGGGTTACCCTGTTGGTTACACATTCCTTTTCAAGGATATGGAGGATGTCCGTTGATTTCAGCGTTGCAGGGAACACTTTACCGGCCTCTGTCGTCACCATTTCAAGCCCCCGCTCCTGGAAAAAAGAGGTCAGGGCAGTATTGGGGAAATTCATCAGTGCAGGTTTCAGGAATGGGCCGTTGTCACCGTAGTGCGTCAAAAACTCCCTGACAGGTCCGTCGTGAGTGATATTACACTGACCTGAACCGGCAAGCATCAGTTTTTTTCCAGGTACAGGGTTTTTCTCAAGGATTGTAACTGTTTTTCCTGCTGCAGCGGCATTCGCTGCACAGAACAACCCTGCAGGTCCTGCACCGATAATCAATATTTGGGCAGTGATCCTCGCATTCATCCTATCCTGTACCGTAGAAGTGCGGCTACGCCGCCGAGTGCTTCCAGTTGTTTCCCCGGCTCAAAACCGGAGGAAAAGACAATTACCCCGGCATCAGACTTTTCGGCCTGTTCCATCAGCGCTACAACACCAGGGTCCCTGATCAGCGTATCAACGACTAGTATCACTTCGATTGCTCCACAATCCCCTGCATTTTTCACTTCGTTACGACCATATGCGACAGGTCCCCCCTTCGAGATCCTTCTCAGGAACTCCCCCATCAGGTTAACTTCGCGGGCGAGCTGGAGGTCTCCTGCAAGTTTTTCAAGGGTACCAAGACCTATGACCTCCTGTACTGCCCCTGCACCGGTCCTCCTTGTCTCCACAACAACAGCCGTTGCTGCTTTCTCACTCTCCCGCGCCCGGAAAAATTTAATGAAGTCTTCTTTAATAAACCCGGGTCCCGCAATAACGAGAGGCCCATTGACAGGAGCAAGCTGGCCAAGGACCTTTTCAAAGAAGGAAGTCCTGCTATTGAGTTCCATGCCTTTCCCACTCCCCATCGTGATCGTGATCACCAGTTCGGGACCAAAATGCCGGATCCTGAAGAGTTCTGCCTCTCCTTCCTCGATGGTGAGGATATGGATGACATCATAGACTGATGCCTTCACCGCCCTGTCGATCCGTTCAAGATCGGACTTCCACCACTGCCTGATAACGGAAATTTCATAGCCTGTTTCGATATTAAGGGTATGGTGCGATCCCTGGTCCATTCCATGCTCTATCAGCCCGGTGACCCGGAGCCGGTTGGCATAGTGGTGGAACTCTACCTTCCCGACCCGGATCCCAAGCCTGACCGGTCTTTTTTCTGCTTTCTCGGGGCGGATCTTATCGGTGGCCGAATCTCCTGTCCGGAGTGTGGTCGCAAATACCAGGTCTCCGGGGGCTATCAGGTGGCTTAAATGCCAGATATCATCGATATTTTCAGGGAACAGCCTGATCTCGCCGTATGATCTCTGTAACTCACCAAATTCAGCTTTCATAACCGTTCAGGTACCTTGTTCCTCGATAGTGTTCTACGCCGGCTCAACGATGTCAGAACCCCCGGGCGGGACGAATGCTGCAACAGCCTCGGTATTCAGGACAGACTTTATATGCTTTCCATTCGTCATCCGGCACCTTGTCACGGAGGACCCGGAGCACTTTTTTTGCGGTATCATTAGGTTCGAATGTGCCGGGTTTCAGTTCAACGAGGTATTTTGCCCTTGCCTGTACGGTTGTGACCGGTCCGCCGATAACGGCAACCTCCGGTGTACTCTGAAAGCCGATTGCCGTGCCGAGGGGGACACTTTTTTCATAGTGACGTTCACCGCGGACAATAAAGGAACCCCGTGTCACATATTCCCCGGCCTCCGGTGTTTTACTCACCTGGTCAGGTCGTACCGTGTATACATCTGCGCTGAAATGTCCGCTCCGCCATGCCCCTGAGAACGATGCTGCAAATTGTGCAACTTCGTCCATGCGTTCTGTTTTCCCCTTTACAATAACGATACTCGCTCCATGCACATCGGCGTGAACAAAGGTATCACCTCCTTCCATGTACTTCTTCACAAGCTCTTCATTCTGGCCGGCGTCCCGCCCTCCAAGGACTAGGACACCATCGCTGGTATAGAACCAGCGGAACCGGTGGAACCATTTCTTTTTGAGCACCGGGGTCTGGTGCTTCAATATGGCCTGTTTAGGGAGCGGGCGGTCCATTGCCGCCTTGGCGCCGGCTATTTTCTTTTTAAACTTTTTTCCCTGTGCAAAATAACGCCCCAGGTTTACCTCGATATTTTCGTGTACATGAATGGTAACCGTCTCACCTAAGTCCAGGTCTACGGATGCCTCTTCCGGGTGGACTGCAACAATTTTTTCACCGGCGCCTGTTTTATTCTTCTTCAGGACCGCTTCAATTTCCTG
The DNA here is from genome assembly GCA_963709545.1 of uncultured Methanomicrobiales archaeon. Classification (GTDB taxonomy): domain Archaea; phylum Halobacteriota; class Methanomicrobia; order Methanomicrobiales; family Methanospirillaceae; genus CAIKOD01. Next base: position 217,899 of record CAVPWT010000006.1, on the reverse strand, counting down.
CCAGGAAAATTTTTTACTTGCTTCGTCGAGTGAACTGATGACTTCGGTGACCAGGGAATAGTTTTCATAAATCGCGGCAACAATTTTTTCGAGCCGTGCGACTTTGTTCCTGAACTTTTTTACTGATTCGAGCTGCTGTTTCCTGATAACTTCTTCCTTCGTGAGACGTTTCTTCTCTTTCTTCTCCCCTTTCGTTAATCTCACTTCAGGGGAATACAATGCATCAAGTGCCTCGTTGAACGTTGGGAACGCTATTTGGTCATCACTGTCGGTATAAATAAACGGGGTGCAGGAATTACCTGAAATAACAGGGTTATGGTCACGTTCTGCCCTGCGAAGGAGTTCCAGCACTGCATTCCTGATAATAACCGGGTCAGCCGAAGCCGCGGTTGCATGCTTATCGATACCTGTTTCCCTGCAGATGTATTCGGCATATGACCCGCCGAGAAGGCACCCTACGGCGAGTGCCTTAACGATATCACGTTCATCTTCCCTGAGAAACCCTGCAAAACCGGGCTCGTCAAACTGTGTCGGGTCAACGGGTAACTGGTATGGCACTCCCGGAATTACATCCCTGTCTTTGAACCGGTGGTGCCATAATGGCTTGATAATAGTATAATTTTCATCGCAGAATACCACGTTTCCTGCGTCAAAAAGCTCCACCAGGATATGAAAGGTGGTGTCCGCCTTCCCGATGTCGAAGATGATAATACGCGAGAGTCCCTGCTGCCGGATATCAAGTATTTTACCCCCGGTAAGGTGTTTCCTGAGTAGCATCGGGAATTGGGGTGGTATTTTAGGGGTGTCCGGGAAGGAATTAACCAGGTGGAGCCGCTTTCCCGGCTCTATGATGAGCTGGTATTTTTTATGTTCTTCTCCGTTCAGGCGGATCCCAAGAGTTTTACCGTCAAACTGGTAGACCTTGTTGATCCAGAGTGGCAGAAGAGCTTTGCACTCCGTGGCTACTGCCCTTACATCAATGCCGCTCATCCCTGCGCTTGTGGCCATAACACTACCTGGGTTGCTCTGTGTTTTTTACCTGGGTCTGCCATTACCTGGGTGCACTCCTACCTGGTGTCATTTCCGGTCCTGCCCTAACAGCAGTATCTGCAACTGTTGACCTTTCTCTTGCATTCAGGTTTTATATATATCTCATCTGTTCCTATGATTAAAATTGCCTGAACTAAAGGTATTCTCACGAGGATATTTATTGCATGTCATATATTGACCGTGTCCTGCGGCAGTCTCGTGAAAGACCATACCGGGTAGATTACTATTATAACTACCCCTGTCCAATAATAATGAGAAATCAGCAGTTAAACGACACCGTTTACTGCGACAACCCGGGTGGATAATTGTGAAACCCTTGTGGTCCCATGTAACGAGGCGAACGGGACATGTTTCACTGTGTTTCACTCAATAAGAAAGAATCTGATGGTGCCGTAATGACCGATGAAACAGCGATAGAAGAGCAGGATATACCAAAGAAAAAGCTCACTGCATTGGAAAAGCAGGAGCAGCACATCAGCCGCATTAAAAAGACGGCTATCGCCTGTTTTCTCGGGATTATCACCGGGGTTATCTCGTTCATACTAGTTCCTCCGACAAGTGTGACCGGGTTTAATAATTACACCATGCTTGCCTTGTTCCTGATGCTTGCCGGTGTGGTAGTACAACGTCATATTTTCATTCTCATGAAGCTTGACACTCCGAAATTGAATAAAAAAGACTGGATATACCAGGGTTTCATGACGTTTGCCTTCTGGTTCATATCCTGGAGTATCCTGTTATCCACGGTATCAAAGGTGAGTTAGGCAATGCGTATTGCCGTAGTCCACCGTGACCGGTGCCACTCGAGAAAATGTGGTACCGAATGTATCAGCTACTGTCCCCGTGTAAGGACCGGTGATGAGACCGTTGTTATCGGTGAGGACGGAAAAGCAGTCATTTCTGAAGAACTCTGCGTCGGTTGCGGTATCTGCATTAAAAAGTGCCCGTTTGATGCGATTGATATTGTAAGCCTGCCGGAAGAACTTGAGCACCCGACGCACCGGTACGGGGCGAATGGTTTTTCACTCTACGGGCTCCCCCTTCCTGTTCAGGGGAAGGTTACCGGTATACTCGGGGCAAACGGGATAGGAAAAAGTACTGCGATAAAGATACTTTCCGGCCAGTTACGCCCGAACCTAGGCGAAACTGAGCGGGAATCTCTCTGGGAAGAAGTCTTAAAAAAATATGCCGGGACTGAATTTTTTGAATACCTGCAGAAAGTTTCGAAAGGCGCACTCAAGGTAGCCGTCAAACCACAGTATATCGACTATATCCCAAAGGTGTTCAAGGGGACTGTTGCGGACCTCCTCAGAAAAACAGATGAGCGGGGGATGCTTGACGCGTATATTGATTCCCTTTCGCTTCGGGCAATCCTGGACCACGATATCTCTACGCTTTCCGGAGGGGAACTCCAGCGGGTTGCAGCGGCCGCGTGTCTTGCACGCGAGGCTGAATTCTACTTCCTGGATGAGATTACGCCGTTCCTCGATATTCACCAGCGGATGTCCGTGGCAAAACTTATCAGGGATCTTGCTATGATCCGCCCGATTATGATTGTCGAACATGACCTCGCAATCCTTGACATGCTGGCAGACACCGTGCACATTGCCTATGGGAAACCGGCAGTCTTCGGTATTATAACCCAGCCCAAGGGAGTAAGGGTCGGGATTAACCAGTACCTTGCCGGGTACCTCAACGAAGAGAACGTCCGTTTCCGGGACACGCAGGTCATCTTCGAGAAGAGGGCCCATACCAAGGAATCTGAGCGGGAGACGCTCCTCCAGATACCGGTGATGAGTAAGACCTACGAGACGTTCTCCCTCCACGTATCAGAAGGGGAGATCAAGGCCGGGGAAGTCCTCGGGGTTGTCGGTGCGAACGGGATAGGGAAAAGTACGCTTGCAAAGCTGCTCGCCGGTGTTGAATCCCCTGACAGTGGCCAGATGGACTCAAAACTCCGGGTCTCGTATAAGCCGCAATATATCAAGGCTGATGTCTCTGATACCGTTGAGTTTTACCTCCGGAACATTACGAAAAAGTTTGACTCTGGTGTCTACCAGCACGAGATCCTTGAACCCCTCTCCATCGGGCCGATCCTCCAGTCACCAGTAGATACCCTTTCCGGTGGGGAGCTCCAGCGGGTTGCGATCGCCGCATGCCTTTCGAGGGACGCCGATCTCTACATCCTTGATGAACCGAGTGCTCACCTTGATGTCGAGCAGCGGGTAAAAATCACCCGCATGTTCAAGCGGCACGTGGACGGCAAAGAGGCTGCAATTCTGGTCATCGACCACGATATCTACTTAATTGACATGATCAGCGAACGAATCCTCGTGTTTGAGGGTGAACCGGGTGTATCCGGTGAAGCATTCGGACCGTTTGATATGCGTACCGGGATGAACCGGTTCCTGTCTGAACTCGGGGTCACCTTCAGGCGGGACCAGAGTGGCCGGCCACGGATCAACAAGCCTGAATCGTTCCTTGACCGGGAGCAGCGGGCGAACGGTGAATATTATTATTACACCGATAAAGCGGAAGGCGAGTGATTTTGCCCATACATTTTCATATAAAGAAAGCGGTGGTCTTTCAGATAGTTTGACCGGAGTTTTTCATACCCGCCGGACAGACTATTTTTTCTCTGAATACATTAAAATCCACACCGCCATAACGGGATGAACCCGCCTGCCAGGGACCGGTACCTGAAGTGCAACCCTCTTTCAAGTTACATTTTCCGAATGAAAATGCCGTTCAGATGTAACCCAAATCTATTCCGGATCTCAATTCTATCCATTTTAAGGCGACAATTAAAGGGCATAACCAAGTCTAATAATAACCGTCCTGTAATCATAACCCTGTGTCATTATATTCACCGGTATTTACAGGGAATGCCTCCGTTAACTCGTTGTTTTTATAATAATCCAGGTTCAGGCCAGAATATGGAGTGCAATTCCTAACGACGAATTAGTAGACTATTCACTGAAATAGGTACTGATACAAAAAGACAGGGGTAATCCCTGTCATCAGGAAAAAAGTCCTATCGCCGTTTCCTGGGATAGTCTGTCCAGCCAATGAAACAGAGCACAGCAATGATGGATATTGCCAGGAACACAACTGACAATGGTCCTGCACCCGCCTTTTTTGTGGTGGGCACTGTTGCAACCGCCGGCAATGGCGTTGCTACCGGAGTCATCATAACCGTAGTTGCCGGGGAAGTCTGCGGAGCATCGGCATTGTAGTAGATTGAAGATCGGGATGCGGTAGTAGGTTCTGAGGTAACTGTAGTACCCCTGACAGCATTTCCTGGGGATGTTACTGATCCCGAAGATGAAGATGGAGTCCCCTCACTCAGGTGTCCGCTGCTGCCAGCGGATGGACTTCCGGAAGATGAATATGCCGGGCTGGCTGTGGTTTCTGTCGGAAAAGCCCGGTTATTCGCTATTAGGTCTAGTTTACCCGGGCCACCACTTTTAAAAGGGACAATCTGGAACGCCTGGACTCCACCAACAATGAACGTGACGGTGGCATTTCCGGCATTCACTTCGTCCTCTGTTGAATTCACACTAAGTTTTGGATCAAAATTACCGGCACCACCGTATTGTCCCTCGACTGTTGTTGTTATCTCTCCCCGTGTCTCTCCATTTATTGTTGCTAGTATTATCGTTCCGGCAGGTGCAGGATTTCCATTCAAAAAAACAGCCCCGAAAAACCCTTGTGGAATAACCGGTGCTGCTGCAACAGTACCGATCAGAACAATTGCAGTTAAAGCGAGAATACATACCATCCTTCTCATATTGCATCACATCAAATAATTTCGGGCAGGATCACACCCGAATACTCTATTCTTAAAATTTCCTTCTGGTAATATAAAAAAGAATCGAAAAAATTGGTTATTTCAGGTCAAGCCAGTCGGGTGGTTCATCCGACGGTTCCGCAGCTCCTTCATCTCCTGTATCTTCACCCTTCTGCTGTTTTCTTCTGCGGAGTATGACTATCACCATTATTACTGCGACGATGATAATGGCCACGACGAACAGCATCAGGAGTGTCATCATGTTGAATGGCAGGAACGGAATAATTCCTGCAGCCTTGGTTGGTGTCGGTGTTGCTGTCTGTGGAACTGTTGTCGGTACAGGTGTCGGTGGGTTCAGGGTGAACAACCCGAAGATCGTTGTATGCGTGATCTTCGCACTTACCGTCCGGGTGGCCGGGTTGACGGTTGTCTGGAGGTCTTCCCACTGCGCTGTCGCCGTGTTATACCACTTGATTGAAAGGTCCTGGTTTACAAGTGCATTCCAGTCGTTCTCCGACAGTGTAAAGCTGATCGTCACGTACGGGTCAAACGTTGCACCGCTTGGTTCGACATCATAGGCGATCCCGGTGAAACTATAGGTAGCTCCTGCCGGCACGGGCGGGACCAGAGAGCGCTCGACCCTTGTGATCGTGAGATTTGATAGTGGTGCTCCGCTGGACGAGGTCATGTTCGTTCCAGGGCTTGCCGTTATCAGCGCAATGCCGTCACCGGACCCGATTGTGATCGAGGTTGCCGTGACGGGAGGGATTGTTACGGTTGGTGTAGGGGTCGGAGTCTTGGTTACTGTATCCCCTCCACCGCCGCCACCGCCACCGCCGCCGATGTAGCCCCCACCGCCACCGCCGCCTCCTCCGCCACCGTTGCTGTTGAAGAGGAAGATGTAGTTGGTTTTCGTCAGGGTGTTGGTACCGTAGTTGTTAGTAACGGTCAGCGTAACGGTATACTGCCCGTTCGCGTAGTAGATATTTCTTGGGTTCCGTGCGGTTGAGAAATGGTTGTCCCCGAAACTCCAGTTCCAGGATGTCGGGTCGCCGATTGACTGGTCAGTGAAATCCACGGTGAGTGGAGGCGGCCCCTGGACAGGAAGTGCAGTGAACGCGGCAGTAGGCAGGAATGAGGACTTCAGATCTACGTGCGTCGACATGCTGCTCTGGAATGGAACGCTTGCCTGCCAGCCGTTCGGTGCATCTACGTTGTAGCACATTGCCGGGCTGCCATTGATCGTGAAGGTAATCGGGGTGCCATCGGCAATAGTTCCCATGACCGAAAGTTTCGGTTGGGTGTAATTCGTCGAACCGTACTGCCCTGGGACTGTCACAAAGAACGGGTTTCCCGGGGTATCGCTGAATACCCCCGGGCCGGATGCCTGTACAAAAGTCCCGTAGGGTGCCGGCTGGTTGTCCGCAGTTGTCACCATCCCGTAGAAATTTTGTGGAAGTGACGGGGTGTTTGGCTGATCAGTCGGCACTGGTGTTGTAGTTGATGTTGGGGCTGGAGTTGATGTTGGTACAGGGGTTGGTGTCTGTGTCCCGCCGGAACCGACGGTCAACGCAAGAAATCCCGAATTACCTGCGACATAACTGACCTGCTGGTCTGCTTTTGCACCGTTCACGTAGAACATGATAACCGCAGGCCCTGACATATCAGCTTCAGTTGCCTGCACGACAAGTCTCGGAACAAAGTTACCGGGACCTCCATAGGAGCCGGCAATTTCGGTAATGATTGATCCCCTGTCGGCCCCGTTTATCTGGGCCCGGATTTCGCTTTGTACGGGGGCCGGACTCCTCCGTTTACCGTTACGGTCCCGTAGAATTCCTGGGGCCAGGGAGGTACAGCTGAAACGGTCGCTATTCCGAACAGCGCAACAAAGAACAAACAAAAAATAAATTTATGAGTTATTCGGAATTTCGGATCCATCTTATGCACCAATCGCTGCAAGGTTACCCGGGGTCATCATGTAGAGCCAGTAACCCTTTGTCGGGTACAGCACCGTGAACTCGGTCTGTGGGTCCCCGTTGAAGATTGTCGGGTCATACTTCTGGGTGACTGCATTGAACCCCATCGAGGTCGTCCAGTTTGGTTTGACCGAGAGGTATGTATTCCGTGCCGGCTGCTGGGTTACACCGGTGAAACCGATGCTGTTCCATCCTGCAGGGAGGCTCCGTGTTGGCGGTGAATTCAGGTTTGTATCAAAGTTCAGGTTCACGACGGTGCTCGAAACCGAATAGATCCAGATACCGTAGAGTGGCTGAATCGGAGTGGTTGAGATAACCGGTACCCACTGTGGCGGGGTCTTTGATCCATCCCATATCCAGGCAGAGCGGCCTCCCATGTTCACTTCACTGAATATTGATCCTGTGTTATAACCTGATGCCAGGAGTTTAGGTGTTGAAACGAAGTTCCAGCCTGGTGATAGCGTGATCCGGTCATATGGTACCGGTGTCGGAGTCGGGGTTGGTGTTACTCCACTTGCAACAATGTAATTCGGAACGGGTAATGAATTGCTGACACCCAGTTTTGAAGCGGTAAGGTGACGCGAACGATCCTGCGTTAGCATAGGTATGTGACGGGTTCTGGACTGATGAGGTCCTGGCCGTCACCAAAGTCCCAGAACCAGCTGGTCGGGGTTCCCGTTGACTGGTCAGTGTACTGGACGTTCAGCGGTGACTGTCCACTTCTCGGGGTGCCGGTAAAGGCTGCCTGGAGAGGGACTGCTCCTACATGGATGTAATGTTCTTTGGTTATCGAGTCACTTGCAGTTATTCCGTTGACAACCTTAGAAACTGTGAGAGTCACCGAATAATCTTTTTCTTCGTTATATTGGTGAACCGGATTCTGTTCAGTTGAAGCTGAACCATCACCAAAGTCCCATAACCATGATGTCGGTGACCCTGTTGACTCGTCTTGGAATTGCACAACCATCGGTTTACTGCCAGACGTCGGGAATCCACTAAACGCTGCAGTCGGAGCATTTGCATCCTTTACCTCAGAAATTCAGCGTTATTATCTTATCATCAATGCTCGGATTAATTGGAGGGAATGATTCAATTAACGCATCATACCCTGCTTTTTCAAGCTTGGCATCTGCTCCAGCGATAATAAACTCTTTACTCCATTTGACGGGACTTGATGAAACCACATACTTCTCATTGGGTTCATTGATTATAGTCGAGGGTGGTGAATATGGGGATATCCCATTGAAATCTCCTTCCACAATTACATCGAACTGCTTGTTGTACCATCGGATGCTGAAGTAGCAATTGTAATATTTTCAACAGGTAAAGTATTCAGATTAAGTCCATATTTTGGATCGGCAAGATTTATGGTAAAATCTCCACAACAGTCCTGTATGAAGGTATGGGAATAATGAACATCTCCCATCTTCTTGTCGCCAATATCCACATAGAAATATTATGCAAGGAATTTCCTGTAGTCTTACCCTTAATAATTAAAGATGGGACTGTGCAACAGTCTCTAATCAGTGAAATCTACCCCAATAATTGTAGCCTCGATGGTAGGTGCATTCAAGGTGATTTTAGAACTAGTTCTTGCAACACCAGGGATTTATTTCACAGGCATTGACGGGCTTGCTTGTTGCATAGATAGTATATTCACCTGTTGTGATAGGTAATTTGGAAGTGTCCCATCCGCCTTCATCTGGGTTGTATTCCCAAGTCCTTCCCGGTATTCATAACCTGAACTAATGTAAATGTCCCCTTTTAAGTGGAACAGTCGGATCAGTAAGGTTTGCACCACATTGGGGCTGACATGGACACGTTAGGTAAAGATATGTCGTGTCACTATCAGTATTAGTCCCGGATATTTTTACTTTGTCACCGAGTATTGGGTTGTGTTCCCATCACTAATGTGACCGTGCCTTGGTTTACTGTAAATGTCGTTTCATCATATTTCTGAAGACCATCGAGTCCCAGTCCCTGAACATGCATTTTGAAAGAAGTGATACTGTTTCAGTGGTTGTTTCAATTGAACGAAGGCCTCTCCCTCGCTATCTGTGGTTACAAGGGCATAGTATCTCGTCCCTGCATCGGGGATTTTTGGAACCGTATCCCTGATTGTAGTTTGGGAAGACATCCTGCCGGAAAAACCAAAGTATTTCCTGTCTGAATAAGGACCCGATTGGGGATCAAACTGGACACTTAATTGACCAGGAGATATCATCGGCGGCTGTTGACGATCTTTCCCGCTCATCGGACTACATTCATCAGTTTTTATCCAGAGATCGTACTTGGCATTCGGTCGACCTGTGATATTAGCAATAAATGAATTTGACCGTGTCACGAATGTAACTGTTGAAACATTTACCGTTTCGGGTATAAATATGACCGATTTCGAAACGGAAATGGTTTTTCCAACAATTGGATAGCCTGATTCATGCCATTTGCAGTAGAGGTGGCCCATGTTGAGTAAGTTCCAGTAGGGTATTGGTAAAACCCTCTTGAATCTTTTGCATTGGTAAACCAGTAATGAGTGAAATCACTCATCGGAAATGTCCAATAAAAAGTCTGTTGCTGGTATGGTAAATTAAGTAAGGACTTTATATTTGGTGTCACAGTTGGGGACATGAATAATTCGTTATAAATCACAGCGTTTGGATTCTGCACTGAAATTGACATGAACGAATCTGTTACAGGGTTAACGCCCTGCCTTTGGGCAATGGGGAATAAATTGCTGTCAATACGGAAATTTAAAAGAGTTCCAAGGTATCTGGTATCTCCATCACTAATTGGTCTTGAAGGTTCATATAATTGGATATTAATCCATGGATCCTGAACAACAAATGCAACAGCACCAGCCGGAGATCCTCCATTCCACCGGTACCAATTTCCTGTCATTAACTTTGGCCGGATCGAGTGGACTAATGAATGCAGTGGGGTTAATATTGTGGATCTCGTTGGATCCCCTATTGATAGAATTTGGGTCGGTGCATCGGTATCGGGTCTGGTGCCTGAAGCAAACCAGGCTACCTGTGTTGTCTCACCGGTCGCAGCAACAACATTTAGGCCCTGTTCTCCAATAAAAACGGTTCCACCGGGCTGAATAACCGTGATCGGTTTTGGCGCAGCAGGAGATATGGTGAATCCATTCGGAAGTGTTCCAATCTGGCTGTCAGGATTTGTTATGACAACATTCCAGAAACCCGTTGCTGAACCTGTTGGAATTGGAATATTACAGGTAATCTTTGTAGAAGAAACAACAATCACATCAATAGCCGTTATCGTGTTCTCACCAGAGGTCAGTTGCACAACTGTGGGAATTGCTGAACCGGTAATAAAGGTAGACCTGCGAGATTGGTGACAACTACCGTCGTCCCTACTGTTCCGGTGCTCGGTGTGATAGAGGTTATAATTGGATTTGTGGGAATAACACCAAAAGCATTGAGATTTAATGTTACTAACTGGTTCCCGAAGAACGTCGAATTCTCCTGACTTGTAAACCACTTACTTCAAAGGTAATAGTAGATCCAACATCAGTATCCTGACCACTTACAGGAGTTTTGTTGAAGGCGGTATCACCATACGCTCCGGTTACCGTTGTTGTTACTGTCCCTTTTTTACACTTGATCCTATTTTCGCTACAATGATGGTACTTGGCGATGCCGGTGCTCCGTTAATTGTTACCGTTCCTGAAAACTGGTCGGGAAGAAGCGGTGTTGATGCTGCTGCTATACCTATAATAATCCAGGAAAAGAATTGAAGAGATGAGGATTTTTTTATCATTTTTCATTACCTCCTTATGCGAGACCCTGTAATGTCCCTTGGTTGTTCATTAATATCCAATACCCTTGAGTTGGTTTCATTGGTCTATTGGGGCTGAATGCGGGATCGGTATTCGTACGGATAATAGCAACATCAGGGTTACTACCCTCATAATACCCGATCACTCTATCCCAGTTTATTCCGAGGACTCAGGAAATCACTTGCGGATGCCTGGGTTGTTCCGGAAAAACCTATTGCATTCCATCCTATGAAGAGTGCTTTGGTTTGTGGGAATATATCCCCAGTAAAGGCAAGATGGATCTGTATAGGTGTAGCAGTATCGGACCATATCCAATATCCATCGAGGGGTTTAATTTCGCTGTTTGGGCTCATTGACTGCCATAGTCCCGACGTTGTATTATAGAGCAGAATTGAATGCCCTGCCAGTTGGACATTTCCAAAAACTTGTTGTATAGTGTTATTACCTGCTACAAGTTTTTTTGGTGTTGAAACAAAATTCCAACCATTATAGAGTGTAATAGTGTCCGGTGAAACCGGGATTGGATTATTAACTGTAATATAGTATTGATTTGTCTCGCTATCGGAACCGCCATCATTTTCTACCGTTAGTGATACATCCCAGACCCCAGGTTCATTATAAATGTATAATGGACTCTGGTATGTCGAGTAACCGCCATCCCCAAAGTTCCACTGCCATGAATAAATACCATTACCCGATGAGGTGTCGGTGAATTTTACACTTAATGGAGCAGGTCCAGAAATAGGTATTGCCGAAAAGTTCGCGACAGGTGGAGTGTTTTTAACATGGATATAATTAGTTTTTATTATATTGGACTCTCCACGTGCATTGCTTGAATATAATTGAACTGAATAATAACCGGGGTAGGAAAATAGAATTGTCGGACTCTGTAAATTACTATACCATATACCGATTATATACCAAACCCACGATGTCGGATTATTGGTAGAATCATCGAACAACTGAACCCAATCTCCCTCCATTATGGTTGTTTCATTTGCATGGAAATCAACAACCGGTGGCGCAAGGGGAAGAACCGAAATAACTCTCTGGAAAGAGGCGCTGTTTTGAGGCACTCTTCCATCCGTTACAGTCAAAGTTGCAGTATAGTTACCGAATGTTGAATATGTGTGAATCGGATTTGCATTTGTTGAATTAGGTGTTGAATCACCAAAATACCAATTATAGGTCAGGGAGGTACACCGCTTGATGCATCAGTGAAGCGAACCGTTAAAGGCTCAGCCGGCTGAAATCGGGCTCGCTGTAAAGCTCTGCAATCGGGGATTGCCCTACAACGATGTAAGCCGATTTCACCATTGGAGTACTAGATTGTCCCCGACCCGAAGAGGTCAGAGTGATTGAATATGTACCCGGGGTTGTAAATGTATAACTTGGGTGCTGCTGGATGGAAGTGGCACTGGGAACACCGAAATTCCAGGCCCAGGTGTCGGGTGAACCCGTTGACAAATCGGTAAACTGAACCGTCAATGGGGGGTTTCCACTTAATGGACTTGCAATGAAATCCGCATAAGGTCTGACATATACTGTTTTGCTTGTGCTCGAAGATAATGAATTTTGACCTGTTATTGTCAGGTTAACCTGGTAAACTCCGGCATTCTGGTAAATATGCGATGTCGATGATGTTCCGGAAATATTTGCTGATCCATCCCCAAATTGCCATTGCCAATTTGTGAATGGAGATCCTAATGAAGTATCAGTGAAAGTTACTGTCAGGGGAGCATTCCAGTTACTGGAATTGGCCACATTAAAACTGGGTGCTGGTGAAACAGATATTACAGATGTTGCCGATGCAACATTCCCCAAATTACCAGATACGAATAATGTTACAGTGTAACCGTTTCGAAGCAGTGTAGGTATGGGGTGAGGTTAAATTTCCTCCATTAGTTGTAACAGTCTGTGAAGACCCATCACCAAAATCCCAGATCCACAACACACCGGTTTCAGTTCCACTTATCACATTATCAAATGTAACCGGAAGGGGAGACTGACCTGAGGTCGGAGCAGCAACAATAGTAGTCGAAATAGATGCCTGTACAGGTGATACTGCGAAGAGCATCAAAGTCATAAATAACAGGAGGACCAACCACTTGGTCATCCTGAGTTTTGGAACCAACACTTTTGTATGCATACGATCATCTCTTTGCTCGGAGTTGAAACATCATGCAAAGAAGGAACGCCCCACGAAACTCGGAAAATAATCAATGTAAATTCCAATCAGCAGATCGTTCCCTCTTGCCACCTTGATGTAATCATTTATATGAGTCAGGATGAGATTTTGCTGCATATAAAGTTTTCGGCATTTTTTGGTATTTTAACTCCTCTGGACGACCGGATGAGTGAACAGGGGAAGAATTATCCACTCCTTATGAGATGATTAACTATTCGGTCTGAGCAAAAACTCACAGGCTGAAACCTATTGATTGACGTTATTTTTTTAAAATTAACTGAAATTATTGAATTATTGCCATTTCCGGTCAGTTCTGAATATAGTATGATTCTAATTCCTGCCTGTTTAGGGCTTGTAATATTTAAGTCTCTAATTTAGGGTTTAATCTGATATTACGTCTTATAATGAAGTAATTAGTATTTTTCAGGGGTAATATTCCCAAATAACCCTTATTTGGAATTCGGTTCTCGCGCGCAGCAGGGTTATAGAAAAGGAGACTATTCTCCCGTTCCAAATCAAAGAAAACGTAATGAATGACTAATTGAAGGTAATTATCAAATCGCCCTCTCGTGGCATGAATATCCAGTATGACTGCATGGGGTTCATTATCTGCAGGTCACTCTGTCCCCCTGCACCTTCGTTGAAAATCGTTGATAAATACTGTTGAGTGACCGGGTCGAAACGTAATATGGTAGACCAGGTGTTACCAATTGAGGCAAACCCTGCCCGTGCATTTCCAGGTTCAGTTGACAGGGTACCCGATGAGGTTCCAGCCCGAAGGCATGTGCATTAAGATTGTTACCGGGCGTGTCCCTGGTAATTAAATGTCAACGGGGCCTCATTCTTTGAATAAACCCATATCCCTCGGAGAGGTGAAATTTCAGAGTGTGAATCCAGGACGACGAATTGTTTCAGACCCGCATCATACGAGTAAATAGAGCGTGAGTCCGTATCGACTGCGGCAAATACCTGGCCTGCTGTGTGGTACTGGTCTTGTAGCGGGAGTGGTGTGGATACCAGGTTCCAACCCGGGTGCAAGGTAATAGTGCCCTGTAAAAGGGGCGGTTGTCTCACACTAATATAATAGGACTTTTCATGGGATGCAGATCCATTGTTTTCGACAGTTACTGTAAGGGTGACATTGTATTGACCTGGTTCGGAAAATGTGCGGGTAATTTTCTGGCCCTGTGCAGTTTCCGGTCCCGGTATACTATCATGGGTAAATGTCCATACCCTTGAAATGATTATGCCGCCAGTGGAGAGATCGGTAAACTCTACGTTTAGCGGCGCATTACCTGAAGTGATGTTAGCAGAAAAATCTACAACCGGTGTGGATGAGGCCTGGTTTACGACAACATAGCTTGTTTTAGTAATTGAATTTCCGCCATAACGGTTTCCAGCTGTCATTGATAACCGTATATATTCCCGGAGACTGGTAGGTGTGGACCGGATTTTTATCATTGGATGATGTTCCATCACCAAAACTCCATGCCCAGTATAGTGGCATATTGGTTGAAATGTCCGTGAACATGACATTCAGGGGTGCATAACCCTGCATCGGCTGCCCGGAAAAATCTGCTGCCGGTGGATAGAAACCATTTGGAAGAGGGCCGGGTTCATCATCGTATGGGTTGGTATCGATACCACACCCGGCATATACGCCTGATACCATTGCCAGACAAAAAATACATAAGAAAACGGTGAAAATACGCATCCCTGTTATACTCCGCGATTAACTAACCATTGGAAAACGATGGTATAATAAACCTTTTCCCCTGGCCGTGTGGAAAACCTCCCAATACAGGAATACATTCAAAATACCGGTGATGAAGCAGTTCCGATTAAGGATATTCAAGCACAACACTTTATAACTCCCGGCACCCTAACACGATATAATGATACTTGAGCAGGAAAAGATAGCGAGAATCAAAAACCTCCTTAAGTTCAAGCCAAAGGGCATGAGTATCTCGGATATCTCCCACAACCTGAAGATGAACCGTAACTCTGTCGCGAAGTACCTCGATCTCCTCCTTATTTCCGGCCAGGTTGAAATGCGGAGCTATGGTACTGCAAAAATCTATTTCCTCTCACAAAGGGTGCCGCTCTCCGCGATGCTCTCCTTCTCATCAGACCTGGTAATTATCATAGACTCAGACCTCCGGATCATGCAGGTCAATGAAAATTTCCTTCAGGCCTTTACTATGACCCGGGAAGCCCTTATTGGCACAAAACTTTCTGATGTCCCGCTCCCTTTTATTCCGGATCTGCGGCTTGGAGATGCGATAAAGGACTCCCCTGATAAAACTGAAATGTCACTAAATATCCGGTATGAACGTCCTGCAACGGCTGAAAGTGCGATGATGGAAATATTTTACCGGGTGAAACTTGTCCCCACCGTTTTCGAAGAAGGAACTCATGGGATCACCATTATCCTTGAAGACGTGACTGAAACAAAGGCATATGCGCACCAGCTCGAGGTAAGTAAAGCCAGGTACATGAATATCGTTGAAGACCAGACTGAATTCATCTCCAGGTTTCTCCCGGATGGGACCCACGTATTCGTAAATGAAGCGTACCTGCGTTACTTTGACAAAAAACGGGATGAAATTGAAAATAAAGTATTTATCCCTGAAGTCCCACCCGAAGACCGTCCCTTGATCAGGGCCCATTTTACTTCATTGACACCCGGCCACCCTGTAGGTAGTATCAATCACCGCATCATCATGCCCAATGGTACTCTCCGCTGGCAGCGATGGAGTGACAGGGCCATTTTTGACGAGCAGGGCCGGGTAATTGAGTACCAGTCGGTTGGCCGGGACATCACTGAAAGGATAATTGCAGAGGAAAAAGCATTCGACTATATTAAGGGCCTCGAGATACTCTCAAGGAGGACCAGTGAGTTAATCGATATCACCCGGAAGGAGGACCTTTTCTGTCGGATCGGGGAAGGGGCGTTAGAACTTGTCCCTGACTCGGTGGTTGTCCTGCATTCCTATGATGAGATCACCGGGCAGTTTCTTACGCGTGCGGTCCTTGATGACCTGGCAAGAGAAGAGATTACTGCCCTGGTGGGTCGTGATCCGGTAGGAATGATCTACCCGATGTCTGACCGTCCAAGGTCAACCCTGCTCTCCAGGAAGCTGGTAAAGATCGATATATCGCTGTACGAGGCGGTTAACCGTTCGTATCCTCCGGAAGTCTGTTCCGAACTCGAAAAAAAATTACAAATTTCCGGAATTTACGTAGTCGGGCTTGCCAGGAAAGAAAAACTTCTCGGCCGGATCGCCCTCCTGATGAAAGGAGGAGTCTGAACCTCGTCGTGTTGATATTTTCGAGACATATATCAGGGAAGCATCGATTGCGCTCCAGAAACAGTCCGCTGAAGCAGCCCTCAAAAATTACGAAGATCAATTCAGAAAGATTGTCGATTACTCTCCTTTCCCGATAAGTATTGTTGAAAGTTCTGGGGTGATTACCTATATTAATGACAGGTTTACCGAGGTATTCGGGTATACCAAAGAGGAACTCCCGACAATCAGGGAATGGCAGCTCCTTGCCTACCCGGATGAGAGCGTGCGGAAAGAGATAGAAGCGACCCGTTTGCGCTGGTTGTATACATCAGCCATTGGAGAGGTGACCCAGATCCGTGCCGTAATACAATCAAAAGAGGGCTCGTACCGTGATACCGAGATCAGGGCAGTTTCAATATCAGGTGCAAGGCAGTTCATCACCTACGAAGACATTACCGACCGCCTGGAGGTGGAAAAAATCCGGGCAATTCATAAGTCCATCGTTGATTCTTCAGAAGATGCCATTATCGGAAAATTACCTGACGGAACGATAATTTCGTGGAATAAGGGTGCAGAAAAAACGTATGGGTACACCATGGAAGAAATTACCGGAAAATCTGTTTCGCTTCTAATCCCACCAAAAGACCAGGATCATTTCATCGATGTCCTTGAACAGATTTACCGGGGAGGGCATATTGATAATTATGAGACTACCTGGATGAAAAAGGATGGATCATTAATCGATATTGCACTTACCCTGTCACCGATCCAGAATGATCGGGGGCACGTCGTCGGGATATCCAGTATCTCGAGGGATATTACCCGGCAGAAACAGGATGAGCGGGAACTTCTCATCAAGGAATATGCAATTGAGTCCTCAGTAACCGGTATTGTTATTGCAGGGATGGATGGTAACGTGACATTTGCGAACCGTTCATTTATGAGGATGTTTGGTTACACATCCACGGAAGAGGTCATCGGTCAACCAATGGAACTCTTTGCGCATGAGGACCCCCTTGAATTAAAAATCGTTGAGGAAGTTAAAGTGGCATTATCAAAGAATGGTGGCTGGATTGGAGAAATTCATCCAAGAAGAAGGGACGGGACCCGGGTGAATGCCCAACTCTCGGCGAGCATGGTCAGGGATGCATCCGGAAATCCGGTCTGCATGATGGCCATGTTTGCCGATATTTCCACCCGGGTACGTGCTGAACATGAACTATTCATAAAGGAAAATGCGATTTCCGCGGCAATAAATGCCATTGTCATCCTGGACCTTGCCGGAAATGTCATTTACGCGAACCGGGCATTTGTTGAAATGCTTGGGTACCATTCCATTGATGAGGTCATTTATCACCCGATTGAATATTTTACCCATGGGGACCCCGCATTGCTTACCATGCTGCAAAACGTGAGGATACAGAGTTATGAAAATGATGGCTGGAAAGGCGAGGTCCGGCTGAAAGACCGCAATGCAAATGAGACTTTTGCCGAACTGACGGTAGGGCGCATCGCGGATTCTTCAGATAAGACCCTTTACGTAATCCTTTCTTTTATGGATATCACTGAGCTTAAAGAACTTCGGGATAAGCTGAACGCAACTGACCGGGAGCTTTCTGATATTATCGAGTTTCTCCCTGACGCGACATTTGTCATCGATCAATCTCACCATGTCATCGCCTGGAACCGGGCGATTGAAGATTTTACCGGTACAAAAAGGGAGCTGCTCATTGGGACAGACCGGTATGCAAGCGTTTTGCGCCCCGGAACCGATGTAATGCCACTCCTGATAGACCTCCTTGATCGACCTGCTGATGAAGTCACCCGCGAATTTCCGGATGTTGTAGTCCTGGAGATGAGCCTGATCCATGAATCAGCGGTCCACGAAAAAGATAGGTCAGGTGTGACCTGGTACCTTGAAAAGGCATCACCCCTGTTCAACAAGGAAGGCGTGCGTATGGGGGCAATTATGACAATCCGTGAAATTACGCCTTTAAAAATGTTTGAAGCGTCAATTCATAAGGCCCACGGGGTATCTGATGCCAACATGCGGTTGCAGATAGAGGAGTTATCTCGAAAGAACGATGTCCTGGCAAAACAAATTAAGGCCCTTAACGATGCGAACGCAGATCAGGCCTTCTTCATTGATGCCCTGAACGCTTCGGCAGATCTTGTCGTCGTCCTTGACAGGAATGGTAAAATCCGGAAATTAAATTCTGCTATGGCTGGATTGTTTGGGAATGGTGGGAAAATTGATGTAATCGGCAAGCATATTAGCAGTATTATTGCAGTTGAATACCGGAAAATTGTCCTGGATTTTATTTCAGATATCGAAAAGGAAACCAGTTCACTTATCCAGTACTCACTCATAACAAATGAAGGCCGTGTCACGGTTGAATCATCAGTGTCTGAAATAAGGAACCCGGACGGTGAAAAATCCGGGTATGTACTGGTTCAGAGGCTGCAGAACCATAGTAAATCGGTTAAATAATTCCATCGGTTGTTTTTTTAATCAGATTATTTGATTGTCGAAATTGTTATTACAACAATAATTACCAACTATCAGGCCCTTCGCTACAACAATGGGTAACAATGAAAATCGAACCTAACCGGGTTAACGTGTGCTGCCCCAAACCCCGATACGATAGGTACAACGCCCCCGAAGGACGGTCCCGGGCAATCAATGATTCAGCTGATCCAGGGCCTTTTCTGCTGCAATTTTAATAGATCCCTGATCCGCAGTATATGTGGTGCGTAATGCGCTACAGGCGTTCGGACCCCCAAGTTTTCCGAGGGCTTCCACGGTGACCAGTCGTATGTCCTGGTCGTGGTCCTGCAATAAACGGATAAGGGGGCCAACACAACACGCGTCACCGATGTTCCCCAAGGCATCGGCTGCCGCGTACCTGACCCATTTATCGTTATCCTTCAGTGCAAGTACAAGGGTACTCCACCGTGGTCGATCCTTTCTTTTCCCGGGCGACCACAGAATGCCATTGTTCCGACCTGACTTTATCGTCTATTTCGCCAATAGATTCCTGAATGGTACCCCCCATTCCCTCCGTTTTGAGGGCACATAGTTTGTGGAAGATTTGATATGAAGAATATTTGCCAAAGCATATGCCATGCAGATCACCAGAAAAGATACCTTCACGGTACATTCAAAACGACAAAACGGGCGATTCAATACTATTCATCATGCGAGATGTTTTTGATTATACTAATGGCAAATCGGAGAAAAAGCCTTCATTTCATGAACAACTAATCCTTTATTATGAAATTGAGCGTAATAATGGGTAGTTGCTAAATGTTATGTAAAATGCTGTGAAATTTTTCAAAATTACTATATAATAGTTAAACAAACACGGTGAATAGGTAAGTATATATTACTATTATTATTAATTTTTAATCATGTATTGTTTACATATTATATTATTCTATTAATTATTTTATTTAATAATTAATATTTATTTTTATTATAATTTCTCATATCAATATAAATGGACTGGTGGTTTGCGAATGTAGAAGGGATATCCCCTGGCAGATGCTATTTCGCCTTTTCTGTATCGTGAATGAAAAAGTCCGTCAGGCAGATCACACCACTATTTATCGCTCTCCGGCAAACCAGTGTGCATGGATGTTGAGGAGTTCGTCCGGCGCCAGATGGACGAATGTATATGCAACGACGATATCGCAGAAAAACTTGCAAGTCATATACAACGGATCAAGGATATCCCGCCCGCATACGCGGATTCATTCGCACGTGCAGTTATACGGGAGGTCGAAAACACCCGGGGGCTTAGCGGGGATTTTTTTACATTTGAACGGTCCGGTGTAAAGATGGGGGATTTCGGTGTCGGGTCGAGGGGAACCGGCGATTTCTTTGCGCACCGGCAGATAGCCCGGATTATCGGACGTACAAGTGCTTCGGTCGGTGTTGATGAAATGGATGATGCAGGGGCCGTGCTTCTGGATACGTGTGGGAAAACCGGGAAAAATAATGACCAGCAACAGACGCCGGAGGTCAGGAAGAATGGGAGTGAAGGGCCCTATATTGTCTGCACCGTCGATGGGATGCATTCACGGCTGTCTGATTTTCCATTTCTTGCCGGATTTCACGTGACCCGTGCAACGCTCAGGGATGTGTATGTGATGGGGGCGCACCCGGTCATGTTGTTCTCGGACATCCATGTGGCAGATGATGGGGATGTAGCTGAAAATTTTTGATTATACCGCCGGTATCACTACAGTCGGCGAAGTAATGGGTGTACCGCTGGTGACCGGATCGACCCTTCGTATCGGTGGGGACATGGTACTTGGGAGTCGCATGACCGGTTGTGTCGGTGCAGTTGGTGTTGCCCGGCACCTCACCGCGAGGAAAGAGACCCTTCCCGGAGATGTCATCCTGATGACAGAAGGGGCAGGTGGAGGGACCATTGCAACAGCTGCGCTCTATTCGGGGTTCCCGGATGTTGTCGATGCAACAATAAACCTTAATTTCCTCCTCGCATCCGAAGCCCTTCTTGCAAGTGATGCCCTTACCTCCATCCATTCTATGACTGATGTAACAAACGGAGGTCTCCGTGGGGATGTATACGAGATGGCCGAGACCGCAGGGTGCCGGATTGTAATAGAAGAGAACGGTGTCGGTGCCCTGGTGCAGCCTGATGTCGCAAAGATGCTCCTTGATCTCTCGATTGATTATCTTGGTGTATCGCTTGATGCATTGCTGATTACTGCACCGAGGTCTGCAGTCCCTGCAATTACGGGTGTCATCCAGAGCACAGGTGTTACCATCAGGGAGATAGGAAGGGTTGAAGCGGGGAAGCCGGAATCAGTACTGGTTGTTGATGGGCGGGAACAGGACTTCACTCCACGGTTCCGGGAGGCAGCCTATACGCCCCTGAAAAAAGTTGTCGAATTACAACGGTGCGATTTTGACGAGATGAAAGAAAAAGTCCGGCGTGCAGCAGATGCGGCAATTGATAAAAAACAACGTATTATTGAACGGATAAGGCCCAAACCAGTGTAACATTTTTTTCTATATGAATGATTTTTCCTCGTCTGACGGTTTTCTTCCGCTCGCACAGACATTATAGGCAAGGTATGGGATGTTCCTCTCAACAAAGGGCTCCATTTTTTTTGCAATATCATATATCGGGCGTGCAAGGTGATAATGTGCAAATGAGCACCGCTTCACATGTACATCGATAAACCCTGCCGCTGACAAGAGCTGCTCCATCTCCTCAACAGAATAATACCGCTCTCCGAATGCCCCGAAACAGGCCTTTTTCAGGTTCATCGCTTCGCTGATGTGATATATTGCCGGAAGCCCGCGCGTGAACAGGTTCATTCCAAGTGTGCAGACAGCTATTGAACCCCCGGGCCTGAGTACCCGAAAGGTCTCAGAAAGTGTCTTTTCCGGGTGCTTCAGGTAGGAAAAAGAAAGCAGGCTTGAAACAGCATCAAACGAATTCTCACGAAAAGGAAGTACTTCGGCAGTCCCGATGGTAAAATCACTGGAGTTACATTTATCAGATGCTTTTCCAATCATCCCGCGGCTGATATCAATACCTACAGCCTGCCCCCCATCGTTCACGTAATGGCGGACAAAGAGACCGGTCCCGCACCCGAGGTCAAGAAGCCTGCCCCCCTTCGGAATCCTCTCCATTACATGGCGGCTGATAGTATTGTAGTAGAATTTCCCCCGGTTTGCATCGTAACGGTGGTCATAGACCTCAGCCACTTCGTCATAATGGTCACGGATCTTCCTGCCATTATACGTACCCACTACATTCATTCTGCTAACTCAGTTGATCATACAAGGGTATGAAGGTCACTTATCGGAAGTCCCTGTAAGGAGTGCATGGACTATTGAAAAGGGGCTGATTAAGGACCCGGGAAACGGGGAGGCGATGTATCAAAATTGGGCTGGTATGAAAAACTCCAGGAAGCACCTTAAAGGCAACCTTTTTAGACTTATCTATGGGCCAGAGGCACGTAGCACGCCTTGTTGAAACATAGATGAACGGGAGCTTCACACCCGAACCATGAAAATGCCACATTCAAAATATCTTTAAATTAAGGTTCGTTAAGTCATTTTCATGGGAAAGCCTTCTGGGTCATAACAAAAGAGGAGGGAAATACGAAGACAGGATGGGGTTTCATCGCCTCTATGCCCTACCCACATTAAGATATTCTTCGGGCAGTATTTCCCGAAGGCTCATTAAATTCAGAGTATTTGGGGATAGTCTCACCACCCGGACAGGCAAAACTCGACTGGCAGATCTTCGCAGAACTTGCCGCCAAGATGGGATATGCCAAGCAGCTCCCGTGGAAATCTGCGGAAGATGTCTTCACCGAGATCTCAAAGGTCACCCCGTCCTACGGAGGAATGAACTATGCAAGGCTCAACAGGCCTGAAGCCCTCCACTGGCCATGCCCGACCGCAGAACACCCGGGAACTCCAATCCTGCATATCGGTAGTTCTCTCACCCTGACGGGATCGGGATTTTCACCCCGATTGAATTCAAGTGGCCGGCAGAGGTACCTGACGCAGAGTACCCCTACGTCCTCACTACAGGGCGCTGTCTCTGGCACTGGCATACCGGGACCATGACACGCCGCTCTGATAACCTTGAACGCGAGGAGCCGACCGGCTGGATCGAGATAAACCCCTAAGATGCGAAGGCTCTCAATATAAAGGACAAAGAGATGGTACGGGCAATAACACGCCGCGGTCAGTTCAATGTACCCGCACGTGTGACAACAGACATCATGAAAGGCGTCAAGTTTATGCCGTTCCACTACGTGGAATGTGCAGCCAACACGCTGACCAACAACGCGCTTGACCCGACTGCCTCTATTCCGGAATTTAAGGCCTGTGCTGTAAGAATTGAAAAAATCGCGGAGGCGAAGTAATATGTCAGGACTGGGTTCAATTTTCGGAGGAAAACCTGCGATAAAGAAGGGTGAAATGGTCTATGCATGGACGAATGATGCAGACCTCGCCAAAAAAGCAGAATGTGGCGGTGCGGTGAGCGGGTCACTCAAATACGCCCTTGAGAATAAAATGGTGGACGGAGTTCTGGCAATTAAAAGAGGCAAGGATGTCTACGATGCAGTACCCACCCTGGTGACAAATCCAGCGGAGATCATAGATACTGCAGGGTCACTTCACTGTGGGACCGTATTGATTTCAAAAATTGTGAAAAAATATCTTGCCGATTCCCAGGGTATGAAACTGGGTATCGTAGTCAAAGGCTGCGATCTCATGGGAATACTGGAGCATGCAAAACGAAAACAGATCAATCTCGACAACCTCCTGATGATCGGGGTCAATTGCGGTGGTTCAGTAAGCCCGGTGATGGCTAGGAAGATGATCATGGAGAAATTCGGGGTAGATCCCGACACAGTCCATAAGGAAGAGATTGACAAGGGACAGTTCATCATTGAATACGAAGGAGGACACAAGGGGATCTCAATCGATGAACTGGAGGAAGAAGGCTACGGGAGACGTACAAATTGTCGCCGGTGCCTCTATAAAGTTCCACGACAGGCAGATCTCGCGTGCGGGAACTGGGGCGTTATCGGGGACAAGGCAGGCAAGGCAACCTTTGTTGAGGTCTGCAGTGATAAGGGTGCAGAACTCCTTTCCCATGCAGTGAAAGCAGGGGCGGTATCTACAGAAACTGCGAACCCGAAAGGCATTGAGATACGCGCGAAAGTGGAAGGAGCAATGATGAAGCTGGGCAATAAATGGCGCAGCAAAGACTTCTCGAAGCTCAACAACGACTTGTGGGGCATCATCGCAAAAGAAACACCCAGGTGCATCAAGTGCTATTCCTGTATTGAAAACTGCCCGGTGTGTACAACAGCCCTTGCGGACTCATTAAAAGGCTCACAGATGGTTGAACCAGGACAGATCCCTCCGAGCCCGATGTTCCACATGAGGCGTTTTGCTCATATCTCAGACAGCTGCATCAATTGCGGTCAGTGTGAAGAACTGTGTGCAATGGACATTCCACTCGCGCTGTTTTCACATGCGATCAGGTCTGAAGGTGACAAGGCATTTGCACCAAAGCTCGGTGAACCGGCTTACAAAAATTAATTTTTTCTCCCCCTTTTTTCCCGTATTGATCCTGAGGAGACCTTTTTTCTTGAAAATTCAGAGAAATATAACGGAATTATGGATACCTGTGATATTTCAATCGGTATCCTAATTAACCCTGATACTTTTTGTTTCCATTAACCTTAGGCTCCCATGAATTGGAGTTGCACATAGCATTCACCCGGGGCCGATATGCCGGGATTTATTGGTCTATTGACCTGCCTATGCATTTCTAGAAAGCCAGATATCTCTGAATTGCAGATATTATTTCATAATACTGTTATTACTTCGCCTTTATACTCCGTTGCCATGCAAAGCTGGGTGGCAAAAATTGATTATAACCCCCCATGAAGTCATGATTGTCCGGAAAGGAAGGACGAGGAAGAGAAATGACAATCGGAGTATCAAACCAGGTAATGTTGGCAAGGGTTCCGGTCGAGGCCGGTTCCTGGTATGCCCAGGCAAATGAACTGATGAACAACGGGAACTATGACCAGGCCATCCAGTTGTATGACAAGGTTATCGGGACCTCCCCGGCGTGTGCCATGGCCCATCATAACAAAGGCAACTGCCTTGACCAGCTGGGAAAATTAAACGACGCGGTCCGGTGTTACGACACGGCAATCGGCATAGATCCCTACGATGCGGAAAGTCTGGTATAACAAGAGCACCACGCTCCTGAAACTTGGGAAAACCAATGATGCGTCACGATGTGCTGAGAGGGCGATCGATCTCTCGATGGGGAGATAAGGGGAACGTAAAGGAGTGAACAGGCGATGTATGCAAATGATCCACATTCAATGACCGTCCGAAAGGATGCCGAGTTCTGGTGCCGGAAGGGGACGGACCTCATGCACCAGGGGGACTACCCGAATTCCATCATGTACTTTGACAAGGCAATTACCATCTATCCGAACCTTGTTACGGCGTGGGAGAACAAGGCAATGTGCCTTGACGAGATGGAGCAGCACCAGCAGGCTATCGACTGCTATAACAAGGCAATCCAGGTTGACCCGGGAAATTCAGACATCTGGTACAATAAAAGTCTCAGTTACCTGAAATTGGGCCAGGTAGAAGAGGCAGAGGTCTGTGCAAAGACCGCTCTCGATCTCGCAATGGGAAGGTAGGACGACAGAGGACAGGTCGCATATGCCAGGCAATTCCCGGAAGTGCAGGGGGGAGGGAGTCTGTCCGACCCCTCGAACATCTTACCTGCTGCATAAAGGGGGGAGCCGGGTATCCTGTTATCGTTAGTTTACCGGGTAATCACAGATCAGGAGAGAGAACAGGAAGATAAAAAATTATTACAAATGGGTTACGTTGTAAGAGGAGGAGGCGTCAATTAGCAAGATTTGGATGAACTGAACGGCAGGTACAATCCGCACATGTCCCCATATAACTATTATTACTGGTTTCGGATTTGAAAAGAACTTTTTTCCCGGATTATTTCTGGTAAATTTTCCAGGGGGGCAGGTAATTGTACCAGCTATCGTTTGACTACGGTGTTTACCCAGTATTCTTTTAATGAATGACTGATCCATTGCGCAACATCGCATGAATCAAGACCGGTTTCCCGGGCAATTTTTTGCGAGAGACAGGACAGCAGGTTGGAGGTGGGTCCGATATCCAGACATGATATGTTTTCACCAGTGATGTCGAGTATGGCATGTCCCATGAAACTTCTGAGGGGGCTCGGAATTTTTTCGTCAGCGATCGGAGTGTAGACCATTACCTTACTATTTTTTTTTACTCCCATATAAATCTGGCAATTGCGGCTATTCGGATTCCCTGACATAATAGATTCTCATGGTGAGTCCTTTTCACTCAATCTAACATATGCGGGCTTATTTTTTACTATGCCATGCAAAGCTGAATGGCAAATATTCTTATGCATACCATAGAAAAAATGAAGTACCCTCGTGCAGGGGTTTGTGTAAAGAGTTGATAGAGGATTACTCATGTCCACTGTCTCTTTATGAAAACATTCGTACCTGCATTATGAGGGGTATCGGGGTTCGCAGAACATGGCTATTCGAGTCATTGACTTCATCGACTACTATTTCAGTGCTGCCCTGAATGGGACTGTGATGAAACCGGGATGTTTTTTCAACATAATATTTCCACACAAACAAGGAGGAATACATCCAGAGCAGGCCAGGTACTGAAATTCTGTACCCAGTACCAAGAATATCCGATCGTTATAGATTCAATCATACGATTGACTGCATCGTCAGACCAGATGCCGGTGAACCTGGAGAAACATCCCGATAATCCTACCTTGTCTTCTATCACTTATCAGCTGAAAACCTCGTCAATTATTCTCGCTGCAAGTGCATTGAGACTGAACATATTCATTGTTGCAGTGGCCTATCAGGTAGTCGGTGTCAGCAAGTGCACAGGCAATCCGCGGGTCATTGTATTCCCGTTTCAGAACTTTTCTGAGTTCTTTAATTACTTCGCGTGCTGAAAGGCCGTATTCAATCATGAGTGATTCAATACGCCTGTTAGCAGAAATCCCGTCACCTGCTGCAATGGCCGAGTATATTGCCGTTGCCACCATACCCGTCTCAGTCTCCCTGAATTTTCCGAGGTCGAATGGTTCACACGATTCGGCTGCAACCTGGAGGAGCATTACCGACCTCCGGAGATCTCCCGCCTGAGTCCTGCACTATCAGGTCTATCTCATCCTCGCTGCAACACCGCCCGGTCCTTTCTTTTACAAGGATCGATTTCAGGTGGGCAGAAGCGAGTTCAGGGGCAACAGGCCCGAAATAGAAGGGGATACAGCGGGACGCGATAGGAGGAATTATTGCAGCCGGGTGCGTGGTGCAGAATACAAACCGGCAGGTCTGGCTGTACCGCTCCATAGTCCGCCTGAGTGAAGACTGGGCATCATGGGTGAGCGCTGATGCATCATCAATGACCACCATCTTAAACGGTGCATTGAGGGGCTGAAGCGAAGCGTACCACCGGATTATATGCTTGAAATTATTAATCAGGCTCTCGTCTTTGCGGTAAATATGTGCATACCGGTCATCGTCCTCAAGATATCTTTTTCCGAGGAGGAAGAGGTCTGATGCATGTATCACGGAACAGTTCTCGACCCAGTGATCTCCGTAGAGTTTTCGTGCCACGCACTCTATGGCGGCACTTTTTCCCGTACCATGCGGCCCGCTGATCAGGAGGTGGGGAAGAGAACCGCGGGAAGCAAAAGACTGGAGGTGTTGTACAACGCGTTGTTGCCCGATAATCTCCTCAAATATGGCAGGCCGGTATTTTTCAATCCAGAGCATCAGCAAGTTTCCTGTTCATCTCTTTCATTGCCTCCCGAAGGAAATAATTGTTATCCGGGGTTGTCGAAAGGAGAGCGATATCCGGTTCCTGTAGTTTTCCAATGAACCCTGTTATCGCGGGGAGGGCCCGGGTCACCTCGTCAACTATGGTAAGGCTTGCCATCCGTGCGGTGCGGGACAAGGGGTTGAGATCGATTGCAATGACAGTTTTTCCCATTTTCCGGAGTGCCGCGCAACGGTCCCCGTCTTCCAGGGGGACAAGGATGATATCGGCTTTTCCGGTCCCTTGCGGGTAACTTAATGCCCTGTCGTGTGATAGTGGAACAATCCGCTCAGCTTTTCCGGTTAACACGGTTACCCCGTTTGATTCAAGGAGATGAGTAATCTTCCGGACTCGTTCTTCAGTGCGGTGAAAGAGGTTAATTTCAACGATTGCACCGGAAGCCTGCTGCAGGAGGGCGATCTCGCGTGCCGCCAGTGCCGCGGTATTCCCGTTGACTGATATGACCGGGTGCCGTGCTGAACGGAGCATTGCAGCAGCAGTTTTTTCTGCAAGTAATGCACTTTCTGTTGTTCTTTCCCCTATCAGGTAATCGAATGCCTCTCCTCTTCCGTGAGCAGTAAGGCCTTCGGGGGAAACAATACCTTCCCGTACAAATCCTGCGAGACGTTCACGTACGACCAGTGACCTGTACCGGGGATGATCTGTTGGAATCGTCATAATCGCTTGGGTACCTGACCGATTTTATCATTGGTATGGACGGCAGAAATTGCCAGCCCAGTAACACACGGGTCAGTGAATGAACCTATCACCAAGAATCCACCTTCAGCAGGCGCGGCCCGCTTGTTGCGACCTCGAGAGAGAAAAACCCCGGGAAACCAGACAATACGGGTAAAACATTCTCTCCGATAGCAAAAATTCCGTTCCCGAGCATCGTCATACTTGCAGGGACTCCTGCTGTATCGCAGAGGTCAAGGGCATGACGGACATCTGGTGTGATAAGCCCGCTTTTTTCAGCAAATTCCCGTGAAAGCGTAAGCAACTCATCAATTGATCCCGGGCAGGTGCCCGGGAAGGCCCGGGTAACCCGTTCCATGACTGCCGGATCTCCAAGGATACCCGGAGACGCGAGCGGCCCGAACGTTACCGAGCAGAGTGGAGGAAAAGGTCCGGCTAACCTGACAATATCGGCGTCTATCCCCGGGCCTTTCCTGCAGTCTACCCCCCCGCCCTGGCAGGCAGCGATATCACCAAGCCCGGTTTTATGGAGGATCTCAGCCTCGTGGGCAAACCGGGAACATTCTGCGGTGGTATACCCGAGAGCAAACACCTGGTTCGCTGCCATTGCAGAGGATGTCAGTGCAGCTGCGGAAAGACCGAAACCGGCACTGATCGGGAGGTGACACCGGGTGTGTATTGCTGCGGTTACACCGAGGGTCTTCATCAGGTATTCAACCGGTGGAGAACACGGTAATCGTTCAATAACAGATCCCTGCCGGTCAACTCTGGTAATTTCAACATAGGTACGGGGGGCCGGTTCAACCAGCGCCGTTACTCCTTCAGAAATGACAATCCCTGCCCCGGCGCTCCCGGTCCTCTTCGGGGTCTCCCCCCGCACAGGCCGGAAATACCCTGATATATGGCCCGGGCAGAAGGCTACAGCAGCCTCTTCCATAATTCCTCTGCAAGCTCTTCCTTGGTGCACTGCAACTCCTGCCTGGTATCCCTGGAAAGGAGGACAAAACTCCCACTTTTTGATCCCATTACATCAGGGGAATTGATCACGACCATCCTTGCCCCGGCATCTACCATTAATTTACCCTGATCTTCTCCATCTGTTCCCATCTTGAAGGCCACGGTAACAGGACGTTCTTTTCCTGCCTTACAGACCTGCGGGAGCAGCTCAGGTAGTGGGCTGAGATGAAGTGAGACGGACGTTCCGCTTGGAATCTTGCCTGCCACCCGGTCTGGTGCGAAATCGGAGATAGCCGCAGCACTCAGGTAGAAGTCCACGGTTCCCCCGGCGCACTCGTCCAGCACGGCGGCCCTCATTTCGTCAGCCGTTGATACAGTAATATTTCGTATGCAGGGAAACCAGTCCCTGTGGACGACCGTCACTTCTGCACCAAGCCTGAATGACTCAAGTGCAAGTGCCCTCCCCATCATGCCGGTTGAACGGGTAGTAATCACACGGACATCATCGATTGGCTCCCTGCATGCGCCACTCGTAATAAGGACGTGTTTCCCTGCGAGTACCTTCCCGCTGAGTGCCCGTTTTGCATGGAGCAGTATCTCTTCCAGGCCTGCAATTTTTGCGCGCCCTTCTTCAATCCTTGGTGGAATTATGTCAATCCCCCAATGCATAAGGCGGTCAAGGTTCTCGGTAACTGCAGGGTGCCGGTACATGCTTTCGTGCATGGCAGGTGCAATGACAACAGGTAAACCCCGTCCAATCGCGGTGGTCGCAAACGTTGTGACCGGTGTATCATCTATTCCACAGGCGATCTTACCGATAGTGTTTGCAGTACAGGGAGTCTATCAGGAAAAGGTCAGCTCTTCCACCCTCCCCACAGTATTCCACGTGTTCTACCATACCCGTACACCGCGTGATTGTCTCTCTCCCGGTGGCGTAGGTGAGTGCATCGGGGTTGAGTATTCCACAGGCTGCCTGGCTCATTACCACCTGCACGGCTGCACCCTCTCTCCGGAATTCATGACAGAGCCTGACCATTTCAGTGGCCGCAATACTCCCGGTCACACCGAGGACGATACATTTGCCATTCAGTACCCCTTTTCTCATGCCAGTGTCACATCCTGAACGTAGTGCCAGCAGTGCGGACCTGTTTTCTTTACGACCCTGACTGAGATTTCGGCATCAAAGCCTGAAGAACTCAGATGCCTGGTAATATCCTGTGGCTGGGGTCCGGATGAATGGACATGGAGGACCGAACCAGGGTGAACATGGGAAAGGGCCTGGAGAAGTGCAGCTGCTGAATCAAAATGGCCCATGATAACCCGATCATACAGTCCTGACAGGAGGTCACGGCAATCGCCACACGTTGCTACTATCCTGCCGGAAAGCTTGTTCAACACGATATTTCTCTCCAGGTAGCGGAAGGCAGCCGGGTTGATTTCCATTGCATGCACGATCCCTCCTGCCCTGGCAACCGGCAATGTAAAATAACCGATCCCTGCATACATGTCTGCCACAAGCTCCCCATTCCGGACAAGTGCTGCTATCCTCATTTTTTCAGTCCTGTTTCCCTGTGAAAACATTACCTGCGCAGGATCAATGCAGAATGAGATCCCCGATTCCCTGTGAATTACATCCCCTGTGCTGCCGTACAGGACTTCTGTTGTCGGGACCCGGCATACCCCTGAATGTGAGCTGACCCACACTACACCTCTGGGGTGCTGCCAGTCAACAATCTGCATCACTTCTTCAGGGTTCGGCCGTTCTCCCCGTACCACTGCAATCGGACCGATCATCTGGTACCCCCTGCCCCCGTACCGGTGGCGGGGAGCAAGGGTACTGGTAGAGAAATATCCTTCACGGACCGGGACATAGGCTGTTTCACCGGATACATACGGTTTGCTGCTCGTATCTGCCCAATCGCTGTCCATGACAGATGATAGTTCTGCCAGGGGTATCTCCCGTACACGTATAACCATATTATCCAACCAGTATCATCGTGTCCTGATCTTTCAGCACCCTGATATGCTGGCCCGGAGCGGCTGTCCTCCATGGGCCTACCGCACACTCCCGTGTTACCCCTGAACCCGGGTCGATGATTCCAAGGACATCACCATCGACATATGCGATGAGTGCATCAGCCGCATCACGGACATTTCCAATTAAAAGGCCAAAATCTTCTTCTTTTGCCGAACGTGCCTGTCCGTTGGCAAGGTCCAGATAGCGGATATACTGCCCCTCTATTTGCATTATCTGACCGTAACTCCTCCCAATTCTCACCACGTCCCCGCGGATATACCGCGGGAGCCGTACCGAGTAGGTAATCCTGAACAGTTTTTTCCCTGCCTTTTCACCGATCAGTTTGGGGTGCGTTGAATACCGCCCGCCAAGTCGCTGTACCACAGCCTGGGAAATTGCCAGCCCAATCTGCTGGGAGCCGATCGTAATATCTAGACCCTCCCTTGTCTCTTCCATTTCAGAGATATAGGAAAGCCGATCACCGCCTGCCTGCATTCCGTTTTCCACCTCGGTCGCTATCTGTTGTGCAAGGAGGGATTCATGCGGAAGGAGCTTTCTGTTCTGGGCCCTTACCTGGACAAGCCCTTCATAATAACTCCCGCTAATCCGGTTGCAACGGTTACACTGCTCCTTCTGCCAGACTATCTCAATAACAGCGTTTGCGTGAACCTCCTGCCCGTACAGCATACCGGCAACGGAGACCTCGGCATATGACCTGTTCAGGGTCCTGTCACGGATTACCATACTGATGGAAGAAGACCTGATGTCCGGATGAAAATGGACTGCAGCCCGAACAATTTCAGGTCCGATCTCATCCCTGCCACGTTCGGTATCTGTCCAGGTACTTCCATTCTTCTGGGAATTACATGAGGGACAGTGGACACTTGTTACCCTTGGATCGAAGGTGACCCAGGTAGTTGAAGATCCCCTGCAACGGCCGCATAATCCTTCTCCTTCAACTGGTCCACCGCAACGGGGGCATATACATTCCTGTATACTCATGTTATACCCTGATTATCTGGGCATGGGGGACACCATCAATCTCGAGGCACCCTGAACGCTCGATTAGTCCAAGGCTGACTGCGATCCCCACCGCCTGTTCGCCAATCAGGTTGATATGGTCCCCGTCCTGGATTGCCCGGGTTACATCACCTTCGTCTGCTGGCGTGTTACCATAAAAATATTCGTTGACATGGAGTTCCAGGTCCCCCTGCCCTGAGTTTACGGTCGAGCAGTTCATGGTCACATACCGCAATCACGGTTGTACCATCCGGTGCCCGATGAACTTTTAAATACATTGATCAGTTATGGGCGGAGGCGTGTATTAAAAATATTATCTGTAGCAGTTCAGAGAACGATCTCCACACCATATACCCGTGAAGGTGTATCAGTATGGATCCGGTATACATCCTCTCCGGTGATAAGGCCCTCTGAAAGGAGACGGTTCGTAAACCTTGGCACTGACTTTGGCCCGATTACCGCACCAGGCCTGCTGTTTTCATCCATGTAGTCGCTCTCCATGGTAAACCTCCGCCCCTCCCTGCAAAGTGCAGGGATTGCCTCATGTTTTGCCATCAGGGATGGGATCAGTGGTGTTTCAGGGGACGCGTAATGTTTAACCACACGGGCCGGGTCCATCCCTGCAGATCCGGCCATTTTCATCATATCACCACACGGTCCTGTCTCTGCATGGACCTGCACCGCGCAGCTGCAGTCCCTCCCGAGTGCGAATGCATGGAAAAGGACAACATTTGATAACGTTAACACTTCGGGGGTGACCTCATAATGGGGCCTTCCGCTTTTCAGGGCGACTGCAGTCCCTTCGACGACATATCGTGCAGCAAAATCCAGACCTTCTGTCATAATGACCGAAGCCTCTTCATGAGTCATCGTTTCGGAAAGACGGGTGATTTCCGCCGGGTGAACCCCGAGCACGGGATAAACCACAAGGCCTGTTTCTCGTATTTTATCAGCAATCCGGAGTGTTTCATCAAAAACCGTGCAGAAATCGGATCCCCGCTTTGGGTGAACCCCAAAAGAAAAGGATGGTTTTGAGACGAGGAACATGTGCGTACCCCCGGCTCTCATGAAGTCCTTTGCAGACTTCAATACCCCTCCCATTAACCGGGTCAATGTGGATATGGTCGTCAGTCAGAGGTGTTCTTTCCGGCTTCATTGCACTCCAAAATCTCCATGTAGGGGTACTCGTCCCTGGGACTGAGCCTCGCCCGGCAATAGGAGAACCCTACCCTTGTGACAATTTCGACATGAAACATCAGGCCTGCAACCTCGCTGTACCCGTGTACATTCGGTGTCATCAGCGAGCGATCGAGCCTGACTGTTATCTCCTCGACATACGGCTGGAGTATGACGCTCTTTTCGATTGCCTTTTCGAGTGCTTCGGCTGAGGTACGCGAGACAGGTGTCCCCACCCACTGGTGGTATAGTGCACCAAGTTTAATCGCAGACTTCAAATATTGCAAGTTCACGGTCTGTTGTCATGGTACTCCCTACAGTTCAGCTGGCCAATATCGCTTTTCCATGTCAGATCACTGTCAGATTAATTTGATAATTCCGGACTTCGGCTCCATTGCTTCGCCTGAAGTAAGGAGCATCTCGAGTTGCCTCTGTGCATCATCACGGTTGATCCCCTTCTGGACAAGGTTGTCCAGTACGTGCTCGCGTGAGGCCCTGCCATTATCATCAGCAAGACTCTTTATCGCTTCCTTGATCATCCGGATCAGGTCCCGCTTTCCTTTTGAGAAACCTGTCATCATCTTGTCGATATCGTAACTACCGCTCTTGGCATCGTATGCCACCTGCCGCAGGCAGGCATCAACAATCTTGATCACCCGTTCTGCATCAGCCTGTTCTATCTTCGGTGAGAGACGTACCCTTGCGCTGGCCTCTGCGAGACGGACGAGTGCCTCGAGTTGTCTAGCCGTGACCGGTACCGGTTTACTTGAATCCGCGATATCACGCAGGTTCATGTAATAGGCGATCAGCGCGGTTTTTGCCTCCTCGGAAAGGATAGGGTAGCAGGTCCTCTTTGCATAAGCGACATATTTTCGAAATAACGTCGGATCGATCGCAGGGGTTACAGGTTTCAACTGCTCGGTGATATAGTCATCATCAACACCTTCGATCGGGCTTTTCCGGTGCTGCTGGATGAGTTCCCCGATGCTGTGTGCTTTAAGGATATGGTTTGCTATGGCATTGTCCCTCTTTTTGTCCGGCTTGTCAGTCATGACAAATATCAGGTCAAAACGTGACAGCAGCGAGGCTGGCATATTGATCTGGTCTGATATAGGGGCAAAATCATCAAACCTGCCATATTTTGGGTTAGCTGCACCAAGAAGGGCGCACCTTGATTTTAGTGTTGCGGTTATCCCGGCTTTTGCAACACTTATTGTCTGTTGTTCCATCGCCTCATGGAGGGCACTCCGGTCCTCCTTCTGCATCTTGTCCATCTCGTCGACTGCTGCAACACCCATATCGGCCAGCACGAGGGCCCCTGCCTCAAGCGTCCATCTTCCGTCGCCAAACTCGTCCTTTACGGCGGTTGCGGTAAGCCCGGCAGACGTGGATGACTGACCGCTTGTATAGATACCCCGTGGTGAGAGCTTGACCACATACCTGAGGAGCTGGCTTTTTGCGATACCCGGGTCGCCGATGAGGAGGACATGGATATCACCACGGAGGTGGCTCCCGTCGGGCATCTCCTTCATAATTCCGCCAAAAAGCTGGAGTGCTATTGCCTCTTTTACATCATCATTCCCATAAATGGTCGGGGCGATCGAGTTGACAATGTTACGGTAGACCTGCGGGTCTTTACTGATTGCGATAATCTCCTCTTCAGCCTTCTCGTCTATCTCGACCTCTTCAAATTCCTTCTCTGCGACTTCTATCGAGTTGCATTCGAGGTAGATATCAAAAATAGTGTGCTTGCTCCCGTGGGTGACACGTTGCATCGACCGAAGGATCCCGTTCATTACAACACGGTCCCCTGGTGCGACCATACCCGTTAGGTCGTCGGTAACGTCCAAATCGAGCGTCTGCGGCTGTTCGCCACCGCGGAGCCCTTCAGGTTGTTCCTGTATCCTGATCTTCTGGGAGTCAACAAACCACGATCGCTTGGGTATTAACTCGAGTTTCTTAAAGGTACACCCGTCAGTCGCGCAGCCGTCCGGCTCGATGAACTGCCCGTAGCCCTGCTTCTTCTCGGTGATATGGCCACCAGGACAGCGGAAAACCGCATTGACAATTCTCGGCCTGACCTCCGTTATTTTACGGAGGATCCCTTCGACCGTGATAAATTTATTAATGTCATCAGAACGGATATGCCGGATTCCGGTCTTTTTTGGAAGGTTTGAAAACCTTATATTGATATGCTCGGCAACCCGCCCGTCTTTTGTCTTGATCAACTGGTGGTTTTTAATCGCATCTTTTACGTCAGCGAGGACTTTTCCCGGGTTGTCAAGCAACTCATCCGCCAGCCTGATCCCGGTTTTTCCAAAACTTTCCACCTCGCGGTAATCAATCTGGAGTGAACGGCGGTACGGGTACTCGCGGGTTAATTCTACCAGTTGCTTTTTATACCTGTTTTTTAAGAACCTTGACCATTCTGCGTCCCGGCTGGTAATCTCGGCCTCAAGTTCCTCCATTGGTCACCCCTGTAACAACCGGGGATATCAGGGAATAACTTACGGATGAAGGCAACGTGGGATGACGTTCCAGCTTACTGGCAACACTGTTTTTTTTGCAAGCAGGGAGATTTCTCAATCCATCTTCAGAAAGGCTGACTAAAATTATATTATTACTACACCATCTCCTTGTATTGCCTGTCATACCTTCTTCCTTACCCATGTTTTTGTGTGGCAGCCATCACAAATTTCGCGATCAGCGCTTCCATCTGGATATCGCTGTCAGCCCCTTCAGAAAGCCGAAAATCGGTCTCACCTATGTAATCGATCAATGTTACCTTCAATCTCTGGTCTATAGGCCGGCGGAGAAGTGTCCGGTAGCACTGGTTAAGGAGTTCGTTGGGTGCAATCCCCCGTTCATGAAGGAGTTGTGAAAGTGCATTCTCGGCAGCCTCAAAATCACCTGCCAGCGAGAGGTCCAGGAGCCGGTCAATCTCATCAGGACGTGCGGTTGCTGTAATTGCATACACCATCTGCCCGTTAACTGATGGGTTGATAATTGCGGCACCCTGGAGGGCGTTGATTGCCTTTCTCATATCCCCCTGTGCAACGTAGACAATCGCATCGATGGCATCCCCTGTAACCGTGATCCCTTCATTTTGGGATATTCTCTGGATTTCTTCTGCAATTGCCGCTTTTGTAAGGGGTTTAAAACGATAAATTGCGCACCTGCTCTGGATTGGATCTATGATTTTGGAGGAATAATTACACGACAGAATAAACCGGCACGTCAGGGCATAGCTCTCCATGGTACGCCTGAGAGCTGCCTGGGCATCGGTAGTCAGCGCATCAGCCTCGTCAAGAAAGAGGATCTTAAAGGTGGCACCGCCGAGGGGGGAAGTACGGGCAAACTGCTTGATCTGGTTCCGGACCACATCTATTCCACGTTCATCTGATGCATTGAGTTCCCTGAAGTTCATGTGCCACGAATCACCAAAGAACTCCCTCGCAAGGGATACTGCGGCAGTTGTTTTACCTACACCTGCGCTTCCGGTAAACAGGAGATGGGGGAGGTTCCCATTCCCGACATACGATGTAAGCCGCTCAATAATCTCATCCTGGCCCACGATATCCCGGAGCCGTATGGGACGGTATTTTTCTATCCATATGGTATTGTTCTCCTCCATTCCCCGCGTCTCCTTCCATTGATAAACTGTCTTCTTGTTTTGTAAGTCTTTGTTTTTGTATTTGTCTGACAAGGTCATATGCCGGCATGATCACAACAAAAATACCAAGATCTGAATCGCTGAATCGCTTTATTATTCCGGAATTATAGATCAAAACCACTGGTCAAAGGACATCTTGTTGGGGGTTAACAGTGAGGGGCGTTGGTAACTATGGGAATACTCAAATCAAAACAAGGTTTCTTTACGAGGATGTCAACAGGGGAAAAAAGGCGCTTTGCTGAAAAGTTATAATAGGCTCCCAGAATCCTGATTATTCTGAAATGTATCTACGCTCTCGGGGCTCCGCCCCGCCGCTGTGGTGCCCCGGTTGGGATAGAGACTATCCTCCAATACTCTGAATTTAATGAGCCTTCGCCGAAACCCTGCCCGAGGAATATTTTAATGGGGATGGGGCAGGGAGGGGATAAAATCACCTCCTGTCTTCGCATTTCCCTGTTAATTTTTTAGGAGATTAGTCAACAAACGCCACCCAATTTTTTTCAGACTCATAACCAATTCGAAAAATATAGTTAGAATTGGAACATAAGACGCTCTTGGGGGCATTGCCACCGCCGCTACGGCAGCCCCCAATTGGGATAGTTCCTGGACTGTTGAAATGTCTCAAAATGACAGGATAACCTAAACCGGATACAATTCTCTCCTGATTTAACGAATAAAAATGTATTGTAGTGGTTGCAATTGATGAATCACCTTTTTTTATATTACCGAAGGGTTTCAAGAAAGCCAAAAAAGGGGAAAATTGGGTTTGATAATTATTTCTGGTCGAAGAACTGGTCCTGTGTCTTCCTTCGTGAGTACAGATAGTACCCGACGACCCCGATCACAATAATGATCAGGATGATTATGATCGGCAGGAGCAGGTTCATCGGGATCTTTGACCATACGGGTGCGGGTCCTGATGGGGGTGTTGTGACAACCGGCGGGCTTGTAGTCATGACCGTGGTCACATCGTTCACCGGTGGTTCTGTTGGAATTGTGGTTATCGTTCTAATCGTGCCGGACTGGTCACCGGACCCTGTACTATCAGAGTGTTCTGTCCCCGATTTCTGAACATCAGCCCCGGTAATGTTCGTGGTAGGCACTGGCGTTATCGATTCTGGTGCGATGAAACCGCCGCCGCCACCTCCACCGCCGCCGCCACCTCCACCGCTGCCTGATGAGACGAAGTAGGCAGAAATGGTATGGTCTGCCTGTATATCTTTGAATTCATAGGATGTCACCGGGCCGGCAGAAGAACCATCAACCGTGACACTATAGATATAATACCCACTCAGAGCCCTTATCTGAAATGTCTGGTTTGAGCCTGGAAGTACCTGGATTGATCCAGACGGGGTAACTGTCCCGGATCCCAGCGCTGTTGCAGATATATAATACACATCTTCGGTAAACGATGCTGAAATGGTATGGTTCGCCTGTATGTTTGTGAACTGGTAGGTTGTCAGCGCCCCGCTGGATACCGAGTCTACCATTACATCGTTAACCCTGAAACCAGGTTCCGGCGTTATCGTGAAGTTATTTGTACTGCCGTATGCAACATTAACCGTCCCGTTTGGCATAATTGTCCCGTTAATTCCCGCCGTTGAGACGATTTGATAGGAATCCCTGGCGAAGGATGCAGCAATGGTATGCTCTGCAGTCACATTATGGAACGTGTAACTGGTGACCTGTCCGACAGACTGTGAGTCCACCAGGAGATTCGAAACAAGGTAGCCGGTCTCCGGGGTGACCGTAAATGTTTTATCAGTACCTTCCGGTACCATGACAATCCCTGATGGAGAGATACCCCCGTTCGCTCCGGCTGATGCCGTGATATTAAAGGTTGTCCCTGCGGTGCTCCTGAATGTCGCTGCTATCGTGTGATTCGACTGGATACTGGTGAAAGTATAGCTGGTGACTGGTCCCTTTGACTCACCATCAACAAGGACATTTAAAACCTCATAGCTGACATCCGGGATAATACTGAATGCCTGGCTGCTTCCCTCCCAGGCTGGTATCTGACCTGACGGGCTGATGTTTCCATTAGGGCCTGCCGTTGCGGCAATGCTATACTGGATTGGTTCCTCATGCACGCTGATGAGGCCGGGTTTCGCTATACTATCATTGCCAAACGAATTCGAGGCAGATAATGCAACCGTGTAGGTGCCTGGCAATACATAGGTATGTACCGGGTTCTGTTCAGAAGAACTTGAATTATCCCCGAAATTCCAGGCCCATATGGTTGGGAACCCGGTTGTCGTATCGACAAACCTGACAGTGAGCGGTATAAGCCCGGATGTTGTATTAGTGGTGAAGCTTGCAACGGGGCTTACCTGTCCTGATGTCGTAATGTAACCCGGTTGTGTCCATACCATATACCCTGCGCTATTCTGGACATACAGGCTGACATTAAATTTCCCGGCGGTTGTGTACGTATGCACCGGGTTTTGTTCAGTCGATAACGGTGACCCGTCCCCGAAATTCCACTCCCTGAACTCCACATATCCGATTGATTTGTCAGTGAACTGGACTGAAAGCGGTATAAATCCTCCCGTTACATTCGAAGTAAAGTCTGATATGGGTGGAGGTGTCGGGCCACCGGAAGTATCAATATAGTCATGGATCTCCAGCGTGCTGTTTCCGGCCTCATTTGAAACGGTCAGTGAAACATTGTACCTGCCCTGACCATAATATGTGTATGCCGGGTTTTGTTCCGTCGAGCTGCTCCCATCCCCGAAGGTCCAGTACCATGAAACGGGACTTCCCGTTGAAAGGTCATTGAACTGGACTGGTAGCGGAGGCCCTCCTGACCTGGGGTGGGCGGTGAACAGCGCAACCGGTGGGACAATAACCGGGGTAAGTGGCGCAAATATGTCAATCGTCTGGTCTTTTACCGGGTACTCTGTAATGTTCTGGTTAAACGGGTAATAGCCGTCTTTTTCTACGGTAATGGTGGTGAAATGCGGCTCTGTGATACATACTTCGACAAGGAGTGTCCCGTTGGTGATAACTCCTTTATAAGTCTGGTTAAACCATACTTCGGCCCCGTCTACATTCGAATGGACGAGGAAGAACCCCTTTTCTGAACAACCGGTGACGTTGATGAAGTCGTAGGAGGATTTCGTGCTGCTACCTGCCGGGTTCGACACGGTAAGTGATACCGTGTAGAGGCCGTTAGACCCATAAGAATAGACCGGGTTCTGTTCAGTTGAAATGTTACCGTCACCGAATGTCCAGCTCCATGAAGTTGGCGAGTTGGATGATGTGTCGGTAAACTGCACGAGCAGTGGAGCCGGTCCGGTTGTCGGGTCCGCAATAAAGTCCGCCACCGGCTGGACTACTGGTGTCAGGTTAGCATATATGTCAATCGTCTGGTCTTTTACCGGGTACTCTGTAATGTTCTGGTTAAACGGGTAATAGCCGTCTTTT
The DNA here is from genome assembly GCA_963709545.1 of uncultured Methanomicrobiales archaeon. Lineage (GTDB taxonomy): Archaea > Halobacteriota > Methanomicrobia > Methanomicrobiales > Methanospirillaceae > CAIKOD01. The sequence continues at coordinate 177,392 of CAVPWT010000006.1, read as the reverse complement.
TCTACGGTAATGGTGGTGAAATGCGGCTCTGTGATACATACTTCGACAAGGAGTGTCCCGTTGGTGATAATACCCTCGGAACTCTGATCAAAGAAAACTGCTGCACCATCCACATTCGAGTGGACGAGGAAGAACCCCTTTTCTGAACAACCGGTGACGTTGATGAAGTCGTAGGAGGATTTCGTGCTGCTACCTGCTGGGTTCGACACGGTAAGTGATACCGTGTAGAGGCCGTTAGACCCATAAGAATAGACCGGGTTCTGTTCAGTTGAAATGTTACCGTCACCGAATGTCCAGCTCCATGAAGTTGGCGAGTTGGATGATGTGTCGGTAAACTGCACGAGCAGTGGAGCCGGTCCGGTTGTCGGGTCCGCAATAAAGTCCGCCACCGGCTGGACTACTGGTGTCAGGTTAGCATATATGTCAATCGTCTGGTCTTTTACCGGGTACTCTGTAATGTTCTGGTTAAACGGGTAATAGCCGTCTTTTTCTACGGTAATGGTGGTGAAATGCGGCTCTGTGATACATACTTCGACAAGGAGTGTCCCGTTGGTGATAACTCCTTTATAAGTCTGGTTAAACCATACTTCGGCCCCGTCTACATTCGAATGGACGAGGAAGAACCCCTTTTCTGTACATGGCGGGGTCCCGGTCACGTTGATAAAGTCACTGACGGATTTTGTGCTGTTACCCTCGGCGTTCACCACGGCAAGAGATACCGTGTAGAGGCCCGGGATCCCATATAAATGAGCAGGATCCTGCAACGTCGAGGTGTTACCGTCGCCAAAGTCCCAGTTCCATGCAGCCGGGGGACCGGTTGATATGTCGGTGAACTGTACGAAGAGGGGGGCAGGTCCGGTTGTCGGGTCTGCTGTAAAGTCCGCCACCGGCTGGATAGGAGCTTCAGTAACTACGATATAGCCTGTTTTGACCATCGTACTGTTGTAACAGGCAGTGTTTGTCACATGAAGACTAACATTATACGTCCCGGGAATTGTGTATTCATGTACCGGGTTTTCATCAGTTGAGGATGACCCATCGCCAAAATTCCAGGTCCATGTCTCCGGTTGGCCGATGCTATAATCGGTGAACCCTACAACCAGAGGGGCTACACCCGATAGAGGACTTCCAATGAAATCTGCAATCAGGGGATCCTCAGGAGCCGTCAGGTTAGCGTACAGATTAACCGTCTCACCTTTGGCCGGGTAACCGGTAATATTCTGGGTCAGACTGAAGTACCCGCATTTTTGAACAGTGAATGTCCTGAATGGTGTTCCTGTTACATACACTTCTACCAGGAGTGTCCCGTTGGTTATAGTCCCTTCATTGACATCATCAAACAGGACATTTGCTCCATCAACGTTACTATGGACAAGGTAATACCCCTTGTCACCTCCAATCGGCCCTATGACGGTGATGTACCCTTCTTTAACAACAGTGTCGGTCCCGTATGGGTTCGTGGCACTCAGGGTAACGGTATAGGAGTCAGGTTCCATATAGGTGTGTACAGGGTTTTGTAAGGTTGAAACCGATCCATCTCCGAAGTCCCAGTGCCATGAAGTCGGGTTCCTGGTGGTGTGGTCCGTGAACTGGATTGTTGCCGGTTTGAACCCGAATGTGGTATTCGCTGAGAAATCAGCTACCGGGGGTTCTGGCGGAACAGGACTGTCCCCCAGTACGACCACATATCCCCCAAGTACACCCGGTGACACCGGGTAGGGGTTTACCATCGGGAAATTGGCGGAACTGGTATTGCCCGCAATGTAGGCATTTCCATTATCGTCGGCAGCGATTGCATTACCGGGGTCACGACCATTCCCTCCAAGATAGGTCACATAATCAAATAATCCCCCGGTAGTACCGAGTTTAGCAACGAACGCATCTGATGCACCACCACCGTACCTGGACTGGTAGGGGTTCACGACAGGGAAATTCGTTGAAAATGTCCATCCGGTAACATAGGCATTCCCGTTATTGTTGAGTGCAATACTGTTACCCCTGTCGGTCAGCCATCCTCCAAGGTACGTTGAATATACGAGATGCGAACCATCAGGGCTAATTTTTAATATAAATGCATCCAGGGCCCCGCCAGGCTGCTGTTGTGCAGCGCCTTGTAAGGGAAAATTCGGTGAGCCAGTGGCACCCGTGATATAAGCGTTTCCGGCTGAATCGAGGGCAACGGATGCGCCGCTGTCATAACCGGAACCACCGATATATGTTGAATATATTGCTGAACCTCCATTGGGCGGAATTTTAATTATATATGCATCCCCTTTTCCCCTGTTGTAAGGCTGGTAGGCACGAATGATAGGAAAGCCACTTAATGCATAAGTCTCGCCTGTGACAAATGCATTACCACTTGTGTCAACGGCGATCCCGGCTCCGGTCGTGGGTGCATTCCCCCCGATATATCCGGAGTACACAAGCCCTGATCCCGATGTTTCGATTTTTGAAACAAATGCAGCCTGACTCCGTTCAACTGGTAGGTATGAAATTGATTGATGGTCGGGAAATCTATGGAGGTGGTTGTTCCTGTGATATAGGCGTTGTCCTGCGGATCGATGGCGATGGCATTTCCGTTATCGGTCTTTGTCCCTCCAAGATAGGTTGAATAGATTATCGAATCCCCTGAAGGTCCGAGTTCAAGCACAAAAGCATTTGTTTCCCCTCTCAGGGAACCCTGGATAGGCTGGACGGTAGGGAAATCTGGCGAACTGGTTGAACCTGTCAGGAATACATTGCGATTTTCATCAAGGGCAATTCCTGCAGCACCGTCGTTCCTGCTCCCCCCGAGGTACGTACTATATAATGGGGCAGACCCGTCGGCATTGATTTTTACTACTATTGCATCTGTTCCTGTTTTTTCGACAACTTCACCCGGACCTGGAAGCGTGAACCCCGTATAAGTCCTGCCGGCGACATAGGCATTCCCATCCGGATCCTTGGTAACGGCCCTCGCATCAGCCACTCCTATTCCTGCAAGATAAATTCCATATCTCATCACGGGGTCTATTACAAGCGGATAATTGTTATCATAATTCCCCACCCTGAACCCCATTTCATTGGGCGATACTATCGTATAGTCGACGCTTACCGCCATTTTCTGGCCATTGATCATCTGGTATGCATCGGGTTTAAGTTCCTTGAATGTGCCTGACCGGGTTGAAATGACCAGTGATCCATCGCCTCCTTTGGCAATACTGCTAATACCTTCATATTGTATTCGGATCAGGCCTGGGTCACTATGAGGCGCAAGTAGGAATTCACTTTTAAGGTTGCCTTCAATACCCTGATAAATCAAATCAATTCCAGGATAGAGGTCAATATAATGGATACCCTCGTAGGTGTCAACGTTGGTATACCAGTTATTCTGGTTAGAGCCGATGAAGAAATTAACCTTTCCCGGGAGGGGTTTAATCCCTTCGACTACCGTTGTAGTAGCCCCTGCAAATTGCTGGGAGAATACTTCACTGTCCCCGGGATTATCAGGTGATGAGAGCGCAAACACGGTTTTATAATCGGTAAAGAAGATAGAGCCTGTTTCGGAGACTATCTCAAACCTTACCTCATCACCGGCCTGTCCTGCATTCCTGATGAATTGCACAGGTATCGGCTTTATCCAGCTTCCGGATGCGGTTTTGGCATTATCGGTATCCAGCAATACCAGGTTTTCCTGCTCATCACCGGTTCCTGTTATTGACCCGAGAAGAAGATCAACCGGAGACGGAGTAGAAGTTCCGCCGCTTACATTCACTTTCGTAAAGAAAGGATAATTCGTAGCCTTTACATCATCTGCTGCCGTTGCTGACAGTGATATGATGCTTATTATCAGGACTACCGTTAGAAACGCAATCTTTAGCCCTTTCGTTCGCATAAAAACCACAGTGACTTGAGATTGAATAGGAAAGTATTTAAGGGTAATGTCGACTTTATAAATTCAAGGGTCTGGTCTCATCTGCAAATGCCCGGAATCGCAATTTACCTCCATGATGGGGAGTTGTCGAATCCGGAATAATTCCGCGTTTTCTAACCGCGCAATAAACGAATAAGGTGATAAATGAGGGTAATATATGGTTATAGCAACTATTTACCATCCAAAATATAACTTGGCAGATAACAAAGATGGATTATTTTCATGCGTAAAAAATAACCTGTATTATTAATTGCTGGTACTATACTGATACCGGGATAGTACCTGAACAATTGCCTTCAGCATAATGGATATCAGCTGACGCCTGAGATACTATAGATACATTATGAAGGGAAAGAACAGCATGGCCCCTGCCGTTCAACAGGTAAGGTGTTGTTGCTATCATGCAGGTTATCATATTATCAGTTGTACGACCTGTTTATACCATACCCGTGTAATTCCCGGGAGATCCAGGAGATGACGGCCCTTATAAGGATTTTTGCTGGCGAACTATCAGGGACATCCCCGCAAAAGGATGCGGGGTTGAAACAGTCCTCACAATTTATGATTACGCCTTCCGGGGCATGCGGTTCATACCTGTTACTGGCCGGTGCACTGACCCGCGTGGAAAAAAAACCGGGTGGATTTCTCCAGGCGTGGGTTGCTGACCCAACCGGTACCTTTAACCTGTCCGCAGGTAAGCAGGAGGAGGAAGTTTTCACGGTTCTTGAAACGGCGGAACCGCCGGTTTTTGTCCTGGTTACCGGGGAGGCACAGGTTTCACGGGGTATTAACAAGGGGGTTATTATCAGGCCAATGACAATCCGGACTGTTGACCGTGTTACCCGTGATTCCTGGATTATCGTCACGGCTGAACAGACACTTGCACGGCTTGAAGTCCTTGAGGAGGCGATCAGGAATGGATCTGATGACCAGGTAATCAGGCAGGCTATTAATCATTATCACATAAGCACTGTCCAAATCAGATCGCTCCTGGACATGGTTGAGGAAGCCCTGGCAAAAGTCACCGGTGTCAGCGGGGGCACAATCGTAGTACCTGATCCACGGGAAGTCCTGCTTGAGCTGATAAAAACCCACAGCGGACCGAAGGGCGTCAACATATCCGAACTGTTCCCCATTGCAGCCGGGAAGGGGATACGCGAAGACCAGGTCATTGCTGCAGTACGGCAGCTTGTGGAAGAGGATGAATGTTACCAGCCAGCTGCAGGTGCAATTAAGCTGTTATGAACCTTGAATTCATCGAGTCCGGTCCGACGCTTCTTGTCAGAAACACCAAAGATGTGCTGGTCATCGCAGATCTCCACCTGGGGATAGAGTCAGATCTTGCACGTCATGGCATACATTTTAAAAGCAGGAGCAGGCAACGACAGGAGAAATGTGTTGCATGCATCAGGGAGACTAACCCTGATATTGTCCTTCTCCTTGGTGATGTAAAACACAGTATTCCACAGACGACAAGGCAGGAATACCGTGAGCTCCCGGAGCTTCTCTCTTCTATCAGGGGGTTATCCCGCCTGATGCTGATGCCAGGAAACCACGATATCGGGATAGAGCGGTTTCTCATGGAGGGAGAACTGTTACCAAAAGAAGGGGCCATTGTTGATGGTACCGGATACCTTCATGGACATACCTATCCCGATCCATCGCTTGAAGGCCACCTGATTGTCTGCGGTCACCACCACCCGCTTGTGTGCCTCCGGGATGATGTCGGGTGCTCACTCCGGGCGCCAGCCTACCTGTTTGCGAGACTCAGGGAAGAATGTTTCACAAGAGTGAGACACTCGGACAACCAAGGACACAATAACCATGTAGCTGCATGTGAGCAACCAGTCTCTCACACCCTGCCAGTTGAGGCGTCCAAAACCCGGACAACCAGACAAAGAAAGAAAGCCCCCCAGTTATCACCCCCCGGGACTTGTTCCATGGATAGTTTTGATTCTGACGAGGTCTGGTATGAAGGTATGGCCTGGCCTGAACTTCCGGAAGGGACTATTCCGGGTGAACATGGCCGTTCTGGCACGAGGGTGCTGTTTATACCGGCATTTAACGAATTGTCCGGGTTCGATGTGCTGAAGATAGCCGGTTCACCGAGCTCCCCGCTCTCGCGGTGCATGGACAGGGAGTCGTGCGAAATCTACCTTGCTGATGGTACCTATGTCGGTCCGCTTTCTTCAGTGGAGGAATATGAGTCCGGCTGACCTCCTTGACTCACGAATCAGGAAGTGTATAAGGAAACGTGGCTTCTCTGACCTTTCCGAGGTGCAGACCCAGGCTATTCCGCGTGTACTTTCAGGGGAACACATGGTCCTTATCGCGCCAACCGGGACCGGTAAGACTGAAAGTGCCATGCTACCCGTGTTCAACAGCATGCTTTCTCTCCCCGGGGGTGGTTTTCAGGTACTTTACATTACCCCGCTCCGATCACTGAACCGTGACATGCTCCAGCGTCTCGAATGGTGGTGTAAGGAGCTGGGGTTTTCTGTCGGTGTGCGTCATGGAGATACGACTGCAAAAGACCGGAGAAAACAGGCACTTTCGCCACCCGACCTGTTAATAACCACGCCGGAAACCCTCCAGGCACTTTTTATGGGAAAAATTCTCAGGAAGCACCTGGACAATGTGCGTTATGTAGTAATTGATGAAATTCACGAGCTTGCAGGAAGTAAGCGGGGAATACAACTCGCGGTCGCACTTGAACGGCTGGTGGAGTATGCAGGGGAATTCCAGCGACTTGGACTATCTGCGACGGTTGGAAACCCGGAGGATGTGGGCCGTTACCTTTGCGGGCAACGCCCGTTCTCACTTGTTCAGGTCCCGGTCGCGAAACATCTCGAGATCGGGGTCGAGTATATCGGTGATAAATTTGAACACCAGGCGGAATCTGTTGGGAAATCGATCGATTCACATGGATCAACCCTTGTCTTTACCAATACACGCGTCACAGCAGAGGCGCTGGGCCATTTCCTGTATGCAAGGGGTGATGTTGAAGTCCATCACGGCTCGCTTTCCCGTGAAGTACGGATCGAAGCTGAGGAGAAGTTTAAATCCGGGCTGATAAAGGCACTCATATGCACATCTTCGATGGAGCTGGGGATTGATATCGGGCATGTCGGTCATGTAATACAGTTTGGCTCTCCCCGGGAAGTCGCACGCCTGGTACAGAGAGTTGGCAGGGCTGGTCACCAGCTGAACACCGTATCGAGGGGCACGGTCTTTGCCACAGGGTTTGATGACCTTCTCGAATCGCTTGTTATTGCCCGGAAGGCCAGGGCAAATGAGCTAGAACCAGTCCGAATCCCGAGAGACGCGGCGGATGTCCTTGCCAACCAGGTCGCAGCGATGGCAGTAGAATATGGCGAGATCCAGAAATCGAAAATCAACTCAATTATTGCAAGGACATCGGTCTTTTCCGGTCATCCTGACTTTCTTTCGAGGGTATGTGGACAGATGGAAGACCACCGGTTGATCAGGCTGAATGGTGACGGTATAATCACCACCTCCCGCGCCCGGCGCTACCTCGCAGGCAACCTCTCGATGATCCATGATGAACGTAAGATGCCTGTGTTTGACATGGTCTCGCGGAAGACTGTCGGCACCCTTGATGAGTCATTTGTTGTGGGATGGGTCTATACGGGTGCAGTATTTATTACCAAGGGCCAGCTCTGGCGGGTCCTTGATATTGAAGATGGAAAAATTACGGTCGAACCCACGAAATTCGCAAAAGGGGAACTGCCTTCATGGGAGGGAGAGCAGATACCCGTCCCCTTTGAAGTTGCCCGCGAACAGGGGCGCCTCCGTAGGACACGTGATATCCGTTCATATTCGGACGATGAACAGGTATGTAACGTTGTTTTGCGGTTCCTTTCCGAGATGGATAAGAACCGGTCTGTTGTACCGACTGACGAATGCATTACCCTTGAAAACGCACCGGAAGGTGTAGTGCTTAATTGTTGTGCAGGCCATAAAACAAACGAGGCTCTTGCCCGCGTCCTGTCTATCCTCATTTCAGCACGGTATGGTACAACCGTTGGAATTGAGATCGATGCATACAGGGCACTGCTAAGGTTACCCTCTACTATCAGGGCACCGGATGTCAAGGAAGCCCTTCTTGCCCTTGAACCCGCGCATATCAGGGGGATACTCGGGCTCGCACTTAAGCGTACCGCTCTGTTCAAGTGGAAATTAGTACAGATAGCGAAAAAATTCGGTGCAATCGACCCGGACGCCGACTATGAACGGCTTTCCATTCACCGTCTTACGGAAATGTTTGAAGATACCGTTATCCAGGATGAGGCCTATCGCGAGCTCTCTCAGTATACATGGACGTGGATGGTGCTGCGTCTATTGTTGAAGAAGTCCGTTCCGGAAAAATCGAGGTCCATACGGGGCCGATCAGTCTGCTGGGAGCTGAGGCACTATTCACCTCTTCCCATGACCAGATACCCCCTCCTACTGCAGACCAGGCGGTTATATCAACTCTCAAACGCCGCCTCATGCAGCAGGAAGTGTTCCTAGTATGTATGAACTGCCGGAAATGGAAAAGCAAGACAACCGTCGAAAGAGTGAAGGACAAACCTGTATGCCCGCTATGCAATGCCCGTCTCATCGCTGTCCTCAAACCATGGGATGAACGAGCTCTATGCCGTTGCAAACAAACAGAAAAAGACGGTTGAGGAACGTGCAATCGAAATACGGCTGAACAGGAACGCCAATATTGTCCTTTCCAGCGGGAAGAAGGCTGTCATCGCACTGGCAGGTAAAGGTGTAGGACCTGAACATGCGTCGAGGATCTTACTGACACTCTCTGAAGGTGATGCTTTCTACCGGGAGATACTGAAGGCGGAACGGAATTTTATCAGGACTCATCGTTACTGGTAATGTTCCCGGACTTTATTGTTCCAATCCACGATTTTAAATTTCAAGGCACGAAATACCAGACTGGCATATCTGCAGGGAATAATGGATACCGGCGCGACCGAATGGAAGGAGAGAGGAAACGGGTACTATAGGCAGAAACGCTATGAGGAAGCATTGCGTTGTTATTCGGAAGCTGTGCAGACAGACCCCCTGTATGCAGATGCCTGGTACAATCTGGGTATGACCTGTCGTGCCCTTGGTTATGTGGAAGAAGCGGTCACTTGTTTTGAAAGGGCAAAACATTACGGACAAGAAGGGGGTAATGGAACTAATCCTGCACGGATATCTCCGAAATCATCTGTTAAGTCCCAGATAAGCACCAGAAATGGCCCACCGGATACCAGGAAAAATCTGAACTCCTGGGGGTTGACACCGGGGAAGAACAGGCAGTCATTGAAGGTTCGGGCAATGGTAATCGGGCTGCTTCTGGTCCTCCTGGTAATTGCCCTGGCTGTCTCCATTCCGTTTATTACCGGGAAGGGCGGGATTAGTTTATTTCCGTTTTCCGGCAGTGCGGGAACTGATACCCGGGGCTCTGCATTCCAGCAGGGGCAGGTCATTGTAAAGTCTCCTTCGCCCTTGTATTCTGCCGTCCCGGCCGTAAGCCAGGGTTCGGAGGGTATCCCAAAGGAATATACGGCATTGAAAACGGGAGCGGTTTCCAAATCGTTCCCCTATGTCCTGCGGGGAGAACAAGGGACGCTGAACCTAACCTTGTACGAGGGTGTGTCCAGGGAGATAGCAAAAGAGGACCCCTATAGTTATGTAGGGGAAAAAGACCGGTACATGAAATTTATCTACCTGCCTGTACAGGAACCGTTTCTCATTCCCCTGGTTGATGCCATCCGGGGAAAAACGAATGATCCTGATGACCAGGTACGGATAGCCGTAAGCCTTGTGCAACAGATCCCGTATGACCAGGAGATGCTTGATTCGGGAACGCTGGAGATCAGGTACCCATACCAGACTCTGTTTGACAACAGAGGTGTCTGCTGTGAGAAATCAGGTACTCCTCGTTTATATTCTTCACCAACTCGGGTATGGTGTGGCATTACTGGACTTTGATGCCGAGAAACATACCGCGGTGGGGATCAGGTCTGCCCAGGAATATGCCTATAAAAATACCGGGTACGCCTTCATCGAGACGACCACCCCCTTAATTATCACTGACGGGAACGGGGAGTACCCTGCTTTCGGCAGGATCAGGTCACTCCCTGAAGTGTTACCTGCCGGGGAGGGGAAATCCTTTGGTTCTGTGAGCGAAGAATGGCATGATGCCCGGGAATGGTACCGCCTGAATTCACTCGGCCCTGTACTGGGCAGATCCGATTATTCTGCATGGCAGGCCCTCTGCCGGAAGTACGGCATTGTTCCGGGAACAGGGCAATAAAGAACAGACAGGATAGTAGGACGTAACAGGAAAGTTCTATAGAAAGTCAGTGAACCCTGATATGATAGAATAAATCCGGCTGGTATGAAAAACTCCAGGCAACCATTAGAAGGGGCATTAATTAATGTGAAAATGAACCCCGGGCATTCAATTTTCATCCTTTATGTTGTGGACTTCAGGGATCATGCCCGTTTTGATGGTCATTTATGGGCCAAAGGTCCCCATGCACGCTCTGTAGAAATACACATGAACAGGACGTTCACACTCGAACCATGAAAATGCCCTTTCAAAATTTCTCCATATTGGGATCCGTTTAGGCATTTACTATGAACATTTGACCAGCATTTTCTTGTTGCATGCTTGTGTAACACAAGTGAATCATTTCCGTTATCATGGGAAATCCTCTCAAATCTATCTTGCATAGTAGTAATTCCAAAATTTCATCACGCTTCTTGGGCTCCGCCCCGCCGCTTTGACGACCCCGGTTGGGATAGAGAGTATTCCTAATACTCTGAATTTAATGAGCCTTCGCCGAAACCCTGCCCCCAGAATATCTTAACGGGGGTAGTCCTGGGAGAGGGTTCCACTTCCTCCTGTATGAGCAGTTCTGTTAATTTATTTTTAGGTGATTCATCAATTGGAACCACCACAATATATTTTTTATTCGTTAAATCAGGAGAGAATTGCATTCGGTTTAGGCAACCCTGTCATTTTGAGACATTTCAACACTCCAGGAACTATCACAATTGGGAGCTGCCGTAGCGGGGGGGCAATGCCCCCACGACCGTCTTATGTTCCAATTCTAACTACATTTTTTGAATTGGTTTATGAGTCTGAAAAAAATTGGGTGGCGTTTGCTGACTAATCACCTATTTTTATTATGAGTATCTTATCAGAAGCAGGTCTGGCCGTGAATAAAAAAAAGAATCGTAAATTCACTGCTCTACATTATACTGCCGAGTTTCTGCTCGAGGAAATCGAGGCCGCGCTTGATGTCCTCGAGGTTTTTACCACCTGTCAGGATGATCTTTCCTGATGAGAAGAGTAAGGCAACAATTTTCGGGTCCTTAATCCGGTAGACAAGTCCCGGGAACTGCTCAGGTTCGTATTCAATATTCTCGAGGTTTAAGGTAATGACGACTTTATTGAGGTTGATGTATTTCCCGATATCATACGAACAGACTATATTCGTAATCGCCACCCGGGGCTCATCATAGGTCTTAACCCCCGCCTCCTTCATGGACTTGATTATCAGTGCCAGACCATCATGGAGTGCCTGTTTATCCCGGATCCCGGTGAGCACTACTTTACCGGATGAGAATATCAGCGAGGCGATCTTCGGGTTTTCGATCCGAAAAACAGCCCCCGGGAACCGCTTTGTATTGAGTTCGCAGTTCTCTATTTTTTTAGAGATCTCTGCAAGATCAATCGAATCTGCAATTGCCCCTGAAGCAACGATATTCTCGATTTTTAATGAAGCGTACTGCTTATCGTCCATTGATTAGTATATGCTTGCTTTTGCATCATAATACTAATGGAGAACCTTTATGTCCTCAAAAAAAGGGGTTCTATCGAGAAGGAAAAGATCATTTAAAAGTCGGAAAAAACATATTTTAATGCGATTCTCATGCCAGATTCAAGGAGCAACCTATCCAATTATCCGGAAGAATATGCACGTTTTTCCATACCAGTCCCTGAACATTATAATTTTGGTTTCGACGTAATCGATGAATGGGCAAAAAAAGACCGGAATAAACTGGCAATGATCTGGGTTTCCCAGAAGGGAGAAGAGAAAAAATTCACCTTCCAGGACCTGAAAAATCAATCCAACCAGGCAGCCAATATTCTCCTTAAATACGGGATAAACAAGGGTGACCGGGTGCTGATCATGCTTCCGAGAATTCCGGAGTGGTGGATTTTTTCGATTGCTCTGATCAAGCTCGGTGCCGTAATCTGCCCCTGTACGACCATGCTGACACCAAAGGATATAAAATACCGTGTAAATATCGGGAAATTCCGGATGGTTATTACAAATCTCGAAAATTCAGCAAAAATTGAAGAAATTTGTGACCAGTGCCCGACACTTACCGCACGGTTTCTTGTGGATGGAGAACTGGAAGGATGGGCCGGTTACCCGTATGAACTCCTCTATCCTGCCCCGGTCTCCCACCATGAGGTAAGTATGCCTGGAATGAAGCGTACCCGGCGTACAGACCCGCTCCTAATTTATTTCACATCTGGGACGACCGGAGAGCCGAAAATGGTCCTCCATGACCACAGCTACCCGCTCGGGCACATCGTTACTGCACGGTTCTGGCAGGACCTGTATCACAATGACCTTCATTTTACTCTTGCCGATACAGGATGGGCAAAATGTGCATGGGGTAAGATATTCGGGCAATGGATAGAAGGGGCCTGTATTTTCGTGTACCATTTTACCGGAAAATTCGCCGCAACTGAACTGCTCCCGCTGCTTGAGAAATATGAGGTCACAACGTTCTGTTGTCCACCGACGATATACCGGATGCTGATCCTTGCAGACCTTGGCAGGTTTGATCTCTCCGCGCTTCGGCACTGCTGCAGTGCGGGAGAACCCTTAAACCCTGAGGTGATCAGGGTCTGGAAGGAAGGAACAGGACTTCCCATCTATGAAGGATACGGGCAGACTGAAACAGCCTGCTGTATTGGCATGTTCCCCTGCATGGAACCAAAATTCGGATCAATGGGTAAACCGTCACCCGGATGGATCGTGGAGCTCCACGACGATAACGGGAAACTGGTAAATGCTGGTGATGAGGGACGGATCGCGATTAAGCTCGACCCGCGACCCGTGGGGCTCTTTGTAGAATATATAGATAATCCTGTTGAAAATCGTAATTCATTTATCAATGGTTACTATTACACGGGCGATAAAGCCTACTGTGATGATGACGGGTATTTCTGGTTTGTCGGGCGCGATGATGATGTCATTAAGAGCTCCGGCTACAGGATTGGGCCATTTGAAGTAGAGAGTGCGCTTATTGGACATCCAGCTGTACATGAGGCAGCAGTGGTCGGTTCTCCTGACAGGATCAGGGGGTTGATTGTCAAGGCATTTGTTGTACTCAATAACGGGTACGAACCATCTGAAACACTGGTAAAGGAGTTAAAATCCTACGTAAAGCGTACCACAGCGCCGTATAAATATCCCCGGGAGATAGAATTTGTACCAGATCTGCCAAAGACCATATCAGGAAAAATAAAGAGGAATGAGCTCCGTGATTCGGAACTCAGAAAATATCTTGGAAATTCATGAATCTTCATCATACTTTTTAAATTACCGGCAGGTTTGAAAAACACCGGTAAAACAATTCCAAAGGCCACCTTTTCAAACTCAATTATGAGTCAAAGGTTGATAGTATGCTTACTCTAAACACACAACGGGATTCACACACGGACCATGAAAATGCCTTTTAAAATCTCGTTATATCGGTGAACTTTCAGGCATTTCCACTGAAACCGGGCATGACTCACTTGTGTGACACAAGCTTACAAAATGAAAATGCTGGTGACATTTTCATATTAAATGCCCCCCCGGGTATTCAATTTTCATCACGTATGCGTGTAGCCTTCCGGTATCATTTCTGTTTTACAGGAAATCATCTCAAATCTATCTTCGTGACTGCTAATTTTAAAATTTCGTCATGCTCCCGGGGCGTCGACCCACCACATTGGCGACCTTTGGGAATCATCCAGAAATCACTGAAATATCCAGGGATTCAACAGGTGAACCCTGCCAAAAGGGTATCTTGTTAGGGTTGGGACAAAGGGGGTGAAACCCCCTTCTGTCAGCGTGTTTCTGCTTCTATTCTCTAAATACGCAGGATTTCACCAAAGCTGTTATCTAGTTAAATCAGAGGTCCCTGCCATGACGTGGACCCTTGGTTTCAGCAGTCTCCTTTTCAGGCTCCATCGTATCGTCATGGTGTCTGCCGGTGTGTGCATGGTGCGAACCCCCGCTTCTCTTCATAACGAACAATCCGACAACAACGAGAATGACAATGATGATCCCGATTACAAAAACAAGGTCCATCGGGAATGGGGCGGATCCGGAGGTGACAATGATATAATTCTCCCTGACTTTGGTAACGGGGGCGCCTCCGGCCGGGGCTGTTTTAAGAGTCACAGAAAAATTGCCGCTGTTATTATAGCAATGGGCCGGGCTCTTTACCGTCGAGTTTGTCCCATCACCAAAATCCCAGAACCATGTGACAGCAACAGGACCGGTTGAACTATCGGTGAACTGGACACATAACGGGACAAAACCTGTTGTCTGATTTGCTGTAAAATTCGGGGCAATTACCGGGACCGGTACGGTTACTGGCACTGTTGTTGGATAGGGAACAGGAGTAACCGGAGGCAGGACGTGGATGAAGCCCGTGAGGGTTTTTGTACTGTTGTTATTGAACGAGTTTATCACCAGCAGCGTTACGTTATAGGTCCCTGGTTCTGCATAGGTAACAATAGGATCGCGCATGGTTTTAACTCCCGGGTTGACCGGTGAGCCAAAGTCCCATTGCCAGGCCGTGGGTGGCGCACACGTCGAATTGTCAAAGAAATTCACCCGGAGGGGTGCCGGTCCCTCAATGGGGGTCGCCCGGATATCTGCCTTTGTCATATTAGGATAGAAACAAGGGGTATCATTCATTGAAGTATTGGCCAGAGTTGTTGTGAATGGTAGTGGAATGGTTGCATTTAGGACCGTTGTATTCGGTGCCGGAACACTGGTGACCACAGGGGTCACCGTAATTGTTGCAGTTGTATTAGGGGCTGCTGTTGGTACAGAAGTTGGTGCTGCGCTTGTCGCGGTTCCGGGGATGCGTACGGTTACCGGACTTTGCAGGGTTTCCACGTTACTCCCTCCTGCATTGACCGAGGTAAGAGTAATCGTGTAGCTGCCTGCTATCATGTAGGTATGTTCAAAGTCTGGTTTTCAGGGTGTCGTTGACCTGCTGACCATCACCAAAATCAAACACAAGGTATTGCGGGGCACCCCCTGCCGGGTTAAATACCGGGTAGATGGTGACGGTAAGTGGGGCTGTACCTTCCACAGGTGTAACAGTGAACTCAATTTTAGGTGCTTTTACTGCCGGTTTTACAATTGTGGCCGGGGCTGTAGTTACCGGAATGGTGGTAGTAAGAATGGGGGGAGCTGTTGTCGGTGGCAGCGAAGTAGCTGCAGGCAGTGCATTTGTTACAGAAGTGTTATTGGATGACGCACTAAGATTTGCCGCCGTGGCAGCGGGGAGCAGCAATGCCAGGATTACGAGCAGAGTTGCGAGAATTATAATAAATCCAGGCTTTTGCCTTCCGTGGCCTGTAATTCCCTGGTGTGATGAAGATGAGAACATGATCTCTTCTTGAAAATGTATTAATATTAATTTACTGGAATGATTCTGGTTCTTAAATGGATCAATGGTCGAATTGCAGGGTACCCGTTAAGTCCTGGGACATAATTCCTCCAGTGTACGGCAGCAACCATGTATTTTATGAATAGGAACGGTTGATGAACACGGTATGGGGATAAACCCAAGGCATAGAAAGACTTTTTTTTTACGTGTCGTGGACCAGGTTGTCATACCTGTTATAATCTCTGATAATGTCTGGAAACATTAAACAAATCAGATTACCATGAGGGACAAATGCCCTGAATGTACCTGCAGGTTAAGATAACAGCATATGCCCGCAACCTGAAAAAGGAGTTGGCGGTTCATTTTTTTAGTCTTTCTCCCGTAAACAGGGCCTAATGGTTCTTCGTTTTTTTAACGGTTCATTATAACACCCTGATACCGCTCCTCATGATGCATGATTACATCGAAAGACTCTTGTAGTGCACCACGAAACGATTCAGTATGGTGCGCTACTCAGTCACGATGGATGACCAGCTCACGGAAAAAATAGATGCTTCATCAGAAAATCAGGGTATTTCTCGGTCTGATTGGATCAGTGAGGCATGCACCACTTATTTGAAACAAGGTGGTAACCAGGACATCTGGGTTCATCCGTCGGGAGAACATGCAAGGGGGGGGAAACCTGATACCCTTAATTTGCATAATATCGTGGATTATGATAAGACCTACAAAGACTTCAGGATAAAAGTCCCCGAATACTTTAACTTCGGCTTTGATGTGGTCGATGAATGGGCAAAAAAAGACCGTAACAAGATAGCAATGATCTGGGTGAACCAGAACGGCGAGGAAAAGAAATTTACCTTCTGGGACATGTCGCGACTCTCAAACCAGGTCGCAAATATGTTCATCAAGTACGGCATATCGAAAGGTGACCGTGTCCTGATCATGCTCCCAAGAGTCCCGGAATGGTGGATATTTACCCTGGCACTCATTAAGCGAGGTGTGGTTTATTGCCCTGCACCGACGATGCTCACACCGAAAGACCTGAAATACCGCGTCCACCTCGCTGATATCAAGATGATTATCACAAACATGGAACATGCCGGTAAGGTGGACGAGATTTTCGATGAATGCCCCTCGCTTTGCGGTCGCATGGTAATAGATGGCAAACGTGACGGCTGGATCAGCTACCCGGTAGAACTCAATTATCCTGCACCAGTCTCTACAAAGCTCATAGCACTTCCCGGTATGAAAAAGACGAAGTCTACAGACCCGCTTGTAATTTTTTTCACCTCAGGTACAACGGGAGATGCCAAGATGGTGGTTCACGATCACAGCTATCCCCTCGGTCATATTGTCACCACGAGGTTCTGGCATGATGTCCGTTCAACTGATGTGCACTTTACACTGTCAGATACGGGGTGGGCGAAAAGCGCCTGGGGCAAATTATACGGGCAATGGCTTGAAGGCTGTTGTATTTTTGTATATGATATCCGGAGCCGCTTTAATGCCACAGAAATCCTCCCGCTTATCGAAAAATATGGTATTACTACGTTCTGCTGCCCTCCGACAATCTACCGGATGCTAATCCTTGCAGACCTTGATAAATTCGATTTCTCCGACTCCGTCACTGTGTCAGTGCCGGTGAACCCCTGAACCCTGAAGTGATTAAGGCGTGGAAAGACTCCACCGGACTTACTATCTTTGAGGGCTACGGGCAGACTGAGACCGTTCTCTGCATCGGCACGTTCCCATCGATGAAACCGAAATTCGGCTCCATGGGAAAACCGTCCCCGGGCTGGCATATTGAGCTCCATGATGACGATGGAAAACCAGTCGCTCTTCACCAGGAAGGCAGGATAGCAATTAAAACCGACCCGAAACCGGTAGGAATGTTTGACGGGTACCTCTACAATGATGAAGAGAATAACAAGGTGTTTGTCAACGGTTTCTATTATACCGGCGATAAGGCCTACAAAGACGAGGACGGCTATTTCTGGTTCATTGGCAGGGATGATGATGTCATAAAGGCATCAGGTTACCGTATTGGTCCGTTTGAAGTCGAGAGTGCCCTCATCGAGCACCCTGCCGTCCAGGAAGCTGCCGTTGTCGGGGTTCCGGATGATGTCAGGGGAATGATTGTCAAGGCATTTATTGTCCTGACGCCTGGGTACAAACCATCAGAAGCGCTGGTGAAAGAATTACAAAACCATGTCAAGCATGTCACCGCACCCTACAAATATCCAAGGCTGATAGAATTCTCGGATTCCCTGCCAAAGACCATATCTGGGAAGATAAGGAGAAAAGAGTTGCGGGAAGGAGAATTGAAAAAATACCAGAATGGACTGGGTAGCCCGGGTTCTTAGCTGTAATGGTAATAACCCCATGGCTGAACACCAGGTAATTCTGTAATGGCATCATTGAATGAAACTACTACATTTATTTTGTCGGAAGATGTAGTGTATAAAGCGCGAGGGTAGCCAAGCCTGGCCAACGGCGATAGGTTCAGGGCCTATTCTCTCAGGAGTTCTTGGGTTCGAATCCCATCCCTCGCATTGTAATTCGGAATTCATTCGTTTTTTGTAATTTTCTGATACCCCAACCCTTTGCCCGGGGCTCCCGCAGGGTTAACACACCAACAATTGACAATAAGCCTGTGATTACTCATTCAGGCAGGTGTATTGAATTAAAAAAAGGTATGCTTTTCTCTATGAGGATCCATGAGCAGGACACCCGGGTGCAGTGAAACCGTTCAGGAGCATGTAGAGCCAAATCATTTTCAGATGAGCGGTTGCAGGTTCAACTGTAGAAAGTTATGGGATATCTATTTCAATTCCTTGTGTAAGCACGAAGTATTTTTGAGATCCTGCATACCAATTACAAAAACAGGGAACTATGGTACCGATGTGGATAGTGGGGCACCGGGGGGCCAGGGCCGTTGCACCCGAGAACACCTTGCGGGGAATCAGGGCCGGAATGAAATGTGCAGATTATGTTGAGGTCGATGTCAGGCTAAGCCATGATGGTATCCCTGTTCTTATCCACGATGCCAGACTCGACCGGACCACCAGCGGGACAGGACAGGTTAATGACCTGACATTAATAAAGTTACAAGCGCTTGATGCAGGAGACGGGGAGACAATTCCTACCCTTTTGGAGGTTTTACCCGTAGTAGCACAGGGGAACTGTGGCCTTGTTATCGAGATAAAAGAACCCGGCAGTGAGGAAATTATTTGTGACATCATCAGGAATTCGGTATCAGGAAAGGTTATGGTGGTATCATTTCACTTCCAGAGCCTGTCAATCATGAAAACCCGTCTACCTGATCTGAAAACAGGAATTATTGTACCGGCCACCCATGAAAATCATCATATTGATGATAGCTGGTTTTTATTCGATTCGATACTTCCCAGACTGGACTTCCTTACTCCGGGACTGGTACGTCGTGCCCGCCATTCCGGAAAGCAGGTTATTCCCTGGACCCTGAATACCCCGGGCGAGCTGAAAAAAGCAATACGAATGGGTGTTGATGGGGTTGTCACTGACGACCCGTGCACCACATTAAAGACGTTAAAAACGACAGGATTTTAATTATCTTTTTAGAAAACGCGGAGAAATACGCGCAAATATTTATACCCCAAAGGTAGTACACCCATTTTTGACCGCCAGAAAAGTATTGTTGTCTTATTCACAACAAATACTTTATTACTAATCCATGCGAAAAATTATCAGTAAATTAAAACCTGGTCCTTTGTAAACTACCGGGTAGGACATTACAATTTCGCGAAGGGTGTATCCATGTTCCATACTGCACGGGATAACTCGATACCATCATACCGGTTGTATGGCTGTACGGTACAATTTAAACGTCCGGGCATCAATCAGGCCACAATTTATTCGGATGACAATAGTATTTCTTTACCGGGTACATGGAAACAAAGACCGGAAACAGCATGAAAAGGACAGGATATTGTGAAAAGAATATTTGAACGGCTTGCACACGTCATAACTCATCACCCGATGCTGGTCGCAGGAATCGTTGTAGCACTTTTTATTGTCTGCCTGTACGGGATGACGACGATTTCCATGCAGACCGGGTGGGAAACATACATGGTGAAAGATTCACCAGAGGGCAGCCAGTATAATAAATACATTACCACGTTCCAGTCTGACCCGGTTGTACTCTTCATTGATACCGATACACCAATAAGCCCGGATATGCTGCTTTTTATGGACGGACTTGAAGAATCGATCCGCAGCCAGCAGAATATTAAAAGCGTTTTTGGTATAACAGATATTTTGAAGCAGGCAAACAATGGAGCCATTCCAACCTCCATTGGTGAGATCCAGGATGCTGAGACCCGGGTCCCTGCAAACGTCCTTGCAGTCTATACCCAGTCAAACCTGATCACGATAATCCGGGTTGACGTGAATGAAGGCCTTTCGGAAAAAGCAAAAACCAATCTTCTTACCAATTTACAGAGTCTTGTTGACAATGCCAATCCACCGCCTGGTGTTACAATATCTCTTACCGGGAGTGCCGCCTTCTCCAAGCAGATGCAGAGCTCGATGGGGTCCTCCGCAGGGGTCCTCATCTTTGCAGCCCTGATCTTAATGGTCATCGTGATGGGGATCCTGTTCTCATTCGTCAGTCACCGGTTCCTGCCGGTACTGATGGTCACGATAGGACTCGTCGGGTCCATGGGCCTGATGGGTCTTGTCGGGATCCAGTTGAACATGGCAGTACTCGGAGCATTCCCAGTCCTCATTGGGCTCGGAATAGATTATGCTATCCAGTTCCATTCCCGTTTTGACGAGGAAATCAGAAAAGGCTCAATGGAACAGGCAATTTTCATAACGATTACTAAGACTGGCCCTGCGGTCCTCTATGCGATGCTTGCGACCTGCATGGGATTTATTGCCATGTTTATCTCCCCGGTGCCAATGATCCAGAGTTTCGGGCTGGTCTCTATCATAGGGATTGCCTGCTGTTACCTGGCATCTCTGATCGGTATTCCCACTGCCGCCATCCTCCTTAGATATAAACCAAAAGTGAAGAAACAACCTTCGAAAAGAGGTTTTTCATATAGTGCTCTGCTGACAAAAACCTCAATGAAAATTGCAAAAAACCCCGTCCCGATACTTCTCGTGGCTTGCGTAATAGCAGTCATCGGGTTCCAGATCGATTCCTATATTCCAATCCAGACAAATGAAAACACGTTCGTCCCGTCCGACATGCCGGCAAAGGTCTTGAACGATAAGGTTACCAGGATGTATGGTGCGACGAGCACCGTACCCATCTACCTGAACGGGGACGGGGTAAGCTCCCTGGTCACCATTAAATGGATAAAACAGTTCCAGGACGATGAACTGAACCGGCATAGTCAGTCTACGGGAGCGACCAGTATCGTCACGTATATCCTCGCCTACAATAACGGGCAGATGCCGGTAACGCAGAATGAACTTGATAGGGTGCTATCCCTAATCCCGGCTGATATTAAAAAGGCATATCTGGTAGGTTCCACGGATGGGGTAATCCAGTTTACCACGGTAAAACTTGAGACAAACCAGCAATCCTCGTTAAAGGAACTGATAATAGGAGATATAGCATTTAATCCACCGCCTTCCGGCATCAATGCAGCCCCTTCCGGTAGTTTTGACCTTTTTACCCGTCTTATCGGCTCGTTATCATCATCAAAAGAGCAGATGACCGCACTTGGATTCGTCCTGGTATTTATGTTCCTGCTGCTGGTCTATCGCAGAGTCCATGCGGTCACGCCGCTCGTACCAATTATTCTTGTAGTGGGCTGGAATGCCGCTGCCATGTACCTTCTCGGGATTGACTACACCCCGCTGACAGCAACACTCGGCTCAATGACAATCGGGGTCGCAGCTCGAGTATACAATCCTTGTTATGGAGCGGTATGCTGAAGAGTTTGACAACCTCGGTGACCCGATGAGTGCCATCCATCATAGTGTTGAACGGATAGGCACAGCAATTACCATCTCGGGACTGGCAACATTTTTCGGGTTTTCCGCCCTCTTATTTGCGAGCTTCCCGATCATCAGTAATTTTGGGATCACGACGCTCATTGCGGTCGGCTTTTCATTGATCGGAGCCATCATAATTATGCCTGCAATCCTTTCTGTGATGGGCAGGTTTGAAAAGCCGAGGCCACACGAGGAAGGAGAAGCATGCCTGCTCCCGGATGAACATAATTAGAGATACCAGATCTTTTTATTGCGTATTCTCTCTTAACTGCAATTATTGAAACCGGGGACCTCCCCCGGCAATTGATAAGCCATTAGTTTATGGTAAACCCGCTCCAACGTCTGGTACGGATGCCCCCATCTGACCTTGCCCTTTACGATGTAACCCTCCCTGACGGCAGGAGAGCAGATATTGGATTTAAGGAGGGCCGGGTAGTCCACATTGGTGCAGTGGAAAAGTCAGATGAACATGTCCGGTGCCATGGTCTGCTGCTTATCCCTGCTGCGACGGATATGCACGTGCATATGCGTGGGGGAAGCCAGTCTGAAAAAGAAGACTGGCATAGCGGGACAAGGAGTGCCATTGCCGGAGGAGTTACACTCGTAGTCGACCAGCCAAATACCGTCCCGGCCCTTACCTCTTCACAACGCTTTACCAGTCGCGTAAAAGAAGCAATTCCTCATGCATACTGTGGTTTTGCAATAAACGCAGGTGTTACGCCAGGGGCGGACCTTTCCCAGTTATGGAGCGCAGGTGCCATGGCCTTCGGTGAGATATTTGCAGGGCCTTCAAGTTACGGAGAAGCCCTGTCATCCCATGACCTTTCAATGGCACTCGGGACAATCAGTCATATGGAGGGTCTTGCAACAATTCACGCGGAAGAAGTCGGACCATCACAACCGGAGAACTTGGCCGCGCACGATTCCAACCGTACTCCACAGGGTGAGGCAGAGGCAGTAAGGAAGGTCTGCCAGCTGAATGATTCCGGGTGTCAAGCCCCATTTTTGCCACATGAGTTCAGCCAGGGCAATAGAGGTAGTTTTAGAACAAAGGAGACAATTGAACGGAATACCACCGGACAAGAATAGTAATTCCAGGGGTTTCATGACTTCTTTCGAAGTGACACCACACCACCTGCTCCTTGCAAACCAGGACTTCCTTCCTGATGATGCTAGGGCTAAGGTCAACCCACCCCTCCGGGATAAAAAAATTCAGGAAGGGCTCTGGAATATGTGGGACCGGATAGACGTCATCGCATCAGACCACGCACCACATACGGCAGTTGAAAAGGCAGTAGGTTTTCCAACTGCTCCATCAGGAATACCCGGTGTGGAGACAATGGTCCCGCTGCTCCTTGCCGAGGTACTGAGAAGAAGCTGCCTGTATCGTCACTGGTAGAAAAGGTCTCCCGGCGGCCCTGCGAAATCCTGAGGCTCCCACCCCCCGGGTTCCAGCCCGGGGAGCGAGCAGATTTTGCGCTTTACTCCAGAAAAATTACCCTGATCGACCCCCGGGAGCTTCACAGCCGGGCCGGATGGACCCCGTTTAAGGGACGCCCTGCAATATTTCCGGAGCTGGTTGTAATGGAAGGGAGACTCGTATACCAGGACGGGGAGTTTTTAAACCAGGGCTCACGGTGGTACCCGGGTAGAGGATATCACGCGGTGGACTGAATACAAAGGCACTGGATAAATACCGGGACGACGAAATGTGAATAGTGCCGATACAGCACTTCCATAGGTCCCCGGGTGATCGACTGGCAAGCGCCTGGAAATGAACTTCGGGACAACCCGGTTTTGCGACAGGCACCGCCCGACAGGGTTAAAAGCGGGTGAAGAACGGCGCCATGCCACTGGTGATCCCAACTTGTTAACGTCGGGCGACATACCCATACTATTCTGAACGTTATACTACTTTCAGGATTTTCCGGTTTTGCGATCTGTTCATTTACTGTCACTTGTTATTGCATGGTTTCTGCTCCCGGTCATAATAACCGGGCAGATTATGTAGGTATCGGGTGATAGGTAATTGATGGCAGATATATCGGAAGCCCTGACTAATTCCACCAATGGGACGATTATTGCAATCGAAGTCTCAACCGGGTGTAAATCTGACTCATTTCCATCAGGGTACAATCCCTGGAGAAAGACTCTTGGATGCCAGGTTTCTGCCCAGCCTGTCGATGGGAAAGCGAACATCGCCATTATCGGGTTGATAGCCCGCGTGTTTAATGTTTCACGAAGTGATGTGAGCATTGTATCGGGGGCCATCTCCTCCCATAAAAAAGTCCTGGTCCGTGGAATTTTTCCGGATGAAATACAATTACAGCTTGAAAAGATACTCTCCGGGTAACTCATCTGGTTATTTGGTATGCAAGCCATGTATATCTGGTTATGAACTGTACATCCGGAAAGAAAACAAATAGTACCAGTCGATATTCAATACAAGGATGATAACCTTATGAAATCCAATACCTGGAAGGCAGCACTTTTCCTTATACTCATAGCCCTGCTCATGTCCTCGGGATGTATGAATACATCCAGGGTGAACCCGGTATCGCCTGTTTCAATCCCGCCATCAACGTTACCAACCCCTACGATTAACCCCGTGGTTACCGTAACAGGGACCGTTGCAGCTCCAAACCCCGTCCCTGAAGAGACGCAGGTGCCCGTGGAGGCGTATACCAAGCGGCCTTTTGGTTTCGTGAAGTATGAATATAATTCCGCACATAAGGTCCGGCTTCTTGATACGCATGTGGAAACAGATCAAACCGGGGCCCGGATGATTGCAGGTACAATAAAAAATATCGGCACTGAACGGATAGATCTGGTGATTGTGACCGTTTGGTTATTAGACGCAGATGGTAATATTATCGGGAGCACAAGCTCTGAAGTAAATTATCTTGAACCAAACAAGGTTTGGAAATTCAGGACAACCCCGTTCACAATGAGTGATTTCAGGACACACCAGGTGGCGGAGATATTTACCGGATGAAGGGTGCAATAGCCGAAGGTGCGCCTCACTTTTCACCGGAATCTTTTTTTTCTCGTATTACTCCCAGGAACTGTTCAGTGGTCGGGGTTCACCCGGAGTTTGATTGCTAAAAAAATCGTCTCTAGCACGTCCGGATCGTCAAAACCGGAGCAGTGGAACTACCCGGGAGTGTGAATACATTTCATTGACCCCTTGAAACCTGTAAGGTGGAACGCAGATGATGTTTCGTCAAAAAAAGTCCTGATTACCAGAGTGTAATTTCGCTCCGATACCCGGCCACACCATTCTATCTCCAGGAGGAAAACCCTGTTACCATATCACACATTTTAAGTGATCCTGCATACCACTAGGAACTACCTATGATCACGCGCATGAATTACTGCATGACACATGGGGGTGCATTATTACGTATTCGTCTGATACTACCAAGTACCTTATTCACATCCATCTCACTGCTGAGGGGGTGGTCGAGAAACCTGATGTAGTCGGTGCTATTTTTGGCCAGACAGAAGGGTTGCTCGGCGAAGAACTCGACCTCCGGGACTTACAGCGGACCGGGCGTGTCGGAAGAATAGATGTCCAGATAACCAGCAGGAAGGGTGAGACAAAAGGGGAGATCCTGATCTCTTCTTCACTGGACCGGGCAGAAACGGCTATCCTCGCCGCCTCTCTGGAGACTATCGACCGGGTGGGTCCCTGTGTAGCTCATGTAACGGTTGAGAGTATTGAGGATATCAGGGTAGCAAAACGGAAAGTTATTGCTGAAAGAGCAAAAGAACTGCTTTCCGGATATTTCAACGATGCATCAATCGACAGTTATGAGCTGCTGGACGATGTCCGGGAAAGTATCCGTATTGAAAAAATCAGTGTAATCGGAGAGGATAAAGTCCCGGCAGGACCGAACGTGCTGGATACCGATGCGATTATCGTTGTAGAAGGCCGCGCGGACGTCATAAATCTCTTAAAATATGGTATTAAAAATGCTGTAGCTGTAGAAGGGACAAAAATTACCGGGACAATCATCGAACTTACAGAAACAAAAACGTCAACAGCATTCCTTGACGGGGACCGTGGTGGAGAACTGATTCTCAGGGAACTCTTACAGGTGGCTGATATTGATTATGTTGCCCACTCACCCCGTGGTAAAAGTGTTGAGGATATGACCAGGAAAGAGGTCATCAAGGCACTCAGAAACAAAGTACCAGTGGAATACGTTCGTGACCAGTTCTTTACGGGAGAGGAAGGAGAGGCAACGGGTGAAGCGGAACCTGATATCACAGAAAAACCCCTTGTTCCTGCACCAGTTCCCGAACCTGCAGGAAAACCAGATAGATCTGATGGTTCCCGGATAAAACCACGAACCACAGAAAAACACAATGTTCCAAAAACCCTTACAGACCACATCAGGGCAGTACGGGGACATCATATTGCGCGGTTCCTTTCGGAGGACTATGGAATCATGCGTGAAATGAAAATGGAGGATATAGGGACGTCACTCGATGAGATGAATGGTGATATAACGGGAGTTGTCCTTGACAGTGAAGTGAACCAGAAACTCCTTGACCACCTGGTCGAGTCGGGCGTGGAGTATGTGGCCGCACGCGAATTCAAGGGCATTATTAAGCGTCCAATATCAATCAGGCTAATAAAAATCGCCTGAATAACCACTTCCCCATACTTATTTAAGATAAAATTTACCATTTGATCTTGGGGATGATACTGAAATGCACAAAGAGGAATTAATAACTTTACACCAGATGCTGTTCAATATCAAGGACTATTTTGAGAGCATCAACCCTGACCTTAAGTTCTCGCAATACTATTCCCTGAAAATTTTGCCTAACCAGACCCATAAGAGCAAAATGGAACATAAATATGCGATTTTTGTCCTGGGTAACGAGCTTGCCAATGCCATGAAGGACGTAGAATTCTCCGCATCCGGAAGAATATCAGCAAGAATGAAGGAACTGGCAGAAAAAACCTTAAAAGAAATGGAATACTCCCAGTAATACCTGGTAATCATCTCTCTTTTATCTTGAACTGGCATTTAAATCGTAAATAGGGCGTGTATGAAAAATACCAGGAAGAACCTCAAAAGACAACCCTTTTCGTACTCGTCCATGGGCTGAAGGTCCGTGGCATGCTCTGTTGAAACACTCATGAATGGAAAAATCGAGATTCTGGGTGTCGATTCTAACAGTTCAACAGAGCCGGAATACCCGAAATTTCAAGATAATTTGAGAGGGTTACAACAATGCTGTCTATTGTAAAATTCCGGAACGTACAAGATATCCAGAGTTCAGTACCGGGACTGGCGTTCCTTCATGATAAGGTATTTGGCAAGAAGTTTTGGTATCGGGGCGCTCATGCAGTGCCAGTTCGGAGTCCCATTTACTTCCAGAACGGTATAACCTTCCCCATCTTTGAGGAGATCAACCCCGCCGTAATCGACCCCGACAGCCTCGGCCGCTTCCCCGGCTATTTCATCCATTTCGGAATCTATCTCGCACGGGATACCGATACCTCCCTGGTGAATATTATGAGCAAGTGAATCCGAACGACGTACAATTGCTCCGACTGACTTCCCTTTAATTACAAAAATCCGGTAATCACAATTATTAGCGATATATTCCTGGAGATAGTAGGGGCCTTTCCCCAGTTTCCCTACCTTATTGATGAGACAGATACCGTTCCCGTCATACCCGTACACAGGTTTGTATACAACCTTACCATGTTTTTCGATGAAACGACCGGCAATTTCAACAGAGGCGGTGAAAAGAGTTTCCGGAGTCCTTATGCCTTTTTTTTTAAGAAGTGCAGACGTCTTTACTTTACTTGCGCAGGTAAATATCGACTCCGGGGAATTGATGACGAGATTGTCCACGGAAAGCGCATTGATAATTTCAAACTGGTGGTCGTCCTGCCGGAGCCCGCATACCCAGATAAGATCCCCTGATACGGGGGCTGAAAGTGGATTAATTGAATCAAGGTTGATCAATTTGTACGTTGAACCGGCTTTCGTGAGTTCTTCAGTGACCATTGAAGTAGAATTATCATTAACAGAATCAGTTGGTTTTGGGACGATGGTGATCATGAGACAACCCTCAGCACAATATCTCAGAAATTATTCTGTTGGCTTCAATTATTAATTACATTGATATTATGTAAGCGGTTCAACGGAAACGCAAGAGCTGCAACATCATAATAGATTAGCCGAACATGAAAAAGGTGGCCTTTCAGATCGTTGTTGCCGGAGTCTTGTATTCCAGTCGATATTCTTAATTTTTGGGGATTGGTCAACAAACGCCACCCAATTTTTTCAGACTCATAACCAATTCAAAAAATATAAGTTAGAATTGGAACATAAGACGCTCTTGGGGGCTTTGCCCCCGCCACTACTGTAACCCCCAATTGGGATAGTTCCTGGACGGTTGAAATGTTTCAAAATTAAAGGATTACCTAAACCGGATGCAATTCTCTCCTGATTTAACGAATAACAATGAATTGTGGTGGTTCCAATTGATGAATCACCTAATTTTAATTTAAAAACCTCACAGTTATCATTATCCAACTATTCATGTGTCAGGTAGAAATTATCGAATCTCCAATCCCATCATAACTGACCTGCCTGCACCAACGCATGGTTATTTCAGAACCTGATGTCACAGGTGATAGTGGATATGCCTGGGATATCAAAAAAAAATAATTGCGCATATTGCAGGGGAGATGGAAAGATCGGCTGTATGCCCTGCCCTGCCTGCAAAGGTAAAGGATTTATCATGGTATCTCAGCCGGTCACACCATGTGCACGCTGTTATGGAACGGGAATTGCAGGGTGTTGCAGGTGTACTACCTGCAATGGGTCAGGATATGCAAATGTTGTCACAGAGACCATTGAATCAACAATAAACCGGTCTGTTCTGATATCCGGGCGATTTTGTTACGAGCGGATTTGGAAAAATAATTTGCGGAACCCGGATGTAATAAAACCGCTACGAAGGCATGGCAGGCATATACTGGTTCCACGCTCTTTTAACTGCAAATTTACCGTTTTATTTCTTTTTACGAATACGTCCTGTTATAGTCCAGGTTTTTCTAAACATCAGGATAGCGGGGAATAAAATTCTGGGGATCGATAAGGTATTTGATTATCCAGCACCAAACTCTGTCAGAATAACCCTGGAATCCGGGGAGGAGATCAGATTAGGTCAATGAAGTATTATCCAAGGCCTGAGAGCGGACTGGATATCCACGAGGTAAATCTCGCTGTTGAAAATGCATTCCGGGAACACGGGACCGGCAATGTCCAGATGCCCCCTAAAGTTTATATTACATTCCCAAACGGTGATTTCAGGACCATGCCGGCATATTTACCCGCAGGGCAACTGGCTGGCATAAAATGTGTTAATGTCCACCCTGCGAACCCCGGGAAGGGACTGCCAACAGTCATGGCCCTTACTACAATTCTTGATATTGAGACCGGACTGCCTATTGCTATCCTGAATGCCACGGGACTGACTGATTTGAGGACCGGTGCTGCTGGTGCCATCGCAACAAGGTATCTCGCGCGTAAAAGATCGGTGACCATAGGACTGGTAGGAACAGGACGCCAGGCGGCAGCACAGCTCGATGCGATATCACGCGAAACAGAAATAACAGGAGTCCGCGTATGGAGCCGTAACGAAGAGTCTGCTGAAAAATTTGCAAAAAAATTCTCCCGCTTTGACTGCAGGACCGGCACACTCCCCTTCGTCTGCGATAGTGATGTGATTGTCACCACGACCCCTTCACGAAGTCCTCTCGTTATGGATGAATGGATCCATGACGGGACACATATCAATGCAATCGGGGCGGATGCACCCGGGAAAGAGGAACTTGACCCGGCTATTATCAAACGGTCAATGGTAATTGTCGATGACCCGGTACAGGCCATTCACTCAGGAGAGATCAATGTCCCTATAAGGGAGGGATTATTCACTCAGGAGGAGATTTCAGGAACGCTCGGAGAAGTGGTGCTTGGCCGGAAAAAAAGGGCAACTAGTGAGCAGATTACAGTTTTTGATTCTACAGGCCTTGCAATACAGGACCTTGCCATCGCTGCAATAGCCATGAAGAATGGAGCATATTTGGAACTTGAATTTCCGTAAGAAGAAAGTATTGCTCTGATTCTGACCCGATGAACCAAAGAAAATATGGAGACACTCCTGGCATAGAACCGTTCTGTCTCCCGCAGATATGCAATCCCACCGTTCGTTACTATCCTGTTCAATGGCAGGTGCGGAGAAATGAGGCCCCTTGCGGCACTCCTCTCTTCAATCCCTCACCATTAATATTTCATAGCTGCTCCCGTATTTTTTGGTATAGAACCTGGTCTCCAGGTGCCCCATGAAACGTATTCTCATAACAACCATGGTAACAATCCTTGTGCTTATCGCCATCCTCCGTACCGCATGTTGTATGACCGGCCATACGATTACACCGGTATCGAAAGGCACTACATATGGGGCTATTTCACATTTTTAACATTACAACTCTCAGAATTTGCGTTATATAAAAAAAACTAATGAAAAATAGGTTCACATGTCTTATGTATGAAAATCATGAGAATTTTATGCTTAGAATTATCGGTATTTCCCGTTATCCTCCAGGATTAATACCATGTTATTCATCCGGATGCTTCCATCTCTGCCAGACCTGTTCCCGGTATACCGGGCCGGAGTTATAGGTGCAAAACGGTATGAGTGTCCCGTCGGGGGTTGCATAGTGAATGCAGCACCGCTGGACTCGGCAGAGGTCATAGTTGTACCGGTCCATGAAATGCATGGTGCCGATAAACAGTGCATTCCAGTGAAATTCCCTTAACGCATCAAAATTTTGCAGGAGGAGGGCTTTTCCGATAAGTTTCCAGAAATCTATTGCACTGCCCTGTTCACCTTTCTTCACAGAGTCATGGAGCGCTTTGATCCCCTCAATCAGGGTCTTGTACTTATTAAGTGACCCTCCTTTTTTCAGTTTTTCTGCCATTGCATCAACAGATACAAAGAAACTGTCAACATCGATCATCCGGTTAATCGGTACGAGACCATCTTCTGTTACAAATACATAGGTTGCGGCCCCGCAATGCTGGTGGGCAGTGAACTGTATCTGGGGTTTTCCTCCGTACGCTTCAAAGAGGTCTGATATTGGTAACACACAGGGAATCGGGTAAAAATCTGATTTCCTGATTACACCGCTGGTCTGTTCCTCAACAGCTGCAGCTATGTCTGGTACGGTGACCCTCTCTCTGATAACATCATCCTGGCTTGCTGCACCGGTAAATGCAATCGGCTGGAAATTTATACCGCGGACCACTGAAATATGATCGGCAGCATACCGGATGATGTCCCCTATCTGGTGGTCATTCCTCCCTCTGATTATTGTGGGGACCAGGACGATGCCCAGGCCGATTTTCTGGCAGTTTGCAACTGCTTTTTCATCGATTGCCAGGTTCGGGTTTGTATCCCTGGTTACACCGTCAAAATGGAGATAAACGGTAGAGAGGCCCGCATCTTTCAGTTCCTGAACATAGTGAATGTCTTTTGCCAGTTTTATACCATTTGAGGCTACCTGAACCTGTGGAAACCCGAGTTCTTTTGCCTTCCTGATAATCTTCGGCAGGTCTTCGCGCATGGTCGGCTCGCCACCAGAGAACTGCACCGCAGGTGCCGGGACAGGTTTTTCATCCCTTAAAAGTTGGAGCATCTCAACAATCTGGTCAAACGAGGGTTCGTAAATATATCCACAGGCGCGGGCGTTGGCGAAACAGAAGTCACAGTTTAAATTACAACGGTTTGTAAGGTCAATATTTGCGAGAAGGGTGGCGGACTTGTGGTTGCTGCAAAGTCCGCAATTTGAAGGGCAGGTCTCTTCCGAACCCTCCCGCTGCGGATTTCCAACTCCCGATCCGATATTTTCATAGGTATCGAACCTGCGGTACATATCCACATCAGACCAGTAAAGATCACGAAATGATCCATGCTCCTGACATGAACGGCGTATCCATACCCCGCCATCTTCCTCTACAATATCCGCTTCAATCACGGCATCGCAGACAGGGCACAGGCTCTTCGTCTTTTTGATCAGCATAATACTCCAACCGTTGCATCCATTACTGGAATTTCTCCCTTAGATACCTTAATGTTTATATCTGCTCTTTATTTTAGGTATTGGGGTGCTCCAGTTATTAGTATCGAAACAGTAATAATTGCATTGGTATCAGCTCTTTGGATAATGCTGCCGGCGTATATCCCAAACTCCTCGGCAGCTGCATTCGGAGGGGGCGCACCCATTGACGGAGGGAGAAATTGTAGTGACGGCAGGAGGCTCTTCGGGAGTGGGAAGACCTGGAGAGGTCTGATCCTGGGGATTGCATGCGGGGTCATTGTCGGGGCAGTCCAGATTTCACTTGCATCATATTTCAACTGGGATTTTTTCCCTGTCCTCACAATGCTGTCTGTTTTCCTCCTTGCAACAGGGGCACTCCTGGGTGACCTTGGAAAGAGCTATTTCAAACGCCGTCTCGGGAAAAAACCGGGAGACCCCTGGCCGGTGGCAGACCAGTATGACCTCGTTGCTGGAGCTTTCCTGCTTACAGCGGTGTTCGATCCGCAATGGTTTTTCAGCGTCATGACTGTGCCGATTGTGATAATAATTCTGATTATTACCCCCCTGCTCCACCGGGCAACCAATATCATCGGGTACCTGGCAGGCGTTAAGGAGGTCCCATGGTAACAGAGGTGGTGGACATAGTAACTATCAGAGGCATAGCATGGTAAACCGGATTGCGGATGCACTTATCTGCCACGGTGCGGTAGAATACGGAAATTTTGTTCTTGCATCAGGTGCGGCCAGCTCATATTACCTGGATATCAAATCTGCGATGACAGATCCTGTACTGCTGGAGCTGGTGTGCGAAGAAATTGCGGGCAGGTTTCCATCAGATATCGTTGCAGGCGTCGCTGTCGGGGGAGTCCCGCTCGCTGTCGGGGTCTCTCTGGCGGATAAACGTCCCTATGCAATTATCAGGAGTGCGGAGAAAGACCACGGAAAAAGTGGCAGGATAATCGGGGATGTGAAAGGAAAAAATGTCCTCCTCGTTGAGGATGTTACAACCTCCGGTGGATCTGCATTATACGGTATTCGAGTGCTCCGGGACGCCGGCGCCAAGATCAGCGTGGTCGTAACTGTGGTAGACAGGGAGCAGGGTGCCACCGCTGTACTTGCAAGGGATAACATTACATTGCACGCACTAGTTAAAGCAAGCGAGATAACCAGAGAGTAACCAGTAATAATTGACGGTAGGTCTGATACATGACATTGAAGATCCTTGTTGTAGGGGGAGGGGGCAGGGAGCATGCGATTGCAAGCGTCCTTTCACGCAACAGTGAAGTAGAACTTTATTCCGTAATGGCGAAGAAAAATCCCGGTGTCTGGTCTCTTTCAAAACGAGTCCTTGTCGAGAATGAGACGAACGTCAAACGGATTGCGGATTTTGCATCAGATATTGGAGTCCAGTGCGCAATTATCGGGCCTGAAGCCCCTCTGCAGGCGGGAATTGCTGATGAGTCTCGAATCCCGGGTAATCGCGTGCGTAGGTCCCACGAGGGAAGCTGCCCGTCTCGAGACTGACAAAGGGTTCTGCAGGATGATGATGGACCGTCATGGTATTGCCGGTTGCCCGAAGTACCGCGTTTTTCACGACCAGGAAGATGCGGTATCATTTATTTCTCAATACCCCGGGGACCTTGCAATCAAGCCTGTCGGCCTCACCGGTGGAAAGGGGGTCCGTATCATGGGAGAGCACGTGGACCGGAACGGCGCGATCGATTATGCAAAACAACTGGAAGGCCGGGTTGTTGTTGAGGAACGCCTCATCGGAGAAGAATTTACCCTTCAGGCATTTGTTGATGGCACACACCTGATACCCATGCCTTTAGTCCAGGACCATAAACGTGCATTTGAGGGTGACCAGGGCCCAAATACGGGTGGTATGGGTTCCTATAGTATGCCAGACCATTCCTTGCCTTTTGTTTCCCATAATGACCGGGAAAAAGCCCTTCGCATCATGAAGGACGTTGTTGCGGTGATGGCAAAAATCGGGCAGCCATACCGGGGAATATTATACGGGCAGTTTATGAATACCCAGAACGGCCCTATGGTGATTGAGTTCAATGCCAGGTTTGGTGACCCGGAAGCGATGAATGTCCTTTCACTCCTTGAATCCGATATGACTGAGATTATGATCAGGATTACTGAAGGGACGCTATCACAGGGTTCAGTGAAATTTTCTAAGGAGGCTACGGTCTGCAGGTACCTTGTTACCCGAAGGGTACCCCGATACCCCGCGAACCGGAAGACCCCTGACATTCGGAGACTATGGCAAGGCACTCCTATTTTACGCAAATGTAGAGTTGAATAACGGAGAACTCCTGACCCAGTCTTCCCGGGCGCTTGCATTCGTGGGAAGGGCAGATACGCTTGCTGAAGCAGAAAATATTGCAGAATCAGCAGCCTCTTCTGTCGGCGGGGACGTCAGTCACCGTCGTGATATCGGTACAGAAGCCCTGCTCCAGAAGAGAATCGAACATATGAAGGAGATACGATGAAAAAAGACCTTCTATCGCTTCTTGATATTTCCGAAGAGGAATTGCAGAAGATCCTCACCGAAGCGAAACATCTCAAGAAAATGAAACAAACCGGGACTCCTCATGAACTTCTGAAGAGAAAGGCGCTCGCAATGATATTTGAGAAGCCTTCAACGAGGACGAGGCTTTCCTTCGAAGTAGGCATGCATGACCTCGGGGGCCACGCCCTGTACCTGAACTCCCAGGACCTCCAGATTGGCCGTGGAGAAGAGATCAGGGATACAGCACGGGTGGCCTCACGGTATGTATCAGGCCTGATGATCAGGGCATACAAACACCAGACGATTGTTGACTTTGCCCGGTATTCAACGGTCCCGGTTATTAACGGACTATCAGACAAGGAGCACCCCTGCCAGCTTCTTGCTGATATACTCACGATCTGGGAGCATTTTGGTTCAACAATTGATGTCAAAGTGGCCTGGGTCGGTGACGGGAATAATGTCTGCAACTCGCTGGTGTTGTCCTCAGCGATTACCGGTATGATTGTGAATATTGCAAGTCCTGTCGGTTTTTTACCAAAAGAAGAGGTAGTTGAAAGAGCGAGGGCACTTGGCGGACGGGTTGAAGTAATGCACGACCCTGTTCAGGCAGTCAGGGATGCGGATGTAGTGGTAACAGATACCTGGGTCTCGATGGGCGAAGAAGCACGTTATGATGTCCGTATCAAGGCATTCCAAGGTTATACCGTCGATAATAATTTATTAAAACATGCTTCTCCCGATGCTATTGTCATGCATTGTCTCCCCGCGCACCGTGGTCATGAAATAACAGATGAAGTAATCGAGGGGCCTCAGAGTGTAGTCTGGGATGAAGCAGAAAACCGTTTGCATGCCCAGAAAGCATTATTAGTTAAAATGTTGGGAGATCCGGGGACAATATAACTATTGAGGAGAAATATCCTTTTATTGGAACTATTAACCCCTGTTTACTATTTTTCCCTTTGGTCAAGCCCTCCCAGTCTCTCTTGTAACTTCGGATATTATACAATTTTGTCACGCTCCCTGGGCTCCGTCCCGTTACGTTAGCGGCCCTGGTTGGGACTAGGAATGATCTTCCAGTCTCTGAAATCTCCCTCCAATGTCCCGGTTGAACCCTTCCCATGAATATCTTATCGCGGGTGGGTAAAGGAGGGGTTGAAATCCCCTCCGGTCTTCGTATTTCACTCTTATGTTTCAACAAAGCCCGTTTTTCTGGTAAATTTGGAGTTCTGATTTTAAAATAGTAACATTCTCTGCAAATAAGGTACTGTCAGGCAACGTAACCCCGCAAACGTTTATATGGTTCTGGTAGAACCAATTAATTATCCCAATTCAGAATTAATTTACCATACTGACAAAATAACGGGGAATTTATGTCAAAATGAAGCATGCCTGGGGTACCGCATTATATGGCAGACCGGATGGTGGCTATGTCTGCTGTGAAGTTACTGCAGGGAGTTTTGAATTGACTGAATTTTTTCGAAGTATCGATATTTTTCAGGTACCAGTTGACCATTCATGATGATGCAATCAATCGGGCACCTCATAGTAACAGTACGAAGGGGGGAAAGAACCTGGACGGAAGCAGGAGAATTCGGGGATGCCCATGAACATCCAAAAAATATTCTGGCCAAATGATGCTAAAGTCCAGCGCATACTCCGGGGTGGAAGCACCAAAGACCTCGTCTCTCTTCTCGGGTACCCTGAGCAGGATATCCAGAGAAAATCTTCGGGCGTGTTAGCCGGAATTGGTGAACCTGCTCTTCCGCTTCTTATCAATTCGCTGAAACACCGGAATAGGGCAGTCAGAATCGGGGCTGCTGAAGCCCTCGGTGTAATAGGGTCCCGCCAGGCGGTACCTGCCCTGATAGAACGGCTCAGGGTTGACAAGAGCAACGAGGTGAGGTGGGCTGCGGTATATTCGCTGGCTTCAATAGGGGATGAATCCGCGATCTTCATGATTGTCATCGCGTTGAGAGATACGGATAAATATGTGCGGTACGGAGCGGCGACTGCGCTTGACATGTTTGGGTGGGAACCCCCGGATATCCCCATGCGGGCATATTACTATATCGCAAAGCAGGAATGGAATAAAATTCCAACCCTTGGAGAACCAGCGAATGAACCGTTGCTCTGGGCATTAATGGACCGTGACCCTCGAGTACGTGTTGCAGCGGTAGAGTCACTCAGTGAACTCCATACACCCTATGCACGGGCAGCCTGTAGTATCACATTGCGTGACCCTGACCCGCTGGTGCGGAAACATGCAGCCCTTTTATTTCCGAAATGTGGTATCCCGCTGACAATTCTGCCTATGGGACTCTCCAGGCGCCCAAGAACGAAACCAAGTCCCTATATTGCCGCCCTCCTGAACCTGATGTTTCTGGGCATCGGGTACAATTACCTTGGGTACTGGTTCGGGTTTCTCTTATTCCAGGTCTTTATAACAATAAATTTAATGACAATTGCATTAACCGGGAGCCAGCTCCCGTTTCTGCTAATTCCCCTGCTGTCAGTACCGTATTCGATAGCCTTCGCCTTGCACGCATGGTACCTTGGCAATAAAATCCCTGACCTGTAAGATCATGAACACATTTTTTGTACACCCTGACAGAGGAAAAATGCCTGCGATGATGGAACATTCTGATCATACCAGTACATATGGAATATCTGCCAGTGTATTCGATAGCTTCAACAGGTGGTGGTATAACTGAAAATACTGGACATATTCCGCCCGGAACCTCCTGATATCGAACAGATGAAACAGCGGAAAGATATCGACGGCCTTATCAGGGCACTCATGTATAAGGACCTCGATATCCAGTGGCGGGCTGCCGAAGCTCTGGGGGAGATGGGGACTGATGGAAAGAACCGTCTGCTCCTGGCGTTACAGTCAAGGAACAAACATATCAGGCTGGGGGTCATGGAGGCACTGGGGGAGATTAAGGCCCCGGAAGCAGTCACACCCCTGATCGATGCTCTCCTCGACACAGATAACGAGGTGAGATGGGAAGCTGCGCTCGCACTTGGCGAGATTGGTGATGCACGGGCAATCCCGTCACTTGTTGCGGCATTAAAAGACCGCGACCGTTTTGTCAGGTATGGGGCTGCGGTAGCCCTTGATAAATTCCATTGGCAGCCAGAAAATGATACTCTGCATGCCTACCTGCACCTTGGAAAACAGGAATGGAAAGAAATGGTTGCAATTGGAGAAGCAGCTATTGAACCGCTCAATATAGCCCTGACCGACCATGACAGTGAAATCCGGGAAAAAGCAGTAAGGGCATTGGGATCTATCGGGTCGGAAAAGGCCATTCCCCTGGTTTATCATTCGCTGAGCGATGTAAATGATAATGTACGCTGGAATGCCGTGAAAGCTGCACCACGTGTCGGACTCTCATTTACCTATCTCCCACGCGGGCTCTCGCTAAGACCAAGACTCCGGAAAAACCCATTCATTGCGGGTTTTCTGAATTTTGTCCTGCCGGGAATGGGCTATTTCTACCTTGGAAAATGGTGGGGCATTATCATATTCCAGATCGACGTCTATGCAACAACGCTTGTTTTTACTTCAAACGGAGAATTCAGCACCTATGGGATCCATTACCCGGTTTATTTTATCCTGGCCGCCCATGCCTGGTACATGGCGAGTAAAATGCCGGACCTCTGAATTGGTGTGAAATATGGTATCCCGGCCCGGGCTCCCCCTGATATCCTGGAAATATGCAGGATCCGGGTAACCACCATGTATTAGCTGCCATTTTCAGTGATTTGTGGTTCTGGTGCCACAGCCTCTTTTTCGTCTTTATTCCGAAGCTCCCGCCTGAATATATGGAGGCTTGCAACCAGGCCAACGGCGATATTGAAATAAAAGAGAAGCAACCGCCAGAGAAGGACAAAAAGACCGAGGACCGATGCAGGCACAATCAGGGCATACAGTGAGGTTGCCGAGAGTTCAGCAATTCCTGATGAGCCAGGTGTCAGCGGGATCATCATCACGATGGCGATAATCAACTGGAAAAGGTAAGACTCAGCGATAAACGGTGGCTGACCAAGTGCGAGAAGGAGTAATGAAGCAATTAAAAATTCTGATGCCCAGAATAACGTGGTAAATACGGTACCATAGATGAGTCCTTTCCGGCCGCTCGTGGTAAAACGGTGCAGACTTGCAAAGAAATTGTCCATTTCCACATCAGCATACCGCGTAATCTTCTGCATGGTCTTTCCCTTCCAGCGGGTACCTGCCCAGATAAT
Source organism: uncultured Methanomicrobiales archaeon (assembly GCA_963709545.1). Classification (GTDB taxonomy): domain Archaea; phylum Halobacteriota; class Methanomicrobia; order Methanomicrobiales; family Methanospirillaceae; genus CAIKOD01. The sequence goes on along the minus strand of CAVPWT010000006.1, from coordinate 138,863 downwards.
TATCCGGGTCAGCAACACCTTTACACGCTCAGGTCTCCGTGCCGAGTAGAAAAGAATGAGGATCAGCCCGATCATAATGGCAAGCCCGAAAAACATGCCGATAATCAGGCCAATGTTTAAGCCTCTCCATATACTCTGGAGGAGGATCATGGCTAATACCCCCATGATGACCAGGACAACCCCGTCAGTGACACGTTCCATAAGAACCACCGCGGTTGCATCGCCTATTTTTACATCAGCCCGGTATAACTCATGGATCCTGACAGGTTCACCTCCGGCCTGTCCGGGGGTAATTGCACCGGCAAGGAGATTTGCAACTACAAGATTGAAGCAGTGCGAAAATTTAACCTTGTATCCAAGTGAACCCGACATGGTCCTGACACGCAGCGCCCAGAATAACAGGGAAGCTACCCGCAGCAGGGTAGCAAGTAAGAGGAACCAGAGATTTAATGTTAGGATTGTAAGAAGGGTATTTGCATCGAAGGTCGTGGCAAGGACTATAAGTAGTACTACCGTTGAGAATGCGACTGATATCCATATCCACCGTGCCTGTGATTTATCCATCCCGAATTAATCCTCCAAAATAATTACCGGTTTTACATCTCGATACGGGTTACCACACCATGGATCTTATGGGACGGGAGTCTGTAGAACTGGACAAATGAGGGTGAAAGGCGTTTAATTGCCGAGAATATTTTCCATACAAGGTTATCAGTGACGATCTCCTCCAGCCCGTAAAAAATCGTTTTCTCCCTGATACCGGCATCCCGGAGTATTTTTGGCATGTTGATAATCTCCATATACCCGTAGTCGATCCGGAAGACCCGTAGTCCCGGCTCCAGGTCTTCCTCAAATCTCCCGCTCACCCCGAACGGGTTGTCGAGCTGGTGAAGGCTGATGATAATATTGTCTTCGTATAAGATGTTGTTGTTGAAGATGGTATGCGAGATGTAACTCGGAATCTTCTGGATATCCCTGGCAAAAAAGAGAGCGGTACCTTTGATCTTTTTCACATGAGCATAAACATGGGTATACCGGTCCCTGAATTCCGGAAGGTCCATCGGGTTCATCGCGGCAAAAAGCCGCTTCTGGCCGTGGATATAGATCATGATCAGGGTGAATGGGATAGCCGCGATTATCAGCGACCAGTAACCACCGTTCGGTATCTTGAATGTTGTAGAGAACAGGAATGCCAGGTCCACAAGGAGAACACAAAATGCAATGGCAGTCCTGATATACTGCCGCTTCAACAGGAATATCGCGGTAATCATGATACCTGTTAAGGTCATTGTCCCCATCACTGCTAGCCCGTACGCTGCAGCCAGGCGTTCTGAATATTCGAACTGGAACAGGATATACAGCACGGCAAGGAGCATGAACCAGTTCACAGAATCGATATAGATCTGCGACCGGAGCTCAGCAGATGTATAGTCAATTTTTAAGAGCGGGATAATACGCGTGGTAATCCCCTGGTAAACGATGGAAAATATTCCGGAAATGACGGCCTGTGAGGCAATTACCGTTGCGACAACAGCAAGGATCAGGAATGGAATATACAGCACCGGCGCCGTAGTGTACGCCATCTCAAAAAGAATATTTTTAGATTCCGGATGTTGGAGAAGAAATGCTCCCTGCCCAAGGTAATTAAGAATAAGGGCAAAAAAAACGACCCCCCATGCCTTAAGGATCGGGTCTCTTCCAAGCTGGCCCATGTCGGCAAATAATGCTTCTCCACCCGTGGCACAGAGTAATACCTGAGAAAGGATGAAAAACGCGGTAATACCGTTCGATGTCATAAAATGCATTCCATAGTAGGGGTTGAGAGCATGGATTATTTGTGGTGCCTGCAGGATATAGAAAAGCCCCATTGCAGCAAGTATAGCAAACCATATGACCATTATCGGCCCGAATGCCCAGGCAACTTTTTCGGTCCCTTTCTTCTGAAAGGAAAAGAGTACTATCGCAATGAATGCTGCAATAACAACAAGGATACTCTGGCTCATCGCTTCATTTCCCGGGATCAGTCTCAGGCCTTCAACGGCAGAAAGAATACTGATGGCAGGGGTGATTACCGCATCACCTATAAGGAGAGATACCCCTATAATTGCAAGAAGGGAAAAGAATGCAATTGCACGCCCTGATTTTAGCATCGGGAGAATAATTTCTTTTAACACGATCGTGCCACCCTCGCCCTTCCTTCCGAGTTGCATCGCCAGCCATGCATACTGGATTGTCACAAGAATTGTTAATGTCCATACAATCAGGGAAATAATGCCAAGCAGGTTTTCCAGGTTAGGCTGGACGAGCAAAAAAATGACGGTGAGCGTATAGATAGGGCTGGTCCCAATGTCCCCGAAAACAACCCCCATTGACTTCATGACACCTTTAAAATAAACAGGGGAATACAAGCCAGACATCTTCCATAAAACTTCTCAATCCGAGTATATTATAGGTTGGTAGTTAATCCGGGATGCTGGTGTATAATCGTTAGTTGTAATGCGTGTGGGTTCTTCATGACTGCGTGAATAGCTACCGTAACTGCAGGTAATAACCGGGGGCATTTCCTGATGCAGAAATGAAAGAGACTTGTCATACTACCCGTAATCTGATAAGAGAGACTTTAAACCAATCAGGTGCAAATCACCTTCCAGGAGGTACTGCATGAGCGAACAGGCTAGCATTCTCATTCTTTATCATGGAACCCCCCGAAGATCCCGGACTATTGTTTGAAAAATTAGATGCTGCAATACGGGGCATGCGTCAGTTTTCGCTTATCAGTGCCGCGGTCGAGCTGGGAATCTTTGACGTGTGTACCACTCCGGTAACGGTGCACGAACTGGCGTCCCGTATTGCTTCGGATGTGGAAATGTGTGGCCTGATATGCGAAGCCCTGGTGATGGAAGGGCTCCTGACCCGGGAACACGGCACCTATTCTGATACAACCCTGACATCAACATACCTGAGAACCGGTTCCCCTTATTCGCAGGTTCATTATATCAGGCAGCTTGCCCGGATGGGACAGGACCTGTGGGCTCCGCTTGCCCTTATTGTCCACAACGGGCCGGTGCAGTATGACAAAGAGGATTTTTTTCGGGAGTACTCTCTTCCTGCGATGGCGGAAAATGCCTTGTCAGGAAGGTTACAGGCGGTAATCCGGGCTGTTATAAGTCAGCCCGGTTTTGAACATGTCCGTCGTGTCCTTGACCTAGGAGGTGGACATGGCCTCTACGCGATCGCACTTGCCATGCAGCGTCCTGATATTGAGGCGTGGGTATTTGATTTACCCCATGTGGTCTCCCTGGCAGGACATTACCTGGAACAGTACAACGCGGAGAACGTGCACCTTCTGCCTGGCGATTTCTTTGCAGACTCATTTGGGGAAGGGGTACGACCTGATTATCTCATCCTCAAACCCGAGTGGAAAATCCATCGAACTCCTGACTAAAATCAGTGAAGCCCTGAACGAAGGAGGGTATTTTGTAAATCTGCAGTCACCGGGTGGCCTCCCCCATGACCATCTCCAGTCCCTGGAATATAACCTCTGGACTTTTCAGGGGGTCAATAAACTACATGGCGGATTCACCAAGGAAAAGGCGTTCATGACTCCTGAATACAGACATGCATTATTGGAAAACGGCCTGGTGATAGTTGATGAACGGGATATCAGGGACCATTACCACAAGGATACATGGGTCAGGATGGTTATCACCCGGAAACAGGCAGGGTAACTGTTAAGGTGTTACAGCCTTGCCGGAACAGGAATAAACAGGGAATGATTGAAGCAGAAACAGCGTTTCATATAGGATTCTGGATTTATTTTTACAAACGGGGTGAACAACCTTCACAATGGGTCAATAGGTACCCCGTGTGTTCTTTCCTGATGTTGTCAGGCAACAGATACTCACCCAAAAGGCTTGCTGGAGCATCTTAAAAACCGGCACATTCAGCACAAACACCAAAGACGTCCCCGAACGTTACCAACCCGGATTCAAATACCCGGGACTTCCATAAAGATCGTTCCGGCTGGTATCCCGGAAAATCGGGGTGTGCTCAGGTGGAATGGCCTGGGCGGTGAAGTTTTGTCCCGCAAAACGGACAGAAATTTGCACTCGTTGGAGCTCGTTTCCCGCAATGGTGGCAGAATGCAATCTCCACGATATCCGGAACGGGTCCGGTATTCTGCCCTGCGGCAGGTCGGTCATCTTCAAGGAGTACGGGTCTGGCCACAGGGGCCTTGTCCGGATCTTCCGGCCGGACTTTCCCCGTATCGCGGTGGTGCGATGTCCCTGGAACAACTGCATCGTGGTACGCATGTTGCCGCGGGACCTGTTTTTCGTGAGGTTTTGTCCGGTGCTGATCGGCCTTATGTGCCGTTACCGGGATGTCCCGGTGGCGTGTGACGGATTTTACCGGCCTTATTGTCCTTCCGTGAAGGACGCTAATCCATTCCTCGATCTCGGCAGTACGGTCATTGCCCTCCTGGACGAACGCAATTTTCATCGTCCTTGTCTCGTCTTCTGATGTCCTGATGGTGAGTACGAGGAACGGGTCAGGGGTCCCTGGAGACTCGAGATGACTCCCCATTACAACATCCCGCGGGATCTCCTTGGAAATGAACCCAGGTTTTTTTTATTCTGGTCAACCAGAAAAATCCGCCTGTCAGTAATATAGGCATTGAAGAAGAATTTTTTTATGCCAACCGAGCTGGAATACCGGAGAAGAGTCTCACCAGGGACCAGGTACTGCCCCGGTCCGGTACCAGAATCGCTTTCATCCGCCGGATTCATTATCTTCCCTTCTTATTGCTCATATTTCCCATGATTTCCCATCCCAATACCGTTTACGTAATGATACGTGTACCCGTCTCTTTATTTTAATGTTCCAATCATTGGATCCAGGGCGATCCCGGATATCAAAACCCATATCCCATACATCTCATACCCGGCTGAAAAATTAAATCAGGTTGTGGATAAGGTGTGGCACTTCTGACGGCCGTGACGCTACCGGGACTCCCATTGCCTTCAGTCGCTCTATTTTTGACCGGGCATCTCCTTCACCGCCCTCGATGATGGCACCTGCATGCCCCATCCGCTTTTCAGGTGGCGCGGATATTCCTGCGATGTATGCAACAACAGGGATTTCGGCTGACTTTGCTCCTTCCTCTTCAAGAGCCCCCCCTACTTCCCCGATAATAACGACCGCTTTTGTCTCGCGGTCTTCCGAAAATCTGGCAAGGACATCGGTAAATGTCTGGCCGATAACAGGGTCCCCTCCAATCCCGACTACGGTACTCTGGCCGAGCCCTGCACGGGTAAGTTCATCAACGATTTCGTAGGTAAGGGTACCGCTTCGTGAAATCACGCCGATGTGGCCTCGTTTGAATAATTGTGCAGGCATGATGCCCATCTTTATTTCCCCGGGTGATAGCAGTCCAGGGCAATTCGGTCCGATAACGTCACAATCATTCATTTTTGCATAGGATATGGCTTTCATGGTGTCATGGACAGGTATATGCTCGGTAATGGCGACCACGAGCGAAAGGCCGGCGCTGGCGGATTCCATGATCGAGTCCCCTGCTGCGAAGGCAGGGACAAAAAGGACGCTTGCACCGGCATCGTGTTCTTTCATTGCATCACGAATGCTGTTATAAACCGGGACGCCATGGACTTCCTGCCCGGCCTTGCCTGGTGTTACACCTGCGACAACGCCCTTTCCGCCAACACTCTTGGCATACTCGTTCATCAGGGCAATATGAAATGCACCCTGGTTACCGGTTGCACCGGTGACGATTACACCTGTTTTTTTATCCCCAAAGATCATCGTGTCATCTCCACTGCAGCTTTGACCACCTGCTCCATCGTATCGGGCATCTGATAACCTTTTTCGGCCAGGAGTTCCCTGCCTTCCACCTCATTTGTCCCGGCAAGCCTGACTATTACGGGCTGTGTTACCCCTGCACTAATGATCCCTTTTGCAACTTCGTCACACCGTGTAATACCACCCAGAAGGTTCACGACAATCGCCTTCACTGACGGGACGCTTGCTACCAGCCGGACAGCATTCATAACACGCTCCTGTTCAGCCCCGCCACCTACATCGAGGAAATTGGCGGCCCGGCCGCCATAATATTCGATCAGGTCGAGGGTTGACATCGTTAGCCCGGCTCCGTTCCCGATAACACCAATTGTACCATCAAGTTCGACATAGGAAAAACCGTGCCGTTCAGCATCCCGTTCCCTGTCTGTGAGGTCGCGGTTTACCGTGATACCTTGTCGTTTAAGGGCATTATCATCGACAATCAGCTTTGCATCTGCAGCAACCACCCCGTTAGGCGTGGTGACGAGCGGGTTGATCTCTGCAAGCAATGCATCTTTCTTCTGGAATACATGGTACAACTGGTTAATGATCGGTCCCAGTTCTTTCGGGGCTGTACCGAGGAGGTCCCGTACCATGAACTGCGGGACATCATGCATGATCAGGGGGAGGGATGCCCTCCTAACTGCATCCGGGTTTTCTTTTGCGACCTTTTCTATCTCCACCCCACCTGCATCAGCAAAGAGGATGAGTGCCTGCTTCGTTGACCTGTCGACCGCAATAGACAGATAATACTCATGCATGATAGCGAGCCGTTCTTCGACCAGCACCTCTTTTACCGGAATATGCTTAACCTCCCGGGAAAACAGGTCTTTTGCGGTAACCATTGCATCAGCCTTATCAGACATCAGGATCCCACCGGCTTTTCCTCTCCCTCCAACATCCACCTGTGCTTTCAGGACAAGGTTATCAGGGAGATCCGCGATGTGCGCTTCAAGCTCATCCGGTGACCTGATGAGAACGCTCCGGGGAATTCTTATGCCCGATTCTTCGAGCACCTTCTTTGCTTCATACTCGAGTATCTTCATGATATCGTTCCTCTCTCTTTGATAAGTTCAAATCCACGTTTCATGGCGCTCTGGTTCAGCTTTTCAGTCCCTTTCGGAACGCTGTCAAGGATTGCTCGCTCGATGGCAGTTTCAGATACAAGTTTCGTCGCTGCAACCAGTGCACCGAGCATCACGATATTGGCGACAATATCACGGCCCAGTTTTTCCCTGGCCTCCTTCGTTGCAGGTACCTCAATGCAGGTACAGGCAGGTCTTGAGTGGACCAGCGTGGAATCGATGATCATCACCGCTCCCTCCTGTGCTGAAGCACCATATTTTTCGAACCCTTCCTGAGACATGATCACGTAGATATCCGGGATGGTGACCTTGGGAAAAAGAATTGGCTCGTCGTCGATAATTACGGCACTCATTGATGCCCCACCCCGGGCTTCCGGCCCGTATACCTGGGTCTGGACAGCAAATTTATTATCATACATCACAGCTGCACGACCTATAATAACGGCAGAGAGGATTATCCCCTGGCCGCCAAACCCTGAAAACCGTACTTCGTGTCTCATCGTGGTAACCCCATTGCCGGACGGTCCCGTTTAACGAATTGCCCAATAACGATGGTTGCATCTGGGACCGGTTCGCCCCTCTCTACATGCTGGAGATATTTCTGCCTGAGCATTGAATGCGACCTGATGAATTCGACCTGGTCGAGTACCTGTTTGAACTTATTTCTCCTGCCGTAATTTGTCGGGCACTGGACCATTGCTTCTATAAAAGACAGCCCTGGGGTTTCCATCCCAACCTTAACTGCTTTTGTCAGTTCCTTTACATGGTAGGAGGTCCAGCGGGCCACGTAATTCGCACCTGCAGCGATGGCAAGTTCACAGAGGTCGAAAGCAGGTTCGGCCGATCCAAACGGGGTAGTGGTGGAGAGTGCACCCATAGGTGTAGTAGGGCTCCCCTGCCCCCCGGTCATTCCGTAAATCTGGTTATTCATACAGACAACCGTGATATCGATGTTTCTCCGGCATGCATGGATAAAGTGGTTGCCGCCGATTGCCGCAAGGTCCCCGTCGCCGGTGAATACAACAACATGGAATCCGGGTCGTGCCATTTTCACCCCTGTTGCGAACGGGAGGGCCCTGCCATGAGTGGTATGGAGAGAATCGGTGACAATGTACCCGGGAGCCCTTGATGAACAGCCGATACCCGAAACAAAGACAGTTTCTTCCTTTTTCCAGCCCATATCATCAATTGCTTCAAGCGTACAGTTTATGATTGTGCCATTCCCGCATCCTGCACAATAGATATGTGGCAGGCGGTCCTGCCGGAACCAGTCCTCGTAACTCATACACCCACCCCGGCCAGTTTTTTTAGTTCTGCGGGCATGTGAAGGTCTCCGCCTAGTTTTGGTACCTGGATTACAGGGATCCGGGTATGGCGGTCAAATTCACGTGCGATCTGACCAAGGTTCAGTTCCGGAATGATGAAACGCGTTGCATCCGGGAACTCGGCTATCGCATGCTCGGGGAATGGCCATACCATCTTCAGGCGGAGGTGCCCGATTTTTTTACCCGGAGTATCATGGAGGACCTGTTCCACAGAGCGTGCAGGGGAACCATACGTGACAAAAACCGTTTCTGCTTCAGGGTTTGTAACAACGTAGTCGGCAATCTCCTTCCTGGCCTGCTCGATCTTATTGCAAAGCCGCATAACAAGTTGTTCATGGAGTTTTGGGTTTGTGGCACACGGGTAACCACGCTCATCGTGGGTAAGTCCGGTAACGTGGACGCCGAACCCTTTTCCAAACTCGGGGAACCCTGGCACAAGGTCATCTTCCGGGTGGAACGGGAGGACCCCGGGGGCCAGCGGTCTCCTGGGTGTGCGTTCGACATTATCCGGGATGATGATCCGTTCACGCATGTGCCCGATAATTTCGTCAGCCATCAGGAATACCGGTACCCTGAACCTGTCCGCCAGGTTAAAGGCCTTCACCGTGAGTTCGTACATTTCCTGCACGCTGGACGGGCAGAGGGCGATTGCACTGTAGTCACCATGTGACCCGAAACGGCACTGCATCATGTCACCTGCTGCGGCCATGGTTGGCTGTCCGGTACTCGGACCCCCCCGCTGGATATTTACCACAACACAGGGGGTTTCGGTCATTACTGCAAAGCCGATATTTTCCATCATGAGCGAAAAACCCGGGCCGCTCGTTGCAGTCATTGCCCGTGCACCTGTCCAGGATGCCCCGATTATCGAGGCCATCGATGCGATCTCATCCTCCATCTGGATGAAGGTACCATCTCTTTTAGGGAGTCTGCTGGCCATATGCTCGGCAACTTCGGTAGAAGGTGTAATCGGGTACCCTCCAAAGAAATTACAGCCGGCAGCAAGGGCACCCTCAGCACAGGCTATATTTCCCTGCATGAACTCAGTTTTACTCAATATTCAATCGCCACCTTAACGGTCTCGCCTGGTTTCTCTTCCCGGAACCGGATTGCCTGGTCAGGGCATGTCATAAGGCAGACCCCGCACAGCACCCTGCCGTACAGGTGCCGGAGCCTGCAGTTGGTACAGCGTTCAGGCCGGTCGAGCAGGGGTACCAGGATCCCTTTCCTGTTTGCTTTTTTGCCTGCCTGGAATATCTTGTAAGGGCATCCAGCGATGCAGAGGTTACAGCCCTTACAACGGGACTCGTCAATCTCGATCTTCATACGGGTGTCCTTGTATCCTTTACACTGTTTGTTTCCTTAGATTATTTGAATAGCGAACTGAATTGAAGTTTTGCTTTGCAGCCCACATCATAAAAGATATCATTACCCTTCGAATCGATACCAACCACCAGTGGTACCTTGTCAAATTCGAGCTCCCATACTGCTTCTGCCATGCCAAGCTCTTCGTAATAGATACCATGGTATTTCATGCATGATGCGGCCAGGGCTGCGCAACCGCCGGTGAATGCCAGGTAAACGCCCCTTCCCCTGAGTTGTTCACGAACTGTTTCGCCCATACCACCCTTTCCAATCAATGCCCTGACTCCGTTGTCCAGCAGGAAACCAGAAAGGTTGTTCATCCGTGCCGAGGTGGTCGGCCCTGCGGCAACAACCTTCCCGTCGATGATTATCGGGCCGCAATGGTAAATTGCCGCCCCGTTGGGATCGAACGGGATCCCGCGTTCGTCCATCATTATATGGGCTTCGTCACGGGCTGTATACACAAGACCCGATAAGGTCACCCGGTCACCGGCACGCAGGATAAGTACCTCCTCTCCAAGCGGTGTATGTAACTCAGTGGGACTCATAAAGGCACCACCACCGTGGCCCGCCGCGAAGCCCAGCACTGCACGTTTACCGCCACGGGAAGGGATGCCGTATGACAGGACGCACGTTTTACCTTTACTGCAATTGCCGTCGTATCTCCGCCAAGGCCCATCGGACCGATCCCCAGTTTATTCACGGTATCACAAAGGTCCTGCTCGAACAGGTCCATCGTGTCCACGGGAAGAAGGAGCGCCTCTTTTGCAAGTGATGCCACCTGGTCAAATGTACCACCGATTCCCACACCGAGGATTACCGGCGGGCAGGGCCTGCCCCCTGCTACAAGCATCGTTTCGGCTACAAATTTGGGGATACTGGCCTTTTCTGAAGGGAGGAGCATAGTGATTCGTGACATGTTCTCGGCACCAGCACCTTTCGGTAGCACGGTTATGGTAAGTCTGACTACCGGGGTTTACATGGATTGACGGCATTCCGGTACCGGTATTGTCCCCGGTATTTTCACGGCTGACCGGGTCCACCGCGTTGGGGCGGAGCGGGACTACTTTCGTGGCCATCCGGACACCATCCCGGATAGCATCAAGCAGCGCGGTGCAATAGGGTACGTTGGGGGGGATAGTAAGATAGATGACCGGTACCCCGGTATCCTGGCATATCGGGAGTTTCAACTCTTCAGCGCGCGAAAGATTATCAAGAATATTACGGAGCTCGACTTTTCGCAACGGGACTGGTCTCCCGTTCCATTGCGTTAAAAATCGCGGACTTCACATCAGCCGGGAGAAAAATTTGTGCCTGCCTGATGGCATTACATGTCGCCTTCACAATGTTTCGATAGAGTACCTGATCGATCGCATTGGTATTCATGCTTGCTCGGACTATCGGCTGCATGGATGCAGGTCCGTTATTCCTCAATTCACCTACAGATTCTCTTCTGCACCGGTAAAAAAGATATGTAATCTGTTTCTTGGTCTCATTTTTTTCCTGACTGTCCATGCACCCGGCAGAATCCACGTACTTCACAGGAATGCCTGGAAATGAATATATTTTGGAAATTATTTTACCTGAGTTATTGGACATTCCGGATTTTCCGGAATTGTTAACTGATAATGGTAACCGAACCGTTACATCTGTAGTAATAGATATACGGTACCCTGTCTTCCCCATGAATGACATCAAAGGACTTAATGCAGGTATTACCCATTTAGTGATCAGAGGACGCTATAATGGGGATTAATGCTGTGAACCGAATATTTGACTGGTTTAGAGATCCGGAAAACAAAAAATTCACCCTGGTCCTGCTTGTTCTCTTCTGCCTGCTCCTTGAAGAGACGATCCATCTCTACTGGGGAATCGAGGTTGCCTATACCCACGTATTTTACATACTCCTCGTACTTGCTGCTATCTGGTACCATGAGCGGGCAGTGTTCCTTGCAATTGTACTCGGGGTAATGCATATCGTGGTCAGTTACGAGGTATTAGGAGTACTGACATGGCCTCCGCTCCTCCGTGCCATGATGTTTATCCTTGTAACGGCAATCGTTGCGGTGATATCTTCAACAAAGGATACGTACCAGCAGGAACTCATCGAGTCAAAGAAGGTAATCGAGGCGAACCATGGAATCCTGATTGCCTATATTACTGAATCCGCCAACAGGCTCCGCCACCCGATAGAGATAGTCCATGATAACCTTCGGGAACTTGAGAAACAGGTCGAACAGGAGGGGCCACCCGATGACCTGAAAATCCGCCTCCAGCTCCAGGTTAAAAATACCGAACAGATCGTGGAAAATCTCCGGGAACTGAACCAGGCGATCGTAACAGATAATAAAGAGATACCGGAGGCATACCGGGAATTTATCAGCAGGTGAGCCTGGATTTGATAGAGACACTGGCGGGTAATATCTCCCGCGGAAAGAACCTGCATCTCCGGCTGACCACCGCTGACCGGTTGAAACAGGACAATATCGATATCGTCAAAATGATGGTGGACAAGGGCTACCAGCTGATTATAATTACCACGAACCAGCCATCTGAAGTCCTGAAAAAGAATTACGAGAGGGTAGGAATCGATCTGTCCAGGCTGTATTTCATTGATGCTATCACCAGTTATGCTATAGGGAAAAACCCCCCGGTGGAGCAGAATGTCCGGTTTGTCGGGGGTCCATCCAACCTGACCGATCTTGGTATCGCGATAACCGGGGCACTGAACGAATTTTCTGATAAACGCCCCTGCATCCTGTTTGATTCGATCAGTACCATGCTGATATACCTCCCTTCAGCCACAATATCAAAATTTATCCACAATATATCAAACAGGCTCAGGCTGATTAACACTCCCGGAATTTTCCTCGCTGTCGGAAAAGGTCTCGACCCTATGATGATCTCCAACCTATCGACATTTATGGATGATATCATTCAATCCGACGTGGTGTAACCAGTCAACAAAAATCGCAGGGTATCAGAACACATTTGCCTCGCTATGAACGAGGATCTTGTCCTGCAGGATCTCATAGGGTTTAATCTCTCTTGAATGGCTCGATAATCGCATTTTTACCACTTCAAGCGCGAGGTGGACATCAGTGAGGTCATCGGGCCTGACATAGCGCAGTATAATAACCGTGTCACACAGGTACTCGATAAGGTTGTGGCGGCTTGCATATGGGTTGTCCCGGTCAGTTTCGCTGGTCATGACCACGGTACACTGCTGGTCGCGTAGTCCCTCAACAAACCGGAACATTTCCTGCCGCCTCAATGAATTGCTCTCGAAAAGGTCTTCAAACAATGATATCGGATCTATCACTACGCGGGAGGCGCCAACAGTCCGGATAAGTTCCGGGAGTTCATTTTTAATCCGGTTGATAGCGAGGTTGAAATCAGAGGGATCAAGTTTTAACACCGTAATAAACTGATTGAGGAATGGTTTGTAATCCCATCCTTTCTGGGCCATATATTCGAAGATCCTGTCTTCACGCTCCTCGAGGCTGATATAGATCGTATGTTCCCCGAGCTGTACACCATCCCATAGAAACTGGAGAGCAAAGGAGGTTTTACCCGTGCCATAGGAACCGATAATTGCGGTGATACTACCGGGGAGCAGCCCGCCACCCATCATCTGGTCAAGTCCTTCAATACCTATCTTCACGCGGCCCACGCTCATATGATCACCCTGATATTACTTACTTCAAAACCGATGGCCGCCGAAATCCTGACTGAGAACTTTACGAGGTCTTTCTCTTCGAGGTGCGGCATAAGCCCCCTGAATTTTTCGAAATACATTACCCGTTGCCGCCGGGCCGCCGAGCTCTCCTCCCAGTGGAACAGTAGCACGGCATCAGCGATATCTGCGATTTCACGCTCATCTTTTAGATCGAGGATTCCCTGTGCAAGTGGCAGGTAAATGGTTGTATTCAGCTGTTTTGCTATCCGCTGGAGCCCGCGCATAAACGCCATCAGGTCCCCCCAGCGGGTAGTCCCGGCATATTGTGTAGCAAGGTCGGTGAGTGAATCGAGGACGATAAGGTTGTTTTCAGCCCCGGGACCAAAGGTCATTGAAAGTTGTGATAGGATGTCACGGTTGTTCCGGTTCTGGAGTCGTGATACGATGTCCCCTTTACTGTACCAGTCGGGCGGGACGACACTGGCATCAAAATAGAGTTGGGAAAGGTCTTCAAATTGTATTGAGTCCATGCCAGTAAGGAGGTCGGGGTAAAATGATAATTTCATCTCCCGCTTTACATCTTCACTCATCTTGGTGAATGTCACGTACCTTATACTGGACGGAAGGATTATTGCATCCGAAACCTGGGATTGACGTTTCTTTGAAGAAATGGAAAGAATTGAACTATAAATAAACTCATAACTCCCGGCGCCGATTTCCGAAAGAAGGATACCACGGTACCCGGAGGGATCCCCCCTCCATCATCGGGTCAAGTGATGAGATGCCGGTAGGCATTTTTTTTATTGAAAGGTCATGAATTTTTGCCGTTTCCATGGTTATATTTATAATTTGTCCCTCTTGTGATGTTAATGTTTTCCCGGTACCCTTCTTGAAATACTGAACCGGGATAGGATATGGCATGATCGGACAGGATCCTGAATCTGCCAGGAGTTAACCAACCCGTACATTTATGGTATCCAAATCACCCGATAAACCTGGAAAAATTACCCGATATCCCGGACTATTATGATATCAGGACATTCCATCCCCTTATGGAGGGTATATGCCCTGACATACCCTTATATAGCGATTCCTCTCCAAAGTAAATAAAAAGAAATAGGTTCAGTGGACAGGAGGGGAGGATGGACATCCCGGGACTCGACAAATTAAAAAAAATGATCCACGGTAGTAGAAGCTCGGGAAAGAAAGAGGATGCATTACCTAAGCCTTCATCACCTGGTACAATCCCTGCTGCCGACAACGAAAACCCGGATAATCCAGTGGCAGTAAAAGTACCGAAACCCACCACCAGGCCGCCATCACTTATCGATCAGGTCTCTTCCCTGTTTCACGAAGACAAAGGAAAGGGAACAAAATCAAAAACTGTACCTAAGACCTCATCCCCTGTAACCATTCCGACTACCGGCAACGACAACCCGGATAATCCAGTGGCAGTAAAAGTACCGAAACCCACTACCAGGCAGCCATCACTTATCGATCAGGTCTCTTCCCTGTTTCATGGGACCAAAGGAAAGGAGGCAAAATCAAAGACCGTACCCTGAATCCCGATCCCCTGCAACGGTCCCCCCTGTCAGCAATACTATCCCGGCCCAGACCGTCGGTGTAAAAGATCCCAAAAAGGGTAAGAAAGCCCCGTCACTTGAGGATCGAATATCAGGCCTGTTCCATCGTAGTACAATGAAAGGGACAACATCAGCTGCGGTGGTGAAATCACCTGCCGGCGAATCGGCGACCCAGGTAAGCGGGAGTGTTCCCCAAAAGACCCCTGAATTACTTCCTGACGAAATGGCGCTCTATGAGAGGAAAAAAACCTCCAGCCTGGATTCGTTAAAACGGGCGTTTCATGTTGATAATGAATCGGGAAAGAAGGATACATCCGGCAAAGAGACCGGCTTTGGAAAACGGAAATCCCCCAAAAAAATTGTTCCCCTATACGACCCTGTAAAGGAAGGATCACTGGTCGAATCCGCACTTCCCGCCGGTTACAGGGAGATAGAACACTACTGGGTTGATGTCGGGGAGTCCCTGGTCGTCGTTGCACTGAACGAAAAGACCAACCAGAATGAATACCTCCTTTTTGAGCCTGTCTTATCGGAATTCCAGTACCAGTTGATCGAACGGGTACACGCAGACCTGCGAAATGTCCTGATCCTTGATGATGATGAACTCGTAAGGGACAAGCGGGAGCTCCTCATTGAGAAAATGGATGATTTATTCCATGAGTACGGTATCAGTCCCGACCTCAACACGCTTTTCAAACTGCAGTATTATCTCGTCCGGAACTTCCTTGGCTGGGGACGGATTGAGGCCCTGATGAAAGACCCGTACATTGAGGATATTTCCTGCGATGGGACGATGATCCCCCTGTTCCTCTACCACAGGAAATACCGGAATATCAAGACTAATATTACATTTAAGGCGGAGATCCTCGATTCGCTTGCAATTACCCTCGCCCAGCGGTCCGGAAAACACATCTCAACAGGGTCTCCGATAATCGATGCAACCTTACCCGAGGGGTCGAGGCTGCAGCTGACGTTCGGGAAAGAAGTTACAACACGCGGGACTTCATTTACCATACGGAAATTCCGTGAAGAACCATTTTCACCGGTCGAACTACTTGAGAATGGTACATTCAATGAGGACCAGCTCGTCTATTTCTGGATGGCCATCGAAAATAACAAGAGTCTTCTCTTTATTGGGGGTACAGCATCAGGAAAGACCACCTCATTGAATGCGGCGTCATTGTTCATCCCGCCGATGGCAAAGGTAGTCAGTATCGAGGACACGAGGGAGATCACTCTCTACCACGAGAACTGGATTGCATCCGTTACGAGAGACTCGATTGCTGAAGGGGCGAGCATGATCTCCATGTTTGACCTTTTGAGGGCCGCAATGAGGCAGCGGCCTGAGTATATCCTCGTCGGTGAAGTCCGGGGTGCTGAGGCACAGACGCTGTTCCAGGCGATGAACACCGGTCACACCACCTTTTCAACACTCCATGCCGGAAATGTTGATGCGGCCATCCACCGTCTTGAGAGTGAACCCCTGAATGTTCCGCGGAACATGTTACAGGCCCTGAATGTTATCAGCGTCCAGGCCCTTGTCTACCGGGGGCAGGAACGGATCCGGCGGGTACAGGAGATTGTAGAAATTGCGGGAGCCGACCCCGTAACCGGAAGCCTGCGTGTCAACACGGTCTTCACCTATGACCCTGTAACTGACAAGTTCAGTTACCACGGCCGTTCCCAGGTCTATGCAGATATAGCACAAAAACGTGGATGGAGTCGCGAGCAGCTCGAGGACGAGATCAGGGTCAGGAAGATGATACTGATCGCGATGAAGGAACAGGGCATCCTTGATTATATCAGTGTTTCACAATTGTTCCAGGCTTATAATATCGATGCGGCCGGGGTTATCGAAGCGATCGGTGACCTGAAGGCCTTCCTGAAGCGAGGCGTATGAGTCATTATTCCATTGTCCACCGGCTGGTACCGCGTGATTCTGATAAATACTCCAGCCTGAGTGCCAATCTCATTTCTGCCCGCATGGCGATGACCCCGGAACGGTACACACGGAACGGACTGATCGTAGCGCTGCTCTGTGGTATCGTATTTGCGGTGTTTGGATATTTTGTTTCAATAACAATCACCATGAGCCCTGCGGCTGATTACACGGGCATTTACAATGTATACAAAATCACCTTACCCAATTCCATGATTGTATCGCTTCCAAATGAAGTCATATCTCTCATAGGGGCAGTTATCTCATTTATCATCGGGTCACTCCTGATCTATGTTATCGTGATGAAATACCCGGGGATGAGGAAGAACAACCGTGCAACCAAGATCAACTTAACACTGCATAATGCGGTCGCCTACATGTTTGCGATGAGAAAAGGGGGCGGGCAACTCCTCGTAATTTTCCGGTCAATATCAGAAAATGCCCCGGTCTACGGGGAGGTCGCACTCGAGTTCAGGCAGGTCATCAGGGATGCCGACTTCTTTGGCATGGATGTTGTCACAGCGCTCCGGCACCTCATGGAGACGACCCCTTCACAAAAGATGAAACAGTTCCTTGAGGATATGATATCCATCATTGAGACCGGAGGGGACCTCACAGGTTTTCTGGCCGGCCGTGTGCGGCTCTACCAGGAAGAGGCCAGGTTCGAGCAGAAAGAATTCCTCCAGTTTCTCTCGCTGATATCAGAGTCCTATGTTACCCTCTTTGTGGCCGGGCCCCTGTTCCTCATTATCATCATGGTGGTGATGGGGATGATGGGGGGTGCAGCCGTGACCCAGATGGCCCTTGTTATTTACCTCCTGCTCCCCATCGGCTCTCTGGTATTTATCATCCTGATTGATATGATCTCGATTAAGTCTGAATCGATCCAACGTTTCACCCGGGTACGGGAACTTTCCGAATATTCTGATGTCAGGATCGAAAAGAAGGCAGGGGAGGAGAAATTTTTTGAAAAACTCCTTCATTACGACCGTATCAGGAATATTAAAGAATTCATCCGGAACCCTGTACGGATATTCGTGATGAATTATAAGCTTACGCTGCTGGTCACAATCCCTGTTGCTGCGATTTATCTCATCACCATCTACCTTAATCTCCCACCGGCGGGTTTTGAACAGTTCATCGATATGATGGATGACCACGTAGTGATTGCCATGCTTATCGTGCTAATCCCGTTCGGTATTTTTTACGAGCTCTGGAGGCGTAACATCCAGGGCATTGAGGCATCGATCCCTGATTTCCTTGACAGGATGGCGGGCATCAACCAGGTAGGGCTGACCATATCGCAGGCGATCGCGATCATGGTTAATACCAAGCTGGGTCTCCTGTCATACGAGATAAAGCGGATCAAGCGGGACATGGACTGGGGAGCAAATTTTACCGATGCGCTGATGCGTTTCGAACAGCGTATTTCCACGCCGATGATTGCAAGAACCGTCACCCTTATCAGCAAGGCAACGCAGATGAGCGGTTCAATCGGGGACGTCCTGACCATTGCAGCGAGCGACGCCCGGATGTCGGAGACCCTGAAAAAGGAACGGATGTCGGAGATGTTTATTTATACAGCCGTCATTTACCTCGCATTTGTTGTATTCGTATTCGTTGTTGCCGTGATCACCACCCAGTTCATGCCAGTTCTCGGTAACATCGATACAAAAGGTCTCCCCCAGACGGGTGCCTTTGCAGCATTCACTGCCGCTTCAATGTATACTATTTCCCGGCTGATGTACCACGGTTGCCTTGTACAGGCATTTTTTTCGGGGATTATCGCAGGCCAGATGGGCGAGGCATCGCTCTCTGCCGGCCTTAAACATGCAGCAATTATGCTCATTATAGCGATGGTTATCTTCAACTTCTTCATCTGACGGGTTGATTTTTGTGTTTTTTTGGCCCGGTTTACATCCTGCGTACTAAATAAAAGATGAAATATATGGACAGGAGGAGGGTTTCACCCGCTCTCTGTCTCCCTCCGAATACGTATACCCTTTAGACAGGGTTCAATTCGGGCATTCAAAGAAACATTCGGGGGTCTGCAGATCATACCGTATCCGATCAGGACCGCCAAAGCGGCGGTGCTGAGCCCCAGGTGGTGAGGTAATTAGGGAATACCTAAATTAAACAGGCAGATTATGAGCATTTCAAGAAACCCTGGATTTTTGCTTTTTATTTCCATGCATTCAGCAAACTTAAAAAAAAACGATTACTGATTTTTGTTCAGGAGGTGAAGCCCTGTAATCATCACAACGGTGAATACTGCACCAATGATGGTGAATACCCCGGCAGGTATGGTTTTACCTGATTTGGAATCAGTTCCAGGAACGGCCTGATTTACTGCAGCCCTGCTATAACAATACATGGGGTTCCGGTTTGCATCGTAATTGCAGAGTGTCGGGGTCCCGTTACAGAGCGTCAGTCCAACCTGTCCTGCGGTTACCGGGTCAAGGCAGCTGCAGTCACCCTGGCATGGTGAAAGCGCTGGTGCAACCGCACCTGATCCTGGTGCGGTTGTGGTTGTTGTTGAAGCCTGCAGTGCCAGTGCATAGCAGATACATTGCCTTTCCCGATGCATCATAACTACAGAGAGCCGGGTTACCGCTACAAAGGGGTAGACCGAGAGCACTTGCAGCATCGGGCAGAATACAGCGGCATTCAGACCCGCATGATGACAGGGAAACCATGACACCTGGCTGCGTAGTTGGAACAGCGGATACCGTCGTGACAACAACAGATGGTGCAACTGCTTCGGGTACCGGGGTAGGTGATGGTGTAGGCGTTATAGTAGTGGTGATTATGCTTGTCACCGTGAGAGTAGGCGTGGTTGTTGCAGGGATCGTATCAGAGTAACAGTACATGTTCTCACCCAGCTGGTTTACACCACATTTCATACGAATCTGGGTTGAACTATTCCAATAACAAGGGACTCTCCCCTGGTTCTGGGCATTCTTCTCACCCATGCAGGTACACCCATGTGAACAAACAGACAGTATCCGAATCATTTATGATAGAATTTTTTCCCGAAACAAATGGAACCCCCAACACAAGGAGTATGACGATGACAATTAAACCTGAATAGAGCCTCTTCAAATCCGGATTCCTCCACGTTAATGCTGTGTTTAGTTAAAATATTATATAAAACCATACGTTTCACAGGATTGGAATCCGGAAAACAAGGGAGCATCCGATCATGGGAATCCGCATTAAGGGGTTGCGCAAACGGGTTAGCCTAAAAACCTAACCGACCTGAATAACAGGGAGGCCGGGATTATCAAAAAAAAACGCTCTGTTGAAAAGCTATAATAAACACCCAGAATCCTGATTATTCTGAAATGTATCTGCGCTCTCGGGGCTCCGCCCCGCCTCTGTGGCGCCCCGGTTGGGATAGAGAATATCCCCCAATACTCTGAATGTAATGAGCCTTCGCCGAAACCCTGCCCGAGGAATATCTTAATGGGGGTGGAGCAGGGAGGGGTGAAACCCCCTCTTATCTTCGTATTTCCCTCATAATTTTTTGTATGACCGAGGGGTTTCAGCGAAGCCAAAAAAACAATTACCGGTTTTTCTTCAGGGAGTGAAACCCTTTAACCAGGAAAATCGTAAATAATGCACCAATAATGGTAAATACCCCGACAGGTATGGAATTCCCTGATTTGGAATCACTTCCAGGAACAGCCTGAGATACAGCAGCCCGGTTATAGCAATACATGGGATTCCGGTTTACATCATAATTGCATAGTGTCGGGGTCCCGTTACAGAGCGTTAATCCCACCTGTCCTGCGGTAACCGGGTCAAGACAGACTACAGTCCCCCTTGCATGAAGAAAGTGCCGGTGCATTACCGGTTGTTCCCTGTAACGCTGTGGGAGCCTGCGGTGTTCTTGCATAACAATACATCGCTTTTCCCGAAGCGTCATAACTGCAAAGAGCAGGATTTCCACTGCAAAGGGGGAGCCCTAACACACCTGCTGTGTCCGGCAGAATACAGCTGCATTCTCCCCCGCATGATGACAGGGCTACCGTGGCACCTGCCTGCTGGCTTGATGCAGCTGGTGCAGTTGCCGGGGTAGTATCGGATGCAGGGGGAATCGGAGGAATCTGTGTGATTGGCGTGGTTGCGAGGGTTGTCACCGTCTGAGTCGCTGTGGTTGTGGTTGGGAGAGTATCAGAGTAACAGTGCATTTCTTCACCCAGCTGGTTAACACCACAAACAAAGCCGGCAGATCCCGACGGGCAGGGGACTCTTCCCTGGTTGTAGGCATTCTTCGCACCCATGCAGGTGCAGCCTGACGGGCATGAAGGAAGTAACGGATATGCCGTAATATTTGTTGTAGGTGTTGTTGGCACGCTATATTCCATCCACCCTACGTGGGCAACACCGATCACACCGCTTGTGTTGTTTCCTGAAACAGAAGCAACACCGATCACACCGCTTGTGTTGAATCCTGAAACAGAAGCAACACCCAATATCAGGAGCATTACAATGACAATTAAACCTGAGTAGAGCATCTTCACAGCCGGAATCCTCCTCAATACTACATGCTATCGATAGAAGGCTATTTAATAATTCCCTGACTGTTTAGAGGGGGATTGAAAGGAAATTCAGATGGTTGCCAAATGATTTTTTCCAGAAAATCGTGCAGAAATGCAGAACAGGCTTCGGGTGGACAGATAAAAAAATGGCTGCATTTAACCCGAATATTATAAAATGGATTCATGGTTGAAGTCCCCGTTGCTACGAAAACTAACAGTTTGGCTTATTTGATCCCTGGAATACTACGCAACCTGCATAATTGTTGAAAATAACTGGCCATTACTCAATGTGACCTCATTGTGATCCTGAAAAAATGGTAAGGAATTTCAGGCAGAATAAGATTGATAATTCTGCTGTATTTCATTGGCAGTAAGTGGCCGGTTATAGAGTGCCATATTCCCGATATTTCCCTGGTAATAGAACGGATTGGCGTCAGAATTCTGTTTCCCGATTTTTACAGGGAAATTATTGTCCTGCAAAGTCACCGTTGCACCTGTTGCTGTCCCGGCATTGGGAACATTTCCGGTGTACACGGTTGAAGGCTGAAGTATACCGTTGACATACATTTGCGGCTGGCCGTTCTGCTGAACATTTACGGTCACATATTGCCATGCACCGTTGGTAAGGGCATTACTATTTGTCTGGGAGTGATAATGGGTACCGCCTGTGCCACTCCATTCAAAGTATAACTTGTTTCCGATTGCTACGAGCTGGTAATTATCAAATTCTGTACTATTCGGGTAAAGAATTCCCTTTCCTATGATTGTGTGCCAGTACCTGGGGGTCGGTCGGTACTCCCAGGTCCTGGGGTTGAAGCCATAAGGATATCCCCAAATCACCGGTAAATTTCAGATTTGGATCGTTGGGGTATTCCATGTACTGGTTAACGCCATTAAATGTCCGGTACGACATATTTCCCGGCCCAAGCGTTGTATTTACTATTGCAGATGAAACGGTCGGGTTAATAATAGAGCAATCAGAGAAATACACATTTCCGCCAAGCATACCTCCGACTTTCGGGAGCGAGGTTGTACCTTTCGTAATATTTGCATCTGAATTCGACATCACGAGGATATGGGATTCCTCGTCAATCAGCTGAATTGTCCACCTGCCGTTTGTCATCGGCCTCATTGCACCGGTAGGAGGCGTATCGTTGATGCACATTTCACAGGGGCCAGCACCAGGCCGGTTAGCCGGATATATATAGAGTGTATTTCCGTAGAGATTTCCCGTAAGGTCCGTGCAGTTAACATTTATTTTTCGTCCATCCGGGGACAGGGCCCTTACTGAAATCGGGTACCCGCCTTGTGATTGTTTCTGCCCGATAATGTAAAACGGATCACCAGACATCGGGAGGAGCGAGATTACCTCAACCTGTTGTCCGCTTGGCTGGGTGATCGGAGTGGCACTCACCTCACTGGCTATGTATGCAGATTTATGCAATAAATTCGGCATAACATATGCCATAATAACAGTTGCCAGGCCAATAACCAGAATAATAATCAGAATTGTCCCTATCAGGTCAGATAGTCCGGCATCTTTGTTACCCAGTTTTTTAGTCATATCAATTCCGTATATGGAATGAGAGTTACGAACCGTATAATTATTACTGTTCTATCACCTTTCCCCGGGACACTAATTTCAACAGCGGTGAAGAGATAGAAATATACGAATGTCCTTCCAAATGAAAGGTGATGAAGGTCCCATTATCCCGTATTCTTATCTTCCTGTGTGCACTTTCACTCCTTTTGGTGCCGGTTACAGCAATAACGACAGGTACTGGTAACACACCCGGTATTCAGCCAACAGGGGTAATCCTGACTTCCGACCCTACATCTATGCCTACAATCGTTCCGACATTTGTGTCTCCGGTAGATGTATCACAGAATGTAGGTATTGTGCCAATATGGCTGATAATAGGGATTATCCTGATTATTATTGCATTATCAGGCCTGCTCTGGCGTTATTTCCATCCGAAATATGTTCCCCCGGAAGAGAAGGAGTAAAATACCAGTGACGAATTATACTTTTTTGACGTGCGCTTGAATTTGTATCTGATTTTTTTCGTGTGATTTCCGGGGTTTCCCATAATCCCTATTTAGGTCCCCTGGCTTTCAGGCAAATACCGCCAAATTCAAAGCCTGTTTTTAATAAATTAACTACGAAAATAGTGTATCCTCATAATTTGTCTAATTCACTGTATTATATGAATCGGCCTGAAATCCAACCGATTTGTCGAATGATCTGTGACCTGAAAATTCCTACACGACCCTTGATACAATTTGTCCGTTTTAACACCTCTAATGTAGGGTAACAGAGGCTTAATTCCCCTCCGTTTAGTTAAATAGTATTATGATTAGCAAAAAAAGAGATATCAAGGAATTTCTTAACTTTCATTTTAGTGCATGATATGCAGGTCCCTGTTCACAGTACGATGGCTTGATGGGGACTGATTTTTCGAAAATAATTGCAAAGATAGGAATCTTTTATTAAGAATAAATCAGAATGTTAAAATAGATCATGGTGGATTCCCGGCGAGATGACGCGATTTCAGAAGTAATCGGCTTTGTGCTGATTATTGCATTGATAGCGATAGTGGCATCGTTATACCTCACCTACGTGGTACCTGCAACGGGAAGGGACCTTGAAATTGCGCACATGGACGTCGTCCAGAACCAGTTCCTCGACTATAAATCCACGGTAGACTCGCTCTGGATTAATGGCCAATACAATACCCAGGTCAGCTCTCCGTTTACACTCGGGACAAATCCCGGCTCCACCCAGGGCTCGTTTGTAAATATGCCACTCTTTCAGCCTGTGACGTCGGGGGGGACAATGGTGGTGAATACTGAAGATACGATTGTTGTCACTTCCGATTCTCGGTATGATGATACATCCATTGGAACCAATGACCAAATTATTAAATTCGTTAGTTTACCAGACCATCTTTATGTAAGTTTTAAAACGAATAATATCTATCAAAAGGGTTCCATCATTATAACACCTAATCCTGCTAAAAAGGAAAATGGGAAGTAAATCTGATACCTTAAATTAGAGTTCGCCACTCAACAACATTCTCACAATATCAATATTGAAAAATGGTAATCCTACAATGAGTAATGTTGTTATAAATAATTCTATTGTTGCAGGACAGTTCTACCAAGTAGATTTAGCCGATGATGCCTATGGTCTTAAGGAATCATTTGTCTATCCCTTTGACATCGCCATTAATAAAAATGGTGATGTTTCCTGCATCCCTACGGGATATCATGTAATAGCCAATCCGGAAATTGTTCACGAAAACATGGATCACTGGATGACCATTCGAATAATAATTACTGGATCTCGCAAAATTATATTTACCAATATGGGGGAGTTTTCTTACAACAGGATACTGGTGGTGTTGTAAAATTACTTCCATCGATAACAATCGAACAAGTTAATGAAACGACAAATTTAGCCCAAGTCACAATTCATGGAATTACAATTCCCACGAGCACCCCTTCCAAGGTTGGAGGTTCATCACTCGTTGAGGTGTTGACAGCCTTACCTGAACCTGCAATCGTACCACTCGCCCTTGGGATTCCAAATTCTCGATGGGTGAATATTACAATTAATGCCAAGGATCCTGTAACAGCGCAAATGTGGAAAAATGCATTTACAAAAATCAAACAAAAAAGTAATGTCGATTCAAGTTGGATTAAGGATCCAGTTCAATCTGGTAATACTGTATGGATGAACATCACAGGATCATCACTGAATGATTACGATATAATTCTTGAAACACAAAGCAATACTGCAAATATTGATTTATCCCCCACTTTGGGCACTATTTCTGAAAATTCTGGACTCAAAATTTTTAATGCAAATAATGTGTTAATGCTGAAGAAAATGAAATCTGAATCTGCTGTATCAGAATTAATTGGGGCGATTCTACTGGTATCACTAGTTGTAAGTGCTGATGATGGTAGTTACAACGGTTATACTCTCGTAGTCCTTGCCCGGAGAAAATTCCTGAATTAAGTGCATCTATTTCAGTTAATGGAACGGGCGTTAATGGAGCAGCGCCATATAATGTGTATATTACACATATGGGAGGTGACATATTACAATGGGGGGAATACCGAGTAATAATAGATGGAACTGAAGTCGGAATTGTAAGTTACTACAATTCTGATGGAACACTGAGTAATTGTGAACAAGGATGAGTGGTCCTTTAATAACCCCACAATAGTTATAAAAAATCTCGGTAGTATGCCAAATACAGTCCAACTATATTATTATGGACCTTCCAGTAAAGTTCTGCTGTCCAAGACTAATTTTGTATAGATCTAGACGTATATCATCAAAATAAGTCTTTTATCCTTTCTCGTAAAGTGTAACATCAATTAAGATATTATAAATATGTAAGTAACAGGCCGAAATCTACCGCGATTAATGGAAGAATAAAAATGAAATACAGCAATAAATACCGCATAACGGAATCTGGTGTATCGGAATTAATCGGTGCATTGATTCTTATTTCGATGATAGTACTTGTCGTAGCGGTTATTGCTTCAGGAATGATTCTCCGACCTTCTGCAGATAAAGTCCCACTAGTAAGGTTTTCAGTTGTTAATACTACAAATTTGGTAGATGGAGTCATCCAACTCCCATATTCGGTAAGTATCACCCATGATGGAGGAGATGAATTATCAGATGGCAATTATGCTGTGTTCATTAATGACCAAAATATTTTTGATTTTAAGGTTTATCCTGATCCTGATAAAAAATGGTCGATTGGAAGAACTATTATTGCAAATTCAACTTATCCACCAGGATATGTCAGGGTTTATTATGCTGGGTCGAATTCGCCGACACTGTTAGGCCAGCGAACTCTGGGGAATACAACGACCACCTCAACAACGACCTATACCATTACTGCATTAGCCGGAACCGGAGGCTCGATCGCTCCATCTGGAGCAGTAGTGAACAAAGGCGAGAACAAGACATTCACGATTTCAAATAACATAGGATACGCCATCTCAAATGTTCTTGTTGACAGTATACCGCAGGTGCGATCAAAGTTACACGTTTCAGAATGTGGTGGAAAACCATACGATATCAGCATCGTTTGCTTATGTAGCAGCGCCGATAATAACCGGCATCTCACCTGCATCCGGACCGACCACTTCCGGTAGGTTGGTAAATATCACCGGGTTGAACTTAAACGGCGCTTCAGTAACCTTCGGCAGCAACGCAGCAATCATCACTGCTAACACTGCAACTACTATCAATATGACCGCCCCAGCTGGTTCAGCCGGACCCGTTACTGTCACCGTTACTATTATCGGAGGAACAGCCACAACTCAATATTCCTATGTAGCAGCGCCGATAATAACCGGCATCTCACCTGCATCCGGACCGACCACTTCCGGTAGGTTGGTAAATATCACCGGGTTGAACTTAAACGGCGCTTCAGTAACCTTCGGCAGCAACGCAGCAATCATCACGGCTAATACCGCTACTACGATCAATATGACCGCCCCGGCGGGTTCAGCCGAGACCCGTTACTGTCACCGTTACTACTATCGGAGGAACAGCCACGACTCAATATACCTATTATCAAATTATAATTTACCTCACCACACCCACGCCAAACGCTTGAACGTACCCCCGGTGTCACTACCGTTGAATACCTTGTCGTAGCAGGAGGCGGTGGTGGAGGTGCTCGATACGGTGGTGGTGGTGGCGCAGGTGGATTTAGAGCCGGTACATTAACCGTTACACAAGGTAGTATTCTGGCTGTGACCGTTGGTACGGGCGGAGCCGGGGGAACAACAACAACCATCCGTGGTACGAATGGGAACCCCTCTTGTTTTTGCAACTTTTACCGCAGCCGGCGGTGGAAATGGTGGTGGTAGTGGCTCTTCTTCTTATAGGACTGGAGCAGTCGGAGGTTCCGGTGGTGGTGGCCAAAGGTCAGGGAGCGCTGGTGGAGCGGGAAATACTCCATCTGTAAGTCCAAGTCAAGGAAACTCTGGTGGAGCGGGAAATTCTAATGGGGGTAATTATCTTGGTGGCGGGGGAGGTGGCGCTGGTAGTGCTGGTGGTGCAGCAACCAATTCTGTTGCAGGTAGTGGAGGCGCAGGAACCATATCTTCCATCTCAGATTCATGGCTGACATACGCAGGAGGGGGCGGTGGTGGTTGCCATTCGTCGCGGACAGTGGTGGTGGCGGTACGGGTGGAGGCGGTGCTGGAGGGGATGGTGTTGTTGGTACAACAGGATCAAGTAATACCGGCGGAGGCGGTGGTGGCAGCGGAACTCAGGTAACGGGGGCAATGGCGGCTCCGGTATTGTCATCATCAAGTACGATTAATCCTTTATTTTTACGTGGGAGGGAATATTTGGGAAAACTTATCAGTAACTTCAGACATCGATCATTCCTTTTTTTTAACTTTGTATCCCCCTATCCATATTGAAGGGAGTACCTGTTTCAATAAAGCCCGGTATTCAATGGGTTACTTTTGTTGCCAGCCCCATACTCTATTCCCAGGATCCTGCCGACGCCCATCTCAAGCAGGAAATATACGTCACACACACTAATACGCCGCAACAAATTTTGCGAACCGGAATCTCACGTCCCCTCTCCCTCTTCCAATGACTCCACTAGTCTGCAAAGGTGGAGATCTGCGTCAGCAGGGCCGGGTCAAGTCCTTTCTCGACAGCGAGGAACACGCCCGTTACATCGAATAACCGGAGCTTGTTCGTGATAAAATGGATAAACTTTGATATGGTGACCGAGGGGGAGTAGAGGAGCATCGTTGAAATATCATCCAGGAAGAGGCACTTCTTATCTCCCGGCAGGGTTTTTAGACCCTCGGTAATGACTATGCCAATATCGGTAAGGTTGCCGGGGTTTGATATATATCTGCAGTGGGGGTCGTCCAGTACCCGTCGGGCCACCCGAGTATTTGGTCACCGCATCGACCACAAACACTTTCGACATATCAATTCCTGCCGCCTCGTATGTCCGCCGGATCACGATGTTCGGGAGCGTTACAGAGACAAGCATCACGCTGTAGCCGGTGCTCGTCAGCTCCTTGATCACCGCGGTATTCGTCTGCTTCAGCCTGCGTGAGTCCGCAAGGAGCAGTACGATCCGGTTCTCGTTCAATGTTTCGGCAGAAAATCCCATGGTTGCACTATCGTTTCAGGTATTTCTGGTATGCTTCAGGTATGGTTGTAAAACCCGTGGAGATTGCCATGTTCAGTTCACGCAGGTTCGAAACAATCTGCTCAGTATTCTTGATCTGGATCTGGAGCTGGAGGAGGAGTTCTTCAGGTGTCACATCACCAGCCTGGATCTGCTCCCGGATATCTGCAAGGCGGTCCCCGATCAATTCAACGGGGTTCTTTAACCGCATGGCAGTCTCGGTGATATATGCAAGGAGGGCCTTCTCGGTCTCACGTTGTTTTGTCAGGTCCCTTGCAATCGTAGCAATCCCGACGATATTGCCCCGGTGGTCCAGGATTGGAGAGAGTGAAAGAGAGATTTCAACGCGGGCCATGTCTTTTTTTATCCGGAATGTGTTAAAATGCTCAACATGCTCCCCCTTGACCACCTGGTGGAGAATATCGTGAAGGGCCCCCATCTCCTCGTCCGGGACGATTTTGTGTGAGAGCGTTCCTGTCATTTCATCACTGGAATATCCAAATATACGCTCGGCCCCCTGGTTCCAGGTGGTGATCATGTGGTTCAGGTTCTCGCTTATTACCGCATCGTCAGAAGAGGTCACAATCGCTGCCAGCAGGGCCTTTACCTCCTCACCTTTTTTGATTTCCGTTATATCACGGCTGACACAGCGGTACCCGATCAGGGCTCCGTTCTTAGAATAATAGGGAATAGCACTAGATTCAAGGACCACGACCCTGCCATCCTTCCGGCGGGTGTGGGTCTCGATCAGGTGAAGTTCTTTATGTTCCTTAACATTTTTTGCAAAAATATCGCGGATATGGTTAGCATCCTCGAACGAGACAAATTCAGAGGGCATGTGGCCAATCATTTCTTCGGGGTGATATCCGAGCAGGGTGAAACTCCGGGGACTTACATACTTAAACCGGCCTTTCGCATCGGTCAGCCAGATCATGTCATGGATCTCTTCAACCAGTGTCCTGTATTTCTCCTTGCTCTCGTGGAGTTCCCGTTCCACCTTCTTCTGCTCGGAGAGGTCGATGAAACTCTCTACGAGGACGGGGCGTTTCCCGAGCTTGATCCGGGCAACGCTCTTGATCACCGGTATACCGGTACCATCCTTACGTAAGAGCAGGCGTTCAATACTGTCGAATTTCTGCCCGAGATCCGTTATCGGGCATTGTCCTTCCTCGGTCGGACAGACGAGCCCATAGCAGGATTTCCCGGCAATTTCCTGTTCTTTTGCTCCCATCATGAGGAGTGCTGCCGGGTTTGCCTGCAATACAATATGAGTCTCTGCATCGATTACCAGGACACCGGACGGGAGAGAATAGAGAAGTTTCCGCAGTCGTTCCTCTGATTCCCTGATCGCAATATCTGCCTGCCGCTGCTCGACTGCCTTCCGCATCTTGTGGGTAAGCGCGATAAACTCATTTTTCGGGTCCCCTGCACGTATGAGATAGAAATCAGCACCATTATTGATCGCTTCCATCGCCACCTGCTCCTGCCCCTTTCCGGTGAAGATGATGAAGGGTGTAAGATCCCCGGATAACCTGAGTGATTTTAAGAATTCGATACCCGTCATCACGGGCATATCATAATCCGAAACAATCACATCATACGTCTTTTTCTTCAATTTTTCCTGCGCTTCTCCCGCAGACTGTGCCGTATCTATCACCATCTCCTTATTCTTGGTAAGATAGATACGGGTAATTTCCAACAGGGCAGGATCATCATCCACGAGCAAAACAGATATCATAGAAAATCCCTTTTTTTGTTTTTCTCTCCACATATACCAGAATTATATAAGGCATATTTGTTATCCTTAAATAACTAGTTTATGAATTCCGGAACATACATGGTTCTCATTGTTGATTTTCCTTAATGAATCGACCCTCTTTCTGAATTAAAGAAGGTTGATTACCATAGTTGAACACAATCAGTTTATCCCGGTTACCTGGAATCCCACGGATAGGTAAAACAGGGGGGTACTAATCATGCATCTCCCGGATCCATTCGTTTTCGAATATTTTTCATGGCAACGATCTCCCAAAAAAACGAATATGAAGCCCTTTTACATCACACCAAATATATGAAAAAATGGATCCCAATTTTTATTTACGCCCCAAGATTGTTGGATTCACAATGTTCATATCAAAGGTTAGAAAAAAAAATAGATCTGTTGATAGGTTCTCAAAATCCATCTTGAGATTTAGGGTATTCCCAAATTTACCTGCGCTCCCATGGCTCCGCCCCGCCGCTTTGGCGACACCAGTTGGGATAGAGAATGATTAAAAGGTCTATGAAATTGTAATGAATACTGCAGCTAAACCCTGACCAAAGGATATCCTGTCGGGGCTTGGACAGGGCGGAGGTGAAACCCCCTCCTGTGTACGTATTCCCATCAATTTTCTAACCATGAAGGGTTTCAATAAACCGAACGAATCTACCATTCGAATTAGTCCTGCCGCTCAGACTTCCACAACAAACAAGGGTAATCTTCCCGGCAACCATTTGTGTTCAGTTTGTTTCCGGCACATGCCTGAAATAATTATTCAGGTGCTGAGTCAGAAATGTGTTGAAATCTGATAGATGATACGGAGATCACTCCGGTATTATTGAATGAACAAACGCACAGGGGTAAATAATAATCCCTAAAATCGGTAAAAAAAGTGTTAATTATACTGAGGGTTCATTGATGACCAGTTCCTGGTCGATAATGATATACGAAGGAGATGGGAGCTTGTGACCTCCGTGCCGGAGTGCATCCTTCACCTTTTCCGTGTACTGGGGGGTCGTATACACAGTGAAGATCTTCTGCTTCGACTCTACGCGCGCAGCAGTCCCTACAGGTTTCCCAAAGGAAAGTCTCATGCCTTCTGATACCCTGTCAGCACCTGCACCGGTTGCCTGCTTGTTTTCGCGGAGCACATGATGTGGGTATACGCGAATTTTAAAGTGGAAGTTCATTCTTCCGACTTCTTTCATCAGGCGCCTGTTTATTGCGATACGGGCTGCCTCAAGTGACGTATGCCTGATCTGGCAGCTCTCGGTTACAACAAGGTGTGCCTCGAGTGGAAACTCAGATGAAAGGTTTCCCATTTCGAACTGGACAATTTTACTTCCCGGCACACCGCCCATATATTTTCGGCGGGTATATGCCTTCTTTGAAATATTCCTATACATCTTTCCCGGTTTTCTTACCATGGCTCAGAACTCCTTCGATCTATTCGTTCTTTATAAAAAGGAGATATTTGCTATTAAATCTTACTGGGTGGACTGTTGTTCATCGATCAGGCCAAGCACATAACGGCGGACCTGTGCAAAGTCCTGGCTCGTCCGGTCGCGTGGTCGTGGAAGATTAATTTTTACGACTTCTTTTACCGTTCCAGGCCTGCTGGTAAGCACGACTATCCGGTCTGCCATAAATACTGCTTCATCCACGCTGTGCGTCACGAAAAGAACTGTTTTTTTCGTTTTATCCCAGATTTCAAGTAATTGCTTCTGGAGCATGTTCCTGGTCTGGGCATCAAGAGCCCCGAACGGCTCGTCCATCAGCAGTACCCGCAGGGTCAATTGCCAGTGCCCGTGCCACGGCAACGCGCTGGCGCATACCACCTGAAAGCTCGTAAGGATAATTCTCACCAAACCCGGTCAGACCGATAAGGTCGAGATAATGGGCCGCCACATCATGACGTTCATCTTCACTGACCCCCGTCATCTCAAGACCAAACGCGATATTGTCAATGACCGTGCGCCAGGGAAACAGCGAGTAATCCTGGAAAATCATCGCCATACGCGACGAAGGGCCGGTGACCAGCTCTCCGCCTATCATGACTTTTCCGGTAGTTGCTTTCTCAAGACCGGCTATGATGCGGAGCAGCGTTGTCTTACCGCACCCTGACGGCCCAAGGAGACAGGTGAATTCTTTCTCCGGTACATCGAGATTAATGGATACAAGTGCATCTGACCGGACATCACGCTGTTCAAATTCTTTGCTGATATTTTCAACAATGAGTGTCATCGGTCCAGCTCCCTCCACATAAATTTCTTTCTCTCAACGACCTTGAAAAGAAAATCAATTCCAAGCCCGATAACCCCGATAACGATAATACCTGCAATGATTACCTGCACCTGTCCCCAGTTGTAGGAAGTAATAATGAGATAGCCGATTCCTGAATTGGTGCCGGGCATCATCTCAGCAGCAACGACACACATCCACGCGATACCGAACCCGACCCGGAGGCCGGTCCATATCGTTGGTGCTGCACCGGGGAGGACGACGTTGACCAGGACCTGGCGTTCTTTCGCACCGAGCGTGTGGGCGGCTTCGATCC
This sequence comes from uncultured Methanomicrobiales archaeon, assembly GCA_963709545.1. Lineage (GTDB taxonomy): Archaea > Halobacteriota > Methanomicrobia > Methanomicrobiales > Methanospirillaceae > CAIKOD01. The sequence continues at coordinate 105,972 of CAVPWT010000006.1, read as the reverse complement.
ATGTCTTCTTTATGCTTTTTACCCCGTCGAGTGTGTTAAGCAGGATGGGGAAGAATGCACCGATTGCAATGATGAAGACCATTGAAAAAAGGCCGATCCTGAACCATGCAAGAGCAAGCGGGACCCATGCAAGCGGGGGGATTGGCCGGAATACCTGTACCGTGGAATCAAAAAAATCATGGACTTTTTCATTCCGGGCCATTCCTATACCAAGGGGGATTGCGAGCACCGCAGCAACAAAAAACCCGATTAAAACTCTCCCAAGGCTTATCATTGCATTACCGATGAGACTTCCGCTTCCAAGGATATCAGCAAAAGGTTTGGAAAGCACGAGCAGGACTGATTCGATCGAAGGAAGTATGAATGGGTTATCGATGAGTATCGAGAGCACTTCCCAGCTGATAATGATGATGACAGGAAGTGCAATTTTTAAAAGGAGGGATTTTGAAAGGATCCGATGCCACCATTGTGGTTTATCGGGGGGCATTTGCATGATATTATTTCTCCCTGAAGCCAGATGAACCTTCTTTCATACTGATCCTCTAAGGACGGGATTTCGTTACCCTCATGTTTTGCTCCGTACCATGGTTATCTGCTTGTAATAAGGAGAATCAGATGACAGGTATAACATTGGACAGAGGCGTTTCATGTTGCGGGATCCCTCGAAAAAAAGAATGGTGTCAGACAAATTTTATTGTCACACCACTGTATTTCAGGGAGTATTGCAGCATTACGTCCTGGATTGATCCTTTTGCAGGTGCTGCTATCTTCAATGGTTTACCGCTTGCTGAACGCTCACCTGCATATTTGATGAAACTATCCCAGCTGATAGCGGGTGATCCTTTCGTTATGACAAGCCCTGAGCCTTCCGTGTTAATCGGCATGAGTATCTTAATCGGTGAACCTTTGTCAATTGACCCGATTGCAGGAGGCACACCGGCATAACCCATTCCGATGATATTTGTTGCTTCCATCTGCATGAGTTGAGGACCGGCATCAGCCGAAACCAGTTTCAATTCAGCAACGGGGACTCCGTTAACGATAAGATCGCAGATTTCCGGCCTTGCTGCGCTTAGATCCCTTGGTTTGATTGCTATGCCATAGGTATCATTAAAGTATTGCCATTCCTTGACCGCAATGATCAGCGACCCGCCGTGCATATCCCCTTTGAGGTAGCCGATACCGGTTTGTTTGGCAATCTTCGGCGGAGTGACGATCTTTTTATCCGCAATCATCTTAGTTGCAGCCTTATGGGGCCCGAAGTCAAACAGGGCTGCATCCATATTTGCAGAACTGGTGTTCTTCAGGCTGCCAGTCACATAGCCAAGACTAATCTGCGCATTGACGAAATTTTTTGTCCCGTTTACCCATTCTGGGGTCGGTTCGGTCGTATAGTTAACCGAGGGGATTGCACTTTTCATCACGTTTAGTGCCGGTACAGACTGGTCTCCGAACTTGATAGTATCATTACCAATAATCCATTCAGACAGGTGGACCGCGGCCTTGTCGGGATGATCGGTTATCCACTGGTCGGCAAGGATTGTCTGGGCGGCCATGGCGTTGACAAAGTCGGGATTACTGGCCACCAGGTCATTCCTTGCTGTTAGTACACAGCATGGATGGTTGTTCCATTCGGGCACCGGGGGGAAATTCTTTGTATAGGTGACGAGTTGCCCGATACCTGATTCAGTGGCAACAGACACATAGGGTTGCCAGGCGATATAGCCGTCTATCTGGTTTGTTGAGAGCAGGACGGGCATCGGGCCGACACCCCCTGCATACATTACATCAACTTCTGTCGTCCCTGCAGCCGCAGGGGTCGTTACCTGGGGGGTAACAGGGGTAGGAGGGGTTGTTGGTTGTATACATCCTGCAATGAAAAGTACCATTGTAAGAGCGATGCAGACAACAATGACGGAAGCAATCTTCTTCATATGATAAAATGTCAACGTGTCAATATTTATAGATTCATTTTAAGGATAAAATAACGATACAATTGTATCCATTGTAGGTGACATATATTACTATTGGATATTATGAATATTGTAAATGTCCATTTTAGGATATTTTTATTTGATACCTCTGACACAAAACGAGTATTATTATAATTAATTATCCTTATTGTATCACAACTATGGTACAGATGGACCCTGTAGACAGAGCTCATGCGGGCGGCCCTGTTATCAGATGAAGAGTTTGTCCTCGTTCTTAACGATACTCTCCGAAAGGATTTGAGAATTACGATCCGGGAGTTATCACTCGAAAGTGGCATAGCCCAGAGTTCTCTCTATAAAATATTGCATGGCAAACGCTCCCCGAACCTTTCAACGTTGCGGGCGATAGTGCGGGCATTACGGCGGTATTACCGGCATAGCGAGGAAGAATTTATTGGTCTCATTGCAGCACGGCCGGTACTCGATATCGTCGTAGAACGGATCGCTGACGTCGAAGGTCACCGTATAAATATACGTGAATATCCTGTGCATACGATGGAGGACGCGATTGTCGCAGCGGTCAGGGCTGAACGGGAAGGTGCAATTGCTATAGTCTGCGCCCCTATCGTCAGCAGTGTCATTGAACAGCTCGTCCACATCCCTGTGGCAACAATAATTCCAAAGGAATCGGTCCAGCGGGCTATCGAGCTTGCCTCCAGAAAAGCGTGGCTTTAATCTCATCCGACGGCCAATTTATAAACAGGAGTGATTACGGTCGATGCAGGAAGATGTTGTCAGACGTGGCCGCCTGTCGGGTGAAAGGATACAGGGGATTAAACAGTTCCTTTCCTCAATGGATGCGGACCGGAGTATTGCGGAGGCAGATCTGCTCGTAGATATAGCGCATCTCCTGATGTTGAAACGGCAGAACGTGATTGATCATGATAACGCCGTTGCCATCATGAGGGTGCTCCTCGGCATGCAGGGTACTGGAGTGCCTGAAGAGGCCTTTTCTGATCATTTTGAGGATATCCATGCGGGTATCGAGTCGGTGCTGATTGCTGCTGCAGGTGAAGAGGCAGGTGGAAGGCTCCATATCGGGCGCTCAAGAAACGATGAGGTTGCGGCCTGTATCAGGCTCCACGTGAGGGATGAACTACTCGGACATATGGGTTCGCTCGTAAAACTCCGGGAAGTCCTTCTCGGATGCGCACAACAACACCGTGAGTCATTTATGCCAGGGTTCACCCACTTCCAGCATGCCCAGCCAACGACTCTTGCCCACCACCTCCTTGCCTACGAACAGGCGTTCTCCCGTGATTTCGACCGGTTGAATGAGGCGTATACACGGGTCAATCTGTCCCCCCTTGGTGCTGCTGCATTTGCATCCACGGGGTACCGGATAGACCGTGACTATACCGCCAGGCTGCTGGGATTTGACGGGATCATCATGAATACAATGGATGCAGTCGCAACGAGGGATTTTGCCCTGGAAGTCCTCTCGGACCTCTCGATTATGATGGCAACCGTAAGCAGGCTTTGTGAAGAACTGGTCCTTTGGAGTTCTTCGTTCACCGGCTTTGTCAGCCTCGATGACCAGTTCTGTTCTACCAGTTCAATCATGCCGCAAAAGAAAAATCCGGACACGGCTGAAATAATGAGGGCTAAGGCAGGATCAGTTGCCGGAGCATATTCGGCAGCACTGGTAATCACCAAGGGCCTGCCCATGAGTTATAACCGGGACCTCCAGGAGCTGACCCCGCACCTCTGGAGAGGGAACAGGGACGCTGCCATGAGCCTGCACCTGCTGCCTGGCATGGTATCAGGTGCCCGGTTCGATATCATCCGGATGAAAACCGAGGCAGGGAGAGGCATGTCCACTGCCACAGACGTGGCAGACCTCCTTGTCAGGGAATGTGACATGCCATTCCGGACGGCCCATAGTATCGTGGGCAGGGCAGCAAAAACCGGAACACTAACGATAAAAACTCTTGATGCTGCGGCAGTGGAGATAACAGGAACAACTCTTTCAGATAGGGGCATTACCGAAAAACAGGTTATAACCGCGTTATCAGTCGAGGGTAGTGTTGCCATGCGGGACCACCCCGGCGGACCTGCACCTTCCGCGACTGCAGAAGCAATTGCCCTTTCAAGAGAGAAACTGAACAGGGACCAGAAAATTACAGATTCAAAAATAACAGGCGTCCGGCATGCCATTGAAACAATGCTGAAAGAGGCAGGGGGGCTTGTGCAATAATGGAACCACTGAAAACCGGCGACAGGGTTGAATGCACATATGCCGGAACCCGGCTTAATGGGACATATATCACCAGCAGGGATGGAAAAGCCGTAATCAAACTTGACAGCGGATATAACATCGGTATAGGAACCGGGACATGCAGGTTCATAGAACGACCTGAGCCGGCCGGGCGACCGGAAATAACAACCATGCAGGATGATTCGCTCCCGTCACTTTCGATTATTTCAACGGGCGGAACAATTGCAAGCAGGATCGATTATCGTACCGGTGCTGTAACAAGCCAGTTCGATGCCGATGATATTTTGAGGGCAATACCAGGTCTTTCAGGAATTGCCAGGTACCGGACAACACAGTTGTATACGATCCTCTCTGAAAATATGACCCCTGCAATATGGCAGGAACTTGCAGCAGCAGTGTATAATGAGATTCAGAAAGGGGCCACAGGTGTGATTGTGACCCACGGCACGGATACGATGTCCTATAGTTCAGCTGCAGTCGAGCTTCATGGTCGATACCCCGGTACCGGTCATATTTGTCGGCTCCCAGAGGTCGGCTGACCGGCCGAGCAGCGATAACACTATGAACGCGTTATGCAGTGCGACCGCCGCAGTCAGCCCGCTCGGGGAAGTAGCAGTTGTAATGCATGCCTCGACCAGTGATGACCGCTGTGCAATCCACCGGGCAACGAGAGTCAGGAAGATGCATACATCGCGGCGGGATGCGTTCCAGAGTATTGGCATGGCACCATTGGGTTACGTGGACTATCCTTCCCTGGACATTCACCTGTCACCGGTGGCGGTTAGGCGGGGGGCCCGTGAACCATCCATCAGGCCGGCACTTGATGAGTCCTGCAGGCTCCTGTACTTTTACCCGGGAATGCCACCATCGGCACTCCCCGATGCCGGGGAGGTACGCGGACTGGTCCTCGCGGGTACCGGCCTTGGTCACGTGAGCACAGACTGGATACCTGCCCTTAAAACGCTGGCCGACGAAGGGACCGTGACGATGATGACCTCCCAGTGCCTGAACGGGCGGGTCTGTGACCGCGTGTATGACACCGGCCGTGACCTCCTGAAAATCGGGGTAATAGAAGGCGCCGATACACTGCCGGAAGTAGCGCTCGTTAAGATGATGTGGGTGCTTGGTAATGAAAAGGACATGGAGAAACAACGGCTGCTCCTTTCCTCTTCCTTAAAAGGTGAATGCATGAGGAGGTCGCTCCATGGATTATGAACAGATCGGGCTCCTTGCAGGGATTGAGATCCACCAGCAGCTCGATACCAAAGAAAAACTCTTCTGCCGGTGTCCGACCCTGCTCCGGAGGACTGATGAGCATTCGGGTGAATACCACCGGTACCTCCGTGCGACTGAGAGCGAGATGGGTGAGATCGATGACGCGGCCCGTGAAGAGATGAAACGTGAGAGAAAATTCACCTATTACGCATATGATTCGACCTGCCTCGTAGAGAATGACGAGGAGCCCCCGGCACCGCTCAACCAGGAAGCCCTGGTACTCAGCCTTACCATTGCAAAAATGTTCGGCATGACCCCAATTGAACAGATTAATATGATGCGTAAACTGGTTATCGATGGTTCGAATACCAGCGGGTTCCAGCGTACTGCTTTGATCGCCGTAAACGGCACCCTTCCAAATGGTGGGAAGATCGAGACACTCTGCCTCGAGGAGGAGGCAGCACAACGCGTTGAGGGTGAGACCTTCTCACTGGACCGTCTCGGGATTCCTTTGGTGGAAATTACCACCTCTCCCTGCATGCATACACCCGAAGAAGTCAGGGAGATGGCAGGATATCTCGGCATGGTCCTCCGTTCAACCGGCCAGGTGAAACGCGGGCTCGGGACGATCAGGCAGGACGTCAATATATCAATTACGGGCGGTGCACGGATCGAGGTAAAAGGCGTACAGGAACTTGACCTCGTTGCTGATGTAGTGAAACGCGAGGCACAGCGGCAGCAGAACCTGATTATGATCAGGGACCAGCTGGTATCACGCGGGGCTTTTGTTCAACCTGCCCCGGTTGATGTGACCGGTCTCTTTGCCGGGACCGGGTCTTCAATCCTCAAAAAAGCGAAAATGATCCTTGCAGTCTGCCTTAACGGGTTTTCGGGCCTTGTCGGGTACGAGATCCAGCCCGGACGCCGGCTCGGTACCGAGATGTCTGATTATGCTAAAAAGTGCGGTGTAGGCGGCATTTTCCATACCGACGAACTCCCTGCATACGGGATTACTACCGAAGAAGTAGACGCACTTCACAGAACACTTGGTACAACAGAAAAGGACTGCATAATCCTCGTTGCAGCAACACCAAAGCAGGCACATTGTGCGGCCATGCAGGTGATCAAGCGCGCCGGGTTTGCCCTGGAAGGTGTACCTGAAGAGACGAGGAAGATGCTTCCAGAGGGAAACACGGCCTACATGCGACCACTACCAGGAGCGGCGCGGATGTACCCCGAGACAGATGTTCTGCCTGTGCCTGTTGAGCCTTCCATGTGGGACGGCATTTCCCTGCCAGAACTCCTTACCGTGCGGGCACACCGGTTCAGCACGGAGCTTGGCATTGATGAAGGGCTGGCACGGCAGATCGCCTTCTCTGAACGGCTTCCGCTATTTGAACGGGCTGTTATGGAAAGAATCAACCCGACACTTGCCGCCCGCACAATCCTTGGGACTCTCAAGGAGATCCAACGGGACGGGACAGATATCTCAATGATTTCAGATGACCGGTTCATTGAAATATTGCATGCGGTTGAATCCGGAAAAGCAGCAAAAGAAGCAATCCCTGAATTATTAAGGATGGTCGCGAACGGAGCTGACACAGATGAAGCAATAAAGAAATGTGCCCCTGCCATCAGCCGCGACCAACTCCATGCGATTATTATAAAAATTGTTGATGAAAGGGCAGCCTTTGTTCAGGAAAAAGGAAATGCTGCTCTTGCGCCGCTCATGGGGGTCGTTATGGCCGAAGTGCGGGGTTCATCGGACGGGAAAATTGTGAGTGAACTCCTGCGTAAGGAGATCGAACGGGTCTGCAAATCCCGGTAGTCCGGTAATTTCCGGTACTTTTTCTTGTATTTTTCCCATGATTCAGGGGGATAATGGCGAAACTTTATGAAGAATCCTGCTTTAATCATAAAGGAGTTTCATGGGAAAGACAGGAACAACACAATGGGTACAGGTCAAAGGCGTAAAAGGCCAGATCAGGCTTGTACCGAAATCAGAAGGTGAAGTAAAGAGACCAGGACCTAACCAGCGGTTCAGGGCCGGCGCCACGCTGAAAAAGCTTGAGCAGCTCGCCGGAGACCAGGGTGGCAGGCCAGGCGGACGGAGAGGTGGCAGCAGGGGCGGCAGGGGCGGCCGTGGTGGAAGAGGCCGTGAGATGGGAAATCCTGCAGACACCATCGTGCGGAAATCGATGCGCCGTGCAAAAGTATCCATAATGGGCGCAAAGCAGAAATCCGCCAGATAATTCCAGAAATACCTTCAGGACTATTCATGTCCCGGTCACGGCGGGACAACTTCTTCCTGAAACATTTTTTCACGCATCCGTACCTATCATCATAACTATCATTAATCAGCGGAGTTTCTATTGAGTATGGATCTAAAGCTGCAATAAAGAACTACCAGTTTGCAGACCGGGCAAAAAGTGAACTGATTGTCTGCTCTCAACTGGTCACGGCCCTTGGAAGTTTCCCGGAAAATGAACGGGCAGGGGGCCGAAGGATGCTTATCATGAGCATGGAAGCGGTCCGTGCCGAACTGCAGATGGCATTACGTTCAACCGAACAGTCCGGGTTTCGCCGTTCGACAGACCTATTGTCTGAAGCGATCAGCCTTGTTGAGAGTGAGCAGTACGGGCCTGCTACTTTGCGGATAAGTGAAGCAGTAACCGGTTCAACTACGGTTGCTCAGGCCTCCTGGCAGGTACTTAACGAACATGGACTCCTCTGAATTCCTTGACTTCCTCATCAGCAGGACTTCTGTCAGGGATTATCTCGACGAAGAGCTCACTGAAGATGATATCGGCTTCCTCCTCGACAGTGCCAGCACTGCCCCGAGCGCGGGGAACCTGGAAGCCTGGGATGTCGTTGTCATCCGTGAAACCGACCAGAAGGAGGCACTTATGGGGGCTGCGTATGATCAGCCCCAGCTGGAGGCCGCACCGGTCCTCTTCGTTGTCTGCGCAAATTACGTGCGTTCAATGTCCCGGTATGGTGAACGTGGTATTTTGTATGCCGTGCAGGACGCGACTATCGCGTGTACCTACATGATGCTGGCAGCCCATTCAAGACGCCTCCATTCCTGCTGGGTCGGTGCATTCGATGAAGACGGGGTGCGCGATATTCTCGGGCTCCCCCCCCATATCAGGGCCGTTGCAATACTCACCGTTGGGAAAGGAAGACCGCATGGGGCGCTGACAGAGCGCATGGCCGTGGGTGAGCATGTGCATTTCGATACCTGGTAACCGGAAACCGGGGTTCAGCTGGAAATCATATAGTAAAAAATTGGAGATGAAGTAACAATGCCTGACTATAATGTCACACTTGAATCAGCCTGGATTATTAAAGACGTGAAGTCTCTTGATGACGCGATAGGGATTGCAATCAGCGAGGCGGGGAAGCGCCTGAACCCCGCAGCTAAATTTGTAGAAGTTGAAGCAGGAATGCTAGCCTGCCCGTTTTGTGAAGGAGAACTGAACAGTGCCATTGTGGTAGCAGATACCGCACTTGTAGGGCTCCTCCTTGATATGAAAGTGTTCCGTGCAGAGTCGTCCGAACATGCATCACGGATTGCAAAATCAACGATTGGAAAAGCACTCCGTGATATCCCCCTGCAGATAAAGGACGTGCAGGAAATAAACGAGGAAAAAAACAAACCAGTGCAAATAGACACAAAAAAATCCAAGAAGGTGAAACCCGGGCGAAATAAACCATATTTGGCTGAAAGAGATGAAACGGGAGAACTATCCGATAGGGAACCAGGTGTGGAGTAACAATGATCTCGGTGGTCGGGCACACGGCAATTGATCATATCAGTCGTGTCCCCCGGTTCCCTCCAGTGAATGGTTCCATCAATATCCTTGACCGGAAGGTATATTTTGGAGGCGGGGCGGCTAACATCGCAGCAGGGATTGCAAAGCTCAATGAGCCCTGTACCCTGGTCAGCGCAGTTGGGTGCGATTTTCAAGGGAGTGAGTATGAGCAATGGATGGAACAACTTGGAATTACCAGACAGTTCTTTACCCTCCCTGGAGCACATACAGCCACGGCATTCATGTTCACCGATGAGGGCGGTGACCAGATCACATTTTTTGAGTGGGGGGCATCGGCAGCGTTCGAACATGAGGATGCACCTACTCTCCCGTTTGTTCACATGGCAACGGCAGACCCGGGATTTAATGTCAGGGTCTCCGAACGGAGTGAATTTGCAACATTTGATCCCGGACAGGACCTGCATCGCTACACAAAAGAACAACTCGATGCAATCCTTGGCAATGTCAATGTATTGTTTGCAAACCAGCATGAGATCACGGGAATGGAGAAGATCCTCGGTACAAGCAAACAGGAGATTGTCAACCGTGTACCGGTAGTAATCGTTACCATGGGTAAAGAGGGGAGCGTCCTTTACGAGAAGGGGGATTCTGCCCGGATACCTGCATTCCCGGTAACAATGGCCGACCCTACCGGGGCAGGTGATGCGTACCGCGCAGGTTTCCTTACTGCATATTACCGTGGTTATGAAACCCTTACAGCCTGTAAAATAGGCACCATTACCGCATCCTTCGCGGTAGAGAAGATAGGTTGCCAGACAAACCTGCCAGACTGGGAACAGATGGAAGCCCGTTACGGGAAGTCTTTTGGAAGCCTTTTACAACCAACGGGATCGAATTAATACTATCATGGGGTTTGCGGCACTCACATCTGGCGGAAAGGATTCTATCCTTTCAGTCCAGAAAGCAATTGACCAGGGGATCCAGGTCACCCACCTTGTCACCGTCAGGCCGGAAAACCCCGACTCTTTCATGTTTCACAGCTCCAACCTTGATGCTGTACCGGTTATCGCGCGTCTTTCCGGGATAAGCTATGCGGAAATCCATACAAAAGGAGAGAAAGAAGACGAATTACAAGACCTCGCCCGCGGCCTCGAAAAACTGGAAATAGATGGGATAACTGTTGGTGCTGTGAATTCAACGTACCAGAATGAACGTGTCAATGCCATTGCAGACAGCCTTGAGATCGAAGTCTTTGCGCCACTCTGGCAGATGGACCCTGAACTGCTTCTCCGTGAAGTCGCGGAGAGACTGGATGCTATCATCGTGGTGACAGCCGCAGACGGATTATCAGAAGAGTTGCTGGGTAACCATATCGATAACGACCTTATAGAGCGACTGAGGCTGCTATCAGCCCGCTATCAGATTCACCTGGCCGGAGAAGGTGGGGAATACGAGAGCCTTACGCTGAATGCCCCATTTTACTCGCGACCACTCAGTGACAATAGTACACGGGTCATACACCATGGTGCAGGTCGGAACGAACTGGTATTAGGGGGTTTCTCCTGATGGCTGTAGCCGGGGACGTGCGCCTTGAACGGCTCAGCAGGTATCTCTTTAACGCACCTTCCTGGCCGGTATCACTCCTGATACTGATAATCCTTGGGCTCATTATAGATGGTGCAAGTATCAGGATTTACGGAGGTTTCGTCTTTTTAGGGACGCTTGGGTTTACCATCCCGGCAATTGTGGCATTTCTCGGCACAAAACCGTACATCAACCTTTTTGGAAAACAAATGACCTGGAACCGGTCAGGATTACTGGCACTCGCGTGTACAATTTTCTCGGTAATTATTACCCTGTCAGCCATGATATTTTCAGTCAGCCTGATACCGCTGTTCTTTGCGATATCACTTGGTTTCATATCCGGGATCAGGCTGATGGTACTGGTCGCAATTTCGGACTACCGGGTAGCCCGTATGCTCACCCCGGCATTATTCCAGGCTTTTGCAGCAATTATTCTTGGAACCCTGCTCTTTCCATCCCCTTTCTTCACGCTTACGGTTGTACTTGTGATCGTCTTTGTCCTGATGTTTATGCTGCTCCTCTGGTTGATAGAACGACCACTTCAGCGTGCCTTTAATATCAGGGTCCTATCGTTCCTGAATGCGTTTATTGCACACCTTACCGATGGATCAAAGGGTATGGAAGACTTTTTCCGCGAGATCGGCGAGGAAGTCTACGTCCCACAGGCAAGCCTATTTTTCAGGAAAAACGGGAATTTCAGCGTAATTTTTACTGTGCCGAATGTTCACCCGGGCCCGATGGGGGATATTGGCGGAGGGAACATCCCGCGGTGCCTTCATGAAGCGTTCGAAGGCATCGTGATGGTCCCCCATGGGTGTGCCACTCACGATTTTAATCTGGTATCAGAAAAAGAGATCCAGAAAATTGTCGATGCAATGCGGGGCCCGATGAATGACCTTACATTCCATAAAACCGCAAGCAGGTCAGAACGAATACAATCAGGGTCTGTTTCACTTCTTGTACAACGGTTTGGTGAGGCGCTCCTCATTATCAGTACCCGTTCACCATTAAGGACCGAGGACCTGGACTTCAATATCGGTATGACGATAATGGCAGAAGGACACAGTGTAAGCCCGGATATCCTCTTTGTTGATGCCCATAATTGCAGTACTAAAGATATGACGCCGGTACATCCGGCAACAGCGGTTGCACGGGAATACATGAACGCCAGTAAAGAGGCTTTCAGGCGTTATTCAAAAATGGAATCACACCCGTTGAGGATTGGTGCAGCCCATAACGCGGTCCCTTACTCCCGCGAGGAGGGATTTGGAGATCAGGGTATACAGGTGCTTGTTGTATCAGCCGGGGGACAGACCACTGCCTACGTGTTATTCGACGGCAACAACATCCAGGAGGGGGTGAGGGAAGTAATCAGGGACCGTTTTATTGGAGTCGTGGATGAGATTGAGGTGATGACGACGGACTCCCATGTTGTGAATACGATATCAGGTACTAATCCGGTAGGTCTGCGTGTCCCCGTTGAATCACTGGTCCCCCTTGTTGAGAAGGCACTGAACGATGCACTTGCCGATATTGCAGAAGCGGATGTGGCAGGCGGTACTGTTGAATGTGAAAAAATTGTGATATTCGGATCTCAGCGCATTGCACAACTTGCAAGTGCTGTAAATGCCATGCTCTCACTGATCGGACCCATCAGTATCGCTCTGCTATTGCTCGCGTTCCTCCTTTCACTTATTGCCTATCTTGTGATTACATGAACTATTCTTTTTTTGGGTGCTAAGAAAAACTTCATGCAACCACCCGAACGGGCACCATTTTCAAGGGTCATCTATGAGCATGAAAACGGACATGATGTCTGAAGGCCACAGGCATACAGGATGAACGTTGAATGCAGCGGGGTCATTTTCATAGTAAAATGTGGCCTTTCAGATAGTTTTGCCGGAGTATTATTTCGCAGGCGTTTTTTTATTATTCAGGTACCAGGAATTCACATGTTTTCGTGACCAGTTTATTCTGATCATATAACAAGGACACATTTTTTATATTCTCTGTATTGCCTGAATTTGGTGTAAAATCCGTGTCTGACGCCATATTTTAGTACAATGCCGGATTATATCTGGGTAAGGTGAGAGTGATGATGCAGCGTATCTCTGATTCGTATACACATGCTGGGACTATGAAGAAGAGTGGAGAAAGTATCGTTCTCGAACTTCGAGGGGGGACCTTTTACCTCATGAAGTCTGATTATACCCTTTTGTCATCGGACCAGTCAGCAGGCATTATTAATGATACAGGTGAGGAGGAGGGATGTGCATGGCTCTCACCGGTACGGGAGGCGAAGAAGAAAGACATCATATTCAACCTTCATGGCAGAGTTTATGTCGTGAGCTGGCGTGAAGTGCAACGGATTATGAATGGGCATGTTCACCTCGCAAAGGTACTGGAATATACAGTAAAAGAAAGATCTGGAATACTTCCCTCAGCCAGGGGAATACAACAATGATTACACTGGCAATGCGAATTTTTAAAAAATAATCCCTGGCCATTCGAATCTGTTAATAGCACAGTACCATGAGGAGATATGGAAAACACCGGACACCACCTCCAGCGGATTGATCTCTGTGGCTCAACACTCTGGCTCCATTATTTCGAACTTATACTGTTCTCTTTTGACCTTGAAACGCAAGAATTTCAAAGGGAAACCCCACCGTTTGTCAGTGCTGCTGATGATTTTTTTCTCCTGCCTGACGGACGAATACTGGTGGCAATGGAGAGAGGAGATATATGGGTAAATACTTTCGGCAACTGGGAATTGTTAACTGATATACCGTTTGCAGGACTGAAACACAGTGTTACCCGGACACCACCACCCCGTGCGAACAGGCAGGGTTTCGGTTCGGTCCCCATAAAAGAGAGGACCTACCGCATGATTATACAGGAAGAAGAAATCGTTATACTGTCACCTTTTAACCTGTACCGGTTTTCTCTTGATTCGGGGGCCTGGAAACTAACGCCACTTGCTGAATGCCTTTTCGATGCCGTTCAGATTTCTCTGGCGGCCGGATCAGGGAAAGATCTCTGTGTTGGTTTTAACCGTGGCGAATTTCAGGGGGGGCTAAAACTGATTAGCGGAGATACCGGCCGGATAGTGACCGTTGACGGGCGCCAGCCGGTCACTGGTATTGTACCTGATCCATCCGGTAATGTCTCTATGATTCTATCCGCCGGCTGCTATCACCATTCTCTTGATTTCGGGGGGTTGTATCGTGTTTCCGGAGAGCAAATGCAGCCTTTTTATCTCGAATCTGCGGTATTTGACCTAAAACAATCAGGAGATTCCTTGATTGCGGTGGGTAAAAGTTCCATCCTCTGCTATAATGGGAACCGGATCCTGTCAGGTCCTACCGGCGGGTTTTCTGACATACAAGGACTGATATGTTCGGGTACCGGAAAAAGCATATTCCGGGTCTGTTCTGATATAAATGCAATGGTTTCAGGGTCGGGGTATACACCACTCCTTGCAGTGCGAAGGAATTGACTTTCGTCATATTTCGGATTGTTATGCCGGATCAGCTACCGGGAATAAACACCCGTGCCATCTGGCACGAAACACAAACAGCGGGAGAAAATAATTTCCATGCTCATAAGCCACAGAAGGATAACAACCTGCACGGGTGTCCTTTGAAACGATGAATATAAAAACGACCGGGAAAACCTGGAGAAGTGTGGATTAGATTAAAAAAAGAATCAGGATGACTTTGCAGCCATCTCGATGTCTTCTTCTTTCAGCGTCTTCCTTCCTGCGTGAATCGCAAGTCTGTTTGCCTCTTTGGTGAGGTGTGCAATATATTTTTCAGTCTTCTTTACAAGTGCTGCTGCTGCATCACTGCCGACTCTCTCGGCTCCGTTCGCCTTTGCAATTCTTACAACTGCCGCAATAGGTAAATCTGCCATTGTAAATACCTCAAATAGTAAATATAATATTAAGTATATAAATATATCGGTCATTTGCCTTGTTTTAAGGGGTCAAACGACGATCGGGACGGTTAATAATCATGTTCATCCCATCACTTCATGACGTAAATACATTATGGTCGTACATATTGCAGGTGCCCGCCGCATTTCATAGACTATAATAATTATCCAGGTTATGGACGTAATTAGACCATCAGACTTATAATTAAGGCAATTCAGTTTAGTTTCAAAGCCAGGGTACGCCTGATCTGTAACCTTGAAACATCCTGCAGGTATGTTCTATCGTTTCATGCGCTCATTGAGGTGTATACCGTAATTAAACGATGTACGAATAAGCAGAAAGGATTCCAGGAACGACAGCAGGGGGAGACGAATGTTTTTTCAGGACAATAGAATATTGAGATTTCAGGGTAAATACCTGAATAAAGCCTGATAATTAGGTTAAATCAGGGTTTGCGTGACCTACATATGGTCACCATCCGGAACTAAAAAGATATGGAAAAAGAAATTCAAGGTATTCAAACAATAGTAGGACAGGTGCAGGGATAATTCCTGCTGGTTGTGGCAATGTCGGGAACAATTGATGAAATATATTGTATATTGGACCAGCTTATCGAATCAGACAGACTGCAACTTGTGGAGTCAGTCAGGAGCATTATAAAAATAAGGAGCGTGGCTGGAGAACCGGAACAAGGGAGACCGTGTGGTGATGGTCCTGCGGCGGCATTGCAGGCGGCGCTTGATATTGCCGGTGCTATGGGATTTGTTACCCATAATCTTGACAACTATGCAGGTTTTGTAGAATACGGCGAAGGAGAAGAGTACATTGCAGTCCTCGGTCACCTTGATACCGTTCCTGAAGGGGACCACTGGAACATCCCACCTTTTAGTGGCAGGGTTCACGAGGGGAGGATATACGGCAGGGGAGCCCTTGATGATAAAGGGCCTATTCTATCAGCCCTGTACAGCCTTAAGGCCATACGTGATAGTGGTGTAACACTCACCAGACGTATCAGGGTAATTTTTGGAACAGACGAAGAGACTGGTGACCTTGATATAGGATATTACCTGTTGAAGGAAAAACCACCCGTTTGCGGTTTTACTCCTGATTCGGATTTTCCGGTTGTATTTGCTGAGAAGGGCATTCTCCATGTAGATTTTATCAGGAAATTTTCATTTGATTGTAAGAATTCCGGTAATGATATCATCGTATCGTTTCATGGGGGTGAAGCGGTCAATATGGTACCGGGCCGGGCTGCAGCGGAAATCAGGACCCGTAACCCCTTTGAAATCATCCGGAAATGTGAAGAATTTTCGCATTTTTCAGGGTTTCCGATAGCAGCAGAGCAGAATGGTGACCTGGTAGTCATCAGGTCGGAAGGAGTCTCATCCCATGCATCCAGGCCTCACCTTGGAAAAAATGCTGTCATGCAGCTTATTGCTTTTTTGTCGACTTTGCAGTTTGACCCCGTTGAAGTCTGTCACATGATCAGGTTCCTGCAGAAACGTATCGCAATGGATACAACAGGTGTATCATTCGGCCTTGGGCTCGCTGATGTACCATCCGGACATCTCACACTGAATGCCGGTGTTGCACGCTACGCTGGCAGGGACTTTATTCTATCAGTTGATTTCAGGTACCCGGTGAGTGAAACAATGGAAAATGGTACTGGAACACATCAATGAGACCGTGAAGGGCCAGGGGATCATTACTGTTGTAAAAAAACATCAGCCACCACTCTATTACCCACCTGAATCGGACCTCATCAGGACACTATCTGCCATCTACCGTGACATAACAGGCAATCCCGGGGATCCCGTTGCAATAGGAGGCGGTACCTATGCACGAAGACTCCCTAATATTGTCGCATTCGGCCCATATTTTCCAGGGAAGGCCAATAATATTCACGCTTCTGATGAATCGATAGGGTGTGACGAACTCGTAATGATCGCAAAGATCTATGCACGGGCCATGTATACCCTCGCAACATAGAAGATCATCCTGCGACATCTACTGTACCGTGGTAATTCCTGTAGAAGACTGCATGGATACCATACAATTCATCGGTCCGGGACTCCTGAATAAAAAAATCTATTGGTAACCATTAACCTAATAATGATCCATGTCTTCTGGCCGGACAAATACCCATCTGTTATTACATTATGCAAAAATCTACTTCATTCTTCTCCTTCTCCTCCTGATTTCTCTCTGCATTCCTGTTACCGGGTTGATGAACATCAGCGTGGATAATGCAAAACAGATCCCTGCGCTA
Source organism: uncultured Methanomicrobiales archaeon (assembly GCA_963709545.1). GTDB lineage: Archaea > Halobacteriota > Methanomicrobia > Methanomicrobiales > Methanospirillaceae > CAIKOD01. The sequence continues at coordinate 88,976 of CAVPWT010000006.1, read as the reverse complement.
AGAAATGCAACAGAGTATGAAAACCAGGGAAAGGCACTGCTGTCAGACCGGGACTGGAGTGGTGTTATCGCCAGTACCCGTGAAGGTCTTATGTACTATCCATATAACCCGGAATTGCTCTGTCTCCAGGGGTATGCCATGAGGAAAACGGGACATTACCAGGAAGCTGCAGATTTAATAAGCCTTGCAATTCCAAATGATACCCGGCCGGTCAGGTATGCGAACCGTGGTTATGCCCTGCTGGCAATGGGAAAGAACCAGGAAGCCATAAACGATGCAGACTCAGCCCTGGCACGGGACTCTTCCTATGCGACGGCCTACGCCCTGAAAGCATTTGCACTCCGGAATACAGGGGATCTCTCTGCAGCAGAGGAAACAATTGATAAAGCCCTTCGTATTGATCCTGGTAATGCACACTACCTGCATGTTAAAGGTGGAATCCTCGCTGACATGGGCAACTGCACCGGGGCCACCATGTTCTACCAGCGTTCAATCCAACGTAACCCTGACTATGACCTTCCCTGGCCGGGATTGTCAAATGCAACAGTCGACCTCGAAAAGACAAAGACCCGGTGTTATGCACCGGGTACGGCGGCGCTGCCTGCAACGGCCGGATTCCCGTGTATAATGCTCTTTTCCGGGGGAATTATCGCAGCCTTTATAATGGTGAGGCGGGGCAGCTAAACCATAATTTAATACCGGATTATTTTTTCCCGGGTGTAAATTCTGGTGAAATTTCTATAGTGGAAATGTAACCGGGATTTTTTTTTATTCCTTATCCAGTCACAGAAATATTCGGTTCCTTTTTTTTGGTATTCCCCTCCATTCCGGCAAACTTCAGTTGAGATACTTTTCTGTTATCTTACATCTCAATCTTTTTTGCCCTGTCCGCCACACAATACGTATTCATGAACGTGACATTCCTGGGTACCAATGGCTGGTATGATACCGTTACAGGCAATACCTGTTCGGTGCTCGTCCAGTCCGAGAACTACGATATCATTTTTGATGCAGGAAACGGCTTCGCAAAGGCAGATCGTTATATATCCCAGGAGAAACCTGTTTACCTGTTTATCAGCCATTTCCACCTGGACCATATCACGGGCCTTCATACGCTCGTCAAATTTAATTTTGGAGAAGGACTGAATATCTGCGGGCAACCTGGAACAAGAGAGATCCTCAGCTCGCTGGTCAGGGAACCGTTCACCGTACCATTTGAAAAACTTCCATTCAAGGTTAATTTCCTTGAATTCACAGAAGGCCGGCATTTCATCCCTTTTCCCGTGGAATGCCGGTTGCTCCTTCATCCCGTGCCCTGTTTCGGGTACCGGCTGGTAATTGATAACAGGACTATCGTGTATTGTACAGACACGGGATTTTGTGACAATGCGATACTTCTTGCACAGGATGCGGACTTACTCATCACCGAGTGCGGGTTATTACCAGGTGAGAAAAGCCCGGAATGGCCACATCTTAACCCTGAAACTGCGATCAGGATTGCAAAGGAATCACATGCCAAAAGGCTTGCACTGATGCATTTCGGCGCCGAAGTATACAGGACTCCCGGTGACAGGGACAGGGTGAAGAAACAATTTGAACCTTCCTTTCCCGGCCTGGTTGTTGCAACAGACGACTTGACTATTGAATGTTAGAGAAATGACCCGGCTTCTCCCGGCTGATGGAAATATGCTAAATCCTGCAGAAATTGTTACACCGCAAATAAAATACCGGAAGGGACCAAATAAACCAAAAAATTACTGTTTTCAAGGGCACTGGAACAACCAGTGTCCGTTACAGAGCGTGCTCGGTGCCTTTGGCCCATAGATGAGTATGAAAAGGTTGCCTTTAAGGTGCTTCCAGGAGTTTTTCATACCAGCTGAACACCAATTATTTCTCCAAAACCAGCTTTTCGGTACAACGTACCAGGTAACCATGAGGTCGAAAACAACTATACGTATGGGCTCAGCTCCAAACACCGGAGCAAGATTCACGCCGCTCCCGAAGGACACCCGGGTTGCGGATTGGATATTATGCCGGAAGTTCAGTTCGGAAATAATGCATCGCTACGATTAGTTTGATACAACCATGATACCCCGTTAATCACCATTTTACCATCATTACCTCACGATGTTTTTTTTACCGGCACAAAACAGCGGCGAGACCTGAAAAATGCGTAATGTGATTAGAGCGGGTTATTCAATCATCCTTCGCATATACCTTGTGCACTTCAATATCCACACTATAACGATGCGGGTGTTCCAGCAGGTCAAGGGCGTTGATTTTTAAGTCAATTAATTCCTGATAATTGAAGGATTCATTTTTTTTCTCGCCTTTCTGGAGGTAGAAAACCACGATCCCGTTTTCCATTTTTTTGCTGTTCTCAATATCGTACATAGTTCCAGTGATGCATGCAAGATACATGAAGGTTTCTTAAATAAAATGCCTGTAATTTTTTATTAGCACAATGTTCTTTTACCATGGCCACCTTTACCACGTCACCTGCCAAAATTCTGCTGGTTTCTGCATCAGGAACTTAGGAGGGAGGATCTCCTGGATAATTTGATAAACCCGGATGCTGACGTTTCCCTGCAACAGGGGATGTACCAATGAACAAACGTCGGTTTAAATCAAATGACCCGGAGAGAAGGCAGTGGCAGAACCCGGAAGAGATCCTGTTAGGTGCCGGGTTAAGGCCCGGGATGACATTTATCGATATCGGATGTGGGGAAGGCTTTTTTTCTTTCCCGGCGGCACATATCGTAGGTAAAGGCGGACGGGTGTACGCCTTTGATATAAATGACGAGGCTATCGGTCAACTGGCGATCCAGGCGCGGGAGGAACGCCTGGACCAGCTTATACCAAAGACTGGCACAGGAGAAGACACAATGATTTGTGAAGGTTGTGCAGACATGGTTTTTTTCGGTATCAATCTCCATGATTTCAGGGACCCAAAAAAAGTTCTCTCCAATGCCAGGATAATGTTACGTTCGGAAGGAGTCCTGGTTGACCTTGACTGGATAGACCTGCCAATGGAATTTGGGCCACCTCTTGAAAAACGATTTTCAAAAGAGAGAGCGACGGACCTCATGAAATCCGCAGGTTTTCGAATAGTTTCGACGAGCGAGGCAGGTCCATACCATTACCTTGTCATTGCAACGTTATGATATCCTTATGGAGAATCGTTTAATCAGCCATAAAATATGGTTCTTACCTGTCCCCGGTAGTTCCCGGCCAAACCCATTCACAGAATAGAAGCGTACCAAACCGATCGGAACTATCGACAACCTTAAGTGTTAACACCGTTACCATGTATGTATGCCAGAAATTCATCTGCCCCCATCATCAAAGACTGTACTATCCCTCCTTGAGAAAGGAGACCCGATGACCCATAAGGACATCGTGAAGATGACAAACATCTCTCCCAGAACGGTAAGATATGCAATCAGGAAATTAAAAGAGGCTCATCTGATTATTGAAAAATTCAACTTCAGGGATGCACGCCAGACAATATACCAGGGAAAAGCATTGCCGGGTGCTGCTCTGTAAATGCAACCCGGTGTATCTTCCGGAATAGCAAGGTACACCGGTCAGGCCGTGAAATGAAAGATATAACCATGTCACCTCATATCAAAAAACAATCCCCGGATATACCGCATAACTGGCAACCGGGGATTGTCGACCTTACTATATGATGTAAGGCATTTTTTTATCTTTTCCCGGGCCTGTTCCATCGCGAGGATACGAATATCCTTCTGCTGTATACGGTGTCTTAAGTCCTCAATATTTATCTTGTTCTGGGTTACCCCAAACTCAATAAACCGGGATTTCTCCGTGTCGTCCAGATTTTTGGCGGATATCCCTGATAGTTCAACTCCTGAACGTTTTTTTTCCTCCTGTTCCATTTCAACGGGGTTGTTCCTCCGGTTATTCATTTGCCAGATATCACTATCAAGAGTATCACGTTGAACAATTATATGACGAATAGCAGTACGCTGCCATTCCCTCACCCTTGTCCGGAACCCTACCGCTCTTCGTCATGACAGGTGAAAAACTGGATTTAGCCGAGCCTGGCCCTATGACTGTCCAGTTACCTATGGCGGATTCTAAAACACAATAATAATTACAATAAATCCCAGCATCAGAATTGGGTAATATACATCTGTGATGTCCCCCTGAATGTATCATCGAATGTCTGAATTGACTGGATTTGGTCAAAAAATTTCTGGTGTCCCCTGGCCTCTGCATATATCTGCCACGCATCAATGATAACCGGGAAGAATATATCACTTTATTCTCACCGGGAATGTTTCGGCGTAGTCAGGAGAGAGTAAAAAAGGGAAGGGAGGAAAGGGGATCAATTCTTCAACATTGGTTTTATATTCCTCCGATATATTCGAAGTCAACAAATCCATTATAGGGGTCGGTTTTCAATAGCCGGACGCGTACTTTCTGGCCTACAAACAGTCCCCGCTCGCCGCGGACAATACGACCTTCGGCAGGGGGTTTAATCAGCCGGATATAGGTCCCCCGGTCTTTTGCACCGGTAATTAAACCGTCAAATGATTCCCCGATATGATCCCGTAGCAGTACAGCTGCTGCTGCTTTCCGCATAAATCGTTCAACTTTTTTGGAAGCCTTCTCACGGTCAGTCAGCCAGACAGACAGTCTCATAAGTTCTTCGGGACCATATGGAGTATCTGATCGGTTGATTACGCTCTTTACAAGGCGCTGGTTCACCAGGTCAACATACCGGCGATTCGGGGCGGTCCCATGGGTATAATCAGTCACTGCAAGTGCAAAATGACCATAGGGCGGCTCACCGGGTTCCAGTGTCACGTATTCACCGGGACCAAGAAGTTTTATTACCGCCAGGGAAAGGTCAGGGAACCGTTCAGGGTCTGCCTGCCTTCGCCTGTCGAGAAACAGGGACAGGGCTTTTGAATCCGGAATATCTGGAAGGGTTTCGTGGTGCAATGCAGCCAGTTGTACGATCCCACCCCAGTTCTTAGGGATGCGTACGATTCTCTGAATCATTGGAATCCCCGCTTTTCCAAGGAAAGAAACCATGGCTCCATTCGCAGCGACCATGAACTCTTCAATAATGTTACGCGCCATATTCTGTTTCTGAATAACAAGGTCCTTTACCGAAACCCCTTCCAGGACTGCATGAGTTTCAAGGGTATCAAGGTCGAGTGCCCCGTTTTTAATCCGGCGTTGTTTCAGGCGCTGCATCACTTCTGCCTGCATCATAGAGCTGCTCTTTTAAGCCTGGGACCTCCGGAACCGGTTGAGGGATCGGACCCCCCTCAAGCCATTCCCCTACCTCTTCATAAATGAGTTTTGCTTTATTATGTACAAGCGCACGGTGAACGCCACCAGGCCGGGTATTTCCATCAGGAAGGACTGAATATTCAATTACAACGGCCATCCGGTCCTGCCCGGGCAATAGCGACGAGATTCCCCGTGATAATTTGTCAGGAAATAATGGGAAGGTCACGATTCCCGTGTATACCGAGGTCCCGTTATGGACACCGTACTGGTCAGCCAGTGAATGTTTAGGAACATACAGGTCGACATCGGCAATCGCGATCCTGACATGTATCACTCCGTTGGGCCCTCTTTCACAATATTCCAGCTGGTCAAGGTCCATTGAGTCCCAGTTATCAATGGATGACCAGAGGAGGCCCCGCATGTCCAGGTCGTTCTGGTCACCTTCGGGAAAGACGCGTGCCTGCAGGGCATTAACTTCCAGAAGTAATGGTTCGGGGAACCGGAAATTAAATCCATACTTGTCCATCGCGCTCCGGGCAATGGCTTGCATATCAATAAAATGTCTATGCATAGTCTTTTGGGGAGATTTGTTTCAGATCCTATATACTTCTTTACCAGACAGAGGCCTCCGGAATCTTTCTTTATGTCACACGATAAAAAACTGTTACCGGGCTGTAAGGGATGCGTTATGTTCAGGAAATTCTACCGTTAACGGAGAATCTGTGAGGAAACCCGACAATGAAGCGATAACTCTGCAACAGTTATTCACCGTCCCGGATATCCCCACCAGGTGTCTTAATCTAAGGTTTTCTATTGGATGACAACCAACAAAATTATTAACATCCGAGAACAGTAGTTCAAATTCAGAACGAGGATTATGAAAAAAAATAAAGCTGTCGAATATAAAAATCAGGGAAATAATTACTTCAAAGAGGGTGATTATGAAAATGCGCTTCAATACTATGGTAAAGCGTATCGAAACAGACCCGGAATACCGTGACGCCTGGAATAATATTTATGTAACACTGTTAAAACTGGACAGGACTGATGATGCGAAGAAATGCAAGGAAATTCTTGACGGACTCGAATATAAACCTGAAACCCCGATGAAAATTGTCGGAGACAGGCCATATAAGCGTCTGAGGCAGGTGCTTGCGGTCATTATTGTTGTATTGCTCGCCCTGTCAATAATTATGGCTGCATTGTCGGTTCTGGGGTGGGTCAGCTATCGTGAGATAATCCCGGTTGCGCCAGAGCAATATGTAAGTGATATTATGAACACCACACTATCGGGATTTATAAATCTCGTAAACCCGTCTTAAACAGAAACTAAGTTTTTCCCATCCATCTGGTGCAGTCACGCAAACTGCGTTAAAAGACGTAATCCGGCCTTGTTGAAATCAACGGAAGTAAAAAATAATAACACAACTGCTCATACAGGAAAAGGTTTAACCCCCTCCTGTCTTCGTATTTCCCTCTTAATTTTTTTTGGTGATTCGTCAACAAACGCCACCCAATTTTTTTCGGACTCATAACCAATTCAAAAAATGTAGTCAGAACTGGAACATAAGACGCTCTTGGGGGCATTATCCCCGCCGCTACGGCAGCCCCCAATTGGGATAGTTCCTGGACTGTTGAAATGTCTAAAAATAACAGGATTACCTAAACCGGATACAATTCTCTCCTGATTTAACGAATAAAAATGTATTGTGGTTGTTCCAATTGATGAATCACCTTTTTTTTATTACCAAAGGGTTTCAACAAAGCCCGTTTTTCAGGTAAATTCAGTTAGGATTGTAGCGGAACCGGAATTTCCATATTTATCGGGAATAGTGAATTCTGGCGCCAAAACTCACAGTGTTTGATGATAATTATCGAGGTAACAGGCAGTTCATAAAAAATGCAAACGTGTTAAAAAATTCAGGTTATCAGCTCATGGTTTTTGGTTTCATCATTTCCTCAAGCATATCCGCCACCATCTGAAGGGTGGAGACCTCAAGAAAAATCAGGATATTTGCAGCGATCTTATGCTCCTCGGAACCCAGGTTGATCCTGAATAATACCACATCATCCACCTCAATCGTCATGCCTGCGATCAGGGATTCAATCACTGCATGGGTCATATCAACAACAAGGACCGGTGGGGAAGGGAGCATCATGATGCCAAGGAGGTCTGATGTTGCGCTCAGGAATGCCGAGATCATGATGTTGCCCACCTCGAGAATGGCACTCTGGTCCATTTCCCCGGGAGGCATGGCGGGATCCCTTGATCCTATCAGAATATTTGCAGTCCGCATCGCAGAGTCCTGAGGAAAATGCAGGACCAGGAAGCCCCCGTGGGGGATCTCCCCCTGAAGTTCGAATACAACAAGCGTGGTTATTTCATCAGGGAGGAACTGCCCCATATGTGCGATATCAACAATATTTATTTCCGGCACATTCATGCTGACATGACAATTAAGCATCTGCGAAAGCGTGGTTGCCGAATGTGCAGATCCAATGTTTGCGAGTTCCTGCAGGGCATCTAACTGGACGGGGGTAAATTCCATTATTCACCTGTTCGTATAACTTCACTAATACAATAGATCGACCTTGTCTGATGTTATAGTTTCCTTGAAATTTTCGTGTTTCCAAGGAATAATTCCGGGGACCGAAGCACCCGGGAGGGAGATATTAAGAAATTTGCTTGGTTGATATGCACTCAAATCTACCCCGGGGATTAGGGTACTCCCGGATTTAACCATGCTCCCGGGACTCTGACCCACCGCTTTTGCGACCACGGTTGGGATAGGGAATGACCTTACTAGCTTTGAAATTTTCAGGAAGGCTGCAGATGAACCCTGCCCAAAGATATGTTGTCGGGGGTGTGGCCGATGAGTTGTGAAACTCCCTGCTGTCAACTAATTCTCTATTCTCTTTTTTAAAGACGGATGGTTTTCAACAAAACGTGCTATGAGTCTCCGGCTCATAGATGAGCACGAGAAATGTGGCATTCCTGAAGGTTTTACCGGAGTTTTCATATCAGCCAGGAAATTCCGTTTTTGCCAGATAACCGGTTAGAACTACCATCAGGGCAGGACTGGTGTATATATACTGCGCGTCCTGAAAAAAAGGCCCCCTGAAAAATGAGCAGGTGAAATATTTCCGGAATGTATCACGCCAGAGGTCTAATCTCTGATTAAAAACGGTTTCTCCTGAACAAAATTGACCTCAATCCCATCAATGCAAGGGTTTGATTATTGATACCCCTTTTTACCGTGCAGAGTGTTCCGTATTAACAGTACTTTCATCATTGTCCACCCACCGGTACATCCAGATCCCAATAAGAAAAATCAGAGATAATCCAAGTGGGATCGCGATCCCTGATGAATTATGGAAAAACGGGCCATAATGCATAATAATTGAAAACAGGAAAAAAAATCCTGAAATTATTATTAAAATTCCACTCCTCCTGATAATTCGTTTACCTTCTGTCTTATCAACGAATAGCAGGATACAATTCACGACCAGAAATAAAAAACCAAGAAACCAAAGTACAACAACCGCAACCATCGCATCCTTGAAAAAACCATTGGTGACATTATATATATCATTGCTGATAAAAATCACAAAGGAGCCAAGAAATACCTCCTGGTACCTGAAAAAAGCTGCCTGGAAACCACTCCCATAAAAATCCCCGATAGTAAAGAAATAAACCGGGACCAACAGGATGAAAAGAGATATAATCCTTATTTTGGAGGTAATACCGATGTTACTGATACTGTCCAAAATCGAAGACATAGTAAAAATTTATCTCTCATCCAATAAAGATTCGTTTTATTAAAACTCCTCGGGATAATTGTGCAGAAATCACCCTGGATTCCGGAGTGGATCAACACGCCCCACCTACTTAGCAATATACAGGAGATATCATTTCCATTGACATCTTTTTTCGCAAACCGGAAGAGAGATGACTCCTGGATTTCTGGTCACCGTTAATATTTTGGCCAGGACGACCAAATTTCGGACTATTCAGGGCATAAACAAGATTAGGCCGCCATAGATAATGGGAGTCCTGCATTAAACCATAATGCCTCAATATGTTGAAATATTGTATAACCCATATCATATCAGGACTCTTATACAATGCCGGACCCGGATAAAAAGAATCTTGGCATGCTGAAAGAAAAGACAGCAAGGCTCTCTATTATCTCAAATACAGGGCTTGTCATTTTAAAATTTGTTGTAGGTATGGCCATCGGCTCCGTGAGTATCATCTCTGAAGCAATACATTCCATGATGGACTTGGTTGCCGCGGTGATCGCATTTTTTGCGGTCAGGAAATCAGCCGAACCCCCCGATCCGGAACATACTTTTGGTCATGGAAAATTCGAAGATATTTCAGGTCTTGTCGAAGCGCTGCTTATTTTTATCGCTGCAGTCCTGATCATTTACGAATCAGTTAACAAACTGCTCGGGGAGGAGCCTGAACAATTCACCCCCACAATGCTCATGGCAGGTATAGCTGTTATGGGTTTTTCAGCACTGGTGAACTGGTACGTGTCTTCACGGCTCATGAAGGTCGCAAAACAAACAGACTCAATCGCACTTGAAAGCGATGCCTGGCACCTCCGGACAGATGTATACACCTCTCTTGGCGTTTTTTTCGGGCTGATCCTGATACGCCTGACAGGGATTACCATCTTTGACCCACTCGTTGCTATCTGTGTTGCCATTGTTATTTTGAAAGCCGCCTACGACCTGACAAAGAGGTCACTTTCTGACCTGATGGACCAGAGCCTCCCCAAAGCAGATGAAATGCGGATCAAGGAGATTATCTGCGAGCACGCAAGGGATTATGCAGGCTTCCATGAATTAAAAACCCGCCGGGCTGGACCGGAAATATTCATTAATTTTCACCTGGTGATGCCAAAAGATCTCTCTGTCGAGTTGGCCCATGATTTCGAGGACCATCTTGAAGCGGATCTCAAACTGGAATACCCGAGGTCCACTATTACTATTCATGTAGAGCCCTGTAACGAAGGATGTGTAAGATGCGGCTCATTCTGCACATATTATGAGAAAAATACGTCGCAGGGTAAGAATTGATACCCGCTTGGATATCAGACTAGTTTTTAATCCCTGGTGCACCCTATGCAATATGGAACACGTGAAGAAGCAGAATATGTTGAGAGATATGGAGCTTGCGAGTACCTGGACTGGTATGTGGGTACTGACGGAGAATTACGATACAAGTGTTTAGTTGATTGTTATTGCAGTGGACACCCGAAGATTTGTGTGGATATCTGGAGGACTATGAGTGAAGATTATGACGACTATGACTTTGATTTTGATTATGGATGAAAATATCCGCAAGTAATCACATTCTATTTTTTCAGTCAGACCGGGAAAATCCTTACCCCGTAACAGTACCAGAGGCAGAGGATTAGGAACAGGGGCTTGTAAATCTTCGAATGGATACCATGATCAATTCGAAAGGGGACGTTCAGACCTGAAGGACTGACATTCAGGACACTTTCAGGCCCTGCCCCGCGAAATTAGAGATATATAAAATACTAGTCAAACGATATGAGAATTATAATAAATAATAGAGAAAACTTGGTATAAACCGGAACATACCTCCTGGTACGAAGCGGGTATGCTCATTATTTGGCAGTAGTTACGCGTGATGGAATCATACTGTAAAAAGGGGGTAGAAGAATATTTCAGTTCTGAAACATTCGGTTTCAATATTATTGACCGTATTGATTACAATTATCCTGATATCTGTTGCTGCAATGCCGGTAAGTGCGGCCTATGTGGCCGGGTTTAGCGGCACACCAACTACAGGTCCTGCCCCCCTTACCGTTCAGTTCATCGATTTATCATCCGGTGCTCCGACATCATGGTACTGGGACTTTGGAGACAGGACAACAGAAACCACACAAAACCCTTCGCACACCTATACGATCCCAGGAGCTTATTCGGTCAGGTTAACCATAACAGGTGGGGGATTCAGTGATAGCAACGTTCAGATCGGGTACATATCGGTTGATGTTCCTGCGCCAACACCGACCGGGACCGGGGTAGCACCTGCCGAAACCACGCCACTGCCAATAAAGGCAGGCTTTAACGGATCTCCCACAACTGGCACAGCACCCCTCACCGTCACGTTTACCGAATCTTCTACCGGATCTCCATCATCATGGTACTGGGACTTTGGGGATGGCAGCCAGAGTAGACTGGAGAACCCTCCACAACACAAGTACTCTGTTCCTGGTACTTATACGGTCTCATTAACGGTAACCGGCGCGGGTGGCACCAATATCAGGACACTCACGGATTATATTACGGTGACAGATCTGTCGACTACGGTTATGACCCGGACAACTGCACCGGTACAAACATCAACTACATTTCCCGTGATTTCCCAACTGCCCACGGTCGTAGGAACTCCTACAACACACAATGATCAGATCGGAACGTCATTCCTCTATGCCATGATAATTGTGGTCATTGTCATTATTGTGGAGATAGCAGCAATAATAATCTATCACCGGAAAAGGGACAAGGACCGGCGTGAATAATTGCATTTTTTTACGCGTTCAAGGTTTATGGAAAGTATACTATTCTTTTTATACTATTGAAGTATCGCAGGAGTCCCCGGTGGATCCTTTCACCAAATCGGGGTTTAGGGCAGATGGGAGCGAATAGCCTTACCCTGATATGATGAGTTCATTAACAGGATAAAAGAACTATGTAACGACAGAGTTCCAGTAATTCTTATCAAAAAAAAGGTATCGAGATTAGAATTTTTAATAGCAAGCCTGTGGCGAGATTCGAACTCGCGACTTCCTCCTTACCAAGGAGGCACACTACCGGGCTGTGTCACACAGGCACAGGGAAGAACGCCATAACATGCAGGCAGGCATAAGGCTCGGAGTTTTATGCTGCTTCGCAACAACGGCATGCTGCTGTGTCCTATAAACTACGTAGTATTATGGTTAAAAGATTGCGGAACACGAGTCTCATGACTGCCTATTGCAGCCCGGATTGGAGGAATATACGGACCCGATATTTCATCCCGCATATTCTGATAACTCACTTACCCGAAGGATTAAGACCAGTAACCCTATGAATGTCAGGAAGCTCACGGTATTTTCAGGAGGGCTGCGATACTCCTGATTACCCCTTCAAATGTGGCCACTTCGAGGACAGGTGTTGCATGGCTGCGTTGAATCGCTTCCATCACCTCATCAAAATCGATATCGCCTTCCCCGATTGGGCTATGTGAATCTGTTACCCCGTAATTATCATGAATATGCATATGGTCAATCGTTGTTTCTAGGAAGGCCGGCAGGCAGTTGTTCAGGTTCGCATGACCTACATCGAGCGCAAACCCGGTGTCCCCGAGAAGATCAAGTTCATCGGGCGTCCGTAAGAAGAAATAATCCATGCACCCCATATTTTCAAAATAGAAGTTCAATGAATGGTCATCCGCAGCATTGGAGAGTTCCCGGTTTGATTTGTTAAATTGTCGCAGGGCGGTACTACGTTCGTGTTCCCAGGCATAATACCCTGGGTGGACCACAACATTAGCACCAATTTCAGCGGCAACAGAGAAACAGTCCAGTGTCACTTCGATACTGGCACGCCGGATAGTCTCAAAAATACTGGCAATATTAATCCCGTGATAGGGGGCATGGATTGAATAGTGTAATGAATAACATTCCAGAACCGAGGTATCAGCCAGAAAATGATACCCTTCATCCATTACCTCAACCATGCTGGTGATTCCTGATAGACTTTTCAAGCGCGCTATCAAGAGGTTCCCCATGCAGACAGTAGGTTGAGACTCCAAGCATAGTGAGCGGTGGAGCAGGTGGCAATAAATAAGTATGGGAATTTGCTGTATACCTTTGAGACAGATAGAACAAATGGAAATTTTGAGCCGGTTGCATACAGTAACTCGGGGATTTATCTAAAATAATGGCGGATAATTTGTGGCATACCGGATCAGGGGTGCTAATTTATGGGGTATTTGCACACAGGAAAGGAAGTTCCGGTACAGTTCTTACATAACCAACATATGACTGGCAAATAGGACTGTGAAAATTGAGGTATTCGGGAGGCTTGTCCACAGAAAATGCGAATGATTATCATATCGATTCATCGGATAGCAGGTGAATAATTATACATTTCACCTTTTTCAACAATAAACTACAATCAGCACTCTTATGTGATTAGCGCCGAAACAATTGTTGAATTATGGCGGTTGGAAAGGCAATAACAGAAACGCTTCACCAGGTGGTGGACCGCGACCTCACCTTTATGCATATCTGTGGGACTCATGAGGCAGCCATTGCCCGGACAGGGCTCCGTAGTGTTCTCCCTAAAAGACTGAAAATTGTCATGGGTCCCGGGTGTCCGGTCTGCATTACTCCCCAGGGTGAGATCGATGCAGCACTCGAACTTGTGGAAAAAGGCTGTATCATCGCCACCTATGGCGACCTGCTCAGGGTCCCGGGTTCAAAAGGGTCTCTTGAATCATGCGGTGGGGATGTAAGGATAGTACAGGGAGTTCATAAAGCCGTAGAGATAGCAGAAAAGACCGATAAAGAAGTGGTATTTATATCAGTCGGGTTTGAGACCACCGCACCTACCGTTGCAGCAGCGCTGCTCACCAACCCTCCGGCTAATTTTTCCATTCTCTCCTGCCACCGCCTTGTACCTCCTGCGATGAAATGGCTCCTTGAACAGGGCGAAGCGGCACTTCACGGCTTTATTCTACCCGGGCACGTATGCACGGTAATGGGTACCACGAGTACGAACAGTTCCCGGTCCCCCAGGTGGTGGCCGGTTTTGAGGCAGAAGATATTCTGCTCGGTCTCCTGATGCTTGTTGAACAGGTAAAAGAAGGTACACACCGTGTAGATAATGCCTATCCTAGAGCGGTAACCTGTGATGGGAACAAAAAAGCACAAGACCTGATGTACCGTGTATTTGAACCGTCAGATGTTGAATGGCGTGGGTTTCCGGTAATCCCGAAGTCAGGTCTCCGGTTACAACCCGGGTATGCCCAATATGACGCCCAGAAAAAATTCAATCTCGAATTCAAACACATCTCCAAGCATACGGCCTGCATATGCGACAAAGTAACTCAGGGGTATTGCAGAACCAGCAGATTGTAAACTATTCGGGAACGTATGCAACCCAAGGACTCCGGTCGGTCCGTGCATGGTCAGCCATGAAGGTGCCTGCAAGATCTGGCACATTTACAAGGTCAGGCATTCATAATACCAGTTTTTCACAGATTAAGGCTGCTTACAAAGCAGACCAGATTTATTCAGCTTCCTTTTTTCTAATAACAATAGACCGGAGCGGGAAGAAATTACCACCATATACTATTCGGGTTCATCACCATAGTGCCAGTACCAGACAAATTTAAGGTCATATTTGACTTTTTCGGTCGTGAAGAAGGTACGATATACTTAAAAACATTGAGCCACAATGGTAGTATGTCCATAGTGATTTCTGTACCTGCATCGCAGTTCTTTGCGGTCAGAAATCCAATCTGTTAAGGGTGGACATATTTTTAGGAATTCTGTGAAAACAGTTCCCTGTGTTAAGGAGTTATTCCTGTATATCGTCCGACAAATAGTACATGCCGGTTGAATTGTCGTTCGTATTGCAAGTTTATTTATAACTATATGAGCAATATGTTACAACCCTTTCAAGGCAAAGTCACGATGATTCGCATCAATTGTGAGGGGAGAAACGATATTGTGCCCCGGTAGGGTAGTGGACATCCTAGAAGCCTCCGGAGCTTTTGACCCGGGTTCAAATCCCGGCCGGGGCGTATATATTTTTAGTTAAAATCCCAGAATTTTCCGTTAGGCATGGTGATCCTCAGTTATGAGCATCTTCTAAATAGAAGTTATTCATCTCCTTCCTTGGGTTCCATCATTGCCCCGCATTTATTGCATACTGGCACACTATGGCCTTCAACTTCTACTATCCGGAGTTCTTTTGAGAAAACAATTGTATCGAAATTCCCTTTGGTATCGAAAATATTCTGAATTGTTCCTTTGGCTCCACAAGCGGGACAGAGTAACCGGTTCACACCTGCACATGTTTCCCGCCTTTCACAAATCGAGCAGTCATCGCAAATATCTGTCATCGTTTTACTGTTCCATTACGTAATTGGATGTGGACGGATATATTTTAAATGTTACAGGTAATTTGGGGAATCCCCACAGGACATAAGAATCCCAAGTGCTTTAATTCAACCAGGTTTCAGACGTTGAGGAGGTTATAATTTTGCGCAGCGACAGTTCTTATCCTGAACTAACTATACTACTAACCGGGTGTAAAATTGGACCATAATATCGTTTCATTCCAGGGGCTGACAATATGCACGGCATGTGGCCGGACTTCAGACTTTGGGTGTCCCTGTACCGGGACCCATGATATTGCCGGAATGGGTGGAAAAGTACTATGCAAGAAATGTGGGAGGACCAGCGAAGAATGTAATTCACCCTGTGTTGAAAACCACGATATTTCCCTGGTAATGGGAAAGTTAATGTGCAGAAAATGCGGGAGGATGGGCCTTCTCCCGGTTTTCCAGAAAACCAGGTGCAATTCAAACCATAGCATCGCAGTAATTGACGGTGTACCCAAATGCAGGCGTTGTGGGGCAATAAAAGACTGGGAAACAAAGCGGTGTGGTTTGTAGGAATCAATCTGAAAGGGAATTGTTTAAAACATGGCATTGGAATGAGTTAATTTGTACAGAGAACTGAACTGGATTAATCTCCCTTTGTGGTACTATCGAAAACATAGGTTCATAAGTTCCAGAGCAATACCACAAGTTGGCAACCAACCCGGACATAATAAAATACAGGAATAATTTTCTGACGGTTCAGTATTCTTGAGGAACCATGAACCAGATACAAAAATAGCAGAGGAAAAGGTTCTGGTGCCTTCCCACAGACCATGTAGTTACCTGACCACTGGCGAACTGGTGTTGCTGAACGGGTTCGTCCTCACCGCAAGTGAGAAGAGGTACGGGTAATTCGTTTTTAGGTGAAACATATAATCGAGCCATTGTATGACAATGAGTGATACAACCCTTTTTGTATCACCGGCCAGGTGGTTAAGGTCAGATTCAGGAAGCCCCCCGAAATCTTCCCTCGCGGATAACTCCTCTTCAAGATGAAATACCGCATTAAGGAGGTCTGTAAATGCTTCATGTTCAAACAGGACCGGGTGCTGCAGGAGTTGAACGAAAAGGGTCCGTTTTCCCCTGAGTAACTGGTGGATTTCCAGAAGATCTACCTTATGAATATCGATTTCTAAATTCATGGCCTTCATGCGTGTCTTTGCGTCCAGGAAGTCACTTTCAATCCATTGGGGTTGCACGAGCAGGGTAGTATTCAATGCATCACTTCCGGTTATTGAATTCTTCAGCTTCCTGATCAAAGGAGTTCCAGCCTCAGAAAAAAACACCCCGACGATCATATTTACTTTCCTCGTCCTTTCAATCGCCTCTTTCCGCCCGAGGGTTAATTCAATCGAGTTGGCAGCAACAAATATGAAGGACCCCACTCCGGCAAGAATAATAACTATTGCAAGTACCTTGCCGGCATCAGTATTTGCAGTGACATCTCCATACCCGACGGTTGAAATGGTAACGATCGTGAGATAGATAGAATCAAGGGGTGAAAGACCCTCGAGGATAATAAAACCAGCAACCCCTGTGGTAAGAACCAGCGCAAGGAGAATGATATAAAATTTAAGCCTTAATGACGGGGAACTCATTAATCTTCTAATTCTGTCAGCGTGACTTAAAAAATATTCCCGGGGATCTGATACAGACCCTTACAAAAAGATCTGTTGGATCCTTTCTGCATTACAATCTCGAGTCCAGGAATTTCCGGATGGCATGACCTCTTTCTTCTTCTGATAATGCAACAGGCACCGGATAGCCCTCTTCATACGTAGGTGCGTCTTGCCGGTACATGATCCCAAGACCTATCTTTGCGTCAACATTGTAGTCCCATTCACGTGCCCGTTTATGAGCTGCCGGGTAATCACTCGGGGAGACGGTGTCCCATTCGTATACTCTTTCGTTGTAATAATCAGTCAGGTTGCAGTAAGTTGCACATACCTGGAGATTATCAATGAATGAGAACCCCTTGTGCAGTAATGCCTCATGTAACAGGAATTTGAGTTGCTCACGTCTTCCGGTATATCCCCTGGCAATAAATGTAGCGCCGGATGAAAGCACCAGGTCAAGCGGGTTTAAGGGGTTCTCTTTTTCCCCTTTCGGGGTAGACCTTCCGTGAAACCCATAGGGGGATGTCGGGGTGAACTGCCCGGTCGTCAGGCCATAGACCCGGTTATTATTTACCATCACCGTAATATCGACGTTCCTTTTTGCCGCAAAAATCAGGTGCTCAATTCCTTCCGCATAACAATCCCCGTCACCAGCAATGCAGAGTACTTTCAGCCCGGGGTTTGCGAGCTTAATCCCGGTAGCAACCGGGATCGTACGGCCATGAAGGGAATAAAACCCGTTGAGATTCATGAAATCAAAAATTTTAGCGTGCTGTCCGATCCCTGTCACGAGGATAACATTTTCAACGGGGTAGCCTTCCGACCCAAGGTCTGAAATGACCTCTTTAAGCGCATGCTGCACGCTAAAATTGCCGCAACCCGGACACCAGGTGTTTTTTGCATGGCTGATCAGTTCGCCACCCTTCATGAAACGGCCTCCCTGACCCTTAAGGTGAGTTCTTCGATAGTAAACGGCCTTCCATCATATTTCAGGACCAGTCCGCTGGCACGGTACCCGAACTGGCTGACAAGCCTCGCAGGCTGACCGGTCTCATTTGACTCGACCGAATAGAACCTCCTGACACCCTTCATGGCATTTGCAAACGATCGTTCCGGGAACGGGCATAACACAACGGGCCGGATAACCCGGAGCCCAAGGAGGTTTCCCACTTCATCGCAGGCACCCTTGTTCGAACCCCACGTGAGGAGAGCCCCATCGGAATTGATATTCCCCGATACTTCAACGGGGTGAAGTCCCTCTACCTCGTTCCTGAGGCCGGCGATCTTGTTATTCCGTTTATCAGCCATCATTTTCGTGACCACTGGTTCTTCCGCTGTAATACCATCCGTATCATGCACATGGCTGTTTACTTTTATCCAGTCACCTGCTGAAGGAGGGAACCGCAAGGGAGAAATTCCGGACTCTGTCCCCTGGTACCTCCGGTAGGGATGGACACCGGGATCTGCCATTATGGGTTCTGCATGGCAATCTATTGAAAAATCGGGGTCTGTACTGTATAACCCTTCACAGATGGTCTTATCCGGTAAAATAATAGAAGGGACCTGGTATTTCCATGCAAACGCAGTGGCAACCCTGGACCAGGTCCTTGCCTCGGTCGTATCCCCGGGTGCGACAATAAACCGGGGGAAGTCCCCGTGCCCGGCATTCAGTGCGAAAAGAAGGTCTGATTGTGCGGTATAGGTTGCAAGACCGGTACTTGGCCCGGCCCTCTGACCAAGGACAATGACAAGGGGGAGTTCGGCGATACCGGCAAGTCCAAGTGCCTCTGTCATCAGGCAGAAACCACCACCTGATGTCCCGATTGCAGAGCGGGTCCCTGCGTATGAACATCCAAGGGCCATTAGGACACCGGCAGTTTCGCTTTCCGGCTGGACAACACGGATGTGGAATTCGTCCGTATTGCCTGCAAAGAAATGCATGAGGTTTGACGTCGGGGACATCGGATATGCAAAATACATGGTAATACCACCTTCAAGGAGGCCAAGACCAATCGCTTCATTTCCCGTCATAACAGGGAGCCTCCGCCCGGTAATCACCTTCACTGCCACCCGATTATCGGCCGCATCATACGCCTGCCGGGCAACATGCAGATTCTGATCAGTCTCCTTCGGGAGAGCATTCCGGAATACCTCCTCTGCGATGTTCCAGCCAATCCCTGCTGCTTTTAAAAAAGCCCCGATAATTGCCGTATTCCCCATGACCACAGGGGCATGCGCATTATTGAGAATCGAACCGATGGGTACCCTGACGGCTTCAGGGTCACTGGCAACATCACCGTTGCAGATTATTACCCCACCACGGCCCAGTTTTTCCCGATGCAGCTCAATCGTTTCCTGGTTGAATGCAAGAATGAAATCGACCCTCTCACGCACGGCCCCCACCGGTTGGTCCGCACCCCGGACTATTGCAAAATTATGGCCACCCTTGATGAGAGAGGGATAATCAAGGTACATATGCACCTGATATCCGATGTGCCCAAGAATTTGTGCAATAACCTGCCCTGCGCTACTTACGCCGTCCCCGGCCCTACCCCCGATCAGGACTGATATTTCATGCCCGTCCACGATAACATCCCCATGGTTCTGGTACTGCAAAATGCCCGGTATGATGAATTAAAGCTTCCCTTATACTCCATCCTTAGAAATATTTTACATTTTTAAGACCGGTTACTTCAGATTAATCCGGCATTACCATGAAAGGATACTGAATCTCCGGATGTTGTTTGGAGAAGGATACCCGCTGACCGCCATCCGGGAAAAAATAGTGGGTCATCCAGCAGAAATGTGAAAATTCATCTAGCCCCTGTATCAAATACACTGCTATAATGACCCTGCCGCTTCACTCCAGGTTGTAAACAAATGTGCCGAACTTGATCTACCCCTTGTCGGGTTTGCACCGGCTGATCGCTGGGATTCTCCACTATTCGAGCCATGGGTACCGGAACAATTCCGTCCCCGGGCCATATTCCCGGGTACAGAAACGGTTATTGTCATCGGTATACCGGTCAGTCTGCCAGTGCTGGAAACATCACCTTCGGTATTCTACCATGAACTTTATAAAACAGTCAACACCATGCTTGACCAGAGCAGTTTACGGATCTCAATCATGCTCAACGGACTCGGTTTTCCTTCAGTCGCTCTACCAAGAGATGGATATGGATCAATCAGCGTGTTAAAAGAAAACCCGGTAGCTTTTTTTTCGCACCGCCATGCTGCTTTTCTTGCGGGCCTTGGTAATTTCGGGGTAAATAATATGGTGCTCACCCCCGGGTATGGCCCGAGAGTTAGGTTTACATCGATTTTTACCCATGCTAAAATACGTGGAGGGGAAATAATACATTCGCCTCTTTGCATACGATGCATGCGGTGCGTAACAATCTGCCCGGTCAATGCCTTACAGGAAGAAGATTATCCTGCCGGGCTTACGGACAAGAAAACCTGCACAGCACGTTCTGAAGATCTGTTCAAACGATACATCTCCCCCTGCGGGTTCTGCATCAAGGTCTGCCCGGTGGGGGAAGACCGGAAACTGTACAACCGAGAACTTCCGGGGATATACGATGAATCAAATCCGGAATATCCGGACCTTCATAAGGCCTGGGACCATGTAAGGTCGTACGGTGGAAAATAAAAAAAAATGCCTGGTAAATTTTAGTTCAGGACCAGGATCATGGCATTTAGGTAGGTGGCAATACATACCCACGCAATATAGGGGACGAGGAGTGCTGCTGCGGTCCTGGAGACCTGGTAGAAGAAATAGATCGTGGAAAGTACCAGGGCAATAAGGACCAGGATGGTGATCAGGCCTAACAATGGCGACTGAAGTCCGAAAAAGACCAGGGACCACAGTATATTAACGATTAATTGTGCTGCAAATACAATGATACCAAGTTGAACAGGTTTCTTTTCGGTACCTTCCCTTACGACAAGATACAGTGCAATACCCATCAGGATATACAACGTAGTCCATACGGGCCCGAATAACCAGTTCGGAGGGGTAAAAGCGGGTTTTATTAAACCCGCATACCAGGTGGGAATTGATGACATCGTGGAAAATGATCCAACTACCCCTGCAAGCAACGGGATTGCAATACAGGTGATAAAAAGGACAGGTGAGCGTAGTGATTGAATGTTCATAGGGGGATCAGATGAATTCAGAGCGGTACATCTTGATACTTCCGGTTGGGCCTGATTTCTAAGACACCGGGTAGACTAACAGAAATTTACTATATATCTATAAACAACAACCCCGTTGGACCCGTGATATTATTTTTCAGAAGATACCACAGTACCCTGATTCAATTCAAAACATCTATTCAGGTAGGAATTCCAGATCCATAGTATTCACTCCTGCTTGATACGGTGAGAAATTCTGGAATCAGTCTTTCCGGGTTGTACGGGATTATGGAAATTACGGTGCATAAACAGGCAGGATATACAGTCCTTACACTGAAAGGCCGGCTGGATGCAGAAGGAGCTCTCCTACTCAATCCATATATTGACAGAATCACTGCGGATGACGAAAACAACCTGATCATCGATATGAGTTCTGTCCCGTACCTCTCCAGCGGCGGCATCCGCGCTCTTCATGGAGCATATAAAATCAGGAAGAGTAACAAGGGAGTGGTCATGCTTGCCGGGACCGGTGAATTTTCCAGAAAGGTGTTGGTAGTTTCAGGATTCGATCGGATATTCCCTCAATTCACTACGGTTGAGCAGGCAGTCCGATCCTTACCGGACAGGTCTTTCGAAGGACCGGTATCAACTCAATGGAAAATCCTCCCTGGAATACCGAACAGTACCGCGACCCTTCGGTATCTTCCCGTTTCAGATGGAGCGGCAGGACTCATTTCTTCCGGACCATGGAACGATGCACAACATTCCGGCCTGAAAACTGAAGATCTTCTGCCACTGAATATCGGGGAGAATACCTATGTCATCGGGATTGGTGCGTTTGGCCCTTCACCTGGTGAATGTTCCGGTGTCCTCGGGGATATGGTTGTGGCGGGCAGGCTTATAGCATGGGCACCACCTGGCGGGGGTACTGCCGATTACATCCTTCAAGGTAATAGTGTACAATCCGAAATACATGATTCAAAATCGATCAGGGAGATCCCCGGTATATTTGCCGCCTGTTCGTTTGTACTAGACGGAGATGTTCACGAGGTCCTGCTGGTTGAAACCGGGAGAGATCAGGGTAAGGAAATTACGCTGGGGGATATGTATGCAGCCATCTGTACCCATGCAAAAGAACGGGATGACCATTACACCGGGGTGCTGGCTGTAAAAATTCTTGCCGATACCAACCACTATGAAGCAATTACTGTAGAAAAGTCACCTGTTGAAGCCAACCGACCGAAAAACCGTGACCCGGTCTGGTCAAAGGATAATCATAACGAATGGTTCAGGAAATCCGTGGCAGACCTCAACAATGGGGTGACACTTGCCGGTTTCGGAGTAATCTACGATCGGTCTGTTGAAACAGGACTTGATAGGGAGATGCTATCCTTACTTTTCCCCGGGAGACTTCCGGAAGATGGATCACCCATTTTCTCCCACACCCTTGGAGTCCTGTTCAAACACATGGATTGGGATCATGATGCCGATATTGACAGGGTTATAGGAACAAGCGAAATTGAGGGGGAATTTACCGGGATGTGTCGCCTGACAACTGCGACAGCTATCAGGAGAGCACTTATCGGGGTATCTTATATTGACAACCTGCGTTATGATGACGGGCCTGTAATCGAATTTGAAAACCCCTGCCCGGAGTGGAACGAGCAGTACGAGCTGATCACGCGCCAACTTCACCAGGGAAATGAAAAAATTTACCTTTCCCGGATTTCAGGGGGTTTTAGTGGCTCGCTTGTGTTCCGGGCCAGTGTTATTGACCGGGCAGGCCGGGAACAGATGCCATTAGTGATGAAGCTCGGATCCTGGTCATTGATCTCTGACGAGGTCCGGGGATACAACGATCACGTGGAGAGGTATATCCTGAACAGTTCCACAAGGCTGATCCAGCACCGGAAGGTCGGTGAATTTGGGGGGATACTCTACAATTTTATCGGAATACGCGGTCCTTCCAGTACACTTGTCTCGCTGGAAGACTTTTACCGTTCACAAACACCCGAAAAAATTGAGGCTGCGTTTGATCACCTCTTTCGAATTGTGCTCAACACATGGTATGGCCAACCAGTCCGGCGTGAAACAGCCCTCTACCAGGAGTACCTCAGGCCTCCGTTATACGAAAATTCAAGGGAATATGCCCTGTCCCACTTTGGGGTCACTGCGTCCGATCCTGAAGTGACACTTCCATGCAATCTCGGAAAATCTATAAACCCGCTCTATTTTATTGAGTATGTCATGCCTACGAGGGTCACCGCCACAAGTCCTGCATACCATGCCCCTCAGCACGGTGACCTGAACCTTAAAAATGTACTACTTGACCAGGACGGACACATGTGGCTGATAGATTTTTCAGATACGCGAATCACCCACAACCTCCGCGATATAGCAAAGATGGAGACCGTTATACGGACTGAGATGATGACGTTTTCATCGGATGATGAGGTATGCAGGACGGCAGGGTGGGACCAGTGCTTTATCATGTTCAGAGATCTCGGGGACATCCCCGTTCTACCAGGCAGGGACCTCCCCCCGGATACGGAAAAGGCATTCCGGGTACTACGGAAACTCCGGTATTATGCCGACCAGGTCACGATACTTGATGAAAATTCTGACCAGTACCTCCTTGCTTTGCTCTGGTATACAATCCCAGTCCTATGGTACGGGAGCGTTGGTGAATACGGGAAAAAATACGCCTGGATTACTGCCGCCCGTATCTGTGAACGCCTGAACAGCAACACTCGTTAACTATATTTTAAGAAGTTTTCCCCGAACGCTGTTACATCACCCGCTGGATTGGCAGCACCAATACTACACAGTCCTGATGAAATCTCCAGACCGCCTGAAAACAATATTTCTTGAATAGTATCCGCACCCCTTGCACATGGCAGGGGCATGAAATGCTCGTTTAGACCCGGCTAATAACAAACCTCAGATATTTCTGGTAATTTTACTCTCTAATAGGGGAGATGTTCTCTTTGGATCGTTCAATAAATAGCCAATTGTTATCCTCTATAGTGCCCAAAACCATTGGTACAAATGACCGGTAATAGTAACGGAACTGAATGTGACCAGTGTGGCATCTGTTGCAAGGTATTCGGTGATTCCATATCACCGACTATAGAGAATATCTACCAGTGGCTGACCAATGATCGAAAGGATATTCTCCGCCATTTTTCTGCCTGTTTTGCTAATGGTACATGGGAAAACTGCGCTGAATTACAGGTTGATGAATTGGGGAATATCATGACGATTGAACTGAGAGACCCTGATACGGGAGCCCTTGTGAGCAGCTGCCCGTTCCTTACGAGGGCATCGAAGCACCAATACCTCTGCTCAATCCACATGGCAAAACCGGAAATGTGTGACAACTACAAACCATGGCTATGGGGGGAGACTTATTTACGGAGGTGCAGGACCATCGTGGAACATGAACGAAGGACCCAATGGCAAAACGAAATTATTGATTGATCTCAACCTGGCTTAAGGTATACTGCACCTGTCTTGCAGGTCAGGAAGACGATGACTCAACAGATGATGCCTCTTTCGGTTCTTCTGGTAATAAAATCCAGGCGGCCAAATAAACTATAAAGCAAAATAACGGCCAGAATATCGTAACAATACCGAGTGCAAGAAGGATTACCAGAACAATCCGGATGATGTTCGGGTCGATATCGAAGTATACCCCAAGCCCTCCGCAGACCCCGCCCAATAGTTTCGATTTGTCTGACCTGTGAAGAGTTTTCATTCTATTCTTTTTATGAGTGGCCCATTATAATAATTCCCTTTCAATCTGTTATGCAATGTTAGGTCCCATGAATAAAATTCCCGTTTCAACCACCCGGGTATTCGATTTACCCGCTCGTTGGTTACACATAGTCAATCGTGTACTCCTGCCAGCAGGGAGCCGGCTGCAGTATTATACCCACGGGCTATAACCGATGCGCCGAGCAGGGGTGCAAGACCATGTAGCCTGCTCATCCTAATCTCCGGCAAAGGCAGGAAACGGTCAACATGCTTGTAGAGCAGGGGAAGTAACAGGTCGCTGTTATTCCGGATAACACTCCCGTCAAGGATGATACGCGAGGGATCGTAGGCGACAATGACATCTGATAAGCCCCGGGCAGTTATCCTGGCGAATTCCTCCATAAATTCAGCGAGGCCGGGGTAACCGCCCTTTACAGCCTCAAAAATTCCGGGCGTTGATCTTGTCCATTCCCCGGTAATTGCAATATTGTTTTCCAGGCACCAGCGGGAGAAAAATACCGGTATATGCCTGCCTGATGCATATGCTTCCCAGTGCCCGGTGCAACCGCAACCGCATTTGGCATTATAGCGGGTATCAACATGAAAATGGCCGATCTCTGCCGCATTTCCATTCCGTCCGAGCACTATGTTTCCATTGGAAACAACGCCACCGCCTATACCGGTTGACATAGTAATATAGATAAAATCCCTGCACCCCTTCCCGTCGCCATAATACAGTTCACCGAGTGCACCTGCCGGACAGTCGTTGATGAGACGGACCGGAAGCCCGAATTCTTCGCTGAGCGGATTAACCAGAGGGATCACCGATAGAGCAATATTGGGTGGATTGATGACAATCCCCCTGTGCGAATTTACAGGTCCTGCTGCGCAGATACCGATACTATCCAGTTCTGAAACCTGTTTCCCCTCCGCTACCGAACGGATCATCCCGATAATAATATCCGTGATCACTTCTGGGGTCCCTGGAAAAGCCGGGGTCAGGGCTGAATTCTTTTTTTCAATTACGCCGTCCCCAGATATTTTTGCCACCCGGATATTCGTAGCACCAAGATCAACAGCGATAACCGGATTCATCGTACTATATAGTTGAAATACTGCAAGATAGCACCTTCGGGACCAGGCTGTGATAATAAATAGCCGCGAACCTTTTAAGAGAGGATCGTATTACATTCAAATCTATCATGAACTCAAGATGGCGCTACAAAACCGTTTTAATCCCAGGTCACAGCCTTGGGTTCGTATCACAAAGCATAAAAGAAATACGTATAAATGGAATACAACGGCCTCAATTATGGTCGTCTGGGATGGATAGGATATGGTAGCATTAACCGCAGAAATTAAAGAAACATTCGGGAAAATCAAGCTGTTTCCGGTTGCAACATCATCAAAGACAGGGATCCCGAACGTGGCCCCCATCGCATTCGTCGTCCTCGTACATGATGACACGATATGGATAGCAGACAATTACATGAACAAGACCATTACAAATCTCAGGGAAAACCCTAAGGTAGCCTTGTACATCTGGGACGCGGATAACAAAAAATGTTTCCAGGTCAAGGGATCAACTGAAATAAAAACCAATGGCCCGGATTATGACAAGATGAAAAAAATGGTTGTCGATAAGAAACCAGATGCACCTGCAAAATCCCTGGTAATTATGAAGATCACCGAAGCATACAGTTGTCTTCCCGGGCCAGGGGCAGGCAACAAAGTGCTTTGAAACAATATTTTTCCTTATCTTTATTTTCAGATACTACGGCCCTGCAAATTTACTATACAATCCATCTTACTGGTCTTATGATTTCCTGAAATTTACTTATGTGACCTTGGGCTCGGCCCCCGCTTAGATGGCCCCGGTTAGTAAGAGGAATGGAATCTCTGACTGTTTCAGGAACCTTTCAGTTGAACCCTGCCAATGAATATCGTATCGGGGGTGGGGCAGGGAGGATGTCAAACCCCCTCCTGTCTACATATCTGCTACTTTCTTACAATAAACAGGGTTTCAACAAAGTCTATCGTTGGTATAATTTTTTTTGGTGATTCATCAATCGGAACCAACACACTACATTTTTATTCGTTAAATCAGGAGAGAATTGTATTCGTTTTAGGTAATCCTGTCTTTTTGAGTCATTTCAACAGTCCAGGAACTATCCCGATTGGGGGCTGCCGTAGCGGCGGGGGCAATACCCCCAAGAGCGTCTTATGTTCCAATTCTAACTACATTTTTTGAATTGGTTATGAGTCTGAAAAAAATTGGGTGGCGTTTGTTGACAAATCACTATTATAAAAAAAAGACAGGGTATTGCCCACTGTCTTTTTTACCAGGAATAAAAATCCTGTATATCTTATTTTTTCGAGGAACGCAGCTGTTTTTTCTGCATTACCATGCGGGCCTGCATCCCATAATAATGAGATACCCCGATAGCATGACACTGGTCAATAGAGCTGCTGTCGAACGAGACCAGGTCATCAGAATAAATCCCATCAGGAGAGGAGCGTCCTAATACACGAATACTACCTTTATAGAGGGCAAGTTCAACTATCCCGTTCATACGTTCCTGTGTTGTATCGATAAATGCATTCAGTGCATGAAACAGGGGTTCATGGACGAGGCCCATGTAGGCGAGTTCCGACCACTTCTCATCCACCATCTGTTTGAACTGGAGTTCAGCCCTGGTAAGAACAAGGCGTTCAAGGTCACGGTGGGCAAAAAGGAGGGTGCTTGCTGCAGGGTGCTCATAGACCTCTCTCGCTTTCAGGCCGAGAATCCGGTCTTCGATCATATCATTCCGGCCTATCCCGTTGTTACCCGCAATCAGGTTCAGCTTCTGAATAAGGTCATAACCGTTCATCCTGGTACCATTAAGGGCGACGGGAACACCAGATTCAAACTCAATCGTTACCTTTTCAGTTGAATCTGGTGCCTTCTCAGGGGCAACAGTCCAGAGGTAAATTTCTTCAGGGGTATGGTACAGATGGGTCTTCAAGTCTTCCCCCCTCAATACTCCTGCTCCAGCAGTTTTCGTCCATACTCCACGGCTTATCTTTCGCTACCGGCACCGGGATATTATGCTTTTTTGCATATTCGATCTCCCAGTCGCGGGTCAGGTTTTTCTCCCGGATTGGGGCAATGACCTCAAGACCAGCACCCCTGATGATGAAATCAAACCTGAGCTGGTCGTTCCCCTTTCCAGTGCAGCCATGACCTATCGCTGTTGCACCTTCTTTCCGTGCAACAGCCACAACCTCCTCTGCAATCAGTGGCCGGGCCAGTGAGGTACCCATCGGGTAACCTTCGTACGAACCGTTTGCCTTTATAGCCGGGAAAAGGTAATCATGAACAAATTTTTCACGGACATCGAGAGTATAGTGTTTATCGGCGAACCGGTTACCTTTCTCTGTCGCAACTGCAATCTCTTCGTCCCGCTGGCCGACATTGACGGCCACGGTAACAACCCGGTCAAACTGATAGTCCTCCCGCAGGAGTGGAATACAGATAGAGGTGTCAAGCCCGCCACTGTATGCAGAGTACAACTGTTCCTTTTCCCATAGAATTACACTCCGATATAATGACTGATAGGTTCGAGCGTTATTTTCTCCCTTTTCATCGCATCGATCGCAAGGGCTGCGGCTTTTGCGGCCTGGAGCGTGGTGATGTACGGGACTGCATAATCAACCGCAGCCCGCATTATCTGGTAATGGTCCTGTCTTGACTGCTTCCCTTTCGGGGTATTGATAATGAGACGGATCTCGCCCCTCCTGAGCAGGTCAATCACGTTTGGCGACCCTTCCTGCACCTTACGGACAAGGTTTGCTTCAATACCTGCCTGTGTAAGGTATTCGACAGTCCCCGAGGTACCGGTACAGGGTCAGCCCAAGTCCTTTCAGTTTCCGTGATATAGCAATTGCTTCGTCTTTTTGTTCATTTGATACGGAAATAAAGACATTGCCCTGCATGGGGAGTTCGTTATCAGCCGAAATACTTGCTTTGTAATAAGCACGACCGAAATCGTAATCGATCCCCATTACTTCACCGGTACTCTTCATTTCGGGGCCAAGTACCCGTATCGACACCCGGTAACTTGTTGAATGGGAGGAGGACTTCCTTAACTGCGACATGGTTAATGTCCCGTTCCTTATAACCGAGTTCTGATAGTTTCTTTCCCATCATCGTTTTGGCGGCAATTTTTGCGAGGGGAATACCGGTTGCCTTGCTAACAAACGGTACAGTCCTGCTGGCCCTAGGGTTTGCCTCGAGGACATACACGATATCATTTTTAACAGCCAGCTGGAGGTTTACCATTCCAACTACGCCGAGTCCCAGTGCAATTTTCCGGGTATAGTCCCTTACCCTGGAAAGGACAGATTTTGAAAGGGATTGTGTAGGGATCACGCAGGCCGAATCTCCACTATGGACACCTGCTTCCTCGATATGCTCCATGATGCCCCCAATCAGTACCTCGCTCCCGTCGCAGACTGCGTCTACATCAAGTTCAATCGCGTTCTGGAGGAACGAGTCGATCAAAACGGGATGGTTCCGGCTGACCCTGACTGCTTCTTTCATGTACGTATCAAGTTCAGTCTCATCGTGGACAATCTCCATCGCCCGGCCTCCAAGAACATAGGAAGGACGCACGAGCACGGGATAGCCGATTTTTTTTGCTTTCGCGCGGGCCTCTTCGGCAGAGGATGCTGAAGAATTAGGGGGTGCAGGGATATCCAGCTTATCAAGGAGAAGACTGAACCTGTCACGGTCTTCTGCGATATCCATCGCATCCGGTGAAGTGCCGAGGATTTTTGTGGCTAGTTTAAGTCTCTTAATTTCTTTTTCGATCGGGACTGCCAGATTAACAGAATTCTGCCCGCCAAACTGGACCATTACGCCATAATAGTTGTCAGATTTGAGGATATTCATGATATCTTCAAGCTGCATCGGCTCGAAGAACAACCGGTCTGATGTATCAGAATCAGTAGAAACAGTCTCGGGGTTATTATTGACGATATGGACAATAACACCCGCTTCACGAAGAGC
The DNA here is from genome assembly GCA_963709545.1 of uncultured Methanomicrobiales archaeon. Classification (GTDB taxonomy): domain Archaea; phylum Halobacteriota; class Methanomicrobia; order Methanomicrobiales; family Methanospirillaceae; genus CAIKOD01. The sequence continues at coordinate 58,942 of CAVPWT010000006.1, read as the reverse complement.
CATTACCGCATGAACCGTACAGTAATCAAACTCAATTCCCTGCCCTATCCTGATTGGCCCTGAACCAATGATAAGTACTTTTGGTTTATTATCAGGAATTATCTCGCTCTCGGTGTCCCACGTTGAATAGAAATAGGGAGTCGTTGCAGGGAATTCTGCGGCACAGGTATCGACCATTTTGTAGGTAGGGGCGCCCGTAATGTTTTCTATCTCTTTCCAGGTCTTCCCTGTTAATTCTTTGAGTTCAAGGTTTGAGAACCCGTATATTTTGGCACGCCTGATCTCCTCGATGCTGGCATTTACCGCGAGGGACTGTTCCATTTCGACAATGTTTTTAATTTTTTCAAGGAAAAACGGGGTGATTTTGGTCAGGTTGAAAATTTCTTCCACGGTGAAACCCTGACGGAATGCATCGAAGAGGCATGCAAACCGTTCATCAGTCGGGCGGGATAGGATCATCCGAATCTCGCTCGGGTTCGTATGGACCACTACATCGGTATCAACAGACCTGAGCGCTTTTTTGAAGGCCTCTTCGAGTGTCCGGCCTATGGCCATAATTTCCCCGGTACTTTTCATGGCAGTTGTGAGAGTCCTGTCAGCACTCTTGAATTTGTCAAATGGCCAACGTGGTACTTTGACCACGATATAATCAATTGACGGTTCAAATGATGCCATCGTGCACCCGGTGACACTGTTTGTAATTTCATCGAGACGGAGACCAATTGCAATTTTCGCTGCAACCCGTGCGATAGGGTACCCGGTAGCCTTTGAAGCGAGTGCAGACGATCGGGAAACACGCGGATTTACTTCAATTACCCGGTAATCACCCTCCTTAAAAGCAAACTGGATGTTGCAACCGCCCTGTACATCGAGGGCTCGGATGATCTTAATGGCAGCAGAACGCATCATCTGGAATTCATCGTCCCTTAGCGTCAGGATCGGGGCAACCACGACACTTTCACCTGTATGAATGCCCATCGGGTCAACATTCTCCATCCCGCAGATGATGACACACGTGTCAGATGCATCCCTCATCACTTCAAATTCAATTTCTTTCCAGCCCTGGACACTTTGTTCAATGAGGACCTGACGAATTCGCGATCGGTTCAACCCGGACTCGGTTATCCGGACCAGTTCTTCCTTTGTCTGTGCAATACCGCCCCCTGCACCACCAAGAGTATAGGCGGGCCTGATAATGGCCGGAAGCCCGACGCATTGTAACGCCTCTTCAATCTGCCTGATGTCATTGAGGATATCAGCTGATGGGGACGGGTTCACCGATCTTTTTCATCAGCTCGCGGAATTTTTCGCGGTCTTCTCCCTGATAAATTGCTTCAAGCGGGGTCCCGAGGATTTCAACACCCTGTAATGCACCCCGTTCGGCAAGTTCCGCGGTCATATTCAGCCCGGTCTGTCCCCCCATGCCGGAAAGAATTCCATCAGGGCGTTCTTTCTCTATAATTTTTGCAATAATATCAGCCCTGAGTGGCTCGATGTATATCTCGTCTGCCATGTCAGGGTCAGTCTGAATAGTGGCCGGGTTGGAATTTACGAGCACAACCTGTACCCCCTCTTCACGCAGGGCCCGGCAGGCCTGGGAACCGGAAAAGTCAAACTCGGCCGCCTGTCCGATCTGGATTGGCCCGGACCCTATCAGGAGCACTTTTTTAATGTGCTGGAGCCGGGGCATCAGGAGATCCTCCGGAACATTGAATCAAAAAAATAAGCTTCCGTGTCCCGCGGACCTCCATGAGCCTCGGGATGGAACTGCACAGTGGTCATGTTAAGATCGTTGTTCGTGAACCCTTCAAGAGTCCCGTCATTTACATTTTGAAACGAGACCCGGCACCCTTCTGGAAGTGTATCTGCAGCAACAGCATAGCCGTGGTTCTGGGTCGTGATATAGATCTTCCCGTCAATATTCCTGACAGGCTGGTTTGTACCCCTGTGCCCGAATTTCATTTTATAGGTTTTGGCGCCGAGAGCGAGTCCACAGACCTGGTTACCCATGCAAATCCCAAAAATTGGAAGGTCACCCGAAAGCTCCTCCACACATTGTATTGCATGGGTCGCATGGACAGGGTCCCCGGGCCCGTTGCTTATAAAAAGTGCATCAGGTTTGCATTCAAGAATATCGGAGTTAGTTGCATTATACGGGTATACATACACATCTGCGTCACGTTTCCGCAGACTGATTACCATATTTTTCTTGATTCCGAGATCAATTACCGCAATACGTTTTCCCCGCCCCTCTACGCGATATGGTTCTTTGCAGGAGACGGTCGGGATTAGATCTTCGTCTGAAATCAGCGGGGCTGTTGCTGCACGCTCAACAGCATACTCACCATTATCATCACCTGTAACAAGGGCAGCCCTGAGCGTCCCCATGACCCGTGTTTTGATAGTAAGCATCCGTGTATCGATGCCTCTCATTCCAAGCAGGCCATTATCTTCAAAATAGCGGAGCATGGGTATACCAGTGGAAGGTGAAGCACATATTTCACGGGCAAGACAAGCGAGGGCCCAGGGTCTTTTTGCCTGGAAATTTTGCAGGTCAACACCGTAATTCCCGATAAGAGGGTAAGTGAATAGCAGCATTTGTCCAAAAATAGCTCGGGTCAGTGAGGGCTTCCATGTAACCGGTCATCTGGGTTGAGAAAACGAGTTCTCCCCTGCACTCTCCTTCAACCCCGAACCCTTCACCAGTCACGTATGTCCCATCTTCCAGACCAAGAACTGCCTTCATGATTTCCATATTTAATGTGTCCGGCAACATATTAACGATGTTGCAGTAGACTAAAAATCGGGTCATAAGAGGGTGCAAATTTTTCAACACCCGTTCCTGCAGGTCACCAGTCGTGTTACAACGTGAAAGAAATCAAAAAAAAGGAGGACGGGTTTTCCCGAAAATCCGCAAGCCGGATTTTGAGGGTCCTGTTCTCATAAGATATTTGCCCCTGACTGGTAGGCATATGACTTTGTAAACGAATTAATAATTCCGTTTATCGTGGACTTATCTTCATAGGTAAGATCAGACGCTTTAGCCGTGCTATTCCCACTTCCACCCTGGAGGTGTACCCTCATATATGCAGCGGCCATTCCCTGCGCCGGGATAACGCCGTTTGCCGTGTTGATACCATGAGCATTGATACTATAGCTCAACGCAACCGGGACATCTGCTGTTGCCATAATTGTCCGGCTCGATGCCTGTGTCGAAAGTGATATATAGGTACTGTCTATATGGCTCCCGGCCTGTATAATGTTACAGAATGCCGGTAATGTGCCAACCGTGGATGCTCCAAAAGGACAGAGGAACTGTCCTGCAGCCGATGTTGGATTACCGGTGGTACTTATCAAAAGGCTTTCATCAGATACCATATTTCCGCCATCAAGCCCCTCGAATGTGATCTGGCGGGATGACTTGACATTACTCTGTGCAATATTCTGGTTGCCGGTATTGACACTGAAGTCCTTTATATATACGGTGTGCCCGTTCATTGCATTGGTGTTTTCAGAGTATACAGTGGTCTGAACTGATTCACCACCCGACAACGGGGGGTTGTCCTGGAGTGATCCACTACCCGAAGTCCATGCAAGTTCAACATTATTACTCGCCATGCCAACGACATCAATATAGGTGCTGGTAGTGATACCCTGGATTTCAGTTGTCTGGTTCACTCCATCTGCTGTTACGCTGATGCTAAGCGTCGCGAGCACCAGGAAGACAGAGATACTAAAGAGTAGACTTTTCCCGTTTTTCATTACATCCTCCTAACAGTACCTGAAAAAAATTTCAGTCCCATCAAGATTTGAGTCCATTGCTTAAATATTTGTTATTCCCGCCAGCAAATTTCGAAGTACAGACATAAGTAGTATCCCGAGAGGTAGAATCGATAATTTTTTCCGGCATCTTCTCTTTTTCTGGTAGTCTCCGCAACTGTCATCCGCTTACTGATGTAAAATATAAAATTTATTCCCTGTTGTGGTATCCACGTACTATGTTGTCCCGGTCGCATACCTGGTTAAGCCTATATACTATTTTTCCGGGAAAGAAAGATTAAAAACCACATAAATCAAAAAAATCACTATGGCTGTTCCGAAAAAAATATTTTTTACACGCGGGTTTGGTATACATAAAGACCGCCTTGCTTCATTTGAGCTGGCACTTCGAAAGGCGGGCATAGAAAAGTGTAACCTCGTCTACGTGTCCTCAATTTTTCCACCAAACTGCAAGCAGCTCTCGGTTGAAGAAGGGTTGCAACTCCTCCAGGCCGGTGAGATCACCTATGTAGTAATGGCAAAGAATGAGACTAACGAGCCAAACCGTTTAATATCCGCAGCGATAGGTCTTGCGCTCCCAAAAGATACACAGGAATACGGGTACCTCTCTGAACACCACGCTTATGGTGAAACTTCTGAACAGACCGGAGAATATGCTGAAGACCTTGCGGCAACAATGCTGGCAACAACATTCGGTATAGAGTTTGATATTAACCAGGCATGGCAGGAACGGGAACAGATCTACATGGCCAGCGGAAAAATATTCAGGACAACCCATATATGCCAGTCTGCCCAAGGCGAAAAAAGCGGGTTATGGACGACGGTTATTGCAGCTGCCGTATTTATAATGTAATAATTTCTGAAACAAAAGGTAACAAACCCGGGAAAATACACCTGTTTTATTTTTGCGAACCCCTGCATATGTTAAAATGAATGGAAATACGTAGACAGGAAGGATATCCACCCCATAATTATCCCATCACCAATACGATATCCTTTGGGCCTGTTCCAACTTCAGAATTCGTGAAAATTCAGATACTCAGAGATCTTTCCCTATTCCAACCGGGACCGCCGAACCCGCGGGACTGAGCCTGGGGGGCGTAATTTCATTTTGGAATACCCAAATCTACAAGATAGATTTAAGTGCATTTCAACAAAACCCTATAGTTCGGTGAATGTCCCGTCACCTTTTTTGATAACAAGTTTGCCATTTTCCCTTGGATAATAAAAAATAGTGCGACCGACGCATCCCCCTACATCTTCCCCTTTAACGGGAATTTTTTGTTCCTTTAAGAGTTTCCTGATCACCTCGATGTTACGCTCACCGATATTTAAATTTCCTGAAAACGTCTTGAACATTGCCGAACCGCCGGCTATCTTCGCAATCAGGTTGGCAGGGGAGTTCCCTTTTTTAGTTAATTCTTTAATCAGGATTTCAATTGCACTATCGGCATATTTTCCGGGCCGGTCTGTTTTACCGTGTGATGATGGCAGCATGATATGGACGAGAGCCCCGTTACCCGTTTGCCGGTCATGGATAACGAGACCGACACAAGAACCCAGCCCGATTGATGCCATGGGCATTGAACCTACCTGGTACTCACCGATACCAATTATAACCGTATCGTTTCCAGGGGGCATCAGACTCATGGTATCTTATTTCCCTTCAGATTGGAGGATTAAGGATTTCCTCAAGCCTGCGGATAATATCTTCTAGCATGGGATGGTTCGGAAACAGGAAGATACTGCTCTGGATGTTATGGGCATCACTAACCATTGCTGTTTTGAACAGTACAACTTCGTCAATATCTTCCGATTCCTGTGATGCAAGGATACTTTGAATTGCAGCATGTGGCATATCGATGACAAGTTGAGGCGGAGATGGCAGCATGATAATATTCAGGAGTTCCGCGGTGCCGTCCAGGAATGCCGAGACCATAATATTCCCAACCTCCAGAAGGGCACTCCTGTCCATCTCGTCGAGTTCCCGGTCCATTTCTGTTAATCCGAGCATGGCATTTGTAAGGCGGATTACAGATGGTTTAGGGATATATAACAGCAGATAGCCCCCTGGTTTTACTTCTCCGTTTACCTGGAACAATACAAGTGCTGCTATCTCGTCCCCCACATATTTGTATATTTCTGAAATATCAATCACTTTGATTTCTGGCACACTCATCGAAATATTTGCTGAAAGCATTGTGGAAAGTGTTGTTGCCGCGTGGGCAGCCCCGATATTTCCGAGTTCCTGAAGTGCATCTGTCTGTACATGTGTCAGTTTCATTTCAGTTCTCCCTTACAATTGCATTTACATCCAGCACGGGTACCACTTCCCCATCTCCGGGAATTGTAATCCCACTTATCCCACGGCACCCCCCGATCATCGAACTCAGGGGTTTAATAACGACCTCCTGTTGACCTTCAATCATATCGACAGCGATCGTCCGCTTTTTATTCTGGTGCTGGAGGACCACAAGGATCTCAGTCCTGTCAGATTTTCCAAACATTTCTTCCAGCCTGTCAAGTGGTAATACTTCGTCCCTCATCATTATTGCTTCCTGTGTTCCGATATGATGTATCTTGCTCACGGAAAGACCGGCAACCTCAACAACATTATTTACCGGAATCGCACAACGACGACCATTGATCCTGACCATGATCACATTTACGATGGCCATGGTCGGTGGAAGGACCAGTTCGAACCGTGACCCTTTCCCGGGAAAAGATTCAACTTTAATCGTCCCTTTCAGGTTATCTATGGCGGTCCTGACAACATCGAGACCCACCCCTCTGCCACTTACGTCGGTGATCTTTTCGGCAGTAGAGAAACCAGGCAGGAACAGGAGGTCATATACTGCTTCATCGGTCATTTCCGCTGCCTGCAATTCAGTGATTAATCCGCGTTCAATTGCCTTTCTGGCTACTTTTTCACGATTAATCCCGGCCCCGTCATCTTCAATAACAATAACAACATTGTCACGATCACGACTTGCTATCAGGTTCAACTTCCCTTTACCGGGTTTACCTGATCTCATCCGGATTTCCGGTTTTTCGATCCCATGATCGACACCGTTCCTGATAAGGTGAAGCAATGGGTCGTTAAGGCCGTCCATGATACTGCGGTCAAGTTCTGTGTCGCCCCCTTCAATGGTAAACTCAACCTCTTTCTGCTCCTTATGTGCAAGGTCACGGACTGTACGCGGGAAACGGTTAAATATATGGGACAGCGGGATCATCCGTATATTCATCATCAGGTTCTGGAGGTCAGAAACCGACCGGCCTACCATGTTCAGGGTCTCGTCCAGTTCTTTTATCTGGAATTTCCGGGCAATCTGTGCCAGTCTCCCCCGGTTTATTACAAGGTCTTCTATCAGGTTCATCATCTGGTCAAGGCGTGTAATATCTACCCGGATGTTCTTGACTTCCCTGCTTTTATCGACACGTTCTTCCTTAACCAGTTTTGAGACCACGGATGAATGGTCTGTTCCGGCTCCCGTGATATCTGGCACGATGACCGGTTTGATCATGGCTGCGGGACCTGTCGCTTCCTTGTCAGCATCCGGATCAATATCAGGTCCGAACAGGACTTCCTTGACATCGGAAACTGAAGCAGCTGTTTTTAATGCATCAATCCCGGCATCGCTCCTGATAACCAGCCTGAGAGTGCCATCAAATACACCATCTTCAACAATTGTCCGGTCCGGAATGCACTGAATAATTGTTCCAAATTGATCGAGGTTCTGGAGCAGCAGCATTCCCCTCAGGTTCCTGCTGTCACAATCATCACGGAGCCTTATCAGCATCTGGTACTGCCCTTCCTTCTCCTCCAGCAAGGCTTCATCACCGGTTTGTGCAGGGAACACCCCCCCATTTTCTGGTAGCAGGGATTCCGCTTTCAGGCCCCCCCCTGGATGCTGATCCGCCTTCCAGTCAAGGAGAACCTGGACCCGCTCTTCGAGGTTATCGATCGTCCCTGGACCCCCTGACTCAATATCATCCAGCATCTGTTCAATATCATCGGATGCAGCAAGGAGAAGGTCAACGAGGTCCTGGTGGACTTCCAATTGACCGCTCCTGATAAGCTGGAACACGTCCTCCATTGCGTGACAGATCCGCTCCATATGCTGAAAGCCCATCGTTGCAGACATGCCCTTAAGAGAATGGGCGGAACGGAAAATTTCGGCGATAACTGCTTCATCGGGCCCGTTCTCGAGTACAAGAAGATTTTTTACAATATTCTCGTGGTTTTCCCTCGATTCGGCGATATAGAGTGCACGATAGGCATCCATCTCGGACATATTTACCCACCCATGGTTTTAACTACCCGTGTTATCTCACCAGCCATCGAACGAAGTGGCAATACCGAGTCCACGCAGTTAAGTTTGAGGGCGGCCCGGGCCATTCCATAAACAAGGCATTCCGATTCGCGGCAGACCATCGTCGTCCCGCCATGCTGTTTCACTGCGAGGGTTCCATCTCCTCCGTCACTTCCCATTCCCGACAAAATCGTTGACACAGTGAAAGGGCCAAACGCAGCAGCTGCAGATGAAAAAGTTTTATTTACAGCAGGTCGTACGCTGTGCTCCGGCGGGGCTCGTGAATGGATTACCCGCCCTCCTTTTACACCCGACTGGGAGACCATACTGGAAATAACCGTATGGTACCCTGCCATCGATACATAAACATGGCCACTTGACAGGACATCACCGTTTTCGGTCTCTTTTACCGGCATTGGGGAGAGCCGGTTGAGCCGTGCTGCAAGCGCTGCGGTGAATCCACCTTCAGGCATGTGCTGGGTGATCATGATAGCCGCGGGTATACTCAATGTGAATGATGAGAGAAGGACGTCAAGCATCGGGGGCCCACCGGCCGAGGACCCGATCAGCACGATTTTATTTGCAATTTCACCTGCGGGACCTGGTTTTCTTGATATGTAGGCGATATTCACCAGGTTTTTTACTTTAATTACTAGTTCATGTGATATGCCCCGTATGCGCGCAAGGTCCTTTGGTTTCAGCATAAAATCATCAGCACCGTACGCCATAGCCTTTTTCGTCATCAGGGCCCCCTGTGAGGTGAGTGAACTGAGCATCAGGGTTTTCGGCTGGTGCTCCAATGAGGCTTTACGCCTGAGCACTTCGATACCATCCATCTTTGGCATCTCGATATCCAGCGTTATGACATCGGGTCTTAGCTCATTTATCTTTTCCAGCCCGTCCTCACCATTTGTGGCCACTCCGACAACCTCAATTTCCGGGTCTTTCCGGAGCATGTCAGTGATTATTGTGCGCATAAAAAGCGAATCATCAATCACAAGAACACGGATCATCGTCACGATCCAAGGACGTTTTTGATCTCTTCGAGTACTTTTGGTGCCTGGAATGGTTTCACAACATATCCTCTCGCACCACTTTTTATCGCCAGCTTAACCATCTGCTCCTGCCCGACAGCCGTGCACATGATTACCCTTGCATTCGGGTCCAGGGCCTTAATCCCTTTCAAAGCCTCAATCCCGTTCATTTTCGGCATCACAACATCCATGGTAACGAGGTCGGGTTTTAATTCCTTGTACTTCTCGATAGCTTCATCACCATCACCAGCCTCACCGACAATCGAATGTCCTCCCGAGAACAGGATGTTTTTAAGAAGTGTCCTCATAAAAAGTGTATCATCAACGATCAGAATTCTCCCCATATGTAATCACAACAGCTCTTTGTCCGGCACTTATATGTATTTAATGCCGCTTATGCGTTTGCAGATTGGTTAAGGTGTTGGGGGTTTAACCGCATCCGAGATGAAGCGGACACCCTTCGGAGTAAGCTGGACTTCTCTCCGGGTAAACATCACTTCGACAACTCCCAGTTTTAATAGCTTATCGAATATCTGGTCGAGTTCATTATGGGGGATATTCAGCATATTTTCAATTGCATGTGAGTCCATGCCACTATAAACGAGCATTCCCACCTGCGCAGCAAGAGGGTCAAGCTCATCACCCTTCATGTCCATTTCCTTGGTTGCATCTTTCAAAAAATTAAGAAGGACCTGCAATGTCGAGAGCGGGCATAGGACGAAACTTGTTACTACTTCACCATTTTCAAGATGGTCGATTTTGATGACATCCACCTGTTTATTCTGGAGGTCACGCTGCGTCATTTCAATGCCTGCGACTTCGGAAATTGGGACACATACCTGCTTGTTCTGGCTTACAAACCAGATCCCGGTTTTCAGTACTGCGACCGCTCCTTTCTCCCATTGTGCATCAGTGACCATTACGCCACCCCGGACAGCCGGTGACATGAAATACGCACTCAGGCGGTACGCACTGCATGACATGATGATCATGCGTTTTAAAACCTGCAATGCCTTCGGGACGGTGGCAATCCGGTATAGTACTTCAGGGTTCCCTTTTACCATGATGAGAAGGACACTTTTTTTCTCTTCAAGGTTGATAATCGATTTAAATGTTATATCAGTGTTGACAGGCTCCCTGATGGAAAGCTGGTCCTGGGTGACGTCAATCTTTGAGACAACCCATTTCCCATCTTTTTCAATTTTTACAGGTATTTCAGTCATATCAACCCTCGATCCGGATACTCACTCGCCACTTATTTCTTTACTTTTGTCATATTTAATATCCCTTCCAGATCTTTTTCGAGATCTGTAGCCGGAACTTTGACATCTTTCAAGTCCCGGAGCAGGGGTGCATTATCATTTCTCTTAACACCTGCAGCATCAGATTTAAGAGAGGACATAAGGTCATCATCCATGCCTTTTCCGGAAGAAAAGGCCATCATTGAGTTGCTCATGTCCTTTGGTGTTTCCACTATTGCAGGCTTCGCAGAAGGAGCGGAGGCAAGCGGGGACCCCCCCATCACTGCAGGAGAAGATGAGGTGGGTTTTTGTGATACGCCAGGGGGGCTTTTTTCCGGCTGTGCAACTGTTCTGGATTCTTTTTTCTCCGGGTTATCAGGGTCTCCGAGTTCCTGGTCCAGATCTATGCTGTTTATATCAAGGTCCTCGAGACCACCGAGATTCATATCATTCGATAGCGGGTCAGTTTCTTCTTCTCCCGGGTCCAGGTCCCCCATATTCGCAGCAAGTATTGATGCAACTTCGTCGGTATCAGAATCGTCATCAATTGCAATGCCTTCTTCAGCATCAAGTGAGATATCAAGGTTCGCTATATCATCACCAAATGCTCCCGACATGTCAGCACCAAGATCGAAGTCGTTCAATGAAGCGAGGTCACCCAGATCTTCACCCGCTCCCTCAGAGTCAAGCAATTCCGTGTTCATCTGCTCTTTCACAAGAGTTGAGAAGGGATCGCTGACAGTCTGTTTTCCCGAAGGGACAATTTCGGGGTTTGCCTCCTTAAGAGACCTGATATCGGGCGCACGGCCCTGGACTGACTGGTCAAGCATCTGGTCAAGTTTCTGTTTGTCCCGCTGCTTGGCAGATGAAGTCTTCCTTGCCTTACCAATATCTCCTGCAATGACCGAGAAAGCTTGTCCCATTGATGAAAATGCGCCCCGGATTGTGGAGAACCGGCCGGTAGTTGTTGAAGATGTTGTTTTCGTAACTTTTTTAGGCGAAGGTTCCGGTTTTTTCCCGCTTTTTTCCGGTGCTGCTTTTTGAGTTACCGGAGATTTTTGTCCTTTCTCTTCCGTTTTAGTCCCTTTTTTGGAGGACGCTAATTTCGGTACACGGAGATTCGGTAGTTTGATTGAACCATTTATCAAAAGGGCCACAAATGCCAGTGCTATGACCACCAGTACCAAAAAAACTGCAGGTAAATCAAACAGGATTAGTACCAGCCCTGCTATAAGAATGACGACAAATAACAGAATCCGCCTGACTGAATCCTTCATACGCTATACCCCCTGAAAGACCGGGATGTTAAAGAACATCGCTACAATATACGGCGCCACAATATATACAAGCCCCGTCATAATCGATAGAATGCTGGCAAAGAAGTAAAAAATATATCTCCCGCCACCCATCACAATTTTGCCTGCAAAAATATTCGCAACAGTAATAATCGTAATCATGATTATGATATAGAGCGTCATTTCCGCTTCAGGAAAAGAAACAAACATATTGATACCGCTGACCATTGACCCCCCGACACTCTGGGCGGCCTGGGTACCTTCACCCATGGCATTGAGATTGTCCATCACACCAGCAATTGCCTTGGCCATGGTCAGGAGAATATGGAAAAGGAACAGGAAAATGGCAATCATCATGGTATGCATAGGGATAATGAGGACGACAAAACCCATGGAAACCGAATTCCTCTTTTCCCGGAGCAGGACCTGTTCAAGCATTGATGAGCCGGCTATCTCACCAATCGTATCCGGGGACCCTCCGAGCTCACATGAGTCCCTGAAAATATTCAGATATTTATAGATCAGGTTACTCCCACTCTCCCCGATAAATTTCTCCCAACTGGCGTTTTCGTCAAGGCCAAGGTTCAGTTTGGAATATACGCCATTGATCAAAGGTTCCAGAACAACAAGGGATTTCCGGTCTATTTCTGCCAGCGCATGACCCATTGTAGTCCCTTTTCCACCCATCACTGCACCAATACTTCGTATGAACGACGTAAAGTCTGCATCGCGCTGGATGATATTACTGTCGTCAAGGTAACCGATAATACCGAGGGGAAGGAGCATGAGCCCGATTAAGAGCATAACAAGGCCATATACGTCCTTGATCAGCCCGGATGCACTGATACCAATAAAAACTACCGTGACAATGATGATAACAGGAATAATCCTCCGTTCAAGCCGCTTGATTATCATCTGCTCCTTTGAACCGACAGGAAGGTCATGGATCTTCTCATCTGAAGGGACAGACGTGTACATTGTTATAATCCCAAACAACGAAGTCGCTATTACAATCATGTAGGACAGCATCAGGGTCCCCTGGATATTATCAGGTGTAAAAAGGGCAACTGAAACCATGATGATAATCCCGACAAGGGCACCTGAGAACAGCATCGCAATGTACGCATCCCCCCATTTTTTAAGCATCTCAAGCCCCTGCTCATAGTTATTCCGGTATATACTCCTGACGGTAGCAAGTTCGCGGTTAAGAAAGTCCTCATCCGGTACGCCGGACTCTATTGAATTGGAATAGCGGTTCAGCATACTCGCCAGCAGTTTGTTTTGTGTCCGTTCCGCAACCGCTGTAAGGGCTTCCACGTAACTGTAATTCCAGCGCTTGACAAAAAATTCAACTTTTGCAATATACTTGGCTGTTGCATACTCTTTTCTGAGTGCGGTATATGCAAAGATCTCGGGCCTGGTTGCACGTGCGGTTGTAATTGCGCACATGTAGGTGGCCATGAACAGCATATCTGCGGCCATCCGCTTGGCCTCAAGAAGTGAGTCCAGCTTGTCGCGGATCGACTTAATCATACCCTTGAAGGGTACCTGGCGGCCTTCTTTAACCGGAAGGGCGGTTGGTCCGGCGGGAAGGCTTTTAACATCCATGGCAGCCTGCAGACTCTCTAATCGGGGATATCAATAGTGAGGAGCCCCTGCTTCTTGATTTTGGTCATCATGTGGTACAGGTCATAGAACCCGGTATAGCCTGCCTTATGCAGTCTTTCAAGAATACGTGCCCTTTTTTCAACTTCAAGGTACATACCCGCTTTTTTGTGATCAGGAATACCGAGCATTGTGGCTATCCTGTTTTCAAGGAGGAAACTGCTCCCCCTTCCATGGAAATCATGGGCATCTGTAATAGGGTTCCAGCTGAACATCTCGACAAATGAGAACCCACCGGTTTCCGGGTTAAAACCCACCAGTTCATTAATAGAGAGGATCCTACGGACCATTTCACCAGTCGGACGACGAACTGAACTCTGGATAACAACTAGGTTCAGGTTATCGACATAGGTCTTAGGGATAAGGATCGGGTCACCACAAAGACGCTGGATAAGTTTTTCAACAGAGGCCGCGTGGAATGTTGAAAGTACTGGGTGGCCGGTCTGCATCGCACCGAATGCGACGGCACCTTCAACACCACGGATCTCACCAACAAGGATCTGGTTCGGACGCTGACGGAGTGCGGCCCTTAAGAGGTCAAACATCGTCACATCACCTCCTTCCCCTTCCCCCTTCCCCTTGCCTTTTGAGACTTCACGTGTCCAGTTCAGGTGGGGGATCTGGAGTTCGGGGGTGTCCTCGATGGTTACAATCTTGTTCTCCGGGGGAATGAACGTCGTCATTGCATTGAGTGAGGTCGTCTTACCACTTGCGGTTTCACCGCTCATGAAAAGTGACATGCCATTCTCAATGCAGATCCAGAGATACGCCGCACACATATAATCGCAGGTCTTGAATTCAATCAGTTTCAGGATACTGATCGGGTCGTCCATTGCTTTACGGATGGTGAAATTTGAGCCTTTGCGGCTGATATCCGTGCTGTAGACAATGTTGATACGGGAACCGTCAGGCAACGTTGCATCAACGATCGGGTTCCGGTACGTGATGGGTCGCTTTGTCCGTTCTGCAAGTTTTATCACGTAATTATCCAGCTCTTTTTCCTTGTCCCAGCCAACCACCGATTTCAGGCCTTTGAATATTTTGTGTTCAACGAATATCGGGCCGATACCGTCGCAGGTAATATCTTCAATATACCGGTCACTGAGGAACGGCTTTAAGAGGCCGATGTCAACCTTGTCACGGACCATCATGTATTCAAGGGCTGAATACTCCTGGGGTGTCATAATGACCCTGCCATCCGGAGTCCGTGCAACATGTGCAAAGGCATGTGCCCTCCCGGAACTGTCCTTCTTCGTGAGGTCCTTATTCAGGAATCCCTTCATTTTTCCCATGAATCCCGGATTTGCCGTTTCTTCGCTACCCATTATAGGAATATTTTCCCCGGGCATTTTAATCTGGACGACCTGTTTGAGGAGCTTTCGTAGTACCGTGCTCCGTTCCTCATCGGTAACCGGGTCATCTTCCAGTGCATCAAGGAGATCGATCAACTTGTATTCTACTGCGGGAACAAGGTCTTTGACACTGTGGAGGAAGGAGGGCTCAATCGGAATATAATAGTTCCTGACATCGTTGGGATCGAAAAATATATGGACGAATGTATCTTTATCGGCAGGGTAGATGAGGTTAGGTTCCGTCATCGACTTTAAATCACGTTTTAATTCCGAGAAAAAGAGGGGTATACCATATTCGTCGACCGGGAAGATATGCAGGTATTCGAGGAGGTGCGGACTGTGCTGCACGTACTCTTTTGCATTGGTAGGTAACATCCGGTAGAGTGCACAGGACTCGATATTATTCGCGCAGTCATTGTCTTCTGTATTTACCGCGCGTTTAAAGGGCAGGGAGAGGCTCGTTGCGACTGAAATTTCTCCGGAACTCATATCAGACCTTTGCCATTGAAATCGGGATTATTTTCATGCCGTAACCGGGGTGAACTTCGAAACTTACCAGGTTACCAGTTGTTTTCCGTGCACCCCGGACTTTTACCACTTCCATGACCATGACATATTTGTCACCAATCAGGGATTTTTTCATGTAGAGATGTGCATCGCAGATGGAACGGATACGGATCAGGGTATCCTCCTGGAATGCGTACGTGTGAAGTGTGATGAGAATTGTCTTTCCATGGTCCACCAGGTTCTTACAGTTCGTAAGAAACGTGAGGATTGTCCCCTGTGTGGTATACTCGGTAAACATGGTAAGAGAATCGATAACAATGACCTGGGCTTTACTCCCCTTGATATGTTCAATGATGTTTTCCAGGATCCCGTCCATCTCTTCTTTAGACCATTTGAACCCGACCATGTGCAGCGGGAAGAGCTTTACATAGCCCCAAGCAAAATAATCTGATACATCAAGGCTCATTGACTCCATCTGGGAAAGGAAACTTTTTGCAGTCATTTCGGTAGAGTAAAGGTCAACGCAGAGGCCCTGTTTCATTGCACCCCAGATTATCTGCTCGGTCAGGACACTTTTACCGGTATCATTCTCTCCTTCAATGAGCGTGAGGGAACCTAGTGGAAGGCCATCAGCTATCTTCTTATCTATTTCATTATTCCCGGTTGAGAGGATTTTCTTGTCTTCACCACCAAGAATACCTGCGATGCCCTCAAATCCCATTTGCCACCCTTTGTATAATTATATATATTGAATAATCGATTCAACACTATTTAATTCTCTGCCTTGTACAACACCCCTGATTCCAGATAGGGTGATGCAGATGCTAGATTTCCAGGTACCCACGGGATTTTGAGCCGGATGAACAGGTACCAGGCGTAATAAAAAATATTTGCTATCGTAATACGTCAATGTCGTAACCGTTTCAGACAAGAATAATACACCCGTATTTCACATCGTTTCAATACACAATTGCTTTATGGTGTAACTTTAGTAATGGCAGAATAGCCATTTTCCGTTGTCAGCTGGACAATGACCGGGTACGTGCCTGTATATGTCACATTCATGGTCAGCTCCGCGGTGGGACGCCATTGTATACTGTCAGGTGATATTGAGATTGATCCCTTTGAAATCAATACCGGGGCAGCCCCCGGTACCTGGATAAAAACGTTCATGTTAGAGAGGTCAATCGGCTCACTGCCGGTATTTCGCATCTGGAGTATAATCGGGGTGCTGTTTTCCACTGAAGCTGAATCAATGGTGATGGCAGTCCCAATCATTTTCATGTGAACCGCCGTCATGTCAGACTGGGCATTCATCGCAATCTGCGTGGTAGTCAGGACACCCCCGACGAGCACATAGGCCGTAACTATCAGGAGGATAATTCCGATAGCTGAGCCGATGATCGATGCAAATGCCATCCGGTAACCTGTCCTCCTTCAATTAGTCAGTAACAAATTCAACTGACCGCTTTACTCCGTTTGGTAAAACAATGGCAAAATATGCCATTCCGCCGGCAGCTGGAATTTTATCGCTGGTAAGGGTAACATGAAGGGTCTCCCCGGGGTCCCACCATTGCCCTGTCAAATCTTTATCCCAATGGTTGGCGAGGGAGGAGCGTGAAAAATTCCCCACTCCGCCGATGAAAACATCCGATTCATCCAGTTCGGTTGCAGATATCCGTGAAGTCCCGATATTTTTCAGCCATATCTGGGCATCAGGATTTTTTGCAAAGTAATTTACAATCTTGATATCGGTCCGGATCTGGTTATCGGTCGAATGTGCCACAGAACCAAACGTCTCTGTCGTCCTCGAGATGATGGGAAAAACTGCATTAATAAGCACACCAGCGGCCACCACGGCAGCGATCAGAAAGAGGGCGGTGACGATTGTCTCACTCGACATTCATCAGATCCTGTCTTTGGAATGTAGAAAATCAGCTTCAGGCTGTTCTTCCCGTGAGTGGTCTTCCCGGGCAACTCCCTGGCTCGTAACAGGAGTTCCACGTTTCTCCATAAGGACCTCTATCATGTCACGGTCCAGTGTGGCATCTGACGGGTTCAGGATGTGGTTCAGCTCGTATAATTCAGAAACAAATTCATCTGCACGGATTTCATGTATCTCGCCCAGTGTTGTAGGCATCAGGCGGGTGATATCCCTGACGAGTTTTGCAGACTCATCTGATATATAGCCCATCGCACGATATGACTCAAGCATCAGGTCAACCCGGTCATGCCCGTATTTTTTTACCGTCTTGCTTGTCCATTCAAAAAGCCGAAATACCTTCTGCAGGCGGACTTTCCCGGCAGATTCGGATTCCCTGTTAACAGGTGCTGCCTGCCCAGGCATACCTGCAAACTGTGCCCTATCGCTGCCAGCATCATTTCATCAGAATTACCGGCACTCAGAGGGATCCTTGTAATGGTCCCGGTATCCTGGTGGGGCTGAGTAATGGGCGGGTTGATGGGCGGGTGTTTGCTGGTGGAACGTGTTCGGGTTTCTGCGAATGAACTTCCTCAATTTCTATGGTTTCCACAGGGTCCTGCCTGTTTATTTTTATTGATTTTGTTGGAGCATCCGGAACACTGCCACCCTGGATTCCCACGTTGAACGGGTTCTCCATATCATTCATCCGTTCCCGGATATCAATCAGAAGACGCTTTATGGAGGTCTTTAATAGTTCGACCTCGTCCTGTAATTTCAGCAGTTTCACTTCAGGGTCATCGGCAGATGCCGTCGAAATGATGTGGTCAACCTGTGCCTGGTTTACTGCCATATTAAGTACAATGTTTCACTGTTATTTGTTAATATAGCTTTGCCATATGGATGACAGTGATGAATGACAATAAGGAAAAATTTTCAAAAAACAACTTACGAAGAATAGAATAATAACTTTAAAATTTCCCGAAAAAGGGGTTAAGATTGGATTAGAACAGAATTGTTGTGTTCGTTATCCCGGCAGGTATCGTTCTCTCAATACCCAGCGCCGCACCGTTTTCAGGCTTGATTTCAAGACTAAATGATTCCCTTGCAGTTAGATTAGTCTTGTGGGGACAATAGGACGGTGAAATACTGTCCTTCCTGTATCAGGTCATTTGCTCCAGGTGATCGACCTGTGACATTCCACTTACTACGGTAGTGGTGCCAATTGCGGTCGCTAGAATATGGAATTGTATACGGCGTTGAATTTGCTGTAGAAAATACCATTTGTATCTTAGTCACATCAACAGGTAATCCACCAGCCGCAAGGCCAAGATCAAATTGAATCAACCCTACAGTCGCGGGTGTTTTTGTACCCATTGCACCATCAATCCCATACACGTTACCCTTGACTACAATGTTTGATGCAGCCTGTGTAACACCTGCATGGACAACCTGCTGGCTTTTCTGTGTGGTGAAGAAACCTGCACCGAGCACGACGTAACTGAACACTGCGGCGACGACGACGAACGCAATCAAAACGATTGCCGCCTCGAGACCGGTGAACGCGTTTTCATTTCTGTTTTTCATTGACATTTACTACACCTCGCAGACGCTGGATCCCTCCAGAACATACTGCAAATGTTAGATTGTTTCAGTCCTATATAATAATATCGATTGTCCCGATATTTACCACCGGGATCTGGTATCAGATTCATTGAAGAAGGATTATACTCCCTATTCTCCTGTCAGGTACTTTCAATAACAACGGTAGTATGGAGTGCCCTGATTGCCCGCGGGTCTTTTGACTCTTCCAGCGCCTGGACTGCACGGAGCCGGACACCACTGTCGCTGTCCTTTAATGCTTCTATAAGGGGCTCGATGGTGGAATCGCCCCCAAATTTTGCAAGTGCGCCTACCGCCCTCATCCGGACGCTACGGTCTTCATCCCGTAACGCTCCTGTCAGGGGGACAACCATACGTTCATCCCCGATACGCCCCAGGGATTTTACAGCCTCCCTTCTGACAAAACGGTTCTCGTCCTTTAATGCATCAATAATATCCGGAATTACTCTTTTATCCCCGATTATACGCAGTGAGACAAGGACACCCATCCGGACATGCCAGTCCGGGTCTTTTAATGCCTTAATTAACGGGTCCAATGCTTTGTCTTTCATTTCGGCAAGGCCTTCTGCAGCACCCTCCCGGCCGGAACGGTCCTCATCCTTGAGGGCATGTAGTAACGCAGGAATTGCCCGTTCATCGCCCAGGCGGCCAAGGGACTTGGCAGCTTCACGACGGACATAATGGTTTTTGTCCTCAAGTGCAGAAATAAGCGGAGTCACTGCCCTCGGGTCGTTAAGTTCCCCGAGAGCCCGTGCGGCCTCCTCCCTGGTATCGTCATCATTGCTCTGGAGGGCACGGGTGACTTCATCAAAATCACCTGCTAGTTTTATTTTGGCTTTCCCTTTTCCGTCACTGTTACTCCCGGTACCGGTATCCATCATGCCGGACCGTTCGAAGAAATCCTTCAGTGCCGCATCAACCATATTCCGGTCCTTGGCATACAGGGCAACCGCGACGAATATCATGATATCGAGGCCGGCATTCAGGAGGGAGAGCACAGGATTTATGGTGATTCCGGTGTTGTACAGGATTGCAGTAAGAATAATGATTGCTGTAATAATAAGGACCGTAATCTGCAGGCCTCGTTTCGGGTACCAGAGCGCCACAAGGATTACGGGAATAATATACAGGTGCGGTAACAGTGTATAGATTTGCGAGGAAAATAACTGGTCCCGTACCTGGATGGTAAACAGGGTCACAATAAGGGCAAATATTGCAAATGCACTAATCACCATTATTTTTAAGGATTCGCCATTCTGGATCTCCTGGATATGTTGATCAAGCCTTTTCATTTTCCAATATCCGTCCCGGGGACTTACTAGATCCTTATGGTTCCTTGTAACAAATTAAACCGATTGGTGCAATTCCGGAGTCGTCCATAACTGGCAGTTTACATCCTCAAAACGTTATTGCAATCAGGATAATTCGAATAATACCGTTCAAAAAGACGGTCTGCATGCCTGAACCTGATAATGAACCCAAAACGTCCTGCCGGTCATATACCAAAGACAAATTGTGTCGCAATATTTTCAATTTCATCCCCCCGTGTTTCAGCATCGCGGAGGTGTCCGGGAGGTTCCCAGCGGTACCATTCCTGCATCCTCATCATCATCAGCCACCGGTTTGTAATCTCCTGGCCGAATTCATACATCCGGTAGTAGTAGTCTTCATCAAGTTTCCCGGAAAAATCAAACATCAGTACCATTTTAATAATATTTGTCATCGCGTCACCGACAAGTTTTGTATGGTACCAGTATGACTGGCTCCACCGGTGCGACATCATCTCTTTCACATCAAGGTTCTTGAATTTCTGGAGTTCAGGGATATTTATCAGCGGGTTTAATTTCAACTCGGCAGTAATATCTGCCAGGTACATGTCCCTTGCATAGTACATCGCATTGTGCAGGACAAAGTACCGGCGTGGGAGCATATCTTTGAACGAAACCAGTTCGTGCATATCCTTCATGCTCTCTTTTATCAGGAAGTAGGTCTGGGCATTCTGCAATACCCTGCACCGTTTCGCAATATACACGTTTGATAAGATCTCCCATGGAACATCCGTTATCGATTCGTGGAAGAGCATGTAGAGATAATACATCAGTTTCTTTTTCTGCCAGACCCCGAGATTTCTTGTTTTTTCATCTTTCAGGGTATCAAGATAGATCTGTGTCATTCCAACCCCGGCAGTTTCTGCATCATAGGACAGGACACGGTAATTTCCTCTCCGGTGAGCTGATTCCCCTCAGTAACAAACGCAGACTGTTCTGGGCTATAACAAAGTCCTTTAATAATCCGAGTTGTGCACTTGAAAAAACGATGACATTTTTATTGGTAGTATATGAATAGGTATCAAGGAGGATCCCGTGTGCAGGGGCATCTTTTTCCCTGTGGACTATTATCTCGCTCTCCAGGATCTCCTCGATATGTCGTACCAGTTTATCCAGGGCAGGCGAACTATTATGTGAAGCAGTCATTCCATTTTCACCATGTATTCATCCAATTATCATCAGGCCTGCACTCAGTTCATGTACCCTCACTGCTATTACGGGTATTTTCAGCCTGGAGTCCGCTCCTGTTGATCGTGTGAGACCATCCGTTAATACAATTTCTTATCCATTATAGATTATGGCAGAGACAACAGGGAAGATATTTCCCATTGGTACCCGGCCCCCTGGTTGCATTAAGGTCAATTTTACCTGCTGTTCGATGAATCAGGCATATAATAGGCTGATTACAGTACCATGGCCTGGTCCGGGATCGGCTAAGTATGATACATTTATATTGCCACTTGCTGATAGAACACCATAGTTTTATGAATATTCTTAACGTGAGGACATGGGTTTTTTTTTATCTGATTTGCTTTGTTGCATTACTCTGGGCGGTATTCCTCCTGACACAGGGGATGATGCTCTGGGTGGGTCTTTCACTCGTCCTTATTGTTGTCGGGTTTAACTTTATCCTCGTCGCCTCAGAAATGAGAGGACATAAAAAACAGGAACAAATGATGAAGAATATTACCGCAATGAAACCCGATAATGTACAAGGGAATAAGAATAACGGGAAGTAACATGAAGGAACATCAGGTCGAACTCAGGGGTAAAACACCTGACGATGAGTTCTGGAAACGGTTCTCAGGGGTCCAGACCATGCTGGCCCGCATGAAGCAGCGTGCTGACCTAATCCGGGCGGTCCGCGAGGAGATCGTAATCCCTGAACAGGCCAGGGACCTTGCAGTCAAAGCTTTGTCTACAGAATTACAGGAGAATAAAAAGATATTTTTTGATTATCTCCTGAATTTTATCAGTGTCAGTATGCAGGTCCTCCACCGTGCTGATATCGAAATGGAATTTACCATCATCGAGGGGGGCAGAATTGAAATGGATAGTATCAGGCTCATTGTTGACGGCGAAGTCCAGGACCTTCCTGTAGAGATTGGGGCCAGGTTCACGGCCCTGATCCTTGAGTCAAAGGGGCCAAAAAAACTTGATGCTGTCCTTTTATTTTTCCGGGAGGAAGAGGCACGTTATGACATACTGTTCGGGGGTATAATGGACAGGTGCTCCCTGCAGATAATGGATGAACTCTACCCGAGACGGTGTGCCCATGTCAAATTAAAATTACCTGCACAATCACTTATTGAATACCGGGTATCCCTTTGATTATTACGGGATTAAAGAGGCAGATTACTGCCTGACAAATATTTTCAGGAGAGGGCGGTACGACCTGAAAAGAGGTTCCATCTCCTTTCCCAGGTATTCAGAAAGACCCATTACATAATACCCTCCTGCAACGAGGCCATTATGAAATTCCTTGCAAAGATCGTTTTTTTGCTGCTCATTAAAATAAATTGTCACATTCCTGCAGGAGATAAGATCAAGATATTTTGCGACGGGCTCTCCCCGCATCAGGTCATGGTATTGAAACCGTACCTTTTCCCGGATATGGGGTTTAATTTCATATTTTCCATCTGGCAGAAGGGTGAAATGTTTCTTGATCTGATGCTCTGTCATATTATCAAGTGCCGGTCTTTCGTAGATACCCGCTTTTGCACGTTTCAGGATTTCATAGTCAATATCACTGGCAATAATCAATGCGTCCATAGTGGGATTGGTGAGGCCGATCTCATAAAGAATAATCGCATAACTGTATGGTTCCTCGCCGGATGAACACCCGGCACTCCAGATACGGACCCTTTGTTTTTTCTTCAGGATTTCGGGAAGTAATTCCCGTTTCACCGTCTCAAATACTTCCTTATCACGGAAAAATTTTGTAACGTTAATCGTCAGGGCATTTCTAAGTTTTTCCTGCTCTTCAGGGTTTGATAAAAGGTACTTATTGTAGGAAAGATACTCTTTGATGTTCACGGCATTCATGCGGGAGGAAAGACGACGCTTGATATAATCTTCCTTATAATTTCCACACCGTATATGAAGGAGCCGCTCTATTGTTGCAGTGAGGGTATGAAAATCATCCATTTCCCAACCCTCACCTGGTATTGCAGGGCAGACGAAGATCAGTAAGGATCTTCTCGATATCCAGGTACAGCATTAAGCATGACTTTTTTCCTGCCTCTTCCGATCGTTCCTTATCACCTGAAGAAGTTTTTATAATTCCTTTAACGAATCCTCCGGAATCGGTGGCAAGTATGCCAGTTACAGGTTCAATATCATCAACGGGTATTGAAAGGACGCTGTGCACTTCTCCGACAATAATCCCTATATTTGAACCTCCGGTAAGATCCGGTACCATGACAATTATCTTACCGTTTTTTTTCTCATATTCCTCATCGATGCTCAACAATTCGTTGATTGATATTATCATGGTCACCTCCCCCCGGAGATTTATCACACCAACGATGCAATTCTGGCTTCCCGGAAGGCGGGTTATTGGTAGAATCTCAACGATCTCACGTACCAGACTGATATCCATACCATAGAGCCCGCTGCCGATTTCAAACTCTACAATATCTTTTGTCTCTGCCATAGTATATCATTCCCGGGATTGTATGATACATGAATTACAACCTCGTTTTGTTATAAGCAACTGGTTATTCTATACCATTTATACCGAATACGTTCTCGATCAACACAGCTGGAAATAAATTTCCCGTGATCTTTTACCAACCTTACATCAGGATTCATCTGTTATAGACTTATTGATTTTTTAACCTTATGTTCCGGTATTCCTTAAGAAAAACAATTGGCCCAAAAATTTAGGAGATTGTCCTAATCATGCTATATCCCAATTTATGGCCATATTATTACCACAGACATTACCGATAGGTCGCCATCGGATTTCAACCGCTCAATAAGGAAATTCATATCATTGCGGTAAATGAGGAACCATTAGCCTGCAAGAAAAATATTCCAGGCCTGATACCCTCCCGATAATGGGATTCCATGTATATAATTGAAGGGAGTGGCATTTTGCGACTATTCAGCTGGTAAATCCAGGCTGAATTACACACCGGATCCTTTCTGGAAGGTGCTGCAATAATGCACAGTAAAAACAACAGAACCGCTTAACACGTATAACAATAGTTCTTATCATTCCCTTGCACTACTACCCAGGGTCTGAAAAACCGTTTCACAAAATAATTGGAAGGTTTGGGTTTTGTAAAAAACATATTTGAACGGGAATTTCAAGTGTGTTTCTATAGAGCGTGCTACGAGTATCTGGGCACATAGATGATTATGAAAACGTGTCTTTCAGATGTCTGAACGGAGGTTTTTATACCAGCCGAAATTTAAAAACCATTCCCTACCCAACCGGGGCCGCCAAAGTAGCAGGCGGAGCCCCGGGAGCAGGATTCGATTCTGGAATCCCCGTATCTCAAAATAGATTGAAAAGTATTTCACAAAGCATGCAATGAGCCTTTGGCTCACAGATGAGCATGAAAAATGTGGCATTTCAGATTGCTTTGCCGGAGTTTTTCATATCAGTCAAACGTTGCGCCTTTTATGGGTATCATTTCGATTTCTGCAGGGACAGGTCCTCGATAACCTTCAGCATATCGAGCCATATAACGAGGTCTTTTTCTTCTGTCTCAGATTTTTTGTCCAGCCCCCTGCTTCCGATTTTAATAATACCTTTAATATGCATAGAAGACTGTGACGACAACCCTTCACCAAGGTGTTCAACATCACGTTCATTAATCTGGATGACACTCTGGACATCGTCCACAATCACCCCGATATTCTCTCCTCCTGTTGCTTCTGCAGATAATACAATAATTTTACTGCCTGAATTTTCATCACGGGCTGGCAGGCCGAGAATTGCGGTAATATTTATAATATTGGTTATTTCACCGCGGAGGTTCATAATCCCACGAAGGTAATCGGGAGAACAGGGGATCGGGGTGATCGGCATCATCTCAACAATCTCGCGTGCGAGATTAATGTCAAGGGCATATTTTTCCCCGCACAGATCAAATTCCACAACGTCAAACGTAAGGCTTTTTTTTGCATCTTTCTTCACATTTTGTTGTTTATCTTCAGGTACAGGTGACACGACAGTAATTCCGGGCTCAGCCGCAGGGATAACCTCATTCTGAATACCAGGGATTCCTGTCAGTTTGGGGGAGAACTCCTTCTTTTTCGATTCCTCTTCGAGGAGCAGTTTGAGCTCCTGTATTTCACTCTTCATCTGCTCCTCTTCCTGCAAACTGGCAGTCTTATCATAAAAGACTACCATTATACCGGATAATGAACCGGAATCAGTAATCATGGGTATACTGTACTGCTCAAACGCATGTGCTCCCGATGGAAATTCAATAATCAGCTCGCTGACATTATGACGTTTGAATTTCAGGACATCCTGTACCCCGTTTCCCCGGGTTGTAACAATGTTGAAATCCTGGTAATTCATGGCTTTTAATTCTTCTGGACTGAAACCGCTTACACGGCAGAACGCCTCATTGACATCATGTATTTGCTGTACCATATCAAGGAGGAGCAGGGGCATTGGATTTTTAATAAAAACACTTTCCTTCAGGAGAGATAATTCAGTTAGTTGAGACTCCTGATTGCTGCTGGCGTCCTCAATCCTTCGGAGACGGAGAATTTCCATATTTTCCCCCTCCATTTTCCGGTTAACCTCATTTACTGCCTTAACGAGAGGTTTCCATGATGCATCAACGTTTGCTTCATTAATATGGCCGGAATAATCCCCTTTTAGTCCTTTCCAGAGTTGTTCTTCTATGTTGGATAGTATCACATTTTCTCCCGTTGCCGGGTGAACAGATCCGGAGGCTGTCCTGCAGGGTACTCCGAGGAGAAGTGCTCTCCTCCCCGCTTTTGCATTCAGCTCAGATCCAGTATTTTCTACTGCATTGTCTGCGACCATCAGAATCCCCGCCTCAAAATAGTAGTTACCATTTTTGAATTACCTCTGCAATTCCTGAGTATGCCTTACCAGCAGGACTATCCGGGGCAAAATGGGAAATTGGTAGCCCGGCCTTCTGAGCCTCATATATCTCCCTGCTGTAGGGCACAGTATATACAAGGTTGAAATACTTCCGAACTTCCTGCTCAAATTCCCGCACCAACACTTCTTCTTTTACGCGGTCAGATGAATTTCTTAATGAAAAACGCGAAAAAAAAGCCTTTATTCCTCTTTTTCCTGCCACATTGCAATCCCAACGGGTCAGGATTGCGAGATCCGGCGTTATTCGGTTCCCAACAATTTCTCTGATATCGGTAAAAATTGTCATGAGCGTATGCAGACCCTGTAATGCGAATACTCCCCGATCAAAGGTGACTACCGTATGGTCTGATGCAACCAGTCCGTTTATCACAAACTGTCCCATACTGGGCGGCGTGTCTATCAGGATATAGTCATACGTGTTTTTTACGGGAACCAGTATTTCAGTCAGCATTTTCGCCCGGTCTTCAATTGTATAAAGAAACGGCTCGGCACCAACCAGCTCAAGATTTGAAGGAACGATATCAATTCCAGATTTGGTATGCTGGATACTATCAATAATTGTTACGGGCTCATACCCCTGGCATTTCCCCATGAAAAGATCATACATGCTGACATTCAATGAATCCGGGTTTATACCAAGACCTGAAGTTGCATTGGCCTGTGGATCAACATCAACAACCAGCACATTTTTACCGGATTTTACGAGAAATCCTGCAACATTCAGGCAGGATGTCGTCTTACCAGTACCTCCCTTATGGTGGGCAAATGTTATGATCGTGATCCGTTCCACCTCAACGTGAATATTCATCTGTCATCTGATTTGAATATATCAGGTTTGAACTTTCAACCACTCATTGTTGAAAGAAGTGACCCGTTTGGAACATTATCCTGGTAACAGAAGGAATACAGTTGATCTCTCAAAATAATCATAAATCTGGCAGGATTATTCTCCTGACATACGATAGTACCAACATTGTCAGGAATTTCATTTTGATGCAAAAATCTGAATTTTTTGCCGTTTTTGGGATAATTTTATCTGATCGTTCGTGCATGACACTATATTAGGAAGATCAAATGGACGATATTATAATTTACCTGATGAGTGGCGTGATTATGGTTATCATCGGAATTATTGTCGGTTACAGGGTAACCGTGCGGTATTATACAAAGCGGTTCCTGGTGGTAGCCAAACAGTGTGAAAAAGTGCAGACAATTGCACCACTTATCGCAGAACTTGAGAGGGAATCCTAAATGAACAACAAACAAACGTTAAGAGGTGCTCAGCATGGTTGATCTTCTGGGAGAGCTGGTAATATGCATCGTCACATTGTGTTTTGGACTTTTAATCAGTTTCCAGATGGCCCATATTTACCATGTGCGCAAGATTACAAGGATTGCGCGACGTTGCATCGATTCCGGAACAATCGCACCGGTCCTCGTGGAACTTGAAAAAGTTCACCAGATGGGCTCTGTAAAAGATGTGGATATTGATGAACCAATGAAACAATAAAAGGCCCTTTATACAGGTGAAAAATATTATTTACAGTTATCCAGCTGTTCTTTCTGTTTTTGCATCAGCTGCTTGATTTTATCCCTGATATTATCCGGCATACCGCATAACACAGGGCTGTTGAATTCCTCTCCCTCGTCTTTTTCAATTTTCTTCAGATCAATGGCATCTGCAAGGACCGGGTCCAGTCGTTTTGCATTTTCCCATGCCTTCCTTGCTTCCTCATCCCTGTTGAGCCCTCCACTCAGGTTAATCCCTTTAAATGCCCACAGGTTCGCATTCGAAGGGTTCAGCTGCAGTGCTTTTTCATAGTACCTGGTCAGCCTCCTCGTATCTGCTCTCAAATGCGAGTAGATCTGCTTTTAGTGCCATTTCATCTGACAGATTCAGGAGATCCTCTTTTTTATTCCAGGACTTTTTTACTCCTTCGGAAATACCATTCAGCTCCTGCTAATCGTTTTTGCAACTGGAGTATATGAATGTTCGTCATAGGGAAATTTCTGACGGGATAGTACACAATAACCAGGTACCAGGAGGTCGAACCGGTTATCATCTCATATACAAGGCTCTGATTATTTTAATCTGGGACGTATACCTCGATTATCTGTCAGAAAAGACCGACGGATCCAAATTTTTGGATTAGAAGGGATCATTTTATTGTGTTGGAAGAATTTTTTAACCTTTCCGGGAAAAATACTACCTATGAGTGAGACCGGATCAGTTTGCCGTTATATCTGCCTTGAGTGCGCGTATATCTATGACCCCGCAAAAGGTGATCCGAAGGGAAATATCCCGCCGGGAACACCGTTCGAAAAAGTACCTGATACCTGGCGGTGTCCTGAGTGCAAAATATTAAAGGTTAAAAAGGGTGTATTTAAACGACTGGATAGCTGATACCAATTTGAATTGTAATAACTCCTGCATTTTTTTACTTCAATCCAAAGCAAACCCGGATTGAGAATTATTTATAGCGAGTAACATGGAAAAATATGATGCAACCCTGTAGTTGATTCTAAAGGAATATATAGGAGCCAGAATAAGTTGGAATCAATGAGCCAGACCATCAGATATTATATCCTGATACTCTTCATCACGGCAATCGTATGTTCATCCGGTTGTATAGTCCCGACAAAGGATAAACCTGCACCAGCAGGCAACGAGCAGGGAGGCACCAATTATTTAGTGCCGGGTACAGGAAGTTCCCCCCAGCAGCAATCCCAGGATACCGCACAAAATCAGGCAGCCACCAGCCTGAGTCCCACCCCCACTCCTATGCCGGATGATACGCGATACCTTACACAAGTCCCGACATATCCGGTATCTTCTGGCAACGGCCCTGTCTACAGGAACCTGTCGATATATGCAGATCCGACCCAGATCATCCGGAATTATCAGGATATCTACAATAATGAACTTTCATTAAAAGATTACACTGTCGCTTATGCCTACGATCTTAAAAATCCACCATTAATAATAGATTTTGACGTAAAGCCCAAGATGGATGATCTGACAATATGGTCTGAAAGCAGGAGTGGAAGCTTATCGGGTGCAACAACCGGGTCGGGCGGGGGTATTGTGGACCCAAAACGGGCGGATGTATACACACAGGTAACCCAATTAAGTCCTGATGCATGGTTTGAAATTAAAGTCCTGGATACAACTACAGGAAATGTTGTCCTTGATGAAGGATTTGGAAAAACCTTCGGTGGCAATACGAAAAAGACAGTCAGCGTACGTAGTTTCGGGAACTATCAGATTGAAATGTCGGGAAATAA
The DNA here is from genome assembly GCA_963709545.1 of uncultured Methanomicrobiales archaeon. Taxonomy (GTDB): domain Archaea; phylum Halobacteriota; class Methanomicrobia; order Methanomicrobiales; family Methanospirillaceae; genus CAIKOD01. The sequence goes on along the minus strand of CAVPWT010000006.1, from coordinate 29,498 downwards.
AGTGAATGTATCTGTCAGGATGTATATTATCAACGGTACCGCCTGAATATCAACCAAAAGTTTTCTTTTTCATTTCCTATCATTTCCCTGCTCCAAAAAAGAGTCAGTGAAAAAATATCAGCAGTATTCCGGATTAGTGAATTATATAAAATGGAATGTAATGCTAAAACGTTACCCCATTTTTTTTAGTCAACCATTTTATAGGAAATTTCTGGAGGTATTTGTTATAATTTATTGAGTGTCGAGAGGTCCTCAAACTTATTTATATTCACAAACGTGCGGAGATTAGGGTCATCCTTTCTGAATTCATCAACATTAATATAATACGTGTAAAGGCTGCGGATCATTGTCCGAAGAGACAAAGATTCGTGGGATGTAAGGTATTGTAATAAGGCATCTCTTTTATAAACGGCATGAAGGGGCTCAAATTTTTCATCATTCCAGGCGGGTATGATTGCATCGTATCCATTAATCCGTGAAAAGAGCTGATTTACAATTTCCCTGCAAACAAATGGCATATCGCACCCGGATATGAAAACATTCTCCCCTTTTGCAGCAAGAACACCGGCATGGATTCCCCCGATTGGACCAATACCTGTCCTGATATCCGTAACGCAAAAAATATTCTCATAGTCTTTAAAACGGATACATTGCTCAGGATTTCTTGCAACAAGTATCACCTCGTCAACTACCGGTACAAGAGAATCAAGTAATCTCGACAGAAATGTCTTCCCTTCATGGAGAAAAAAATATTTCTCGCGCCCTTCTGCTCTTTTTGCTTCGCCTCCCACGAGAATTATTGCAGTCCTCATCAAAATTTTCCTGTCTTACAAGATCAGATTATCATTACGCTGTTCAGATTTATGTTTAATTTATAATTACCAATGTAACCCATTTCAGTGACGTGATGCAGAAAAAGACTGCAATTTATTCCATCAGGATTATTGTACTAGCTTGGTTAAGCGGGTTTAATAGCTTTTTTTCTCTGGATCAACAAAAGTTCAGAAAAAAATTTATCCAACTTCACCGCGTCACCTTCTACTCCTCACTTTCCTCTATCCTTGGTCTTCTTTTCCATCAATATCAGTGCTTCTTTAATTTCCGGCGATGGTGTAAACCCTCCGACATCATGTTTTCCAACAATACGATGGCAGGGAATAACCAGTGGTGTCGGGTTCCTTCGCATCGCCTGCCCCACTACTCTCGGAGATGTTGAAACCTTCACGGCTATTTCACCATATGTTGCGGTTTCCCCATAAGGTATTTTTCGGACCTCCTGGTAAATTTTCCCCGAAATCGTCGGATATGCAGTCGCAACGCTCTCCAGTGACTGGAAGCTTTCTTCTTTACCTGCACAATAGCGGATAAAGGACGGGGGCACCATTCCCGTTAATGGGAATCTGGAAAACAGTACCTGGAATATTGTATCTCCCGACCACCAGACATGCACAAACCAGAGTCCGAACCGGCATGAACCATTCATAATCTCCAATGTGACATCAGCTCCCGGAATTCATGGATGTCGCATTCTATTATCTCTTCCCTGATCCACGCAGGGAGGCCACGGATGACCTTTGACTCAAGGAATCGCTTCTCGCCGAATACCAGTACACCACAGTCTTCCGGAGTCCTTATTACCCTGCCAAGGGCCTGCTGTGCGCGGTTGATGGCCGGCAGGGTGTAACATATGAATTCACCTTCTTCCCCGAATTTGTGGCGGAAGTAATCAATAACCATCCTCCTTGGCCGGTTGAAAGGCGCCAGGGGTAATCCAATCACAAGTGCACCCGAGAGCATATCTCCCCGGTAATCAAGGCCCTCACTCCATTTCCCTCCACAGACTGCAAAAATTACTCCTGATTTATTCATGGCCGGAAGCGCCATAAATTCATGTAATGCAATATTTGCATCTTTTGCATCTTTTGGCTCAATAAAAACCTTTTTTTTTGATATCCCTGACACTACCCTGGCTGCATACTGGTCAAGGATCTGGTAGGACGGGAAGTATACGGCCAGGTTCCCGGGAATCTTTGTAAATACTCCAATATAATCCACGATATTCTGGGTATTTCCTTTATCCTGCCGCTGTGAGAAGGAGGTGGTGATATCACGCGCACATAAGATCCTCCTGTTCTGTTTCGGGAAGGAATTCGGGAGAGAACAAAGTGTAACATCCGTATCTCCAAAATAGTACTTCCGGTAACTGGTGACCGGGGAAAGGGTCCCTGATATCATCGTGCAACTATAATGCGATCCACCTAGTTCGCGCATTTTTGGCCCGGGATCGATATTCCGCACTTCAAGAAAGATTGAATCTTCATCTTTCTTGTAAACGGTAAGGTATGACGTATCGGAAGCAGACTGTTCCAGACGAAACATGAAGGCGTTAAGGCGCTCAATGGCAGTTTCCTTAAACTCACCAGCACGGATATTACTCTCCCGTATGCGTTCGCTGATGGTCATAAGTTCCTCTACAATTTCAGAAAGAGACCCGTATAGTGAACCTTTAAGGATAATCCGTTCGAATATCCCGGGATCGAACCAGTCCTCAGTTTCAAGGGAACTCTTCAGACCCTGCATATAGTCCTTGATCCTGGGTATCAGGTGATGAACCGCCTCGACGCCTTTAATTGTTCTTTTCAGGTGCAGGAGCTCGTGAGCAGCCTGCTCAAGCGAGGGTTCTTCTAAACGGACAGACTGGACATCCTGTAATACATCACCGCAGTTATGCGCCTCATCGATTAGCAGGAGCACATCTGAAGGCTCAACTCCTATTGACTGGTAGAGTTGCTCCCTGACCATATCATCAAACAGGTGATAGTAATTAAGGATAATGACATCAGCTTTCTGGGCTGCATAGAGCATCGTTTCGTATGGGCATATTTCACCACATAACTCTGTCAATTGCTGGGGCTGGACACCCGGTAACAGCACCCGGTCTGCTTTCAACCGCAGCGGGGGGGACGGTGCCATCTTCAGGGCACCCCCTTCTGCCTTCATATAAATCCTGCTATTAATAAAATAAGGGCAGATCATCGGGTGATCGCGGTCAATCCGGGCAACCTGCTTTTTTATGACCGGATCTAGTGCCGGGACCAGCGACCCCTGTTCAGCGCGTTCGCGCATCAGCGATGTGGTAAGACCTTTTACCCCTTCGCATCTCCGGTAGACGTCCCCTTCCCCGCCAAGGGGGCATAAATTGGATTTACCGACAAGAAATGAAAATTTTAGGCCCGGTTTCTTTTTTTTTATCAGTGATAATTCACGAATGAAGGTAGTCAGCTGGCTGATTGTCCTCACGGCGATGATGACCTTGCGGCTCCCCCGCTCAGATAGTAATGCCGCAACAGCGCTCGACTTACCGCTGCCGGTGGGGGCATCAATCATGACAATACCCCCCTTTTTTGCGCTTGCCGCTACCACTTCAAGCATCTGCCGTTGGTTCGGCCGGTCAGCTGTCGTAGGGGAACCATTCGTCGAGGTGATCCATTAACATATAATAGGTTTCACAATGCTTTAGAATAGCAGGAGAGGATCTTTTCAGATGGCAGTCCACCCGATCGAATACCGTTATGGAACAAAAGAAATGCGCCACATCTGGGGCGAAGAAAACCGGTTCAACTGTATCATCGCTGCTGAAATTGCTCTTGCCCGCGCAGAGGCAGTTCATACCATGATCCCGTCATCGGCAGCAGATGAGATTGAAAAATATGCAAAAAATGCAAACCTTGCGCGGGCAAAAGAGATCGAGGAAGAGATCAGCCATGATATGATGGCAATTGTAAAATCGATCTCAGAAGAATGCGGTGCTTCTGCCAGGTGGGTCCATTACGGCGCAACCTCGAACGATATGCTTGACACTGCAACCGGGCTTCAGTTAAAGCAATCACTGGAACTAATAGATAAAAAATTAAAAAATCTTCTCTCCGTCCTTCTTACCCGAAGCGGCGAGACAATAAACCTTGTATGTGCGGGAAGGACACATGGACAGATTGGGGTACCAACCACGTACGGGTTGAGATTTGCAATCTGGGCTAGCGAAACAGGAAGACATATTGAGAGACTGAATGAGATCAGGCCTCGCGTGGCAGTTGGACAGATGACCGGGGCAGTTGGAACCCAGGCATCGCTCGGCAACAGGGGTATCGAAGTACAGGAGACGATGATGTCAATTCTTGGCCTCTCACATGTCGATGTCTCCAATCAGGTTATTTCCCGTGACCGTTATGCAGAGTATTTTATGTTCCTCGCGAACGTCGCTACCACACTTGATAAAATCGGGGTCGAAATCAGGTCACTCCAGCGGACAGAGATCGGTGAACTGGAGGAGGCGTTTGGAAAACAGCAGGTCGGTTCAAGCACGATGCCCCATAAAAGAAATCCGATAAAAAGTGAGCAGGTATGCGGCTTGGCACGTGTAATACGGGCTGCAGTTGAACCTGCACTCCTCAATAACACCCTCTGGGACGAGCGTGACCTTACAAATTCTTCCTGTGAACGGGTAATATTTCCCGAGGCCACGATATTAACCGATCATATTCTCCATGTGATGATCCGTGTACTCGAAGGGTTATGCATCAGGGAAGACCGGATCCGCGAGAATCTAAATTTTCTCCACGGGGTTAATATGGCGGAGTCAATTATGATCGAACTGACAAAAAAAGGTATGGACCGCCAGGAAGCTCATGAAATAGTCAGGATTGCCAGCATGGAGGCGTTGGCAGAAAAACGCGCACTCTCCGAAGTACTGGGCACACGTACCAAAGTACTCGAATTGTTAACCCCGGGGGAGATTGGGGAACTGTTAAATCCTGACAACTATATCGGGACCGCTGTCCGGCAGGTTGAACTGGTAATCCGAAAGCTCAGCCCATTGGCCCTGTGAGACGAGCACATTATTCCGATCACCAGAATTATATTTTTCCAGGCGATAATAAAAGGTAAAAAAATTATTGGAACATCTATTCTTCAACGGTTTCCTTTCCGGATTCCGCTTGTCTTTTAAAGGATTCAACAAGTATGATCTCCTGGATGTCAGGAATGTATTCAAACGATTCATGAATAACCCGGCTCCTCCACATTACCCAGCGTCGGTCATAGTTTATACCCGGGGGCAGGCTGATTGTGAGGTTGCCGTCAAGGAAAGAGAGATCCATGTCACGACCAGCGTAAAGGTGGAGCAACCCCTTTACCTTTTCCACGAGGTCATTAACTTTAGAATCGATCCTGAAATGATAATTGAGGGTTTTTCCCGAAAGCGGGTGATTAAAATCAACGATAACCCGCCCGCCGATGACATCGATGACGACCCCTTCGCCAAGTTCCTCGACTTTAACGCTCATCCCCTTGACAGGTTTCTCCTTGAACTTATTTTTCGGGAAGGATTCAACACGTTTCGGGTCATGAAGGCCAAACCCCTTCTCGGGAGATATCTCGAGATCTCCCTCGAAGCCTTCATCTTTTCCTATAAGAGGCTTCATCCAGGCCGAGAATTACATGGTGACTTCCTGCACGAATCACGATCGGGCCGTATAAGGCCTGGGGGTTATGAATTCCGACTGTTTTAGCCTCCTCTTCGTCAGTGGTGTCAAAAGTCCGTCCATTCACGCCACCGGTATAGTCTCAGTTTAACAAAATCTCCTTCCTGTATTGCCATCATTATCACTTGGTATATAACGTCGAGGCGATGATAGATAAACCTGTGTCACTTGTATGCTTGAAATAGAACTAAAAGTCCAGGTACCTGACCTCGTGCCAGTCCGGGAACGCCTGTTGGCAATTGGCGCCCATATGACAGAAAAAACAGGGGAACATGATATTTACTACAATGCCCCCCACCGGGATTTTGCCGTTACCGACGAGGCACTGAGGTCCGGTACAGCAGCGGCAGGACCACGATCACCTATAAAGGTGCCAAGCGAAGGGACCTGGCATTCAAAGCCCGCGAAGAACTGAATGTTGCCGTAGAAGGGGGCCCGGAATTTGAACAGATGCTCGAACGTATAGGGTTTCGTAAAACAGCTGTTGTTGACAAAGTCCGCGAGTATTATTCGTTCGGACATGCTTCAATTGCCCTTGATGAAGTCAGGGGTCTGGGATCATTCGTGGAGATTGAGGTAATACGGTCTGAGTCAGACGTATCGGATACCAGCATAATTGAGAATATTGCAGAAAAGATCGGCGTCAGGGGAGAACAGATTCTCGCCTCATACCTTGAGCTTATCCTCGCTACACAGTGAGGAGCTCGATCTTTATGTCTTTTGCTTCATTGCCGAAATGGATCATGGCACAGTTACCTGTTGATGCCATACCCGGGTTTACCACTTTAGTACCTTCGACCTCAATTATGCCCCGCTGCTCATGGATATGGGCACAACATACAAGGTCGAAAGATTTCATGTGGCGCTGAATACTGGCACTGCCAACATGCTCCCCGTTAATTACATCAAGACTACCGTACGGTGGTGCATGGGTTAACAGGACATTATGAACAGTCCGTTCCATTTTTGGCATGATTTCGTTCAAGATATTTTCAATCTGTTTGTCCGTCATTTCAAACGGAGTATTGAACGGGGTCGGATTAGAGCCACCAATTCCTGCGATTGAGATCTTCCCGAGGTTGATCTGAGACGCATGAAGGCAGACACTGTCGGAGTGTTCAAGGACATCTAATATCTCTTTTGGGTCACAATTGCCCGGTACCACAAAACAGGGTACATCTATCCGGGACATTAGGGGTTCAACGGAATCTGCGGGTCCCATATCGGTGAGGTCGCCGGCAATAAAAACTGCATCGGCCCCGAGATCCAAAAATGAATCAATTTTACCAAATTGACCATGCAGATCTGCTAACAATAGCACATCCATCATGTAATATCATTCGAAGGGGTTGTAAAAAACCTTATCTCATGATCACACCAAGAACCCGTTACTTTTCGCCGGAGTGCCAGCTTCCCGAGGACCTGCTGTACCTCGCTTATAATAGGACGTGGTAATGCACCCGATAGCGCTGTCCCGGGTAGCGGGAGGAACTTGTGGACATGAATATGCCCGTATTTCGAAATCCACCTGATAAGATCAAGGCTTTTCAGCTGGTCTTCATCATCTTCATCAGGAAGACCTAGGATAAAGTCTACAACAGGGATAATACCGTATTCGTGGCATAATTCAACAGCCGTGACTACCTCGGACACCGAATGTCCGCGGTGAAGCTTTTTGAGGATCCGGTCGCTACCAGACTGCGCGCCAAAATGCAGTTTCGTGTTCACGCAATAGTCTCGTACAATCTCCAGTGCCTCCCGGCAGATAAATTCGGGGCGGACTTCACTTGGAAATGTACCAAAATAGATATTCGATTCTATGTTACTGAGCAATTTCCGGATTTTTTCAAATCTCGGGGACCTGCCGTCAGAACCATATGCAAATGCATTGGGGGTAACAAAACGTGCATCCCTGACCCTGTTAGCGTATTTGACAATTGAATCAATACTCCGGTGCCTCATTGATCCACCAAAGAGGGAGGGGGTCTGGCAATACCCACAATGAAACGGACATCCCCGTGAGCACTCAATATATCCTTTCACCTCACAAAAAGGAGGATAGGCATCAAGGAAGACGCTGGAATCCGGAGGATTGAAGACCTCCGATGTTGCAACCCCCGGGGGGAGAAACGTTTTTTCGGGCCCCATGATATGGTGAAGTAATGTTGGCAGGCTATGTTCGCCTTCACCAACGATGACATAATCAGCATAGAGCGACACCTCACGGTAACAAGCGGACGAATAAGGGCCGCCTGCAATGGTTATACACTCCGCTTCCCTGATCTCGTTTTCATATTTTCTGACTGTCACAGAATTGAGACTGTAACAGGTAATATCCGCCGAAGGAGCGCGGACAGGGTGAAGAGAGATCCCATGGATGCTGCATGCTGCCCTGAGTGCTGCATAGGAATTTCCGGCGGCAGCTATCTCCCTCCAGCAGGTCTTCATCAGCCTCACCATTTTCTCCTTGTAGTAATCTATTCATCCCGGCAAAGTTAAAAAATGAAATGCATCTGACAACCATTAATAACCCGCCGGAATTTAACGGAGCATTACCCCCACTGCTCCATTGTTCATTGCCAGACACGGGACGCCTTTTCCCGCTAATCCTGCATATAATAACTTTCATGCTGATGGGCCGGGTATTACATCCGAAAAAAATAATGAATGTTAGGTATTTTTTCTGGCATCCGGCAGGGATGCAAAGAAATCCGTCCTATCCACGCATTCTATACGGAACAAGCTGGTCAATAACCTTGTAAGTCTTTCCGTCCTTCATGGTAACGGATACTTCAACACGGTCTGTTCCTTTTGTCCCCTGCAAGGTAACAGTAGCCCCTTTTTCTGGTTGTAACTTTCTTGTTTCGGAAGTGCCATCGCTCCGGGTAAATACCACATCGCAGGAACTGACCAGTAACTGTCCATTACCGCCTCCAAATACTATATCAACCGTTGAATAGACCGAATCTTTCTGCATGACCTGGATATCAACCGAGGTGGTTACAGGAAGCGTGACAACCGGGCCGGTTACCAGAGTTCCGGCTGGGTTCTGACCCTGTGCGGGGGAAGTTACCGGTAAACTCGTGCAACCCGCAAAAATGATCGCGATAAGAGTCAGAATACTAATGAAAACCCATTGTTTCATAAAAATGGATTCTGCAATGTACTACTTCATTCTTTTGAAGTTATCCGTGTTAATCTTCCTCGTACGTGAGCTCTCCGGTATCCCCGTTTACCGTTACCTGTGTACCGGATTTCAGTTCCGTAACGGGTACCCCGATCCGGTCGATCATCGGGATACCCCCCATTATTGCTCCTACCACAATAATCGGTTCGGCTTCTGTATTCACTATCGCCGCAGGTGCATGTCCGTTTTTAGAAAGGGCATAGAGAACATATGATCCGACCGTGGATCCTTTTCCATGATCAAAAGCAATCACCCTGCCTGAAAGATTCTGACCCTCTAATGGATGCCCTTTTTCTACTATCACTCCGGTATCAGGATTTACACCTGACAGGAACGAAATCGGCTCCGGACTAACCAGAAGTTCACCGGATGCACACCCTCTCGCAATCCCCCTTCCTCGAAATATCACAATCGCACCTGATATATGTATGAAAATTGAGATATAATAGTAACATGGAAGAGACCGTCATTAATAATCCCTTAAACGAAGGGGAGTCGAAATTAAAACTCAGGCTCCAGGATATTGAGGCACAACTTCTGGAAGTCAAAATAAAAAATGACGAACTCTTACGGGATAACACCCAGTCTGAAACGCGAAAATGCCCAGTCTGAAACGCATGCCGCTGTTCATCGCCGTAGTGGTGGACATACTTGAGAATGGTGAGATTTATTTACGGCAGCAGGGTAACAACCAGGAATACCTGACACATGTGAGTACAGAAATTGGGAAGGAATTAAAACCTGGAACGAAAGTAGCAGTTAACAACGCCCTTTCCATCGTCAAAATCGTTGGCAGTGTTTTTGACTCACGTGTCCGTGTGATGGAACTCGAAGAGTCCCCGAATGTTACGTTCAGACAAATTGGGGGACTTTTGAAAGAAATCGAGGAGGTGCGTGAATCTGTCGAGTACCCTCTCACCAGGCCGGAAATATTTGAACGGCTTGGTGTAGAACCTCCAAAGGGTATCCTTTTATATGGACCTCCGGGAACAGGTAAGACGTTGATTGCGAAGGCGGTGGCCCACCAGGCCAAGGCCACGTTCATCAGGATGTCCGGGAGCGAACTTGTCCATAAATATATTGGCGAAGGAGCCCGAGCTGGTGCGCGAGTTGTTCATGCTCGCCCGGGAACGGGCACCCTCTATTGTATTTATCGACGAAATTGATGCAGTCGGCAGTACGAGGACAAATGACGGGACTTCAGGAAGTGCGGAAGTACAGAGGACACTGATGCACTCCTTGCCGAGATGGATGGTTTCAATAACCGTGGGGATGTCCGGATAATGGCTGCAACAAACAGGGTTGATATGCTCGACCCGGCACTTCTCAGGCCTGGGAGGTTTGATCGCGTCATTGAGATACCACTGCCTGACAGGGATTCCAGGCTCGAAATCCTTAAAATTCACTCTTCAAAACTCCGTCTGGAGGGTGTTTCACTTGAAGAAATCGCTGATCTCACTGAGAACACAACGGGTGCTGAAGTCCAGGCAATTTGCCGGGAAGCGGGGATGATTGCGGTGCGTAAAGAAGCAGATAATGTAAATGCAGAAGACTTTCTGGCAGCGGTCAGGAAGGTCAGGAACAAAAGTGCCTTCGATGACCGGATGTATACCTGAGTACCTCAATAGAAAGGTTTTCCCTCCCTTTTTTTTATTTATTTGGTCTTCACAAAAACTTCAGGAATTATTGGGTGTTTGCCACCTCGTTACCAGGGTGCAACGTATTCAAGCTGCCGCTACAGGGCAGTATTTTATTATTAGAAACTGATTATTCTCTTGGAATAGCTCGAATGAACGTATTTTTCCTCCAGCGTGAAGGTATCAACCTATATCACACACTCTCTGCCCTCAGAGACACTCCCGAAACACCTTGCGATTTTATCATCCGAAAGAGTGGCCTGGAGGGGTTATCATCCCTATTGAATCCCTGGTTAGCGGCCTTTCCCTTGCAGGAGAACTGCGCTGGTATATACGCCGCTACATGCAGGATGTCCTGTTCGAATTCCCAGGAGGAAATTACTGTTCCCTCGCCTTTGCAAAGCAGATCTACTATGACCGGGAGATAAAACCTGAGGAGGACTGGCCATTCCGCCGCCTCTATGTGATGCGTAACGGGCACCTGATCTCTGCAGAACCTATAACGCAGGGGGTCACTGGCGGGCAAACCCCGGTCTTTTCCCCTGCCTTCACGCGTTTTATTGTATGGAGCACAGAGCAGGAGTTTCTTGGACCCAGAAAATCGCCCCTCCACTACGAAGAGAACGATGAGGAGAGCCCTGAATGATCAGAATCAGGATTGTGAGCATTATCGGCTTAATTCAACAAAAAATGCACATTAAAAGGCGGCGATTGTAATATGCTTACGTTTGTAGGGCTGGGCCTCTATGATCTTGAAGATGTTTCGGCAAAAGGTTTAATGGCTATCCGGGGTGCTGACCGGGTCTATCTTGAGGCATATACCTCACTCCTCACCGGGACCTCCCCGGAAGCGATGATGCGGTACTACGGGAAAGACCTGGTAGTCCTTAAAAGAGACGACGTTGAACAGCACCCTGAAGTGTTTTTATCAGAAGCCCTTGCAAAGAACGTGGTCTTTCTCACCGGGGGCGACCCGATGGTATCGACCACCCACATCGATCTCCGGGTACGGGCTGCGCACATGGGGGTTAAGACAGAAATTATTCATGGTTCATCAATCGTATCGGCAGTATGTGGTCTTTCAGGGCTGCAGAATTACAGGTTTGGGAAGTCCTGCTCAGTTCCATTCCCCCACGGTAAATGGTGCCCGACAACACCGTCCCAGGTAATCAGGAAAAATCTGGCTGATAACCTGCACACCATCGTCTATCTTGATATCCAGGAGAACCGTTATATGACAATCCAGGAGGCAGTAAATCTACTCGAACCCATGATTATGGAATCCGGATTTCAAATTTCCTGCTATGTCGGGATAGCCCGTGCGGGTTCACGGGAACCAGTGGTAAGGGCAGGTACTGCAGATATCATGAGAACAACGGATTTCGGCGGGCCACTTCATATCCTGGTAATCCCCGCAGGTCTCCATGATATGGAGCGAGAATACCTGGAGGTGTTTGCAGGGTATGGATATCAACACATTCCATAAGGTATTATCCGGAATCCTGAATCAATCAGATATCCTGGCTCCACGGGGGAGTTTGCTTGCACTTGCAGGCAGGGATATCCTGGGGATGGCCCAATGCTACCTGGCTGACGGGGGAGGTTTTATGAGCAACAAGGACCCTGTAAACGCACTTGCAAGTTTTGCCTATGCTGCGGGATGGCTGGATACCGGTCATTACATAGGAATTTTTTCATCCGGGACCCTTTGCAGGAACCTTTTATCAGAAGGGAACTCTGTTCCCAGCCATTACCATCATCAGCTTATGGAAAAGACCTGCCGGTACGAACGACTTCTCGATAGCGCCATTACATCATCAAAACCAGGTTCTGAAACAGGTCTCCACTGGTATGAAGGAGGTGAACGGGTGATTGCCGTGGCGACAGCCTATCTGATCGGGGGCAAAATGTTTTTGCAGGAGCAGCGGTACGAGGATGCACTTGCCTGTTTCAGTTATGGGCATGGATGGCTCGATGCCGCACTCAGGGCAGGTCTTATCCGGATTACTGGAAACCGGGATCTGTTTGCGATCTGAAGTGTGAGACTTATGATCTGACGCGAACTCTTATCATCAATCAGATTGATGAATCCTCACATGGATCTGATTCCCTGTAGTGTAAGGGGAGTTTATGTTGCTGTATCACAAGCAGGGTACTTCACCTGCAGTAATTCTTGATATGGCGTGCGACACCTGCCTTCCGATATATATCGGACTTTGGGAAGCAATTTCTATCAATTCTGCATTACATAATGAAATAACTCCACGACCCCTGACCCATGACCTTTTTCTCGAGTTCCTGAACCGTTATCAGGTCACACTCAGGGCCCTTCACATCGACTCTCTCGAGGAGGGGGTATATTATGCAAATCTCATGCTCTACAGGGACAATCACGAGGAAATGATAGACTGTCGCCCGAGTGATGGGATTGCCATCGCAATACGGTGTAAATCCAATATATTCCTTGAACGTGCGGTGGCAGAATCATCAGGGTTGCAGACCACAGATCTCCCACCTTTTATTGGGCTACAGTCGTTTCTTTATGGATGAATCACAGGGAGAAGCCAGGGATTTGGAATAATTATCTGCGCATATTATTATTACTGCAGGGTGATCAAAAAATGGTAACACTCGATATTTTTTCCCTCTCGATGAATAACTGACTCTTTTTAAGAGAAATAACGATATCAGGTCTTTAAGAAAATCTGGCTCTGTTGAAACACACATGAACGGGAAGTTCACACCCGGACGATTTTTTTTATGCCTCGTTTAAAATTTCCATGTTTTGGGGTCCATTCAGGCATTAACTATGAAAATCCCCTCTGGCTTTTTCATCCTGTATTTCATCCTCATTACTAATGGCCTTCCTGTATCATGTCCGTGTTCATGGGAAATACTATAATACGCTCCCTGAACCAGGATAATGCTGATATTTATCCACGCTCTCGTGGCCCCGCCCCGCCGATGTTTTACCGCGGTTGGTATAGGAACTGGACTGGAACTCTAATAATTCAAATGAATAGCAGGAAACCCTGCCCAAAGAATATCGTAATGGGGTGGGACAGGGGGGTTAAGACCCACACCCATCTGATGAGCAGTACTTCTTTTCAAAAAAATGAGTACGTTGACGCGGCCGAAAATCTCTAACGCCTGCGTTTTTTCAACTCGGTCATAAGATCGGAGAGATCGATTCCGGCAAGCCGAAGTGCAATAAGAAGGTGAAACTGCAGGTCAGCCGCTTCTTCAACCGTACGCCCCGGGATACCGTTTTTCATTGCTATAATAAACTCTGTTGTCTCTTCACCCACTTTCTCCAGGACCTTATCAATCCCTTTCGGGTCCGTCACAAGACCGCTCACATATGAACCAGGTTCCGGGTTTACAATTCTATCATCGATAACCCTGAACAGTTCGTCAAGGACTTCCGTCTCACTCACTCTATACACCCTCCGCAAGCACTTCGCATAAATCAGAACCGAAAAAGCGTTTCAGAAGTATACGCCCTTTCTCAATATTGCATCCTCCTTTTCCAATAGCAATACCAAGATCATTTTTATTCTTTAGAAATATGTCAACCTGTAATTCTCCGTTCTTTTTCTGGATATGATCAATTTCAGCCGGCCTGAAAATATTCACTATGAATTCATCCATAGAATCTGCGTATCCACCATCTCAACCCTTTTTCCTAGCACATTCTGCATTCTCCGGATATTTTCACCTTTTTTCCCTATGGCCAGACCCATATCACCAACTTTTACAACATATATAACCCGGCAGAAACGCTCATCAATCACACAATCAAGTGCTGTTGATTTTGTGAGGATCCGTAATTCTTCAATATATCTCCTTTCTTTGAATCCGATATTTCTTTCCATTATTTAAATCCGTGATAAGATACGGCATTCAGCATTAAAAGGATTATTAACGGTACAATATAACAAATTTTTTCCGGATTCTGTATGAATGCATTAAGTATAAGGCCCCGATCTACAGGGAGGAAGGCATTAACAGAACTGATAGCTTTTTTGTGGCTGAAGTAGAGGAGTCAACCCAAAATGGAATATAATAAAAAATCTAATATAAGTGTTGATTGAGCATGGGTGCAACGATAGTTGAGAAAATATTTTCCATGAAATGTAAAAAGGCTGTCTGTGCAGGTGAAGTAGTCATGGCGCCTGTGGATAATGCCATGATCCATGATATTACGGGACCACTTGCAATCCGGAAATTTTATGAAATGGGAGGAAAACTGGTCCACAATCCGGAAAGGGTCACCATGCTCTTTGACCATCAGATCCCTGCGGACTCGATAGAAGCTGCTGAAAATCACGTTTATATGCGGAATTTTGCAAAAGAACAGGGAATATACAATTATGATCTCCGGGAGGGTGTATGCCACCAGGTGACCATGGAGATGGGTAAAGCAGCACCAGGTGAGATTGTTGTAGGTGCAGATTCCCACACCTGTATGTATGGAGCTGGAGGTGCCTTTGCAACAGGTATCGGCTCTACAGATATGGGCTTTGCCCTGAAATTCGGAGCATTATATTTCCGTGTACCGGAAACTATCAGGGTAACTTCAAATGGTTTTTTCCAGAAAAGAGTAGGACCAAAAGACCTGATCCTCGCTGTAGCAGCGGATATCGGTGCCGATGGGGCCACCTACAAGGCGATTGAATTCACCGGAGACACGGTAAAGGCCATGGACATGTCAGGGCGTATGACCTGCTGTAACATGGCAATCGAAATGGGCGCAAAAGCAGGGATAGTACCACCGGATACCATTACCTGGGACTACATCCGCAGGTTACGAAACATAGTGCCTTTTCCATTGGAAAGCGATCGCAATGCATCTTTCATCGAGGAAAGGACCTATAATGTGACAAATCTTTCACCACAGGTCGCAGAACCTCATAATGTCGACCTGGGAGTCGATGTGACAAAAGTTGCCGGGACAACCATTGACCAGGTGTTTATCGGCTCCTGTACGAACGGGAGGTTTGAAGACTTTGTCGAGGTTGCTGAAGTTCTCGGAAACCAGAAGTTCTCGGATAACGTCAGAGTCATCATCATACCCGCATCACGGCAGGAATATTTAAAAACACTGCGTGCGGGACTGATAGAACGTTTCGTTACAGCCGGGGCACTTGTTGAAGCCCCCTGCTGCGGACCATGCATGGGGGGTGCATTCGGGCTCCTTGCGCCGGGAGAGGTTTCATTATCAACGTCAAACCGCAATTTTAAGGGCCGCCAGGGGAGTACCGGTGCTTCAGTGTACCTTTGTTCACCTGCCACAGCAGCTGCGAGCGCCATGTATGGTGAAATAACGGATCCAAGGGAGGTGGGATGATGAGAATATGGAAATTTGGAGATAATATCGACACTGATGCAATAATTCCCGGAAGGTTCCTTACCATTTACGACCCCCATGAACTAGCAAAACATGCATTTGAAGGCATACGGGACGAATTTGCCAGTGAAGTGAGAAAAGGGGATATCATTGTTGCAGGAAAAAATTTTGGATGTGGCTCATCCCGTGAGCATGCTCCGATTGCACTGAAGGGGGCCGGGATCACCATGGTGATAGCCGAATCATTTGCACGGATTTTTTACCGGAATGCAATAAACGTCGGCCTGCTTCCTGTTATCTGTGAGAAAGCGGGTTCCATTATTGAAGGGAATAACGTAATGGTTGATTTAACAGGGGGTCATCTCATTGTTGAAGGAAAAAAGCTGCCCATTGAGCCTATTCCTGATTTCCTGATGAAAATTGTAAACTCAGGTGGTCTGGTGGAATATGCCCGGGAATTTCAGGAGGTGCCGGTATGTATCGCATCGCATCAATAGGTGGCGACGGTATCGGACCCGAAATTATTCTTGAAGGAAAAAAAGTCCTTGATGCGGCCGGAGAACGGTTTAACTTTGATATACAGTGGACTGACTTTGATATTGGTGCTGACCGGTACCTGAAAACTGGAACCCTTCTCACCGAGACGGACTTAAAAGAATTATCGGCGTTCCCGGCCATCTATTTCGGGGCAATCGGAGATGAGCGTGTTAAACCGGGAATCCTGGAAAAAGGAATCCTATTAAGCCTCCGCTTTTACTTTGATCAATATATTAATCTACGACCAATCCGCCTGCTGGAAGGGGTGACAACACCACTTGCCGGGAAGCGTCCGGAGGATATCGACTTTATCGTAGTGAGAGAAAAACACTGAGGACTTCTATGTTGGAATTGGTTCCCGGTTCAAAAAGCAACAGAACATTAAGTTATTAATCAACCGTGAACTCTATAACGTAAAATTCGACCTCGATGTAGAAAGTGATGCTGAGGAGATCGCCTACCAGATTGGGGTTATTACCCGGGAAGGGGCCCGTCGTGTAATTGATTACTCCTTTGACCTCGCAGAGAGACGTAAGAAGAAATTGACCTCAGTAGACAAGGCAAATGTGCTGTCTGATATATACGGTCTCTGGAGGGATGTTTTCCTCGAAAGAGCTTCAGGACATCCCGGGGTTACGACAGAGTTTAATTTTGTCGATGCCATAACGATGTGGTTCGTCAAGAACCCGGAATGGTTCGATGTAGTGGTCACCCCGAACATGTTTGGTGATATCATCACTGATCTTGGAGCAATGATACAGGGAGGTCTCGGCCTTGCCCCGGGCGGTAACATCAATCCTGAAGGGACCTCGATGTTTGAACCTATTCACGGGTCTGCTCCAAAGTACAAGGGATTAGGGATTGCGAACCCGATGGCCACCATCTGGGCGGGTTCCATGCTCCTCGACCATATCGGAGAGCATGAAGCTGCTGCTGCAATTGTCGCTGCAATCGAGAAATGTATCCTTTCAGGAAATGTAACAAAAGATATGGGGGGTCTGTTGGGTACCACCGGAGTCGGTGATGCTATTGCAGAGATACTAATAAAGGCCTGATTACCCTCTCATTTTTATATCATACCTGGGATTATTCCCGGGATTATGTCGCATGTACCGGAATTGTCTGCTGACCCTGTGCGATTCTTCTTCCACTGAGGTCCCATGAAGTAACGGTCTCCGGAATCTCGCCCACCGATGCATACACACCCCGCCGTGAAAGCGCTGAAACCAGGGAGTCAAGAGCGACCGTATATCTTCCCCCTTCGACCAGTTCAATATTCAATGCCTTTCCCGAACGGGATATACGGGCAAGCCCTGCAATGCCACCCAGGTACTGCTGCCAGTTCTGGAACACCCGTTCAACCCGTGCCGGATTACGCCCATACAGTGCCTCTTTCAGTTCGTCGATTCTGATCCCGTATTTTGTCCCGTGGATATTCAACTCAGCGATCTGCTCTGGCTTTCCCTCGTCATCAAGTGCCGCATACCCGTTCTGCTGAAAGTATCCCGCTTTAGAAATCATGGTCATCTCGTCTGCCAAAGATCCACTCTTACTATAACGGTATATAAAGTCTCGATATGCGCGGGGTGAAAGTGATAAAAAAAACACCGAAAGAAAATAGGATATAAAAAATACGGATACACCTGTTCGAAATTATTTTGAAACTTTTCGACGTTGGAAGTCCATACAGGCGTTCAGAATGTCCTCCATGAAGGAGAGTTCCCCTTCAGTACCGGCGAGTGGTTTTGATGAAAGCCGGAACTCCCCGCGGATCGGAGGAGTAAGTCCGACAAAAGCAGCATCTCCTGCAACAGAACGTTCAAAGGTGGACCCGATAACAAGATCGGGAGCATGCTTACGGATTGCCGACTTAATTATTGCCAGCGAAGTAACCTTTGCAGCTGCGGTACATGAAATCTGGGGTTCATTTCGTGACCCACAATATAGAATATCGGCATCAAGGTACTTCTGTAAGGTTGCCGCTGCAAACCCGGAATATGAACAGGTTGAGAAAATTGCTACCGAGGGAGGATCAAATCGTTTCAGGTACTTATCTGCTGCTTTTGTAATACGTTCTTCAACCAGGAGGATCTCGTTTTCAATTCCGCGTGTCTCTGCATTACAAAAGACTGTCTGCAAGGGCATACGCCGTTTTTTGTATTGCAGAAAGGCCAAGAAATGAGCCTAGTTCTTCCCCAAATCCAACGGAAAGGTCAGGATTTACCGTGACGGAAAAACCGGCCGTGGTACTGATTGACTCGTACGAGTCATGGCAGAATATTGTACCTGCTGAAACCCCCATCAGTTGTAGCAGGCGTTCTGCTTCACGCTGGTTACCACGCGCGAACGGGTCAATGAGGTTTATCCCTTCAATATTCACCCTTTCAGTTCCCTGAGTGACACAAACCGGAAGGCTCTTTCACTGCACTAAGATAGCCGTATTCGAATTCTCCGGTAAATCCAGGGCGGTCAACAAAAATTATATTATATTCTGACAGAATATCCCTGATATCCTCACCAAGAATAGATGGGACACACGAATTGACCACTGCTACTTTTTTATAGGTCAGGGAAAGGTCATTCACTACTTCTTCAAGACGTTCACTAATACCGAAGATCACTTCCTGCTCTACCAGAAAAGTGCTATGGAGATCATTATGCAACAACGTCGCCGGGTAAAAATAACAACCACTTGAACCGTGAATTACGACGGCTATACCAGAAAAACCCGATAATGCCGCAACAGCCCCTGTCAGCGCACATGGCCATACAGGGTTTAAGCAGCCCGGCATGTGAGTGTCCTCCTCCAAAGATGGAGCATCCTTTTCATACCACTTGTACCGACCGGAAATGGGTAAGGAACAGGTAATATAGTCCCTTCAGGTGATTCCCTGAGTCCGATTGCCCGGGAGATCTCCTTAATCAGAAGGTATTCCGGGCCCTCTTCCGGAATAATTAGCCGTATAAGAGCGCCGCGGAGATCAGAAAATCCTTCAAGTATCTTCTGGTGATGCTCTTTCTCACAATCTAACGCATCATCTGGGGATAATCCTGATAGTACGGCGACATTTCTGATAAAAGACAGCGTCCCGCTGATACCCAGGGGAAAAGAACTGATGTAAGGTGTTCCAAACCTGGACTGCAGGTGATCACCAACTCCAGACAGTGCAGGTTCTCGTAAAATATTCACTGATGCGAGGGGAAGACAATTAATATCGGAGCGGGTGATATCATGGGCAAAACGGAGATTGATAGTAAGGTTAAGCAGGGAGACCAGCCGCCTGACTTCCATGAAATTTTGTTCCACTTCGTATTCGAGGTTTTTTTCTCCGATCAGATTAACAGAACCCTGAATTTTCTGATCACATTCAGGAATGATAAGCTCCGGAAGGGCAAGATTTGAAACTGCGATGAGGGCTTTGGAAAAACCTTTTTCAAAATCTCCTCCTAGAAATCCCCCGGTTGGTACCATGCAGACCGGAACTCCCGCATTCTGTATAACGGCAAGAATATCGTCACCAATCGTCTCGGTGATACATGTCGAAAGTACGAATATTATTCCGGGATCACCGGACGCCACTTCCCTAATCGTCCTCATTAGCGCCTCCTCGCCTCCGAATATCACGTCGTGTTCAGACATCCCCGAAGACATGACGTTGGGGATTACCAGGCTGTCATTATCCAGGATAGTCGCGTGAAGCAGAGAAAAATTATGATGCGCACAACCCGGAGGACCATGAATTATTGTAACTGAGTCCTTTATCCCGGTAGTGACCGCAAGCGCCCCGGTAAGGGTGCATCCACCGGTTCTAGATATACTCAAAGGCAAGGGATTCAAGCTCATCAGTATCCAGCGGATTGGGAATTGTAAACTGTTCATTCGTTGCAACAATCCCTGCAAGTGACCGGTATACCCCTGCCTGTGATGACTCGGGTGCATATTCAATCACTGTTTTTTTATGAAGTTCGGCCACCTGGACAGTCCTGTCACGGGGAATGAAATGGATCAGCCGGCTGTTGATCCGTTTCGAAAATTCTAGTACGAGTTCCTCTTCGTTTTCCATATTTTTTGAATTACATATAACACCGGCAAGGCGGCACCGGTTCTTCGCTCTCATGGACAGGCGTTGAATAGCCTTGCAGATATTATTTGCCGCGTATAATGACATCAGTTCCCCGGAAGTGACAAGGTAGACCTCCTGCGCATACCCTTCACGCATCGGCATGGCAAACCCGCCGCATACCACGTCTCCAAGGACATCATAAACAATAATGTCCCCTTTCAGAGCACCCAGGCGTTCAAGGATCTGGAAGGTTGCAATAATTCCCCGTCCGGCACACCCTACACCGGGCTCAGGCCCTCCGGCCTCGACGCACCGTACTCCCCGGTACCCCTTGAACATAATATCTTCAAGCCTGACGTTCGTATCGCCTTCTTTCCTTACATGGTCCATTACGGTAGGGATGAACCGGCCCTGCATCAGCATTCGTGTGCTGTCACGCTTGGGATCACACCCAATCTGGAGAATATCGAGTCCCATCTCTGCCAGTGCTGCTGACAGGTTGGCCGACGTGGTGGACTTGCCGATCCCACCCTTTCCGTACAGGGCGATCTGCTTCATTGGGATAACAGGTTGGACTGTGAGGTTATTCAATTTTCTGATGTTAAAGTAAAAAGATTTGATTTCTGTGGAAATACCCTGAATTTATGTTGGCCGAAGGTAATACTTCATTATACCTTTGAATGAAGCAATAATCAACATCACAACCACATTTCTGCTCTGGAATTTTCCAGGTTGTTAGCCCCTGGATTATTTGACACACTACCTTCCGGGGTATCTTTGAAACGTATGAGATCGAACAGGGCAGTGCCTGGGGAATGTCCTGATATCAATCCCATGACTTGATTAAAAAAACAGGAGTATAGATAGTATATGTGAATGGTTGCTACCGGTACTCAAGGCGGTAGCAGTCCGATTTCTTTATGCTTCCGGGCAATATCATCTGCAAGACGGTCGAGGCACCGAATACTGGCCTCTCCCGGTAATCCCTGTATAAGCACCGGTTCGAGCAGCTCGGGTTTGATATGGGTCATCATGGCTTTTAAAACATCAGTTGTCTTACCACCCCAGCCAAAGGAACCTATTATCGATGCAAATTTTACTTTTGGGTGAAGCATATTCGCAAGGTAAGTTGCATAGACAATCTGCGGGTGCGGGCCGAACAGAACTGTCGGGGTAGCAATTACCACCGTCGCAGCATCCACAAGCGACATTGCGAGATTACCGGTATCGGTAACCGTCATATCAAAGGGTTTCACACCAATCCCACGTTCAATTAATGCCCTGGCCAGATGGTCCACCATGTTTCTCGTACTGCCATGCATCGATACATAGGGGATCACAACTTCATTCTTCACCGAATCGGATATCCACTCATTATATGCATTGAGGATAAAATCCGGTTTATTATGGACCGGACCATGGCTCGGTGCAATGATCTCAATATCGAGTGCTCCAATTTTCTCCATATGCCCTTTGATGCTGCCCCGGAAAGGCATCATGATCTCTGCATAATACCGCTTGGCAGCAGTATACAGGATTTTTTCATCTTTCAGGAACAGGTCACTGGTCGCATAATGCGTACCGAACAGGTCACATGAAAAAAGGATCCGATCTTCCATCAGATAGGTGAGCATTGTTTCAGGCCAGTGGACCCATGGTGCAATAATAAATTCGAATGTTTTATTCCCAAGCGAGAGCGTTTCACGGTCCTTAATTGTAATAAACCGGTCTTCCTCCAGATCGAGGTGATGGATGAGCAGATCCTTGCACTTCTCATTTGTCACTACTTTTGATGACGGAAACAACTCGAGGATCATCGGTAGTGACCCCGAATGGTCCTGCTCAGCATGATTGATAATAACATAATCTATCGAATCAACACCAAGACGGATCAGATCAGATACCAGTTCCAGCTCTTTTGAGGGATCAACCGTGTCAATAAGTGCAGTCTTCTGACTCCCCCTGATAAGATATGCATTATAACTTGTCCCATCAGGTAATGGGATAAGAGCATCAAAAAGTCGCCGATCAAAATCAAGCGTGGCAATTGAGTAACAGTCCGGAGTTACAGTTCTGACAACCATTATTGCACTTCCCATTACCTCATGGTAAATTTTTCTTTCGGGGATCCACAGACCGGGCAATGCCAGGTATCGGTAGTGATGTAAACGCTGTACCTGGATTTATTTCTTCATCCGGATCTCCCTCTGCAGGATGATAAGTATACCCGCATATCTGAAAACCATACATTTCCATCATAATTCCAAATCACCTGTATAGTTAAAGAGTCTTCCAACGACTATGAAACCATACGTCATACTCATAATAAAATGATTTCCAGATGAGGACCTTTTACAACAATGGCAGGCTAAAAGTCCCGAATTTAATTTTCCAGTATTGTAATTCTTTAGATTTTAGGGATGGCTGAAACAGGAAGGCCGGTACCAGGCATGCCCGCTTATTTAATGTAAGATTAAATTGGTTATGAATCGTATTAGCATGGTGTTTCTGCCCTGCTAAAGATTTCTTAAAGAATCCTTGTCAAAAGGAGTCCCTCATAACTATATAACCTTCAGACCAAGAATGAAAAGAAGTGAATTGAGGAAGATATGCATAGTAACCATTGGTTAGCTGCACTGGTACTACTGGGATTATTGACAGCGGGGTGTATAGGTACATCCGTTACCTCTGAACCAAAAAATACCCCGGGACTTACCGGGACATCAGATCTGTATGAGATGCTCTCAATGTTTGACGGATACCTTGAAAGATCCCCGCAGGACTGGTATATTAACAGCTCCTTCTGTGCAGGAGGTTCCTGCAGGCAGCAACTTCTCGCGGCTAATGGTGACTCAATAGTGGTCATCCTTACCAAGTATCCGTCAATTTCAGATGCACAAAAATCTTTCAGTTCAATGAAGAAGGGACTTGGTCAATATTCAGTCAGTGAAGAAAAAATAGCTGATTCCGGATATTTCTGGCATAACGGTAACCAGGGTGAGAGTGGATTCCTTTCCGGACAAACCATCGGGGTTATTGATTACCTGTATGCGAAAGGGGATGCAACCGGTAACGAGTCCGTGAACCTCGCAACAGTTCTTGCACAAATTGTTGCAACATCAGATAGTCGTTGAAAGGATGGACACCAGCCTGGCGAAATCTCATTGATAGCGCTCTGTAGAAACCCTCTCAAATCTATCTTGCAGATTGGAAATTCCAAAATTTCGTCACGATCCCGGGGCTCTGCTCCACCGCTTTGGCAAACCCGTTTGGGATAGAGACTAATCCCAATACTCTGAATTTAATGAGACTTCCTCCGAAACCCTGCCCGAAGAACATCTTAATGGGAGTGGGGCCGGGATGAGCTGAAACACCCTCCTGTCTTCGTATTTCCCTCTAATTTTCTATGACACCGAAGGGTTTCAGCAAAGCCATTGAAAGGGTAAATACTATCGGTCACCAAATATTTGTTCAAACCTTTGTAACCATAATTGGAGAAGGGTAGGTCTCAACAAAATTGTCATGCATCTGACGATCCCCCATGACTGGGGAGACTGAGGCAATCAGGACGGTAACGGCCCTGATGGTCCTCTCGGCAAGGAAAGCCCCGAAAGCACGGGGCGCAGATGAAATTAAAACTAAAATAGATTCGAATATGGATTTGAAGCAGCTCGCAGACGAAATGGTTGCCATTGGTGAACGAAATGCCATCCCGTTTTTATAAGGGATGGAAAATGCATGGTCCTTAGCGATGTTTGTGTCCTTATTGGCATCAGAGGCGCGGGGGCTGCAGGTGTCAATTGCCAGGGATGTGGTTTTCCAACCTGTACTGACTTTCAGGCTGCATTCGCCCAAAAAGGTCCTGCCAATGTTCTGTAAGCCGGGCCTAACTGCATTATCAGGATTGCAGATCTTGGTATCGCCATCGGATCTGCCGTAAAGACGGCCCATTTGCATAACGTTGATAACAGGATCATGTATTCTGCAGGAGTTGCTGCTCGTACCCTTGGGTGGCTCAATGAATGCACATCGGTATATCGTATCCCACTCAAAGGATCAGGAAAGAACATATTCTTTAACAGATAACTGCAAACAAAGGTGATTTCCAGGATGGCAATAATGAAGATACGCGGCGGGGACCTTGACCTCGTCGAGTATGAATTTACATCGTTTTCTCCAGGCGAGAATATCAGGACTCTGGGATATGAAAGGTCCTATTCACTTGTATTGGCGGATGAAGTTATAACCGTTAACGCACCGGCAAGGATTCACCTTACGGTGCTTGATATGAACCGGTTCTCACCTGATCGCCCGGGGGGAGGAGGGATCGGTTTTGCAATCCAGGTATATTGTACTGTTTCAGTTGAGTGCACCAGGGAAGGCCTTGAGATAGATTACTCCCGTGCAGCATTGATCCGGCATTTTGTCAGTGTGTTCCGGAAGACCATTGGATATACCGGGGGATTCCGCATCAGGGCACGGGACCACGAACATAAGCATGTGGGACTCGGGTCTACCAGTACCGTAATGATTGCACTGGCAAAAGCACTCAATGTGTCTGTCGGGTCCCCTCTGACTGATGACCAGCTCCGGAAACTCGTAGGTTACAACTATGTTGAAGAAACCGCCGACGGACGAATCGCATCCGGATTTGAGACAGGGGTTGGTCCCGCAGTGAGTGTCCACGGGGGCATGGCAGTAATGGGCGATGAACTTTCTTTGATCTATCACCACCCGTTTGCCGCTGGGAGCCACGTATACATTGTTATTCCACCCACAGATATCTCATCGGCAGGAGACCAGGAATTTGACCTCCTGATGAATAAAGCAAGAATGCTCGACTATCGTGACCGCGAACTGAAAGCCTACATGATCATGATGGACATGATCCCTGCAATCGAATCCGGGGACCTTAAAAAAGTTGGCGATGTGATATGGGAGATTGATTTCCGGGGCTCGAAACGGGCAGAAGTTGAACATCATAGTTTCGCCATCTACCATATCATGAGCCAGCTTCGTGATGCAGGACTTGAGTTTGTGGGTATGAGTTCGGTTGGTCCGGCGATTGCCATCATCACAAACCGGAGTGATGAATTCGTTGAATCAGTGCTTCACCCCATGGGGCTGAAAATTGCGATCAGGACGAATGTCGATAACAAAGGGCTCAGTGTAGTCCATTTACCTAAATAGCAATCCAGACACCATGAGATTGTATCAATACCCATTAATACAGGCGTGTATGCGGAATACTTCCCTGACATCCCATTTTACATAACCCTGTCATTCCATGCTCCCATCCCTTACGGCTTTGATCAACCCTGCCGCGAATATGACAATTGATATCACGGTCAGGATGATGAACACCATGATGAAAAGGGAGAGGTTGTCCCGGATAAACGGAATTGAACCCAGAAAGTAACCGGCCATGGTTAACAGGACAGCCCAGACGATAGCACCCGCCACGTTGAAAAAAACAAACCGCCGGTAGTCCATTGAGACCACTCCCGCAAGGAAGGGGGCAAATGTCCTGAGTAATGGTATAAAACGGGCAAAGAAAATTGTTTTCCCGCCATAACGCTCAAAAAAACCATACGTCCGGCTGATATATTTTTTCCGGACAATTGAAGGAAATCGTTGTTGTATAACCCGGAGGCCGATATGGTTTCCGATCCAGTAGTTCAGGGTATCACCTGCAATACCTGCAGCGAGGAACGTGATAACCAGCCCCAGGATATCAAGACTTCCCTTTGCTGCCACCATCCCTGCAACAAACAACAGTGAGTCCCCGGGCAGGAACGGTGTAATTATCACGCCGGTCTCAAAAAGGATCAGGATAAAAAATATGCAATAGACCCAGAGACCATACGATTCAGTCATCAGGGGAACGGTCGTATCAATCTGTGTAAAAAAATCAGGGAGACCCGGAAACATAGAAGTACTGTCATAGTTGCCTGCGATTGTATTTGAATAAACGGACATGGAGGGGGTACTACAGAACCCGGGGAACCTGGTGTTTCCCGGGCGTGGTGCCCCGTCTTTATCACCATAGAATGGGTATATAACTAAGGATACAGCAGGAGTATTTTCCGGATGCATGAATACAGCATTGCATATGACATTTATGCAACAGCACGGAAAGCGGCACTCGAACACCAGGCGATCCAGGTGAAACGGATATTTATCGATATCGGTGAGATGGCCATGGTTAATCCAGACCAGGTGGAGTTCCTGTTCCATGCAATTGCAGAAGAAGACCCGCTTTTTAAGGGGGTAACGGTTGAGACCAAAACGATTACCCCGGAGGTGAAATGTTCCTGTGGATATGAAGGGACAACCCTTTATGTCTGCCCTGTATGTGGAGCATTACCGGAGCTTGTCAGGGGAAAAGAGGTCCTTGTCTCAAATATCGAAGTAGAGGTTGACTGAATTATGAAAGTCAATATGATGCACGGGGCGGGTGGGGAAGTGATGAATGAACTTCTTCGCGTCCTCACAAAGATTACCCATAACAATGCCGGCGGAATCGGACTTGAATCCCTGGATGATGGCGCGGTATTTCCAATCGGAGGAAAAAATATTGTGTTCACTACCGATTCGCATATAGTGAGGCCAATCTTTTTCCCCGGGGGTGATATTGGACGTATAGCAATTGCCGGGACGGTGAATGACCTCGCGATGATGGGGGGGTGCCCTATTGCCCTCTCCTGTGGAATGGTTATTGAGGAAGGGTTCGAGATTCGTGACCTCGAACGGATCGTTGCTTCAATGGATGAGGCACTTGGGGAAGCCGGTGCGAATCTTGTCACCGGCGATACAAAGGTAATGGAACGTGGTGCGCTTGATGGAATCATGATCAACACCTCGGGGATCGGTGTCGCAGAAAAAATTATACGCGATAACGGACTTGTTCCTGGCGACCGGATCATAGTGAGCGGGACTCTTGGAGATCACGGAATAGCAATCCTTGCGCACAGGGAGGGCTTTGACCTTGGTGAGCAGATACGTTCCGATGTTGCCCCGGTCTGGGGACTTGTCAAGGAAGCCCTTGGTGCAGGGCGTATTCATGCGATGAAAGACCCGACGCGTGGGGGGTTTGCCAGCGCTATCAATGAAATGGCGAGAAAGTCCGGTATAGGCGTGAGGATATGTGAAGAAGCACTCCCGTTGCGGAAAAGCGTCCGCAGTGCTGCCGGTATGCTGGGTATCGACCCTCTTGAAGTGGCTAACGAAGGAAAAGTTGTGATGGGGGTGCCGGAAGCAGATGCCGATGCCATCCTGGCTGCGATACAATCCCATAAATATGGCAGAGACGCCGCAATTGTGGGGATAGTAACGAAGGGATCGGGGGTAATTATGGAGACACCAATTGGAGGAGAGCGGTTCATTGAGCCCCCGATAGGCGACCCGGTACCCCGTGTCTGCTGAAAGATCACCCCTTTTATAGTTCCGTTTATTTACATTACGAGGAGGATAATTTTTTCCAGACCCTCCCTTACCTATCAGGGATAGTCAATATAATCAAAAAGAAGTGACAACGCTTCGGATTCGCGGGGGCCCCCGCACTTTTTTATAATTCCCGCGTGGTACTCGATTAAATCCAGCAACCCCTTCTCACGGGTCACTTTGTATCGTGTACCATGGACTGTGGCATCAATGATACTGTTAAAACCCCGGTTTACAGGGTGCAACGCGAGATTTCCGATCTCTTCCCTGACGGGTACCAGTGAGATAAGCAGACTCTGCCTGGTACTTCGTTCGACCTTTGTCTTGTAAGCAGCCCATGCTTCGCAGGAGGAGAGTCTTTCAACGGTGAATTCTCCGGCATTCTCCTCGATAAATACCTCTGGAGGCAGGTCATCAAAAGCCGTGGTAACATATAGTACCGGATCAAAAATGAAGTTTGCAACAACCCAGCCCCCGGAAACAACCTGTTCTGCGGTATGGGAACCATGGTACAGGACCATGCGGAGCTTTTCATTCCTCTGGATAATCCCTATAGGGGCAGCATTATGGTGCGTTGTGGCTATTACTTCGTTAATCCCTTCGTTTAACAGTCCCATTGCCACCCTTCCCCCAGCGCAATATAGAGAGCCCCAATAATTATATCGGCAGTTGAACCGGGGTTAATCCCGGCATTGATACAATTCCTGTCAAACGTGCCGATGTCGAGGGTACCATTCCGCACCTCACGGGCATTTTCCATCGTTTTTTCTGCAATTTCACGCCCATGTTTCTTGATAATAAATGTGTCAGGCTCATCAGAAAGGAGGTCCAAAAATGACATTACAATTGAATTTCTTCCGAGCCCGTTCGCCTTAAGGCAGTCAGCCCCCATCCTCACCTTTTTAAACCCATTTGTCCATTCCCTTGCGATCATGTCATTTCCCGATGAATGACCCATAATCTCATACAGGGTCATCTGCTGCTGCCTGATGGTGTCAAGAGCGGAAGGATCATTCACATCGAGACTATCAGAAGACAGTACTCTTACCTGGGTCATCCCAAACGCCTTGTAAAATGCCAGTGCATCGTTAACAGTGGTAGCACGGACAACCCTTGTTGCTCCGGGAAGATCTCTACCCATAATGAGAGGTACAAGGAGTATAAATGCTCCAAAATGGGTATTTCCCCCGGAATGGACATTAGTGCGCTCAACAGCATCATAAATAAGTGCACCTACGGAGGCGCCTGGTTCCGATGCTCTTTCAAATGAAGGTCGTGACAGAATAATCGACGCAAGGAAATGTTCGAGGCGGGTGCTAGGGTAATCATGGCAGCGGTCAACATTCCCTGGTTTGGGATATGCAGTGACCTCGAGCATCATTGCCATCTGTGCCTGCTCAGCAGGCGTCATCCCCCTCCCTGTCATAGAAGATATGGTGAATTAGCTTTTCAGAAAGCTGACGTTTCAACCGCATATATTCCTTACTGGGAATCCCGGCCTGCTGAAGTGTGATATCACGGAACATACAGGGGGATGAGTTTTTGCAGCACCATGCAAGACTTCCAAAACAGGTATTTTTTCCCGCTTCAAGAGCCGTACCACGAACGGATTCCTCTTTCAGCCTGATATACTCATCCCGCTTAATACCAAGACTCTCAAGAGTGGGAATCAGCGGGCATTTTTTCACTGGCATGCAGCAGAAGGTAAGCGCCCTGATATCCCCGCCACGGCAGAGTCGT
>CAVPWT010000005.1:0-433755 GCA_963709545.1 uncultured Methanomicrobiales archaeon | reverse complement strand
TGAGAACGCAGTAACAGGCAGCGGTGAGTCCCCCAAGCACGGTAACAGTGACAAGTGACACCGAGAGCGGGAGGTAAAGGCCGGGGCCATCGGGGCCTGGATTATATACGAGCAGGAATGCAAGCAACCCGACTGTCATGATGGCGATCACGTTCAGGAACACCACGAGACGTGGGACCCCGATATGCAGGTGGTTCCTGAGCACCTCCCAGCCCCCGTTAATCAGTTGGTAACCCGGGATGACAAATATGCAGGGAATAATAAGAGAGATCAGGGGTGTTCCTGTTGGTATCACCAGTGATAGCAACGCGGCGACCAGGGTTGCAATAAGGGTGGTGGCGAGCACAACGATATAGTAACTGTAGCCCCTGCCCGTGACGAGGATACGGACTATGGCTGCAATACAAGCGGCGATCCCGATGATCAGGAGTGCATATTCATCTGCATGGTTGAAATAGCCGAAAATTACCGTGAAGAGGGTAACTGCCATGACCGTGAGCAGGCGGTCATAACGGCGCCGGAGTGGCAGTTGTTCAAGACTGCGAAGTGACAGTGCCGGGATCGATGCTGTCCGGCAGGGCATGAAGGTACTGGCTGATCTCAGTGATGGCGTTGGCATTCAGTGAGGCCGGCATCGGGTAATCAACCATGCCCACCCTCTTTTTCCCCCCTGCTCTATAGATATAACCAGGGCCTCAAAACCTAGAAATACCTTTAATTTTCCCCCTTCCAGTTTTTCGTTCAGGAAGGTGATGGAGTCAAGGATCCTCTGGCCGGGTGAACCTGCTGTAAAGAGCAGCCTGCCCAGTTCCAGTTCGGTTTTCAGAACCTCACCGAGGTGATCCCTGCCGGTTACTGAAGATCCAGTCTCGTTCATATCGGTATTTTGCACGTTTGCTATGTCCACTGGTGATCACTCGTTACCTGATCGGGATCCCGGAATATTCTGTTGTATGATCCGGGCCTGGAAAACTTGTTATAATCCGGGGCCGTTATGTGAGCAAATGTTTGGCTTATGCATAAATCTTCCCATATTTAGATGAAATCGGGTGATTTTGTTGCGATTATTTTTTGGAAATCCAAACAATGACTTCCCACCGGTGATCCTGGTTTATTCAAGGGAGACTCCAAAGAATCCAGTCACGTTCACACCGTCCGGCATGATTACGGGCGTTTCAGGGCGTTTCACCACAACATTCCCCGGATCTGCTGTCAGCAGTCAGGTAACCCGGCACAAGAAACTCTGCCGGGACGGCGCGGAAATACGGCAAAAACGACCGTTTTCCGGAATTTCAATGCGATAACTGGTCTCCTGTGGATAGTTCTACTCCCGGGTAAATAACCCCATTTTTTTAAAAAGTTACAAAATTGGAGAAGCAACAGGATCAATTGTGAGGATTTGATCTATTTTCAGCAGGTCACATGCAGGATGGCGACATAGCGGTGTTTCTCTTCAGAAAGTTTGGAAATAACCATGGGTGTGGTTTCTATTACTGTTTTGTAGCTTGTCAAGCAGTTCTTCTGCATCACTGGTAATGGGAAGTGATCCATACTGGCCGGTCCCGATATAGATTACCTGAGGATTTTCGCGAGCAATGAAATCAAGTTCCTTTGGCGGAAAGTGGTGTATGACCATATTCACCTTTCAGCCCCTTTGATTTCTTTTTCTCCCTTTTTGAGATGGTACCATCCGTATGGATCACAACATCGTGGGTGTAGGTCACCCCGTCGATCTCGACAAAGCCGAACCCCGTTTGCATACAAGAGTCCAACTGGATCTTTATCAGATAATAGGATATTGCAAGGGCAGGAATTTTCCGGATTCATCTATTTCCGGCCATAGCAAAAAATAAAAAAAGTATAACCTTTACTGAACCGCATATACCTATAGAAATCTCTTCATGGGCAGGTATGACAATTCAAGAGGCAGAAGAAAAAGCGGTAAAACCATTTTTAAAATGGGCCGGTGGGAAAACCCAGTTATTAGCTGAATTTGAACAGAGGTTCCCGCGGGAATTAAGAGAATGCGGGTTATCTAATTTTGTTGAGCCTTTTATTGGTGGGGGTGCCGTATTTTTCGCAATAAACAAAAAATATGGATTTGAGACCGCTTATATCTGCGACAGTAATGAAGAGCTGGTCCTTGCGTACCATGTTGTGAAAAAAAATGTTGAAGCATTGATCGATTCGCTTTACAAGTCTTGAAACTAAGTTTTATGAAACTCCCCCGGAAGAACGGTCCTCGTTATACTATGTGATCCGTGGGGATTACAATAACAACAAGGAGAAAACAGACTTCCATTATTACCATTCCTCATGGGTACAACGCACAGCAGCGTTGATATTCCTTAACCATACCTGTTTCAACGGGCTGTTCCGGGTGAATTCACGGGGATGGTTTAATGTCCCGTTTGGCAGGTATAAAAACCCCCGGATACTTGATGAACGGACCCTCACCGAGGCGTCAGAATCGTTGCGGAACACAGAAATCTCCATGGGAGATTTTACCGCCTGTGAGAAATTTGTCGACAGCAATACCTTTGTTTATCTCGATCCGCCGTATCGTCCGCTGAACCGGACCTCAAAATTTACCGGGTACTCAAAAGCCGGTTTTTCCGACTGTGACCAGGTCCGTCTGGCAGAGTTTTTCAAAGAGATCGATCACCGGGGCGCAAAAGTGATGCTCTCCAACTCAGACCCGAAAAACGAAGACCCGGAGGATTCATTTTTCGATACCCTCTATGCAGGTTACCCGATTGACCGTGTCCCTGCAAAAAGGGCGATTAATAGTAATGGTGACCGCAGAGGGGAGATCTCTGAACTTATTATTACAAATTATCCAACAAACTACTCCACTTCCGGGTAACCCCCGTGGCGAAACCGGGACCCCATGAATCTGAATTGACCCATGGCCGGTATTTTCCGGCCCAAATGTCATACCTGCAATGTCGGCCCCGAACTCCCAGCGGTAACCGGTCCCCGTTCCGGGACCCGGTTATCTGAAAAAAGCAAAGAATGCAAGGATCAACACGATGAAAAAAACAAGTAATACACCCGCCAGCCTGATGTTACCAGGGGTTGCCGGCTGACTGGTTTCATCGGGTAACCCGATAATATCCTCGATATCCTTAATCTGGTGTGCATTCTCCGTTCCCTCTTCAACAGCAACGGGAGATACCGGGACACTTGTTTTCCTTGTCCCTTTCGCATTCCCGCCGGTGACTGTTACGCCCGTGTTACCCATCGTGACCTTTTCAGCCTCTCCCTGTTTAACCTGCTTCAGGCTATTCCTCGTCAGTTCGATCTTCTCTTCAATTGATTCCAACTGCTGCGAATAATGTGTTGCCTCCTCCATCCTGCCGATTTTTATCAGTTCAAGCCCTTTTTTTGTCAATTCGATGTGTTCCTCTATGTATTTTATTCTCCTGGCCTCTTCGATCCTGCCTTTTTTAACCAGGTTGAGGCCCTGCTTTGTCTGTTCGATGGTCTCTTCCATCTCTGTTATCTGGAGCTTGCATTGCTCCGCCTCTTCGATCCTGACGAGTCTGACCTGATCGAGGCCATTCTTTATTGATTCAATATTCTGTTCAATATCCCGGAATTGTAGATCGTGCTGCCGGGCTTTCACGGTCATATCAGGTGTAACCGGTGCAGGTATGTGTTGCGGAATTTCAATATTCCCGTTCACGCCCTTGATTTTAAACGTGCATTGCTTCGGCTTTTCCGTCTCATCAGCTGTGACCGTAGGTGAAGTAGTATGGAGAGCACCCGGATTTTTCCCGAGCCTCGTCATTTCCCGCTTGCATTGCCTTGCCTCTTCTATCCTGCCAAGTTTAACCAGGGTCAGTCCTTTGTTATTCCAGATATCGATATTTTCAGGGTCTATTTCCAGGCCTTTTTCGTAAAATAAAAGTGCTGCTTCGAAATTTCCCTGCCGGTAATTAATATTTCCCTGTATCTTACAGGTAATCGCCTCACTATGCCCGGCTTCGGTGGTCCCAGCCATCCTGTACTTGCCCCTGGTCCTTATGTTAACAGGCAAGATTAGAAGCAGGCAACAAATATAGCTAACTATCCGTTCACAGGGTTGTGATGTATCCCCGGGATGATGTCCCCCTGCCTGAAATCCGGAGGCTACCCGTTCCATACCTGCCGGGACGTTACAATGATCCGGGATATTGCCCGTGATTAAAACCAGCAACCAAGGGTATATGGGAGCTGCTTCCCGGTACGATAAATATCGGGGTTTTGCATTAACGGGCTGTAATACTGGTGAAACTGCCCAAAAACCAGGTTGATGTCCGATTTGGGGCTGGCAAAGGGTGGAGAAAGGGGGGATACCGGCTGACTTTTGGGATAAAGGGGCTGGGATAGGGTGGATTTATGGGGGGGTCCCCAAAAAAATTATTTTTTGCTTTCACCAGCGGCTGTAAGAATCGTTTGATGCAGGGATTTGCTGATCCAGAAGTTCCCGGTTTTTTGCAATCGTTCTAACTCCGCTCGCATCGACCTGATCTTTTTGTCCGCTTTTGCCTGTAACAGGATACCGATGATTCCAATCACCGGTAAACCGTGCTGCTCCGCATTACGTCGCGCTTCCGTTTCATCGAGAATAATGATCGCGGCAGATAACTCGATTGCAAGAGCGATGCTCTCGGCTTCACCTTCATGGAGATCTTTTAAAAGGGCTTTGATAAGTTCTGTATTATTTGGCGATTTGACGGTAATCCATCCCTCGGCATGGGCATTTTTGATCTCCTTCGCCCCTTCCCTGTTTCCGCCCTGGTCCACCACTTCCCGCCAGACTGCCGGAGGTATGGTAATAGAATTGTAATAATCCCTGAGAAGGTAAAGGCGCCCGATAGCCGCAAGATGGATCAATGGTGATGAGTCACAGACTGCGTTTGACATGGGCGATATCCTTTTCCAAGTCGCCTGCCGTATAGTGACGGGAAATCTTCCGTTTCCCTAACAATTCTATCCATTCCCACCTGGAAATACCAGCAAGTGCACAGGACTTGCCGGAGGATAAAATTCCACGTTTATAGAGTGCAAGTGCCAGTTCCTTCTGCAGCTCGGCATGGATATCATCCGGCGGTAGACGGATAGCATCTACAATATCATTTGAGACTTTGAGTATAACCTCAGTCATGGTGATCTCTTCTTACCTCGTGAGTGATTGATGCAATAATACTATAGATTGGTAATAATTAAATTAATCCACTCCAACAATCACCTTTATCCCGATATTTATCAGGTGAATAAAGGGCGATGTATTGCCGGGCGTCTAATGGAACTATTGTTCTGGCATTGTATGATTCTGGCTGTAAATGCAGGCTAGAAGGTCATACGATAATCACTACCCCTGTAATATTTCTCTTCCGGCAGCTTGCACCTGCATTCAACACCGCAAATCGCATATATGACCCTATTGCGCCTCTGTTTCAGGCCAAACCAACGCCATTCCACCTCCCAAACCGGTCGAAAAAAGGGAGTATGGCCGTTGTTTTAGAATAAGGCAAATTATGGTGCATTTTAATTAACGGGCTGTAATACTGGTGAAACTGCCCAAAAACCAGGTTGATGTCCGATTTGGGGTTGGCAAAGGGTGGTGAAAGGGGGGATACCGGCTGGTTTTTGCGATAAAGGGGCTGGAATGGGGTTGGATTATTAGAGGGGATTTGACACCATATATTGTGGTGAATTATAATAATTTCAGGTGTCCCCGTGGTATCCCGGAATATAAAATGGATATTATAAATTGAGGACGGTGATAGTAAAATTCTTGATGACTATTCGTTCGATGCCAGTGATCCTCACTTTCAATCCCGTTACTGTCTCTGTAACCGTACTAGTCGGACCGAATACCTGCTTATTGTTAAAAAAGTTACTCCATGCGGCCCCGTATCCATCCGCATTAGCGATCATAATGGATTTCAACATTATATGGGATCGTGAGTGCTAGTGTTATCTATTGTGTCTTCCTGCGTCACACTCATCTGGACAGTTCCGATACCTGTTGATGATAGATCACCCACCGATTTAATTGTAATTAGTGATAGTATAAGAGTCTTATTGTCAAGGAACCACCTGGGCTCAGATAACATTGTTGAGCCACCCTCCTCGCTGAACCCATTTGTTACTACCGCCCCGTTCTGCAACGCGATTATTTCATTTGCCGAATCTGAATTGTACTGGAGAAGCCCGTGTATATACGTTGGGGAGAGATCCTTAGGTCGGTCTCACTACTACCGACCTGGGTGAGATAGGTTTATTAACTGCAATAAAAAAATTAGAATTACCTGGATGGATTCCGAAGAAGGATTTGGATTAATCACCTGGAGGTTTCCTCCACTTATCTGCATCGACGTCTCCCGGTATGGGACGCCTTTATACGTAAGCAGGTTTGCATCACTCTGAAGGACGATCATATTTTTTTCCATGTTCCGTACATTGGCATTTTGTTGTTGTTCCAGTAACATGGGATAGCCGGACAGGGTAACCAGTGCAATGCCGGTTACAACGATACCCAGGATGATGATAAATCCAATCGCTTCCGAAACCCCTGAACCGTCATACTTAAACATTTTTCAACACCTCGTTCGGAACCGACATAAAGCGGATCCGGTTAAATCCTCCCCCTGTTGTATTCCCGACCACCCCTAAGGCTGGAACCAATCCCTGCCAGGGATGCATGGTAATTAACACTACCCCGTGAGACAATTACCTCGTCGGTCGTATTTTCCACGTTGATGAACCTCGGTGTAATGTCTACGAAATATGTTTTTCCGGCAACATCGTCGGGAAGGTTAATTTTTGTTGTCAGTGACCCCGGGAAGGGTGCGATCATATACACATCAACAATGCGGGTACTTACACCGTTACTGATATCCGTAAACGCGTAATAGTTGAGCTTGTCACTCGGCTCCTGCATCATCACCGTGTTTAACACGAGCATTGTGATAATCAATAACACAACCAGGATTGAGGTGATCATGATATATCCGATCAGGCTTGAAACCCCTTCATCCCGGTTCAACCTGCAGCGTCGCTCCATACTAATCCTTAAACTCCCGTGGGATAATCCAGCTGGTAGGCGTCATAGTTGGTAATTCCGTCATTATAATGCAGCGTGACGTTTCTGTACCATTGATCTTTACCGGGATCCTGTGTTGTAATATTGATGATAACACCTTTTCTTTCACCATACAATTTTTCAATATCTTCTCTGATGTTATCCCCTGGTGTGGTGTTAATATTGGGATTGTTAAATATTGCGAGATCCCTGGTTTTAATGGTCAGGTCCTGGATATCGGCCTTCGAAAAATCCAGTACCGCTTCGGAAGTGGTCTGGCCGACAAGGGTTGACTCGCTGATGACTATTGCCAGGAAAAAGAGGCTGATTGCCACAATAAAACCCATCAGGACAATCCATTGCCCTTCATCATTCATCCTCGCCATAAGAACACCTCAACAAGGACCATCTGCATGCGTGGAGGAGCAGAAAGGTTAGTATTCGTTGGTGATACGGTATTATCAACGAGTACCAGCCGGGTCACCCTGACGGTATTTTCCCTGCCCGTGAGTTTGGCAGAATGACCAAAATCATAGCTGTTAATTACCCCCGAACCGTCGTGATAGGAGATATTTGCAGAATACTTAATTGTATCCAGCGAAGCTGATCCCGGCTTTGTATTGAGATAATTGCTAAATACGGATTCAAACCCGGTTGTGTTATGCTGCTGAACCAAAATGCTCAGAGCAGTGGTATTCGGGCGGGCACTGTCAAGGTTGTAGCTATTCGGACTGTCAAGCATGGCCAGCGCATCGTTCCCGGCTTGCTCAAGTTGCATATCGGTGATATGGACATCACCCGGGGTAAAAATTGTTGTTGTGCTTAATACCAGGTACGCAGTAACAATCATGATAATCCCGGCAGTAACCCCCTCTATGGTATAGATCTGGCCACGGTCATTTACCATACTTTTACCTCCAAGATTGCAGGGATCATGTAGGGCATGGTCAGGTTAGGATTCGGTATCAATACCCAGTTTGGGTCAACCCAGATCAATTCGGTGTAACTATAGAGGATAGGATCCACCCTTGCGGTGATATTGTCCGTATCTCTGAACGTGCATTTCAGGGAGACAGAAGATGCATTTTTTATGGAAAACTGGCTCCCTTCGAGGAATCCCGGCTCAACAACAATAAGGATGTCAGAATGAGGATTGACCGTCGTTGATGAAGGCCATAGGTTGGTCGCGTTAGCTTTCCCGGCTGAATTCAGGTAGACCTTCACGGTTGGTGAAGTGGGCGAGATATCCTGTTCAAAGGGCGTCCCACCTGTATTGTTAAAATACTGGATGCTCCTGACTGATTGCAGGACTGCATCTGCTGAATTATTCAACGTAACATTGATCGCCGTCTGTTCGTTATATGGATCAATATTATACCGCAACCCCATGGTTATCCCCAGGGTTGAATTGAATTCTCCCTTGTCGTATTGAACCGAAAACGCAGTCTGGTTAGGTTCTCCGAGGGGTTCCGACAGGTTCACGGTCATACTGCTCGGCTGCTTGATCTTTACAACCCGGTGGCTGAAACCATAATTCTGATCATTGGAATAGGGATCTCCAATACCCTTAAAAGGATATTTCTTGGTGGACGTATCGATTCGTGGTACGGATTCGGGTGGAAAATCAGACGGGTTTTCTATGGACTCGACACTGACATTGAAATGGTAAAATGTAGGTGTCGTTGAGAGGTACTGGTTATTAAAATTGAATAACATCAGTTTTTGCCGGTAGGCCAGATAGTTATCACCTGTTAAACCAGTATTCTGGTAAAAAAATTTGTCAACTTTTGCCGAAGACAAAATATTGGGATAATTTTTCGATAGTGCAAGGCCCAGCCTGATTATCTGCTTCTTCTCCTGGGTTGAACCAAAGTTTTTTACTTCCCACCCTGCTGCATAGGGGTCGTTCAGGTCACCGGGCCCGCCAGGGTCCCCTGCATCCTCGGTAAGGATCACGCCGGTCCTGTATGCAAGTGCATCGTAATCGATTGTCCGGCTCTGGAGACTGACGAGAAGCCCAGACACCATCGTCACGACAATAATGAACGCGATCATGAAAATAGTGAAGCCTGCAATGAAATCAATTGACAGGATACCGGAGTCATTTTTCATGGGGTTCGCTCAGTTGCTGGTTCCATTGTTTTCTGGTTGTTTTCTATGTCCAATAAATATTATGACTCGGCTGGTGAGCGGTCAGGATAAATTTTGTAAACAGGGCCGGAAGCCCGTTTTCTGCCGTCCTGTTTGCAGGCCTGACAGTGTTATTGTAATGTAACTCTATATTGTGACCCATTACTATAATGTATTGATCTGTTACATAATACCCATATATGCATGAAGATCAACATTAATATAATTAAAGAATAATATCCAAAAAAGGTGGGGGCGAAATTCATGGGACGGTTTTCATACATTATTGCCTGTTCAATAGTGTTATCTGTTTTACTAGTGGGTATAGCGAGTGCTTCTATTCCCGATAATCCAGACACAACACTCTTAAGCAACAAGGAGTGGATTGTGGCGAATGGTGCGGATTCGGCAATTATTACATTAAAAGCATTGAATACAAGTAATCCTATTCCGGCTTTACCGGTCAATTTCTATATAAACGATACCACGCTGGCGGATATCGTAGCAGTACCCCGTGTTACAGGCACGGATGGTGTTGCATCGACCCAGATAACGTCAAAGAAAAAAAGTGGCACGGTGTTAGTCTATGCCACCGTGTATTACCGGGTTAATGAATCCGATTTGTCGGAACCCGTCAAAAATGTCACCTACACCTATCCCCAGAAAATTGACCATGATATACCCTATAACATATCCTATGATTCATTCCCCGATGGTATAGTGACGGTTGGAACTGAGATCCCCATAGTAATTCAGATGAGGGATGAATGGGGCAACCTCGTTGAGAACAAAAACCCCGTAACACAGGAAATGATCAACCTGAGTGTCCAGGGGTCCCCCCATGACCTTGCGGCCATTAAAAACGGGAGCGAATGGGCGAAGGGCCTGGATGTACCGGTAGATAACCTGGGTTATTTCTCAACAACAATAAAGGTATCAACGTATCCGGGGTTCCACTCCTTCCTTGTAAAACCTGTGGATATGCCGGTAAGTGAAAAACCCTACTACGTGAGAGCGGTAGCAAACGGGATTCCTGCCAACGTCACCAGCCGGTTCGAAATTGCTGTAGGCGGGATCGGGGATGCTTCGGTTATACCACCCGAGGCGACAGCAGATGGGTATACAAAATTTTTTGTCATCTATACGCTGTATGACCAGTATGGAAACCCCGTAAGTGACAAGGTATTAAATTTCTTTACCAACAGATCGGGCGAGGGCCGGGTTCTCCCCGCAAGCACGGATCTTGGAGAGGTCAAGATCTATTACGGGCCGAGTGATGAGGTAGGCCTGGTAAACCTGACCGTGACTGCGGTTGAAAATGCCAGTGTTTCGCTTACCGATACGGTCAGACTTTATATCCGGAAAACCGGCAGACCTGTCAAATTTAACAGCATACCCCGAGGTCATGCCCAGTGTGGATGCGTATGCAGGTTCCACTTCAGAAATCAGGGCCCGGGTTACGACCGCAGGTGGATTTGGAGTACCGAATGAAACCGTATTCTTCTCCCTTGGTACGCCGGGGTACGCTGATTTTCCCAACTACCATATCACGTCAGAGCCAGGACTCAGCAGCGCTTCGGTTGTAACCGATAGCAATGGGTATGCGACGGTCACCTTCACTCCGGGTGGTTTTGGTGTATATGGTGACCCCAAGTATGTCGCATCAGCAACCGGGTGGGTATACGCGTATGCAACGTGGAATTCAACACCACACTCTATCCTTCTTACATGGAAGAATTACCCCTATTTAAGCGCTGAAACATCGGTTTCTCCCCAGGTTGTCAATGTCACTGAAAATGTAACGATCACCCTCCGCCTGAAAGGAGACGGGTACAAGTTACAACCTGTCCCGGCAGATATCGTACTGGTGACGGACCTTGCAGGTGGTATTGGTGGTGGCCAGTTATTGGGCTACACAAAAGCGGCAGATATTGCATTTGTGAATAACGCCAATAATACAACCTCCATTGGCCTCGTCTCATTTGGGTATAATAACCCCGGGCCGTACAACATGGAATCAAAGACCCTTTATGACGCACAAGGAGGGGTCCCGACAGCAAATAAATCATTCAACCCTTACGGAAGTGTCTGGGATTATTGCCTGGTAGATCCAATTAAATGGGACCAGTCTACTGCACAAAGGCCCGATTCTATTCTTATTGCCGGCACTCCAAATCATCGTCCCGCCCCAGGGTGGAACGCATGTACCACACATAGTTATTTCAATTCTTACTCAGATGCAACGATCGACTCTCCTATAAAAACTATGGCAGACAAAGCCCAACTTATTACTGAAATTAATAAATACCAGGGGAGGGGTGGGACTGATTATGCTGCAGGTATCAATGCAGGCGATCATGGTGTTCGAAGCCCAGAATAATACCGGCCATAAAAAGGCGATCATTATCATGGGAGACGGGATTCCCATGATGGCGCCAATATCACCCGGGTCTCTCAAATCGTACTGGCCATCCGACTGGTATCCCCGGCAGAACCTGAACTGGATGGACGAAAGTGATATTGCTATAGAAGCAGCTGTAGATGCGGCAAGGCGTGCGGAATCGAAGGGAATTACCATATATGCTGCAGGTTTCCCCCTGAACAACGCGGTTGATAATGAAACGCTGAAAAGAATAGTAACCGTCGGGGAATACGAACCCTACGACCGCTACTACTTCACCCCGGACCCTTCAAAGTTGAGCGACCTCTTGCTGACAATCCAGGGGAGAATCCAGAAAGAAGAGTATGTCAATACGACTACTGACCTCGATTACGGGATGGTCCACGTAACACAGGAAAATGTGGACTCCACAATGCCGGGTGTATTTACCTATGTCTACCAGAACCCGGTATCAACGATGAACCGGACATACTGGAGAACTACCCCTTCAGTCAATATTGATGGGCCGAATTACTATGACCAGACCGCCGACTGGGCAGATAATAACCTCTCATTTAATGTCGGGACACTGAAGCTGAACCAGGTATGGATGACGACCTACATGCTGCAGGTCAATAAAGTCGGCCCGGTCATTGATAAACCCGGGGTTGTTGATGCGTTTGGTGTTGGCTCCATTGTCTCGTTTAACAATAATACAAGTTTCTTAGCGATTCCAAAAACCCCCATAACGGTCCTCCCCAATCTCTCTGAAGAAAAAGCAACCAAAAAACTGGTCATTGATAACCTAACCGCCACAACAAATGGTACCGTGGCAGACCTGTGGGTCGATATTAAAATCCTCCCCAACTCCCCTAATTTAAGCGTAACGGCGGATATTTACATCACCGATACAGATTCCCACACAACTACGTGGATAAAATCTGTTGAACTGGGCCCGATTGTGAACGGCAACATGAAAATCACATCCGTAGACCTGTCGCAGTTCCCGAAGGGAAAGAAATACACGTTCTATGTTGATTTCATCAACAAGCAGCCCGGGACAAACCCGATATACTGGGCATCGTTAACATCAAACGGGTTTGTTATCCTCGCAAAACCGACTGGCGTGTATATAAAGTTAGAGTAGGGTATTACAAAAAAACCCTTATTTTCTATTTTTTTGCGGAGCATATTGTTGCAGTCCGGCGATTCTGATAATATACCGGATCGATGTTCCCAGGTCGAAAAAAAATTTCCTTCTTTTTAATATTCTATCCCATGGTAATGATCAGGTCAATAGGCCAGTTCTGATTCATTGTAAAACCCATTAAATAAGTTTTTATTCGGATCAAGCTCATAAAACCCCTCTGAATTTTATGAGATATTAATTTCAGATGTATATCTTTTGTTCAAAAAGATCATTATAATAACAGGTTACGACTATACATGATCTTATTAGTTTACATCATTGTAATGCATTAGGTGATCAACAATGGCGCACTGGAACCCATCTCCCGATTCATCACGATTCGGGCATTGGAATAACGAACCCGGTATATGGGTTATTGCCCTTATCGGCTGCGATTTAATAATCCGTCAGGGACGGTCAAATCCGGGGTGCCTGAAATGAACCTGAAGTATATGATCTGCCTGTTATTTCTCCTGATGGCTTTTACCGGGGTAGCAGCTGCCATTGGTCCGGAAACTCCCAATATGACGTTCACGAGCAGCAAGGAATGGCTTATTGCAAATGGTGCAGATTCAGCACTTCTCACGCTCCGCGATAATAATAATCCTATACAGGCGATTTCCGTAGAATTTAACGTTAATAATACTGATCTGGCCGCGATTAACCGCGTACCGGTAATGATCGGTGCGGATGGCACCGGGACGTCCCAGGTATATGCCAGGACAAAAAGTGGTATTGTTGAGGTGTATGCGAATGTTACCTATAAGACCGACCGGTCCAACACGTCAGAACCTCTGAAATATCTGTACTATTCAATTCTCCAGAACATTGATCATGACACTCCATATGCCATAACCTATGACACGTTTCCAAACGGGGTAGTAAGTGTAGGC
This sequence comes from uncultured Methanomicrobiales archaeon, assembly GCA_963709545.1. Classification (GTDB taxonomy): domain Archaea; phylum Halobacteriota; class Methanomicrobia; order Methanomicrobiales; family Methanospirillaceae; genus CAIKOD01. The sequence goes on along the minus strand of CAVPWT010000005.1, from coordinate 420,088 downwards.
ACCGAGCACCCGATAACAATCAGGATATCAGACTACTGGAATAACGTTGTGGATAACCGGAATCCGGTTACCATGGAAAAGATCAATATGAGTATACAAGGATCTCCGGAAGATTTGGCAGTACTGAAAAACGGGGGTTCCTGGGTTAAAACAATGGAAATACCTGTAGACCGCCAGGGAAATTTTAATACGACCCTGAAAGTTTCAACCCGTCCCGGCTTTCAGTCAGTTCTTGTAAAACCTTTAAGCATGCCGATTAGCGAGAAGCCATACTACGTCAGGGGAATCGCGAATGGGGTCCCGGCAACTATAGTAAGCCGGGTCGAGATGAGCTGAAGGTGGGATTGGGTCTTCGGCGGTCAATCCGCCGTATATTACAGCGGATGGCTTTAGCCGGTATTTCGTTACCTACACGTTGTATGATGAATATGAAAATCCGGTCAGCGACAGGATAGTAAATTTCAGCACAACAATCCCGGGAGAGGAACAATACCTCCCTGCAACAACCGATCTTGGTCAAGTTAAAATCTATTACGGGCCCAAAGACCAGGTCGGGACTGTTACGCTCAATGCTGTTGCAATCGATAATCCAGGCGCATACGTCAATAATACCGTCAAATTTATCAACAGTACCGCGACAGAAATGTTGATTACGGCAAATCCCGAAACAATGCCCAGCATCGATGCAGTACCCGATTTTTCCTCTGAAGTCCGTGCAAAGGTTGTAGACATTAATGGAAACGGAGTACCGAATGAAACCGTGACCTTTTCAATCGGTACACCTGCGTATGCAGAAAACTATACAATCACTTCAAATCCCCGCCTTGTTGATACCTTGGCGGTAACCGATAGTGACGGGTATGCAACAGTATTTTTCATCCCGGGTGGATTCACAACCAGCTGGGCTGACACCAAGTATGATGAAACCGCAACGGGCCGGGTCAGCGTTACTGCAACATGGAATGCGACACCCCAGAGTATACTCCTTACATGGAAAAATTATCCCTATCTCAGCGCTGAGACCTTTGTCACACCGAATGTTGTAAATGTCACTGATAATGTCACGGTTACCCTGTGGTTAAAAGGAGATGGGTGGGCCCTGCAGCCGAAACCAATTGATGTAGTCCTATGCACTGACCGGTCAGGTAGCATGCTGGAAGATAACCCTGACCGGATGACCGCATCAATGAGCGCCTCGAAACTGTTTAACTCAAAAATGAACCCCATCAGAGACAGGGTCGGGCTTGTTTCATTTGGGGATCCCTCGGGTGATGGTGGCCAGGCGAGAATGTCCCCGAATTATGTGTACATCCATGGTGACAAATACTGCTACCGCCCTGTAGGCGGATGGGCAACACGTCACCTGGATGGCTACTACTATGACTGGAGATATTGCTATGGTGTGTCTCAATCCGGTTCAGAATGGTACATCGGCAGTTCAAGTTTCAAATGGGTTGGCCCGGACTCAAGTTTCGATATGAGCGCCAACCCGTCCACGTTGGACTACTGGCCATATACGACGACATATGATTCAGGGTCCAGCCATCAGGCCTATATCAGCGCATATTACAAGGGGAACCCACGGGACTACTCAGGAACAATGGCGACAATAGAGCAGACGCTGAGCTTCAATCACACAACGGTGAACAATTCAATCGATCAGATGGTTCCATCCGGCGGGACCCCGATGAGGGAAGGATTATACCGGGCAGTAAAAATGTTACGAACCAGTCCAAGGGCAGGTGCCATCCCGGCGGTTATCCTGTTAACTGACGGTGACTGGAATACAGGGGGAGACCCGCTGGGTGCTTCTGGTGCAGTGTCTTTCCCGGCGGATGGGATTACATCTACGACAAGCATCATTCAATGGGCAAAACAAAAGAATATTTCAATTTACACAATCCGGCTTGGCAGTGCCGGGAATGAGGCCGCATTAAAGGTATATGCAAACCAGACAGGAGGTAAATATTACTGGGCTGCAACACCTGCGGATCTGGATACCATTTATACATCAATAGCTGGAGATTTGCAGACTGAAGCCGGTGTTTCAACGAGGGCGGATCTCAATTACGGGACGGTTAATGTGAACCAGGTCCCAACAGGTGATGTTTTCGATTATGTCTATAAAAACGGGGTATCTACCATGAACAAGTCTTACTGGAAGAATGAAACCCCCATTTATGGACCTAATTACTATGACCAGACCATCGACTGGTCTGACAAGGTTCTGTCATTCAACGTGGGGACCGTCAAACTCAACCAGACCTGGATGACTTCATACCTGTTGAAGGTTAATAAGCCCGGAAATATTGATGTTTTTGGTGTCGGGTCCTATGTCTCGTTTAATGGCAATACAAGCCAGTTGTACCTCCCAAAAACGCTCATCACGGCGCTTCCGAATATGGATACTACCGGGGGGGTCAATGTTACGAAAACGTTGACAATCGATGCCCTGACTGCGGAAGTGATAGAAAATACAAACGTCGCAGAATTATTCGTTGATATCCAGATCCTTCCATCCAGTCCGAACCTGAGTGTTATTGCGGATATTTACATCACCGACGAGGACCAGCACACAACAACATGGATAAAATCTGTTGAAATTGCACCGGTAGTAAATGGACGTATGCATGTCACCTCGGTTGATCTATCCCAATATCAGCGCGGAAAACAGTATACGTTCTATGTTGATTTTGTCAACAAACAACCGGGTACAAACCCTAAATACTGGGCACAATTATCATCAAATAATTTCGTCATGATGAAAAAACCAGCGGGTGTATATATCAGGCTGGAATAATCACCCCTGAATCATTTCCCCATTTATTGATCGGAAAACGAAAGTTTTTCGTTCAGGCCCTTTTTTCAACGTTAATGTGTAGGTGTTATTTTTTAGTTCAATACTGTAGAAATCCCACTTGTCGTCCATATACACTTTCAACCTGGACTGTTGGGTTTTAAAGAGATCTTCGGGTAAAACAATATTTCTCGGATTTATCTCAGTAGCCGGCACCATTCCCGTCCATGAATTTGTAGTAGACCCCCGCCCGGTTACCTCAATAAATTTTGTCTCATTTCTTTGTCTGGCGATGAAAAGCCAACTATCTGCTTTTCCTTCATTATCGAGGAGTAACCCGGTGGCTGAAAAAACCCTTGTCTCCGGGATATCATCCTGATATTTAATATACCCTGTTAATATCTGTGAAAAAGCCGCGCTAAGCCCTATTTTCCCGGGGCTGTTATTTTCAATAACCGGTACAGCACCAACATTTTTTCCAGAAGTGAACGAGGAAAATGAAGATGGAATCCACCCGCTTACAAGAAAAAATCCAATAATAATTGCCAGGACAATAAGTATTATCACAATAACGACCGGTAAGGAAGCAAGTCTGGATTTCATAACAATAATGCCTCTATGGGTGTCGCATTCCTATAATGATAGCGATTCCACAACTATGTTCTTAATTATAAGTGAGTACCAGAATAATCAATAATGCCAACCACAACAACCCCCCTCACCCGTGAACTCACCCATGATGAATTCCCCCTTGTCAAAGAAGTCTGGTACCACTATCACCAGCAGGTGGCCGACCCCGCCGAAGACCGCATTTTCGGCACCTTTATCGACGGGACGCTCGCTGCGGTAGCGCGGTGCCGGCTTCATCCTGACGGCCACGAAGTCGATGGGGTATTCACGCTTGAAGAGTTCCGGGGGCGGGGCCTCGCCAGGCTCGTCGTGCAGGCACTCATCGACGCATGCGGGCACGAGGTGCTCTATATGCACTCAACCCTGCAGCTCATCAGTTTCTACAAGACATTCGGTTTTGTCCCCCTCCCCGAGGACGAGCTCCCAAAAATGATTAGGGACCGGTTCCTCTTCTGCTTCGGGGAAATGGCCGGGTGTAACGTCTGCCCGATGCGGAGGGAGGCGGGCGGGTGAATGGTATCATATAGGTTTTGGTTGCGAATTGACCCATGCGGGCAGAAGTAAGATCACAACTAACGGATTGCCATAGTACTATGATGGACCTGGGCTCAAGCGGATCTCGACATTTGAGGGTTTGGTAAAAATCCTGGAACGTGGTAGTGGGGATAAAATACCGATCAATAGTATCTGCATTGACTGGAAATGTATCTCCTAATCATGATTCCTAAAACACAAATTTAAGAGTAATTACGCCAATAATTGAAATAATATATGAATGTGCTCACATTGCTCCGGGAGCATGAATCAATTCTGAAAGAACGCTTTGGTGTCAAACGGATAGGTATCTTCGGCTCATTCGTTCGCGGAGAAGAGCGCCCGGAAAGTGACGTGGATGTTCTTGTCGAATTCCAAAAAGACGAGGAGACTTTCGATCATTATATGGATTGCAAGTTTTACCTTGAAGATCTTTTTACCAGGCACGTTGACCTCGTCATAGAAGACACCATCAAGCAGAGGTTCAAAGAACCTATCCTCAGTGAAGTGATCTATGCATAGGACCGTCCTTCAGTATCTCGACGATATCCTTGAAGCAATTGGCAATATAGAAGAGGATACTGATGGAATTTCACTTGATGATTTTGTTGCAGACAGGAGAAGAAAGGATGCGGTAATCCGTAATTTTGAGGTCATCGGTGAAGCGACAAAGAATCTCCCTGATAATTTCAAAGAACAATATGCGAATACAGACTGGAGAAAAATCGCAGGTTTCCGCGATATACTCTCACATGCATATTTTGGTATCAAGACAACTATTCTTTGGGACAACATAAAGAACAAACTACCAGTCCTTAAAACAGAAATCCGGCAGATGATCCGGATTGAAGAATCACGTAAGTGAAAAGATCATATACTTTCGAACGTCGCGATCTGGAAAAAAATGCAATCTACTTCCCTTCCCATCACAAGGGGGGTAAAAGACCGTGGGTAAGTGGACGATTAGGGAAATAATTATTGTCAGGTGTGATAGAATAGGAACTGGAGAATAAATGACACCCCGCGATGAAATTCTTGACCTCCTCAGATCATTACAAAGCGATCTTACCGTTCGGTATAAAGTCCGCAGGATCGGGATATTCGGCTCTGTTGCAAGAATTGAGTCCAGGCCTGACAGTGATGTGGACATTCTCGTTGATTTCAATCCCGGCGCGGATCTCTTCGATCTCATCGAACTCTCCCAATATCTGGAGGAAAAAATCGGCAGGCATGTGGACTTGGCAACACCCCGGGCACTCAGGCCTGAGATACGGGAAAGCGTCTTCCGGGACGTTGTGTACGCATGAGAGAATACCGCCTGTTCCTGATTGATATTATGAAGGCAGCGGAAGATATCGAGTCCTTCACCGCTGGGATGTCTTTTGAAGAATTCGTTGATGATGATAAGACTATATCAGCCGTACTCTATAAGTTTGCAATAATGGGTGAGGCCACAAAAATGCTGCCAGATCAGGTTCGCGCACAACATCCTGACATTCCCTGGCGGAGCATCGCAGGATTGCGTGATAAAGTGATTCATGGGTATATTGGTGTGGACTATGAACTCCTGTGGGAGACAATTGAATTGAAACTTCCCGTTGTAATAAAAGGCCTGCATACCATCCTTGACATTGAGAAATGATGGTCCCACTAAGATCCACTTACCCATCCTCCCTTCATTACATCCCCTTTCGATCCATCTTACCCTTCAAGTCCTTTGAAACAAATACTTCACTATGGTACATCCCCAATCCCCCATACCATCATTTTCTGCTGCGGTACAGTTCCATGGTCATACCTGTCCCGGCCTTGCGCTTGGTTACCGGGCCGCAGTAATCGCCCTTGAAGAGCTCAGGAGCGACCCGTCGCATGACGAGGAACTGGTCGCAATCGTGGAGAACGATGCCTGCGGTATCGATGCCCTCCAGGTCGTCACCGGGTGCACTGCAGGAAAAGGAAATCTCATATTCCTCGACTATGGAAAACACGTCTATACCCTGATCAACCGGCGTAACGGAAAAGCGGTCCGGGTTGCTACGAAGTCCTCTTTCTCCACTGCATCTCTCGATCCGGCATTTGGTGATCTCAGGACGAAGGTAATGTCAGGGAACGCAACAACCGAAGAAATGGAACAATTCGAACAACGCCGTGATGCGGTCTGTCATGCAATTCTTACGGTCCCTTACCATGACATGTTTTCAGTCCGGCGTGTGGGTATACAGATCCCGGTCCCGGCAAAGATATACAAATCCGTCCCCTGTGACTGCTGTGGTGAGATGGTATCAGAACACAGGGTAATAACCGCTGGCGGGAAAACGCTCTGTATTCCGTGTTCGGAGAAAAAAGAGTAATTTTTTTCACTCCGGCTGAACCAGAATTTTTTTTGATATTGAAGGCGCCTGATCGTTAATGATGCTGGAATACCGTTGTTAAAACTCCAGCAGGTCCATCGCAATGGCAGGGTCCTCGCAGATGCCAGGGCGGGCTTTTAACAGCCGCATTACTTTTCTTAATCTCGCCCTGAGCCGGTTGTTATCAGCTTCCAGGCGTTTCATCCGCTGGTACATCGGTTCCCTGCCCCCTGCCCCGCACAGGCTCGCTATATACTGCTTGAGGAGTCGGTCAGCGGTATTATGCCGGCGTGGGATCCACTGGATCTCAATGTTCAGATCCTTCCCACGGATAAGGTCCCTGACCTCAACAGTTTTTTTTACAAATGCCGGAGATTTAGACCTGCGTTCGTCGGTAAGATGCCAGACAACGGTCTGACTGTCGGTACGTATCCGGGCGTGTGACCGTGGTGGCAGGTGTTCAAGTGCGAGGATAACCGCATTGAACTCAGCCTCGTTATTCGAAACTCCCATCTCGTACATAAAATAGACGTCGTCACCGGGAAACAGTGCCACGCTATGCCCATCCCCGCTCCCGTCAACGGTGATATCCACGCGCTCATGCACATGGGTTTCATCAGGGGCAGGCGTCCCCCGGGACCTCCGTGTTAGTGGAAAACAGGGATGCACAAGGGTGGTTCCGTCAGAAAAAAGAGAGAGTATGGGCGGAGAAGGGTTCCCATCAGGGAATTGGACCATTGGGACATGTTCCCGTGGCAGCAGGTTATTACCTCCCGTGACCTTGATAGATGGATAGATTCCCCAAATATTTAATTATTTTCAAAATAGTGCCGGCATATAAGTTTTTAATTTCACAATCACGATTGGCTGATCAACGACCCGGCTGGATAACGTATAGAGGTCATCGATTCAACGGATTCTCTGCTGTGGGAAAGACCGTGAAAAAAGACTATTGGGGCTGGTATGAAAGAGGTCGTCTTTCAGGTGGTTCATGGAGATTTTAATACCCGCCATTATTGGTACAACCGGCTGTGGAATTTTTTTGTTGTCCCACGACCCCAGAACATCGCAGGAACCGGTCAGCGCACTATCTTCGTAATGGGGATCTCGAGGATGTCTTCTGCGCCGGATGCCTTCAGTTTCGGAATGAGAGTGTTTACGAGGTTTTTGTGGACAACCGTCTCGATGCTGAAGAAATCAATCCCGTGAAGCCTGGAAACGGTGGGTTTTTTCAGCGCCGGCAGGGTGGAAACCACTGATTCGAGCATTGCTGCAGGTACGTTCATCGTGAGGAGCACCTTGGTGCGGGCCTCGATAACACCCATCAGGAGTGTTACAATCTCTTCCATCTCCCTACGTTTTACAGGGTCCTGGAATGCTTCACGGTTCGCGATGATGACCGTATACGACTCCATGATCTGGCCGATAATCTTGAGCCCGTTCTTCCGGAGCGTTGTCCCGGTTTCAGTAAGGTCGACCACTACGTCCATCAGGTCAGGAACTTTTGCCTCGCTTGCGCCATACGATGGGAACATCCGGACCGGGATACCCAGGCTGCCAAAAAATTCTCTTGTCATCTCGGGGTACTCGGTCGTTACCCTGCTGTCCGGTCGGATCTCGTTCACGGTTGAGATTGGCTCATCCCGGTGGACGGCGACAACGATCTTAACGTTCCCCTGGCCGGTCTTGCTGTAATTGAGTTTTGCAATCTCCGAAACCTTTGCGCCCGATTCACAGACCCAGTCAAGGCCTGAAATCCCCATGTCGAAATATCCCATCTCGACGTAGGTCGGGATTTCCTGTGGCCTGAGGATCTTAACCTTTCCTATCCGCTCGTCATTGATCTGCGGGTTATAATCGCGGTCAGTCCTCCTGACCTCGAGATCAGCCTCCTTAAAGAGCTGGAGGGTCTGTTCCTCAAGGCTGCCTTTAGGGAGTGCGATAGTGATCATAGGAAATAGAAATAGCAGGGAATGGATTAAACCCTGACGGTTCAGTTGAGCAGGTGAACCAGGAGGCCCGAGAGGAGTTTTGGTTCAAACCATGTCGATTTCGGGGGCATAATACACCCGGCATCGGCAATGGCAAGCACCGTATCAACGTCCACCGGCTGCATGGAGAAGGCCGCCATAAACTCCCCCCGGTCAACAAGTTCTTCAAGGTCACCAACCGGCCTCGCCCCGCCGAGGTACTGGAGCCGCATGTCGCCGCGGGGATCGGTGATCCCGAGCAGTTTTTCAAGCACCATTTTCTGGAGGACTGATACGTCCAGGGAATCGATTGGGCCTGCGTTCTCCTCGTACGGCAGTGAGCACTCGTACCAGATGCCATTCAGGTACATGTGGAAGACATGGTGTGGTGTAAAGTAGAGGTCCCGTGTCAGGACCTGGTACGCAGTGGGGTCGACACCGGATATCGAGGTCACCATGAATGTCTGGCTGATCTTTCCGAGCAGTGTTTCCGGAGGGACCTTCTTCTGCTGCGTGACGAGCCGGCTGTAGCCATGGATGGTCACCCTCCGGTGCGAGAACAGGACGCCCATGAAATGCCGTGCCTCCTCGGAGTTGTCACCGTTTGCCCTTCGTTTTTCCGCGACATTTACCGCTGCCCTGGCACGGTGGTGGCCGTCGGCGATATAGGCGTCGACTCCCTGGAACATTTCCCGGATGCGATGATATACTGCATCATCGGAAATCCGGAATATTTCATGCACTGCACCCTTCTCGTCCCGAACTGTTGTAACCGGTGCCTGGCCGTTCGTGACCTGCGACTCGATAAAGGTGTAGATGTCACCCGGGTCATTGTACAGGAGGACGACCGGGCCGGTGTGGGCATTGACCGTTTCAATATGCCTTGTCCTGTCTTCCTCCTTGTCGTAGCGTGTCGCCTCGTGACGCCTGATATGGTTTGACAGGTAATCATCGACATCGAGACAGCAGGCGAGGCCAAGGTAACAGGAGTCCCCATCGGTGACCCGGTAGAGATAGAGGGCCGGAGTCTCATCCCGCACCATCCGCCCCTCCCTGACCATGCCCTGGAAGTTCTCCCTTGCAAGTTCGTACACCGGCGGGTCATAGGGAGAGCCTGCCGGTAGCAGTGCATCAGAACGGCTGACACGGAGGAAGCTCATGCTGTTTTTTCTGATACACTCACGCGCCTCTTCTGCACTTACGACATCATAGGGTACGGCGGCTATCCCCTGTGCATGTGCTGGTGCAGGACGCACCGCTGAAAAACGAAAGATCCCTACCATGGAAACCGGCACTCACGTTCTCATATAAATCAGCCCTGATTCTATATGATAGATATTATAGCAATGACAAATGGTGATCGAGAGTAATGGAAGGCGGACAGGTTCAGATCAGGAGGGCCCGAATCACCGATGTCGATGCGATCGCCTCAATAGAGGCGGAATCGTTTCCTGACCCCTGGGGAGGGGATATTTTTTCAGAGTCTGTTGCCTGCTTTCCCAGCACGTTTTTTGTTGCATCATCCGGTAACCAGCTCGCCGGGTTTGTTGTCGGAGGGCTTGAGGATACCGGTGATGAGGTATACGGCCATATCTGTAACATCGCTGTATCAAAGGCGTTCCGGAACGAAGGCCTCGGAAGACGGCTTGTCCGGCGTATAGAGCATCAGTTTGCTCTTGAATCTGCATCCGGTGTCCAGCTTGAAGTCCGAGTCTCGAACCGGAAAGCCCAGAAGTTCTACCAGAAACTCGGGTACCAGGATGTGTTCCGGATCGTCCATTATTATGCGAATGGCGAGGATGCACTTGTCATGATGAAATGGTTCAGGTTTTTATAAAAAATGGGGTTATTTTTTCAGGGCGTCGGAAATCCTTCTGTTCACGGCATCCCAGTTTACGATATTCCAGAAGTTCTCGACGTATTTTGCGCGGTCATTTTTATAATCTACGTAATAGGCATGCTCCCAGACATCGAGCACCATAATTATCCGGAACGGGTAGGTATTGACACCGTGTTTTTCCACCTGCATGATCATGGGGCGCTTCGTGGTCAGGCAAAGGGTGAGCGCTGCCCAGCCTGATCCCTCTGTGCTATTTGCTGCCTGGCTAAACTCCTTCCTGAACCGCTCGAACGATCCGAATTCTGCCGTTATTAACTCCCCTGCTTTTCCGGAAGGGACCCCGCCCCCGCCCTTTCCTGCGGGAGCCATGTTCTCCCAGAACATCGTGTGCATCTGGTTCCCCCCGAGATGGAACGCGAGTTCCTTCAAGCTCGCTTTCATGTCGAGGTCAAGGTTACCCTTTCGCGCGTTGCCAAGCTTTTCAAGGACCGCATTCGCGCCATTGACGTAGGCCTGGTGGTGTTTGCCGTGGTGCAGCCGGAGTTGTTCTTCGGATATTGCAGGTGCAAGGGCTGCGTAGTCGTAAGGCAGAGCAGGAAGTGAATAATTGTCCGGTTCAGTCATAGGATACATTCCTCGTATAGTGAGGGTGTGGTCGTCCGGTCACATAATGATTGGGGATATGATAGACTGGTAAAAGGGTGTAAAAGAGGAGGGACCCCTCCAAAAGGCCTGAGGTTCAGCCCCGCCCGAGCTGCTGGTGGGCACGGGCAAGGTGTTGCGCACCGAGTGCACCGAGCAGCGACAACTCCCCGGCAAGGACACCGGATGCCACGACCTCTGCAAATTTCCGTGCATGGGAGCCTGGCGGGTCCCCGCCACCAAAAACGCCAAGGAGCGAGAGGCATTCTGCCTGTGTGGCGATACCGGTACCTCCTCCTACAGTCCCGACGTTCAGCGAGGGAATAGTCACAGCAACGTAGATACCCCCCGGTGCCTGGTCAACGGTAGTAATACAACTGCTCCCCTCTACCACGTGTGCAGGGTCCTGGCCGCACGCAATGAACATTGCCGCTATTACGTTTGCCGCGTGGGCGTTGAACCCGAGCGATCCGGCGCGTGCCGAACCGACGAGGTTCTTGCGGAGGTTTACCTCGGTAAGGGTTGATGCATCTGTCTTAAAGACCTCCTGGATAAGCCCGTCAGGGAGGAATACGCCGGCGAGCACGGTTTTTCCCCGGCCCCGGACCATGTTCATTGCAGCAGGCTTTTTATCCGTGCACATATTCCCGGAAAGGGCAATAAGCCTCGCGCCCGTTAAATCCACGATGAGGTCTGCGACTTTTGCACTTGCGATGGTGACCATGTTCATCCCCATCGCGTCCTTGGTATCAAATTCCAGCCGTACAAAAACACTGGTCCCGGTTACTGAGGTCGTGACATCGAGGAACTTCCCGTGCGAGGTCGTGCCCTCTGCCACCTCGCTGATCTCCCCGCGGTGGGACTCGACCCAGTCCGCGATCTCCTTTGCATGGGCAACACTACGAGCCGCGAAGACGGGTGCGCGTGTCATCCCGTCCCTTACAATCCTGACCTCAGCCCCGCCGGCCTTTGTGATCGCACCGCAGCCCCGGTTGACCGAGGCGACGAGCGCCCCCTCTGTCGTTGCGAGCGGGAGAAAAAATTCCCCGTCTGCGTATTCACCGTTTACGGCGAGCGGGCCGGCAACACCCACCGGCACCTGTACTGCACCAATCATGTTTTCACAGTTTTTCCTCACAACATTGTCGATCCCTATGGTATAGGAGCCGAGGTTCCGAAGGTCAGAACCCGTTACCTGCTCGATATATGTCCTCCGGATGCGCACAGCTTCAGGCGGAGGAAGTTCCTTCTCAAGGGCATATAATTTAAGAGACCCGGACTTAAGTCTCTCAAGATAATCCTGCATAAGATAATGTTTCGTCCCCGGGGTAAATGATTTAGTGGTGGAGTGTGCCGGTGAAGGTTGAACAATGGGCATTATTGGTGCCGAAAAAAAAGGGAGAGGTGACCCGCCAGCACCTCATTGCAAATGGGCTGCTGGACCCCGGTCTTAAGCCGTTTGTCGAAGGTGAAGACATTTTCTTCCCGCTAACCGGGAGCGCCGGAGGTGGATTACGGGCATTGTTCGAGGCCCACGAAAAACGGTTGTCCCCGGCAGCACGCCATGAACTGATTGGCGGTATCGCGGTAATGCAGGAACGTGACTCTGTGGCTGCTGAGGCCCTGCTGGCATCACGGCCCGGAATCCATACCGTGTTAGCCACGACCAGCGATGTCCAGGGTGAGTACCGTACACGGGAGTTCGAGGGTACTGGCCGGAGTCCCCACCACCCGGACACTGGTCCTGGAGTACGGGCACCGTTTTAGCGTCGACCTTTCGGAGGCCTACTTTTCTCCCAGGCTTGCCACGGAACGCCAGCGGCTGCTCCACCAGATGGGGGAACAGGAGACCGTGCTCGATATGTTTGCAGGGGTGGGACCTTTTGCCATTATGATGAGTGAATTTGCCCGGTTCGTCGTGTCCTCTGACATCAATCCTGCGGCAGTTATCCTGATGAAAGAAAACTGTCTTGATAACCACTGTACCAATATAATGCCTGTACTTGCGGACTCCGCCAGGCTTTCAAAGATCCTGCCCTGGAAATTCGACCGCGTGGTGATGAACCTGCCCCTCAATGCCCCGCAGTTCCTGGAGGAAGCATTCCGGCTATGCCGGCCGGGCGGGACAATTCACTGTTACGCGCTCGTCTCATCAGCAGGAGAATATCTTGATACCATCCGCATTTTTCAGCCCTCTGCAGTCAGGGAACATACGGTAAGGTCGTATTCACCGGGAAAATGGCATGCCGTGTATGATATCACGGCGGGAACATAACAAAAAACGGGGTCTCTTATTCATCAGGCACATATTTTGTGCCGTAATAAATAACACCGCTCGCACCGTCGGCTGCTATCCGGCGGAACGTTCCCTTCACGCGCATCCCGATCTTCACATCTTCAGGTGTGCATACGATCTGGGCGGTAATCCGCGGACCTTCATCGAGCTGGATGATTGCGAGTGCATAGGGCGTGAGGTCTTCAAACTGGTCACTGGCCGTCCTGATGATGGTGTGGGTCACCACGGTACCCGTACCCCTGAATTTGTACTCCACGACATCGCCGCTCCGGCGGCAGTCGGGACAGAATGAACGTGGCGGGAAGAAATGCCTCCCGCATGTCTTACAGACAGTCCCGATCAGGTTATACCGCTGCGGGATCTTTCTCCAGAACCTTGCTACAGACATGGCCATCACACCCCTAATATATGCACGGCAACCGTTGCACCGGTACCACCCACGTTATGGGTCATTCCAATCTTTGCACCATCGATCTGCCGGCCTTTAGCATCGCCGCGGAGCTGGGTCACAATTTCGTAGACCTGCTTGATGCCCGTGGCTCCGACCGGGTGGCCGCAGGCCTTGAGGCCACCGCTGGTATTGACCGGCAGGTCCCCGTTCAATGCGGTCATACCCTCCATGGTCAGCCTTCCCGCTTCTCCCTTTTTGCAGAAACCGAGGTCCTCGATTGCACAGATCTCTGCGATGGTAAAGCAGTCATGCACCTCGACGAGGTCGATATCGTTCGGGGTAATTCTGGCGGTTTTAAACGCCCGTTGCCCCGCGGCCACCGTGGCGTCGAGCGTCGAAATATCTCTCCTGTCGTGCAGGGTAATGGTATCGCTTGCCTGCTCACTCGCGAGTACCCGGACAGGGGTATCGGTAAATTCCCGTGCACGGTCGAAGGGGGCTACGATCACCGCGGCAGCCCCGTCCGTGATTGGTGAACAGTCGAAGAGCCGCAGGGGGTCTGCAACCAGGGATGACCTGAGCACCGTGTCGATCGTGATCTCCTGCTGGAACTGTGCAATCGGGTTTCTTGCACCATTATAGTGGTTTTTCACTGCGACCTGGGCCAGCTGCTCGCGTGTCAGCGGGTAGCGGCTCATGTAATCGGTCGCGATCATCGCGTAGAGACCGGGGAAGGTTGCTCCGACAAACCCTTCCCATTCACGGTCCGCTGCGCCGGCAAGTGCGTCCACGCTCGCACCTGTCCCGACGTCGGTCATCTTCTCGACTCCCGCCGCTACCACGATGTCTTCCATGCCACTGGCTACTGCGATCACGGCCTGCCGGAACGAAAGTCCACCTGAAGCACAGGCAGCTTCAACCCGTGTTGAAGGGATATGTCGCGTGGAAAGGCCGGAGTAGTCGGCAATAAGTGCGCCGATATGCTCCTGCTCGATAAATCTGCCGGCACTCATGTTCCCGACATACATCGCGTCGATATCCTCGCCTGAAAGGTTTGCATCGTCAAGCGCGAGGGTACCTGCCTCGACAAAGAGGTCGCGGAATGAACTACCCCATTTTTCTCCAAAGGGTGTACACCCGATCCCGATAACTGCTACGTCTCTCATTCCTGCATCACGATTTTCCCTTTGTGTTTTGCATACTGTGCGTACTGGATATACACCGGGTTTTTCAGGAGGCATTCCACCGACGGGGCGGAAGCCCGGTTAAAGTCTGAGGATTCTATCAGGTCAGTCACGGAGATATCGAATGCATCGCTTCCTGCCCCGGAGCCGAACGAACAGACGAATATCCTGTCCCCTGCTTTTGCGATATCAAGAGTTGCTGCGAGCCCGATCATGCTCGAGCCGCTGTACGTATTCCCAAGCCTTGGGACGACAAGCCCTGGTGTTATCTGGTCAATGGAGAACCCGAGTGTTTTTGCGACTTTCTGGGGGAATTTCGCATTTGGCTGGTGAAATACAGCATAATCATAATCTTTTGCCGATTTACCGAGTTCTTCAAGCATGAGACGACTGGCGCCCTCAACATGTTTGAAATACCCCGGGTCACCAGTGAAACGTCCCCCGTGGCGTGGGTAGTCCTGCCCTTCCCGACGCCAGAAATCCGGTGTGTCGGTGGTAAACGAGCACGTATGATTGATCCGTGCGATCGGGTCCTGCCTGCCGATAAGAAATGCAGCACCACCGGCTGCTGCCGTATACTCAAGTGCGTCGCTGGGAGCCCCCTGGGCAACATCGGAGCCGATTGCAAAGCCATACTCGATCATGTTACTTTTTGCAAGGCCCATGCATGTCTGGATTCCTGCAGTCCCTGCCTTGCAAGCGAACTCGAAGTCGGCCGCCATCATCCTCGGGGTTGCCCCGATCGCTTCACCGACCGTGCAGGCCGTTGGTTTTACTGCATAAGGGTGTGATTCGCTCCCAACATAGACGGCCCCAATCTTTTCAGGCTCAATATGCCGCCGTAACAGTGCATTCCTTGCAGCTTCCACCGCGATGGTTGCCGTGTCCTCATCGAGGTCGGGGACCGATTTCTCAAAAACTCCGAGGCCGCCGGTGATATCACTGGTATTTGCGCCCCATACTTTGGCGATCTCTTCAACCTTAATGCGGTATCGCGGTATGTATACACCGTAGGTGATAATTCCTACCATTTTTCTTCCCTCAATGCGCTTACGATTTTGTCAATGCTCATTTCTGTACAGAGTACCGTGATCCGGTCCTTTTCTGCCATCTTTGCCACCAGCGGGTGTACTTTCGACGCTTCGATCCCCTGCAGCACCACGCACCGCGGTTTAAACGGGGTTACCCTGATTGCGACCATGGGGGATTTTCCGGTGGACACGTTCGTAAATATCAGGGCACGTTCGGTGCTCCAGCCATAGATGCGGTTGAACTCGTTGGACGAGAGGTTCAGGATCGCATTTAAGCTGTTAACGACCGTGTAGCCGAAGATCGTCTGGTCCATCGACCCGCAAATGGTTGTGCAGGCAATTGCTCCGGAAAGCAACCCGAGCGGAACGGGGTTGGCATAGTCGTGCATGTCATAGATGACATCCTCGTCAAAGTCGCTGTACAGCATCTTTGCAAATTTCTGAATGTTTTTGCCGCCGTTCTCCTCGTCAATCGAGAGAATAGTGTCGACAATTTTGCCGACAACGGCAGTTCCGGGGCTCTTTCTCCGCCCACTCTCGTAGTCACTGATGACCGAAGGTGAGACTTCAAGATGGTCGGAGAGGACCCCCTGGGGAATGTCAAAACTCATTCTCCATTTCTTCAGGGCCTTCCCCGGAGAGTCCGATAGCGTGATCTCACCAGCCATTTTTTCGGCCAGCTGATTCCGCAGTCCGGATTTCATGGTCAAGTACGTAAAACTCAAAAGATATTATAATTAACGAATGTGACTTCGACATTTCACGAATTAGGGGGAGTAAAAAAACAGGGGCACCAAAGGAGGGAAATACCGGGATTTCCCGGGTGATGAGATCCGTCCCGGAGCGATTGTGGTCATGGTTAATGCCAATACCAATTGCCTGGAATCAGGGAAGAATGGGATTGTTCCTGATATCAATGCTTCAATGAAGGTACTGCGGTACTGTTTTTCTGTTACATGCCAACTCATAAATAATAAGCATCTCAATTTTGATAAGCATGATACCACCGGAAGACCTCCAGTGTCTCAAGGTAATAGCACTGCGGGGTGGTTGTAAGGGACCGGTCTTTGTTTCATCACAGACTATTGGGGAGATGCTTGCGATAAGCCAGCAGACCGCATCCCGGCGATTGAAAGGACTGGAGACAGGAGGCTTCCTTACACGGACGATTGTACCTGACGGGCAGCATGTTACCCTGACCGGGTCCGGAGAAGCAGAGCTCCGCAGGGAGTACCAGGAATACAACCGGATTTTTTCCGAGCACAATAAGGGGTATGTCCTGAACGGTACCGTGGTAAGCGGGATCGGGGAAGGTAAATATTACATGAGCCTCGTCCCTTACAGGGAGCAGTTCAATACCCACCTCGGGTTTGAACCATACCCGGGCACGCTCAATATCCGCCTCTCTTCCTCAAGTATACCGGTTCGTAAGAAGATCGATGCCCTTGAATGGATCCGGATCAAGGGTTTTTCAACTGACGGCAGGACCTTTGGTGATGCGAAGTGCCTTCCATGTCGTATAGGGACAATAGCCTGCGGTATTGTAATGCCGGGAAGGACCCATTACCCTGAGGATATCATTGAAGTGATTGCCCCGGTGGCCCTCCGCAGGAAGCTGGGTGTTGAAGATACGGACACGGTAACCGTTGAGGTGGAGTAGTGATCGATGAGGCGCTGGCAGCATTACGTGATGGTAAGTTCATCCTGCTCTACGATTTTGATGACCGGGAAGGTGAAACGGATTTTGCAATACGGTCCGATGTGGTAACCCCGCGCCATATTTTCCAGATGAGAAAGGATGGCGGCGGCCTGATCTGCACGGCAGTCCACCCGGAAGCTGCCCGGCGTCTCGGGCTGCCGTTTGCAAGCGATGCGCTCAGGGCAATTGCCGTGGCGGAACGTGAGGGGGATATCCCGTACGACCGGAAGAACCATTCATCCTTCTCGCTCTGGGTGAACCACCGCAACACGTTCACGGGCATCACCGACCGTGACCGTGCACTGACCGTCAACGCGATCGCGGAACAGGTAAAACAGGCGCTGAATGGCGGGAGCGTGCACTTCCACGAGGTTTTCCGCACCCCCGGGCACATGGCGCTCCTGAGGGCGGCAGACGGGCTGCTCGACAGGCGGAAAGGGCAGACCGAGCTCTCGATTGCCATGGCAGAGATGGCAGGTGTCACCCCGGCAATAACCATCTGCGAGATGCTGGATGACGAGTCGGGCTATGCACTTACAAAAGCAGATGCGAGACTCTACGCACTAAAAAACGGCCTTGAATTTGTTGAGGGTCCTGAAGTGATGGAACGGTGGCAGGACCAGAAGGGACACCAATAACCCATCCCCTGTTTTCCATATTCATGACCAAACATCCTCAGGATAACGGGTTATTATCCTGTTCATGGAATGAATTTCTAAAAAAACCCTCATGAAGCAAGAGGGCTTCGCATCAAAGCGATGAAAATTTGAAAGGTCAACGTTTCACACCCGTGGCGTTGTTGGATTCAAAATTTAATGAAATGGCCCCCTGGCATTCAATTTTTATCCTGTATGCCTGTGGCCTTACGGAATCATGTCCGTTTTCATGACAAAACCTGTATTAAAAACGTTTATTCCTGACCTCCTGTAAGGACCAGCACCTCCGGCCGGTTACAAGGTACTATTACTCCGGCATGTCCTAGGACCGTGTGATCCGGTCCATTCATGGAGGATTCACAAAGATCAAATGCACCAAAGCCCTAATGGTATATAATGCAAGACGTCTCCCAGGCGCTCCATGGCCTCGGATATCCGGCATTCCGCCCATTCCAGGAGGAGATTGTACGGGACGTCCTCGCCCGCCGGGATGTATTAGGTCTTTTTGCCACAGGTGCAGGGAAATCACTCTGTTATCAGCTCCCTGCGGTGTTACTTGATGGCGTGACCGTTGTTGTTTCGCCGCTGATTTCCCTGATGAAGGAGCAGGTTGACACATTACAAAAGAAGGGTATCGCGGCCGCATCGCTCAACAGTACCCAGGCATACAGGGAGACAAAAGAGATTAACGAGGCGATTATTGCGGGGGATATCAGGATCCTGTTTGTTTCCCCGGAAAAGATTTCGACGAAGTCTTTTTTTTCCCTGATGCAGAAGGCCCGGATCAGCCTTTTTGCCATCGATGAGGCCCATTGCATCTCAACATGGGGCCACCAGTTCAGGCCTGAGTACCGGAACCTCTCTGTCCTGAAGGAAAAGTATCCCGGTACACTGATCATAACTCTCACAGCCACCGCCGTGCCCGAGGTGAGAAGGGATATCATCAACCAGTTGCATCTCGTAAACCCGAAGGTCTACGTGGGCAGTTTTAACCGGCCGAACCTGTTTTACGATGTAAGGGTGACACCCAATATATACCGGCATATTACCTCCGATATCTCGTCACGCAGGAACGTTGCGGGTATTATCTACTGCCATACCAGGAAGGAGACAGAAACGCTTGCAAAAAAGCTCCGCAATGACGGGTTTTCGGCTGCTGCATACCATGCGGGCCTTTCCGATGCGACCCGGACACGTGTCCAGAACGCCTTCAACAAGGGCACAACGAAGGTAATCTGTGCGACGGTCGCATTTGGGATGGGCATAGACCGCCCTGACCTTCGGTTCGTTATCCATTACGGGATGCCGAAATGCATCGAATCGTATTACCAGGAGAGTGGACGGGCCGGGAGGGACGGGGGGCCTGCGGACTGTATCCTCTATTACCGGAAGTCTGACCGCCCCCGATTATCAGCCCTCATTACAAAGGACTCCTCCTCGTACGAACTCCGGAAAAAGACACTGGAGAAACTCGACCAGATGGCCCGGTATTGCGAGACAACCGGTTGCCGGAGGACTACCCTGCTCCGGTACTTCGAAGAGGACTATGATGGTAAGGTAGAACGTTGTTGCGATACCTGTAATCCGCCGGAACATCCGGTCCCTGTTTCACCCGGAGAAGACACTCCGGCGCCCAGGCAGGCGAGGAAACGCGCTGTCCGTAAGGCAGTTGATGTAACACCGGTTGCCCAGCTCATCGTGCAGTGTGTTATCGACCTTGAAAATCCGTATCCCGCCTCGTATGTTGCCGGGGTCCTGACCGGGGCTGGCAATAAAAAAATTATGGCCTGTTCCCATGACCAGATGAAGAGTTACCGGACGGTCAGGGGCTGGACCGGGAAAGATCTTGCAGCCCTTATCCGTCACCTCGCGGGCCAGGGGATCCTTCGGGAACTTGACGGTACCCCAAAGAAGGTGACGCTGAACGAACGGAGCGGGGAGGTCTTCCGGTCAGGGGCAAAGATACTCTTTAAGATTCCTGTACCTTAAAACGGGGAACAGGAAAAAGGACTTTACTGAACCACTCTCAAAACTATCTTGCGGATTAGGTTATTCCAATATTCGTCGCACTCCCGGGTCTTATAGCCCGCCGCTGTGGCGACCCCGGTTGGGATAGGCAATAATCGCCAAATCTCTGGAATTTTCCTGAATCCCCCATTTAAACCCTGCCAATGAATACCGTATTGGGGGTGGAGCAGGGAGGGGGTGAAACCCCCTCCTTTATGATCAGTTCTGTTATTATTTTTTTATTACGCTTATGATTTGCCTTGAAAATGCCTGAACTGCCCCAAATATAAAGAGATTTTGAAGGTGGTATTTTCATGGTTTGGGGGGGAACTCCCATTCATGTACGTTTCTAGATAGCCAATCATTATTTTAGAATTTGGTGATTAGTCAACAAACGCCACCCAATTTTTTTCAGACTCATAACCAATTCAAAAAATGTCGTTAGAATTGGAACATAAGATGCTCTTGGGGACATTGCCCCCGCCGCTACGGCAGCCCCCGATTGGGATAGTTCCTGGACTGTTGAAATGTCTCAACATGACAGGATTACCAAACCGGATACAATTTTCTCCTGATTTAACGAATAAAAAAGTATTGTGGTGGTTCCAATTGATGAATCACCTAGAATTTTAATTGTGACAGCGCATGGTAGACCATTTTCCGGTATGCTGCCGGGTCGATATGGTATTTCTCTGTGGCATTCACTGAATCGGGGCCCGGAGCCGGGATGTCCAGGCGGTCTAACGTGGCCTTTGCCGTGTCGAGGACCCAGCAGTCCCGGATCTCGCGGTCGACAATCGTGATGGACTCTGCCCTGACCGAGACCAGGACCGTGCCATCCGGGGTCTCGTACATCGATGGTTTTCCTACGACTGCCACAAATGCAGGCGGTTCTATCCGTGCCATCTGCTGCATCGCCTCGGGCTGGTAACTTCCGGCAACAACAAAGAACGTACCGGTTGGATCCACAATCCGTGCCCGGTAAAACATGTTTTGTTCACCCTGTCGTTTCTTTTCAGTCATTGATCCGACAAGAAATACCCTGTTGCACCGCTGCCCGGTGGGCAGGATACATAGGAAGGACTCTTTTCATCGGTCCCGTCACGGAACTGTTCCCTGATCTCGCGGAGTTCTCCTGCAAACACCCTCCGGGCCGGTTCGCGCTCGAACATGTTCTCTCTTTTTGGGAATCCGCCGGTGGCAGGTGTGCTCATGAAACCTCGCCTCCCGTACGGTTTAATAATTCAGCAAGCAGTGTCGGTTCAAAATGGATGCATTCACAGGAGTTGACGATCAGCCTCCGGTCGATCTCCCTCCCCTCGCATCGCAGGTAGCGACCGAGGATCTTTTCCCTCATGCGTAAAAACACCTCATCCATTCCGAGCGGGTTATTCTCAGCAAGCTCCTTCGACTCATCCAGGGTCATACCCGTGAGTGACTCCACGACCTCGCGTTGTACCAGCACCTCCTCGGTTACGGGTTCCGTCATCCAGCCAGCCCTTGATCCGCAGGTCGTAGTTAAATTTCGGTTGCATCTCATGGACCGGGCAATAATTCTGTCGTGAAAGTACCCTGTTACATCCCTCGGCCGTACACCGTTTAATCAGCCCTGAACCCGGGGCAATATGGACAAGTGCCCCCTGGAAGGTAGTGGCCCCGGAAGTAACGGCAATATCCCCTTCTTCAGCGACAATGTTCGCCGTATTCATGTTCAGTGAGTGCCGCCCGTTGAATTCGTCCACCAGGGCATAATAAATATTATACACACCGCCTGGTGTCAGGCGCTCCTTTCCCTCTTCTTTCCAGGTAACAAATTTCACGGTGCCGGTCTCATCCCCCAGGAGCCCGGACTGGAGCATCCGGTCGTGGGTGACGTCCCATTCCTGGATCATCTTCACACGGACGCTGGCAACACCTGCTGCAGAGCTCGGCAACGGGTGTTATTACCGGGATCAGTACCCCGTCACCTTCCAGCTCTTTCACGGTCGTCCCGGAGTGGACTTTCAGGCTGAGGGCTCCCTTGAACTCATCAACCACCGCGGACTCAAAGCGGTACCACGGAGTCCTTTTTGATCTCCGGGACCGATGCCTTCGCCCAGACCACAAACCTGATCGCTCCTGAAGCGTCCGCAATGATCCCCGAATAGGCGATCGATGGTGAAGGTGAATTGCCAAGTGCAACGACCTTCCCCTCTATGGTGACCCATTCCTCGGGGCTGACCGAGTTGATCTGCTTCTGATCACCGGGACCCGCGGCACCTCCGAGTGGGATGCCATAATCACGTGCAATATCGTACAATACAGTCCGCTCGGCATCAGCCGGCTGGACCCCGAACTCCTCAATAAGGCGGCGCAGTTTCTGCTCAATCTTTGGTTTATCTGCCGCATGTCCTTTTGACTCAATTTTTTGGGAGATTCTGTCAACAATCTGGGAAATATCCATTTTACATCTCCAGGTACATGTTCACCCGGCACCGCATATTAATGGTGGTCGGATGCGCAGGGTGAAACTGATCTATGTTTCATCCCACGAAGGGTACCTGCTATAAGTCACAGATTTAAGTACCGGAATAGTGAATGGTCCCCCATGACAGTAACTGCAGACAGCACCATTTATGATCTTCTAAAAGAAAAACCAGAATCATCCGAGGTCTTATTCAAGTTTGGAATGGGTTGTGTGGGATGTGCGATTGCCCGTGGAGAAACGGTCCGTGAAGCAGCCGAGGCCCATGGTGTCCCGCTGGACGAACTCGTCGCAGCACTTGGTATCTCAAAATAAAACCCGGTTATTAACCCTTTTTTTTTCATATTTTTTCATCTCTTCAAGTGAGGCCTCAGGGTGACGCCGGAGATACTCTGCGAGTTCCGGTGTGTGAAGAAGTGTGCACCGGCTGCAGTTCCAGACGGTCCCACCATTTGAACCGTTTACCCACTGGCCGAGGGTTTCATCTCTACAGGGGTAAAACGGGCAATAACAATAATCGCACCGCTGGCCGGGAAAATGGCATGGATAATAGGGGCATTCCGCCGGACGCCAGAGGACGAAATGGCCGCCGCCCAACCTCGAGTAAACGAACAGGGCGGGACCCTTTCTGCCTTCTTCCTGTTTCAGCGCACGGGGAAGACCAAATAGTATGCACTCAGATACACGCCATCCAGCCTCTGACTGAAGTCCTGCCTCCATATGACGGGCCTCCTGTTCAGACACCACAATAACCTGGTCATCTGAAGCAGCAGGGAACGGCAACCCTGCATCGATGAGTACCCGGGCTTTTGCACTGGTTACGGTAACGATCATCTGCAGGATTGCATTCTCAGCCAACCCTTCACCTGAATAGGCGACAATCGTGATCTGGTCAGGCTGGTCATTGCCACCAGCAGAAGCCTGGATAAAGACGGTGATATAATCATACTGGACAATGCAAAGACGGCCGATATCATTTCCCGCTATGAGGCCGAAAAAATCCCCAGGGAGACCTTCACGGCTGACCTGGTTGACCACCTCCCTGCAGGAGTCCCCATGAGCCTCACGGGGCTGTCCCGGGCTGTACAGTAATACCGTCGAAACGGGACGCAGGCCACCGCAGGGCCCGGTACTCGCAGCAGAAAAACAGCCCCTGATAAAAAGAGTATCGTTCCTGATATAATATCTCATGAAAACCAGGATTTCGCTTATGCTACGGTATAACGGACCCTGTCCTTTAATTCCTGCTGTTTCCCTGCATTCCACCCTGAAACGTCCTGGAGGTACCCGGTGACCCGGCTTATCTGGACTACATCATGAGAGCCGCATTCCGGACAAACAGCGGCACGACAGAGAGGGCAATAATCAATCCCCGACAGGATTTCATGGGAGCAGTGACAGTGGTCAAGGGGACACATAATCTCAAGGTGTTCCTCCCCACATTTCGGGCAGGGTGTCTCATCGACAATAAGGTGACAGGTGTGACACTTGTATCTACGCTCAGCACCTGGAATATCATCGAGATGCTGATATTTCTCTGCAATTTTTCTCTGGTCTGCGGTCCATTCCATACTATCAGATAGAATGCCATCCTTTTAAACTTTTAGACCGTTCAGGGAGAGTTTCCGCCTCAGTTGACTCATAGGGTTCATCTTTTCTATCAGTTTTCCTTTCTCATCATTGGCGGATACCTGCAAACTGCAATGCAGCCTCCTTCGGATCTTCCGCTTCATAGATCGCACGGCCAATTATAATGCCGTCAACAATCCGTGCGATTGCCTGAATATTACCTCCCTGTGCCCCGACCCCCGGGGAATAAATTTTCAGGTCCCCGATAAGCTCCTTCAGGGCAGCAACCCGTTCAGGTCTTGTTGCCGGTGCAATAATGCCATCCGCGTTACATTCTTTCGCGAGCACGGCAATCCTCTCTGCGACGCCACCGTGGAAGAATTCTGTGGCCCCGGGGTGACTCATCTCGGTGACCACGAAGCAGTCGCCACCGTACTCCCTGGCAACCCGGACGCACGCGGTGACTGAGTCGTGACCGGTAAACCCCTGGCAGATCAGTGCATCGTAACCGGACGTGAATACCTCTTCTGCGATAAGCCGGCTGGTGTTCGGAATGTCTGCAACTTTAAAATCTGCAATAAGGGGGAGGTCGAGGTCACCAAGTTCGTCGGCAATTGAGAGCCCTGCCGACAGGACGAGGGGGTACCCGACCTTCACGGCATCAATATATGGTGCGCAGCGGGAAGCAACTGCTATTGCTTTGCCTTTGTCTGTCACATCGAGTGCGAGTATCAGTGAAGTCATTGTTCCAGCCTCTCCAGCACCGCTGCGACCATGAAGGGGAGGAGGACTGTTGCGTCCCCATACACGGTCACCGCAGACGCCTCCTCAGTGATCTTACCCCACGAGCGGGCCTCATCAAGTGTGGCACCTGAAAGGCCACCGAGGTCCGGCCGGTCCCCGGTCAGCTGGACCGCGTAGGAGAAACCGTTCTCGGTCATCAGCATGCTCTGAAGGATATAATTTTTCGGCACGCCACCCCCGACAAGCATCGCCCCCGCTTTTTTTGCTGTGAAACAGCGGTTGAGTAACATCGGCATATCCTTAAACGCGTCCACAACGACATGCCCGGTCTGGGAAAACAGCCAGTACCTGGAGGCCGATCATGGAGTCCTGGATTGCAGGGCAGAATACCGGGACCGATTTTTTTGCCGCAGTCGCAAGGATCCCGGAATCAAGGCCGCCCCCTATATGGGTGAGCAGCTCGCTGATTGAAACAGTTTTTCCTTCAGGGAGTTCCGAATAGATCCCCTGCATGAACTCTTCAAATTTGACAAAAGCATCATTCGGGAGGTAGACATCGTAAATCCGGTTTATCTCCTCGTGTCTCAGTTCGACATCCGAACATCCCGCATCACCGTGGTAATGGCGGCATCCGATCGCCTCGATAATATCATGCGTGAGGTTCGCACCGGTCGAGACAAGGACGTCGATGTGTCCCGCTTCCATGAGGTCCCTGACTATTCCACCCATACCTGCAGGCACCATGGCCCCGGCAAGACCAAAAAATTTCGTGACATCTGGGTCACGGAGCATCTTTTCGTAGATACAGACGGCACGGTAGAGTGCACCACCGTTATAAGCCCCTGCCTGCCCCATCTGTTGGGCAAGTTCTCCTACGGTCATTCCTGCTTTCAGGCGTACCTGCCTGACCGGCACACGGCATTCGTGACTCATGGGCTCCCCAAATCTATGGTGAATTTATTGATCGCGACCAAGGATAACACCTTCCCGGCAGATGACCGGCCCCGGGGGTCACGGGCCACGACAGAGTGGTTTTGCCAGGTGCCTGCGGGCGACCGGCGGGACTTCATACCACCCGGGATTAATCGTCCGGTCATGAAGCGTGACCTGTGGTTCTTTTTCATGCCCCCCGCATTTCCTGCACTTATATCCTTTTAAAGAACCCGCACTGGTCATGCGGGCGCCACAGGAAGGACATCTGGGTGGCCGCGTTGTCATGGCTGGTGAAAGAGTGATAATACAGACCTTTTCCAGGTTAATGCTTCCCCCTTTATAACTCCCGGTAACGAGCACCCGGTCCCCCGGCCATAATGCACGAAGGACGTTCCGGAACCCCTTTGTCGGCTCGTATGCCATGCAACGGGCTACTGCATCCCCGTTCCCGATCTCTATCGACACATGTCCCCCTCTCCCGGTCTGGGCATGGGAACATACCGTACCGGTAACACGGTAGGAACAGCCCTCTTTGAGGGCCCCGATTTCACCATCAACGAGATGCGCATCGGTGCCCTGGTTTGTTACAAAGATCTGTTCGACTTCAGTCGCCTCGGAATTCACCTGCATTCTTGCGAATGTGACCCATGAAGGGCTCTCCCCACGGATCCCAAAAAGGACAGGGTCCGGGGTATGCGGGACACAGACCACGCAATTATTTTCGATATCGACGGTATCCCAGGTGTGCGGAAAGGTTGACGCCTCGGCCTCAAAAAGGCTTTCCCGGTCGACAGATCTCGGGGTACCAAAGGTGTTGCTATTCCGGTACGTCAGGTATTCAAATGTCATGTCAGGGAGCTCGCTGCAGACCGCAGCAGTTGCCCCGATAAGCCCCCTGCCATTTTTAAAACCTTTATAACGGGCTCCTGCAGCCCCGAGGACGGCAACCGCCTCCTCAATGGTACAGAAGTCCCTCACTGCTTTCATGTAAAAATCCGGTCCAGGGCGATTTTCCACGGCCACTACGCCAGGATTTGTGTTTTCGTGTGAAAAATGGGCAAGTCCGGCAACCATTTCACAGGCAGTCTCAAACACGCGGTCGGTATCTCCCTCTACGTCGAGGCAGATCGCTGCATTTCCCCGTGTCTTGTAGATCACGTTCGGGTTCAGGCGGAGGAGCCTCACCTCCAGTACCGGCATATGCATTCTTATCAGTCGCCTGGCCAGCAGTGCCCCAAGATAGGTGGTGCACATACCGGAAGGCGAATCGGTATCGTCAATGCCGAGAAGCATGCGAATAACCTATTATTTATTATATCACGTACTAAATCCATTCCTAACGGTAAATGACACAGGACCGGCTCCTCCAGATGGTGATCAGCGTGATGATCTCGGGAGGATATCTCGTCTCCGAACGGTTCAGCATGCGCCCGAGGAGTTTTGATCTCATCGCGAGTAACGGGCAGATGACGCTCGCGATAAAAGTCGTGTCTCATATTGACAGTGTCAGCGAGGAGACTGCCTTTGACCTCGAGCTGGTCGCCCATCATCTCAAGGGGTCAGCGATAATTATCGGAGAGCGTGCAAGGGACGCGGAACTGGAGCGTGGCGCCGTGTATCTCAGGATACGGGATCTATGCGATCAGCGTTTCAACGCTCTATGATTATGTGGTTGAGGGTATCCCACCCCTGATTTATGCATCGCCTGGTGGTCTGTACGTTGCGATTAACGGGGATGCCCTCCGCGAACAGAGGGAAAAACGGAGCATGTCCCTCGGGGACCTCGGCCATCTTCTCGGGGTATCCAGGCGGACGATCAGCAAGTATGAAAGCGGGATGGGGACAACGCTTGAAGTCGCCCAGAAAATAGAAGAGTGTTCGACAGCGGACTTGTGCAGTCCATTGACCTGCTGCGCCCGCATGGTGAGTCGAAAGAACGGGTGGAACCCCCTGAAGAGGTGGTGCCGATGAGTTTCCTCGAGCAGATCGGGATGACACTGCATACTATGCACCGGGCACCGTTCCAGGCCCTCATCACCTTCCATGATCACACGATCCTGACCGGCTATGGTACCGCTGATCGTGTTGTAAAGCGCGCTGCACTGATCGGGAACATCTCACAGGTGACTGGAACAAGGGCCATGTGCGTCCTCACCGATTACTACAAACAGAAAAAAATCGGCAAAACCCTGGTGATCGGTGAAGAACGCCTCCATCACATTGCAGACGGCGAAGAGTTGATCGAAATGATCGACAAGTGACAATGTTTATATAGAACCACAAACCAACTTTTACCGCTCAAAGTGGTGAAAACTATGTCACAACAGCTTGGAGGACAACCGATTCTGATTCTAAAAGAGGGTAGTTCACGTACCCGCGGCCGCGATGCCCAGGGCATGAACATTACTGCTGCCAAGGCAGTAGCAAGTGCAGTACGCACCACTCTCGGTCCAAAAGGAATGGACAAAATGCTCGTCGACACCATCGGGGATGTCGTCATCACCAATGACGGTGTGACCATTCTCAAAGAGATGGACATCGAGCACCCAGCGGCAAAGATGATGGTCGAGGTCGCGAAGACCCAGGATGACGAAGTCGGCGATGGGACAACCACAGCCGTCGTTATCGCAGGAGAACTCCTGAAACGTGCGGAAGACCTCCTTGAACAGGACGTCCACCCTACCGTGATTGCAGCAGGGTACCGCATGGCAGCCGAGAAGGCACAGGAGATCTTAAAAGAGATTGCCATCACTATCAAGCCCGGTGACATTGCAATGCTCAAGAAGATCGCCGAGACCGCAATGACCGGGAAGGGCGCAGAGGCATCGAAAGACAAGCTCTGTGACCTCGTCGTAAAAGCAGTCACCATGGTTGCAGACCCGGACGGCACTGTCGATACCGATTATATCAAGGTAGAGAAGAAAGTCGGCGGGTCAATCGATGACTCCGAGATTGTTGAGGGAGTCCTGATAGACAAGGAGAGAGTCCACCCTGCAATGCCAAAGAAGGTAACCAAGGCGAAGATCCTCCTCCTCAACGCAGCAGTCGAGTTCAAGAAGACCGAAGTCGACGCAGAGATCAATATTACCAGCCCCGACCAGCTCCAGGCATTCCTCGACGAAGAGGAACGCATGATCCGGAACATCGTCGACAAGGTTGCAGCGAGCGGTGCAAACGTCCTCTTCTGCCAGAAGGGTATTGATGATATTGCACAGCACTACCTCTCGAAGGCAGGTATCTTTGCAGTACGCCGTGTCAAGAAGAGCGACATGGAGAAACTCGGACGTGCGACAGGCGCAAACCTTGTCTCAAGTATCGATGCCATCTCCAAGGAAGAGCTCGGACACGCCGGCCTCGTCGAGGAGAGGAAAGTATCAGGCGAAGAGATGATCTTTGTCGAGCAGTGCAAGAACCCGAAGGCAGTATCGATCATTATCCGCGGTGGCACTGAGCACGTCGTCGACGAACTTGACCGTGCCATGGAAGATGCACTCCGCGTCGTCAGCGTTGTCGTTGAGGACGGAAAGTGCGTTGCCGGTGGCGGAGCACCCGAGACAGAACTCTCGCTCCGTCTCCGCGAGTATGCAGCAAGCGTCGGTGGCCGTGCACAGCTCGCCATCGAGGCATTTGCAAATGCACTCGAGATCATCCCGAGGACCCTTGCAGAGAATGCAGGGCTTGACCCGATCGACATGCTTGTCGAGATCCGTGCAGCCCACGAGAAAGGCAAGAAGACCTACGGCCTCGATGTATTCGAGGGCAAGACGGTCGACATGCAGAAGGCCGGCGTTGTCGAGCCCCTGCGTGTAAAGACCCAGGCAATTGCCAGCGCTGCAGAAGCAGCCATCATGATCCTCAGGATCGATGATGTAATCGCCTCATCCAAGTCTGCAGCCCCAGAAGGCATGCCACCAGGTGGCATGGGCGGCATGGGCGGCATGGGTGACATGGGCGGCATGGGCGACTATTAATCCCCTCCCCCAAATCGTTCTTTTTAATTTTGACCGTTACCGGTACCAGACCGGCTTTTATTTTTTTGTAGTATACCTGTTTTCGAGCATGACCGGGGAATTCTGAATAATTTTGCCCTGTTGACATCCTGCCTATTAAGAATGTAGATGAAACAGGTAGACCGGAGTGGATTTCACCTCCTCCCTGTGCCCCACCCGAATTACGATATTCATTTAGCATGGGTTTCTAAGAGGTCTTTTGAATAATCCGGAGAGTCCAGATAAGTCTCTGACCCATCTGGGGCGCATCAGCGGCGGGGCGAAGCCACGCCCATATCCACAAGAATCTCACCATAAAGAGTGGCCAAAGGGCATAGAGGGGGTTTATTACCTCAAAAATTGATCGATACCTATTATAGGTCCTTAGTATAGGAGGAAAGATCATGAATCAGTCTGATCCTGAAACGGATGTTCCGGGTAGCAGCTCGGGAGCAATTCAGCAGATAACAGTCAATTTTCGGGTGCTGGTATATATCATCACGTTGACCGCTCTCATTTTCTATGTCGACGTGATTACACCGCTTGGCCTGATGGTGTGGATCCTTTATTTCATCCCACTCATCCTTACGTTATACCTGACCTGGAGATATGCCCCGTTTTTCGTTGCCGGGATCTTTATTATCTTCCTCGGGACCAGTTTCTTTTTGTCTCCCCATGACATCCCGCTGCTTTTCGCTTTCATCAACCGGGTTTTCTTCTCGCTGGTACTTCTGATCACAGCGGTCTTCATCTGGAACCACAAGGAGATCGAGGTGGTCAGCCAGAAAAATGAGGAGCGGTTCCGGTGCCTTGCTGAATCTTCATCAGACCCGATGATAGTGCACATCGATGAGAAGGTATTGTATGCCAACCGTTCGGCACTTGTTTTGTTCGGAGCAGACGGAAGAGAAGACATGGTCGGGAAAGACCTTACAGGAGCTGGTTGATCCTTCTGATCGCGATAAGGTAATGGCGATGACTGACGATGCCATGAAAGGGACCCCTGCACCGGTCATGGAAGTCAGGTTGATAGTGCCTGGTGGTGATAGTATCCAGGTGGAAATGCTTGATGAAAAAGTGATGTGGGACAGGAAACCAGCAGTTCTGACGATTATTAGGGATATTTCAGGCCTGAAAAGCTCCCCCAATTTCTGAAATTTTCAGGAATTCAACAGTTGAACCCTGCCCGGAGAATATCTTACCTTGGGTTGGGGCAATGAGGGGGTGAAACCCCCTCCTGTCAACGTATTTCCTCATATTTATAAATACAAAGGATCTCAACAAACCCAAAAAACAATAAATTATGATGTATCCCCCGAATCCCCGGGAAAAATGGAAATGTTATTACTTTTCTTCACGGACCATCGCAATTGCCTTCTTCGGGCACTCATTGGCGCAAATACCGCACCCCTTGCAGAACCCGAGGTCAACTTCGAACTCTTCGTTAATTGCCTGGTCAGGGCAGTACATCTCGCAGAGCCCACACTGGTTACATTTCTCCCTGTCAACAACCGGCCGGAATACACGCCACGAACCTGTCTTACCGCACGCTCCAACCACCGGTTTACTCACCGCAAGTCGTTGCCTCATAAGACCAGCTCCTGGTACGCCGCCTCTGCAGCTTGCTACATTCCTGTCATCCGAAAACATTTCAGAGATTGCTGACTTTGCGGAATCCATGGATACAATTCCCATCTTTGCAAGTGCCCCGATTACCGGGGTATTCAGGATCGGGCTCCCAGCCACGACCAGGTTTAAACGGAGCGCAATCGTGGTAAGGTCCACTGAAAGCGTCTGAAAGCCTTTCATATCGTGGGGCAGGGTACCGTTCAGGAGCACTTTCCCGCCCGGCCTGAGGCCGTGCAGGACATCTACGACGTCCATGATGCTGTTATCGAGGACAATAATGAGGTCCGGCTTTTTGATCTGGCTGTATACCCTGATAGGACTCTCGTCAATTCTCACGAACGAGACCACTGGTGCCCCCCTACGTTCCGCACCGTAAAACGGAAAGGCTGTTGCGTACTTGTGGTCCCTGAACGCGGCAAGAGCGAGCAGCTTCGCAGCGGTGACACCGCCCTGTCCGCCCCGTGAATGGATCCGTATTTCATACATCAGGTGTCACCCCGAACCAGGACTCTTCCCCCGGGCGCCTGCCCCGGATGAACCCTGCAATATCGTCATAGGTCACTTCCTGCCCGCCAAGCCCGGCGATTACGCTATACGGTTCAGCCCTGCATTTTGACCTGACAGCCTCAGCAAGGATCCCTCCGTACCCGAAAGAGTAGTCCCGGTCTATCACGACGACGTCCCGGCCTTTAAGGTCAAGCTTCGGGAATGGCCGCAACCAGCGGATACGCATCGACCCGGCCTTTATACCCTCCTTCCTAAGCAGATCGATTGCAACCTCTGCTTCTTTTCCTAGTGTTCCCATCGATACGACAACTACCTCGGCGTCCTCGCACCGGTAATCGTCGGTAAACCCGTATGAACGGCCAAAGCGACGGGAAAATTCTTTTTCGGTAGATTCGATAACCTTAACCGAGTCACGCATCGAACGTTCGATATCCCAGCGGAACCTGAAATAGTCTTCCGGCCCGGTCAGGGGTCCATACCCCCGCGGACTTGTAACGTCAATTGCATGGGGGAGGCGTAATGGTGGTATAAAATCCCCTAACTCCACGGTCTCCAGCGACTGGTTGATATGGGAGAGGGAGAAGCCGTCAAGATTGACCATCACGGGGAGTAGGACATCATTATGTTCCGCGATCCGGAATGCCATAAGGGTCGTGTCATAGGCCTCCTGCACGGTGCTGACGTATACCTGCAGCCATCCCGTGTCGCGTTCCTGCATGGAATCGGTGTGTTCGGCCCAGATGTTCCAGCCTGGCCCGAGTGCCCTGTTCACGTTTGCCATGACTATCGGGAGGCGTCCGCCAGCTGCCCAGTTCACCATCTCGTGCATATAGAGGAGACCGTGTGAACTGGTGGCCGTAAACGTCCTTGAACCGGTAATACTTGCCCCGATGCAGGCTGCCATCGCGGAATGCTCGCTCTCGACCGGTATATACTGGCTTTTCAGTTCGCCATTTGAAACATACTCGGCGATCTGCTCAACAATTTCTGTCTGGGGGGTGATTGGGTACGCGGCAATCACTTCAGGTGAGACCTGCTTCACTGCAGTGGCAACTGCCTTGTTTCCGGTTGCAATCGTCAGCATACACCCTCCTCCTCGAGTGACAGTCGTTTTGCATTTCTTCTTGCGAGCGAGACAAGGGCATCGACTGCTTCCCTGCTGATACCCTTGAACCGCCCCTGCGGTCCGAGGTATTCTTCAACAGGGAGTGGTTTTATCATAGCGGCCTTGGAGGGCCCGTTTATCGTTACCTTCCCGTATTCACGCTCGAAGAGAACCCACATGCCCGTCTTCACGGCGAGTTTTCCCATTTCGACCGTCTGTTCTGTCGGGTAGCGCCACCCAGGTGGACATGGAGCAAGGACATGGATAAACTTGGGACCCCTGATTGAGAGGGCCTTTGTTACCTTTTTAAAGAGGTCATGCGGGTATGCGCTGCAGGCGGTTGCCATGTACGGGGGGTCATGGGCTTGCACGATCCTGTCGATATCTTTCTTTGTATCAGGTTTTCCCCCTGGTGTGGTGGTTGTCCGTGCACCGGTGGGAGTTGCGCCTGACCTCTGCATACCGGTATTTCCGTATGCCTCGTTATCATAACAGATATAGAGAAAGTCTGTCCTGCGTTCGAAGGCACCGGATAACGCCTGGATACCAATGTCAACAGTCCCCCCGTCACCTGCATAAACAATTACATTGGTGGCTTTCTTCCCTGCACGGAACGCGGCACTCATTCCGGAGGCACATGCCGCAGCTGCAGCAAATGCCACGTTATAGACCGGTACATTCATAGCAGTATTGGGATAAATACCCTGGATCACACTGGTACAGCATGCCGGCATAACAAGGACCGTATCTGGGCCTGCTGCCTTGAGGACATACCGGAGCACCAGTGAAGAGCTGCACCCGGCGCAGGCCGAGGTACACTTGAAAAGATACTCCTCTTTTGGGATTTCCGTCATTAGATTCAGTATAATAGTTGTTGATTATCCGGTATTAACCTATTAGTATGAGAAAAAAAGGATGTCTCTGGAACTCACGAATTGTATAATTCCACGGTATACCCTGCATCTTCTAGGACTGATTTAACTTTCATGTCCCACGCTCCGTCCTCTTCAATCCCCAGTAACCTGATGCGGTCATTCCACAGTTTTTCGAGGTCAGGGTCTGTTGTTGAGAGGCTGCGCCTGCCTTTTATTGTCCCTGCAAGGTTACTTGCACCACGATATATCCGCATGCGGCAGCATTTGAACTCCCTGCATGATAACGGGCGGGTGTTGTATACCACGCAGGAATATCCTTCGGGTGTCCTGACAAGGAAGTGGCACTGGTCATTTTCCACCAGGTATGACCCGTTTTCCCTGAATCCCGGGAGGTAGGGGGACTCCACGTGGGCCATGACAAGGTTGTTTGAGATCAAATCCCGGCAATAATAGTCTCTCTCCCCGAGCTTCCGTTCAATACGGATGTGCTTTCCCGATACCATGCAGCATTTTCCGCACCGGGTGCAGTTAAATTTCATTATCATACCAATATACCTCATCAGGTATTGTATTCTTTCGCACGGGAAGCTGCTACTAGTCTACAGAATTCATGATTTGGGGAAAATATCAGGACTGTTCCCGTTGCCGTGTATCAGGTTCAGCGAATATACGGCAGATCGTTGTCATAACCCGGTGATAGCCCAACCAGTTGTTTATGGTCCCCTGTCTTCTTCGATCCTGGGGCAATGGCGTGAACGGCATATCATACGCTACATCCCATAGTACAAGTCCCTCCGGGGGAGCGGGGTGGATACCCCCCGAATAATTCCCTTCGAGTCTCCCGGTAATGCTCTCCACCTCGCAGGTTCCCGTGCCCACATCATGCAATGCCGTTGCGATACAGCGTACCATGTGCCAGAGGAAACTTTCTGCGGTGATCTCAAGGTATACTATTCCGTCATCTCTTCCGATTGATGCTCCGATAACTTTTCGCCTGGGGTTTTTGTTGTCTACGCGTGCAAAACCTGAAAAGTCATGGACTCCCGGGAAGAGTGCCGCTGCGGTTTCCATCCGGGAAACGTCAAGGTCCTGTTCGCGGAAGAAATAGCGGTAGGTCCTGAATTTTGCATCATAGCGGGGGTGAAACCCGGGCCGGGTGATTGAATATCCTGTGCACCAGCAGTCAGGGGGGAGCTGGTAATTCAGGGCTGCAACAGCACGGTCCGGTATTCCCGTCAGGAATGAAAAGACCTGGCCCGTTGCATGCACTCCCCTGTCCGTCCGCCCCGATGCAGAAAAACGGGCCTCCCGCCAGTCAGTGAACAGCCCGAGGCGCAGGCATGCCGCGATGAATTCCCCTTCGACGGTCCGGGAGCCGGGCTGCATCTGTGACCCGGCGAAATTGTCACCACGATAGGCGATACGGAATGCCACCGTTACTTGCGGTACACCCTGCGTTTCAGCTTCTTCCATGTGTTTCTCAGCGACTGGCGGGTATAGGTGCGCAGGGGAGTCATCCTTCCCGTGGCAACCGAGTCCCCGTTCCGGATTGCTTCGAGAATTGAGGTGATGACGGGCTCTGCGTTGACAAGGGTCTTTCCATAACCCACGTACCGGGCATTGTGTGCATCGCTTCCACCCACGCAGGGTTTCCCCAGTTTTTTTGCAAATTTCGCGGCTTTCCGGTTGGCAGCCCCCATGATATACCTGCTGTTGAAGACCTCTATGGCGTCAACCGAGCTGAGAGCACTCCTGAAATGAAGTGCTACACCGTGCCGTAACATGTGAAACGGGTGAGGTAGGATGAGAAGTGCCCCCTGTTCATGTGCAATGGTGATCGTCTCGAGGACATCCAGCCCTTTTGGGAATTCTGTCAATGTCCCGAGGGCGATGAGGTGCCCTTGTTTTGTTGAGATCTCGATCCCCGGAATAATGATGACATTTGTGGGGATTTTGAGGGCAGCCCTTGCCCCCTCGACGGTATCATGATCGGTGATTGCAATGGCATCAAGCCCGGTTAATTCAGCACGACGTATGATATCTTCTATACTGCTTTCCCCATCCCGGGAATAGTTCGAATGAATATGGAGATCGCAGGTGAGCATATAACCATATCAATTTTTAATCTCCCTGATATTAAGGGAACTTATGCGTATTCTCCTCCCGACAGGTGCAGCAACGTACGAGGCGGTACGAAAAGCAGCAGCCGGTCATGACGCTGAAGTAGTGGTAACCGGGGATATTGCATCGTTTTTAACCCCGGAAACACTCCTTCGCCTGATACAACAAGGCGATTATGAAATGGTAATAGTCTCCGGAATGGTCACTGCCTCGTTCCAGCCGGTTGAGGAGGAGACTGGGGTCCCGGTGTATCTCGGGCCCCGGCATGCCGCGGACCTTGCAACGGTGCTTTCCTCGCTGGATACCATGCCACTTTCCAGGTCGGTCCCGGCAGATGAATTCCTTGCAGCAGTGAAGCGTGAAGAGGCCTTCGGGAAACTCGATGAACTTGAACAGGGAGCCACGTATGACTATGTTATCAGGGGGGTGCGGATCGGGGGGACCTCAAGAATCAAAGTCCTTGCCGAAATCATGGATGCCCACCGGCATGAGCACCTGGAAGGTGCAGTCCGGCAGGCATTCCGGTCGGGAGCTGATATCGTTGACCTGGGCTTCGGGTTTGACGCCACTCCCGGGGACGTTGCCCGTTGTTTTTCCCTGGTAGCCGAAGTTCCCGGCCCCCTCGCAATTGATACACAGGACCCGGCCCTGATTGCAGCAGGTCTTTTCCGCGCCGATCTTGTCCTCAGCCTTCATGACGGCAATATACCCGTTATCGGGAAAGCAGTTGCAGATGCTGGTACTGCTGCAGTGGTTGTACCGTGCCTGAAAACCCTTGAGGAGAACCTCTGTCTTGCAGAGGAGGCCGGGATCTCCTGTATCATAGCCGACCCGCTGCTCCAGCCGGTGGGTTCCGGACTTGTCCGGTCCCTCTCCTCCTTTCCTGAACATTACGGTTACCCTGTCTTTTTCGGGGCTGGAAACGTGGTTGAATTACTGGATGCAGACTCCCCCGGTACAGAATGCGCTCCTTGCCGGAATGGCAAAAGAGACCGGTGCATCAATAATTTTTACGAGTGAACACAGCGACAAGACAAAAGGCTCGGTCAGGGAGATGCGGACTGCTACAGAAATGATGGCCCTCGCGGCAGACCGGCCCTACCCGAAAGACCTTGGAATCGATCTTCTTATTTTAAAGGAAAAAAGAAGGAGAAGGGAACCCCCGCTGTCCTATCAGTCAATGGATTGTACCATACCGCCGGAGGGTGAACTGCACTATGACCCGAAAGGTAACTTCAGGATTGGAATTGAAGATGACCAGATCGTCGCAGTGGTCAATGGCCGGGCAGTAAAAGGGCGGTCCTGGATGGACGTATTTCTCATAATTTTAAACAATGGCGATGTTTCACTGCTTGATCATGCTGCGTACCTTGGGAAAGAGCTCTACAAGGCAGAACTTGCTATCCGGTTCGGCCGGAGTTTTGAACAGGACGGGGATTTCTGACGACGGATCTACAGGAAAAACCGTTACATGGGTGAACGATACGCGAAAAAAAGTCTGATTGTGGGTCTGTCAACCCCGTAACCTTTTTAGAACGCGTGCTCCTTTACTATACGTATGGTGCGACAGGTGCATGCAGCACATATCCTGGTCAGGACAGAAGACCAGGCCCGGGACCTGCAAAAAAGACTGAACAACGGTGAGAGCTTTGACGAGCTGGCAAAAAAGTTTTCCACATGCCCTTCGGGGAAGAAATGCGGTGACCTTGGCTGGTTCGGGAAGGACATGATGGTGCCTGAGTTTGAGAAAGCTGCGTTTGGAGGGAAAGCAGGTGACATAGTCGGTCCCGTTAAAACCCAGTTCGGGTATCATATGATCAAGATCCTCGGCCAGAAATAGGCCTCATAAAACATTATCCCGGGAAAGTTGCATATTTTTAATCTGAATCTAAAAATGGACCTGATACTACAATGAATATCCGGGGAGTAAGTCTTGAACTGCTGGACCTGATGTGCCAGATCGCTATGGAGAGCCATCCCAACGAATTCGTGGCAGTGCTGCTCGAGAAAGAGGGTATCATTGCCGAGCTGAACTTCCTTCCCGGGACAACGAGTGGAGAGAGCCATGCGAACCTTCACTATGACATGATGCCACTAGACCCGCACGTGGCCGGAAGTGCCCATAGCCACCCAAACGGGGCCCTCCAGCCGTCTGATGCGGACCTGAGGTTTTTTCCAAGCATCGGGCGGTACCATTTCATTATCGGATCACCCTATACCCGGTCTGACTGGCGGTGCTACCATGCGGATGGAACTGCCACTCCCATGGAGGTGATCCCGTGACCCGCGTCGTGGCAACCGGGACATTTGACCTGTTACACCCGGGCCACATCTACTATCTCGAGGAATCAGGGAAACTCGGGGATGAGCTCTTTGTCATCGTGGCCCGGGACGCAAATGTAAAGCATAAACCGAGGCCCGTTATCCCGGAAGAACAGCGGAGAAGCATGGTTGCTGCCCTTCGTGCGGTTGACTATGCAGTCCTTGGTGATCCCGACGACATGTTCCGGCCGATAAGGGAGATAAGGCCGGACGTGATAACGATAGGGTTCAACCAGCACTTTGATACGGAAGTTTTGGTCCGCCAACTTGCGGAACAATCTCTTGGTGCATGTGTGGTCAGGATAAACAGATGCCCGGATGGTGCTCTCTGCAGCTCCCGCCTGATTGTAAAAGAAATACTCGGGCGATCGGGTTGTGACCATGATACATAACCTGTGATGGGACCAACGCCGGCTTTCAACCATCCCGTCCCCGGGAGTCCATAGATGCGGGTAATCCTATTTTTGCGCATTTGTGTGTTCTGTTGAAAAGCTATAATAGGCACCCAGAATCCTGATTATTCTGAAATTTATCTACGCTCCCGGGGCTCATGGCCTGCCGCTTTGCCGACCCCGGTTGGGATAGATACTTTCTTCCCATACTCTGAATTTAATGAGCCTTCGCTGAAACCCTGCCCGAAGAATATCGTAATTGGGGTGGTGCAGGGAAGGGGGTGAAACCCCCTCCTGTCTTCGTATTTCCCACGTAATCTTTTTTATATTACCGAAGGGTTTCAACAAAGCCCTTATTTGCTCTCCCCTGATACGCCATAAATCCCGGGTGCAGGCGGACATTGTGTATCCACGGAAACGGACTCTTGTAGTGATTCAAGCAGGAGTACCGTTGCCTGCTTGTCAAGCGGCTGGTTATCATTGCCACATTTGGGTGAATAAATACAGGACGGGCATCCCGTTTCACACCTGCAGTCCCGGACCAGGTCGGTTGTCATCTCAACGATCTCTTCAAATTTTGAAAATGCATTCTCTGCAAGGCCGATACCCCCTGGAAAACCATCGTATATGATCACGGTTGGTTCACCAGACCCTGGAAATGCAGGGGAAGAGAACCCACCGATATCCCTGCGGTCACACATTACATGAAATGGCATTACGGCAATGAGTGCATGTTCAGTACCCGTGGAGCCCGCCCCCAAAATCCAGCATGCGCCCCTCAATTTCTGTAGATACCCCGGCAGACGCAGCAAACCATAGTGCCCGTGTATTAAACGTGACAGGGGGCAGGGAAAGCGGCTCGACACTGACTATCGAATCATAGCGCATGACACGGTAAGAAGAACAGTGCTCGGTGACGGTCACCTCACCAAAGGAGAGCCTGCTGTTCCCAACCATCCGGTATCTCTCCTCCCGGACGATCCCGACCTCAACCGACCGGAGTGGTTTCGTATAATAATCCACATCAGTGCGTTCAACCCGGATGACATGGCGGTCAGAATCCATCGAAAGGACCAAAAATTTATCGCCCTGGTGATAGAGGATGGCCCCTTCATGGGCTTCCCGGAATGCCTGGGACTGGTCCATCGTCTCGAGCGTCTCCCCGTTGCACATGACTTTGAACGTGATCGTGGAGAGTGCAGAGAGGCTGGCCAGTTCAACCGGTCTACGGCTCCCCGAGTAGATATAACCTCTTCGTGTCTCGCTGAGAAGGTGCTCCCCGGCAAGAGAATAAAGGACCTCTCCCAGTTCTTCTCCAAAAAACCGGTCATCATTGTCTGTTGTTACCGGCAGTTCTGCGGCTGCGCAGAGCACCTGGCCGGAGAGGATGTAGGGATTGTTCAGGTCTATTATCGCATGCTCGTGGCGGGACTGGAAAAACTGATCCGGGTGGTGCATAAAATACTGGTCGAGCGGGTCTGCATGGGCGATCAGGATAGCGAGTGAATCCGCAGTGGTCCTCCCTGCCCTGCCTGCCTGTTGCCAGGTGGACATGATGGTGCCGGGAAACCCTGTCATAATGACACCATCGAGGCAACCGACATCGATGCCAACCTCGAGGGCGTTGGTCGAGACAATACCCCGTAAAAGACCGCGTTTCATCCGGTCTTCAATATCTCTCCTCTCTTCCGGGAGGTACCCTGCCCGGTACGCGGAGACAAGGGCCGGGTCTGCGTTGTCCTTGCGGATAAGGTCATCACGTACCTGCAGGGTGATGAGCTCGGTGAGCTTCCGCGAACCCGTAAAACAGAGCATCCTGAGCCCATGGTTCATGCACATCCGGAGTAATTTACCGCTTTCATGCAACGTCGTCCCTGACGTATCGCCATCCGGAAAGGGGTTATAAATAACAAAGTTTTTTGTCCCCCGCGGGGAGCCGTCAGAAGAGATGCATTTGACCCGTTTTCCGGTAAGGCGACTCGCAAACTCCTGTGGATTTGCGATGGTTGCCGATGAGAGGACGATCAGGGGATCCTTCCCGTAGTGTGCACAGATCCGGCGGAGACGGCGGATAACAAATGCCATGTTTGAGCCGAACACACCACGGTACTGGTGGGCCTCGTCGATTACCACAACGGCAAGGTTTTTTAAAAAACCTGACCACTGGTGGTGCCAGGGCAGGATAGTATGAAGCTCGTATGGATTGGAGATAATGATACGGGACCCGGATCGTATCAGCGGTCGTCGCCCGGCCGGGGTGTCCCCGTCATATATTGCGGAGTGTAAAGAGATCCCCGTGTTTGTCTCAATATCAAGCAATGTCTTTAACTGGTCGTTGCTGAGTGCCTTGGTTGGGTACAGGTAAAGGGCCGTGGCTGCCGGCTCATTGAAAAGGCGTTCAATAATGGGAAGAGAAAAGGCCAGTGTCTTTCCGGAAGCCGTGGCGGTGGTAAGGATAAGGTCCTTTCCGTTACGAATTGACTCGATCGCATCGCACTGGTGGGTATAGAGAGCTAACCCGCGGTCGCAAAGGAATGTCTCCAGTGGCTGGGGCAGGGGTCTCGTTAATGTACCATATATTGCTTCCCTGGCCGGAATAGTCTCGATATGTGCCGTGTGTTCACTGTATTCCGGGTCGTT
Organism: uncultured Methanomicrobiales archaeon; assembly: GCA_963709545.1. Classification (GTDB taxonomy): domain Archaea; phylum Halobacteriota; class Methanomicrobia; order Methanomicrobiales; family Methanospirillaceae; genus CAIKOD01. Next base: position 378,770 of record CAVPWT010000005.1, on the reverse strand, counting down.
TAGAAAGGTCATGACCACATCTCCCATGGTCATGCCGGGCCCTCCAAAAAGTGGAATAACAATTTTGCGAGACTGGTGACGTCTTCAAGGTTATGCTGCACAATTGGGACAAGGGGTCCCGGGTTTCCCGACTGAAGGTATGTCTCGTAGAATTCAGGTACCATACTCCCCGGGAGGTCGTGCGATCTTGAGGACCCAAGGAGATGGTGTTCAATAGTACCTGAGCCTGCAGTCCTGTAGCAGGTGTCCTGCGTTACGCCTTGATGCATGGAGCAGGTCGACATGATGGCGTGGTCTCTCCATCGTACCACCATAGAAGGCTGACCTTGAGATAAGGTAGGGAATATCAAACGTTTTCCCGTTATATGAAACAACGACAGGTTTTTCCTGCAGGTGCTGCATGATCAGGTCAAGAGCAGGTAATTCCTCATCCATGTCACGGACAAGGAACTGGCGTACAACGACACGCCGGTCCTCGATAGTTGCAAACCCGAAAACGATGATCGGCCTTCCGAAAAATCCCATGGTTTCAAGGTCGAGGAAGAGATAGGAATCACACCCGTACAGTCCTGATGCGAGGATTGCTAACGGATGTGAAGGGGAATGCCGCCGTTCAATAAGCGATACAATTTCGTCCGGGGTGCCGTCCAGCACCCTGCTGACACAATATTTTGCCCTGTCACGGAAACGCCGGTGTGAGATAAGATCTTCTACTGTCCTGTGACCTTTTCTTCGCAACACCCCTGCAATTACCGGGCCGATACCCCGGACGAGCGTAAGGTCTTCAAGAATCCTCCTTTTTACCTGTCCGGGGTCAGGGGAAGGTCACCGGATACCGGTGGGCGTGGTAATCTCGAAGCATTCCCCCTCCGGGGTGAATAAGGTCCTGCCATCAAATACATCCTCGATGACCATCCCCGCATGCCTTTCCAGGAAAACGTTTTTTAAATCACGTGCTTTTCTGAAATCAGATTCAAAAACAGAAGACCCGGAAAAACCAGCCCTGAATACTGAATCGTTTCTTACCACCAGAAAATCATGAGAATCATCATTCTTTGATCGCCATTGCCTGCTGACCGCTTCATAGGACGATTTGGAGATCATGCTGATCGAACATATACCTCCCCCTTTTCAAAGGTATGCCGCGGAGGGTGAAAGTGAAAAGATCCCTAAACAGGAGCGAATTTTCATCTAGATTTATAATCCAGTCTGAAAAACCGGGGTTAGGGTTTAGCAGATAAGCATGGTATTCAGGCACCATGATCACATGTCCCAAAAAAAACATCCGGGGAAAACAGCATTAAAGGAAGTGGGCCAAGAGTATCCTGCAGTAATGATAGCACTTTACCAGCACGGGGCCGGTGAGCCGCCGGGATATATTCTGGAGCTTCTCAAAGAAGGAGAACGGGAATACAACATTATTCCTCTTTTTGAAACAGGCGAGGTGCCGGGGGGAATACTAGCTACTCACCTGGTATTCCTGGGCGGGCAGATGAGTGTCAACGACGAGAAAGAATACCCCTGGCTTCTCCAGGAAAAACAATTGATTCGACAGGCCATCAGGTCCGGCACTCCGATCCTCGGTATCTGTCTAGGCGCCCACTTATTGCCTCTGCACTTGGGAATAGGGTGTTCCCCTGCCAGGAAGAGAAGGGGTGGTTCGAAATACGGAAAAACAGACTGTCCGGGCTTGATAAACCCGGGAATAACCTGACCGTGTTTCAGTGGCACGGTGAGAGCTTCGAGCTCCCGGACGGGGCTGTATTGGAATACCAGGGGGACGGTGTCCAGAATCAGATGTTCACCATCGGCTCTGCAACCGGTGTGCAGTTCCATCCGGAAGTTACCGAAGGCATTATCCGTGACTGGTTACCTGCTGCAGGGGAAAAAGAACGAGATGAAATCCTGTTGCAGACTTCCCGTTACATCCAGGGCAGTAACCGGATCTGCAGGTCAATTTTTAATGGTTTCCTTGCGGGGTCTGCCCTATGAACGTGAAAGGTGTATTACTGGACCTTGACGGTGTGCTGTATACGGGTGAAGATCCCGTACCGGGGGCCCCCGAAGCCGTCCGGTACCTGAAAGAACAGGGGTATATCACCCGGTTCGTCTCGAACAGCACCAGGAAAAGCCGGTTTGCAATCGAGGCCCGCCTCAGGTGGCTCGGATTTGATATCGGGAACGATGAGATCTTTACACCCTCAGTTGCAGCAATTCACTTCATCGGGGGTACGGGGTTGAAACGGTGCCACCTCCTCACAACCGGGGACCTCCATTCAGAATTTGAAGCCGCAGGACTGATCCACCAGGATACCGGGGCAGAATGGGTTATTATTGGTGATGCCGGGGATAATTTCAACTACGAATCGATGAACAAGGCATTCCGGCTGGTACTGCAGGGGGCGGGGATAATCGCACTTGAGACAGACCGGTACTGGATGGGGAGTGACGGGCTGATGTTGTCTGCAGGACCGTTTGTCCGGGGGATTGAATACGCCACGGGAAAAACAGCGGCCCTCGTGGGCAAACCATCACCTGGATTTTTCGGGATGGCTCTCCGGGACATGGGACTGACACCAGGTGATGCAGTTATGATCGGGGATGACGTGGTGACCGATACCGGTGGCGCAATGAAAGCCGGAATGCAGGGCATATTAGTAAAAACCGGTAAATTCAGCCATGAGGTGCTTGCCGGGGCAGATCCGGGACCCACGCGGGTTATCGGCTCGATTGCAGAGATCGATACAATTCTGTGATTGTCCGGCCTTTATGTGCCTGCCGGGGGTAACTCGTGTCCCCGGCCGAATCCGGCCGACTCCATTGTAACCGTTATAAATGGATTATTTCCGGAGCCGGATTTCCGGGTAAAACAGGTGTGATCGTTTGCGAATCAAGGATCCTCCGGAGCGCACATTTGCAGTAATCTTCTGAAATATCAATGCCAATAAAGCGCCTTCCGAGTTTCCAAGCGACGAGTGAGGTCGTGCCCGCGCCATTAAACGGGTCGAGTACAATATCGTCCCGGTACGAGAATAGTTTCATCAGCCGTTTCGGCAGCTCCTCCGGGAACATTGCAGGATGACCGTAATCTTTCATCCGGATTTCTGGGGGAAATGACCATTTTCCTATCACCCACTCCTTGAACTCTGTATCGGTAATATCGATCCGTTCCCGTTCCCCGGCTTTTTTATGGGTCTCCTTGTCAAACACCTCGATAAATTCCCAGGTGTACTTCAGGTACGGCATCGAAGGGGACTTCCAGCTCCCCCATGCGGTGTATTTCGCGTTATAGTTGTTCTTCTCCCACAATATCTCAGCCTTCCATAGGAAACCGAGGGTCATGAGCTGGTTGGAAATCACGTGGTGTGTCGGGATATAGTCTGAGAACAGCGGCTGAACATTGACGGCGATCCGGCCACCTGGTTTCAGCACCCGGTAGCACTCGGTCCATATCCCGTTGAGGGTCTTGAAATACTCATTCCATTCCCGGGTATCATCGCGTTCGTCCTGTGCATAGGCATGACCGAAATTATAGGGCGGGGAGGTGATCACGATATCAATACACCGGTCAGGCATGGAACGTAATGCATGGAGCGCATCGCCACAGATTATCCGGTTCACGAACTTCCCTATTTCCGGGTGGTCAGGACACACAATCAGGTCTTTCCTGGATCCCGTACCCCTCCTGAGCTTTGCTTTACCCGGTTTGTCCTGCACCTTGTCAGTTCTCCCGTTCAGGGGGGCCATTCACTGTATATAAACACTGATGACGGTTAAATTCTCTCGTCCAGGCCTCCATGGGAGTAATTACTGGTAAACCGAGGGCCAGGGCATTGGATATTTCTCCCCGGGACCGGAACCCCTGGCCCTGTATCCGTGATAAATTATCTGGATTAGCTCTTTGAAAAGCGTTTAATGGTTCGGTCGCCATACATTCTACCTGACTTGACTATGCTCGATATTGAAGACCTCCATGTGAGGGTAGGGGACCGGGAGGTTCTCCATGATGTAAACCTCCGGATAAAGGAAGGTGAGACCCATGTGCTCATGGGCCCGAACGGTTCCGGAAAGAGTACCTTACTCATGACAATAATGGGATTTGCAAACTACACGGTCACAAAGGGGAGTATATCGTTCAAAGATAAGGATATCACCACCCTTCCAATCCACGAGCGGGCAAAACTCGGCATCGGTATTATGTTCCAGAGGCCCCCTACCATATCGGGCCTGAAACTTGGGAAACTGCTTGTGGCGACATCCGGCAATAAAACCGAAGAGGTCGCCGAGTATGCAAAAAACATGCACATGGACCGGTTCCTTGAACGGGATATCAATAAGGGCTTTTCCGGTGGTGAGATCAAGCGGAGCGAGGTACTCCAGCTGATGGTGCAGAAACCGGACTTCGTTATGCTCGATGAACCCGAGAGTGGTGTAGACCTGGAAAATATTTCCCTGATCGGGGCCGCAATCGGGAACCTGCTTGAGAAGGACGCCCACCTCATGAAGCGAAAAAAGAGCGGGCTTGTTATCACCCATACCGGGTATATCCTTGATTATCTTGACGCGGATAAAGGCCATGTCATGTGTGACGGGGAGATCCGGTGTCACGGGAACCCGCGGGAAATCTTAAAAGATATCAAAGCACGTGGTTACAAGGAGTGTCTCGAATGCCGGCAGAACTAGGGAATGACCTTGGTCTCTCAGCTGAAGACCGGGAACGGCTGGCCCAGTCCGGGATTGACCTCAACATGGGAAACCGGTGTGGCAGCTATATCCAGATGAACCAGGATGTTGTGCAGGAAAGCTGCAGCGAAAAGGGCATTGAAGTACTCTCCATTGGTAATGCCCTGAAAAAGTACAGACTGGATCAAGGACTACATGTGGAACCTGGTCCCTAAGGATAAAGACGAATATACCCGGTACGTCGCCGAAGCCGGAGATCAGAAAGGTTACGTAATCATAGCCCGCAAGGGCAGCAGTAATATCCTGCCGGTGCAGGCATGCCTCTATCTCGGCCGCGAAAAAATCCAGCACGTCCATAATATTGTCATCGCAGAGGAAGGCTCTGAACTGCATATCGTGTCCGGCTGTGCCAGTGGCCAGCACGTGGGAAAAGGCGGGGCCCACTATGGTATCAGCGAATTTTACGTGGGTAAAAACGCCAAGATCAGTTTTACCATGATCCATACCTGGGGAGAAGATATCGATGTGTATCCCCGGAGTGCCGCAAAAATTGAGGAAAACGGGGTGTTCTTATCCAATTATGTCTGCATGAAACCCGTCCATAAAGTCCAGATGTACCCTACTGCCCACCTGGTCGGGGAACATTCAGTTGCCAGGTTCAGCAGCGTCGTCATTGCAACACCGGGGTCACACCTCGACTTAGGCTCCCGCGCAATCCTTGGTGCGAAGGGAGCAAGTGCCGAGCTGGTCACCCGTGCGATTACCAAGGGCGGTACGATAATCTCCCGCGGGCACATCCTCGGGAAAACCGAAGGGACCAAAGGCCATCTTGAATGCAAAGGGCTGATCCTGAAAGACGGAATAATCTATGCAATCCCTGAAATAGAAGGGAACGTAGTCGGGACAGAACTCTCCCACGAGGCAGCGGTGGGAAAAATTGCAAGGGATGAGATCGAGTACCTGATGTCCAGGGGACTGGATGAGGAGTCGGCCACTGCAACGATCATCCGGGGTTTCCTCGATGTCAAGATCGCCGGACTGCCGGACGCACTCCAGGAACAGATAGATGCGGCCATCGACGTGGCTGAAAAGGCCGGGTTCTAAGTCCTGATGAGATAGTGGAGGCAAAGTCAGAACGATGCCGGTGGACTTGCGGACAGAAGAACGACTGCGGATGGTCAGGGACCAGGTCGAGGCCCGGGGTGTTGATGACAGGAGGGTGCTCGATGCGATGCGGGGAATTCCCCGGCATTTTTTCATTCCCGCTGAGTACCAGGATGCTGCATACCATGACCGTCCCCTCCCTATAGGCAGTGGACAGACGATATCCCAGCCCTATATTGTCGGTCTGATGACCTCTCTTCTCGAATTAAAACAAAGCGACAAGGTGCTTGAGATCGGGGCCGGGAGTGGCTACCAGGCAGCTATCCTGTCAAAGCTCGCCGGGACTGTGGTAACCGTCGAGCGGCTACCGGAAATCGCGGCAAAAGCAAAAGATATCATGCAGCGCCTTGGAATTATTAACGTAAAGGTCGTGGTGGAAGATGGTACCCTGGGTTACCCACCTGATGCCCCGTATGACGGGATTATTATCACTGCAGCGTCACCGGATATACCGCCACCGCTTATCGGACAACTGGCAGATAAGGGGAGACTTGTCGCACCCGTCGGAACACGCGACCTTCAGCAGCTTGTCCGGATTAGGAAGCAGGGTGACCGGCTCAGTCGCGAAATGTTTGGTGGCGTGGTGTTTGTACCACTGTTAGGTCGCCATGGCTGGCAGGAATGAGAGAATGAGGACATATTACGATATAACCCATGAATTATCTGAAGATACCCCGGTGTACCCGGGGATATCGAACCCCGGTTTTTCCCGGAGGATTGCGGGCAATACCTGCTGACAGGGCTTAGGATGAGCACACATTCCGGAACACACATCGATGCCCCGTCCCACTACCTTAAAAATAATGAGAGTGTTGACAGGATACCGCTTGCTGCGCTGATCGGGTCGTGCAGGGTAATTGACCTCTCCGGTGTACCAGGGGAGGTCTCGGAGGACGATTTGAAAGACAGGATAGAAGGCGTCAGAAGAATTTTATTAAAAACCGGGTGCAACTTTTTTGGGCAGTTCGATCCTGACTATGTCGGCCTGAGTGTGTCAGCCGCATCAACGATCTCGGCGAGGGGCATTATTGCTGTTGGTATCGATTCCCCATCCATTGAAAAATTTCATGGTACAGGGGAGGTACACCGTGAGCTCCTTGGAAAGGGTATCGTCGTGATTGAGTACCTCGATCTTTCAGGGGTCCCTGAAGGGGATTACCAGATGGTTGCCCTGCCACTCCGTCTCCGTGGACTTGATGGGTCCCCTGCAAGAGTGGTACTCTACGATTCCGGGTCGCCGGCCATGGAAAAATCCGGACCGGTGGGTTAGAAGGTGGTGCAGCGATGAGTATGATTGAAGAATCTGTTCTTCTCCTGGAAGAGCGTGTACAGGGTTCAGGCTGCGAAGACGGGATAGTAAACCTCCGTGTCGACCCGGATTGTGTGAAATGCCCTTATGAACATGGTGTATGCATGGTTGCAACATTCGGTGGAAAATCAGCGGAATTTGTCACCAGTGACCCGACACGGGCAACGACGAAACTATCGTTTATGTTTGGTGCAACGTTTGAAAATCCGCAGATAAGGGCCGCAGCCTGTGCGATAATCAATTCCCTGACCGGTTTTCTCTGCATTAACCGGGTCAGCCATGCATGCTCTCCCGGGTTCCACCTGCCGTGCCTGGATGAGTTGAAAAAGAAGATAAACGGGCGTAAGGTCTCTCTTTTCGGATCCTCTCCCAGACTGGAAATGGAATTAAAGGCCTTTCTGGTAGAAAGGATTGAAGATGCGGAGGTTCTCATCGTTACCGGGGATGGCCTTGTATCAGACGAGGGTGCCCGGTCAATACCATGCCCATATCCAGGCAAGGAAATGATTTTTATCGGCCCCTCAACATCCGGGGTGGCGATCCTCCAAAAAATCCCGAACTGGTGCCCGTATGGGAGATGATAAAAAATCCCCCTTATTACCCTCACATTTCCCGCGATATGATTCCCATAACGGTATAAAATATTGAATTATCAGGCCCTTGTGTAACATAGTGCTATAATAAAGAGAAATATTACTATTATTATTACATATTTCAGAACTGGATCGTGCAAAAAAATGACCGGATATAACATTTTTCAATATTCTCATGATCGTAACTGGTACGATGAATCCTGATAGCAATCCTAAAAGATCATCCGTCGTAATTATCGGTCCTTCGCAGAGGTTTCTTTCCGGTATTAGCTATTTTACAGTCAGGCTATCAAATTCATTAGCTGATTACGTTACTGTCACAGTGGTACTATTCAGGGACATGCTTCCAAAAATTCTGTTTCCGGGATGGAAGAGGGTAGGTGCAGACCTTACGGAATATAAGTACAGGGATGACATCCGGGCAATAGAATTGCTTGACTGGTATAATCCTTTCACCTGGTTACGTGGATCAGTAGAAGCGGGAAAAGCAGATGTTATTATTCTCCAATGGTGGACATCGAGCGTTGCTCATATGTACCTTGCAATTTCTATCTTTAATTTTAAGAAAAAGCCGGTTGTTATAGAATTTCATGAAGTTGTTGACCCTTTAGAGAATGCATTCATCTTACTCAGGATGTATTCAAAAATAATGGGATCATTGATCAGACACCTGGCTACCAGTAGTGTCGTACATTCAGAAATTGATCGCCAGCTCGATCGGCTCGCATTATGGCATTGATCTGGAAAAAATTCATGTCATTCCACATGGGGTTTATGACCAGTACAAAAAAATTGACCCGCAGCAGGCCAGACATCAGCTTCATATCCAGGAGGCCCATGTCATTCTCTTTTTTGGTTTATTGCGTCCCTATAAAGGAGTTAAATACCTGATCAAGGCATTTGAACAACTACCTGACAGTCTTGATTGATACAACACATCTTTTAATAGTTGGTGAAGCCTGGGAAGACCAGGAATCCCGGGATTTGATAGTAACCTCTCCTGTTACATCACATATTACTCTTATTGATCGGTATGTCGGGGATACGGAAGTGCCGGTATATTTCTCGGCAGGCTGACATGCTTATAATTCCTTATACCCGGTCGTCCCAAAGCGGGGTTGCCCATATCGGAATGTCATTCGGCATACCCATAATTGCATCACGCGTTGGCGGACTTGAGGAGAGTCTGGGTAAATACGGAGGTACACGGTTTGTAGAACCAATGGACCCCGGGAAACTGGCAGAGGCGATGAAAATAGCTATATCAGGAAATAAGTCCTATGAAGTCCCTGATGAACTGAGATGGAATACCATTGCAGGCTTGTGGAATAATCTGATTAAAGGTCTTTTACATGATACAAAGCAATGAAATTGAGAAACAGCCGGTTTTTCGTGATACCATGATCGGGTTAGAAAGCAGTTTGTGCAATAATTGTGAGGGGACTTACCAGTTTCAGTATAAGCGTGCGGGAAGGGGATGGTTTAACAAATGAAAATCGCCATTCTTGCATGTGATGACTTTTCTATCAGGGGTGGGGCTGAGCGATTAATAATTGATAGTTCCCATGCTCTTGGTGCCGATATCATTGTGCCATCATTTAACGAGGACGTTGTACGGACGTATGACGAAAAAAGGGAGATTAAACTTATTTCACTGGGGAAAAAACTGCCCCCTGAGCCGGGGAGACAGCTCGAAGGCATGAAACTTTTCAAACATGCATCGCTGGATTATGATTTCGTAATCTGCATTGATGATATGTCCCTTCGGTACCTGGTGCATCATACACCACATCTTTACTATATGCTCACTCCGAGGAGGGCATTGTATGACATGTATTACCCGTTTTTAGCTGAGCAACGGGGTATTAAGAAGATTGGGTACCGTGGAGCACTCAACATTTTCAAATATTTTGACCAGAGATTTGTGGGGAAATACGTCGAAAATATTGCCTGCATCTCCCATACCGTGAGAAATCGCATCTATAAGGTTTATTTACGGGATGCGGGGGTAATTTACCCCGCGGTGCATGTAAATAATTACTTCTGCAAACCGTCTGAAGGGTACTGGTTGTCAGTTGGCAGAGTAGATAAATGGAAACGGATCCCACTGCAGGTAGAAGCATTCAGGCAGATGCCGGACAAGACACTTCTTGTTGTAGGCCAGATTTACCCGGCACTCCGCTCCGTAGTGGAAAAAGCCCCGGGTAATGTAAAATTCCTCGGCCCCTGTGACGAATCGCGTCTAAATGACCTTTATGCCCGCTGTGAAGGGTTTGTGACTACGGCGATCGATGAAGACTTCGGCATTACACCTCTTGAGGCAATGGCAAGTGGAAAACCCGTTGTTGCAACTAATGAAGGTGGATACCTCGAAACCATTGCTGATGGGTATACCGGGCTGCTGACTTCTGCCGATGTTGGCTCCATGGTCGCTGCGATACGTGAAATATCTGAAGACCCGTCGGCATTTGCAGATGAATGCCTCAAGCAGGCGAAAAAATTTGATTATACGGTATTTGAAAAATCTATTAACCACTATGTTGCATACTGCTCCGAACAACAGTCTACGGTGTGATCCCGGAATTCTGGTGAATTAACCGCCACAAAATCTTATCATATCTCCTATCTTATAATTATTCAGGCTTTCAATTTCAAGGGATGATCTCAATGATAATACAGGATCTATCGAAATACCGGAATTATATTCTAATTGCTCTTTTGGCAGTGTTAACCGGATTTGTGCTCTGGCTAAGACTTCTCCCCCTGCTCCAGGCAGGAAACGTTGATATTCTATTCCTGGCAGGGAGTGACGATCCTCTGTATAATCTCCGGCAAATAGAACAGATGACAAGGAATTTCCCCCTATACGGGTGGTTTGATGCAATGACCCTCTATCCTACCGGGCAGAGCGTTCACTGGGGGCCGCTGTTTATCATTATCAGTTCAGCGTTTGTAATGCTTGCCGGTGCTTCAACCCGCCCGGAAATCATCAAATTTTCCCTCATGGTTCCACCGATTATGGCCGCACTTATGGTGCCCCTGGTATTCCTCCTCGTCCGGAAAATTTCTGACTGGAAATGTGCTATTTTTGCATCAGGTCTGGTGGCAGTAATAGGGGGCCAGTATTTCTTCAGGTCGCTCTACGGTTACCTGGATCACCATATCGCGGAAGTGCTGTTCGGGACCCTCTTCATTTTTGCCTATGTGTATTGTATGTGGTGGGCGAAGGAGCACCCGGTTGACCTATCCAACAGAGAGACCCTGGTAAGGCCTGTTATATTGGCTCTCCTCGCTGGTGTGGCGTATATTCTCGGGCTTTTTATTATGCCAACCATGATCCTTTTTGCACTGATCATTGGTGTATTTACGGTAATACAATTCATATGGGATTTTTATCGCAAACAGTCCTCAGATTATCTCCTGGTCACAAATGCTGTAACATTTGGGTTTGCCACCGTGGCATTTTTTATCGTTGGGATTCAGACTGCAGGGTTTCAACTTAATTATTATACCCTCGCCCACCCGCTATCGTATCTCCTGCTGGTTATTGGAACTGTTCTCCTTTACCTTCTTGCAAGATTCCTGAATGGAAAAAAAGTGTATTATTATCCAGCTGCAGTAATCGGCATCGGGATCATAGTAATTGCTGTTACTATTGCCGTTGCTCCTCTCGTATCCAACACGTTTATCAGTGCAATAACCGAGTTTTTCGGACAGAATTCGTTATATCTTACCATACAGGAGGCGAGGTCATGGACTCTTACCGAAGCCTGGGAGACCTTCAATTATTCCCTAATCCTGATGGCAGGTGGCTTACTAGTCCTTATATACCGTTCATGGCGGGAGGAACGCCCCGATCAACATCTCATACTGATCTGGTCCGTGTTTATGCTGATCGCGGCCTGGCAGCATATCAGGTACGAATATTATCTTGCAGTCAATATTGCCGTTCTCGGTGGAATCTGTATTGGCTATGTCTTCAGCCGCGGGTGGAAAGACCTATGCGCCATTGCCAAGCCTGCTAAAAGCGATGAGCCTGGCAAATCCTCACCGACAAAAGAAGCCTCACAAAAGGGGAAAAAGGCTCCACAAAAAGGGAAAAGCTCCCAAAACCGTCATGGATCCAGTTACTTTAATATCGGTGCAATCGTCCTCGTGGTGCTCCTGTCATTATTATTTGTCTCGTCATCATTAGGGAGTGAGTATGCGGTTGCATCATCGGGCGCTCTAAGAATGAATCCCGACTGGAAGGAATCCCTTGAATGGATGGGGGCACACACTCCTGATACAGGAGTTGACTATTATAAGATTTACAATCGCGATACCTTCTCATATCCCGCTCAGGCATACGGGGTAATGTCATGGTGGGACTACGGACATATGATCACCTATATTGCAAAGCGAATCCCCAATGCAAATCCATTCCAGGCGGGCGTTGCAGGAGCTAATGGTTCAGCAGCCTTCTTCATGTCCCAGTCAGAAACGGGAGCAAATGCTATCCTGAAAAATGACGGGACGCGGTACGTTATCACCGATATCGAGATGGACACCGGGAAGTTCTGGGCGATGGCGACCTGGTATAATACAAGTGCCGGGGCCGGCCCCTACCAGCGACCCTACCTGGTACCAAGCCCGGATAATCCGGGCCAGTATGGTGCAGTAACCCTCTATGATATTCCCTATTTCCAGACGATGGTATCGAAACTCCATAACTTTGATGGTTCAATGACTGAACCTACAACGGCGTATTACGTTGAATATACAGAACCCGGGAGTTCAGGAAGACCGTACCCCGTAATAACAAGGGCGGAAAATATGGACATCGTTAAGGCAAAAGCGAATGTTGACCTGTTTAACAGCAGGGCCCCTGCAGGTCAGCGTGCTGCAATTCTCAACGATATAATGTTGAAGCCGTTATCCTCAGTTCCTGCACTTCAGCATTACCGACTGGTCCATGAGTCCCCCCGGAATGTGCTGAGCAGCAGTCCACCGGATATAAAATATGTAAAAGTCTTCGAATTTGTGCCCGGGGCAAAAATAAAGGGTGAAGGCATCATTGAAATTCCGCTTGTATCCAACACGGGAAGGGCATTCGTATACCGGCAGGCCAGCACCAATGGTGAATTTATTGTGCCATATTCAACAACCGGAAACCCGTATGATGTCAAGGCAACGGGTAAGTACCATATCATCGGGACTGACCGGCAGTTTGATGTGAGTGAGGACGCGGTCATGACGGGGGCACCGATCAACTAAGATGAAAAGGAAATGTTCGGCCTTAACCGGAGAAATATTTGCCTGCCACGAGATAGAACTTACCAGCGAGTGCAATGCCCGCCTCCTGATGGCGATCTCCGGTATTCCAGACGGGGTCGAGGTAATTGAACCGGACCCGGCAACGGTGCCAGATCTTGAGCGGGTCCACAAACCCCATTATATCCGCATGATCCGCGAACTCTGCGCTCTTGGCGGGAAGCGGTACATCGATATGAGCACATACCTGACTGCCGATACATTTCAGGTCGCCTCGGTTGCTGCCGGAGCAGTTATTGGCGCAGTACAACGTACCCTGAAGGGAGAACACTCCTTTGCACTGGTCCGTCCCCCCGGTCACCATGCGGAGCCTGAATCGGCAATGGGCTTTTGTATTTTTAATAATGCTGCAGTTGGAGCCGCTTATGCACTTGAAACCGGTAAAAAAGTTGCCATTATTGACTGGGACCTCCACCACGGGAATGGGACCCAGAAGATGTTTTACCCGAGTGAACAGGTACTGTTTTGTTCCATTCACCAGGTAAACAGTTTCCCGAGAACTGGCTGGGTCGACGAAATCGGTATCGGGGGTGGAAAGGGTTACACACTCAATGCACCAATACGGGAAGGCTCAACACTATCTGATTATCTCTATGTACTCAACGGGATCTTTCTCCCTTCAATTAAAAATTTTTCACCAGATGTTGTAATAATTTCGGCAGGTTTTGATGCCCTTTCTGATGATCCAAAAGGTGGGATGAAATTAAGCCCGGAGGATTTCGGGGTCCTTACCTATATCACTGCCAATTCTGTAAACGTGCCCCTTGCCCTTGTCCTTGAGGGTGGGTATGGCCCGTCCCTTGGTCCGGCAGTATGTTCGGTATTCAATGCATTAGGTGGTGAATGCCCTGAATATAAACCGGGAGAGGCAAGGGATAGTACGAAAAGGGTAGTCTCCCAGCTGAACAGTTTAATTTCTTAAACCCCTGATACCGTTAATTTCAGTTCCGGCTGCTTGTTTTGTTACATAATCTCAAAAGCCTCCGGATTACGCGTATCTGACCCCGGGAGCCCTGTTGGAATCAAAAAACCCGGAATATCGGCTAATTAACACTGCAGCAATCAGGGCCTTTGGAAAAAAGGCCCGGGCGAGAATTCAGCCCGGTAGTAAAAATGCCCCTGTCTCTCCCAGCCGGTCAGCATGCAACATTTGATATTTTGGTTGTATTACATAGTACCAAGGGATACACAATGGTGGGTGAAGTGATAGAGGCAGGGATGCGGGTCCGGTATACAGGGACCGGGACCACAGGGACGGTAATCCGGTTTGAGCGGCAGGAGGGGAAAGAATATGCAGAACTCGATTCAACACACCTTCTTTACCTGACTGATAAACTTGTCCCGGTTGAGGCTCATATCGAGAAGAAATTCCAGAAAAGAGAAGATATTAAGAAGACAATTGAAGAAGAGAGAGAGTTTATTTCAGGCTCAGCATTTCAGGAATCGCTTAAAAACATCGACCAGAGTTGTGAAGGTGGCGGGTAACCCCCCTGAATTTTCTCCAGTCCGGGACGGTACCGGATTATGAGTTTCCACATTTTTTTGTGTATCTCTTCTGGGATGTCCAAACCATATGATCATCATGTACCGGATTTTTTAATACCCGGAAGATCCGGGCTAATTTAGTCGAAACCGTGGAAAATATAATCTTTTGAGAGCAACTGAAGAATGAATTGGTTTTACTGATTACGTATAAGTAGGATCATTATATATTCAATAGGGAGGTTTGATCACATTTGCGTGATGTAACAATTCCAAGTGTCAACATAGGGGTTGTCGGACATGTGGACCATGGGAAGACAACTCTTGTGTATGGGCTCACTGACACCTGGACGGATCGGCATAGCGAAGAGATAAAACGCGGTATCTCGATCCGTCTCGGATATGCAGATGTGACGTTCTATAAATGTCCCGGTTGTGAAGGATCTGATGCATTTTCTCCAAAACCGGTATGTCCGGTATGCGGGTCCAAAGCGGTACCATTCCGTTCTGTTTCGTTTGTCGATGCACCGGGACACGAGACCCTGATGGCGACCATGCTTTCCGGGTCAGCCCTGATGGACGGTGCAATGCTCGTTATTGCCGCAAACGAGGTCTGCCCGCAGCCGCAGACGAAAGAGCACCTCATGGCGCTCGAGCTGGTGGGAATTAAGAACATTGTCATCGTCCAGAACAAGATCGATGTGGTCAGCGCTAAAGAGGCGAAGGCCCATTATGACCAGATTAAAAAATTTATCAAGGGGACAATCGCTGAAAATGCCCAAATAATCCCAGTATCTGCCCAGAAAGGCATTAATATCGGGGCATTGGTTGAAGCACTGGACCAGACGATTCCCGAACCAGAACGAGACCCCGAGGCAAAGCCGATGATGCTGATTGCAAGGTCCTTTGATATAAATAAGCCCGGTTGTAACTGGAGAGAAGTAAAGGGCGGGGTTATCGGGGGTTCACTTATCCGTGGTGAGTTCAAGGAGGGCGATGATATCGAGATCCGCCCCGGACGGCAGAAACAGGTCGAGAACCGGATACGATGGGACCCGGTTGAAACAAAAATCACATCGATCAACGCCGGCTCCAAGAAAGTGCTGGAGGCATCGCCGGGGGGGCTTCTCGGGATAGCCACTAAATTAGACCCTGCCCTGACGAAAAGTGATGCGCTGGCAGGACAGGTCGCTGGTCACGTGGGATCCCTGCCCCCGGTCTGGGATAAGTTAAAATTCCGGGTCATGCTGATGGAGCGTGTGGTAGGGGCGACAAGCGAGTTATCGATCGAACCATTGAAACACAACGAACCACTGATGCTCTCGGTGGGGACTGCAGTAACCGTCGGTATCGTGACCAACACCAAGAAAGATGCGGTCGAAGTGACCCTGAAGAGGCCGGTATGCGCAGAACTGGGTGGAAGAATTGCGATCAGCCGGCAGGTGGGGGCGAGATGGCGGTTGATCGGGATGGGAATCCTCACCGAGTGACCGTCCTCCTGGATACCAATGCACTTATGATGCCGTCACAGTTCAGGATAGACCTGTTTGAAGAGTTGAGGGAACTCCTTGGCTCCTATGAACCGGTTGTACTTGCTGAAGTTGTGAATGAACTGACGAGCCTCTCTGCAGGGCATGGGAAAGATGCCGCGGCCGCGAGGCTGGGTCTCGAAATGTCCAGGAAGTGCACCCTCGTGGAGAGTGGATCAGATGATGGTACTGTGGATGAGCGGATTTCAGCCTACGCCGGACGGCACGGGGGGATGGTGCTGACAAACGACCGCGCACTCCGGAACCAGCTGCTCACTCAAAAAATTCCGGTCATATCACTAAAAAATCAGAAAAAACTCGATGTAATAAGGAGATAATGGATCATGTATTACAGGATGAAGCTTAGCGATAAGGTGAGAGTACCTCCTCACCGCCTTGGCGAAGCACTTGATAAGGTAATTCTCGATGTCCTCCAGGAACAGCTCGAGGGTAGTATAGACAAGGAGATCGGGATCTTTATCGGCGTAACAAAGGTGCTGACTATCGGGGAAGGGGAGATAATTCCCGGAGATGGTGCTGTATTCTACGACGTCGTTTTTGAAGCGTATGGTCCTCCGGTTATCACTCCAGGAGGTCATGGAGGGACTTGTTGTAGAGACCACCAGTTTCGGGGCATTTGTAAGCCTCGGACCTATCGATGCGATGCTCCATGTCAGCCAGATATCAGACGAATATATCAGTTTCGACGAGAAGAACTCACGACTGATCTGCCAGGAATCAAAGAGATTTATTGCGGTCGGCGAACCCATCCGCAGCCGCCTGGTAACACTCAGCCTCAATGAGAGGGAGCCAAGGGACAGCAAGATCGGGCTTACTATGAGGCAGTCAGGTCTTGGAACCGGTGTATGGCTGGAAGACGATATGAACAAGGAAAAAGAGAAGGAGAAGGGTGGCGAACGTGGTAGCCAGTAGCAGGAAAAAGCACGGGAATGTCTGCCGGGAATGCCACCGGGTCGTTGAAGGTGAGGCCTGCACGGTGTGCGGGTCGGGGAACCTGAGTAACGACTGGACAGGCTATCTTGTTATTATTGACCCGGAGCGGTCAGAGATCTCTAAAAAGATGAATATCAAGCTTCCTGGAAAATATGCATTGAAGGTCAGGTAATGCTGATCCTTCCAGAGGAGCGAAGAAAATTTTTCAAAGTACCTTTTGGAATTCTTTATCCTGACATTGCTGACATTATTCCGCTAATCAAGGGAAAAAAGGTATATACGGTTGGGGATGTAGTCACGCACCGTCTCCTCCAGCATGGGATAACACCTGATATTGCGATCATCGACGGGCATACCATGAGATCCCCCTGTGACAGGACGCCCATCCTCTACGACCACTGCATCCGGGTAAAAAATCCTCCCGGTTCGCTATCTGATGAACTGATTGAGGGGCTGAACGAGGCCATCAGGCATCCGCAGGCAATGATCTATGTGGATGGTGAGGAAGACCTCGCGGTGATTCCCCTCGTTATCGCTTCAAATGAAGGATCCGTCATTTTATATGGGCAACCCCGTGAGGGGGTTGTATTCCGACTGGTTAACAGGGAAGCGAAGGAGAAAGCCCGGGATATGCTGACCCATTTTATCGAAACCCCAAAAGAAACAGTTGAATGATAACATAGTGATTTCCAGGTATTTTTTTACCCATGAATGCCATGATCATGTTTTAAATAAAGTCGTTACCTATAATTAGAGGATATCGATGGAGTTTGAGATAACGAAGGATAAGAGAAACGAGCTTCTCATGAGGAGAGAACTCAATTTCGTCCTCCGATACGATGGTGCTACCCCCTCAAGGATGCAAATCACCGGTAAATTATCAGCACTTCTCAACACAAATGAGAAGCAGATGGTAATCGATTCATTAAAGACCGGTTTCGGAAAGATGGAACTCACAGGCATGGCCCGGATATATGATAACGAAGAGACAAAGGTGAAAACCGAGCGGCAATTCCTGATGACCCGCGGGATGCCGAAACCGAAGGAAGAGGCAGCATAACCATGGCAGCGAAAAAGGCCAAGGAATCAAAGGCAGCCAAACGAGGTTCTTATTATAAAGTAGAAGGCGGCAAGGTCACAACTGACAAGAAATACTGCCCGAGGTGCGGTCCCGGAATTATTATGGCCGGGCACAAAGATCGCGCTGCCTGTGGAAAATGTGGCTATACAGAATTTGCAAAATAAGATTAGATGCCTGTTTTTGGGCCGGTCCTGGGGATTGAAGGCACTGCCTGGAATCTCAGTGCCGCTGTTTTTGATACGTCTCTCCGGGCTATCTGTTCCCGTCCCTATAAGCCTGCACAGGGGGGTATTCACCCGAGGGAAGCCGCCCAGCACCACGCATCAGAGATGAAAGCGGTCATCTCGGGAGTTCTTGAGGACTTTGGTGATACGTCGGGTATAGAAGGGGTCGCATTTTCTATCGGCCCTGGTCTTGGACCGTGTCTCCGTACCGTCGCTACCGCATCACGTTCGCTTTCCATGGCGCTTGGTGTCCCGCTTGTCGGGGTAAACCATTGTGTTGCGCATGTTGAGATTGGAAGGTATGCGACCGGCTGCGATGACCCGGTCACCCTGTACGCAAGCGGGGCAAATACCCAGGTAATCGGTTACCTGAAATCCCGCTACCGCATTTTTGGTGAAACCCTTGATATCGGGCTTGGCAATGCTCTGGACAAGTTTGCAAGGAGTAAAGGACTCCCGCATCCGGGAGGGCCTGTCATTGAGGAACTTGCCGGAAAAGGGAGTGACATCGAACTGCCTTATACTGTGAAAGGGATGGACCTGGCATTCTCGGGCCTTGTAAGCGCAGCAAAAGAGAGCAGGGGGGCGATTGAAGACGTCTGTAACGGCCTGCAGGAGACTGCATTTGCCATGTGTGTCGAGGTGACCGAACGGGCGCTGGCACATAGCGGGAAAAACGAAGTGCTGCTGGTCGGGGGTGTCGGGGCAAACAGGCGACTTCGCGATATGCTCCAGATAATGGCAGAAGAGAGGGGTGCATCATTCCATGTGCCGGATAAAGGGTTCCTGGGTGATAATGGTGCCATGATCGCATACACGGGCAGGGTAATGCTTGAACATGGTGTCAGTACGCCTCTTGCCTCCTCCCATGTCAATCCCTCTTTCCGGGTTGACCAGGTCGATGTTGTATGGAGGTCTGGTGAGACGGCTCTGCCAATACTTGTTCAAAAGGCCGGACGCACCACCGCAATCGGGGCTGAGGCCGTGGTAACTATTGGCAGGAATAAGGTCTGTAAAGAACGGGGGGAAAAGTGACCGGTCCCCCGGTCTCGACCGGCAGCTTATCCGTGAACGCACCCGCACAGAGGCACGTCTCATCTCAATGGCGAGAAGGGCAGGGGTTCCTACGCCCGTTATCAGGGACATCACTGAGAATTCCATCCTGATGGAAAAAATCGAAGGCCCGATGCTCAAGGAATGCCTTGAACCACACCTCGTCTGCGAGGCAGGGAGGATCGTCGGTCGTCTTCACCGGGCGGGAATCATCCATGGTGACCTTACAACGAGTAATATCCTGGTCCGTAACGGCCGGTGTATACTGATTGATTTTGGTCTTGCACAGGTGTCATCAGAGGTTGAACCGCGGGGTGTCGATATTCACGTATTTTTCCAGACCCTGGAAAGCATGGTTGAGAACCACGAAGAACTCAGGCAGTGCTTTATTGAGGGGTACTCAGTGGAATTTGACCATGCCGGCGAGGTCGTTGACCGGGAACAGGAGATACTGCAGAGAGGGCGATATTTATGAAACTTCTTGTCGTTACGAGTAATCCCCACAAGGCTGACGAGATCAGGTCCTTTTTCGGGGGCGGGATCGAGGTGGAAGATGTCCGGCTCGAATGCCCGGAGTGCCGCCATGATGATGTCGCAGAGATCGCACGCTATAAAGCGGAATTTGCCTGGGGTAAACTTAAAAGCCCCCTGATCGTGGATGACACGGCCTTCTGCATTGATTCGCTGTCAGGGTTCCCGGGCCCGTATGCGGCCTACGTGTTCTATACAATCGGTAACGAAGGGATCCTCAGGCTTACTGAAGGTAAAGGCAGGGGAGCCCATTTCGAAACTGCAATTGCCTATGCGGATTCGTCGGGGATCAGGGTATTCCGCGGTGTGTTACCGGGCCGCATCGTTGAACCCCGCGGAAGGGAAGGGTTTGGATATGATCCAATTTTTGAATGGAACGGCCGGACTCTGGCAGAAATCCCGCTAGACGAGAAGAGCAGGATATCACACCGGGCATTAGCCCTCATGGAATTACGTGCCTGGCTGCTCGGTGGGGGTAACTTTTGACGTGGTTTCCCACAACGGTTAAGTGGAAAGAGAGTCTTTGTTTATAAGACAGAATAAATCTGGAATGTGGTGTAGAAAATGGCAAGATTTCCTGAAGCAGAAGCCCGCCTTCTTAATGTAAAAATTTGTATGCGCTGTAATGCAAGGAATGCAATTCGTGCAACACAGTGCCGAAAATGCGGGTACCAGAATCTGCGCCCGAAGAACAAAGAGCGAAAAGCCTGATTCAGGCGCTATAGAACGTCACTCTTTTTCCTTTCTGGGCGTATTCCCCTTTAAAAGTTTCAATGTTACGCTTGTAACCCAGCCTGTCCGCGAACCCGAGGCTGCGCAACTTTTCACGCACCCGCATGACTTCTGCTTCGTCCTGCCAGTCGGCGGTATAGACATAGATCACTTTCATCTGGTCTCTTGAATCGGGATTAGGTTTTGCCGTGCTGACCTTGGCAGAGATCCCCAGAATATTTTCACATGTGGCGTCCCTTACCTTCTTCCACGCCTCGTCAACCTGGTCAGGAGGGAGGAAGATGAGCCATTTCCCGGCAAGTTCGTCTTCAATTGCTTCCGGCGCAATATCCGGGGCTTCCTGGATAATCCAGTACATCTGTGTCGTCCTGGACGGGACTACCCCTTCTCCCCCGGTTATCATCTCATATATCGGATCAATTCCCCCGTATTTCACCAGGAGTGCCTCGGCAAGCTGCGGGTATTCATTCCTGAACCGGGAAAAAAAAGCGACAAAATGGTCTTTGAAGTCGGTTTTCTTTTCGACCAGCTGGAACAGGTAGGTCTTTTCCGCGCGGAGCTCTTTATTCAATGCCAGCTCGAAGAGTCTGTACGCCACATCAGCCAGTGCTTCAGGTTCGACTTCCGCCATGGTTAACCGTCCGATGTCGTGTGAAAAAAAGGTTCTGTTTGGTGTCTCATATACCCTTCCATCGGAGTCCCGGGATATGTTTCATACCGGGTCATCAGTTATAAGGGCCGTTCATCGGGATTTCGTGTTGTATTTTTGCCATTGTCGAATGTTTTAAGAGTAGCAGGGACAACGTGTACAGAATATGAAATGGAAAAGAGACTGGGGTCTGACGAGCAGGGTCATATTGACAATGTTCCTGCTGTTTGTAGTATACCTCGTTTTCATTGC
The DNA here is from genome assembly GCA_963709545.1 of uncultured Methanomicrobiales archaeon. Taxonomy (GTDB): domain Archaea; phylum Halobacteriota; class Methanomicrobia; order Methanomicrobiales; family Methanospirillaceae; genus CAIKOD01. The sequence goes on along the minus strand of CAVPWT010000005.1, from coordinate 357,221 downwards.
CGTACTCCTGGCGCTGGGTATCTCAATGTCATTTATGATCCTTATCGTGGTGGTCATGGCATTTATCCAGGTACTTCTTCTCAGATAAACTGGTACTCTGGTCGACCGGTTCGAGGGTTATCCATGAAGATGAGTACCCGGAACTGCACCAGACGGTGGAAAAACTCTGTAAAGAGGCCGACCTGCCGAAACCAAGGATAGCGATTATGCAGAGTCCCGTTCCCAATGCATTTGCAACCGGAAGGAGCCCGAAACATGCCGTGGTCGCCTGCACGGATTCCATCATGCGCCTCCTGTCAAAAGATGAACTCGAAGCGGTGCTCGCACACGAACTTTCACACGTAAAAAACCGTGATGTCCTTACCATGACCATTGCCAGTTTTATTGCCATGCTTGCTGCCATAATCATGCAGAATTTCCTCTTCGCATCGTTATTCAGCAGACGCGGAGATGGTGCCGGGGCGTGGATTATCGCAGGAATCGTGGCGGCAGTTGTCTGGTTTATCGCAACACTTCTCATGATGGCGCTTTCAAGGTACCGCGAGTTTGCTGCAGATCGGGGTAGCGCATATATCACGAATAACCCGCGGGCCCTGATTTCTGCACTGAAAAAAATCAGCGGGAGAATGGACGTTATCCCGCCTGAGGCGAAAGCAAAAATTGAAGGTTCGAATGCTTTCTTCATTATCCCTGCACTTTCCGGCAATAAGTTCCTGGAATTGTTCTCGACCCACCCCCCGCTTGAAAAGCGAATCGCGAACCTTGAAATGGTAGAAGAAGAACTCAGATCCTCTTAATTATTTTTTCACACTCTCTTTTCCGGGAACCCATTATGGCAGGAGTCAGTGTCAGTTGTGCCGTAGGCTGAAATCCCCCACTATCATGACATGGCCATATCCAAAAAAACAAAGCACATCCGGCTGGATTTTCAGGGAACAGAACAAAAATAATAAAGGGGGTTACCTCAATAATAAGAAGGCACATTGATTCGCATCGATGGTCTAGAGGTATGACTTAGGCCTTCCAAGCCTATAGCCCGGGTTCGATTCCCGGTCGATGCATTTCTTGGGCTCGTGGTCTAGCTGGTTATGACGTCGCCTTCACACGGCGAAGATCTCGTGTTCGAATCACGACGAGCCCATCCTGTTTTTCGATAATGGAATGTACAATGGTGTTTCCTGAAGTGTACTATACAAATGGCTAATATTCATTAGGACAAAGACAACTTATTACCTATGGGTACCTGGCGATTATCACGAGTGGCAATCCTGGTGCTGGTTGTAGTGGTATTCCTTCAGCCGGTCATTGCTGATACCTTCTTTGAGGGGGCAGTAGTACTGGCACAGAAAGGAGACCTCTCCTATAGCTCAGCCATGTATGCGGAGGCCCTGGCCGCATACAATGCCTCCGTTGAACAGGACCCCTATAACAGCATTGTATGGAATAAACTCGGGATGACACAGGACCAGCTTGGTCAGTACGCGGGTGCAGTGGAATCATTTGATCATGCCCTCAGGCTTGACCCGTATTTTGGACCCGCATGGGTGAACAAGGGAGATGCACTAAAAAACCTTGGTAAAACCGCGGATGCGATCGATGCATATGACCGTGCCATTGCAATTAACCCAAACGACCTCCGCGCTCTTGTCAACAAAGGGGAGAATCTGCAGGATCTGGGAAAGCAGGAAGAGGCCCAGAAAGTCTTTAACGAAGTAATCAGGATATCAGACAAAGAAATCCGTTTACATCCCAATGATGCTAAATACGACGCCGGACTATGGTCCTACAGGGCGATGGCATTCACAAAACTGGGAAGGTACAGGGAAGCTCTCCAGTCATATGACCAGGCGCTGACGATAGACCCAAAGCATATTGCCGCGCTAAAAAACAAACAGACACTCTTACGAACCCTGGATTCGATGGGGAACGTATCATTGCCACAACCCGTGCCAACAACAGGAGCTACAGGCCTGCGACCGACCAAAAAAGCAGCACCTTTAATGCCCTATATTCCGGCCCTTGGTTTCGTCGTCCTGGTGCTCTGGTTTGGTTACAGTAAACGCCGGCATCCCTGAACAATAGTCTCGTTAATAATACAGGACATTTTTACAATTATACGTCATCAGGTGGAAGAAATCTTTTGTTTTACCATATTATCCTCACGGACGACTGCAATCTCTGCTGTAGCTATTGTCGGGGTAAATCGTTTGAGGTTTACGGAGATCCGGCTGTAGATGGGATCGTGATAGATCCGGATCTCCCGGCCGAATTCAGCATAAGTCTCCCGGCACTCTACCATTTTTTATCGCAGGACCCTGAGGCAGTCCTCACGTTTTATGGAGGTGAACCCCTGATGAGGTCAGACCTGGTGCGCGAGATCCTGCATGCTGCCCCGGTAAACCGTTACATGCTCCAGACCAACGGGACGCTCCTCCATACCATGGAACCCGCCGATCTCAGGAAGTTTGAGACCATACTGGTCTCAATCGACGGGCCGGAATGGCTGACTGATACCAACCGGGGCCCCGGGACGTACCGTCGTGTGGTTGACAACCTTAATTACATCCGTGAAACTGGCTATCCGGGGGAATTAATTGCACGGATGACGGTAAACGAGAGGACTGACATCTACGATGCCGTTACGTTCCTTTCTGATAACAAAGACTTTTGTTTTTCGTCAGTACACTGGCAGATTGATGCAAATTTCGCGAGTGATTTTCATTCGCGGCACTTTGAGGAGTGGGTGGAACGCAGTTACAACCCGGGTATCACAAGGCTTGTCCGTACCTGGCTCGATTATATGAACAAAGACCGGAAGGTACAGCGCTGGTACCCCTTCATTGACCCGACCGAGGACCTCCTGAAAGGCCGCCAGTCACGGCTGAGGTGCGGTGCGGGGTATGCCAATTACAGCATTATGACTGATGGGAGTATTGCAGCCTGCCCGGTGATGGTCGGGATGAAGGATTATTACCTCGGGCATATCGATCATTCTGACCCCCGGCACCTCCCGGAACTCCCCGTGCAGGGGAGATGTGCTGAATGCGAGATCCTGCATTTTTGTGGAGGAAGATGTCTCTATTCCACAATCACCAGGCCCTGGACTGATGAGCAGAACAGGGTCCTTTGCAGGACGATACGGCACCTCCGTGAATGCCTGACGGGAGGCCTCCCTGAAGTGTCAGAACTGATCAGGAATGGGATTATCAGCCATGAGTCATTTATTCACACTAAATTCAACGGGTGCGAGATAATCCCGTAACTCCGGGTATCACCGGTACCTGATGACCTGTGCTCCCCACGTGAACCCGATCCCGCTGCTGGCCAGGACTACGAGATCGCCGGGTCTGATCAGGGCATCGTCCTGTTGCAGGCCCAGTGCAAATAAGGTGTCCCCGGGACCGATGCTGCCAAAATCCTTCATTGTCGAGCGGGTGTTTTTTTCTTCCAGGCCGAGTTGTGCAAGGATATCCAGTACCCGGATCTTTTTAATCTGGTTCGTCAGCAGCCATTTTATCTCCGGTGTCTGGTAACCGCTTTTATTAACGGCTCTCCTGATAACGCCGATAAAATTGCCAAGAAAAATATCAGGGCTGATATCAGCGAGTGCCTTAGCCGGGTCGACAGAGATTCGCGATATGGGGTTGTTGTTGTCACAACGCTCTGGTGATCGGGTACCTACAAAAGGTACTTTTACATAATCCCCACAGGTACCGTCTGAAATCCCCTCGTAGGTGAGAAGTTCATTTGATGGCTCGCCCCGGGTAAGGACTGCCGCCGCAGCCCCGTCACCGATTGCGAAAAACGGGAGTGTATCCTTATTCTCGTAATTCATCACCGGGGAAAGTTTATCGCTGCAGACGACAAGGGCACATTTTTTTGACGGATCTGCCCGTAACAGGTTGTTACAGATATTAATGGCCAGGATCCCACCATTACAGGCACCTTTCATATCAATGGTGAACGCATTGGGGGCTTTGAGTATATGCTGCAATCTCGATGAAGGTGACCAGAACTGGTGATCGTAACACCCGGCACCACAATATGCAATAATATCAATATCGTCAGGGTCAATCTGGCCTTTTGCAACCGCAGATGATGCAGCCTGTTCAGCCATCCATACCGGGTGTTCATCCGGGCCTGCGACATGTTTTTGACCAATCCCGAATTTCTCGGTAAGTGTTGAGAGTGAGTACCCAGAAATCGCAGATATTTCTGCGCTTGTGATGACCGTTTTCGGAATATAATACCCAATCGAAGTAATGCCAACACTGGGATTGCCCTCCGGGTGTACCATTCTGATCTGCCTATCTATGAAAACCCCGGAATCAGGTATAAATGTTCCTTTTAATTTCGAAACCCGGGAATAATAACTGGATTATGGTGCAAAGGTTGGCTTGTGAAATGCTACATTCAGCTTTTTGGTGAGTACTTGTCACTTTCACCCTGCACACGGCCGCACTTTATATGTTGAATAATCGGATGGTTGATTGCAGAGGCGGGCTGATACCTGCCATAAAAGAGCTGGTGATGATATCCACCTCTGTATACCCAAGAAAACCTTGATCGGAGAAATCCTGGTTACCCTATTTTAGGGTTTCTCCAAAAAACCCTTTTATCTATCTCCGGAAAGCACTCTTCACCGTATTGAACGGACAACAATCCCCCGAATATTGAAGAACCTTTGCCGGGATTGTGTCCTGGAGATAAACCGAGGAAAAACAGTCTTATCTTCAGTGGACGTGCAGCCCCGCATAGTGGCTCCGGTCAACGGATGACCTGGCTGTTTGAGCACGAACTAAAACTCATATATCCCACGGGTATTATTGTAGTACAGATGCAGAAGAACACTATCTTCCTGGTTATTGGCGTACTTATTATTGCCCTGCTTGCAGTCTTTTTAATGGTTTTTTTTGGGGGTTCGCCCCTGGAGAATTCTGCAGAGTTGAAAGCGGGCGCGGCACTATCCCCGGATAATAATGGCAATGGAAACGACTGGAACGAAGTCCCTCTCCGTGACGTTTCCACATCCCGCATGTTCAGGGTCCGTGACCTGGCAGGGAAACCCGTATTGCTGTTCAGTTTTACCACCTGGTGCTCGATCTGCACCGCCCAGCAGAATGAGATCAAACGGTTGCAGGCAATGTATCCGGGTTCATTTACCGCTGTCGGGATCGATATTGACCCCTATGAAAATGAAGCCCTCGTCCGAAAACACCAGGCTGATAACCAGTTTTACGGCCTGTATGCTGTTGCACCCCCGGCAATGATAAAAGAACTGACGAATGAATTCGGCGTGGAGATCATCTCCCCCGCGAGTGCACCGATGGTCCTTATCTGCAGCAATGGAACGGTTACACGCCTTGATCGGGGGTAAAATCAGCGGAGGTACTTGATCAGGCGATCCGGATGCGGTGTTAGGTTTGGACCCGGTATCAGCCACAGCCATTTCATTTCTAGCCGGACTGTTAGCCCCGCTCGGTGCCGTCTGTGTCCTCCCCCTCTACCCGGGATATCTTGCGTGGCTGGCAAACCAGGTCGGAGAGGGAAATGACCGCACATTGCTCTTCCGTTTCTCCCTCGTTGTTACTGCCGGCATTATCTTTTCATTTTTTGTTGTTGGTTTTATCTTTACCTGGCTGCTACGGTCTTCAATGAGCGCGGCTATTGGTATTATTTCCATGGTTGCCTTTGTAATTCTTGCAGGAGTGAGTATCTTCCTTATTGCGGGTATTGATCTTTCAGGGATTATTCCCTCGCTGAAAATATTACACTCCAGAGGGCCATACAGGAATGCGTTATTATTCGGCCTCTTTTTCGGCCTGATCATATTGCCCTGCAACCCTGCCCCCGTAATCCTTCTCTTTGCATTAAGTGTAAATGCGGCAGACTTGTTGGAAAATATTGCAATTCTTATCGCTTTCTGCATTGGTATTGCAATTCCGGTACTGCTGATATCACTCATCCCGGCTGCAACAAACTATCGCCTTGTGGGTTTCCTTACTACCCACCGGAGGGTGATTAATGTTTCATGTGGCCTTCTGATGCTGGCCCTCTCGCTCTATTACCTTGTCTGGGTATTTCACCTGCCGGAATTGCTGGCCGCATCGATGGCAGATTTTTACCGGTAAATATTGAATATACTAATATATTTTTACGTCTTTTTTCATACGAGATGTATGGCGCTTCGGTCGATTAACCTTCCCGGAATTGGCACAAAATATGAGCTTATTACAGAAAAGGATGACACAATCGCCATTTTTTTCCTAAAAAACGGCAATATCCAGATGTACACCCTTCCCCACGATGGCCATACCCCCTGCGTGGCTGAGCCCACCACCGCTGAAGCGAGAAGGCTTGGTACCATTATGACCGGGGCTATCATGGAGGCTGACAAGGAAAGTGTGGAGATAGCGTTTTCCGCCCTCTCCGACCTCCGGATTAGTATCCATACCTATATTATCGGCACGTCAATGGCCGGCAGGTGCATAGAAGATCACCAGATCCGTGCAAAGACGGGTGTGACAATTATCGCCGTTTCAAGGGGTGATACAAACATTGTCAATCCACCCCCAAGTTTCATGTTCATGGAAGGCGATGCGGTCGTTGCCATTGGAGAGACCGATCAGCTGAAAACATTCGAACGTGAGTTCATGGTGGGGTAATGGAAGGACTAATAATCGCCCTCTTTGTCTGCCTGGTACTTCTCATCGTCACGAAGTACCTCTCCTGGCCGGTCATCCCCTTCTATATTATCGCAGGAATTGCGCTCGGGGCGTCAGGGCTGAATCTTGTACAGGTCAGCGAGGCCTCAACGTTCTTTGCCGAGCTCGGGCTGATTTTCCTCCTGTTTTTTATGGGGCTTGAGATCAAACCGGACCGTATCCTGTCCAACCAGAAGACCTTCTTCTCGAGCGGCCTGATCGATCTCAATATCAATATGATAATCGGGTTCCTGGCGGCCTACATCATCGGGTTCACGCTGACAGAATCGCTTGTCATTGCTGCGGCATTTTTTATCAGCAGCACGGCAATGACTGTTGCCTCCCTGGTTGAGAATAAGAAGACTGATGATGAGAGAAGCAGAAACTATCGTATGGATGATGGTATTTGAGGATATTGTACTCATAATATTCCTGACACTTCTTTCAACGTCGATAAACAATCCGCTGGGTTTTATCGCGAAGATAGCAGTGATTCTCCTTGCTTTCTATCTCATCTCCCATTTCGGAAAGAAATTAATCCAGAAGGCGATCAACCGTGACGATGAACTCCCGGTGTTCCTTACCTTTGCCGCAGTGGTCATCATTGCATTCGGATCAAAGGCAATCGGTTTACCTGAGACCCTGATGGTAATCGCGTTCGGAACTGCTCTCGCTTCAACGGACCCTGCCGCGTTTGAAGCACAGGCCCGGCCGTTTAAGGATGTATTCCTGATAATATTCTTCGTCTTCTTTGGGATCACCGTGGATTTCTCAGGCGGGTACCTGTCATGCTGATTCTTGCCCTCAGCATCCTTGCCATCATATCCAAACTCGTTTCGGGCCTGTTGATCGGTAACGTCGTGCACGGGAGTAAGAGGTCAGGTATTGAAATCTGGACAAATACCATTGGAAGAGGTGAGTTTTCCATCGCCCTGGCTGCATTGTATGGGTCTCCGGTAGTATCGTCGGCGATTGCTGCGATGGTAATTATCACCTCAATTGTAGGCTCCTTTTCCGCGAAATACAGTGGTCCCCTCCAGGACCTCTTTATAAGAGGAAGGAAAGGAAAACCCGAGCAGGTCCCGGCAGTAAGCAGCGATAGAATTGCCTGAAATGACAAATCACCTATCGCAGGCTCAAATGCGTAAAAAAACGGTTATGCGTCCCCGGTGTTAAAAACCCGGGGAGAAAAGAGGCCCGGAAATAAGATCAGGGGTCATTAGTCGCCAGCTCAGATCTCACGGTGAGAAATACCGGCCCCCGGACGTCGATCTTTTTCTTGTTGTCGGTAATTGCACGCATTGCATACCCGGCGACCTTTAAGTTAATGTCACTCGGGAGTTTTGCCATCTTCACCTGGACGGTTTCCGACTTTCCGCACCGGGCTGCATCTTCTATCCGTGCGGCTGCAAGAGACGAAGCAGCGTCAAGGTAACTAATCCCTGTCTGAGCGCCTTCTTTTCGGACCTGCTGCCATTTTTCATTGTCCGGGACCCCGAGGACAGACCCCCCGAACACGAAAATTTCATTGAAGCAGGCCGGACCGCATAATTTCGAATTTGATTCGGGTTCTTCGACAAAAACTGTCAACCTGTGACCGGACAGTTCGCCTTCCCATGCCTTAAATGAGCAGGGCCCCGGTTCGTTCGCATGCAACGCGGCGGTCTTCCGGACTGCAGCAGCGATTATCTGCCCGGTTGAAGATACCGGCTGTTCACGGTACTGTATTGCAGAGGCTAGCTGCCGGTCGGTGAGGACGTCCGGGAAGAACTGGGGGTGGGTAAGCTGCCTCACGTCGTTTGAATGATAGTGGATCATCGCGAGCCGCTCCACGCCGAGGCCCAGGTTCATTACAGGGATCTCTATGCCATATTCTGCAAGGGCCGACGGGGAGTACATGCCGAATGTCGCCACCTCAACCCAGTCATAGACCGGGTGCCTCGCGTATACTTCAGTCTGTGTGTCAGGCATGTAGTATTTCGACCGCTTTTCATCAGGCCTGAACTGAAAATCTGTATAGCCGAAGGCAGAGAGGAGTGCTTCACTGACTGCCTTCCCCTCTTCGTTGGTCACATCCTCCCCTGCAACGATACAGGAGGCAGAATGGTAACTCATCAGGCGGGTCGGCCCTTCTTCCTGCTCCCTCCGGAAACAGCGGTCCACGGAAAACTGCCTGAGTGGAAGGGGTTTCTTGTCCCATATCGCCCCAAGTGTCATGAACCAACCGCTGGTCATGTGGCTCCGGAGGGTGCTCCGCGATGATTCAGGTGAGAGGGCCCGGAACTCGGGAAATACCGCATCAAGGATATGGACGACGAGTGCGTCATCAACCCCGAGTACCTTTGACAGCTCATAGGTCAGTTCGTCCCCGTCTATTTCAGACTTTTTGTATGCGTGGAGTGTCTCCCGTAATCGTTCTTCTGTCTCCAGTGTCATCGGCTGGTACGGTTTATGATCTCCCGCTGTCCCGTAGTGGGCCGGGCCGGTGTGGGCGAGCGGTCCTGCGTGGCTCTTTAAGAGGTCATTGATCTCGTCGAGTCTGTTTTTTCGCAATCCCGACATTGGGCCTCGGGAGCCCCCCGAGGTAAAAAACCCTGTCAAGTACTGCCGACGCTTCGGGGCCGAACTGCCTGTACACGTCCTGCTCCTCAATGATGATCGGGTTTGCAGCCTCGTCAAAACCAATCGAGAGATAGGTCTCCCTGAGCTTGTTAATGGTCTCAAAAACCGGGTGTGCCTTGGCCCTCTTATATTCGAGTCTCGGGTACGTTGCGTTCGGGAGCGGGGGCGTCAGGACAGACGGGCCCTCGTGCCATGCATTCTCAAAATTTTCTTTTGACTTTTTCTTATAGGAATCAGCATCAAATCTCATGACTCACGCTCCATACATACAACCCGTGAGAGGGTATTCTCATCGGCTATATAATATCCTGAATGCTCTGCAATCTGTTCTGCAAACTGTCGCACGTGTGCATGTTCAGGCATGTTGCTTCGCTGCAATCGTTTTCTACTGTATCCAAGATACATGTATCCCTTTACCTCGATGTAATCTGCCCCCGAGTCTGTCACAAGTCGGGCGTAGCCCCGGGGGTCAGTGTCGTTTATGCCCTGTACAAGGGTAATGCGGATTGCCGATCGCCGGCTGTCGAGTACTGCAAGGCTCTCCTTCAGGTTCTCCCAGCTGTCTTCCACGGGCCTGCAGACACGCTCATAGGTGGCCTGGTCCGGGGCTACCAGTGAGACATACATCTGGAACGGCCGGCACTGCCTGAGGACCTCCGGGCGGGTCCCGTTACTGACGAGAAACGTTGTGCAGCCCTCAGCGTTGAACAGGCTGATTAATTCCGGCAGCCTGGAATAGAGGGTCGGCTCACCGGAAAGTGAAATTGCAATGTTTTTCGGTGCAAGCGCTTCTGAAAACCGTTGTTCGGTGACATACGGGGAGACTTTGTACCCTGAAAGAGCCCTCTTCTGGAGTCTCCTGAAGTTCCCGATGATCTCTTCCGGCGGGCACTCGGATTCCCCGGGCATTTCATGTTCGAAGGAACGCCAGCAGAAGAGGCACCGGTGGTTGCATTGCAGGGTCGGGGTCATCTGCACACAGCGATGGCTGTCAATCCCGTAAAACTGGTGCTTATAGCACATCTCCCCCCCTTTCAGTGCACGCTTGCACCAGAGGCAGGGCTTTACGGCAGCAGTTGACGTTTCGGAAAAAAACTGGTACCCCTGCTTTTTCAGGGCTTCACATGGTGCTGATTGCATCGATACCAAGGGATTCCAATGATTCTCTGAGGGTGTTTTTTGCTGCCTTTACAAGGGTAAGGCGGCTTTGCCGCGTGATACCACTGCTTTTAAGGACGGGTTCATAGTGGTAGAACGCATTGAACAGGTCAGCCAGCTCACGGGCATACGTGGCAAGGATGTGGGGCTTCAGTTCCTGCACCACCTCTTCAATAACCGCCGGAAACTTAGCGATGTGTTTTGCAAGGGCGATACCATGCGGGTCTTTCAAATCGTATGCCTCTGAAAAATCCCCGGCCTTTTCAAGGATGCTGCATGCCCGTGCATGGGCATACTGGATGTACGGGCCGCTCTGCCGCTCGAAGTCAAGTGCCTCTTTCCAGTTGAATATGGTGCTCTTTTCAGGCGAAATTTTTACAATATCGTACCGTATTGCTGCAATTGCGACCGATACGGCAATATTGTTCCTTGTATCTTTGTCAAGTTCGGGCCTCCTGATGGTGACTTCCTCAAATGCCCGTTTTGTTACTTCGTCCATCAGTTCGTCGGCGGAGACAAATTTCCCTGCCCTGGTGCTCATTGAACCTTCAGGGAGCGAAACGAACTCAAAATGGACAATTTCCGGGGCTTTCTCTCCAATCAGGCGCATGGTCGCCTGGAGCTGCCCCCCGATCAATTTATGGTCCGCCCCGAGCACATCGATGACACGGTCAAAATTTTTACCCTTCCACATGTGGTAGGCAAGGTCCCGGGTTGCATACACGGAGGTCCCGTCCGTCCGTCTCAGCACGTATTCTTTTTCAAAGCCGGCAGCGTTCAGGTCAAGCCAGACTTTGCCCTCCTCGTGATATTCAGGCAGCCGGTGGAGCCTTGAAAGAAACCTCTCCGTGTCTCCGTTTCTTACGAAGTCGCTCTCCCAGACAAACCGGTCATGGTGGACCTTCAGACGGCCCAGCGTTACGTGGAAACCGTCGAGGCACCGTGTTACCGCAGAGCGGAATCTTGTAACCGTCAACCTCTCTGAGCGTTCAACCTGCTGCATCAGGCTGTCCACTTCAGACACAAGCCCGGGTTCAGCTTCAAGTTCCCTGTTCGCAGCGATATAGATCCTCGCCACGTAGTGATCCGCCTTCTCCCCATCATTTGCGCCGGTATCGAGGTGGTCGAACCCCCATACCACGATTGCGATCTGCCGCCCCATATCATTGACATAATACTGGACCTCAAGCCTGTACCCCGCTTTCCGGAAACAGCGTGCGAGTGTATCGCCTAATATGGAATTCCTGATATGCCCGACATGGAGGGGGCCGTTCGGGTTTGCACTGGTGTGCTCAAGGACAACCCGTTCCCTTCTGGGAGGCAGGTTACCATACCCGGGCTTCACTGCTTCTTCGAGGGTACTGCTTACATAGGACGGCCCGAACAGGAAATTGATATAGGGCCCTTTAACCGTGACCTGGACATGTTCAAACACCGGGTCGCCGCTCAGCTCCCGTGCCAGCTCTTCCGCGATTATTACGGGGCTCTGTTTCCTCTCCTTTGCAAGGGTGAATGCCACGGTGGTGGCCAGGTCCGCATGCTCCCCGCCATCAGTCAGCTGCACATCGCCCAGGCCGGTCCGTGACTTTAGTGCATTTTCAATCGTTGTATACATTAAAAGAAACATTAATAACCCGTCCTGTATCGCAATATGGCGGCAATTCCACCAAAAGCCGTAAAAAGAATTGAACCTTCTTCAAAATCGTCAGATATTATTTCCACCTTTGCACTGCTCTGGTCGGCAATTTTCGTCAGTTCTTCGATGATATCCACCTCTTCATCAAGGACCAGCGGAGCGGTGCAATCCGGGCAGTTACCGAATTCCAGGTCTTTAACGGTTTTTCCCGCCTGGAGTACTACCGTGTAGTTTTTGGTATAGCCACAAGCCGGGCACCTGATTGTTAACCTGGATTTCCGGAGGCTGGCTGAGAGCAGGAGTATCTCAACGGCGCCGAGTTCGAGGTTTTTCCTGATATTCTCCTCGCCGTACAAAGCGACCCCGTTATCCTTGACCAGCTCTTTTAAGAAACGCTGCATTACAGCCTTTTCCTTCACCACGGTCATTCCCTTGAGCGCGTCCTCTGCGGCGTCGACCAGTTCATCGAGACCGCTTTCATTGGTGTAGGCCACATCAAAAATGCCGATGATCCGTTTCTGGATCTCGTGGTGGAGGAAATTCCCCGCTTCAAATTCTTCTTTTGTCGGGCTTGGCCCACCGATCAGGACGCCCTTGAACCTCTCAAAGAAGTCTTTCTCTGCGAGGAAAATTGCGCTTGAGCGTTCACCGATTTTTGTGTAAAACTCGTTAATTGCGATCTCCCTGAGCCGCCCGAACCGGGCTGCCGACTGGCCGCCTTTCCGCTGTTTTCCGGGGACCGTGGATGTGACGCCCCCAATCGGTTCGATATGGTTACCGCGGAGAAAACCCCAGTATGCCTCCCTTCGGTCGAGGACCAGGAGGCCGTAGACGCTCTTCTCCTCGAGCATCTGCCGTAGCGGTTCGAGCTCGAACTGGGAGCTGCACCGGTACATGTAGAGGTGGAGCGGCTCCGGGGGTTCGATGATGGTGCACTCCAGGTCGCTGCGGTCACCGCCGAGCAGGATAGTACCCGCAGAGGACTGCAAGACCGTTTGCGGGCGGTCTTTTATAGTATTTCAGGCGGGAAAGGATTGAAGAGATGGCGCTCTGGACATTTACTTTCGTCTGTTTGCTCTTGATGTTCGCACACTGGCCGAATTCGTCCTTGAGCTGGTTAGTCACATCATAGATCTGCTTGTCAGGGGGGATGTAGATCGTAATAAGTTCTGTCCCGCTCCCCTGCTTCGCTTCGAGCTTCTCAAGCGTTTTTTTGAATTCGTAGCGGCGTCGCGCCTCGTCCATCTCTTCAACTTCAGCCATACAGGAACTCCCGGTACCGGGTCACTATCTATTTCACGCCTTCAGCCATAAATTTGAGTATACTCAGCTATCAGTACCTGGTCGGTCTCACCATTGACCCCGTGTGTCCCGTTGAATGAGAAAAACTTCTTTGGCTCTTTTGCCAGGTCATACAATTTCCTCCCGTCACTATACGGTATAACCGTATCATCCGGCGCGTGGAACAGGATGGTGGGTCTTGGGGAAACTCCCCCGATGTAGACGTCAGGGTCAATAGAGAGGAGGTATTTTCTTGCGCTCTCCGTAAACCCGGGATTGTCCCCTGCCCTGCCAAATCCAGAGGTCGATATCCCAATATACCCGGCGAAACCGGGGTCAGTTGCGGTAGCGACTACTGCATACCTTCCCCCGTTACTTTCTCCCGATGCATAGACCGGTACACCGTACCGCGATGTGAGGTACTGCCTTGCATTGATCATATCGCACACGGTATCATAGTATTCGGGGAATCCCCCCGCCTGGTAAAGGGTAAAGTCCTTCTCGAAATCCAGGGGGTAGCCTTGGGTCTCACCCCCGTTTCCCCTGATGTCGAGGACGAGGTAGGCAAAACCGTTTTGTGCATAGGAGACTGCCCTCCCTTTATGCCCTTCTTTTTTGTTACCCGCACCGGGTGCATGTACAAACGCGGCGTTCGGGCTGGCATTCGCCGGTACTGCAAGTAACCCGAAGACGTCCCCATGGGGTGTTTGGAAGACCACCCTGCTTACTGTTGCATCGGTGCCTGTTGAAATGACCGTTTCCGTAACCTGGACCGTTGGGCACCGGACTGATAATACACCCGAAGAATCTACGGCATATGTCCGGTCTGCTGGTGGTGTTCCGGTGCAGCCTGCAAGCAGGACAGATACAAGGGCCAGTATTCCAAGCCATGCAATCCAGCCATTCCGTTTCATAACCGGGCGCATCTTACCCCCTCAGGCAGCGATAAATGACACTGATGGTCTTTGCATCCGAAATCCGGCCATCGAGACACATCTGCTCCAGTTCCCGTCCCGTTACTGTTACCAGCTCGATCAACTCGTCTTCGTCCTTCTGGAAGGCATCGGACGGGGTGAGGCCCCGGGCTTCAAAAAGGTGGAGTTTTTCATCAGAAAATCCGGGAGTAGTATAGATCCACCCCTTTTCAACCATCTCCGCCGCCTGGTAGCCCGTCTCTTCGATGAGCTCCCGGTTTGCAGTTTCAGCCGGAGTCTCTCCCTGCTCCAGTTTTCCGGCAGGTGCTTCAAGTATGTAACTGCCAACAGCAAACCGGTATTGCCGGATCAGGTGCCAGCACGAGTCCCCGCACTTCGGGAGGACTACCACGGCATCCCCGGGGTGGGCTATGACACCCTCTTTCGTCCGCCCATCCGGGAGGGTATACACCACACGTTCAATGAAAAGGCGTTTCCCCCTGAACAGTTCCATTCGTCACTCCTCTGCATAGGGGACCGGGTCCCGGACACCCGCAGCCCGGAAGGCCTCTTTTCTGAAATGGCAGGAGCCGCATACCCCGCATGCCATATCTTCCCGCTGGTAACAGGACCAGGTATGCTGGTAAGGGACCCCGAGAATGAGGCCCTGTTCAAGGATATCCCTCTTTGTCATCGAGATAAACGGGGTCAGCAGCCTGATACAGGTGTCATCCCTGGTGCCGGTATCTACCACCTTCTGGAACGCCTCAATAAACTGTGGCCGGCAGTCCGGGTAGCCGCTGTAGTCCAGTGATTGTACACCAATAAAGACCACATCGGCCTTCCGTGACTCGGCAAAGCTGGTAGCTATGGAAAGGAGGTTTGCGTTCCGGAACGGGACATAGGTATTCGGGATGCCTGCGCGGGCCTCGTCGTATTGTTCAACCTCTATTGAACGGTCGGTAAGGCTCGAATCCCCGAACTGGGAAAGGTAACCGAGACTGACCTCGATAAACTCCTTTGCGTCCAGTAGTTTCGCAATCATCTTCGCAGACCGGAGTTCACGACGCTCGGTCCTCTGGCCATAATTCACATGCAGTGCGTAGATCTCATAACCCTGGTCTTTTGCGACATATGCGAGCGTGCTGGAGTCCATCCCGCCCGATAACAGGCATATTGCTTTCATTAGCGGACACCGATTATTTTATGGAGTGTACCTGGAACCTGACCGGCAGGTTGTTATCAAGAACATAGCATGCCAGTTCATGGTAGTCTGACCCTGCTACAGGTGAGAAAAAGATCTCTCCCCGGATAGGGTGGCGCTGGATTACCTCTCCTGCATACCGGCAGTCTTCCCGGTCACCGACTACAAATTTCACACTATCCCCGGAGGTGATTTTTCTGAGGAGTGAAAGATCGCTCTGTTCCCCCGATGAAGGGCACTTGACATCCATGCAGATCGTGGCATTATCCTGGACCTGCCCGAAATCAATGGTGCCATTGGTTTCAATTTCGATTGAATATCCAAGCCTGCTGAGGCGTGAGAGCAGTACCCGGAGTCCTGATACCTGGAGGAGCGGCTCCCCGCCGGTGATGCAGATCTCCTTGCAACCGGACTCGTCTACCCTCCTGATGATCTCATCATTATCGATCTCCTGTCCCCCATCGTGAGAATTCGGCGTATCGCACCAGCTGCAATCCAGGTTGCACCCGGCAAGCCGGATGAACACCGCGGGTCTTCCCTGGTTACGTCCCTCTCCCTGGATACTTTTAAAAATTTCAACCAGTTTCATTCTGTAATCTCTGCAAAACAGGTCGGAGATTCCCAGACCCTGATTTTTTCAACAACAGCATCGAGGCCTGCTGTTTTACACTCGGTATTGATCCGTACCCTGATGATATCTGCAAGCATCTCGCTGGTCGGGTCTCCCGGTGTCCTGATGACCGGCTGGAACTGTTCAAGGCACTCAACCATCGGGTCCTGTTCGTTCAGGATCACCTGGTGATCATAGTGTTCTATCGTCTCACGGATCCGATTATAGTCCACAAGGATCCCGGTGACCTTGTCGACGGAACCCCGGACCCAGACCTCCACCTTCCAGCGGTGACCATGGAGGTTTGCACATTTGCCATTATAATGGAGCAAACGATGACTTGCATCGAAATATGCGTTCTTGTAAATCCGGGAAATCATTGTTAGAATTATGCGGGACGGGGATATAATATTATTATCAATAGAGACTAACACATACAGGCAAGCGAGAGCAATTGCACAATATATAAATTTGTTCCGCGCGTTTGTATTATATCTCAGCGAGATACATATGCATCCATAAAAACCAGATTCCGAGGGTATTTAATGGGACAGGGTAAATTTGCAGCGAGAAAACTCACTCGCGACTCAAAAAAATTCAGGTGGAGTGATCCCACCTATGCACGGCGTCAGGACCAGCTGGACCTCAAATCCGACCCATTAGAGGGTGCGCCTCAGGGGCGCGGGATTGTCCTCGAGAAGATTGGAGTTGAGGCCAAGCAGCCGAACTCCGCGATCCGGAAATGTGTCCGTGTCCAGCTCATCAAGAACGGGCGCCAGGTCACTGCATTTGCAGTCGGCGATGGTGCCATTAACTTTATCGATGAGCACGATGAAGTCGAGATTGAGGGCATTGGCGGCAGGCTCGGGCGTTCCATGGGAGATATCCCTGGCGTTCGGTATGTCGTTACCAAGGTCAATAACGTCTGCCTCCATGAAATGGTAATTGGCAGGAAGGAGAAACCACGCAGGTGATTTTTGTGGCAGAAAACGAGAAAAAAGAGACGAAGAAACTGCTCTTTAACCAGTGGGATATGAGCGAAGTCCAGATTAATGACCCTGCCCTTGTGCGGTACATCAACCTCCACTCCATGATTGTACCCCATTCATGTGGAAAATTTACCCGCCAGGAGTTCAACAAGGCAAATATGCTGATTGTTGAGCGCCTGATCAACCGGCTCATGAAGTCATCGAAGAATACAGGGAAGAAGACCCTTGCGATCCGGATTGTTACGGATGCATTCGATATCATCAATAAGAAGACCAAGAAGAACCCGGTCCAGGTGCTCGTGGAAGCGGTAACAAATACCGGCCAGAGGGAAGAAACGGTACGGCTTAAATATGGTGGTATCAATGTCCCGAAATCAGTCGATACTGCACCCCTCCGCCGTGTCAATACATCAATGTTTTTCATATCAGAAGCGGTCTACAAGAGACTCCCAGAAGAGCAAAAAATCAGCTAGTGCGGCTCTTGCAGATGAACTGATCGCGGCATCAAAGGGCGATGTAAAGACATATTCTGTGAACAAAAAGGAAGAACGTGAACGGATAGCAAAGTCCGCACGTTAATTATTACAATCTCTTTTTCAAAGGTGTTTTTCAATGGCTCGTGGCAAAAAAATGGTTGAGCGCGTAATGGAGCTCATGACTGAACCGGTCCACATCCGGAATATCGGTATCGTAGCACATATTGACCATGGCAAAACGACCCTTTCTGATAACCTGCTTGCAGGGGCAGGCATTATCAGTGAGGAGCTTGCCGGCAAACAACTCTTCATGGATTCCGACGAGGAAGAGCAGGCACGTGGAATTACCATCGATGCAAGCAACGTCTCGATGGTCCACGAATACAATGATCAGGAGTACCTGATCAATATGATCGATACCCCCGGACACGTGGACTTCGGTGGCGACGTTACCCGGGCCATGCGGGCTGTTGACGGGGCCGTTGTCCTTGTCGATGCAGTTGAAGGGACGATGCCCCAGACCGAGACCGTTCTTCGTCAGGCATTAAAGGAACAGGTCCGTCCCATCCTGTTTATCAATAAAGTCGACCGGCTGATCAATGAACTCAAGGTGGATGAGATGGAGATGCAGATCCGCCTTGGGAAAGTTATTGACAAGGTTAACAAGCTGATCAAGGGCATGAACGAGGAGAGCTACAACAACGGCTGGAAACTTGACGCATCAAAGGGGACGGTAGCATTCGGTTCAGCACTGTATAACTGGGCCGTATCGGCACCCTACATGAAAAAGAGTGGTGTCTCGTTCAAAGATGTATATGACAAGTGTAAGGCCGGGGATATGAAGAGCCTTGCCCAGAGCAGCCCGCTCTCTGAAGTATTACTTGACATGGTTGTCACGCACCTGCCAAATCCGAAAGATGCACAGAAGCGTCGTATCGGTGTGATCTGGCATGGTGACAAGGAGAGTCCCGAAGGGAAAGCCATGCTTAACTGTGATCCAAACGGGCCGGTCTCCATGATGGTCACCGATATCTCGTTTGACCCCCATGCAGGTGAAGTGGCTACCGGCAGGTTGTTCTCCGGGAAAATGAAGCGGGGTGACGAAGTGTATGTAATGGGCACTGCCGGGAAGTCGAACCGCCTCCAGCAGGTGGGTATTTTCATGGGGCCGAAGAGGGTCGAAGTGGATGACCTTTTCTGTGGAAATATTGCAGCGGTCACGGGTCTTAAGGACGCAATAGTCGGTTCGACCGTTACCTCACTGATGAATATCACTCCGTTCGAGTCCCTGAAACATTACAGCGAACCGGTCATGACCGTTGCGGTAGAAGCAAAGAACATGAAGGACCTGCCGAAACTGGTGGAAGTGCTCCGCCAGGTGGGAAAAGAAGACCCGACTCTCCAGGTTGCCATCAACGAGGAGACCGGGGAACATCTTATTGCAGGGATGGGAGAACTTCATCTCGAGATTGTCACGGGCCGGATTAAGCGTGACAAGGGTGTGGAAATTGTCACCTCGGAACCGATTGTTGTGTACCGTGAGACGGCAGTGCAGAAAGCTGGTCCGGTTGAAGGAAAATCCCCGAACCGTCACAACAGGTTCTACCTTATGCTCGAGCCGTTAGCTGACGAGGTCGTGAACCTGATCAGGAACGGGGAGGTCTCGATGAACCAGACCGCTCTCGAACGCAGGGATATCCTTGTCAAAGCCGGAATGGAAAAGGATGAGGCCAAGAGTATCAAGGATATCAAGGGTACCAACATGCTCATCGATATGACAAAAGGTATCCAGTACCTGAATGAGACGATGGAGTTGATCATTGAAGGCCTCCACGAGGCGCTTGCGGGTGGCCCGCTGGCGGACGAGCCCGTGCAGAACTTAAAAATCAGCCTTGTTGATGTCAAGCTCCACGAGGATGCCATTCACCGCGGGCCTGCACAGGTAATTCCTGCAGTCCGGAGTGCCGTAAAGGCCGGTCTCCTGTTGGCCGGGGACTCGCTCCTTGAACCCGTCCAGAAGATCCAGATTACCGTCCCGACAGACCAGATGGGGAATGCGACGTCCCAGATCCAGGGCCGCCGCGGTACGATCTTCGATATTATGAGTGAAGGTGACACCATTACGGTCGTTGGCAAGGCCCCTGTGGCTGAGCTGTTCGGGTTTGCCGGGGACATCCGCTCGGCAACGGAAGGTCGGGCCATGTGGAGTACAGAATTTATCGGTTTTGAACTGGTCCCGAATAACCTGGTCAAGGAAGTAGTCCTTGGCATCAGGAAGAGAAAGGGATTGAAAGAATCAGTCCCGACACCTGCAGATTACCTCGCATGAGGTAGTCCAACGGTTTTTTTTATCAGCCCCGGTCTCCATGAATTAACCGTTATAGATTGCGGATACTGCATTAATTGATTTTAGCCCGCCTATATCGAAAACAGAGGCCCTGGGTAACCCGGTATCCGGGAATTGGCAAAATATTTTATAGTTTTGCCAAGAGAAGTTA
Organism: uncultured Methanomicrobiales archaeon; assembly: GCA_963709545.1. GTDB lineage: Archaea > Halobacteriota > Methanomicrobia > Methanomicrobiales > Methanospirillaceae > CAIKOD01. Next base: position 337,129 of record CAVPWT010000005.1, on the reverse strand, counting down.
ATCCTGAATCGTTTGGAAAAAATAAAGGATGAATGAAGAGGAATATACAATGTGGAAGAAGTCAGCATTACCATTCGTAATCATCGGGATACTATGTATCGGGGTCCTCATTGCAGGCTGTACCGGGACTGACGGCAAGTCGAAAACCGTCCCCCTGACGGTATCCGGCGGGCCTTCAAAGGCACCTGAGCTCGTAGTCCCGGCATTAGTCTCCGGGTTTACCCAGGAATTGAAATACGATCACGAGCAGCCTATGTTCCAGGACGAAGAATACCTTGCAACAGGGGTGTATAAACCTGAATTAAACTCCACCTATGAAGGAAATGTGGCGTACCTTGCCATCATTGTTGATAAATTTGTGAACAGCACTGCGGCGGCCGGGTTTTATGAAGAAATTAACGGGTCCCCGGTGACCGTATCCGGAACTTCCGGAAAATACAATTATGATCCTGAAATAGGAATGGCATCGGTGGTCGTGATTCGTTCTGATTTAATTATCGGGAGTTCAGCACAGGCCCCGGAAAATATGACGTCGTTTGACGAGAAACTGCTCCGGAACGCGGCATTATCAGGGACAGAAGCAGCTCTCAGGAACCTTTGATCTGCACTCCGGAGGATATTAAGGCCATTCTTACCCATTTCTCCTCTTTTCTTTGAAATCCTAAGTGGAATATTAAAAATTAACATAACTGCTCAGACAGGAGGGGATTTCACCCCTCCCTGCCCCACCCCCGATAAGATATTCATTGGCAGGGATCAATTGGGACATTCAGGGAAATTTTCAGAGATTAAAGAGATCGTTCCCTATCCCAACCGGGGTCGCCAAAGCGGCGGGCCGGAGCCCCGGGAGCGTGACGAAATTTTGCAAGTACCAATCTGCAAGATAGATTTGAGAGGATTTCCCATTAAAATTGCTGAACTAACCATAATCTAAAGAGATTTTGAACGTGCCATTTTCAATCGGCCGGGTGTGAACCTCCCGCTCATGTGTGTTTCAACAAAGCCAAAAAACCCACAATTTCAAGCAGGTCGAATCAATAAGAAAAATCCCAAGATTCCAATGGGGAAAAAAAATTAGATATAGGGTATCCGGAGCCCCTTGCCGACACCGAATGCTTTCCTCTCTTCAACGGTCTTCTGGTTCTTGCCGATCTTTTCGTTTGCCAGACTTTGTGACAAGCTCAAGACCTGGTTTCACCGAGTCGATTGCCTTCGTTTCGAAGCATCCGGCTGCGACTGACTTTGCCCAGATATCATCTCCCTTCTTAGACCTTACAAATACCGTGCTCCAGCCATCGGGGCTGCCGACGGAACCGCAGGACACATCAGCGAGATTTGCTACGTAGTCAAGACATACGTGGCATCCTGGCTGCTCGTACTTGTGGGTAACCTTGAGTGGCAGTGGAACGACTGCGCCACGCTCGCTCATGAAGGTGAACTTGCCCTTGCCGATCTCCATCTTCTTGACGGAATCGAGACTCATTGCCGCATGGTCTTCGGCCAGCTGCAAGATGCTCTGGTACGGGAAGTTCTCCATGCAGAAGATACCGATTGCGAGTGCAATCTTGTCGCTTACGTCACGGAGGCCGATTGGGTATAACTGGCCTTTCCTGACTGCCTGCATCTGGCACGGTGTGCCAACGATACCGACCTTGTCGAGACCGTCACTGCGGGTTGCTTCCTTGATGAATGAGACATTCGGGCTGATGTTATATTTCGTACCACGAGCTGCCATCAACTCTTCATAGGTGGTTGCAATCATTGGGCGTGGTTTCCATGGCAGATCGCCAGGTCCTGCTACGATTGCGCCGTCAATGATGCCCTCATCGAGTGCATACGCAAAGAGCGTGGTAACAATACCGCCGTCCTGTGCTCCCGCGAGGATTGCCTTGTCGGTGCTTCGTGCTGAGACGCATGATTTGTATTTACCGAGTTCTGCTCCCATTTTTTTCACCTCACTTCATCACCGTATCAATGAGTTCCATGATACTTTCGTATTCAGGTACCACATCGAAGCTGAACCAGCTTCTCGGGCACTGGTTGTAGCATGCGCCACACTTGATGCAGAGGTCTCTGGTCCCCTGGGGCTTTCCGAACTCATGGGTAATTGCACGGACCGGGCATGCTGCAGCGCAGCTCCCGCATCCCATGCAGAGACCCTGGTTGATCACTTCGGTCATCAGGTCGCAGAAGCACGCACTCGTTCCCTTCTGTGCCGCCATCATCAGCGGTTTAAGGTAGTTTGTTGCCAATGCTTTCTGTTCCGGTGAACCTTTCAGCAACAGGTATGCCATGATACAGACATTCCTGATCATCTGGGGAGTCGGAGCGCATCCGGGGATATATACATCAACCTTGATAAGGTCCCCGATTGGCAGGAATGATTCGTGCTGCGGCTGGTTTTGCTGACCACCGCGGCAGAACCTTGTGATGTTACCATAGCTGGCGCATCCGCCAACGGCTACCACAATTGCTGCCTTTTCTCTTGTCTGTTTAATCTCTTCAACTGAAAGTTTGTCATTAATGCAGACGGAACCCTCAACAAGCGCAACATCCATTTTTGGGATGTGACGAACATCTGCAAGTGTCAGACCGTATACGAGGTCTGCATACTTGTCCAGAATTGTCAAGAGTCCACCGTAGTTGTCTGCTAAGGACACAAGACAGCCAGTACATCCACTCATGTGCACATGGCCCACTGTAATCTTGTCTACCACAGGCTTAACCTCCTTTTTACTTGTTTCTGCCTTTGCTACGTCAGCTGGTTTCTGCTGATCGTCTTTCTTGAAGACACTTGATAGAAGTCCCATAATTTACCCCTACTGTTTCTAACACTATCCGAATCGTTTTCGGAATCGCCTTTGTTATCTCATCAGAGAGCCCGATTTCAAATTCGGGGCTGCTAACACGTTTCGGTTGACACCCGATTATCGTGATGTTTACGTGATCTTTCAGGCGCTGGAGCGGTTCGGTCAGGTCCCATGAATGAGCGTCACGATACGCTCCTGGTGGCAGATCTTCCACCCTGAGTTTTGTTATTGATCCAGGTTCTGCACCGAAATCGGCAATATCGATTATTACGAGCTGCCTGGTCACTTCCGGATCAAGGAGCGTAAAAATAAAGTGCGGACCGCCAAGGCCTGCATCTATTATTGTCACATTGTCGGGAAGTGTAAGTTTCTGCATCTCCTCGATTACTGCCGGTCCAAATCCATCATCTGCGAACAGGGGGTTTCCACACCCTGCGATCACGATCTCGGAGAACAACATTCGTGTTACAACTCACTGGATGAGCTTCTGGGCAACTAACTTGTTGTCTTCATCAATCACAATCATGTGGGTAGCACATGACACACAGGGGTCATACCCACGAACTACAATTTCTGCGAGCTGCCATGGTGCACCGGTGAGTGCAGCACTGCAGGTACCGAAATTCCAGGTGGTTGGTACGAGCATTGAGTACCAGAGCACTTTGTTGTCCTTGACTCTTGCAAGGTGCACATCAGTGCCACGTGGTGCTTCATTTGCTGACCATCCCATTGAGCCGTCACCACAGGGGATCTCGTCCGCAAGGACAGGGCCTGATGGGTCGTACTCGTCAAGTGCATTCATCATCGCGTATAAGCTGTCCGTGTATTCCATTTCACGGGCGATGTTCTGACCGACGGTTCCCTTCTCGTCATACCCCTTGAATACTGCAAGACGTGCACGTGGGCCGACTTCAACAGGTGCCCCGTCATACATCGGGATACCCGTGCAGGCTTCCATCTGCGGGTTGACTTTTGTCCCAACAGGGGAGGTCCCGCCAACCGGGTAGCTCGGGTCTGCAAGATCGACTTCCATCTCACCCATGTACCAGTCCCATGGCCGTACTTCCTTGAAGCGGTCATAGTCCCATGTCGGGCACTCGTCCAGGCTTGTGCTTCCATAGAACGGATGTGTTGCCATGTAGCCCTGGTTGTGGTACCCGAGCTCCTTCGGGATCGCAATCTTCTTGCCGCCAACTTCTGCCCAGTCCCTCTTCTGGAAGTTCCGGAGGACTGCAATCATGAAGTCCATCTGCTGGTGGGCAAGTACAAGTCCCTCTTTGGCGAGGTCGTACATTTTGGTCTTTGCCCGCGGGGTACATGCCTTGTACATACCACCGATGCGCGGGTTGCTCGGGTGCACGGCCTCTCCGCCAGCGATCTGACCGATGGTCTGACCAATTTCACGTATCCTCTGGATACGCTTTGCAACGCTGCGCACTGGCTCTTCAGGAGTGAACGGGTTGATCTTCGTATCGGTGCCCGGAATATACAGATCGGGCAGGATAAGGATATCATGCAGTGCAATGCTGTGCAGTCTGTTTGCCAACTGGAGGATCACACGCAGGAGATAAGCATCCTGGGGTATTTCACACCCGATTGATGCTTCCATTGATTCTATCCCTGCAAGTGTGTGGGCAATCGGACAAATACCACAGACACGGGACGCAATTTTGGGGACTTGTTCCATCGACTTACCGACGGCGAGTCTCTCAACTCCCCTCACCGGGGTAATGGAACACCAGTTACCCGTTTCGATGATACCTGCGTCGTTAACCTTCAAGACAAGTTTTGAGTGTCCCTCGTGTCTTGTGGTTGGGGAAATCTCTACAACTTTCGACAATATTATCGCCTCATCTTATGCTGAGTTGTTCAATCTTCGATACCGGTGTAATCCACACAAATCTCTTATAAGGAGATCTTTTGACCGTACCTAGTACGTTCATCTTAATTTTACATCTTCTAATTATATATCTTCTTTGCAATTCTCCTGATAAGACCTGTTTCACGGAAGATAAGAGTGATAACCCCTTCTTTTTTGGTTTTACGTGAACAATTCGGGTATATTTTTTAAGAGGTACCTTTATGGTTGTGAAGATGGAAAGCAACCGCACATGGGATCAAGATCTGGTCCTTATACGGGAACCCGGCCGGTTATCAGGATATCATGGGTATCCTGATGCACGGACCCTTTTGTGAGGCCCTTATTGTATTGTCCGGGGTCACCCGGCCGGAGGGAGAACTGGTCCTGATGGATGAGAACGATAACCAACACTGCGAGGACCTGATAAAAAAAAGAACATTTACTGGATTTCGCCGTTCAGCTCGACGAAAAGCTCGGCGATTGTTGCCTGGCGTTCCGCGTAGGCATCGTGCTGGTGGATGCTCTCCTCGTTGGTCTGCTTTATGGTAACGAGGGCATCCCCGGAGAGATCATGGAATTCTGCGAGGACTTTTTTTGCCATCTCCCGTACGCAGTCCTCAACAAATCTCGGGTTTTTATGTGCGGAGAGGACGACGTAACTTTCATCGCCTCGTTTGAGGAGTTCAAAAATCGGGGCGCTCATTGACTCCTTCAGGATATCGATGATCGTTTCAAGTTTTACGTGCTGGTCGTCATCAGTTTCAATGCAGAGGAACCCCCTGCCCCTCTGGTTGTGTGTTGCCATGGGGACTTCGTCGAAGAACTTTGAGATCGTCTCCTTGTCGACCTTGAGGTCCTCGAGGACATATTGTGCCCGCTCTTTCATGATATTCTGGGCACAGGGGCATGCGGTCATCCCCATCACTTCCGCACCGATACTCTTCCTGACAATGGGGCTCCGGAATGTCCTCCTGGCAACTGCGCGTGCGTGGACACTGACGACCTCGTGGCAACTGGTCTTGCTGACCGGGGTCTCCCGTTTCACCATGAACTGGCTCCGCATCCAGACCTCTGTGCGGTCGGCATATTCATGCCGGTCGAGCAGCTTTCGTGCGACCACGCTGCAGAGTTCTTCAATTTCCTTGACATCACCATCAATCGCCTGCTGGAGCACTTCATCGATCACTTCAAAATTTCGTGAGAGGTTCGCTCCTTTGAGGCTTCCGGGCAGGTCAACGAAGACATCAAAATTTGATATGAAAATAACCGGGCGCTTATCAGGGCGCGAGACTTCCACGAGTTTTTTCACATTCTTGACCCCCACCCGGGTCAGATTAATGCGGATATCAGGGCATGTGGATTGAACGTCCGGCAGAATGCCCCCAAATCTCGGTTCTGTTGTCTCATTAATGGTTGATCGCTCTCCAAAAGGGATATAACCCAAGGTACTGTGATTAGTTTTTTTATAAAATATTTATGTGCTTGGTTGCTGATATAAGGAGGAGAGACCATGCTGAAAAAATACTATGAGTCAGATGCAGACCTGAGTGTCCTGTCCGGGAAGCGTATAGCGGTTATCGGGTATGGTTCCCAGGGCAGGGGCCAGGCACTGAACCTTCGTGACAGTGCAATTGATGTGATCATCGGGCTCCGTCCCGGGAAAAGCTGGGATGCGGCTTCAGCGGACGGATTCAAGGTGTATCCGGTCGTAGAAGCCGTTAAAATGGCTGACGTGGTGCAGGTACTCCTTCCTGACGAGAACCAGGGGGCGGTATACAGGGGCGAAATAAAGCCGTATCTTGTGAAGGGGAAAACCCTGATGTTCTCCCACGGGTTCAATATTCATTTTGGACAGATCGTCCCCCCGCCGGATGTCAACGTTATCATGGTCGCCCCGAAAGGACCCGGGTTCATGGTAAGGCGGCAATATGAAGAAGGAAAGGGTGTCCCGGCGTTGATAGCAGTTCACCAGGACTACACGGGCACTGCGCATAAGATTGCGCTTGCGTACGCAAAAGGTATCGGCGCGACCCGTGCGGTGGTGCTTGAGACTTCGTTCCGCGAAGAGACCGAGACTGACCTGTTCGGTGAGCAGGCAGTACTGTGCGGTGGTATTACCTCCCTGATCAAGGCCGGTTTTGAGACCCTTGTCGAGGCCGGGTACTCCCCGGAAATGGCATACCTCGAGGTCCTCCATGAAACAAAGCTGATTGTAGACCTTATTTATGAAGGCGGCTTTACGAAGATGCGGAAATATGTCAGTAATACTGCGCAGTACGGGGACCTCACCCGTGGGCCGCGTGTTATCGGTTGCGAGTCCCAGGTGGCGATGCGTGAGATACTCGAGGAGATACAGAGCGGCGAGTTTGCGAGGGAATGGATGCTTGAGAACACGGTCAACCGCCCTGTATTTAACGCCCTGACAAAGAGGGATGAAGACCACCTTATCGAAAAGGTCGGTGCTGAAGTCCGTGCGCTGATGCCCCAGTTTAAACAATAACCCGAATATTTTTTTTTCGTCAGGAAGAACTACCCCCGGGTTCTGCCGGTGCAGTGCAAGGGAGAAATGTTTTTGTGAAGGGGTGAGCCCTGGCGGAGGGTAAGAGAAAAAATTCCGTATCAGGGTCCCGGAAACCATATGAGACCGATCGGGCCGGGGTGTACTATTTACCCACAATTATTACCTCGGACGTCCCTTATACTATACAACTATGGTCGAATCGTATGAGGCACTTTTAAACAAGGCATATTCACATATGCCCGAGGTCAGTGAGTCCCACGAACGGTTTACCGTTCCTGAAACAAAGAGTCTATATTGAAGGGAAAACCACTGTCTTTGAAAATTTCGCAGAAATAGCAGATGTTGCGAGACGTGACAAGGACCACCTGATGAAGTTCCTCCTTGGCGAGCTTGGTACTGCAGGGAAGATCGATGGCAACAGGGCGATATTTAACGGAAAATTCGAAAGTACCCTGATAAATTCACTGGTTAAAAGCTACGTGGAAGATTATGTTATCTGCTCAGAATGTGGCCGGCCAGATACCCGTCTTGTGAAAGATGACCGGTTCCTCCTCCTGCGTTGTGATGCCTGCGGGGGTCACCGCCCGGTAAAAAAGAGGAAAGCACGTACAGAACCTATTACCAACGAGCTGCAGGAAGGGGCAGTCCTCGAGGTCGAGATCCAGTCTGTCTCGAAGCGGGGCGATGGCGTGGTTAAGATGGGGAAATACATCATGTATGTTTCAAATTCAAAGCCCGGGCAGACAGTAAAGGTAAAAATTGCCAGGATATCCGGGTCTATCGTGTTCACAGAACGGGCAGTATAGTCTTATACCGGCCACAACCCCCTTGTCTTTTCTGACGGGTAATAATCAGGGCCTGCCCGGTTCAAAGGGACCGGGTAAAAAAAAGAATCTTTGTTTTGTTACTGGTTTTTCATGTTTGAAAGGAGTTCATCGCAATGCCCTGATATACGGGTGCATGCGTCCCTGATTACATCGAGGGGGTCTTTGTTACCATTTGTAGTTACCAGGAGTTCAGGGTCTGAAAACTGGAATTCTATTACATATCTGGCCACATCGACATCAGGGTCCTTCAGGATCTCTTCAGTCAGGGTATTCATGAAGGTATGTCCCTCCCCCTGAATAATCAGCCTGGCCTTGTCTTTTTCCAGCTCGAGCAACTTAATATTCATTCACCTATGATTGGGAATGTGACACCCATAATGGTATTGGTGATATGCCCTCCACGGAATATGGGGGTTGCCGGTCAGGCCCCCGGCTCCTGCCGCATGGTTGCCAGGGATTGGCGTTCCCCCGTGGTTGACAATTGAATACGTGAACACCGGTCCCCCGGTTGACAGCAATATAAAAGATGGTACTACGTGATTGCCTGTTCTTTCCGGGTTAGTCGAACTGGAAATATTCCCCGTCTTTTCCAATATGGGGGAGGTCCCAGCTGATTGCATGACTCATGTGGACGCACCGGAAATCCCCTGCCCTGAGATCGGATGCCATCCGGCATGCCTCGTCATAATTCATATGTTTATAGATGTGGTAGCCCTTTGGGACCAGTGCGTCAATAAGCAGGAGGTCGGCCCCAAAGAGTAATTTTTTGCTGCGCTCCGGAATATCAGAACGGGTATCTGCCGTGTAACCGATCCTTACCTTATCATTGCTGATAACTATCCCGCAACTGTAGGCCGGCGGGTGGTTTACTTCGATCAGCGTGAAGGTAATACCAAAAAGTGTGAAAGGTTCGTATGCTTCGACCGGGTGATGGTGAAATGGCAGGAATGAAAAAATGCCCCCGCAATACCCGAGCACCGGCGGTGCTGCGTAGACTGGTGGCAGGTCCTGGACACGGTAGAACTCCCCGTACCCCATAAAATGGTCGTAATGCCCGTGGGTCCATATAACCGCATCAATGTGGGGTGAACCGTAACGGAGTAACTGCTGCCGGAGGTCAGGTGAGGAGTCAACAAGGATATGTTTCCCTGCATGTTCCACAAGGAGGGAAGTGCGGAGCCTGGTCAGCCCTGTTTCCTGTGCGTGTGTACATTGGGGGCACCTGCAGCCTATTTTGGGAGTTCCTGTTGCATCCCCTGTGCCCAGCAGCGTAATGTTCATACTACAACCAGTTAAGGTTCCGGATTACGCCCCGGCCTTTCACCATCTGGATTCCTTTTTCAATATCGCTCTGTAGAAGGGCCTTCCGGCCATCCATGATCGATGAGAGGATCGCCTCTTTTACCAGCATCCGGAGGTCAGAACCTGAAAGTCCGTCCGTCTGGGCAGCGAGGTAACGGAAATCGCATTCGCAACCTACAGAATGGGTGATCTTTTTCAGGATCCGTTCCCGCATCTCTTCACTGGGCAGCGAAAACTCCACGACCTCGTCAAACCGGCGCCATGCCGCTTCATCGAGGAGCTGGGGGTGGTTGGTCGCACCGATAAGGAGCACCCCGTTTTTCACGAGGTTCATCTTATCGATATTCTTAAGGAGGGAGTTTACCGCCCTCTTCATGGCACCATGGTCATCGGTCACCCTGCTCTTGGCGACGTAATCAAACTCGTCGATAAACAGGATGCATGGCGAAAGTTTTTTGGCTAATTCGAATATCCTGTCAATATTTTTTGAGGTCTCCCCGAGGTACTGCGACGTGACCATCGAGAGCCTGACCTCGAGGATCGGCATATGCATGGCATGGGACATAGCGAGTGCGAGCGAGGTCTTTCCCGTTCCCGGCGGGCCGACGAATAACAGCTTTCCCACCTCGTGTATCCGGTGTTTCAACAGGAATTCACGGTGGATAATTGCTATACGCATTTTTGCGATGATCTCTTTCTGCTCTGAAGTGCAGACGAGGTCATCGATCTGCTGTTCGATCTCATCGGGTGCGTTGATGATGATCAGGTCCATGGCCGTTCTCAGGCGTTCATCTGCGGCGATGATCTCTGAAATTTTCCCGTCAAGGTACGACCTGCTGTCCTCAAACGGTGGGTTTTCAGCCTTTACTTCCCGATAAGAAATGCCGGATGAGTTAATAGTTTCAAAATAATATGCCAGTGCCGGGTTCTTTTTGATATATGGCATGCCCCCGTGGCCAAGGAACCACTTCGCCGCAGCCTCAAGTGCCGGTATGCGGAACCTCTGCCCGAACTCCTCGTAGATTACGACCGGGTTTTCTGCGACCTTTCCGCGCGGGTCCTGGATCTGAAGTACCCTCCGGATTGTACTTTCGCTGACAGTAACAGGCCTTTTAATTCCGGACGCAGAACCGAGTCCGAACATGATCCTATGCTCCGGCGTAAGGTCATTTACATCCAGATTCGGGTTCTGGTTAAATATTTCTGCGCAGAGGAGCACATCCAGAATTTTCAGGGTCTCGTCGTCTCCAGACATGGCTGTAACCTTTAATATTCAATCTGGCACCGGATAAGAGTATCTCATGCCGTTGTCACAACACAGCGATCCTCGGTAACGATGACCGTATGTTCATGCTGCGAGACGAGGGAGCCGGGGATGTCAGATATACGGGGTATGCGTGGACCACACCGGAGCGGATGAGCGTCGCAAGGGCGATCTCCGGCTTGCTGTCGGGGAGCCACCGTTTTGCGAAGGGCATGCCCTGACGCCCGCTGACAGATTCCAGGATTTTCCTTGCCGTGGCCAGCCGTACCGGCTTCCGGGAGATCTGCTGGAATATCTCCACCCTCTTCTTCTCGCTTACATGGCCGGAGCCGGTCGTTGCAAATGGTTCAATAGCAAACACCATCCCCTCTTCTAGCACTGCCCCCCCCTGCATTGCAATATTTGGGATGCTCGGGGGCCTGTGCACGGCAAACCTGCCGAGCCCGTGACCGGTGAGGTTTGCGATTGGCCGGTATCCCCTGCTTTCGATCTCGGACTGGATGGCAAACCCCAGTTCTCCAACGGTCGCACCGGGGCGTACCTTTTCAATAGCCCGTGAAAGTGCTTCCCGGGATGCGTCCACGAGCAGCCCGTTATTTCCAAGGTCGATTGTAATTGCCGTATCTGCGATATAGCCGTCGAAATGGACTCCGAGGTCGAGCTTGACCAGGTCCCCGGCTGTGAACACACGGTCATCTCCTGTAGACGCGGTATCATGCGCCGCATCTTCGTTCAGGGAGACGTTAAGCGGGAATGCAAGGCCTGATTCGTCTGATGATGCCAGGTCTTCAATGAATTCGATAACCTCAAGGTAGGGAGCACCAGGCCTGATCTCCATGGCCCCTTTCCTTATTACCGATGCAGCAAAAGCCCCGGCCTGGCAGTAGTTATCAAATATTTCGTCATCCATCATGATCACCTGAGTATAAATTCACGGGAAAATTGTGTAAAAGATTCAAATCCTGCTGTTGTGACAACCCCGGTGTTCTCGAGACGCACCCCGCCAATATCCCGGTAATAGAGCCCCGGTTCAACGGTCACCACATTACCGGCAGCAAGGGCACCCCCTGCCGGACCAAGGGTCGGCGCCTCGTGGACCTCGAGACCTACCCCGTGCCCCAGGTTATGAGTAAATCCCTCATTACCGGACCCATACCCCTTTTCTGCGAAGAGGTCCAGAACAGCCTGGTGGACTGCAGAGCCGCTGGCCCCGTGCATTACCAGGGACATGCCCAGGTCCTGGGCTTCCAGAACGGCAGTATACATCTCAAGTAGTTCGACGGACGGTTCCCCCCTGACAACAGACCTTGTCATATCGGTGAAATACCCGTTCATGTCATCAGCAGGGAATGTATCTATTACAACCGGCTCTGACTCCATAAGGGGTCCTGTCCCGAGTGCATGTGGCAGGGCGGTATCTTTTCCGCAGGTGACAATCGTATCGATGGCATGACACCCGTAATCCATCAGGGTTTTGTGAATGAGTGACCTGACCTGTTCTGAAGTTACCGGCTGACTGTCGTGATACAGGACACCTTTTTTTGGTCTGCTTGCTTTTACCAGTGAAATTGCCCGTTCCATTGCGATATCGGTTGCGGCCTGGACTCCCCTGATGTTCCTGATCTCATCGTCTGATTTTACTGCCCGGGCGGTCTCGACCGAACCGGGATCAAGGGTCACCTCGCAGAGTGACTCCAGTTCATGCCCGATCCCGTAGGGAAATGAAGCGGGTAGAATGATGCGTGAACCTGCCTGATTTGCAATCATTTTTGCATAGGCCCGGTGCTTTACCGGCTCATCTTTGATAATATCCAGGAGGCCTGACTCCCCCCGGGTCATCACTTCGGCGATCGATTCTCTCCTTGCACGATCATATTCCATCTGGCCGATCACCATGAACCCCCTCTCACCGGGTTTTTTGATATAGACAAAAGGGTCCTCGGTACGGAAGCGGGTGAGATACCTGATATCTGCATTTTGTGACGAGCCGAATGCAACATATGCATCAGCACCAGAACGCCTGATCACGTCATCCAGCGAGTCCATGGGAGGAATATTCGCGGTAAAACCACAAGTACTTTTATGATAAGGATGACCTATGAGTAATGGAAGAGAAGGTAAAAGAACAGTTTAAATTAAAATTTTATTCGCTCGCGATCCAGTTGAACGTGATTGTCCTTATTGCCGCTGGTATTGTGATTGCCCTGTTCCTGGTACCTGCACCGTTCAACTATTATCTCATCCCCGTCCTCCTGGTTATCGACCTGGTGATGATCTATGTCTTCATCAAAAAATACCGGGGAGCCAAGCAGTGGCTCGCCGAACACCAGGACCCCGGCCCGAAAACGGAAACAGAGAAAATTGAAACCTGAGGTATGCTGACCCATGCTCAAGAAAATGAAAGACGAGATCGAACTCCTTTCACGGCATGTTATTGTAATCAGGGCCGTTATGGAGCACCAGCCGATTGGCATCATGAAACTATCGGAGCTGCTTGACCTGCCCTTTCACCGGATCCGGTATTCACTCCGCGTGCTTGAACAGCTCGGGTACATCAGGGCCACACCTGCCGGCGCAATGGCAACTCCCCAGACAGAAGATCTCCTGTGCCACCTGGATGATAACCTTGATGATCTTATCGGGCTTCTGGAATCCATGAAGCTCAAACCTGGTAACCATATGATTAAATAACCAAAATCCCGTGGTTTGGTTTTTTTATTATCCGGAGTCCCAACAGTTACTTTTAAAAAGGCTCACAAAGAATCTATTAGGACACAACCAATGTGCCTCCCTAACTCAGTTGGTAGAGTGTCGGACTGTTAATCCGAATGTCACAGGTTCGAGCCCTGTGGGGGGCGCTCAATCTCTATCCGGGCCCGTAGCTCAGTCCGGTTAGAGCGCCCGGCTCATAACCGGGCGGTCATGCGTTCGAATCGCATCGGGCCCATTCTGGATGATTTTGTTTTTCAAAAACTATCTATGGTTAACGGTTAACAGAACCGTATGAAATGCCCCGTATGTGGCGGTGACTGTGTTGACACAGCCCATGATATCCTTCTGACAACCGGGCAGGTCTTCTCCCCCTGCCCTGATTGTCATGGCAGGGTGCTGGATAAAAGGGCCCCGTTAAAAAACCGCTTTTACGAGCCGCCCTGCTCATGCGGGAAGCGGTTTATCGACGAAGTTTTTGCGCATTGTTACGTGGTCATGGTCGAGGAGGGCATCTTTTCGGGTACCGAACCCCTTGCCGGGGTTGGTATGCCGCTCATCCACCCGGGTTTTGTTATGCGGGAGCCCCCTGTACCTCCCTGCACGATCACTGGTGCTCGTATCTTCAGTTGTAACCAGTGAGGTAGCAGTACGCCTTGTCAAAGAGGTCCCGGAAGTCAGGGGGGTTGTCAGGAGCGGGGATTTTGTCCCCGGGATCGCAGACCCTGAACTTGGAATGGTGCCAAGGACCTATGACCTCCTCGCCGGGTGTGATGTGCGGGCAAGTATTTTCCCGACCTCATCCGGGTCCCTGGTGTTGTACCAGCAGCAGTCGCAGATCCATATTGAGTTTCCCCGCACTTATAACCCGAAAATTGAGTCAGTCGAGCGGAAAATTACACTGAATACACAGTGGTTTGTTGACGCTGCATGTGGCGTTGGTACGCTTGGCCTGACCGCAGCACGGCTCGGTGTGCCGCATATCGTAATGAATGATGCCTGGTTTTCTGCCGCCTTCTGGTCTGCATTCAATATTTCTGTGAACAGCGAATTCCTGGCCATTGACGAGGTGGTGATGCTCACGACCTACGATGAGATGAAGGCACGGCCGGTCGGCCGGATGCCCGAAAAGATTGCGGAAACCAGCGGCAGGCAGAGCATCGAGGTGTACCACGGGGACCTTGCGAATCTTTACCGGGTACTTCCCGGTGTCCCGGTCCTTACTGCCCTCGATCTCTTTCATAAAGAGGATGCCGGGCTGATACAACATATCACCACGCTTTACCGGGAGCATGTCAGCGGAGAGATATTTATCCCCTGAAGTGTGCATTAAATATGGGGACTAGCCCGGGTGGCCCGGCGTCACTTGTAACCCGAAACCGTCGGCATGCGGGGGGCGAAGTTTGAGGAAGGCAACAGCGGGCTGCTGGAGTTGTTAGTATCCTGACGTAGAAGCCTCGTCCTGTGAGGTCGGTGGACAGGTATCAAGACTCCGGAGGGAGTGGCGACCTGCAGCCGCAGAGACCGGTCCAGGCCCGGAAGGGAGCAGACTTACTGTGGACATTCGGCGCCCACAGGGTCGCGGGGTGGAGAAAGGATTCTTTAGTGAAGGCAGCAGCGTATTGTCGACCGATAACGTGTCCCTAATGTTATGCTACAGCCATGTCCAAAGTCACAATTATCGGTGCAACCGGCAATGTCGGAATGTTCGCTGCACACGCAATATCTGAAATACCCTATGTCAGTGAGATCCTGCTCTATGGCAGGCCGGGAAGGGAAGAACTCCTTGACGGTATTGCCCATGACCTGATGGACTCTTTTGCTGCCTGCGGAAATTATACAAAAATCGACTGGACGACCGATATTGAAGAAGTCAAAGGGTCAGATATCGTAGTATTTACCGCTGGAAACGCACGGCGTCCTGGCCAGACCCGGCTTGATCTTGCGCTCCAGAATGCCCACATCGTATCCGGGCTTGCGGAATCGATTGCACAGGTCGCACCCGACACGAAGATCTTTATGATCACCAATCCCGTTGACGTGATGACGTCCGTCGCGTTGAAATATTCAGGACTGCAGCCCCAGCAGGTGTTCGGCCTTGGTACGCACCTTGACTCCATGCGGCTGAAATCGTTGATAGCATCATATTTCCGGGTACATCCAAGCGAAGTGCACACGCGAATTATCGGGGAGCACGGGGACAGCATGGTCCCGCTCTGGTCGGCGACAACCATCGGGGGCATCCAGGTCAGTAACCTGCCTGCATTTTCACGTATTCCCATCAGAGAGATGGTGGAATCGGTTAAAAACAGTGGCGAGCTGATTATCCGGGGCAAAGGGTCGACAGTATACGGTCCGGGTGAAGCGATCGCAACCCTTGTCAAGACAATCCTTGGTGATGAGAACCGGATCCTGACGGTATCTGCGTATATACGAAGAGAAGTCCACGATATCGGGGACGTCTGTATCAGTGTCCCGGCGCGGGTGAACCGCAGCGGCGTATTCCCGGTCACGATTAAAATCGATGAGTCCGAAGTGGTCCAGTTCCGGGAGTCGGTGGAAAAGATCAGGACAATAACCCAGCAGGTACTGCAGGCACTTGAAAATGAGAAATCCGATCAGAAATCAAAAAATAACGAAAAAACTGTTTCTTAATGTACCAATCAAAAAAAGATAAGAATCCTGTTCTTGAATTGTTTACTGGTTACATCAGGGTAAGTTCAATGATCTCTGCCCGCTCGACGCCTTTCAGGCCGCTGAGTTTCGCCTCAACGGCATCTGTCTCGCCGCCCTGATCGCCTACCACTACGACAAGTTTCAGGGCCTTTAAACCAAAGCCGATCGGCTCTTCGACAATCTGTTGCACGCGGGGGAGGACCCGTTTGATCTCCGCTTTGAGTGCCTCGAGGTCAACCTCCGGGGATTCCGGCATTACCCTGAGAATCAGCGCGACGTCTCCCATCGCTTATGGGCCCCCGAAACCGCATTTTGGACATGTATAGGGGATACTCTGTTCTCTACACCGGTAGCATCTCTTGATGCCGTAACCACATGAAGGGCATCCGAATTCTGTGGCGCCTTCTTCTGCGAGTGGAGCACAGCATGATGTGCATTTCTTGTCTGACATGGTAACTCCTGAGATTCCTTATAACTTCTCTTTTTAAACAATTAAAAGGTTGTACTGATCCTCGTACCTTCAACCAGTCCTCCCCGGAGTAATGCCCGGACACGTTCGATCCTCCTCCCGTTTATGATCAGCGTTCTGACGCCGTGATCAAGGACAAACCGGATGAAACCCGGGTCCACCTCTTCGCATGTCAGGGGAGCAGTGACCTGTTGTAAGGGTGTGCCCCCCTTCATTATCCCATCAACGGATTTAAGGACAACGAGGTCGAGCCCGAGGCGGTATGCTACCCATGCGGCGATGGTGTCTGATGTGATATCCCAGTGGTGTGGAAGCGGGTCTTCTTTCTGCATCAGGGCATAGGGGAGCAATACGGTGGGGCGCAGCGGTACCTGCAGGCAGGGACTGGTACCGATCCCGAACGATGCGATATACCAGCCATATTGTTCCATCCCGAGAACCGCCATCCAGTGGCTCTCATTCTCCGGGGCGTGTAATGTCCTTACGAGATTTGTGAACGGCCCCCCGCCGGGAATAATAAGGACGGGGCTGGGTGATGAGAGGAGGGCGCGGGTGATCCCAGGTACCTGATCGATCAGGCTCCCCCCGATCTTCATCACACAAGGCCCCTGCATGGGTAAAGATCTATATCGTCAGCTTATTAAAACCGGACTGCGACCAGAAATAGTGAGGCTTCTCCCGGTATTCCTTCTGTTTTGCCTTATGGTACCCTGTGTTGCGGCAATTGCCATTACGGAGCTTTGCCCTGACTCCTATTTGAAGGACGATCCTGATGAATATGTTGTCCTTTCAGGTACGGGAAGCCTGGATGGTGTCCTGGTATCAGATGGTGAGGGGGGATTCCGGTTCCCGCCGGGATCACGGATAGACGGTCTTACCACCGTTGCGTATAATGGCAGGGCTTACGCCGCTGTGCATGACCGGCTGCCGGATTTTGAGTTCTACAATTACTCCCCTGATGTTCCGGATGTCATTCCGGCAGGGGCTTTCCGGCTTGCCAATGCAGGGGACGAGGTGATGCTCTATGACCATGACACGCTGATACAAAAGGTGTCGTGGCCCGCCGATGTCAAACCACGCGAGGGGCAGGTCCATTTCATGGAGAACGGGGTATGGGATACCCGAGTCCTTATGCTCGGACAGTCCCGGATTGCTCCTGCAAACTTTACCGGTGTTTCCGGGGTCTGTTTTGTATCACCTGACTGCTCGCTTGAACTCTATCTGAATTGTATTGACCAGGCGAAGTCTGAAATCCTGGTAAATGTATACGAATTCAGCAGTCCGGAAATGGCAGATGCGCTTATCGAAGCCCGGAAACGGGGTGTCAATGTTACCGTCCTGATCGAGGGCGGGCCTGTCGGCGGGATATCGCCGGAGGGAAATGCTGTCTGCGACCTGCTCACCAGGAATGCTATTGTCGTCAGGCAGATGGGCACCACCGGTGAGAGCCATGCCCCCTACCGCTATGACCATGCCAAGTATATCGTGGTCGATTCGTTGTACCTTTTTATCACCAGCGAAAACTTCAAAGGGAACGGGTTTCCTCCAGACGGAAAATCCGGAAACCGGGGCTGGGGTGTATGCATAATCGATGCCCGGGTTGCGACCTGGTTCAGGGGAGTATTCCTGACCGACCTGAACGGGAAGGGTATCAGCCCCATGACCGGGAAGACCGGGGCGCTGGAACCCGGTGGAACTCTGCCTCATACCCGGGAATTCTCACCACTGCGTTTTGAGGGTGCGAAGGTCACCCCGGTACTGGCCCCTGATACCAGTTATCTCATCCCGGAGCTCCTCCGTTCTGCAACAGGAGGGATCGATATCGAGCAGGCCTATATCAGCAACGAATCGAAAGGTGTTCCAAACCGGTACCTCGCCGAAGCGATCAACGCGTCACGCCGCGGGGTCCATGTGAGGGTCCTGCTTGATTCCTACTGGTTTAACACGGAAGGGGAGGACGATAACGATGAAATAATGGCGTACATCAACCAGGTAGCGGCATCTGAACACCTCCCGCTCGAAGCACGGTGTGCAGAACTTGACAGGAACGAACTGGAGAAAATTCACAATAAGGGCGTCATTGTTGACCGGAAGAAAGTCCTGGTCAGCAGTGTCAACTGGAATTACAATTCCCCGACGTTCAACCGGGAGGCTGGGGTCATTATCGAGCATCCCGAAGTGGCCCGGGACTATACGGCAGTGTTTGAGGATGACTGGGGCCAGTCCACCATATCCGGGAAAGCCCGGGGTACAACAACAGAATATGTAAAAATCGGGATAGCCGTTATGGTGGTTGCGCTCCTACTGGTACTGGTACTGGCGACGAAAAAACCAGTGAACTACTGCCTGCCTGTGAGGGGATACATACTGCGAATTGTCCGTTCCGTCCAGTCCAAAGTCTGCGTTGATGGCTCGATGTTGAAAGAGTACCTGCTTGATGAACCGCTGACTGAGGAATTTTTGTCATTCCTGAAACATTTCGGGTCAGTCAGGCTCCTCCCCCTGATGAAAAAGCCTTATTTTTCCTTCGAACAGGAAGATTTCATATCAATTAAGGGCTTCGTTGGAGACCCTGATGTAGAGGTACGCTACCGGAAGGAGTTCGGGGACCTCATTGCGGACTATTTTCAACTGCTCCTGTTTTACTTTCGCGAAGGAGAGGGAGGGATTGAAAAATTGCAGGGTATCGGGATGACAATACGGAAAAAAATGGATGCTCGTAAAGGTCACGATTGTGATATATCGGGTTAGTCAATCGGAAAATCGGTAAAGATATTTTTCAGAATGCGAAAAAAATAGTTTTTTTCAGAGTAATGACTTCCCAGACTGGTACGCAATCACCTTAGTGAAGGCGGTAATGGTACCCTGTGCGCTTGAGGTTTCAGAGTAGGTGAGGTCTTCCGCCTTGAGGGGTGTGGATGGTAGATTGAATGATCCCTCTGGATTGTTGACTGTAACGTTGTTGATAGTACGTGCTTCCTGAGTATGGGCCTTGATGTAAGCCATTGTCGAGCCACTTGCAAGGATCTGACCCTGTGATGTGCCATACGGTTTAACATTTATTGCATAGTTCAGTGCTACGGGGGTGGTGGCATCTGAACCGACAAACCTGTCATTTGCATTTGTCGTAACCGAACCAACGGTGAGGTCATACTTGCTTCCGGCCTGCACAATGTTGCAATACGCTGGAATAACGTCTGCCGGGTATGCCGCAAATGGACATAGCATACGATCTGATGCAGATGTTGTGTTTCCTGCCCCATTAATCATCAGGTTCTCTGAACCAACGACATTACCTCCGTCAGCGGTTGCGATGTAGGTAAGCCCTGTCTGCGCATTCAGGTTGGACTGTCCGATAACCTTGTTTCCCGTGTGGATGTTCATGATTTTTGTGAAAGAAGTATGTCCCCCCTGTGCTACAATATTGGCATCATATGCGGTGGTGTACTGGATCTGGCCGGTACTCAGGGCCCCGTTATGGATCCCACCCGGGGCAGTTGTCAATATATAACTTCCATCACTGACTGCTATGGCAAGAATATATGCCCAAGTCTGCCAACTACTGCCAACCAAAAGCTGGTTTAACAGCGATTCAGGTACTGAAATACTAGCGATGAGATCGGATCCCGGTACTATGATAATACTCCCTCCCGCAGCGAGGAGCTGAGCTATTTGATCATCTGTAAGGAATTCCTCTAAATCACTAGTCGTAGTCGCAGTCACGATATACATAGTTCCACCGCTATTCGTCAGAGTCCATACTCCTGCATCTGTCTCCATGGCGAGTCCCACAACATCCGCCGTAGTTACCGTCGAGAGAGCCTGTGTCTCAGGTACAGCAGGGACAACCTGGTCTGCGCACACGATACCTGTCAATGAGATGACCATTCCGAATAATAAGAGCGTAATAACCCCAATTTTACTATGCTTCAAGCCCCTCACTCCAATGAAATTGGAGGATACCCTAAAGTGCCCCCCGATAATCTGCTTTTAGGTATAGAGGCAATAAAGGTTGCTCATAAGAAATCATTAGAACCTGACCGTTGGAGACGGGATCATGGAAACCCTGTTAGCGTCTGAAATAAAGGGAAAATACGGCTTTGTTGATACCCTTCGGTGTCATAAAAAATAAGAAGGAAATACGAAGACAGGAGGGGTTTTCATCCCCTCCCTGTCCCACCCCAATTAAGATATTCTTCGGGCAGGGTTTCCAGAAATCTCATTAAATTGAGTGTATTTGGGGTAGTCTCTATCCCAACCGGGGTCGCCAAAGCGGCGGGCCATGAGCCCCTGGAGCGTGACGAAATTTTGGAATTACCAATCTGCAATATAGATTTGAGAGGATTTCTACAGAGTCTGAAAATACGAGCTCCAATCCCATTTCAGCGTTGAAATAACAGGGAAAATCAGAGGGGGTGAAAATGAATTGGTATCCGGTCAGGAAATGTTGTCACAGCCATACGGGCTATGGTTACTTTTTCATTGCACACTTGCAGACATCACACAACGTGATATGGTCATCTTCGCCGGCCACTGCCATCGCCCAGCGGTCAATCACGGCATCGATCTCACTGCAGATTTTTATATCTGCACCAATGTCCGCACCACGCTTTTTGCTCATATATTGAGAGATTGCAGCGCGCGTAATTCCAAGCCGCTTCGCTGCATCGCTCTGGCTCATACCCTTGTTGTTTACCAGCCGGTACACCATCTCGGCCCTGATACCCGGGAGGTACTTACGGGCGAGTGAATCGCATTTCATGATGTTGCATGGGCTTTCGCTCATGCACACACCATCGTTTGTGCCCGGCCCTGGTAGATGATCTGGCGTGCGTCCCTGAAGTTGAATTTCTCGATGATGAGGTGGTTCTCCTTCAGCTTCTTCAAGGCATAGCGGACTGTCCTCGGGGCCAGGTTACTCTTCTTTACAATCTCCTTATGGGTCATTGCCCCGCTCTCGTCCAGGAGGGAAAGGACGGTTTTTGATGAGGGGGGCAGGTTTGTTCCTGACATGCTTCATATGTTAACACTGTTAACCCTTAAAGTACCGGTTATTACAATGCACGACAATAATCTGGATCTATGCTTACCCGGCAGGAACGAAACGCCTTCATCCTCCTCGCAGTCGTTACGCTTGCAGTTGTTGCCGGATCCATTATTATTGAGTCAGCCGGGAAATCCGCTTTTTCAACACGGTTTACCAGTACATCGGCCGATGGTTCCCTTGTCCTTCTTGAAGGAAATGTGGACCGGCTGGTAATTACAAAAAACGGGGCAGACCTGATCCTTGACGTGAACGGGACTTCCGTGTTTATCCCGGCCTCTTCTGCCAGGGGGGTTTCATTGAAAAAAGGAGATAAGGTCCAGCTGTACGGGGTTGTCCAGACATACCGTGGCGGGAAAGAGATAGTTGTCCAGCAACCCGGGGATATCCGCCTGGTTTGATGGGCCGGCATTGGTGCCCTGATTTGAATGAATACCCTATCCTTGCCGTACAAAAAAATCGCAAGCATATTCGGGAATAATGGCGGTCAACAGTTGGGATTTTACCTCTATAAGGGAAAAATCGATCAACCGAGTTACAGATGCCCTTGATCGCTCAAGGCCGGGTAGTATGAGAACCGGCAATTAGCCCGGCATAACCGGGGGTCGGGGGATTAATATAACGACTTCGCTGGTTTTCGGAATGAAAAAAAGGGTTTGATCCCTTATTAATTACAATAGTCCCTTGTCCCTGATATTACCAGGACTCAGGGAAGGCCATATTAGTGTAAATATCTTCAAGTCTTGCCTTGTGTCCCCGTTCCATGTTTGCCAGCTGGGAAAAGAGCAGCTGTGTCTCGGTATCACTGGCAAGGTTTGCGAGCTGGGTGTAACTCTGCATGGCTTCAAGTTCTTTCTTGATAGCGATAACAATACCATCGATTGGTTTCAGGTCCATGGTAAGGGGTGGTGACGCTACCGTATCGGCGATCTTGTAGTCATGTGACGGATCAAATTTCATCTTCGATACATCCTTCGTGAGCATTCCCTGAAGGAATTCGCGGTGCTGCTTTTCCTCCCCGGCAAGTTCTGCAAACAGTTTCTTGAGGTTAGCATCCTTTACTTTATCGGCAATACCACGATAAAATGTGTATGCCTCGACCTCTCTGTCGATTGCTGTTGAAATAATCTTCTTCGCGTCTTCTGGCTTCATAGCTCTTCGTTCCTTTCTGTTTAGTAAAGTATAGATAATTACCATATATAAGTCATTGGTTTTGACCACATTGATGGCTGATATACCTGACAGGGCGAAGAATGAACCGTTTTTCGCCATTTCTATCACGCTTGGCATGACCCTTGAAAAAGAGGTATTTCCGGAAGAAAACCAAACCCACCGGATGTAAAGGGAACACCCTGTCACCCTTGTGTGAATATCTGGAAATGGAATAACACTGCCTGACCGGAAGGGGAAGAAAAAACCGGTGCATTATGTGCCAGGCATCATCGAACAGGCTGATATAGGCCGGCTGGATAATTGTGTAAAGAATAGCGTCTCTGTCGCTGATGGAGAGACAATCAAACGAGAACTAAAAAAAAGACGATTATCAGGTTAGTACCTGGGCTGCCTGTGTTTCGGGAGGCATTCCTGGCAATATACAGGTCTGCCTTCGGTCGGCTTGAACGGTACTTCACAATCTTTTCCACAATCTGAACAGACAACTTTTGTCATTTCACGGGGGCCGTAATTACTCGATCCACCAAAATTTGATTTATACATGATATTTCTCAAACAGCTCTATTAAAACTGCATACTATAGATGACCCACTAGGATAAGAAGCTCTGTATCAGTACAGATGGTTAACCGCTGGATGAAAAATGAGTATCTGGAGTTATTATAAAAATTCACTTATTTTACCTGCATTATTTTCCAGGGTTGGGTAAGAGACCGCCCTGCTCATGGAAGTTACCTGTCACCAGGGGGTGGTGGTCATGATAATCCGTTTATTAATCCAAGGAAACAATGCACAGCAGGGGGGATCAGGTCGTACCGGGGAGGCATCATCCCCATGTACCTGGCACGGTTACCTATCGGGATTATTTCTTAATGGCCTCTTTTAACTGGTTGTATTCATCAAGGCTGATCTCTCCTTTTGCCAGCCTGGTATTGAGGATGGCCATCGGCGTTCCCGTCTCATTCTGGCTTGTCTTTTTCGGCCTGAGGTTCCCTTTCAGACGACGGAATAAGTCCGACAACGAGGAGACCCAGTCGCTCCCTAGCTCGTCCCGGAGTGTATGGTCCTGCCATAATGCGAGCAGTGCTGTAACAAGGGCTGCAATAATGGCAACAATCATCACAACCGTCTGTGACTGCTGGGTCCCGGGGGTTGTTCCAAGTGTGACGAGGGTAAGGGGTGCAAGAATAAGGACTGCGATCCCGGCAATACTATGAGCTTTGAGCGTCCAGCGGAACGCCTTTGAAAGGAGTGAGCCAATAGCGAGGGCAAATGCAGACAGCGTGAGATATGACACTAACAGGAGCACCAGTAATACAAAAACCGGCCCCGGGCCGCTGTCTGCCACGACAAGGTTTGTGTAGATAGACTGGAGCGTAAAGAGGACGAAAAGGAGGCCGATCCCGCATAGCACCTGGACAATGGCAATTGCTGCCCGCAGACGGAACGGTTGCGGGATTGTAAGTTTTCCAAGACCGAAATAATCATGGAATACCAGTAGTCCGAGCGGTATGAACGAGATTAAAAGGAAGATGACGGTAATGATGCCGACGGGTATTACCAGGGCGGAAGATGGTGGGGTGGATGTTGCAGGCACCCGGGTGCTGCTGACGGGCACAGTGGCCGTTACCACCGGGGTCAGGCCCGGGGACTGCTGAACTGTGGGTGCGGCTGATGATACTGCCGGACTGCCGGGCAGGATGACATTCGCCTCGCGTAGTACTGCAGTACCGGGATATACCTCGTTTCCTCCGTTGTAGACCCCCACCTTAACCAGTGTCTTTTTACCGGTTGCTGATACCGCAGGGACCTCCCCTGTCAGGTTTACCAGTACCGCGAGGTCCCGTCTTGACGGGTACGAGATACCCAGCCATTAATATCAACTCTATTGCCGGTATCAGTCAGCGGGGGATTTGCATTACCGTCTAACACTGTCGAATATGACCAGCGGGCGTTTTCAAGGTCGGTAAACATATCGAGCGTGTTGCCGCTCGAAAATGTCATTCCCCCCTCGGGTACAAAATTGACCGCAAAGGAGACGGAGACCTGTTTAGGCGGGATCTGCCCGGAAACAAGATCCCCGGATGGAGAAACTACCATATTTCTGACATTGATTGCTCCTGAAACCGACGGGGTAATGAGGATCAGGAGAATTAAAATACAAAGGTACCATTTAAGCCTGGCCATAGATTTCCACTCTTACGCATTCTTTGTATGACGTGAGAATTTAGTCTTTTCCAGTGGTGACAAAATGTGTAACAAATGCGAGGGAGGTGATTCGAACACCTGAACCCCTTCGAGAATGGACCCTAAACCCATCGCCTTTGACCTGGCTCGGCAACCCTCGCTCAACTAGATATCTGATCGGGCTTTATTTATTGTATTCTCACTTCCCATTGTTTTAATCCTGCCTGGCAATACCCCGTGGGAATTCCCAGTTCGTCCATTTTCCGATCGAAGGCGTTCAGTGCTGAGGCTGCCCGGGAACCAGAAGTGCTGTATGAACTTTCCCGGAATACCCGGGGCTAATGCGCCTCTGCAACGGTGTTAACGCCAGACTGGCAGGTTTCATGGTCGCCTTTAAGGATATGGTACCCCGTGATCAGCAGGACAAGAATCAGCGGGCCCAGGACGAACCCGACGAGTCCAAGGGTATAAAGGCCCCCGACAAACCCAATCCACATGATAACAGGATGAATGCAGGTACGCCGCCCCATCAGCACCGGGCGGATGAAAAGATCGGGAAAGGCGCAGACAACCGGATAACCAATAAAAAGAATGAGTAACAGGGCCGTCATATCTGATATTGATACCGCATACACGGCGAGAAATGCCATAAGAATTGATGGTCCGAGTATGGGGACTATTTTCAGGAGACCTGCAAGTGCGCTGAAAAAGAGGACATGCTCAAATCCAAGGAAATAAAAAAACGGTAAGGCGAGAAGGAAGGTAATTAACACGATAATAAGCTGGACAACGTAAATGGCATAGAGGGTATCGACTGCCGCGTGAGTCAGGTGCCTGACCGGTTCTTTTACGTTTTCCGGCAGCAATGCGAACGATGAATGGTACACTCCTCGCCCTTGTAAAGGAAAACGGAAAAGCTCATGAAAAAAACCAGGAGCTGGAACCCGAGTGCCGGTATCTGCCGGATGAGCGAATCTGCCCACTGGTTAATCGTCTGGTTGCTGTTGCCAATTAGTCCGTCCAGCGCAGTCTGGTTGATATGGAGCATTGTTGTGATGGGATTGTTCTGCCCAGGTCCTGCCCAGCTGATAATTGTCGCTACGAGACTGTTGAGGAACTCCTGGTTCTGGAGTAATAATCCCACGGCAAACGCGATGACTGCAACAAAAATTAAAAACATTATTATGGTGACAAGGGCTGCCGAAGCCTCCGCACCAATCTTCCCGGTGAACCTTTTGTGGAGTGGCAGTGCAATAACGGCAATTGAGCCTGCGAATATAAGTGCCACCATGAGCTGCCAGAATATAATTATCGCGACAACCGCAATTGCTGCGATGAGGTACAGGGTGTAGCGGTTTCTTTCTTCTAACACACCGGGCATCAGGTAGTACTCTCTCCGGGATTTTTATTAAACTGTCCTCTCCCGAGTCGTCCGGCCTGTTGTTGCAACCAT
Source organism: uncultured Methanomicrobiales archaeon (assembly GCA_963709545.1). GTDB lineage: Archaea > Halobacteriota > Methanomicrobia > Methanomicrobiales > Methanospirillaceae > CAIKOD01. Next base: position 310,834 of record CAVPWT010000005.1, on the reverse strand, counting down.
GGTGTAGTCAACCCGTCTGCCGGCTGGCTGCAACCCCGGAAAAACCAATCTGTTCTTAAAATAAGCCACTGAATAGTTCTGAAGAGGGATCAGTACGGAATCACAGGAGTGCAGGCTCACGGTAATCGCATTGGGGGCAATCGCAATCGTGTTGTTTATTGGTATGGTCGCACTTGCGACCATCGGAACCGGTGAACCGGCACCAGGTCAGGCCATTGAACACTATGAAATGCAGTGGGCGCTGTTAGAGGCAGAGGGGTCCGTTAGCCAGGACCTTGCCGCGATGGACACAGCGGTTACAGACGGTGCAACGAGGATAGGGTCATCCGGGCTTAACGGGACGGAAACAAAGGCTACCCTTGCGAGGATGGGCCGGTTTCCCTGGGCCGTTGACACCATAACGGTCAATGAATCGGGGTTCATTTCCATGGCCGAGCCGGAAATCTACGAGTCCGTTGTCGGGGTATACCTGGGTGATCAGAAACACCTGCAGCGGCTTTACTTGGAGAAAGTGCCGGTAATGAGTGACGTTTTTCTGTCAGTCGAGGGGATTCCTGCCGTTGATATCGCGTCACCAGTATTTTCACCCGATGGGAGATTTATCGGGGCGACCACCCTGCTTTTCAGACCAGAACCGTTTTTTATAAAAAACACCCCAAAAAAGTCAGATGGGTCCCCATGGCATCTCATGGTAATGCAGAAAGACGGACTTATCGTGTACGACCCAGATAACGGGCAGATCGGGAAGAACACATTTTCAGACCCGCTTTTTGCGCCGTTCCCTGAACTCATCACACTTGCAGGGGACATGTCCAGGGAACGGGTTGGTAATGGTACCTATAACGTTATTGAGGCAGACGGGATGAACGTTACAAAAGAAGCGATGTGGACTACCATTGGTATCAGGGGCACTGAATGGCGTCTTGCTCTTATACGGATTATTGAGGCCGCAAATTCCTAAACAATGGAATTGAGTTACCCTTGTTATTTACCGTTCAGGAAAGCCCTAGGACATACATTTTGCACAATCCGGATATGAAATTTCTCTCATTTCAAAAAAAAGGACGTGGCCCGTTATGTTATCCAGTGACGCAAATGTTCACCAGGTTTGGGTTCCTGTAAAAAATAAAAGTCCGTCTGCCGGGGTACTTACCAGCGGTTGTTCCTGATTGCATCATGCCAGGCCTTCCGGGCACGGGTAAAGGTACCCCGTAATGATGGTCTTTCGAGGTACCGCCTGAACAGGTGGAGTCTACGGTCGTCTTTTTGTTTCATTTCAGGTCATCAGCGGATGAGTTTTCGTCTGTTATCCTTTCCGGTACTGCCGGCCCCTGAGGGAACATCTGTTTTGGGTATTTTTTTCATCTGTTTTATATCAACCCGGCGGCTCCAATAGTTCTGTTACTCCCGCGGTGAAATAAAAACATCCAAATATCTGCCCACTTACTTCTTACCTGAGGGGTGAACCCGGGAATTATCCGGTCTCTACTATGTTTGAGCAGTATAACCTCAACGCAGCCGTTGATGAAAAAACGATCGATAAGACCCTTCCCGGAATTAAGGAGCAGCTGGGGGAACTCCAGCGTGCCTGCCGTGACAATGGCATACCGGTCGTGATCCTGATTGAAGGGTGGAACGCATCAGGTATCACCTCTGTTTCCGGCGACATTGTCCAGGCGATTGATCCCCGTGGTTATAACCTCTATTCGATCGGTACGCCAACTGACGAGGAAAAAGCGCATAACCTGATCTGGCGTTTTTTTATTAAAACCCCTGCAAAAGGCAGAATTGCAATTTTTGCCCGGAGCTGGTACAGCCGCACCCTTGCAGAACAGCTGAGCGTCATCAACTGGAACGAGCGGCTGAAGGAATCCACCTTGGCAATCCGAAACTTTGAGCGCCAGCTCGTTGATGACGGGACACTGGTCCTGAAGTTTTTCCTCCATATCAGCAAGGAGGAGCAGCGGAAACGGATGATCGAACGGGAGAGGGACACCCTTACCGGGTGGATGATCACAAGGGGGGACTGGGATTTTCACCACCATTATGATCTGTACCTTCCCGTGATCGAGCAGATCATTGAAGAGACCGATACCCCCTTTGCACCGTGGACAGTCGTTGAGGCGACCAACCCGGCATATGCGGGTTTCAAAGTCATTTCACGGATTACAAAGGTCCTGGAAAGACGGGTTTCCGGGAAAGAGCCTGCAGGTAAAAATTACAGGAACGGATCCCCGAAACATAAAAAGCGCCTTGATGTAGATAAGGCCGACCTGACAAAAACCGCTGTAAAACAGGACTACCCCGGGCAGCTCAAAGAGTACCAGGACCAGGTCAGGGAGGCCCAATACCTGCTCTATAAGCGGAAAGTACCCCTGATTATCGTATATGAGGGGTGGGATGCCGCCGGGAAAGGGGGCAATATCCTCCGCCTTACCGCGAGTATGAACCCGAGGGGGTACGAAGTCGTCCCGGTCTCCAGGCCGAATGACTACGAACTGTCGCACCATTACCTCTGGAGATTTTATTCCCGTTTCCCTAAAGCAGGTCATATTACCCTGTTTGACCGTAGCTGGTACGGGAGGGTGCTTGTTGAGCGGGTCGAAGGGTTTTGTTCCGAACCTGAATGGAAACGGGCCTTCAATGAGATCAATGAGATGGAACGGAATTTTGTATCTGAAGGTGGCGGGATAGTGAAGTTCTGGCTCGAAATTGACAGGGACGAACAGCTGGCACGGTTTCGCCAGCGGGAAACGGACTCGAAGAAGCAATGGAAGATCACGGATGAGGACTGGAGGAACAGGGAGAAGTGGGGTGAATACCGGGACGCTGTCAATGAAATGTTCGCAAAAACAGATACCCCTGTTGCACCATGGACACTCGTGGAGTCGAATGATAAATTTTATGCACGGTTAAAGACCCTGCAGACCACCATAGATTATGTGGGGACACTCCTGTAGCCGCAGGCATTTGCACCAGCGTAGTCCCTTCCGGGACATTGTTTACCAGCACCCCGGTGTGCAGCCTGCTAATCGAATAGTTCAGTCTTTGAAACGGGACTTTCTCCCGGTGTCGCCACGTTCTGTATCCCTGGGCGGTTTTGGCTTCCCGTCCGGTACAGGCAGGATAGCAGGTGTACAGTGGAGTACGAGAGTGCAGATCTCTTCTTTTGAAGAAAACAGCATGCAGGGCTCCCCAACGCATTCCAGTTTATCAAACGGGCAGAGTTTTCGTTTCATCAGGTTATACGACTCCCCGGTTAAGGTATGATATTCCATTTCACTTTTTCCGGTATCAAGTACGTGTTAAATACCTGCGAAGGATACCTTCTTGCTATAATCCGGGGAACATAAAAAAGGGTACAAGGCAAATTGTTATGGTACCCCTATCGGATTACACGAAAGGATGAAAATCCTTCCCTGTTTGAAAAAAAGGGAAAAATTCCCTCTCATGGAGAGATCCAAATTAATCCGGAAAGCGAAACAGTCAAGCAGGTCGGCTTTGGGAAGAACAGGATTGAGGCCCTGAGTGACGGGATATTCGCCATTGCGATGACCTTACTGGCCCTCGGGATTGAGGTCCCCCCGGATACCAACGGGTTTTCCCCTGCACGTGTCATGTCAACGCTGCAGGAACTGTTCCCCGATTTTGTTCATTTTGTGATTGCATTTCTCCTGATAGCTGCGTTATGGGTCATGCACCATATGCAGTTTCACAAGATCCATTATGTAGACCATAACCTTCTCTGGATGACCATCGGATCACTTCTCTTTGTAGTGCTTATCCCGTTTTCGACAGACCTTATTGGAGATTTCCCTGATAATCCCCTTTGCGCGTTCATTTTTGAACTGGACCTGCTGATAACCAGTGCTCTCTTTTACCTGCAATGGAGGTATGCTACTGCCAAATGCCACCTTGTTGACCCTTCAATAAGTGACCAGACGATCAGGGCCGGGAAACAGCGTGCCGCCGTGATACCTGCCCTTTCAGCCGTGGGAATTCTACTAGCAGTTGCAGGCATCCCGTGGAGTACCCTCGTATACGTGTTCGCACCCCTTGTATTCCTCGTATTACACCTGTACGGCCCGAAATTACCCGGTGGGAGCTGGGGGTTCTGAATTCCTGATTAGTACCCTGTGAAAAATAGGTATGTTCCTGATGTTTTCCCCTGGGTCTCTCCGGGGTGGAGGGGTTTACCGCTTTGCAAACCGCAGGGAAGCGGAATTCATGCAATAACGTTTATGCGTCGGTGGCGGACCATCATCAAATACATGCCCGAGATGGGCCGCACACCGTGTGCATAGTACCTCGGTCCGTATCATCCCACCGGTCTTGTCGACCGTGGTCTTCACGTTCAGGTCTGATATCGGGGCATAAAAACTCGGCCACCCGGTTCCTGAGCGGAATTTTGCATCTGAAGAGAAGAGGTCAGTGCCACAGCAGACACAATGGTAGGTCCCCTTTTCATGGAAATCATAGTACTTGTTCGAAAACGGGGGTTCCGTCCCTGCTTTCCGTGCAATTCCGAACTGGTCCCTGGTAAGAATGGCACTCCATTCCTCGTCTGTCTTCTCCATCCGGTCAAGGAGCTCAACACGTCCTGTTTTCTCCACGAATATCGGTACTTTATTGTCCATAGCTCCGGCCTGGGTAGATGACATCCGGTCCTCCGGTTATGAGCAGTGGTCTATCGCATTATTAATATCTTTTTATCTGGGTATATCACAAGCCTGTAACGGGGTAATTACCCGTCAGGCTGCACCTGAAAAGGGAGTACATAATTTGGCATGACGGTAAAAGATGAAGGAGAGCGCGGGGAAAAGCCTGGTGCTTGTTACGGGTGAAGGGGTTTTTAAATGGCATTATTGCAGGGATTACCGTTAGAATCCGGTAGTAATCCACGTGTACTGATCCTTGGCAGTTTTCCAAGTCCGCTCTCGCTTGAGGCTGGTGAGTATTATGCAAATCCAAGGAACCAGTTCTGGAACATCATAGAGGTACACCTCGGTATTGCAAAGGGGTTACCATATTCGGAAAAGCTCGCGGGCCTGAAGATGAACGATATCGCGATCTGGGACGTGATTTTTTCCTGTGAGCGGCGTGGTGCGATGGACAATGCCATCAGGAATGTCACCCTTAACGATATCCCCCTCTTCCTTGATGACAACCCGACGGTCCGGATGGTGATTGCCAATGGCGCCACGGCAGGAAGGTACCTCGGGAAATTCTGGCGGGTCTGGCGGTACCAGGCAAATATCCATATCCTCCCCTCGACGAGCCCGGCCAATGCCCGGACCACATTTGCTGAAAAATTAAGTGCCTGGAAGGTTATGAGTGGGGAACTATATAGCTCATGAAAAGAGCCTGAATAATAATCCCCTGTAGCATTGTTAAACGGAATGAACAGGACCAGAACCTATTAATGGGTGGCCGTAAACCGGATTAAAGGAACAGATCAGGAGAGTGAATATGAAGATTTTAGGTCTTTGCGGAAGCCCGCACGGGAAAAACAGCCAGACGCTGCGCCTTGTAATGAAGGTACTCGAAGGTGCGAAGGACTCAGGTGCGGATATCGAATATATTGACCTCTGCGAACTTGAGATCAATTTCTGTACCGGTTGCGGTGTCTGCTATGCAAAAGGGGATTGCATCAGTGCTGATGACTATCCGGAACTGCTTGAAAAGATCCTTGTTGCAGACGGGATCGTTATCGGCTCACCGAATTACATCAATAACGTGACGGCCCAGGTCAAGGTAGTCCTTGACCGGATGGCTGACGTGATCCACTGCCAGATGCTTTCAGGGAAGTACGGCTGCTCAGTCTCGACGGCAGGCGGGTCCGGTGCAGAAGAAGTGGCAGCCTATCTCAACCGCTCACTGCAGCAGATGGGTGCAACGACCGTCGGCCTTGTCGGGGTGAATATCCTTGGTAATCCGGCCGCCATTACGAACCGGGAGGACGAAGCCTATAAACTTGGAACCCTTCTTGCAGACGCGATCATTAATCACGAGGACTATCCTGAGCAGCAGAAACTTCACCGGGAGCGGGCGGAATATATGAAAAATCTGGTTATTATGAACAAGGACACCTGGACCCACGAGTACGAGTTCTGGAAAGAAACGGGGAAAATCAACTAAACCCCGGGATTTTTTGCTTCGCACCCGGGGCTTGTATACTCATGTGTCCGGTAGTTACTCTGTTGTGGTACCCCGGGATGGGTTGCTGGCAAAATAGCCGGCGTTTCGGTAACCCGGTAATCCTGAAACTATAAACATGCATGGAGGAGATAGTATACCTTCAAATGTCCCTCCCAGCCGGTCATACCCCGCCGGATACAAAAAACCCAAAATTCATGGCATTTATTGTTTTTGCCGCTATTTTTATGGCTGTCCTTGACGGCAATGTGGTGAACATTGCGCTGCCCACCATTACCACCTATTTCGGGGTGGATGTGACCTACTCCCAGTGGGTCGTCACAGCGTACCTCGTGACCCTGACAAGTCTTCTCCTTATATTCGGGAGGGTTTCGGAGTATGTCGGGAGGGGGAGGATGTTTATTCTCGGGTTTGTAGTTTTTACCCTTGGATCACTTGCGTGTGGCCTTGCACCTGACCTGCCCATCCTGATTATGTTCCGGGTTGTCCAGGCAACAGGTGCTGCAATGCTGTTCTCCATCTCGAGTGCGATCATTTACCAGCTGTATCCCCGGGGAGAGCAGGGAAAATCGATGGGGTATGTCGGCGCCACCGTCGCCATTGGCAGCATCGCGGGACCGGTACTTGGAGGTTTCCTCGTTGATACGCTTGGATGGCAGTATATCTTCCTGATCAATGTCCCGATCGGTGCGGTGCTCATACCTGTCGCAATGAAATATTTCGGTTCGGGTGGCCCTGTCAAAAAAGATATCAGGATGGACTGGACCGGAGCTGTCACCATGGTCATCTTCATGGTATCCTTAATGCTCGCACTTTCCTCCCTTGCAGCGGACCTCGCGGTTACCCCGCCTGTAGCGGTCTATACCGCCATTTTCCTGGCTTCGTTTATCCTCTTCCTTCTCACGGAGCAGAGGGTGTCAAATCCCCTGCTGGACCTCTCAATTTTCCACGTACCTGCATTTTGCCTGCCGATCCTCGCCACCGCATTATATTTCATCGCTCTCTTCATGGTGAATATCCTCGGCCCGTTCTATTTTGAGGGGGTCCTCAATCTCCTGCCCTCGCAGGTCGGCCTGGTGTTCCTGATAATCCCCGTGATCATGGTAGTGGGCTCCCCCGTGGCGGGATGGCTCTATGACAACCATTATTCACCGTATTATGCGGCAGTTGGTATGGCCGTTACAACGGGCTCGTTGCTCCTGCTGGCAGTCCTTTCTACGAGGATGGACCTTTTCCTGATTGTGCTGGCATTTATTCCAATGACCATTGGCATGGTCCTGTTCCAGAGTCCCAATAATACCGAGATAATGAGTTCCCTTCCGGCTGAAAAGATCGGTATTGCATCAAGTGTCAGTGCAACGGTAAGGAATCTCGGCATGGCGCTTGGAGTTTCGCTGGCCAGTATCCTGTTATCGATCAGTACCAGCCATGCGGGATACTCAGGGCCTGTACTCCTGGCCGGACCGGTAATCCTGTCTTCCGCATTTTCCCTGATCATGGTGGTTTCTGCGGTGCTCACCCTCCTTGCTGCCGGGGTATCATTGCTCAGGGCGGGAATAGCAAAAAAAGAGGCCTGATATGACCGTTTCCTGAAATTCCAGGTAAACGCCAGTGATAACACTGGTAAGGCACGGAATCTCCCGTGGTCCAGGGAATACACAAGGTAGGGTTATTGGGATGTTTCTCCTGGTTCACCGGCAAATGGTTTGATAAAGCAATCCTCGTGTTATTGAATAAAAAACGATCGAAGTTGTTGATACCAGGATGGAATTCCAGTTACCAGGCCCGCTCTGGATTTATCCCTCCTTGTTTGTGTGGAAATACTATGCTGAATAAATATCCCGTTTCATTACTATCCCTTGCAGGTTTGAACTGGAAAATTAGTCGGGATGAAGTCAATGACACGAATAGCTATGCTCTGCGAACTCCAATTCAATTACCTGGTTTGATACTTGAGTTGTCATTTTCCCCCCCTTGCCCATTGTTTCCGGGCAATCATGACTTAATGGGGTGTAATAATCAATTTTTGCCAATCATCTTTTGACGATGATGAGTAACTGGGTGCCAATTATCAATCATTTTTTTTTAAAAATGGAACCCGATTAGGTGTCTAATATAATTGTAACTTTCCGGTTGTCGATACAGGAGATGATACATGGCTTATTTTCATCCTGAAGGACCTACCCCCAAAAACGCCTTGTTTCAGGATTTTTAAGAATATCAAAAAAAGGATGAAACGTTGCTATTACGGGTCTGTATTGTCAAAGAGGTGAGACAGGATTCGTATGTCCAGGACAAGAGGCGAATAGTGCCCCGGCATTTACCCTGATACGGCATATTGATCCCCAGAGAAATTGTCTGCCCCACCCCACGGTTGTTTTCCTTAAAATAAAGTGAGATCCCGGTTCACCAGGACTCTGGGAACGCCATATTTGTGTAGAGATCCTCCAGTCGTGCCTTGTGACCACGTTCCATGTTTGCCAGCTGGGAAAAGAGCAACTGTGTCTCTGTATCTTTGGCAAGGCTCGCAAGCTGCGAATACATCTGCATGGCTTCCAGCTCCTTCCTGATAGAGATAACGATACCATCGATTGGTTTCAAATCTGCAGTAAGGGGCGGCGAAGGGAGCATATCTGCTATCTTGTAGTCATGTGACGCATCAAATTTCATCGTCGAAATATCCTTCGTCAGCATTCCCTGCAGGAACTCGCGATGTTTCTTCTCCTCCCCTGCAAGTTCTGTAAACAGTTTCTTGAGGTTAGCATCCTTTACCTTATCGGCAATACCACGGTAAAACGTGTATGCTTCGACTTCCCTGTCGATTGCTGTTGAAATAATCTTCTTTGCATCTTCTGTTTTCATAGTTCATTCATCTCCTATTGGCATTCTTTTTTAGCTCCGTCGGTTCATTCAGACACCGGGTTCATCCGTCTTTTAACCGGACATGGACTCATCCATGAGCCTGCGGAAAAAATTAATTGGTATAAGTTGCCTTCCCCAGTTTCGCATCGAAGGCTGTATCTCCTTCAACCCGGATTGCATGCGAGAAGAGTGCAAGTGGAATGTCCATTGCACACAGCTCTTCACACTGGCCGCAGTTGATACAGGAATCAGAGATATGGGCGAACCGTCTCAGGTGGAACATCGGGTTCGGAGGGACCTCTCCGGGCTTGACAAGAAGGGAGCCTTTTTTCAGCTCCTCGGCTGCCGTGAAACAGACCGGGCAGTTCTCAATACAGGAATAGCACTTGATGCACCTGGAGGTCTCAGTATTGATTGTCTCCCACATGGAGGCGCCTAGAGCTGTGAAATCCTTCTTTCGCCATTTGTCTCCGAGCTTGAGCATGGCGCCTTCAACCTTTCCGCGGATCTCAAGACCTTTGGGGTTTGCCGGTTCAGTCGCAAGAACCCCTGATTTAACTGCACCGCTAACGAGATGTGCACCCTTGTCGGAGCATACCTCCACAAAGGTTGCCTTGCCGGCCTTCTCACCGATGACACCCCAGTTACCGCAGGCGAGATCTGCCTGCCGGGGGATTTTATACTTGCACCGGCGGCAGTTGCTTCGTCGGCCATATCCTGCTTCTTCGAGTTCGTCAATGGAGATCCCCTTGTGACCCCCCTCGTACTCGATGATGAACTGGCCCTTGTCAATCTCTTCCTTGTGGACCGTGTCCGGGTCAACACCGAATTTGTCAGCAATCATTTTCCGTGCAAGGATCGGGCTGACCGAACCACCACAGTTGACACCGATCATGAAGACATTGTCAAGGTTGATCTGCTTGCGCCTGGCGAGTTCAATAAAACCCATCACATCGCAACCCTTCACGGTCACCCCGATTTTCTTGTTTGCAGCACCGTCAAGGTATTTCTTGACAATCTTGGGCAGCAGAAGGGTACCACAATGAAGTGAGCCTGCGGTCTTTGCAAGGTCCTTCGGGTCGGTGATCAGCATCGGCCGTGCATCGTAGAGGTCAGTTCCCTTGCTAATAGCAAGGACTGCATCGACGGTCCTTGATTCAAGTGCGTACTTCCAGATTGCAGTGACTGCGCCACCGAGTTCAGCTTTCTTCTTGATTTCTTCGTCGCTGGTCCATGCATATACCATGTCGCCTTTTTTAACTGCTGGAGTACCTCCGAATAGTCCCATGTTACTTCACCTCCGCAATCTTCTCAATTCTTACAGCACAGGCCTTAAACTCCGGAATAGAGGCAGTCGGGTCGAGTGCGTTGTTGGTCAGCGTGTTGGCTGCACATTCCACGTAGTGGAACGGGATGAAGGCCACACCTTTCTTGATACCGGTGGTGACGCGTGCACCTATCTTGATCTCCCCTCTGCGGGTGACAGCCTTGACCATCTCCTTGTCCTTGATGTTGAGGGCTTTTGCGTCCTCCGTGTTGATCTCTACCCATCCAGTGGGCTCTTCGCGTTCGAGACTGTCGGAGCGGCGGGTCATAGTACCCGTGTGCCACTGCCAGATACAGCGCCCTGTGGTGAGGATCAGGGGGTAGTCCTTGTCCGGAACTTCTGCCGGGATATTTGAACTCGATAGGCGTAAAGATGCCCAGTCCGTCCGGGTGGGTGAACCTCTCCTTGTGCAGGATCGGGGTCCCCGGGTGCTCCGCGGTCGGGCACGGCCAGTGCAGGGCTTCGGGCTTCTCGAGTCGTGCATAGGTCATACCGCCATACGATGGGGTGACCTTGGAGATTTCGGTAAATATCTCTTCTGGATTCTTATACGGGAACTGTTTCTCGAATCCCATGTGTTTTGCCAGCTCGCAGAAGATCTGCCAGTCGGCCTTTGCCTCTCCGGGCGGGTCCTGGGCTTTTCTCCACTTCTGGACACGGCGCTCGGTGTTGGTCTGGGTGCCGTCCTTCTCGGCATAGCAGGCAGCAGGTAGAACAACGTTGGCAAACTTTGCCGTCTCGGTCATGAAGATATCCTGAACGACCATGAACTCGACATTCTTCATTGCCTTCTCAACATGGTGAAGATCCGGGTCGGAGATCATCGGGTTCTCACCCATGATATAGACGCACTTGACCTTGCCGGGCTCGTCAGCAAGTACATTGATCAGCTTGGTGACCGTCAGACCGACTTTACCTTCGGCAATCTCGCAGCCCCAGGCGTCCTCCATCTTCTTCTTCATCTCGGGGACAATGACTGCCTGGTACCCGGAATACACATTGGCGAGCGCACCCATGTCGCAGGCGCCCTGCACATTGTTCTGGCCTCGCAGTGCACAGATACCAGTACCGGGTCTCCCGAGATTACCCGTCAGCATCTGGAGGTTTGCAATCGACTTGACATTGTCGACCCCGGTCGTGTGCTGGGTAATTCCCATCGAATAGAGGACCGCGGACTGGCCGGATGTTCCGAACCACTCTGCCGCAGTGGCGAGATCCTTTGCCGGGATTCCGCTGATCTTTGCAACATTTTCAAGGCTGTAATCGTCCTTCATCACGATTTCTTTTACTTTCTCGAAATCCTTCGTCCGTTTCGCAACAAAGTCCTTGTTCTCCCAGCCGTTTTTCAGGATCTGCTGCATTATGCAGTTAAAGATGGCAACATCTGTTCCTGAGTAAAACGGCAGGTACAGGTCTGCCTGCTTCGCCGTCGGGGTGAACCGCGGGTCAGCGTAGATGACTTTCGCTCCCTTCGCCTTCGCCTGCATCACGCGACGTCCAATCAACGGGTGGGTCTCAAACGTGTTGCTGCCGATAATAAGTAGACACTTGGATTCGGCAATATCAGCAATCGACTGGGTCATGGCGCCGGAACCAAACGCACCGGCCAGACCGACGACCGTCGATGCATGGCAGAGACGGGCACAGTGGTCGATGTTGGGGGTCTTCAACACAGCACGGGCAAACTTCTGCATCAGGTAGTTCTCCTCGTTGGAGACACGGGCTGATGCAAGGCATGCACTCTGTTCACCCGTGTACTTCTTGAAATTCTCGGCAATCAGCTTGTATGCCTCATCCCAGCTCGCTTCAACAAAATTCCCATCTTTTTTGATGAGTGGTTTGGTCAACCGGTCCGGGGAATTGATAAATTCCGCTGCATAGGTACCTTTCGGGCATAGTTTGCCCTCATTAACCGGATTGCGCTGCCAGGGTGCAACGCCTACAACCTTCTTGTCCTTGACAACAAGATTGAAACCGCAACCTGTTCCGCAATACGGACACGTAGTTGGAATATATTTTACATCCATTCTAAACCTCTTACAATTGAGAGTCAGGATAACCAACGTTAAAGTTTATGGAATCATTGCATGGAAAATGAGGAGTAGTGGTGGAAAAAAATTTATATATACCTAATTTGCCCGGTCAATTTAATTAATATAGTTAATTAATATAATTTAACATATTCATTTTTAGCCGGAACGCAGGGTTGAATTACCAAAAAGAGTGATTTTTATCGGGTATAAGATTTTTCAGTCACCCAGTATACCATAGCTGATACTTCATCACGGACAATTCCTCAAAAAATTTCGTCAGTTATTTGATCCATCCAGCTTCCAATACCTACTATGCCAGAACTACTACGGGTCCGGCAATTGTATCGGTACTGTTTGCCGCCACGATGGCTGCGACAATTACCTGGATTTTTTTAACAATCTATTTTCTGTTTATTAACCCTGATTTGGCGTACAGGATTGCGGCAGCAGTCCTTGTAGGGTAGTCAGGCTATTGAGTTTCCTTCGGCACTCGGTATTGAATCCGTCAGACCAGGTACGGATGGGGTGGGCCCAGGACCGCCCGGAGTTCCAGCATGAGGTCGGGTATGCGAACCTTGCGATCGGGCTGGTTTCATTTGTAGCAGCGCTCTATATCTTCGGACTGATCGCTCTCGCCGGGAATCATGCAGCACCGTTCTGAGCCGGGAGTACTTGAGCAATTGTTTTTTTCAGGGCTATGTTAACCCGGATAATAACCCCTGGAAAGCCTAGGTGGCAGGACTCAAAATAATGATAATTCAAACGGATAATAAAAAACAGGCGATAATTAGTAATAATTCAGGCCAGGGCCGAGACTCGAACCCGGGTCGGGGGATCCACAGTCCCCTAGGATAACCAACTACCCCACCCTGGCAAAATATCCCTCTTACTTTTATGATTGAATATACTTAAGCTAACTGCTTGAGACTCAGGCTTCCCGGATCGGAAAGCTGGTGAATTTCCATTAATCGCAAGTGGCGGATGTCCGGCGAGGCTGGACCTGATCCTTTTTCTGCTCCCTGCCCGTTCAATAGTATCCCCGACATGGCAATAAACGCAACAACCGCCCGGATGCGATAAAAGAGACTATTTAATAATCACTATGCGCTATTACATAGCAGTGAGTGATGAATTGTTGTCTACCTGATGAATAGGCGGGGAGATCGCGGAAATCCGCAGATTTTTCCCGGATAGTAATCAGGGTCCTGCTCTCAACACTTCCATATCATCCTGGCAATCGCTTCAGGGGTGGTGAATACGGCAACACATCAGAAGATCCGGACGCCTATTGTTTGCGTGCTCGGGCATGTCGACCACGGGAAAACGTCCCTGCTCGACAGGATACGGGGCTCATCAGTAGTGAAATCAGAAGTGGGTGCGATTACCCAGCATATCGGTGCAACGATGGTCCCGATAGATGCCATCAGGCTGATGAGCGGAGCAATGGGTAAGCTCTCAACCAATGTCCCCGGCCTCCTCTTTATTGACACGCCCGGACACCAGGCATTTACAACCCTGCGCGCCAGGGGCGGAGCACTGGCCGATATGGCAATCGTCGTCGTGGATATCAACCAGGGGTTCCAGCCACAGACAATTGAGGCGCTGCAGATCCTCCGTGCCTGCAAGACACCGTTTGTCCTTGCGGCTACCAAGATGGACAAACTGCATGGCTGGAGACCAAACCCCGGTGACGCATTTTCTGCTACCTTCTCAAAACAGAATGACCGTGTGAAGGAGTTCCTCGAGAAAAAAATCTACGAAATTGTCGGCGAGTTATCCGATCTCGATTTCTCCGCCGAGCGGTTTGACCGGGTGAATGATTTCCAGAGGAACCTGGCAATTGTCCCTGTCAGTGCACATACCGGTGAGGGGATCGCCGAACTTCTGATGGTGATGATCGGGCTTGCCCAGCGGTACATGGAAGAATCCCTTGCACTGTTTGTAGAAGGGCCTGGAAAGGGCACCGTGCTTGAAGTCAAGGAAGAGCGGGGTCTTGGGACGACCCTTGATGTAATCCTGTATGACGGTACGTTATCGGTAGGTGACGAGATTGCCGCTGCCACGCAGGACGGCCCGATCATTACAAAAGTACGTTCGCTCCTTAAGCCGCGGCCGATGAAGGAGATCCTTGTAGAAGACCGCTTTGAACGAGTAAAGTCAGTTACCGCCGCGGTCGGGATCAAGCTGACGGCGCCTGACCTCGAGGAAGTAATAGCCGGCTCACCGATCCGTGTCATCCGGGGAGACCCTGCAGAAGCGATGGAAGAGATCCGGCGTGAGATGGAGGATATCCACGTAGAGCTCAGCCCGGAAGGGCTCGTTATCAAGGCAGATACCATCGGGGCCCTCGAGGCGATCTGCAAGGAGCTGACCGAGAAGAATATCGACGTAATGAAGGCCAGTGTCGGCCCGGTCAGCCGTCACGACATCATTGAGACCGGCACGATAAAAAACCCCTATTATCGTGTTTTATTAAGTTTCAATACTGCAATCCTTCCCGATGCGGGGGAGATGATCAAGGACCCCGTGTATGCCCATATACGGGTTTTTTCCGGGCGCGTGATATACCAGCTCGTGGACGATTATGTTGCATGGCGTGATGATGTAAAACGGAAACTGGAAAAACAGCGGTTTGAACAGATCGTGATGCCGGCAAAGATCCGGGTCCTCCCGAATTGTATCTTCCGCCAGAGCAACCCTGCCGTGGTGGGTGTCCGTGTCCTTGGCGGCGCACTCCGGAATGATGTGAACCTTGTCCAGCGTGACGGCAGGAAGGTCGGTCATCTCAAGTCCATCCAGTATAACCAGGAGGCGATCAGGGAAGCTGAAGCAGGAAAGGAGGTCGCGATCTCGATTGAAGGCGCGACGGTCGGGCGGCAACTGGATGTAGATGACGACCTTTATGTCGATATCCCGGAACGCCATGTAAAAGTCCTGGAGCGCGAAATGCTTTCCCATCTCCCGATCCCGACACAGGAAGTTCTCGGGGAGTTCACCACGATGAAACGACGGGCAGAACCCTTCTGGGGAAAGTAGTATTTAATAGCACATTCGCCCAATGTAATTGGTACTTCCCGGATGGTTCCGCACGGGCGGGCCGTCACAGAATTCAGGATTTTCACCCCTGGTGTGGTCCTGTATCCATCTACAGGGCAGCAAACGGGATTGCGGTATCCCCCTGATCAGGATAAAAATAACCGGAGAATGAGATAATGGTTGAATTTAAAATAGTCTTATCAGACCCTAAAAACGGACAGTCCCACAAAGTCGATGTAAGCGGCGGCGCGGCAGCATTCCTTATGGGCAAACATGTCGGTGACGAAGTTGATGCCACATCCCTCGGCATTGCCGGGTACAGGATAAAGATCACCGGTGCATCAGACAGGAACGGTACTCCTGCAAAGCAGAACCTCCCGTTTGCGGGACGCAGGAAACTGCTGCTTTCAGGTGGCGTGGGTTTCCACCCGGTCATGGATGGCGAACGCCGCCGGAAACCCGTCCGGGGGAACGAAATTACAGCGGATTTTGTCCAGATAAATGCAAAGGTCACCACATACGGTGAAAAAGCCCTCGAGGAGCTCTTCCCGAAGGCAGCGCCCGCCGAAAAGGCAGCATAAATCAATACTTTTTTAACAGGTTTTCTTTCAGGGCAACAATATGTTCCCCCACAGGGACGCCGTAGTGCTTTGCAAGAATGATTACGGCAGCTTCAGGCCTGAGAAGGTCGTCAAAATCCTTTGATTTCATACGGTTCATCTCTGCGACGATCTCGGTCTCCTGCCTGCCGCTTGATTTTACCACCTGATCGATCAGCGCCTGCACGGGGTCATTTAATCCAAAAACCGACTGGGACGGCTTGAAGCCAATGGGGACTTCCACAGACCTGATATCAAATTTAGGGGCGATCATCTCCCCGTCATATCCGATGAGCCCCTCGTCGAGCGCACGTTTCAGGATGACATTGGCCTGCTCTATGCTCATCCATTTTCTGTCAAATGCGAGGTAGTATACAATCTCATTTTTCTTAAGCCGGTCTTTCCTCGTATGCCGGAATGGTGCAGCTATCGTTGTGATCAGGCTCAATGCCCGGTCCCCCCTGTGAGGATTTCATCCCTTCGTATCAACACGTGCCAGACTGCCATGTTGTCCCATGTAGTATTCTGCGAAGGGCTGCTATCAATTCATTGGTGCCTGTGTGCCTTCCGGAGTACCTGCCATTACCAGACAACTGGCATTTTCACCATCTGTGATATAAATACGCGGCACCAGAAAAATTGCCATGGCCGGATATGCAGGAGGACCCTTGCACCAACCCGGCACGCCGGGATTTCTTAAAAACCGGGAAAATAGATTTATTCGATCAGAATGGCGTTTATTACACCGTTCTGGCCGGGGCGGCTTATAATCCGTGCGCTACCGAGTTCGGTATGAATAATTGCGCCCTTGGTAAGGAGATTTCGCCGTACATAGTTGGGGTTTGCCCCGTTCTTCTCTACCTTTTCGATCTTGACTTTCTGTGCCTTTCCCGTTGAACGAGTGGATACGGTCGCATAGGTTGCTTTTAATGCACGTATCTTCTGGTTCCCGCCAAATGTCCGGACAAGCCTGATCCTGTCTATCCCAATATGGGTATCTGCGGGTCCTGAACCGATCTCTGCTCTTCGTTTTCCCTGTGCAGGCCGGTATCTCCCACCGGTTGCCTGCCTGACTGATCTACCTTGCCAAAGCATTGTAACTGCCCCTTTTATGATATCATCGCCGGAATTCTTCCCTGCGATAGTGCTCTAAATATTGCCTCCTGTTCTATATATGTTGAACTGATCACCGGAGTATAGCATCGAGGAGGGGTGCGACACCCTCCCCGGTCTTTAAATTAGTACGGAACACCTGCATCCCGGGGTTGTACCGGTGCATGTCCCGCTCCATCCGGTCCAGATCAGCCCCTACCAGCGGCGCAAGGTCTACCTTGTTGATCACACCGATCTGGCAGCCGCGGAACATCATCGGGTGCTTGTTGACCACATCGTCACCTTCCGTTGAACTCACGACCACGATGCGTTTCTCGGCACCAAGCCGGAAATCCGTGGGGCAGACCATGTTTCCCACGTTTTCGATAAAGAGCACGTCGATCTGCCCGAGGGGCAGGTGGTCGATGGCGTGCTCGACAATGTGGGCATCCAGGTGGCATTCCTTTCCGGTGTTCGCATTCACCGCCGGGATCCCCAGGGCCACGAGTCTCTTGAAATCATCGTCACCGTAGACATCGCCCGCAATAGCGCCGGCGCGCAATCCTTTTTCCGACAGGAGGGGGGCCATCCGTTCGATCAGGGCCGTCTTCCCGGACCCGATTGCTCCGAGCAGATCAAAGGCCCGGACCCCGTGCTCCCTGAGATGGGATGAGTTAGCGTCGGCAATACTGTTATTGACGTCGTATACATCTTTTTCAATTCTGACGTCGATATGGTGCATGTGTAGTATGTTTCCCCCGACATTGTTTATAGGTTCACTCCCAAACATATGAAATCATGAAAGGAGCGTGCATTCTTTATCCCTGCTATTTCAACGCGAGCCTGAAGCGCCAACAGGGGAGGAAAGTGCCTCTGTCAAAGGCGGTAAAAAACCCCACACTCGCTGACATCGAGAACTCACTGAAAAAAAGCGGTGTGAAATATCTTGCCGAACAGAAGCATCACCCCTGTCACTGGGCCAAGCGGGAAGGGCGTATTGTGGTCACCTGGGATAAATCAAAACCGGAACTGTTGAAGCGCGTATGCGCAAAACTTGAGGCCAGAAAATGACCGGGCTCTTTGACCTCCACACACACACGCTCGTGAGTGACGGAGAGATGCTACCCATTGAACTGATACGGCGGATGTCAGTCATCGGGTATACTACGGTGGCAATTACCGACCATGTCGATGCGACCACTACAAGATCCGTTGTTGAAAACCTGCAGGTATTACGTACCTCAGCCGCGCATTTCGGGGTCCACCTCCTGGTAGGGGTGGAGATCACCCATGTGCCCCCTGTTGAAATCCCGGTCCTTTCCGAACTCGCCAAAAATTCCGGTGCAGATATCGTGCTGGTCCATGGGGAGACCCTTGTTGAACCTGTCGCATCTGGCACCAACCATGCTGCCTGCACCTGCCCCATGGTTGATGTGCTTGCCCATCCTGGGTTAATAACCCCGTCCGATGCGAAATCAGCGGCTGAAAACGGGCTTGCGCTGGAGCTGACTTCACGGGGTGGTCACAACCGTGCGAACGGTCATGTGGCAAAACTGGCAAGGGAATACGGGTGCACGCTCGTGGTGGACTCGGATGCCCATGCCCCGCACGATCTCCTTGACGAACGCGCACGGATTTCGATTGCAAGGGGTGCAGGACTCGATGAGCAGGAATGCAGGCAGGTAATGTCTTTAAATATCAAACAATGGTTGTCCCGGTGAATTTCTCAATATCCATATTTAAAATTTCACAACAGCCTTTTATACCACGACTATCAATATATATAGATTGCTAAATCATTCAGCTGTACAAGTCAGCTGCCCGGCATTCTATCGAGGTAACTTCTGTGAGAGCAATTGGTCGCGCTCTGAATAGATATGGCAGGCGTATGCTGATCGTGCAATGTGATGCTGCACAACTCCCCCGTTTATACAGCGAGGTTATTGACAGGCGGATGAAGCCCGTAGGGAAGATAATGGACGTCTTTGGAAAGGTCTCGTCCCCTTACGCGGTTGTCCTCTGTCGTAACCCTTGTGAGACGGTGGCTGGTGAGAAGTTATATTCGAAGTAGAACAGGTGAGGCAGTATGCAGGAAGTAGAAAAATTAAAAATTCTCCAGAACGAGAGGGAAGCCCTCAAAAATCGCGTCAAGGAACGTGTGAAAGAGCACGAAAAGAAGGCCGAGGACCACACCGAGACGGTATGTCCCGAATGTGGCAGCCGGCAGCTCGTGCACGACTATGAACGTGCCGAACTGGTATGCCAGAACTGTGGTCTTGTAATCGATGATGATTTCATTGACCGCGGACCTGAATGGCGGGCATTCGATCACGACCAGCGCATGAAGAGGTCAAGGGTAGGAGCACCGATGACCTTTACGATCCACGACAAGGGTCTCTCAACAATGATTGACTGGAGGAACCGTGACAGTTACGGGCGTGCGATCTCATCCAAGAACCGTGCCCAGCTGTACCGCCTCCGGAAGTGGCAGCGCCGGATACGCGTATCAAATGCAACGGAAAGGAACCTCGCCTTCGCACTATCAGAACTTGACCGGATGGCATCGGCACTCGGTCTTCCGAGAAACGTGCGTGAGACCGCAGCAGTCGTATACCGTGACGCGGTAGACAAGAACCTCATCCGCGGAAGAAGTATCGAAGGTGTGGCAGCAGCAGCCCTCTACGCGGCATGCAGGCAGTGCAATGTTCCAAGGACGCTGGATGAGATCGCCGAAGTGTCCCGTGTGTCAAGGAAAGAGATCGGTCGTACCTACCGGTTCATCTCCCGCGAACTCGGGTTGAAACTTCTCCCCACCTCACCGATTGATTACGTTCCCAGGTTCTGCTCAGGTCTCTCCCTGAAAGGGGAAGTACAGAGCCGTGCGGTCGAGATCCTGAGGCAGGCAGGCGAACGCGAACTGACAAGCGGGCGCGGTCCGACCGGGGTTGCGGCAGCTGCAATCTACATTTCATCGATTCTCGGCGGAGAGCGGCGGACCCAGCGGGAAGTCGCGGAGGTCGCAGGTGTGACCGAGGTCACAATCAGGAACAGATATAAGGAACTGGCAGAAAAGTTAGATATCGAAATTATTCTTTAATAACCTTTTTTCCAAAGGCGGGCTTGTAGATCAGGGGTAGATCGTTACGTTCGCAACGTAAAGGCCGCGGGTTCAAATCCCGCCAAGTCCATGTTCTGTTCTCATCAACCAGTATACCAGGGTTTTTTCGAATTGGGCAGTAAACCGCCCGGATAGAAAGAGTATTATTTTTTCTTTGACATCTCGCTGACTTCATTTTCGAGTGTTTCTTTGAGCCGTGAAAGGGCCTCCCCCGCATCGCTGGTGGTCGTGACCATGAACTGGTTGTCTGTTTTGATGTCCTGGTAGGTCACTACATAATCAATCTGCCCGTCCTGTCCGCGTTTTGGCTCAATAATTATTTTTGCCATTGTCAGTCACTTCCTATTCAGAACTATATTCTGGCTTTTTACCATTAAGTTTTAGCTGCTGGTACTATATGACTGGTCCCTGCGTATGGACTGATACCATTATCCGGCCATATCCTGTGCGTTTTGTATGAAACCTGTCTATGGCACGGGTATTCCCGGCTCTTCAGACCAGGTGGTCCGTGATACTCTTCACGATTTCATTTTGAAATCGACCGATAACTCCAATTGCTCTCCCCCAGGGATATCGTTCTCCAAAAACCAGCACCCAATCCAGGAGACCCTACCTGGCAACGGCACACCCCCTGAATTTAATCGTTCTGGATTTTACCAGTTCTGATTTTTTTTTGGAAAATCCCGATCGCCTGTTTTTCAACCGGGTGTACCCTTATACCATGACGGATATTGAACTAACATGACATTCAGCAAGAGATATATGCGAACACATGGAACTAATATAGCGCAATCTGTGCGGGCTCGTAGATCAGGGGTAGATCGTCACGTTTGCAACGTGAAGGCCACGGGTTCAAATCCCGTCGAGTCCATTTTTCATTTTCAGGCTTTTTTCAGGACCGGCAGGTCATGCCGGGATCGCAGGGAAGAGCCCTCGCGTTGGGACGGGTTTTTACCGCTTTTTCCGGTTATTTTTCAACAAGGCCAAAATTTTTACAATCTTCACGAAAAATGAAGGTCACTAAATATGAATTGGGTGGGTTAACCCACAATCCTGCTCCCAATTTGAGCCTAAATCATGGGATAGGATCTCTTCCCTTCATTGATAGAACTATTTTTTTTCCTCGGGCGGGGAATCCCTGGAACTATAAGTTGCCACGGTAGCATCCCCACCCTCCTGCTGGCCTGGAAGTGCTCCTTTCGGGAATAATTTTGCACCAATAAAAGCCCCCTGGCTCAATCCCATAAGGACTACCAGTGTAGGATCGATATCGGGAAGGTCAAGAAGCTGGGGATCTGCAATGGTTGCCGGGCTGAAGACTGTGGAAAACAGGATCACGATATAGAGGCCGATCCCAATCCACGTCCAGAGAAACATCTGGTATCGTGCCAGTGATGCCCTGCCATTTTCCAGCAGCATCGAAGACCATTTATGTTTATTCGGGATTTCATTAGTGGACCGGCCCTCGTGGTAGATCATACCGTTTACACCCGCGCTGACAATCGGGACGGCGGTGCTGATACCAAGCAATATCAGGATATTTGTACTGATCGTGGACGGGGGATCATAGAGCCCCGAATAGATCCTGAGATAATATATCATAAGGTACGAAAATGCAACCACTACCGTCCATAACAGGAATTGGAATATAGCCAGGCTGGGATAGCCGGCCTCGTTTAAAATGATACTCCTGAACTTCTTATCGTTCCTGTGGAGGAGGGTTCGGACAACAAAACTGATCACGCAAACAGTTATCGCCGCATACAGCGCAGCTACCCAGATATAACTCAACCCTGCCATATACCAGCATAAAATGATGATTATATAAAATAGTTGCTATAATATATCCGGTTTACAATTATATAATCCAACTCTCTGATTGTCCTCAATCGATATGAAATTCAAAAATTTTCGCGGGATTGTGCCGGACTTCCACCCGGTAACTCACATCGGGGATAAAATGGAATAAAAATCCTTGGATTAATTAATCCAGTCCAGCAATTTTCCCGGTTCTTTTTCAACCCTGTGAGGAATGACCATCCTCTTTTCAGGCCCCCTGGGTTTCCCGATAGTTCCCTGCCCACCATATTCCGGATAGTCCGGAAGGATATCCTGTTCCATGCGGCCTGCCACAGGGCGTTCCTCTGCAAAGATCACGGGTGAGGGTTGTTTCATATCTTCCCGGATCCCGGAAAAATTCTCACTGCTCTCGTGATTACCGGTATTATGGGGGATATTGGAATCCCTGGTAATGAGAAAGTCAATAAAATCTTCGACCTCACGTTGCTGTTCGGGGGTCAGGCGTGATATTTTATCCTCAATCATTTCCTTCTGGCTCCTTTCTCAATTCCTCACTACAATATCTCCACATTTTTGCATATTAACCTGCATGGTCCAGCCTGGTCCCGATCCGTCATATATCGTGTGTATTGTGAATTACCCGGATGAGTATGGATCGCCTGAAAAAAAAGGATCAGTCCTTTTTCCCCCACCTGAAAATGTCCGTGATTTTAAAAGACCGGAACATGTTGAGAATTATGGATGCAACTCCGATCAATGAGATTCCTATAATGAGCATGATTACCAGGCTGAAATTGTCCTGCACGATCGCAAGGTTCCCGAACAAATAACCTGCTATTACAAATGCACATACCCACCCAACACCACCAATTATGTTATAGGCAAGGAAGTGGCCATAATTCATACGACCAATACCCGCAAAAAATGGCGCAAAGGTCCTGACAAACGGGATAAAACGTGCAATAACGATTGTTAACCCCCCATACTTTTCAAAGAAGAAATGGGTCTTATCAATGTGTTCCTGCCTGATAATGGACAGGTTCATATCTAGAATTTTCTGTCCAAAATAACGGCCAATCCAGTAATTCAACGTATCCCCAAGTATTCCGGCGAGAGATAGTGTAATCAGGAGTATTTCAATGTTCAGCAGATCTTTTCCTGCTAAAGCCCCTGCAACGAAGAGGAGTGAATCCCCGGGCAGGAAGGGGAAAATTACAATGCCTGTTTCAAGGAATATTATCGCAAAAAGGATCGCATATGTCCAGAACCCGTATGCGGCAATAAGAACCGGGAGGTACTGGTCGAAATTGAGGGCCAGATCTATAATAGTTGTAAGCTGATCCATGTATCTGTAGATATTGGATGTTAAGTTATAAAGCGTTCAACCTCGCGGTTCCATTGAAAAAGAATTGAATAGGTGCGAATGATTGTTTTCAAACAGACAGGAGATATCTTCGTCATTCACATCTCCTGATCAGGGTAAGCACCCGGCATGCATGCTCCCCGAGCGATGTGAAGAGATATGCCTCGTCGAGTGATTTCCCGGCGGCAAATGTCCCGTGACCAGAAGCAATTGCCAGTTTTGAAAGGCAGAGCGAGTCCGAAACATTCGTTGCAAGTTCATCGGATCCCGGGACACCATGCACCACCGGTATAACAGGGCAGAGCATCTCTCCTTCGCTATCCCTAGGTACAATTTCCCCGGCAATGATAGAAAGTGCCACCGCATGGGCCGGGTGTGCGTGGACAATCGCGTCATGGCGGGTTTTCCGGTATACCTCGCGGTGGACCCGGTATTCGCTTGATGCCCCTTTCGGGACCGGCCCGACAAGGGGGACAAGTACCGGTTCACCCGGGTCATCAAGGTAGGCCCCGGTATGAGTAATAAAAAACCCGTCACCGGAACGGACACTCATGTTGCCAAAATTCCCCCCCACGAGTCCCTCTGAAAACAACCTCCTTCCTATTCGTTTGAATTCATCAGTATACACGCTTCACACCTCTTCTTCCCACAATATTCCTTTGCGTATTCAACGATATGTGCATGGGTCTGCCGGTAGGTACCTGGGTCCGGGGGCAGGACCTCTTCAAAGAGTGCTTTCAACCGGGACTTCTGTTCCGGGATCCCGGCACACCCGCAAATACGGTGTGTATAGGCATCAATGACAAAACTCGCCCTGTGAAAACCGTAGCATAAGATACTGTCTGCGGTCTCTTCACCGATCCCGGATACCCGGAGGAGACTCTCCCTGAGTATTTCTGTTGGGTACTCCGCCATCGGTCCAATCCCACCGCACTCTTCGATGACCAGTATTGCAAGAGCTTTCAGACGCCTCGTCTTGACCTTGTAAAACCCGGTACAGCGTATTGCGTTTTCAATTTCTGCGGGTGCCGTCTCATACAGGGCAGCAACAGAGCAGAGCGATCGTTCCTTCAGCAGGCCCAACGCACGGACGACATTTTCCCAGCGGGTCTGCTGGGTGAGGACTGCCCCGATCAATACTTCGTCTGTGTCACCCGGCCACCATGGGATATGCCCATAATGACCGTAAAGGACACGGACGATTCGGGCACATTCAGACGAACTTGATCCCGACATCGCGCATCTTGTTGTACCGGGCGATGTTGAGGAGGAGCGGGGTAAGGCTTTCGATCATTTCCGAGACGGCCAGCGGCCCCGCATCATAGGCCTTCAGCTTCGAGGTCCCGTTCACAATACCCATGACAACAGATTTTGCGTCCGTATCATCGCTGCATACCGGAACGGCAACATCGATCTCTCTGTCAAGGTCTTTCCAGCGGTTTGCTGCAATCGTATTGAACGCGGTCACGACCCGTGCACCCGGGAGGAGCTTTTTCACAAGGAGGGCTGCCGAACCTTCAGGAGGTGGAACAGGAATAAAAAAATCCTTCTTTTCCATCGGGTTTACCGGTGAGACCACAATTTTCCCTTCGAATCCTGAAAGGCCCGAGAGGGTACTTTCAAGGTGCAGAAATGGGACTGCGAGGATGATCACACCGGCTGCATTGACCGCCTCCTGATTTGAGACCCCGGTACCACTGCTTTTCAGCCCGCGTTGTTTCAGGAGGTCAATTGTACATTCACTTGTAATATGGGCCTTTTCGGCCTCCCGCGACCCGAGGACCACATCATAATGTGAAGAGAGCCGCCTGGCCATACCCTCCCCGATATCCCCGGTACCGCCAACAATTCCAATCTTCAAAGAACCCACCTGCCCCTGTCCATCAGAGCAGAGGTTTTAAGTAACCCTCAAGTGTCTCTGCACCGGTCACGCCTTCAAGCTGATGCATGACCTTTCCATCCTTTTCGATGATCAGTGTTGGCACGACCTGGATGCCGTATTTCTGGGCGAGGTCCATGTTCTGGTCGACATCAATCTTTTTTAGTTCGAATGAGTCGCCCATTTTCTTTTTGAGGTCATCGAGTATTGGTCCCTGGCGTTTGCATGGTCCGCACCATTCTGCATGAAAGTCCATCAAAACTGGTTTCGTCATATTAAAATTACCTTCCTCAGATGTTGCAGGAAAAAGCAGATAAAGATTGTTATCCGGGTATTCACCTGAAAAAGTTCAAAAAATTATTGGATTATTTTGAAAGGATTACCATAATGATCCGCCCGTATGCCGGACGGGTGATGGTCACACCGATAAGCACACCGAGGATCGTGATAATGGCGAAACCCCTGAGTGATGAAAGGTCCATCAGGGCAAGTGGCAGCATTGCGATGACCACGGTAGCGGCCGATGCGACGATGATACCAAGAGCCCTTGTAAGCCTTTTCTGGTAGATATTCGGTGACGGGACTTTTCCCTCGTGGAGAATCTCATCCGTGATGATAATGAGCTGGTCAATCCCTGTCCCGAGGACCGCGATAAGACCGGCGATTGTTGCCAGGTCCAGCTGGATCGTGAATACACAAATCCCGAGCAGGATGATGATCTCGGACGCGTTGATACACACCATCGGGAGGACAATTGCCGGTTCCCTGTACCGGTAATAAACTACCAGCCCGACCGTAATGAGTGCGAGAATCCCGGCAAGAAGACACATCAGTTTGAAATGCTCACCGAGGGTTGCGGAAACCGAACCTGAACCGGCCACGGTTACATCAACCGGGAGCGCCCCGTTACGAAGGTGTATCTCGAGGTTCTGTGCGGCCTGCTGTCCTGTCGCACCTGCACCAGTCGATGCAAGCAACTGCCTGACAACTTCATACTGGAGGTTTCCTGCAAGTTCTCTGGATAATGGTGCTGAATAGATGACCTTTCCATCAAGGAGCATCTGGAAGCTCGTGGTTATCAGGGTCTGATACCGCACCGTACTGAATCGCTGCAGCCTGTAATGCCTTTGCGCCATCTTCACTCATCGTGAAGGAAACGCCCCATTTTCCACTTCCCGGAGGTTCCTGGGTTGGATTCCCGACACCGGTGATCGAGTCCCCGAAGACCACGTGTTCGGACTGGTTTCCTGTGGTGACGACCCGGATCTCAAATTTACCCTGCTTGCCGACGACCTGCTGGGCCTCGCTCATGGTGACCCCGGCAAGCTCGACGCGGATATACCGGGTGACCCCGTCAAGACCGGTCAGTGTATTAATCCGGGCATCGCGGGTCCCGAGGCTGTTGATCTTGCTTTCGAGGATCCGTTTCACATCATCAGCGGTCGCCTTCGAGACTCCCTGCTGGTATGATGTGATTTTTCCACCCGCTTTTTCGAATATCGGCGTCAGTTCCGCCTGCGAGTAGAGTTTCCGGATCTCCAGTTTATCACCAACCAGGTATATTTCGGCATCTGTCTGGCTCTTTATCGATGCGATGAACTCGTCAACGGGTTTGTCTGTCTGGAACCCTACGACCTCTGATTTAAATTCAAGTTGTAACCACGCGCCTTTCTGAAGGTCAAGCCCGTACTGGAGGTTCGTGGTGAACTCTCCGTCTTCAAAATGCGGGTATATTGCGATGAGGGACGCTACGACGAGGATAATAAGGAGTGCAACTCTCCAGTCTTTTAAGAGAGTGATTATCTCATCCTTGTTCATTTGCCACCCCTCTTTTTCGTGTCCTGCCGGGGGGTCGTGGTGCCCGTTAACCCGGGGCCTCCCTTTTTAGTGACGTACCACTTGATGATCCCGGCGTTGGTGAGCCATGTGTTCAGAATATCAAACGCAAGCCCGATCAGGAGCACGCTCGCGATCAGGTTAATGACCAGGACCTGCCCGTACCACGACACTACCCACATCGCTGCGACAGCCGCGATTGCGGTAGTTGTCATGATAATACCGGTGTGGAATGCGCCGGCAAGTTTCTCTTCGAGTTTTCCCTGCCGTTTGAGGACCCGCATGGTGAGCAGGATATCACTGTCCACCGAATACCCGATAAGCATCAGGAGCGCTGCCGTGGTTGGCAGGGTGAGTGGAATTCCAAGCACATTCATCGCTCCTGCAGTCATTACGATATCCGCAAACGCAGAGAGGACAACCGCGACTGATGGCACAAATATCCGGAACGTGATAAAAACCACGATGGCCATGCCAATAAATGAAAAGATCAGTGCCAGTACTGCCTGACTTTGCAGCGTTTTACCAAATGCCTCGCCGATCTGGTCGACCTTGGCGTCAGGGTATTTCGCCATTATCAGTTCTGATAGTGAGCGGAACTGCGCATCCGGCATATTGGAAAACGTCAGGTATTTTCCATCATTAATCCCCTCTTCAATCCCTTCAAGCGGATATCCTGCAAAATATGCGGATATCTGCTCTGAAGAATCAGTGGTGAACACCGTGACCGCGGTCCCCCCCGAGAAATCAATTCCAGGCTTCACCGGTAACCCTGTCTGGGACATCGTGATGCCGATGGAAATGAGTGCCAATATGAGGAGGATCAACGGGATGATCACCATCTGTTTCGGGGTATAACGATTTACATCGTAGGTGAATCCCATGTCATAATAGTTGCACCCGGGTGAATAAATAGTTCCTGTCTCCCTGGTCATGCAATCCCCTAAAAATCTTCAATCCAACCATTTTTTCCAGATATAACCCCAAATATAAGTTTATCGCGCAACACCCCCGGGAAAAAATGAAAAGACATATATTACCCGGGGCGATAGTGATCACGTATGAGGGCCACGGCTGAATTAAAAAGGTCATAGAATCCCGCCTCAAAAACTATGTTTCAAGAGACAAGACCGGAATACGGCGTGAAATGCTGAAACTGTTCCTTAAAATCAGATCTATTACGATCCCCCGGATGTTCGAATATCTTAACCGGAAATTCTCTATCAGCTACCATTCTGTAGCTGCGATGGTCGGCATTGTCGCGTCCCGGCTCGGGATTCTCCATGTGAACCGCACGAAAGAAGGGACTACAAGCGTATATGAGTTAAAGGAACAATATTTCGACCTTGTTACACGGATCATCGGACCGGTATAAGAACAACTGAGACGGGTGTCCGATACCACCATACTTTTTACTCTGGGTGTCCTATCTTAAGAGACAGGTTTTTATGCACTCCAATTTTTATAATGCACCGTCACATGACCAGATACAGGTCACAGAAGAGGTGCTGGAATATATCAATAAGCGCAAATGTGATTTCCGCATCTGCACATCCTGCGGGGGTCCGATACTCCTGCCAACTTCAATGAAATCGCCAAAACCTAACGATTTTCAGGTCAGGGCCGGGGATTACACGATTTTCATCTCTGTACACCAGGTACGTTACCTCCATTCGATAGACATGGGCATGGTACCGTTTTTCTATGAACAGGACGAGGGATCCGGCAGTTGCCTATGAGTTATGAAGAACTCGACCACACCGCCGACATCAGGTTGAGAGTGAGATCCCCCTCTCCCGACTCGCTCTTCGCGGAAACCGCGTTAGCGATGATGAAGATCGTGTACGGGGAATCGCGCCCCGGGGAGATCAGGAGGACCATCGAGCTCAGCGCGGGGAATACCGAAAATCTTTTACTGGATTTTCTTTCCGAGGTCCTTTTCTTATCAGAGGTTGAATTTATCGTATTTTCGTCAGCAACGGTCCATATCAAGGGGAACTCCCTCAAGGCACTGGTAACCGGAGAACTGTTCGACCCGGAACGACACCGGGGCGGGACCGAGATCAAGGGAATATCGGTACTCGGGGCTCAGAATTGTTAAAGAGGATGAGGGGTATGTATTGGACATACTCTTTGATGTGTGAATGGTTGATACGATGCTTGAGCGTGTAACACGGCTGAGTGAGTACGAATGGGAGGTTCCTGCCGGGACGGTCCCCGGAATGAGGGTACCCGGTCGGTTTTTCCTTTCTGATTCATTATATAAAAGTCTTGAATCAGGGGCAGTGCAGCAGCTGGCAAATGTTGCAACATTACCCGGGATTATCGGGTACTCTATGGGAATGCCTGATATTCACTGGGGGTACGGGTTTCCGATTGGTGGGGTGGCTGCGTTTGAACGTGAAAACGGGGTGATATCCCCGGGGGGAGTCGGATTTGATATTAACTGCGGGGTGAGGCTTCTCTCGACACCGCTTACCACGGGTGACCTTGACCACCGCCGGGAGCTTATTGAGACCCTGTACAATGCAGTGCCAACCGGCGTTGGTGCAAAGGGGCCCTTAAAGCTCTCCATTGGCGACCTCGAGGACATGATGGCAAAAGGAGTCTGCATGGCCGGTTAACCAGGGATACGGCCTTCAGGCAGACCTTGAACACTGCGAGGAACGGGGTTGCATGGCCCAGGCCGACTGCCAGGCGGTCTCTGCAAAAGCGAAGCAGCGGGGGATGCCGCAGAGCGGGACACTTGGCGCGGGCAACCATTTTCTCGAGATCCAGGTGGTCAGGGAGATTTACGACCCTGATGCGGCAAAGGCGTATGGAATTCACCCGGGCCAGATCTGTGTGATGATCCACTGCGGATCACGCGGGCTCGGGCACCAGACCTGCACTGACCACCTAAAAGTGCTCGAAGGTGCAACAAAGCGTTACGGTATCGTGCTGCCCGATCGCCAGCTCGCCTGTGCGCCGCTGTCTTCCCCCGAAGGAATGGCTTACTTTGGGGCGATGGCGGCCTCTGCAAACTATGCATGGGCGAACCGGCAGATGATCATGCATACCACACGTACCGTATTTG
Source organism: uncultured Methanomicrobiales archaeon (assembly GCA_963709545.1). Taxonomy (GTDB): domain Archaea; phylum Halobacteriota; class Methanomicrobia; order Methanomicrobiales; family Methanospirillaceae; genus CAIKOD01. The sequence goes on along the minus strand of CAVPWT010000005.1, from coordinate 280,657 downwards.
AGAAGATGTACGGTATCGACTACGAATCGATGCACCTCGTCTATGATGTTGCACACAATGTTGCAAAAATGGAGGAGCATTCCAATGAAGGAAAAAGGATAGCAGTCTGTGTCCATCGGAAAGGGGCTACCAGGGCATTTGGTCCCGGAAGCCCCGACCTGCCATCCGGGTATGCCAAGACCGGACAGCCTGTCATCATCCCGGGGAGCATGGGGGCCTCATCCTACCTGCTCCGTGGTACAACAACTGCCATGGAACGTACATTCGGGTCGACCTGTCACGGAGCAGGTCGTATACTCTCCCGATCAGCTGCAAAAAAAACAATAAACGGAGCAAAGGTAAAAACCTCCCTGTCAAGAGAAGGGATCATTGTGAGGGCGCCAAACGACTCGGCAATTGCGGAAGAGGCCCCGGGGGCATACAAACCGAGTGCTGAGGTAGTCCGGATTGTTGACGCCCTTGGGATCTCAAACCTCGTGGCCAGGCTCGAACCACTGGGAGTGATCAAGGGTTGAAACCCCGTTTCGGGCTGGTATGGGACCAGCCCCTTGTATTTGGACGTTTTCTTGAAGAGTGCGGTGTGACGTCAATACCCGTCACTCCCCACCTCCTTGCGGCGCCTTTTTTCAGGGGGCAGTACCGCGTCCTTATCATACCGACGGGGTTTGCCAATCCTGCCTACTCGCAGGTGCTCCCCGCCCTCAAGGCATCTTCAGGAAGAATACGCCGTTTTGTTGAAAATGGCGGGATTCTTGTCGTATATGGTGCGGCGGCCCCCCTCCCGGACCGGTACAGCTGGCTACCCTTCAGGGTGGTCTACCAGTATGATCCGGGAAACGGCCGGATCGAGATAGTGCCCGGCCATCCCCTCTCCCTGATCACCAGCGACTATGACCCCGATCATATCGAATACGATGGATTTTTCTCCTCGTTTGAAGGTGATAACGTTGGAACGATCGATGGTAAAACGGTATTATTAGAAAAAAACCTTGGGAAAGGGGTTATCGTGGTGACGAGCATCCATGAGTACCCCTCGAGGTCATTTGTAACGTCTCTCTGCATGAAGGCAGGGGAAACCTTTTTTTAGATAAAAACGAGGGAATTATGAGGTACGTCCGATGAACCGCTATGTCATTTCTTCGAGCTCTGCCCCGGGAGATATTGTACCGGTCGGACTTGCAATTCACGAAATTCTCAATCGCCTGCCGGTCACCGCAAGGTCCAGGGACAACAGGGGTATCAGGATTGAGGACGGCAGGGTAGTTGATACCGATTATTCCGGGCCCGTCCTGGAAGAAGCACTGGCAACAAACAGGAAAATCCAGAGGACTCCCGAAAACGGACCCTATCGTGGAGTCCCCGTTATCGTGGCCCCGGTCAGGGATGAAAGTGGTGCCGCAATTGGTGCGATTGGTGTTGTGGATATTACAGGAATTTTTGACCTCGCCACGCTGATGGAGCACCAGTCTGCCATCCTGAAGCAGGTCTGCGGAAAAGACCCCTGTCCTCTGCCGGGTGAGCAGATCGGGGCGAAAAGGTAAGATAATCATGGAAGCTGCTTTTCGTGTACTAGAGGTCCTGGAGAATGCAGACGGGCCGCTGTCAGGGGAATACATAAGCAACGAGCTGTCGATCTCCCGCTCTGCCGTATGGAAACATGTCAAGGAACTTCAGGGGATCGGGTACGATATCTCTGCCTCCCAGTCTGAAGGGTACCGCCTGACCAAGAAAAGCAACCGGCTCCTGCCCTACGAAGTCCATAAAAACCTCAGGACAACTGTATTTGGGAAAAAAATGCGGTATTTCGAGAGTACACCGTCCACGATAGCTGTTGCCAAGGAGATGTGCACGTCGGAAGACCCTGCAAAGCTGCATGGCATGGTGATCATCGCCGAGGAACAGACCGGGGGTGTCGGCCGGATGGGCCGTGTCTGGGTGTCCCCTTCCGGCGGTATATGGATCACTATCATTCTTAAGCCGCGGATCCCGGTTGACCATGTCTTTATGGTCACCATGGCTGGGGCCGTTGCGGTTGCGCGGGCTATACGTAAGGAATTTGACCTCGGTGCCCTGATCAAGTGGCCGAACGATATCTACATCGGGGATAAAAAGGTCGCGGGCCTCTTACTCGAACTATCCGCTGAGGCCGATAACATCCATTACTGCATCCTCGGTATCGGGGTCGATGCCAACATTTCGCCCCACGAACTCACGTCATCGGTGACCGGGAGTGTGACCTCGATCAGTGCAGAAGTGGGACACGACGTCGACCGTGCCTCCCTTCTCGCCCGGCTCCTGAAGGAGCTTGAAAGCCGTTACAACCTTATCGAGAGCCAGGAATACGACACGGTCATCCGTGAATGGAAAAGTCTCTCCTGCACAATCGACCAGCATGTCAGGATCAGCACGCTGAAGAATACCTTTGAAGGTGTGGCGATCGATATCGATGAATTCGGGGCGCTCATCATCAGGAAAGATGATGGACGGGTCGAGCGGGTAATCGCCGGCGATTGCGCACATACATAACACTATTTTCTTCGTCAACCTAAAAATAAAAGAAGGTTGACGAATGCAGGGAGACCGCCAGCGAGCCCTGATTATTGCAGAAACTGCAACATTTATAGGTCTTATTGCTATCGGGAGCTGGATTTCGGTACCGTTCCTGCCTGTACCTCTCACACTCCAGACGATGTTTGTCCTCCTGGCCGCCATGGTCATGAAGCGGTACACGGTGATCCCGGCAACACTGTTCATCCTTTTTGGTGCCCTGAACCTCCCGGTGTTCCATAACGGGACCTCAGGGATCGGGGTGCTCCTCGGGCCAACCGGCGGGTACCTGATTGGTTTTATTCCTGCGGCATTCGTTGCAGGACTGGCCTATGAGAAACGATCCCTCGCATGGAATGTTGCCGGGATATGCGCAGCAGAGGCGTTTATCTATGCTATCGGGGCTGGCTGGCTCGCGTTCTCGACCGGGATGTCCCTGCTCCAGGCGATTATTATCGGCGTACTTCCCTTTTTACCCGGAGATGCGGTCAAGGCTTACGCAGCACATGTGATCGCAAAGCGGATCCCCTCCCGCGATATGATACAGCCCCGGGATGAAATAAACGGGGGTGAAAATACGCCATGATAGCTCTTTCCGCGATCAACCACGGCCCCCTCAATATTCCGTCCCTCCTGATCCCACCGGGTTCTACCGCGATAATCGGCCCGAACGGGAGTGGAAAAACCACGCTGTTGCAGATCATTGCAGGTATAACTTCCCCGCACCGTGGCTCCGTTTCAATTGATGGAAAAAGCCCTGCAGCGGTTAATACCGGGTGGCTGAATGAATACCCTGACCGGAACCTCCTGTTCGGAACAGTTTCGGATGAGATCGCGTCCCCGCTCCGGTTCAGGCATGACCCCTGCCCGGATGTCAGGGGCAGGGTGGAAAGCGTCGCGCAGGATGCCGGCATCAGCCACCTGCTGGGCAGGCTGACACGTGACCTCTCGGGCGGGGAAAAAGTCCTTGTCTCCCTGGCTACGGCGATGGTGACGAGACCTCTCGTCCTGGTACTGGATGAGTCTGATTCTCACCTTGACCAGGTGAGTTCCAGCACCCTTTCCAGGCTGACCAGGAACTCGCAGGCGTTGTATGTCGTGTGGTGTACACAGGACATGGAAATGGCAACGCGTGCCGACCATGTAATTCTCCTTGAAGGTGGTTTTGCTACCCGAAGCGGCACACCCCAGGAAGTATTTTCCCACCTATCAGGGGACTGCCTGTACCCCCTCTCCTGGAGGCTTTGCTATTGACTCTCACCTTTGAGGAGGTCAGTTATAACCGGGACCAGTTCCGGTTCACCGCGAACGGTATATTCGCAGAGGGGGTCCACCTCGTCAGCGGGTTGGTGGGGAGCGGTAAATCTACCCTGGCGTTTATCGCATCAGGCCTGGTACCACCTGGAGCGGGTTCTGTTCACCGGACGGGAATTCGGAAATCCCTCCTCTCCCTGCAGTTCCCTGAGTACCACACGACAGGGATCAGTGTAAACGATGAGATCCGATCGTGGGGCCTTGACCCGGAAGCAATCCTTGCGTCCACCCGGCTTTTTGGCCGTGGGGAGCAGGACGTGAATGTACTCTCACGCGGGGAACTGAAACGTCTGCACCTTGGGTGTGTACTGTCTGCTGATGCGGACCTCCTCATACTTGATGAACCGTTCAGTGCCCTTGACTGTCGTGAAAAAAGGGTGATCTGCAGGAGGATATCAGAGCGCGGGCATGGCACGGTAATAATCTGCACGCATGAACAGACCTGGCTCCCCCCTGTGGATTGTATCTGGGAGATGAAGGAAGGGACCCTTGTTTCATGCGGGGGTGTACCGGCAGCTATCTCCCGCTGGAGCCTTGCCCCACGTCATATCCGGGACCTCCTTAAACGTGGGATAGTGCCTGGGAATATCTCTCCAGAATCTGTTATGGAGGCCGCATGCAGGACCCGAGAATAAGGATATTTGTTATTATTGTGCTCTCGGTGGCTGCATTTATCAGCATGGCCGGGGCCGCGCTCGCTTTCCTGTACTGGATCTGTCTTCCCGGGAGGTTCCAGTGTATAAAAAGACCCGCGGCTGTTCTTTTTCTTTCCATGATCATCGTGGTCTCGGTAATTACCGAGATCACAACCGGGAACGGCCTGTCATATTTCATCCGTATGACGGTCATTCTTCTGCTTGCACTCTACGCCTATACCGCGTATGTCCCGGGAGAATTCTTCAGGGTATCGGTATGGCTCTTTGGGCCGCGTGGTTTTGATCCTGGTTTAATTGCGGAGATGAGCATGGGGGCCCTCAATGACCTTGAAGATGACAGTTCGAAAATCCGGATCGCACTCCGCCAGAAGGGAGTACCTCTGGGCCGTTCCACTATTATACCGGTAATCGGGATGTTGGTACTGAACCAGATCCGGCGTGCACATGATCAGGCAGACCTCCTCACCGTGCGGGGATACAGAAACGGAGGTACCCTCTGCCCACAGTTCCATCCGGAGATCCTGGATTATGTCAGTGGGATCGTGGCGATCTGTATGTTATTCATTGCAATCCTCCCGGTTCGTGATATTTTTATACTTCTACATTGAACTTTTGTGAGGCTTTAGCTTCCCAATTTGCGGCAAGTTCCCGCATTCCATTTGAGGTGCAGAATGAGTGTTGCCGGTCCACAAAAATTACTAATCACGGATACTACGCTGAGAGACGCACACCAGTCTCTTATTGCGACCAGGATGCGGACTGATGATATGCTCTCCTTAGCAAAGGAGATCGATAATATCGGCTTTTTTTCAGTGGAAGCATGGGGTGGCGCGACGTTTGATACCGCAATCCGGTTCCTCGCGGAAGACCCGTGGGAACGGCTCAGCCTCTTAAAGGCCGAGCTGAAAAGGACCCCGATCCAGATGCTGCTCCGCGGCCAGAACCTTGTCGGGTACCGCCATTACTCAGATGATGTGGTTGATAAATTCGTAGAACTCTCCTGGAAAAACGGTGTGGATGTCTTCCGGGTATTTGACGCTCTGAACGATATCCGGAACATGGAACGGTCAATTGCGAAGGTACAGGACGTCGGGGCGCATCTCCAGTGCGCGATCAGCTATACAACAAGCCCTGTCCATACCACGAAGACATTTATCGATATGTCCAGGGAGCTCTATGCAAAAGGGTGTGATTCGATCTGTATCAAGGACATGGCCGGGCTCATCATGCCGAAGTCCGCCAGGGAGCTGATCTCGGGGATAAAAGATGAGATTGATATCAAGGTGTGCCTCCACAGCCATTCAACGAGTGGCATTGCACCCATGAGTTACCAGGCAGCGATCGATGCCGGGGTGGATATCCTGGATACGGCGATGTCCCCGTTTTCACTCGGGACTTCACAGCCCCCTACCGAAAGTATTGTGGCCTCGCTGGAGGGCACCCGGAGGGATACGGGAATAGACCTTATTGCCCTTCGTAAATTGAGAAATGCCTGCCTGAAGATAAGGGGGCAGTACGAGGGACTCATCAACCCGATATCAGAACGTGTGGATAGTGACGTCCTGATCTACCAGCTGCCCGGTGGTATGATCTCGAACCTTGTTTCACAGTTACAGGAACAAAACGCCCTTGACCGGATGGAGGATGTCTTCTCCGAGATACCGAAGGTAAGAGAGGACCTCGGGTACCCGCCACTTGTTACGCCAACCTCGCAGATCGTCGGTACCCAGGCCGTCATGAATGTACTGATGGGCGGACGGTACAAGAACGTAACAAACGAGGTAAAAGATTACTGTACGGGGCCTGTACGGGCGTTCTCCAGCCCCGATTAGTGACGAGATCCGGAGAGAGATCATCGGGGATGAAACGGTTATCACGGTCCGCCCCGCAGACCTCCTCCCACCCTCCTACGCAAAAATGAAAGAAGAGGCGATCAAAGCCGGCCTTGTGAAAAAGGAAGAGGATGTACTCACCTATATCCTGTACCCGGCCATCGCACCGTCGTTTTTGAAGGGAGAGCGGATTGCCGAGGTAATCCCCTCAAAGAAGGCGCCGGTTGCTGCAGTTCCTGACATGCCAAGTTCCATGGAGGTGGAGGTAGACGGGGAGATCTTCTCCGTGCGTATTGTCTCGGTGGAAGGGAGCACTGTTGAGACCAAGGGATCCCCCGCACCAAAGATACCCCGCGGGGATATCAGGGGTGGTATCAAGAGCAATATGCAGGGAATGGTCCTTGAGGTCGCAGTCAGTAAAGGGAAGGAAGTGAAAAAGGGAGACCTCCTCCTCGTTCTCGAGGCAATGAAAATGGAAAACCCGATCCATTGCCCGGTTGACGGACACGTTACTGAGATCTTTGTTGATGCGGGCGACGTCGTCCAGAACGGCGATGTCCTCCTGGTGGTGGAATGAAATTTTTTGAGAAGGTACTGGTCGCAAACCGGGGCGAGATTGCGATACGGGTGATGCGGGCCTGCCGTGAGCTGGGAGTGGAAACCGTCGCGATCTATTCTGATGCCGATATTAACTCCCTCCATGTGAAATATGCAGACGAGGCGTTTCATGTCGGTGAGGCCCCTCCTTCCAAGAGTTACTTAAATATCGACAGGATACTCGAGGTCGCAAAAAAATCCGGGGCTGAAGCAGTTCACCCCGGTTATGGCTTCCTTGCTGAGAATTACCGGTTTGCCCATCGTTGCCAGGAAGAGGGTGTGACATTCATCGGGCCATCGTGGCAGACGATCGAGATGATGGGTTCGAAGATCGGGTCCAAGAAAACAATGCGGGATGTCGGTGTGCCTGTTGTCCCCGGGACAGAGGGCGGAGTCCGGAATGTTGACGAGGCCCGGAATATTTCACAGGAGATCGGGTACCCGGTGTTAGTCAAGGCAAGTGCCGGAGGCGGGGGTATCGGCATGCAGATTGTCGAGGACGAGACAGGCCTTGAGGATGCGATTAACGCCGGGATGCGGATTGCAGGGTCTGCCTTTGGGGACCCGACCGTTTTCATCGAGAAATACCTGGTAAAACCCCGCCATATTGAGTTCCAGATCCTCGCAGATGAGCATGGTCATACGGTACACCTCTTCGAGAGGGAATGTTCGATCCAGCGCCGTCACCAGAAACTGGTGGAAGAGTCCCCCTGCCCGATCATGACCGACGAACTGAGGGAACGGATGTCAGCCTCAGCCATCGCGGTCGCAAAAGCGTCAAATTACACGAATGCAGGAACGGTCGAATTTCTTTACAGCAACGGGAACTACTATTTCATGGAGATGAACACAAGGCTGCAGGTTGAGCATACCATCACTGAGTCGGTAACCGGGATCGATATTGTTAAACAGCAACTGGCAATCGCTGCCGGTGAACCGATCCCCTTCGGGCAGGAACACATCTCGATCAGGGGTCATGCAATCGAATGCCGAATCAACGCTGAGGACCCGCTTAACAATTTTGCCGCTGACCCCGGAAAGATTGTACGGTACCGGTCACCCGGAGGTCCGGGTGTCCGCCTTGACTCCGGAATCCACGTTGGTTATGCGATCCCGACAAATTATGACTCGATGATCTCGAAGCTCTGCACGTAACGGGTACAACCGGATGGAAGCGATCGAACGGATGAGGCGGGCGATTTACGAATACGTGATTATCGGTGTGAAAACAACGCTTCCTCTCCACCACGCGATTATGCATAACAAGCAGTTCGTCGAAGGGAACACGCATACCGGGTTCCTGCTTGAGGAGCACATCGCAAAGACCCTGAACCGGTATGTCCGCGAGGAAGAGACCCGTATCCAGACTCTTGGGGCCTCCCTAAGGCAGGGAAAGGAAGTTGCAGCTATCTCCGCAGCGGTCAATGTATACCTGCACCATAAAAAAAATGCGGGTTAACTCCTGGAAATCTTAATACTCCTTTTTTTTAACGTTTCCATACTGGTACGGATGGTCGCACACCCTGTTCATCCCCTGTATCAGAACCTTTAATAGCGCAAAAATCCTTCTTGTTATGCACTTTTGTGCGCTGCGGTGGCCTAGCTGGTTAGGGCGCCAGACTCATAGGGTTTTCGAGCAAATTCATTGGCGCCGTCATCTGAGACATCTGGAGGTCGCGGGTTCGGATCCCGTCCGCAGCATCGGGAATTCAGGTACGATGCTCTTCGCATCGACCCTCCTGTTTTTTAAGAAGATCACTCGCACGCTAGACTATGGCTTCGGCTCCCCGACTTACCACTAGCGCACCCACGGGGAATATAGATATTTGAAGGTGCTACAATTAAAAACGAATAATTGTGAGATGATCTCATGAAACCTGGACGTCGGGACTTCCAAAACAATATTGGGTCAGCGGGAATTCTGTACCGGGTCCATGCCGTGAAGCAGATATTTGACCGGAAGATATCGGAGCATGAAGTTACAGAAATCATAACTCATGGAAAAGTAATCGAAGAATATCAGGACGATACTCCATACCCAAGTTATCTCCTTCTTGGTGAAGGTAATGATCGGCCGCTCCATGTCGTTATGGCATACAATAATGTAGATAATAAGGTAATTGTTATCACAGCGTACGAACCTGATGTATCCAAATGGGAATCGGATTTTGTAAGGAGGAAAAAATGAAGTGCACTATCTGTAAAACTGGCGAGACGGAACAGGGAACTACAACTGTCACCCTCAACCGGGATGATTTCACCCTTGTTGTTAAGGAAGTTCCGGCCCAGATCTGCACAAACTGCGGAGAAGATTACGTCGATTCAATCGTAGTAAGAGAGTTACTTGAATTGGCAGAGCGGATGGCAAAAAATGGTTCGCAGGTTGATATCAGGAAATATATGCCCGGAATGGCAGCTCCGTGCTGAGTCTTTCTTTTTTTATTCTCTCTTTGGCAGACTGGTAGTCTTATTCTAATTGATCAAGTTCGGCAATCTCATCAATCACTGTCCGTATCAGAGATTTTCAAAATGTTATAAAATCGGCTCTGTTGAACCCCTGCATATTTAAAAAAAAGAATCAAGACTACGTAAAAAAATGTTTGTTGAATCTTTGCGCCTCCGGAATTTACCCGGGGTGTTACAATATCTTCTTCCCTGCGTCGGGTCCTGCCTTGACGATGAAGACCTCCGTGATCTTCATGATCACCGCGGACTTGGGAACCAGGTTGGGCCTGAGTTCTTTCATCCACGCCACGTCTTGTTTAAAGACCTCGTCATTGGTATGGAGAGTTATCGAGCCCTTGATCTGGAAGCCGCCTTTCTCACCCCAGTAGGATATGGCAATCTTTGGGTTTTCTTTCATGTTCTTCAGCGTCTTGTTGAAAAACTGGTCCGAAATAAGAAGCCTTTCGTCATCCAGAAGCTTAAACGCCCCGATCGGGACAACGTTGGGGGCCCCCTCTTTCGAAGCTGTTGCCAGAAACACGATCTTGGTCCCTGTCAGCGATTCCTTGATCTCATCGGTCAGTTTAACCATTTTCAGATTCTCCTCTTTAGATAACTACTCCAATCAAGGCTTTTAATGGTTTGCAGTTCTTCGTTGCAGGAAGGAACAGGGAACCATCTCATGGTTGCTCCTATACGGCCAGGTCAATTCGCCGGGGAAGACATATCCCAGTCTGAAGGGGGGAGGGTTGGTCGCAGGGGCGATTGCGTTGCCTGAGAGAATCAAATGGCATTGTCCAGGGATCGCTCTTCCGGGACCCCATTTTTTTGGGCAAGGCCGGACCCCGGAAGTCAGCACAGTCCCAATTCAAGCAAATGCTGGTATTGCCAGCTACGCTCCCTGGCCGTGGCAGCATCGGCATCGGAATCATTTGTGGCGTCACGAACAGCGGTGGCTGCATAGAGTGCAGCAGCGACAGCATGACGGGGAACATGTGCAGCTGCCACCGCCTGGCCTGCAGCACGGGCGGCAGACCGGGCCGCATTATCTTCTTCGACTTCACGTGCAGCCGCATGAGCTGCAAGTGCTGCCCTTCGTATATCAGCCATCTTAAACACGCCCGTTAGTACCCACGCGCGTAACTCATCGATAGCTTCCCGGGGACGATTATCTCCTGGAGATCTTTCCTCAAAATATGGTAGTACACGCTCGGCACAGTCAGCCGCCCAGATTGCCAATCTTCTGTGGTCAGTTCCGGCCGCAAGATTCTTCAATTGATTTGTCCAGGCTCGTTACTGCCATTTTATGTTTTTTCATGTTGGTTTTTGTTCCCAGTTGGATTGTTGAAAGCGATTAGCTTTATAATTTCATCACAAAATAAAAGGAGATGGCAAAACATCCCGGCTCCTTATATGCCCCGAAACGAAGTTTAAGAAATACTGCCCTGTAGAAACCCTGCATATTAAAAAAAAGAGAAGATACGTAAGACCAGGAGGGAGTTTCACCCCCTCCCTGCCCACCCCCATTAAAATATTCTTCGGGCAGGGTTTCCCGAAGGCACATTAAATTCAGAGTATTTTTAGATAGTCTCTATCCCAACCGGGGTCGCCAAAGCGGCGGGCCATGAGCCCCGGGAGCGTGAGGAAATGTTGGAATCACCTATCTGCAAGATAGATTTGACAGGATTTCTACGGAGCCGGAATAATCTTTTTTATTCCGATAGACTGTTTAAAGTTGCTGTCTCGGTCTGTTCTTATCCTCCCGAATTATTTCCGGTCACCTCAAGGGACACCATGTAAAACCAGGCCCCACTCTCCTCCCTGTCCACGGCGGCAGTGAATTTCACTCGGAGATACCATTTATCCTTAAGGAAATGATTATGTATCGTTGATTGATATCTACAATTGTTTACGCATCCTTCCAGGAATGTTATGATATCTGTTCTCTACGTTGACGATGAAACCGCCCTGCTCGAAATTGGCAAACGTTTCCTTGAGCGTGGAGGTCTTTTTTCTGTTGATACGGTTGAATCTGCCTCAGAAGCGCTCCTATATATTACCGGAAAAGGGTACGATGCCATTATCTCCGATTACCAGATGCCTGGGATGGATGGCATCGAATTTTTAAAAAAGGTCAGGGCTTCGGGCAACAACGTCCCGTTCATTATCTTTACCGGCCGCGGCCGGGAAGAGGTCGTTATCGAGGCCCTGAACGAGGGGGTCGATTTCTACCTCCAGAAAGGCGGTGAGCCTGTCTCACAGTTCGCCGAACTTGCACACAAAATCCAGAAAGCCGTGCTGCAGAGGAGGGCTGAGGCCAGCATCCGGGACCATGAGCGCAGGGAATCTGATATCATCAACTTCCTGCCGGATGCGACCTTTGCGATTGACAACAGGGGAGTTGTGATTGCATGGAACCGGGCGATGGAGAAAATGACCGGAATACCATCATTGGATATCCTCGGAAAAGGTAATCACGAATATGGGATCCCGTTTTACAGGGAACGACGCCCGATCCTCATCGACCTTGTCCTCAAAGATGACCCGGTAACGGAAGCAAAGTATCCGTATATCACACGATCAGGGGAAAAATTGTTCTCAGAAATCACGATCCCTCACATGAACGATGGAAAAGGGGCCGCCCTCTGGTTTACCGCCTCCCCGTTGTATGATACGAAGGGCTGCATCATCGGGGCTATCGAGTCAATACGGGACATTACCGAGCGGAAGGAGGCAGAGTGGGCACTAAACGAGAGTGAGATGAGGTTCCGCGAGTTATCAGACATTCTGCCACAGGCCGTTTATGAAGCGGATGCGGAGGGGATCCTGACGTACGCGAACCGGATCGCGTTCGATATGTTCAGGTACACGCAGGAGGAGTTCAACGCGGGACTTCATGCCCTTGACATGATTGCCCCGGAGGACCTGGAACGGGCTGAAGCAGGCATTCGAGGTGTATTTGAAGGAAAGCCGTGGCCGGGACTTACGGGAGAGTACATGGCCCTGCGGAAGGATGGCAACACATTCCCCATCTCTATCTACTCGTCACCAGTTCATATGAACGACAGGATCACCGGGCTACGGGGCATAATTGTTGACATTACCGAGCGGAAGGAGGCTGAGGTGGCCCTTGCAAAAAGTGGAGCACGTCTGCGACGGGCTGAACTTATCGCCGGATTAGGTCACTGGGAATTTGATCTTAAGACCCGGGACGTCTATGCGTCAGATGGTGCACGCTCAATTTACGGGCTGTCCAATCACCAATGGTGTATCGAGGATGTGCAGGAGATCCCCCTTCCAGAGTACCGTCCGATACTCAATGAGGCTTTAAGGGCTCTGATCGAGGATAACCGGCCGTATGATGTTGAATTCAAGATCGAACGCCCCACTGATGGAAAGATCGTGGACGTACATTCCATTGCAGAGTACAATCCGGCGATACGGGTGGTCTTTGGTGTTATACAGGACATCACCGAACGAAAACAGGCGGATGATGCTATCCGCCGGAGCGAGGAGAAGTACCGTGCAGTCTTTGAAACGACGGGAACCGGAACAGTCCTTATCGAAAACGACGGGATGATAAGCCTTGCGAACTCCGAGTTCGAGCGCTTAAGCGGGTACCGGAAAGGTGAGATCGAGAACAAAAAGAAGTGGATGGAGTTCGTTGTAAAGGAAGACCTTGACCGGATGCTCGCCCAGCACCGTTTGAGAAGGGTTGATCATGAGAGTGCTCTTGCGCACTATGAATTCCGGTTCATTTCACGGCTTGGGGAGATTCGGGACATCTACATAACTATCGACGTAATTCCTGGTACTACCAAGAGCGTTGCATCCCTTCTGGACATCACCGAACTAAAGAGGGTTGAAGAGAACCTGATCATGGCCAACAGGGAATATACCGGCCTGCTCAGCCAGATCCAGGACGTGTATTACCGGAGTGATACCGAAGGCCGGCTTTTAAGGGTCAGCAGGTCATTTGCAACGCTCCTCGGGTATAACGATATTTCGGAATGCCTGGGCAGGAACATTGCAAATGATTTCTATCTCAACCCCGCTGACAGGAAACAGTTTCTTGAAGAGATCTACCGGAACGGAAAAGTGACAGATTACGAGATACGGCTGAGGCGGAAGGACGGTATGGGAGTGTTGATTTCGACCAGCAGCCACCTCTATTATGATCCGGCAGGGAATATTCTCGGTGTAGAGGGTACCTTCCGGGACATAACCGAGCGGAAGAAGCGGGATCACCTCCTCCGTACTCAGCTTAATCTCGGGACTGCACTCCAGTCAGTCCGCGGACTCAATTCTACCATGATGACCTGCCTGAATGCGGCAATCGAGATCTCCGGGATGGATGCCGGAGGGATCTACCTCGTCGATGGTATATGTGGCTCTATTGACCTCATCGTCTCACAGAACCTCGGGGACGAGTTTGTGCAAAGCGTTTCCCGTTATCCTTCCGGTTCAGAAAACGCCCGGATGATAATGGCAGGAAAACCGATCTATTTACAATACAGTGAAACAGGTATTATTCACAGCCCTGTCCAGGAACAGGAGGGCCTGAAGGTTGCTGCCATCATACCGATCCTCCACAACAGCAGGGTCATTGCCAGACTTAAACATCACCTCGCATACCATGAATGAGATCCCGGCAATTGCCCGTGTCGCCCTTGAAATGATTGCAACACAGATCGGGTCTGCCATTGAGCGGATCCGGGCAGACGAAGCCCTTATAGAGAGTGAGCAGCGGTACAGGGACGTGGTCGAGGACCAGACCGAGTTTATATCCCGTTTCTTACCTGACGGCACCCACATCTTTGTCAATGAAGCCTACTGCCGCTATTTCGGGCTGAAACGTGAAGCGCTACTCGGGCACCGGTTCCGTCCGGAGATACCCGTTGAAGACCAGGAACACTTGAGGCAGTTTTTTAAATCTCTGACCCCGGATAATCCTGTCGACATCATCGTACACCGGATTATAATGCCCGACGGGGGAATACGGTGGCAACGGTGGAGTGACCGTGCAAATTTCGATCCTTTTGGAACTGTCACCGAATACCAGTCAGTAGGCCGGGATATAACTCATACGAAGGAAGCAGAAATTGCGCTGCAGGCAAGCGAGGCGCGGTACCGGACGCTGTTAACCTCGGTAAACGAAGGGATCTGGGTCATTGATGCCGATGCTGTAACGAACTATGTCAATCCGATTATGGCTGGCATGCTTGGGTACACGGTCGACGAAATGGTGGGTAAAGGTCTCTTCATGTTCATGGATGATGCATGGCGGGCAGTGGCTGCCGCGAAATTCTCCGAGCGGAAGGAAGGGGTCCGCGAACAGCATGAATTCATGTTCCAGAAAAAAGACGGGTCCTATATTACGACGCTTATGAGTACCGCACCCCTCCACAACACTGACGGGTCCTTTGCCGGCGGGATCAGCTACCGTAATCGACATTGGAAGGAGGAAGGGGACCGAAGATGCGCTTCGAGAGAGCGAGGAAAGGCTGCATACGATCATGCAGTCCGTCCAGACCGGAATCATCATCATCGATGCTGCGACTCATATAATCCTTGATGCCAATCCAAAGGCACTGGCCATGATAGGTGCAGGAACGGAGGATGAAGTGATCGGTTCCGTATGTCACCAGTTCATCTGCCCCTGCGAACTGGGCCAGTGTCCCATAACTGACCTGGGACAGGAAATCGATGCCTCAGAGCGTGTCCTTGTCACGAACCAGGGGGAGCACATCCCGGTTTTAAAAACTGTCATTCCGGCAATAATCAATGGAAAAAAGGTACTCGTCGAGTCACTGAGTGATATTTCGGAACAACAACAGATTGCCGGGGCGCTCAGGGTGAGCGAGGAGAAGTACCGGCTCCTGTTCGAGAAGAGCAACGATGCCATATTTATTGCGGATCCGAAAACCCGGATGCTCATAGACTGCAACGAGCGGGCAGAGGTTATTACCGGGTATTCGCGGCAGGAGATCAACTCGATGCGTGCAGACCAGCTCCACCCTGAGGATGTTCTGGAACAGACGATGGAATATTTCCAAAAATATGCTCTCGGCATGGATACCAGCGTGGAGTCTGCTATTATAACAAAGGATAACAGAAGAGTGCCGGTCTCGATCAATGCGAGCCGTGTTGATATCACCGGAAGAACCTCAATTATAGGGATCTTCCGGGACATCACTGACCAGAAGCGTGCAGAAGACGTCCTGCGGCAGAGAACAGAGGAACTCGATTACCGGAACCGGCTCATCAGCACGCTCCTCGATACAGTCCCGATGGGAATTTTCATGGTCGAGGCCCCGTCAGGAAGACCGATCATCGCCAACCGGGAAGCAACAAGGCTTCTCGGGCGTGGAATCATGTCCGATGCAAAAGAAGAGAACCTTGCCGACATCTATAATGCAAGCAGGGCGGGGACATCAGTCCCGTATCCTGCGAAGGATATGCCGATTATCCGGGGGATGCACGGGGAGCTGGATTATGTTGATGACATGGTTGTCGAAAGACCAGATGGCACACGGGTCCGGCTCGAGATATACGGGGCCCCGATATTTGACAACCAGGACCGCATTGTCGCAAGCCTTGTCAGTTTCCTTGATATCACCGATCGTAAGCGGACAGAACAGGTTATCCGGGAGACAAACAGGAAGATCAATCTCTTAGCCAGCATCACCCGGCACGATGTGGCCAACCAGGTCACTATCCTGAAAGGATATGCCCAGATCGCACTGATGGAGCAGCCTGACCCGGTCGTTGCTGACCTCTTATCGAAAATTGAAGCGGCCGGCTCTATTATCTCGCGGGTGATTGAGTTTACAAGGTCATACCAGGAGCTCGGGATGCATGCTCCTGGCTGGTATCGTGTCAGTGAAATGGTTTCCCGGCACAAACCGGAGAATATACAGATATCCTGTACCTGTGATGCCGAGGTCTTTGCTGATCCCATGCTCGAGAAGGTCTTCTTTAATCTGATCGACAATTCCATCCGTCATGGCGAGCGGGTGACGGTGATCAGGATACGTTGTGAACAGGAGATGGACGGGCTCACTATCACGGTGGAGGATGACGGGACCGGGGTCCCACCGGACTGCAAAGAAAAGATCTTTTTAAAAGGCTACGGGAAGAATACCGGCTTTGGCCTCTTTTTGGCACGTGAGATTCTCGCCATTACCAGTATCACTATCCGCGAGACCGGTGAACCGGGAAAAGGGGCAGTTTTTACAATTACGGTACCAAAAGGCTCCTACCGGATCAGTGCACCCGTATAATCCCAAGTCTTTTTTGCCGAATCCCGGGATTTTTTTTTTATTTCATAACCCTTATCCTATAGTAGAGTGTATTGCACATTGAAAAGTACTACAGGAATCAGGTAATGTACCGGATACTTTATATCGACGATGAGCCGAGCCTGTTAGAGATAGCAAAACTTTTTCTGGAACGTTCAAACGATTTTTCTGTCGATATCGATACTTCAGCAGAGCAGGCACTCCACACGATCGGTACAGCAGGTATACCATGCCATCGTCTCTGATTTCCAGATGCCGGGGATGGACGGCATTGAACTTTTAAAATCTGTTCGCGGCAGCCACGGGAATATCCCGTTTATCCTGTTCACCGGGCGGGGCCGCGAGGAGGTGGTGATCGAGGCGATCAACAACGGTGTGGACTTCTATCTCCAGAAAGGCGGAGACCCGAAAGCCCAGTTTGCCGAGCTGGAACATAAGATCCGGCAGGCGATAGCACGCCGGCAGGCCGAAAATTCGCTAAATGAATCTGAAAAGCGACTTGCCGATATCATCAACTTCCTGCCCGATGCAACGTTTGCAATCGACCGTTCAGGCCAGGTCATTGCATGGAACCACGCCATCGAAGAGATGACCGGTGTCCCTGCGGTTGATATTCTGGGGAAGGGGGATACGAGTATGCGATCCCCTTCTACGGAAAACGGCGCCCTATTCTTATTGACCTGATTTTTAAGCCTGAAGAAGATATCAGTAATCATTATAAAGGCATTTTACGCGAAAAAGACGTCCTCATTGCTGAAACGGACCTCCCGCAACTGAAAGGGGTGCAACGGACACTCATGGGCAAGGCAAGCCCGCTTTTTAACCAGAAAGGCCAAATTACCGGTGCAATAGAATCAATCCGGGATATCACCCGGATGAAAGAAACGGAACAATCGTTGCAGGAACAAAACCAGGTCCTCGCAGCAATGAACCAGTTCTCCCTGGAACTTGCATTGCTGCCGGCCGGTGAAAGCATCGGGACATTCATTGTCCGGAAGCTGATGAAGTTAACCGGGGGGGTGGCGGCCTGGTACTCGGATTATCATCCTGCTGACCATACCCTTATTATCAGCCATCTCGAGTCCGGGCACGGCCTCCTGGAAAAAGCGGTAACGATGCTGGGAAAAGATCCCCGCGAGATAAAGACGGTTGTCAGTTCGGATGATTACACGGAAATGGTCGGTAGTGCTGTTAAAAAGCTCCCGACTCTTACTGACGTCAGTTTTGGACAAATCCCGCCTGTAATGAGTTTTGCAATCCAGAAAGTCCTTGGTATTGACCATTTCTTCGGTCTTGTGTATGTTATTGAAGGGGAGCTCTTTGCTACGTCGGTCCTTGCGATTGGAAAAGGTAAGCCGGCCCCCTCTGTAGGGCTCCTCGAATCCTTCTCACACATGGTTGCAGTATCCCTGCGCAGGCGCTCTGTAGAGGAAAAACTGCGTGCGGGCGAAGAAAAATTCCGTACCGTTGCTGATTTTACCTATGACTGGGAATACTGGGAGGCACCGGATCACAGTATTGTATATATGAGCCCCTCCTGCGAAAGGATATCCGGTTACACCAGGGAAGAATTCCAGCAGAATTCCTCTCTCCTGGATTCCATCGTTGACCCCCGTGACAGGGAGGTCTGGGAGAACCACCGGAAGGAAGCTGATAAAACAACAACGGCACTCGAGCTTAGATTTCCGTATGGTGAGAAAGGACGGCGATGTACGCTGGATCAACCATACCTGCCACCCGGTCTTTGATCCCGAGGGGCGCCACCTGGGCAGGCGTGCAAGTAACCGTGATATCACCGAAAAGAAACGGGTGAACGACGAACTAAGGGCAGCATACGAGCAGCTTTCGGCATCCCAGGAAGAACTGCAGGGCCAGTTTGAAGAGATAATTTTGAGCGGGAAGCAGATCCAGGAGAGCGAGGAGAAGTTCCGGACCTTCATGGAAGCTTCAATCGATGGTGTACTGCTGATCGAGGCCGATGGTACGATCCTTGCATGGAACCCGTCTGCAGAACAAATCTTCGGGATTCCTGCATCAGAGGCACTGAAGAGCAATATTGTTGACCTCCAGATCCGGCTGGTTGTCCCTGAGCATCAAAACCCGGCATATATCGAAGACTTACGGTCGCGATTTTCCACCGCTTTTCCGGAGCTCTTCTCAAGAAATTCCCCTCTGTTTCTTGAAGTTGAAGCCATGAATGCACGCGGACGCCGCATGATGATCCAGCAGGCTCTGTTCCCTATCCAGACCTCGGTCGGGAAACGCATCGGTTGCATTGTGCGGGAAGTGACGGAACAGAGAAATGCAGAAAAGAATCTCAGGGAGAGCGAAGCCAAGTACCGTGAGCTGCCGAGCTCCTGCCCCAGATGGTCTTTGAGATGGATCTCGGTTTCAGGGTCACGTACGCGAACCAGATAGCACTGACAACCATGGGCGTTGCCGATAAGGATCTTGAGGCAGGAGTCAGTGCACTATCTTTTTTGGACCCTTCAGATCTTGAGCGTATCCGGCAGAATATCGAAAAAACATTCCGTGGGGAAACGGTCGCGAACCATGAATATACTGCAGTCCGCAGGGACGGCAGCACGTTCCCAGTCATGATCTATGCCGCTCCCTTCTCTCGTTTTGGAAAACCCGCCGGTTTCCGCGGGATTTTGATTGATATCACTGACCAGAAACGAACAGAAAACACATTACGGGAAAGCGAGCGCTTCTTAGAGGAAACCCAGAAGATAGCCCGCCTTGGTGGCTGGAAAGCCAATCCCCATACAGACTATCTTGAATGGACAGATGGGATATACGATATCATTGAAGCACCTTGCAGTTACCGGCCGGGACTCACCGAAGGGATGAAGTACTATGCACCGGAGGATATCCAGGGTATCCGTGAAAACGTGGCTGCCTGCCTTTCGACCGGTAAACCCTTTGCTATGGAAGCCCTGATAACCACCGAAACCGGCAAAAAGGTGTGGACAGAGCTGCGGGGTCTGGCACCGGTAATTGAGGGTGCCCGTTCCTATGTCATCGGCACGCTTCAGGATATCACGGAACGGAAACTCAATGAAGATAGGCTGCGGGAATCTCGCGACCGGTTCAAGGTGACCATCGCTTCGCTCGATGATGCTATCTTCCTGGTCGATCCTGCGACCCGCCAGATCAGCGAGTGCAACGCCGCCGCTACCAGAATCTTTGGCTATTTGGACGGGGAAATGGTGGGCAGGGAGACCAATTTCCTGCACGTCGACCAGGCGCATGTGGAGCAGTTCGGCCGGGAGGCTAAAGCCACCTACGACGAACCCGGATACTTTAAGCGGGAGTTCGAGATGCGTCGGAAGGATGGTTGCGTGTTTCCAACAGAACACTTCGTCCGGCCAATCCATGATCCGGACGGCCGGATCCTGTATGTAGTCAGTGTGGTGCGCGACATTACCGAACGCAAGCGGGCAAAAGAAGCACTGTGGGAGAGTGAGGAGCGGTTCAGGACACTGGCCGATGTTGCTCTGGAAGGCATCATGATCCACGACAATGGCATCATTACTGACTGCAACCCTCAGTTTGCCAAAATGTTCGGATATACACCCGAAGAGATCATTGGCCGCAATGGTTTTGAATTTATGATGACCGCTGAATCACACGATGCGATCTCCCGGTGGATTCAGAATGGAGCCAAAGATACGATCGATGTTAGCGGCATCAAAAAGGACGGGACGAGGTTCTATGGAGAGACGGCCTCCAATGACGTCCTCTTGCAGGGAAAACAGCACACTATCGTCCAGATGCACGATATCACTGCCCGAAAAGAGAGCGAACAGATCCTTCAGAAACAGAAGGCTGAACTGACTCCGCCAATGAACAACTTGCTGCATTCGAGGAGGAACTACGCGGTCAGTATGAAGTGCTTGCAAAAAATGAGCGGGATCTCCGGGAGAGCGAGGAGCGGTTCAAAACCCTGTTCGAGAAATCTGCTGAAGCGCAGTTACTCCTTGATGGCACGGGAAAGGTCGCTGACTGCAACGCTGCATCCCTGACGCTCTTTGCGTTAAAGAATAACGAAGGGATCCTCGGGCATACCCCAGAAGATTTTGCACCGGAGTTCCAGCCCGATGGCGTCCGTTCCTCAGAGCGTGGCGATGAGATTATGGCTATGTTGATGAGGGGGGGATGGTGCGGTACGAGTGGGCACACCTGAAGCATGACGCTGCACGGACCCCGATCCTGACCGAGGTGATCTGCACGCTAATCCAGATCGCAGGGCAACCAATGATCCATGTCAGCATCCGGGACATCACTGACCGGAAGAAGGCTGAAGAGGCGCTGCTTAAACACCAGCAGCAGACTGGAGGAAATTACCGGAACTATCCCCGGGGTTGTCTACCAGTTCTATGCCCGGCCGGATGGGACGATGGGGTTATATTACGTCAGCAGCCTCGCACCTGAGGTATTTGGCATCAGCAGTAACACCAGTGATTTCTTCGAGCGGTTCACCAGTCAGGTCGACCCCCGCGACCGTGAAACACTCCTCAACTCGATAAACGAGGCAGTAAGGCAACGGTCCCTATTCAATTTTGAGGGCCGTTTTATCAAACCCTCCGGCGAGACTATCTGGTTCCAGGGAATATCCCGGCCGTTCACCCGCGGGACGGAGATTGTATTCAGCGGGGTCCTGCTGGATATTACCGACCGGAAACAGACCGAAGAGGCGCTGCAGGAGAGTGAACAGAATTACCGGGGCGTGATTGAGAACCTGCAGGATGTGTTTTACCGGGCAGATGCAGCGGGAAATATCACCATGGCCAGCCCGAGCGCTAAAGACGTGTTCGGGTACAGTTCCGTTGATGAAGTCATCGGTCTCAACCTCGCACGAGACTTTTATACAGATCCGAAAAACCGCAGGGATTTCTTGACAGCTATCCAAAAAACCGGAAGCGTGAAGAATTTTGAGGCAATCTTAAAAAAGAAGGATGGTTCGCCAGTCATCGTATCAACAAGCGCCCACTATTACCATGATCCGGATGGCAATGTTCTGGGTGTTGAAGGAATTGCAAAAGATATCACGGAATGGAAGCACGCGGAAGAAGCCCTGCGCGAGAGCGAGGAGAAGTTCCGGGCGATCATCGACCAGTCCTTCCAGTTCATCGGACTCATGAATACTGACGGCACATTAATTGAGGCCAACCGGTCTGCGCTGGCATTTGCCGGTATTTCTGAATCCGATGTCATTAACCGGCCTTTCTGGGAGACCCCGTGGTGGTCTCATTCCGCAGATCTGCAGGAGATGCTGAAGGATGCCATACAACGGGCTGCATCCGGTGAAACTGTCAGGTTCGAGGCCACCCATCCTGCTGCTGACGGGCATCTTGCCTATATTGATTTCTCTATTAAACCGATGGTAGATACAACCGGCAGAATCCTGTACTTAATCCCGGAAGGCCGGGATATCACTGAACGCAAGCAGGCAGAAGAAAAGCTTAGTACTGCGTATGGGCAGCTTTCGGCAACCGAAGAAGAGCTCCGACAGCAGTATGAGGAACTTGCCCAGAAAGAAGAAAAGCTCCGGGTAAGTGAGGAGAAGTTCCGGGCGCTTGTCGAGTCAACGAGTGATTTCATCTGGGAGGTAGATGAAAGGGGCACCTACACGTATGTCAGCCCTCAGGTGCGGGAACTGCTGGGTACGAACCGGAAGAGTTTATCGGCAAGATCCCCTTTGACTTCATGCAACCGGACGAGGCGCGGAGGGTGGCCGCGGAGTTTTCCAGATTTGTCGAGTCCCGGCTGCCGATATCATCCCTTGAGAACAGCTGTATCCACAAGAACGGGTCGATCGTTGTCCTTGAGACAAGCGGCGTGCCCCGGCTGGCAAAAGACGGATCTTTTGCCGGGTACCGCGGTATTGACCGTGACATCACTATGCGCAAGCACGCTGAAGAGGCGCTACGGAACAGTGAAGCAGCGCTCCGGGAGAAGAGCGCAATGCTGGAGGCATTGTTCAATGCAATTCCGGATGTGATCGGGGTACAGGATCTTCACCACGGGATCATCAGGTACAATGCCGCCGGGTATGCGATGGTAGGTAAAAACCCTGGTGAAGTGACGGGAAAGAGATGCTATGAGCTGATCGGTCATGATACCCCCTGCGAGATCTGTGCAACCTCGGAAACATATCGTTCAAAAAAACCGGCAATGGTGCAGAAATTTGTACCGGAAATCGATGCATGGCTGGATGTGAGGAGTTATCCTGTCCTTGATGATACGGGGGAAATCCGGTTTATCATTGAGCACCTCCGGGATATCAGTAATCAGAAACGTGCAGAAGAGTCGATCCGGGAAAAGACCGAGGAGATCAAACAGTATTTCTCCACCAGCCTCGACCTCTTCTGCATCGCGGATACGGATGGATATTTCCGTCGTCTGAACCCTGAATGGGAGAAGACGCTTGGCTATACACTCGCGGAACTCGAGGGCAAACGCATCCTCGATCTCGTCCACCCGGACGACCTGCAGGCTACCCTTGCAGCAGTTGCCACCTTACGTTCCGATATAGAGGTGCTTAACTTCACGAACCGGTACTGCCACAAGGACGGTACCTACCGGTGGCTAGAGTGGCGTTCCATCCTCCTTGGTGACCGGATCTATGCAGCAGCCCGGGATATCACCGAACGCAGGAACATGGAGAACGCGGTCCGGGAAGTCAACCGGAAACTCAACCTCCTGAACAGTGTCACCCGCCACGATGTCGCAAATCAGATTATGGTCCTCCGGGGGTACACCCAGATAGCAGAAATGGAAAACCCTGGTCCGGTCATTGCTGGCTTATTAGTCAGGATTGATGCATCATCACTGGCAATTGCCCGCCTGATCGAGTTTACCAGGATGTACCAGGAACTGGGTATCCATACCCCCGCATGGTTCAGGCTTGATGAGATCATTGCAACAACAGGGAAAACCGTGGTCCTGCTCTCGGGTACCTGCAACCAGGTTGAAATTTTTGCCGACCCCTTACTCGAGCGTGTTTTTTTCAATTTATTCGATAATGCTGACCGTCACGGTGAACGGGTGACGGAGGTTACCATTCGCTGTGAACCTGTCCAGGAAAGGCTTGTCATCATCGTTGAGGACAATGGGGTCGGTATCCCGTCAGACGAGAAAGAGAAGATCTTTGGGAGAGGGTACGGGAAGAATACCGGACTGGGCCTCTTTCTGGCACGGGAGATCCTTGCCATCACCGGCATCACTATCAGTGAGACCGGGGTTCCGGGCAAAGGGGCACGGTTTGAGATCGCGGTGCCGGATGGGGCATACCGGTTCACGAAAGACAATACTAACCGATAGCGGTACCGGGAGAAACCTAGGAATCCGGGGGCTCAGGGTATGGGGGAGCTCAGGGTAAGAATATGAATGGTACTGGAAGCACGGGCGCTATCAGATAACCGTGCTACCTGGGATGACTGAACATAGTATAAGCCTGATTCGGTGAAAAACGTGAAACAATTAAAAAAATATAAATAAGATTTTGGTTCGCTTCACGCCCTTTTCGCTGCCCGGATCGTTGCACCCGTTATGACGCTGAGAATGCCCCATACGACGAAATAGACCCCTATGAAGATTACTGCAAGGGAAACGCCGATGATAGGTCCTACAATGATTATGATACCCAGGATCAGGGAGAGTATTCCCTGAAGTGCGAAAAGCCCGCGGTGGACCATTTGCTTCTCTGAAATTGCAAGGATCAGGCCGATAAGTCCCCCGATAAACAGGGCAATACCCACGAGGATGAAGATTACCCTACCCATCACGTAGGGTGACAGGATCGTTGCCAGCCCGAAGAAAAATCCGATAATCCCAAGGACTGCAAGAAGTATCGATCCCTTCAACCCGCCGGGTGCAACCGCGGACATCATTATTACACCGAAGGAGACGAGGATAAGGAATATCCCGATCAGTTCAATCAGCACTGTTGCCGTAAGACTGAGGAAACATTGCGATAACGAGACCAAATACCATTGCGACTAAACCGAGAAGGACAAATGATCCCCACCTGAGGTCATTGACCTGACCTTCCATAACAACATCGTTTGCCATAATATTACCATCTTAATTTTCATAAACTACGATATATAAATATTCCGCCGGATTTTGTTAGTTACGCCCAAAACATCGTATTGGCTGGAAAAATATTGGTTTCTATCAGTTTTTTGGAATGAAAACCCGGCATAAAGAGAAGTAGTCTGCTCCCTCCCCCTTGATCTCAATGTCAGGAAACCTTTTTTCCCACATTTCAAACTGAGTATATGTTTCCATATCGATAAATCCCTTTGATTAGGTTGTTATTGTCCATCGAATTAATAGGCAATTATATAATAGTAAAAAAAGATCACATTAATATATGAAGAAAATACTTGCGCTGGTAGGCGCCGTGCTCATGCTTGCAATTCTCCTCTCCGGTTGTACCAGTCAGCCGGTGACACCGGCACCAGCAACAACCGCGGGACCAACAGAAATTCCGACCGGGGTATCGGCAGCAACAGGGGCAACGGGTTCATCATCGTTTCCCACCGGGGTGAACTGGCGGCTGTTTTCATATACTGATGGAAAAGGCGGGATGGCCAATGTAATCGGAGAACAACCTGTTACTGCCCTCTTCAGGACGGACGGAACTGTGACCGGCTCTTCAGGTTGTAACCAGTACACTGCGGGTTACACCACGAGCGGGTCATCGATAACGATTACCCCGGGAATTTCCACGCTGATGGCCTGTGCACCGGCAGTTATGGACCAGGAATCAATGTATTTCTCATTAATGGCTGCCGCAACCACGTATTCGGTAAACGGGGACACTATGTTGTTATTCGACAGTTCAGGGAAGGCAATCCTCGCCTACAAGCGGCCCCTCGATATCCCTGTAACCCTTCCGGCACGGGCACCGGTGGTTGGTCCATGGGACCTGTTAACCTACTATAACGGGAATAATGCAATGGTTTCGGTCCTGTCAGGCAGTAATATTACGGCAATTTTCACTCCCGATGGAAGAATTAACGGGACATCGGGATGCAATGGATATTCTGCCTTATACTCGTTGAACAGCCAGACTCTTGGGATCAGCCAGGTTAAAAGTACAAAGATGGCATGCGACCCCGAAATTATGGTGCAGGAAAACCAGTACCTGGCACTGCTGCAAAAAGTGAATACCTACGAAATGAACGGGGACCAGATGGTTCTGTATACGGTGCTGGGACAAAAAATCCTCCAGTATAAGAAGGGAGAGGCCGGGACAATCGCTCCTCCGAAATCAACACCCTCTACATCCCCGCGAACCCTGGTTGGCGCATGGGTCCTGAAATCATATACTGACGGAAAAGGCGGGGCAGTCCCTGTCATGGCGGCCGCCCCGGTTACTGCAAAATTCCTGGCAGACGGGAGTCTCTCCGGGTCTTCGGGGTGCAACCGGTACTCCACCACCTATTCAACAAGTGGCGAAAGTATCAGTATCAGCCAGGCCGCCGCGACCACGCGGATGGCCTGTGAACCGGCTGTGATGGCACAGGAGACTGCGTATCTCACACTACTTCCGAAGGCAGGGAAATTTGTAATCTTCGGCGATTCCATGACATTATACGATTCGACAGGGGCCGTCCTGCTAAGTTATAAGGCGCCCTGATGATTTTTTTAACAATAAAAAAATATTTTTTTTAATTGGAAATTGGCCCTGTTGAAAAGCTATTACAGGCCCCCCGTATCCTGATTATTCTAAAATTTATCTACGCTCCCGGGGCTCCGCCTCACCCCTGTGGGGCCCCGTTTGGGATAGGGACCGGACCTTGAATTTCTTATTATGCCGCTCTGTAGAAACACACATGAACGGGAAGTTCATACCCGGACAATGAAAATACCTCGTTCAAAATTTCTATATATAGGGATCCATTTTGTTATTGACATGGGATATCCTATCAAATCTATCCTGCAGATTGGGAATTCCAAAATTTCGTCACGCTTCCTGGGCTCATGGCCCGCCGCTGTGGCGCCCCGGTTGGGATAGAGACTATCCCCCAATACTCTGAAATTTCCTTCCAATGTCCCAATCGAACCCTGCCCGAAGAATATCTTAATGGGGGTGGGGCAGGGAGGGAGTGAAACCCCCTCCTGTTTAAGTGACCATCGTACCTCTTTCTATACTACTGATGATTTCAACAAAGCGTGCTATGAGCCTCTGGCTCATAGATGGGCATGAAAAAATTGGCATTTTTGATTGTTTTGCCGGGGTTTTTCATACCAGCCTGGAAATAAAAAAAACCATATTCTGATCTCTGGATTATCGGGCATATGTCATACCGTGTCCTCTTAAATTCCGGGAATTGAATTCTTGCGGCCATTATCCCCGGAATCAGCATTGTCAGACTGGTTCAAGGTGGGCATAGAGGGTGAGGGCCTGAATTTTTTTTGAGCCCTTGGTGGTCAGGGAATACATAATTGACCCGGAATGGTAGAAATCTTAATTAACGTGTAAATGAAGTACTCACCGTATTACCATGTCTGAAACAATGACCCCTTCACTGGATGTGACACCCGGGACGCATGTGTTCCCCTGGTGGCTTGTCCTCATCATGGGTTTTATCACCCTGATCCTGGGGATATTCCTGTTATACTACCCGTACGGGACGCTCCTGGTGCTGGTCACCTTCCTCGGTGCCTACTGGTTTATCAGCGGCCTGATTGGCCTTTGCAGTCTTTTTGTTGACCGTACGAATGCAGGTTGGAAGATCCTCTTTGGTATCCTTGGTATTATTGCCGGTATTGCTATCCTGACATACCCCCTGTACAGTACGTTCGTCGTCCCCTACATCTTCATCATCTTCGTTGGTGTGTGGGGCCTTATTATGGGATTCATGGGCCTTTTCGCAGCCTTTAAAGGGGGCGGGTGGGGTGCAGGTATTATCGGGATCCTCCTGATTATCTTCGGGTGTCTGATCCTTGCCAACCCGGTTGTAAGCACCTTAATGCTGCCGTTTATCCTCGGGGGTTTCGGTATTATCGGTGGAATTTTTGCAATTGTTGGCGCTTTCATGATCAAAGGCCAGACCGAAAAGGCCGCCTGAACTCCGCTTCAGTTAATCTTTTTTTTTAAAACCAGGGATTCATTGAAACAGCCGTATAAAGGAAGTTACCGGGACTATCCGCTCCCGGCTGTGACAGAGGCAACCTTACGACATTTTAATTCTGGTATGAACCACTCTCGAGGAGTGGTCGTGGAAAAACATGCCCTGTTGGTATTACAATACCCTCCTTCCCGGGCATTCCCGGTGTGATTCATGCATTATTTTATACCAGGCAGATATTTTAGGATTATTCCGGTTTTCATTGGGCCGGTTGCATTGTTCACGTTCAGACGTATCGTGACTTTTTCTCGGGCCTTCAGAGTCTTCATATGGCCCGGGTGCTCAGGATGTCGGGTGATGTCAATCCCCCCGGGGATGTCCGTAACGCTGCCATGGTTACATTGGAATGAGCCGCATGGTGATGGAAAAGAGGGATCCGGGCGATAATACCTCCAAAGGTGGTCATGTACGTCATAACTCATACAAAATGCCATTTAACGATCATACAACCCGATAATCCATTGGATAATACCAGGGGAAAAACCGGGGAGATCAATGGTCTTATAACCAATAAGTTATGATTGCTGTAACAGGAATATCATGAAGGCAATACGCTGGTTATTACTCATATTTTTCATTGGAACGGTGATATGGGGTTTTGCAGGAGCGGAAACCTCCTCCAATGCCGCAGGATACCTCCAGGTTTCATCCACACCTTCCGGAGCATCAGTTTACCTGGATGAGGTGTACCAGGGGATCACCCCTGAATCGAACGGGTTTATCAATATTACTGTCCTGAACCCCCGGGAATACAGACTTGTTCTTAAGAAACCCGTTTACCTTGATTATATTTCAACGGTGAATATCGTTTCCGGACAGACTGTGAAAGTCTCTGCGACCCTTAAACCCGCTGATGTGACCGCCCAGGAAAACCCCGGAAACTCCGTGATGACGGGTGTACTGGTAGTAATAGTTGTGCTGGTCCTTGTCGGGTTCCTTGTCCTGTATATGAGGCACCGCAGGAAACCAAAAGGACCCGCGAAGATTGAGCTGGATTGATTATAGCAATTGCACCAACTTTTTTCCGGGAATGACCCTTATACTCGTTTATCCCTATTCACGATCATCTTTTACTTCGCACCTCCCTTAAAAGCCTTGATTGAAGTTAGGAATTGGTCCGGGCATTCCTCCTGGGGGACATGCCCGCAGTCGTTCAGTACCACCAGCTCAGATCCGGGTATTTCCCTGGATAGTTGAATACTCCGGGCAGTGGGTACAATCCGGTCGTCATCACCGGTGACAATAAGCACCGGCATAGCCAGGTCCTTCAGGTGTCCGGAATAATTGACTGGATTGCCTGCGATGGTGAACTCGTAGAGTGCTTTATCCCAGTTATCCGCCCTGAGCGGCCTGCGATAGCCCTCATACACCGCCGGGTCTATCCTGGATGGATCATGCCATGCCATCCGGATGGTGTCATTTCCTAAATCCCCTGCGATAGTACGCACGAGCAATGGAGCCATGTTCCGTATTTGCGGTAACGTCATGAGAGGATATGCCCATTGTGGTAACGGACCTTTATTCCCGTTTCCCACGGCTGGATCCACCGGTACTAATCCCTGCACGCGTTCCGGATGTTCCACGGCGTACGCAGCTGCGACTTCCCCACCCGCTGAATTCCCCACAAGGATGGCTTTCTCAATACGGAGTTCGTCCATCAGCCCGTCCAGCAGTTCCACGTTTCCCTGGACGCTGTAGGGATTTGTACCCGTCCAGTTCCCATCCATGGGGCGTTCAGTAAGACCAAATGCGGGACGGTCATATGCAATGACACGACCGGACTCCGAGAGGGGCCCCATCACTTCACGCCATGAATACTCGCTGGCACCAAAACCATGAAGGAGGATAATCACCGGTCCCCCCTGTCCCATTTCCTTGTAATGAACGGTCGTTCCGTTCACATCCACAAAATGGCTGTCCGGGTCGGCAAGTTCATGTTCAGGAACGGTCCCGGCCAGGGGTGGGACCGGGTAAATGAGTGGAACAATGAGCAGGGTTACGGTAATGCCAAGAATAACGATGCCGAGGATTTTCCAGAAGCGCTTCACGTTATTCGCCCTCCACTGCCCGTACCAGCCGCACGGTAAGGTTAGTCGCCTGTGCCTGCTGGTCTTCAGCAGAGATCGTTGCGATGCCATCTCCCGGTTGCGGACCGTAATTACCAAACTGGGCATGGTTACCCCCTTCAATTACCTGTCTGATCGTCCCCGGCGGGAGCAGGACGAGCGTTGAATTGAAATTTTCCAAGTTTAGAACCATATCTTCCGACCCGTATGTTGAAAGACCCTTCAGGTCGGTTGCTGACAGGTCATCGCTCTCCGGTGGGTATGACGCCCATAAAAACAATCCCTGCACCCTGTAGGGGTGGCTCCTGGCATACGAAGCAGCCACTGACCCCCCGAGGGAGTGCCCCCCGATAACCCAGTACCTGATACCGGGAAATGCAGCAATCACCTCATCCGCCTTATTCACGCCAAAAACCGGCAGGGATAACGGCATCCTTACAATTGAGACCATGTAACCACGGCTGGCAATCCGGCGTGCAACCGGGGCATACGAGCGATAATCGACATGCCCGCCGGGGTAGATAATGAGGGCTGTTATGGGCTGATTTGTGACCGGGGTAAATACCACGAAATTACCATTATCCACAACACTGACAACTCCCCCCGGCTCCATCGCTGCCAGGGCCTGGTCGGTTGGACCGAGAGGGGTCATCCCCCAGGCGATAAAAACGACGACGCCGAAGAGTAATGCGCCTGCCAGCACCATTAGGGCGTTTTTCAGGACGTTATTCATGTAATCCCCATACCAGAACTCCTTTACTTATGAATGGCCTTTCAATTTCAGGACCAGGGCCTCAGCAGTACGGTCTATCGACATCCGGTCCTCTTCGATCAGGGAACCAGCCCCGCTCTCCAGCTGGATGAGGGTTACATGACGAAGCAGGCTCTGGCGTGCACCGTCGGATTTCGCATCATGGCTGATCACATCGATTATCTTCAGCATATGCATGAGTACATTTGCGTTGTCGGAACTGGCATGCCGGAGCATATCGAAGGCAGCGCCGAGTAATTCGTCGAACGTTACCGGATCGAAAAGAAGGCGCAACCTGCCCTGGCTGTCATACACATCCGGGCTGACAGGCCCCTGCCTGGCAAACAACGCGAGGCCGTTACCAATATGGTCCAGGCATGTCATGGCAGTGAAGGGGTCGTTGATTGCAGGGGACATGGCACGGACTGCCATTTCGGTAAACTGGTTAACGGCATACTCAACATCCTGCGTGGGTGTCCGCTGGTTTCCGAGATGGAATGTGATCCTGATTATGTCATCCAGTTCTTTATCGATCCGTTCCCCGGGCCAGACCCGTGCAATGACCATGCCGTCCCGTACAAAGTTGCCTGGTTTGTTCACGATGCGGATCACAATATCATGTTTTTCGGCCAGGAGGAGGAGGGACTTCTGGTCAATGTATTTAATATACCCCGTCCTGCCAGCAACAACGAGGTGGGGATCTCCCACCATTGATGAATCCGGAAGATTTTTTTCGGTTTGAGGTGTATGTTCCCCACCTGTTATTTCAGTTCGGTTCTCTTCGCTGACTACTTCCTGCAATTCTGCCCCCGCTGCGGCCGCGATGTTGGGTGCCTGCAGCATGATGCTGATATGCTGGATCATCAGTATAATCGATGCGAAAGAGGCAATTAAAAGGTACAGTCCAACGGTAACAGTGATTTGAGGCGCATCAGGTTGTACTTCGGCAGACGGAATGGCCATTGCACCAATCACGCAGTAGG
Source organism: uncultured Methanomicrobiales archaeon (assembly GCA_963709545.1). Lineage (GTDB taxonomy): Archaea > Halobacteriota > Methanomicrobia > Methanomicrobiales > Methanospirillaceae > CAIKOD01. Next base: position 249,015 of record CAVPWT010000005.1, on the reverse strand, counting down.
TAAAGGTAGCGACGAATATGCCCAGCACGAGCTGGGTCGTGCGATCGCCGAGAAATATGCGCAACAGGCGTGATCCATACTGGGCGGCTACGGTAGAAAGAGGCAGGGTAAGGAGTGTGAAGACAACCCCGGCTGTCGTCAGCACAACCGTGGCCATACTAAACAAATAGCCACGTGCCTCGCCCACGCTCCCTGAAATGACGAAACTGCTGTTGTTCAGGACTTCATTTGGGACCTGACCATCCACCCAGAACATTAACCACGCCAGTAATACCGCACCAAGTGCCATGACTCCCGGAATAAACAGGAAGTTTACCGCTATCCTTTCCCAGGTCTGACGGCCTGCAATCCTGCGCTTCAATCGAATGATCATGCAATCTCACCCCCGTTTAGATACCAGTCAATAGTCCAGTTAGAGATTGATTGCGGCTTCCATTAAATTGGTATGGATTGGTGATCCTGCCTGAGCAGGACTCATTGGGTCAGCCCCTCTCCAAAGAACGGTATGTAATACCTTGGGGCCTCTTTTTTTGAGGGGACCTCCGGACTCCTAGAGTCAGGATACAATTATATTGTAGCAATCCAATTGCAAAATGGTCAACATGAGGGAACAAACATGAACAAGATTTGGTGGATAGTATTACTCGTGCTCCTTGGGGTAGTGATTATCGGCGGTGCATACCTGCGGTGGGAATTCTGGACCGGGCTTTTTTAGGTGTGAAGGACATGGTGTAGCTGCCGGTACCGGGTTGAATCATCAACATCAATTTTTGCCAGTCTAAACATGCTTTACGCGTTCCTGGTTTTGATTCGTCATTATCGGGAATATTTCTTTAATTATCTCTGTCCTGTTTTTGTGAATAAAACGCATAAAAGAAGAATGGTATCAGGCCCCTTCTTCTGCTACCGCTTTTACCGCAGGTAAACGCCGGGCCAGAAGATAGGCGACAAACGCCGAGAATGCCATAAACATCAACGTAATAATAAATGCATTCTGCCTGGAAGTATTGTAGATCCGTAATGCCTCAGCCTCGTATGCTCCGTTATCCTGGATTTTTTCCGAGACTACATCGGTTGATACCACCTCCATGCTTGTTTTCATGTCCTGGCTAATCTGCTCCTTTATTTCGCAGGGAAACACACTGCTTTGTTCCACCATCATCCCCACCCCCCCGGTTAACGCCACCACCAGGATAGTACCGATAACTGCGGTTCCAACCGAGCTCCCTAATGTTTCGAGAGTCGAAGCGATCCCCGATGCCTCCGCAGTCTGCCCGGGCTTCACTGCAGACATGATCAGGTTAACAACCTGCGATACCACTAGGCCCATCCCCAGACCGTACACAAATAAACCCGGCATCAAACCCGCGGGGGCATTTCCGATGAGCAAATACACTATCATCATGAGGATCCCGGTAATAGCCGTTAAAAATCCCCACATGACCTTCTTTCTCGGTAAAATACCGAGTCCCCTTTTTGCCCCACCAAGGGCAGTCAACAAAAGGCCGGCAGTTAACGCTATGAGAATAAACCCGGTTTCAAAAGCGCTGATACCATAGGTCACCTGTAAAAACAGGGGTACCGCAAAAGTTGTTCCGGCAATCAGGGCTACCTGGATAAATCTCACATCCAGGCCCGTCACAAAATTCCTGATATTAAATATCGCCAGGTCTACCAACCGGTCCCTGCCGTTTTCTTCCAGGTGCCGCTCCCAATGGACAAACTGGATTAAACATAACACTGCAGCTCCGTATAAAAATGGGACGATGGAAAGGCCTAACGGGGCGAACTCGTAACCAGCGATAATAAGCGGTTGCTTGGCGAAAATTAATCCGTAATCTGCTATCAGGAGTGTCCCCAAGACGAACATCACCATTGCCCCCGCCTGCCATAATACCCCCACTTTATCCAGTACCGGCCTCACGCTGCCCATTACATCCCGGGGTATTACTTTGCTCATCAGTAAGACCCCCAACAGCACCAGCACTTCCAGACGAAAAGCCCAGCGCCATGAAAAATACGTGGTTAAAAACCCGCCAATTAATGGCCCTACTGCCATGGCCATGGCATTCATTCCGCCCATTATCCCGTAAGCCCTGACCCGGTCCATCCCGGTAATATAAGCCCTGATAATGGTATTCACGTTTGGCAGCATCATGGCTGCTCCAAAACCCTGGATAGCACACCACCCCAGAATAAAAACCGATAAATTATTACTCACTGAGGCCAGCAGGCTGCCTGCGATATAAAAAAGGGCCCCGGTCAGAAAAGTTTTTTTCATCCCGATAATATCTGCGAGTTTCCCGCCCATCAGGACAAACGCAGCCATCATCAAAGCGTTGAGTGCAATTGCGGCCTGTACCCCGGACGCGGTTGTCTGTAAATCATTGACCAGCGCCGAAATGGATACATTCATGATGGTATTGTCGAGGACCACCACAAATGTTCCCAGGGCCATTACAACAACCAGACTTTTTCCCACCGCCGAGGACATACCTTCGCTCCTTCAATATCACTATTTTTTTTAAGTTGTTATCATTTCCGGTCCAATGCGTAGGCCATGCCTGGGCGGAATTGCAGATTTTGTACGTGTTAAACGATGGTTTCTGCATGATATCCCGCCACCATCAGTCGCGTACTGTCCCACCTGTGAGACGGGACTCCTTTTCAAACAGGAGTGCGGAATGCAACATTAGGGTCCATAATAACAATATTAAAAAAAAACCGTCAATTATGTACTTTTTTTAAAAAGAATAATTTTCCTGAGATCACCATCTTACGGGTTTATCGATTTAAACGGGACAATCTCATCATATGTCTTGACTTTTCCTAACGTCGGAGCAGTCACCCATATCTCTACCCTGTTCTGATACTCGCTGGACGGGAATGTTACATTTTGTCCGACATAGAACGGCGGTAACATGTAGCTCTGCTGTGATGTCCCGTCCGGTTTTGTGAAGGTCACATCAACGCGGGAATCGGTATTCATACCATTTCCTCCCCTGATTGATACCCCCATGTAGGGGTTTGCGGTATTACCGTTACCCTGCACCATGAAATCAAGTTGGTAACTGGCGGGGAGTGTCTCTGTTGGCCCCGGAATACCCATTCCATCCTTCGTAACGGTTGCTGCCGGTGCCGTTGTCTGGGGTGGGACTGGTGTTGTCAACTGGACTTGCAGCCGGGGTTGGTGTTACCGCCGGGGGCGTTACATTCTGGGTACACCCTGCTGTTACTACGAAGGCAACAGCGAGTACCAGGCATACTATCAGTACCTGAAAATTTCATACCCTGTATCGTGGTGACCTTGCCTATAATACTATCGTCCCCTGCTTTTTTGTTAAAAAAACCTGATCAAGAAACCATCTGTTAAAAGGGAAACTATTAAGGGGGCCATTGATGGAGCCCGATTAATATTCTCGCGGTTGTAACCCCATGATAATAAGAATGATGGTACGAATTCAGATAGTCATCCAGGAAATAAATCAACCTGGTAACAGCCCGGGATCAGCCAGGGTTGAGGTCCTGAATAACATTTTGTTTTTCCGACGATCGGATAACTTCAGGATTGCCGGGAACAAAAAAAGGGGACGGTTATTGAAGGCAGGCATGGGGACGGTATCCCGCTCCTGCCTGGTTCTCACTATGGTATTATTCAGGAGGTTTAACGGCCTCACTCTTGCGGATCTGTTTGCCGAAAAAGATCAGCATGATCATACCGATTACCCCGGTTACCATTACCATTACAAGTATCGAATGGTCGGTGAAACCCAAGAACTGCGATTACCCCGGCAATAGCAAGATTTCTCTGTGCTGTTCCGAATGCGAGGACTTTTTTCATCCCGGGACTGCCTCCGAACAGCCAGCCGATACCGAAGGCCAGGAGAAGAAGGATTATCGCCGCGAACAACCCCTTCGTGCCGATTATTTGCTGTAATTCGTCGAAATAAACCCAGAAGACTGCACCGAAACTGACAATAATGGCGGCATAGGATATTTTCGATAACCAGGGGCCGAACTTTACCGCGGCTTGTTCCTTCTTGGACCGTACCATGAGGCCAGCCGCCAGGGGGACAACCAGGAGCAGGAGCAGGACGAGGATGATGACCGGGAGATTCAAGTTCCCGGCGGGGACGAGTGCGTAGAGGATGAACGGGATATAGACGACACTCAGGACTGTCAGGAACAGGGCGATGACACCCGCTATGGAATAATTATCCCCGCCCACCTGAACGATCCGGGGAAGGAACGGTACACCCGCAGCGGCAGCCATGATGATAAGGCCAACAGCGATCCCGGGCGGAAGACTGAGAGAGGTTGCCAGGAGGTATGCCACAAGCGGTAGCACGATAAAGTTGATGACCAGGACGAGGATTACAAGTTTTTTGTCAGTCAGCGGACCGGGGAGAACTTTCCTTGGAATCGAGAAACCCAGTGCGAGCATCCCGGTAATGGCAAAGATAATGATCCCGGTATACGATGCGAACAGGAGTATCTCGTTAATTTTCGATGCAAAGAACAGGTACAAAGAACGCTGCAATCAGGAACCCGGAAACGGTGAAGATGAGTGATGGCAACCGCTTCCATTTGAACACCCATGCGATGACGGGTGTCCCGTAGAGGCCGATACCCGGTATCCAGGCAATGAAACAGCAGGAAACAGCCCCATATTTCTTTATTAACGGGTGTTTATCAGAAATTTTTGATACCTTGTCGATCCAGTTCCTGACCTTTTCGGATGAGGCTGACAACCCGTCGCAGATCTCAAAAATTGCCATTACCATCCCAACAGCGAAACAGCCCATTATGACAAGGATTACAGCGGGGGATAATCCCATGGCCATCCCGACAGGGGGTGCAGCAGCCTGGAGCAGTAATGTCGAGGTGACCATTGCCAGGATTTCTGCACTGCTCACCCCAATCACGGCACCGATCAGCAGGGGGAGTACTACCGCAATTCCAATAAACAGCAGTAGCGCCTTTGATAGCTTTTTTAAAACAAGTCTTCCGGTACGGGGCCCTTTCTCATCCATGATATGTAGTCATTGTGATTCCAGATCTTAATAATAGATTCGAATAATCCTATTGACTCCTGGAGGCGGGGACCGGGTCTTCCCACCAGGCCCACATGGGGCCGGTGTTATTCCTGCCGGATCCGAAATATGGGGAAAAAGTCCCTGGGGGTTTTGAAAAATGAATCATTGAACCGGGGAATAACCTGGTTAATCCACTGCTTTCCACCTGTAATGATTGCTATTTCCCGAGGAAAAAAATTTTCCCGGGTGTATTAACCCAGGAGCTTTTTCTTGGCAGCTGCGAACTCTTCGTCCGATAAGACACCCGATGTATGAAGGTCTGCCAGTTGTTTCAGCCTGTGCAATAGTAGCATCGCTCATACCACCAGCCGCCGGGGCAGGGGCTGCTGCCTGGGCCTGTGCTGCCCCATCCTGTCTTGCCTGTTCTACTGCTGCCTGCTGCTGCTGTTGGGCCTGCATCTGCTGCTGGGCCTTCTGCTCACCCATCTTCATCCCGGCAGCCATCATTAACATCCGTCCTCTCATTTCAAACCCCTCCTTGTCCAAACAATACTTTTTCTGCGTACGTCACAATTTCGGGCGGAATGCGTCCCATGTCGACAAGCTCTGCATCTGCCTCAAGTAATGCCTTTTTAAACCCGATAGCCCAGACGTTTTCAAACAACAGGAGCGCCGCAGCGCTGTTCTTTGGTAATGACTCCGCGATTACTTCGATATCCGGCTCAGTGAACCATTCGCTCGTATTCTTTACCAGTTCACGAAACGCGTTGCCAACCTCTCCTTCGAGGTTCTTTGGCTCAACCGTTCCGAGTTTTCCATTTGCGTCCCTTATAAGAAAGACGAGATCAATCACGCGGACGATTCCTGCTTTTTCCAGTCGCAGGAGTTCAGGGGCAATCTTTCCGGTAAATTTATTGCCCGGAAACCTGACCATCAGGTAGTCTACCGGACCGTTAACCCGCCCCGGTTTTTTGGTATCCATTTGTGTCATAGTCAAACCTCTACTATCCTCAATGTTGAGTGTAGTTATTGGAGAGAGCACTTCTCGTATAAAATTTTCTATGATGGATCCGGATCAAAAGCAATATTCTGAATTATTGCGGAAGTTACCACCTCTGCTTGGCGGTTCACATCTTGAAATCACGGGATGTTCAATCCTCCCTTGGTATGCGAAACGGGTTTTTTGACCAGTAATAAAAAATCCTGCATCATAACCTTGTGTGTCGTTAAGAAAGCCTGGGTATTAAAAGTTACACATTTTCCAATTAAAAAAAGGTTAGGTCCTGACCATCCTGGTTCTAAGCCTGAACCCGTTAACCGAGAGCATAAGCCCCAGTAAAAGGGCGATGACACCGACAATTGCCATGAGCGTCAGCAATACGCTCACCGGGTCTATGAATATCAGGACCCCGATCAGCAGTGAGAGGACTGCGATGATTACCCTGCTGGTAAAACCTTCAGGAATTGCAGCACGACCTTTTCCCGCCCTGATCAGCAGGATAATGGCGCTCGAAAACATCCATAGTGCAAGTATCCCGAGGAGTACAACAATCCACAGGGCCAGGGGCAGGTAAAATGCGATAATTCCAACCACCATGATCCCGATCCCGTGATACAGGAGACTGCCCGGAAGTACCCTGAAGGGACTGAATGCTATCCCCTGGCCTGCGGTAATGATACCGAGGGAAATAATTGCCAGCGGGACCATGAGGTTCATGAGACCTTTGAACGACAGCATCGGGTTGACAACAATGAATATCCCGATGAGCATGAGAAGGGCCCCTACGAGGACCTGCTCTTTCCAGGACCGTTTCTGGTCTTCCAGGATTTCCTTTTCGTTCCCCGTCTTTTTCCTGGTCCCGGCAATCAGGGTTATCACGGTATCCCCGATCATCAGGAGAAGCGGGGCATCGTCAATGAGATGGAGGTAGGGGTGGACCTTCGGGTCATGGTTGTCGAGGTGAACGTGCCATTCTGCCTGCTGTTCATGGACATGGAACTGCCCCTTCCGGTAACTTGCGATGGTCCCCGGGGTGGGGACATTAATTGGGGATTTCACCCAGCCGGCATCGAGCGGTTCGGTGACCGATTCTTTCGGCACGATCACCTCCCATACCCCGTCATTCAGCGGACCCAGGAATTCGTCTAATGTTGTCAGGATCTCTGTCTCCTGTTCGTAATAATGATAGAGATTTGCCCTCTATTAATAGCCTCATGTTATAATTCCTGTGAACCCGGGAACAACAATGTGCCTCCTGAAACAGGGATAGCAAACATATTTTTTTCTTTCACTGCAGGCTCACAAAACTATAAATTCTCGCAGGGGTCATTAGGCGAACGTAATATTTGGAGGAATTAACATGGTAGAATTTGGACCGATATCACTGTTAGCGATTGGATTCCCGGAAATCAAGAACCTGGATGGTGCACTAATCAAGGAATTATTCGCACTGAGTGATGCAAGGATAATTAGTATAATCGGGCTTATGGCAATTGTAAAGGATGAGAAAGGAAAAATTGCATCTGTCCAGCTTACCGAATATTCAGATGAAGATCGGATACGCCTGGGTGCTGCAATCGGAGCACTCATCGGGTATGGTGCCGCCGGTGAAAAGGGTGCCATAGCGGGTGCAAATGCCGGTGCTGAGGCTGCGTATTACAAGGAATTCGGACTGAGCCACGAACAGATTAAGGACATTGCAAAGGATATGCCGAAAGGTACTGCTGCCGGCTTCCTGCTCATCGAGCACCTGTGGGCGAAGAAATTCAAGGAGATCGCCATGGAAAAGCACGGGGTTGTTCTCGCCAACGGTTTCGTATCTCCGCAGGCATTCATTGCGCTCGGTGCAGAACTTGCTGAAGGGAAAAAGACCGCAGCAAAATTAAAGTAACTGGTGTGGTATCTACTCACACCCGGATTTTTTTCGGGGTTTAACCTTTACGGCAGAACAAGGTTTTTAGAATTCGCAAATATTATTACCCAATGGTAGCCATTCTGGAAAATGAAGTATTTCTCGGAAACCGGCTTAATTGTGTGAAATTAATCAGCATGGTACTGTTTTTTATTGACAGATCGCTATTCCGATTCGTTTCCTTTCATCCTGCCAGGAGGAAGGAGATCCTTTTTCGTCAATGAAAACCTCTGTCAGGTGAGAATCGGCGGGAAACCTGCGAAAGGTATATCCAACGTCATCTGAATACTACACTAGATATTAGACCCCGGTGTGACATGGCCGACCCTGACCGACCCTCCCCCGTTCCCGAATCAAAGCTCACCCGGGCGATTCCAATTCTGAAATGGCTTCCCTTATATAACCGCAGGTGGCTGAAATTTGACCTGGTTGCCGGTCTTACCCTTGCCATGTTCGCTATCCCGGACAACATGGCATATGCAACGCTTGCAGGCCTGCCCCCGGAATACGGCCTCTATGCGGGGATCATGGCCCCGCTGGGATATTTTATATTTGCCTCCTCCCGCCAGGCCTCAGTAGGGCCCAGTTCATCCGAAGCATTAATGGTCGGGTCTTTCCTCGGTGTCCTTGCCATCACCAGTTTCACGCAGTATGCAGCACTTGCCGGCCTGACGGCAATCCTCGTCGGGATCATCGCGATTATTGCCTGGGCGCTCCGGATGGGGTTTTTAGTAAACCTGATATCCGGGCCGGTCCTGAAGGGATTCCTTGCCGGGGCAGGGATAGTAATCATCGCTTCACAGATCCCGAAACTTCTTGGTATTTCCGGTGCCCCCTCTGATTTTTTCCCGAAAATCGTATATGTCCTCCAGAACCTGGACCAGACAAATATCTACTCACTTACTCTTGGTATTCTCGCAATCGTCGCCATACTGGCAATTGAAAAGAAGTACCCCCGGGTGCCCGGCTCACTCATCATTGTTATCGCGGCCATCATTTTCATGACGTATTCGAGTTTTGTCGAGAAAGGAGTTGAGATACTGGGGTATATCCCCCCCGGTCTTCCAACGATTGGCATCCCTGAGTTCACCGCCGCAGATGTAGGGACCGTGTTTCCTCTTGCGGTAGCGTTATTTATCCTGTCGTACGTGGAGCTCAGCACTATCGCAAAAACGTATGCCCAGAAAAACAGGTACCAGGTCGATATGAACCAGGAACTTCTTGCCCTGGGTGCAGGCAGTGTTGCTGCAGGGGTGGGACAGGGTTTTCCTGTGGCCGGAAGTTTCAGCAAGTCGGCAGTAAATGACCGCAGCGGGGCAAAAACCCCCATGGCCGGTGCAATTGCCGCAGGTGTTACTATCATCGTCGTCCTGTTCTTCACCAGTTTTTTTTACAACCTCCCGGAGTGTGTCATTGCCGCCCTTATCATCGTTGCCGTGGTAAACATGGTAAATATCTTTGAACTTCAACGGATCCGGTCACTCGACAGGACTGAATTTTCAATTGCGATTGTGACCCTGCTCAGTGTGCTGGTTTTTGGTATCCTGCAGGGTGTCATCATCGGAACAGGGCTTTCCCTCGTTGCCCTCCTGTACAGAATTGCATTTCCCCACATGGCGGTAATGGGGAGAGTTCCCGGTACTGAAATCTTCGGGGATATCGAGAGGAAACCGGCGAAGGACCAGGTCCCGGGAGTACTGATATTCAGGGTGGATTCCCCGGTGCTGTTTGCGAATGCAAACGTGATCAGGGAACAGATCGATGAACTCATGGGGACAACAGTCCCGGCGGTGAAACTGGTAATCCTCGATTTCTATTCCTCCCCGATGCTTGACGTCACGGGAGCAGATATGATACGGGACCTGCTTACTGACTTTTCCCGGAAAGGGATCGAGCTCCGGCTTGCCAATACAACCGGCCAGGTCAGGGACCTGATCAGGAAAGCAGGCCTCGTAGAAAAACTTGGAGGATTAACTGCAACAGATACGATTTCAACAGTCCTTGATGAATGGGAGAGCAAAAATCATAGGAAATAGAATTCTGGATTTAATTCCATTTTTAATAGATAATTGATCCTGGTACGTGCTCAATTATTTATGCAGGAACGGGAAATAGCACATTCATAATTTATTGTCTTTACGGTGATCAACAATGGAAAAAACATCCGGTAAGCCTAACGTCACAATTTCAAACAGCGGCTGTGAAATGAACGAACAGGACAAAGCGACCATGGTCATGATGACATTTTCAAACCTGCGTCGGGTGAGTTTCTGCGAAGTCATACTGTGGTGCGGTTATGGCGGGACGTACGGTACAACCGGGCTGAATGACCCGAAAGATTCATGCCCGGAAGCCCTTTACAAGGGCCTCAGTAATGAGACGCTGGCTGCACAGTACCAGGTAAAGAGTGCCTCCCTCAACCCTCCCCGGGGCCGCAGGATCTGGTTATTGGACACATTGGAGATACCTGCGTCGACGACGGTGCGGGATTTCAACGGCCTCAAAGCACATTACTGGGGCCAGGTGGGGCCGGGACCCGACGGCGAACCGTTGAAACTCGATCCCAGGAAGCTCCAGTATAAGCCACTGTATTTTGAACGTAATTCGGTCATCACCTTTGAAAAAGGGAAACCGGTCTTCCTGCTGGAGGACAATGAGGGCACAACATGGGTCTATAAGAACTACACGACCGCGATGGACCCGTCCCTGACATATGAGGACCTTCCGAACCTCGACAAAAAACTTAAGGAACTTCCTGCAGGGTTTAAATTCCGGACTAAAACCCTTGATAAGGACCTCGTCATAAAAGCAGTTGACGGGAAGGCACGGATCATGTGGGACGAACTGGGGGGTTCCTGGGACGCACTGGACCCCGGCGTGGCAAATTATGTGCCCTAGAATGGGATCCCCTTCTATTTTTTTGGTAGTTATCCCTTGAAGTCCGGTAGTTATTGTAAAAAATGAAGAATATCTGATGAAAGTCTTATAAGGCCGGATGAAACTGGTTAAGTACTACGTTGGTGATGTTTGAAATGGAAAACAGTTCGAAACGACCGGGAGATACAATCAGCCTCGCTGATGCCCGTGAGATTGCCAGGGAGGCCTATATTTTCGGTTACCCGATGGTAGCCAACTACCGTGTCCAGTACACCTACTTTGTCAACCGGCAGAGCCCTGAATTTAAAGCTCCCTGGAACCATATCGGCAACATCCCCCGGGTTTATACGCCGGATGACCGGGCAACGGTGGCGCCTAACTCGGACACGCCGTACTCCTTCCTCGGCATGGACCTGCGGGCTGAACCGATCGTGCTTACCGTGCCCCACGTCGATGAGGGGCGTTATTTCAGTATCCAGCTCGTTGATTTATTCACGTTCAACTTCGACTATATCAGCAGCCGGACGACGGGGAACGATGGGGGCCATTTCCTGGTTGCCGGTCCGGGATGGAAAGGGACAATCCCCGGTGGGATCAGGAAGGTGTTTCACTCAGAGACCGAACTGGCGATGGCAATGTACCGGACGCACTCTTTGGCCCTGACGATTTGAATAATGTAAAGAAAATCCAGGAGGGCTACAACGTACAGACATTGTCAGAATTCCATGGGAAGCCCGCACCCCGTGAAGCTCCCAAAATCAATTTTATTGAACCGTTAACCCCCGAACAACAAAAGACCTCGGCCGAATTTTTCTCGGCCTTAAACTTTGTCCTCAACTTCTGCCCTGTCCATCCTTCGGAGAAGGGGCTCATGGACCGGTTTGCACAAATCGGAGTAGGGGCTGGCAGGGATTTTAATGCAGGGGCTCTCTCTCCGGAAATGAGGGGTGCCATCGAACAGGGAATTGCCGGGGCCTGGGCCGAGTTTGCTGACCTCAAAAAGAACCGGTTCGACACCCATGAAGTGGTCTTCGGGGATGTCTACGGTACACGGGAGTACCCTGAAGAATAACTATCTCTACCGCATGGCGGGTGTCGTCATGGGCCTCTTCGGGGCATCGAAAGAGGAGGCGATGTACCCGTTATATGCTGTCGATTCAGACGGGGGTGCACTGGACGGGGCAAACCATTACTCACTGCGGTTCGAGCCGGGCAACCTTCCGCCCGTGAATGCCTTCTGGTCGCTGACGATGTACGGGCTGCCGGAGTTCCTCCTGGTAGCCAACCCCATCAACCGGTACCTGATCAACTCCCCGATGCTGCCACAGCTCAGGCGGGATCCCGATGGCGGACTGACCCTGGTGATCCGGCACGATCCCCCGGGCAGGGACTGGGAGACAAACTGGCTACCCGCTCCAAAGGGGGCATTTATCATGGCGTTGCGTCTCTACTGGCCGAAAGAAGAGGCGATAAACGGTACCTGGGTCGCCCCGGAACTCGTGAAGGATGATCCGGTTGCGGGTGCGAAGAATAAATAAGCCAGGTCGCCCATTAAGAAAAAAGAGTGGATGATTATGAGCAAAACTGAAAATACTCTCTATGTTGAAAAGGCCCGTGGCTATGCCCAGTGCGAGATATTCCTGATGAAAAACGAGGCAGGGAACCTGGAAGCCCTGGTCTATAACACCACCGGGTTAAACGACTGTCCCCCGGCCAAGTATGATCCGATGGATGCAAAAGTGCTGGCACAAAAGACCCAGTCTGATGTGGTATGGAAAAACCCACGGCGTTTCTGGATGATGGACCACCTGACTTTTCCATTATTGGCGATCCCCGCGATTTCGACGGTCTCTCATTTAATTTAGCCGCTAAAATGCAGATGCCCCCGGGGTTCGACACATCGAAAGACCAGTCCTCACAGGCATATTCGCCGATGAAGATCCACCGTGTCTCCACGTACGAGTTCCTGGCAGGACGGATGGTCTTTATGCTGCGGTCGCCGGATAACCACACCTTTGTCATGCAGACCTACACGAACCACGTTGACCACAGCCTGACCGAGGACAAACTCCCGGACCTGGGGAAACGGCTGAAACTTGCTGCCGGCTGGCAGTTCAAGGCGAAGACCCTCGACAAGAACCTGGTCATCAACACGACCGGCCTGGCCAACATCGTCCCGGACGACCTGGCGAACATGTACCAGGGCTGTATTGACGGCGTCAACAACTATGACCCCTGGTAGAGGTTTTGATAAAAACATTTAGTTTGTAACGGGATAAAAAAATACGAAGAATTGAATAGTAATACATCTCCCGTCTCTTTTTATTGTTACCGGATCAATACCGGTTTGGATTTAATTCCCCATCATCATCCGTTCAGGGAATAGACCCGGGTTTTCTATGCTTTCATATCTCCAGTATCCTGGTCGCGTGGCGGGTTGTGCAGGTTTCGGACAAGTATATACCCGCTGACCCCGAGCACCCATACCGGAAATATCAGGGTTATCCAGGGGGAAATATCGATACTCAGCAACAGCACCAGCGCCAGCACATACGTCAGGTAAGCCCAGCGACGGCGCATCGTACCGGTCCGGAGCCATATACTCGCCAGTGATATCATGAACACCCCTGCCATGCGGATGGCGTAGATATTGAAGATCTGGTACAGAATAGCCCTGTTGTAGGCCAGTAAACCGCTTTGAAAGATAATGTTCGAATCGATCGCATAACTGCTGAGCACACCTGCGGACAAGGCTGACCCCATGTAGGTTAAGGCAAGGAACAACAGGCCACTGCCAAGGAAAACGGTTGCGAAGAGCCTGTCCTCCAGGTCACTGAGCGGTCGCGGATCACCCCGATGAACCATAAAAATGCAATCCCTGAGTAAGGGATCAGGTTAAAGGCCAGGGCAACTGTTCCTGCAGCTTCTGTATTCAGCCTGGTGAAACCCCCAATGGAATCGGTCGTAAGAGAGAGATTGATGAGCACCATGCTGGTACCGTAGAGCAGGGCAAAGATGATGCCTGCCAGAGCCGCAGACCGGGGTGTCTTGAGCGACTCCCGGTTGAAGGAAGTTTTTGTCTCTGTCATACTGTTACTCTCCCAATGTAGTTACATGGGGCGATGAATGACTCCCCTGACCTGAAGAATTTGTTTCTTGGAAAGAGTTCTCCTTAAACTATATAAAACAATAATGGCAGGTAAGGTTATGAATGGCCCCTCTTTTTGCCCGGCTTGCATGAAATTTTCCTTTTCAATAGGTAATAAGAGAAAAATCCCAAAAGTACTCCTGTTTCTGATCTTCAGGGTGGAAATAAAAACCCACTTAAATGACACCGTGAAAGAACTGATCGGGCAACATTCCAAAGCAGGTAACAACCGCCACGCTACCGACATAACTGAGCTGCTGGCGATAACGCAGCGGATCGGGTAGTCTGCAGGAAGGTCAGGCAGATCGGTTAACGTCACCGGGTGTCCTGCGAAAACATCCTGGCAGCAGGCAACACAAATCAGGAGAAAACAATAATCATGACAACGAAAGGATCAGACTCTCAACAGGGCAACGATCTGCCTGAACATAAGCGGACAAGCCTGGGACTCTACGTTACCTCAAAAGAGGCATACGAGATGTGGAGGACTAAGCCCGGGGAGGTCCACGTCGTCGACGTCCGTACCCCGGAAGAATACATATTTGTCGGCCACCCGGAGATGGCAAGGAACATTCCCCTCCTCTTTGTCAAACACCAGTGGGACACAGACAGGAAAGAGCCAGTAGTGGAACCCAATCCCGATTTCATCCGCCAGGTGAAGGGCCTGTATGCTCCCACCGATACGCTCCTTGTCCTGTGCCGGTCAGGGGGCCGTAGTGCCATTGCGGTCAACCATATGGCAAAACCCGGGTTTGTGAACGTTTACAACATCACGGATGGTATGGAAGGGGACAAGGTGGACGATCCGGGTAGTGTATACTATGGGAAGCGGATGCGGAATGGATGGAAAAATTCCGGGTTGCCCTGGACGTATGATATCAACCCCGGGATGTTATGGCCTGCCAGCGTCAAATAGGTAACATCTTTTTTTGACAACAAAGAACGCTGCCGTTTGAAAATCGGTAATCAGGTCGCTGATTAAATCCGTCCTAATCAAATCAAGTATCGAGGTTATTAAGTAAAATCTTCATATATGTATTATTATGACCCTGTGCAGGTGTCAGGAGGTAAAACACTATGATAAATGAACCTATGAAGGTCAAAATGGATTATCCCGGGGCATCGGAAATTATCAGGACTTCCCTTAATATAAAGGGATCTCCCGTAGCGATAGGTTTCGCGACGATGAAGGAAGAGATTCCACCCGGGATGCCAGAGATTGATAAAGCAATCAAGCACTGCATGATGGTGAGCCTTGCAAGGAACGAGGGGAAGATCTTCTATTCAACCGCAGAAAAACACGAATGCCAGGGCGGTGCATTTGCGTTAGGCCTCAAGGATCTTACTCCCACCCTGAAGACCGGCAAATTTTATTTTAAACTGGGGAAATTTGCCAGTATTACCTCAAGTAAAAGGACCATGAACAGCGTACCACACCTGCCCACTGGTGATACCTATGCGACCCTGTACGCTCCCCTGGAGAAGACACCATTCGATCCGCAGGTAATTATCATTATTACAAATCCGTGGGCTATGCTGAAACTTGCACAATCTTCTTTATTCCGGCTGGGTGGGAGGGCACACGCTGATTTCTCAGGTATTCAGTCGGTATGTTCGGACGCCGTCGCACAGACCTATCTCACCGGAAAGCCGAACTTTTCCCTCGGGTGTGATGGTTCGAGGCGGTTTTCAGGGATTGTTGAAGATGAGATGGTGATGGGCTTCCCCGCCGAGATGCTGCCAGAGATCGTGGATGCGGTACAAGTCATAACAAGGCGCCCGGATCATCGAAGAAATAATTCTCATAGTTTTTTTACCCGATACCCATTCACTCAGGCCCCTTCAGAAAGAGCAATTTCCCCCATTTTTTTAAAAACAACACCTTTAAAGGGGCATTGCTGATCATAGCGTCCTCAGATCATAGTGCTTGTAAAAATATTAAAATCAATAAGAACGACGATATGAGTTCACACTAATACAGCCGGATTTTGATTGAATCTATCGATAACAAAAAAAAGAATAGCCCGGAATAACCCCGGGTTTAAGAAAGAATTATTTCTTCTCTTCCTTTTTTGCTTCTTCCTTCGCGTCTTTCTTGTCTTCTTTCCGTCCCTTAACTGCTTTAACCGCTGCTACTTTTCCAAGAAGTCCCATGTTCATCTCTCCTGCCACAACTGGAACTCTTTTGATCAGTTATCTTTCCGTTGGGCTAAAGGTAAACTGTTCTTTATACGCTTTAAACCTTTGGGTGTTACAACGCCAAATTAGTGTTAATCCTGCCAAATTCAATACGGCAAATCGAAATTGTCCAGAGAAACGATTCAGAGGTACCGGGGGGTGAAGACCGCATGGTGCTATGGATCGGGAATGGTACATGTGGGAAATAAGGCTAAATTATAGGTATTTTAGTCATAAATCCACTTTAAACAGGCCTGTTGAATATTGACTCAAATGGGGCATAATGCGGGCTATTTATAGGTGCAAGGGGGGGGCGAAATTCCCTTAGGATGATGTAATCCCTGCCGGAGTAGTTACAGCAGGGATAAATTCCCGCTAATTATGCCGTATTTCAGGTATTTGCTACCATAACCCTGCGGAATTCAGGGCTGGAATTTATTAAGTCCGATCCGAGTGTAGAAACAGAGCGAAAAATGTTACCTGGCAACGGACCGTGCCTGAATTAATATAAGTGGCTGGATCACTATACCCTATACCATAGGTACGTCTGTACGGCGTAATTCCCGGGTGTGTCGGTATGAAAGAGATAAGAATCGCAAAAACCCTGACCAATGGAAAGATAGCGATTGATATGTGGTTTAAAACGCTTGACCAGCTGTTTGATGCGTCAGATCCATTTCCGTTCCCGGAAAAGGAATTAACAGACCTTGCAGAAGACTCGATATTTGAGTCGGTCATCGATCTGTACCTCCGGAAGGATTTCGATCTTGTGTTACACATCCCGAGCGGAAGTGTTTCTCCTGCAGATGAAGACCAGCTCGCGAATGCCGTGAGACGCCATTTTTCTTTCCGCCTGGATGACCTTGCACGCGAAAAAAAATCTTCATGGAGAGAGGGGCAGGTAAGTGTCCTTCTCGCCATAATGAACGCAATTATTGGTGTCTTTGTGTTCTATTATCTCTATTATATCAATCCCGCTACATCGTTTATCTCAAGCCTCGTTGTCGGGGTTTTCGTGATCATCAACTGGGTGACAATCTGGGACACGTATGAGTATTTTGTCTATGACTGGCGAAAACTCTGGAGAAAATACCGGGTATATGAAAAACTGACCCGGGTGACCGTGGTCATACGACAGACATACTAGGGGCTCACCATATCCTCATGATTCCAGCTACCTGGTTTCCAGGGGTTCCATTGATGTGGGTGTGGCAGCGATACCGGTGGGCAGCAATGAAAAGGCCCGCCGTACCTCACCTTACCATCTGATGGTGACCCTGAAACGGGGCTTATCAACCCAAAACCCGTTATCATTCCGGATGGCCCAACCGAAAAAATAACAGCGGGCAATTAAAAAAATTCACCTGGGTGAAGAGGTCGGCGATGAACGGGGACCTGATAATCAGAAATCTTAATCAGGATGGCAGATGAAGATACTGCTGGTATTACTATGTCTGAAAACATGACCCCGTCGCTCAATGTGACACCGGGAACACACCTGTTCCCCTGGTGGCTTGTCCTTATCCAGGGTATTATTACCCTTATCCTTGGGATATTCCTGCTTTACTACCCGTATGGGACACTTCTGGTGCTGGTCACCTTCCTCGGTGCCTACTGGTTCGTCAGTGGCCTGTTTGGCCTCATAAGTTTGTTTGTTGACCGCACGAATGCGGGTTGGAAGATCCTCTTCGGTATCCTCGGTATTATTGCCGGTATCGCTATCCTGACCTACCCGTTGTACAGTTACGTTCGTCGTTCCCTACATCTTCATTATCTTCGTTGGTATTTGGGGACTCATTATGGGATTCATGGGCATCTTTGCAGCCTTTAAGGGTGGCGGATGGGGTGCCGGTATTATCGGTATCCTCCTGATTATCTTCGGTTGCATAATCCTTGCCAACCCGGTTGTAAGCGTCCTGATGCTGCCGTATATCCTCGGGGGTTTCGGGATTATCGGTGGAATAGCTGCCATTATCGGCGCTTTCATGCTCAAGGGCCAGACCGCATAAATTGCCCGGAAACCCGGGCCTGTTTAATCTTTTTTATTAAAGTGTTTGAAAACCGTCCTATAACCCGGTCAAATTTCTTAATCCTGCCAACAGGAGATCCTCATGAATAGTGAAGAACCGGCTTGCCGGCAGAGAAAAAAAAATCTATTATAATCTGTTTTTTTAATCCCTCAATTGTTACAAAAGGGCATAATGTGAATGAACCCCCGATAATTTTTTTGGAAATGAAAAACTAGTCCATCCTGCAGGATAAAAAAATTCCCCTTATTCTCCTGAACTTCTTTCCATCAGCCCCACGATAACACTGAGGACTCCGAGGAAAACCAGATATATCCCGAATACCTGCAGGAGAAGAACGGCAGAAGAAAGTGGCGGATAGAAAAGGATAAGTAACCCGAAAATTGTGGATATTATCCCTTTCAATGCAAGAAGGCCCTTTCGCGTTTCAGCGTAGGTAATGGACAGGATCATATTCTGGAAACCCATTACAATTGCCCAGATGGCAATTACATACACGACGATTGTGGCGGACTCCTGTGGAAAGATGATAATGATACAACCAAGTACGAGTAACAAAATTCCAATGATCATTAACGGCCACTGGAGATAGGAATCCTCCTCAGAAACGCTGTATCCGGATATGATAAGGCCGATAGAGGTGACTATCACCACGAAGGCAACAAGGAGGAGCAGGAAGGGACCTGCAATGGATGGGAACAGCAGGGCAAAAAACCCGACAATGACTGCGAATAACCCGGTAAGAATACTGGTCTTCCAGTTCAGGCTTCCGAGTCCAGGGATCATGTAATCCACCTTGAATGAACTGCCATAGTAAATCACCAGTTAATCAGGAATATAGTAATACCTGTACCAGCCCTGATTTGTCCTTAATTGATCACGTCAATATTTAATACTCGTTATAGTGGGAATACCAGGCGGAACGGCGGGAGCCTTGATACACTTGTCCGGGACTTTTGTGTACTTCAATTGATATAGGTAACGAAATTATCATTATATACGCAATAATTATGTCCGTACGTTATTATTCACAGGTGTTGGAATGAAAGAGATCAAAATTGCCCAGACCACGACCGATGGCAGGGGAGCTGTTGAGATGTGGTTTAAATCGCTGGACCAGCTCTTCGATTCATCCGATCCCTTTCCGTTCCCGGAAAAGGAGTTAACAGATATGGCCGAGGATGCAATATTCGAGTCGTTCATCGATTTATCTCTCCGGAAAGATGTTGATTTGGTAGGTACATGTACCAAAAGGGAGTGTGTCTCCAGGTGAAGAAGACCAGCTGGCTAATGCCGTGAGACGCCATTTCTCGTTCCGCCTGGATGACCTTGCCAGGGAAAAAAAATCTTCCTGGAGAGAGGGAAAGGTAAGCGTCCAAATCGCCGTCCTCACCCTGGCATTAAGCATTGTTGTGTTTTATTTCTATTATCTCTCTCCGGTGGTCGGTTTTGCCTTCCAACTGCTGATTGGAGTCTTCATTATTGTCAACTGGGTAACAATCTGGCATACCTACGAGTATTTTGTGTATGATCACCGGAAACTGTGGAGAAAATTCCGGGTATATGACAACCTGACCCGGGTGAACGTGGTCATCCGGCAGACGATATAAGAAGGTAGGCGGAACCCCTGCCTGAATTACTGTTTTCCCTTCTGCCAGCCTCAGATTTCGGGGCCAATCAGGAACATACGTGGTTACCGGTTCACGGCACCAGCGAATCCCTAAAAAAAGCACCTGCCCGGGGGTTATACCTGGGCGGGCACTGCGATGGGAGGAGTTGCCGGATTGTGCCTGCGGCGGCTGCGCAGGAAGACCTTCATTATCTCGTAGACCAGGAGCAGGGCGATTGCTAACCCGATGCAGAGCAGCCACTGGCCCCCGTTCAGCGAGGTCAGGCCAAGACCGCTCTGCAGGAAGCCCAGTTCAGTCGGCAGGAAGATGAGCAGCAGGGCCAGGCCGTAGAGCATCACCTGATGTCGATCGTCCAGGATATTCCGGTTGAACGCTGTCAGGGTTTCACTGTGGCAGCTGATGCCATTGATGACAACGAAGAGTGAGAACACGACGAATGCCATGGTGACAGCCACCGTGGCTCCCACCGGCGCAGCGACTGCTTCCACGATCAGGGTTCCAGCCGCCATAAGGATCCCGATAAAGCCGATGCGCACCCATTGCGAACCCGAAAGAACGGGCTGGCTGATCGGGCGTGGCTTGCGATCCATCAGCCCGGGTGCAGGCTTGTCGAAGCCAAGTGAGATGGCGACGGGTACCTGGACCAGGAAGTTGATCCACAGGACGACGAACGGTGCAAACGGCACACCGCCGGCGATGTAGAAGAGCGCTGCACCAAGGTATGCCACGATGTATGCCACCAGGTTTGTCATCTGGAAGCGAATGAAATTGGACAGGTTTTCGTAGATCCCCCTGCCAAACTCCACTGCTTTGACAATGGTGGCGAAGTTGTCGTCGGTCAGGATCATCACGGCGGCCCCTTTCGAGACCTCTGTTCCCGTGATGCCCATCGCAACGCCGATGTCGGCCTTTTTGAGGGCCGGCGCATCGTTGACGCCGTCCCCGGTCATGGCGACGATGTTCTGCTGGCGCTGCAGGAGGTCAACCAGTCGGATCTTGTCCTCGGGGGCCACACGTGCCACCACACCGATTTCCGGGAGGTCTTTCATCAGCTGGTCATCACTCATGGCTTTGAACTCTGCGCCGGTGAGCGCCTTACCCCCGATACCCAGCTCATGCCCGATGGCCGCAGCGGTCACCGCATGGTCACCGGTGATCATCCGTACCTGGATGCCGGCGCTGTGGCACCTGGCGATAGCGTCCCGTGCCTCGGGACGTGGCGGGTCGACGATACCTACCATGGCCAGAAGTGTGAGGTCGGTCACCTGGTCGACCAGCTTAGCCGTCGGATCGAAGGTCTGCGGGTCGAAATCGCGACGTGCGACTACCATCACCCGTTCACCTGCCTGCGCCATGCGGTCGTTTTCCTCGTATGCAAGGGGAAGTTTCTCTTCAGTAGCCGGCATGACCTCCCCGCCTGGCATCCAGTACCAGTTGCTGCGGGCGATCAGTACATCCGGGGCACCTTTAACAAAGCAGCGGACCACCGGCCTGCCCTGCTCATTGGTCATGTTGTGAAACGTCGCCATGAACTTGTAGTCAGAATCGAACGGCACCTCGGCCAGACGGGGGTACATTTCTCGTGCCCCATCCACGCTGATCCCGCCTTTTTCTGCCAGAACAATTAACGCACCCTCGGTAGGATCGCCGATTAAGGTACCGTTGTCGAGCCGGGCGTCGGCGCACAATGCCATGGGAAGGAGGATCGGATCGAGGTCAACCCTTGCTCCACCTGAGCTCAGCAGCTTGCCTTCAGTACGATAGGTCAGCGTATTCTTCTGCCAGGGTTGTAATCCTGCTATACCTCCGGCCAGGGCCATGGCCCCCTGTGTGCCGTAGCCTTCCCCGGTTACCCGGAAACGGTTCTGGCCGGGGATGGTAAACTCGCGGGCTGTCATCTTGTTGAGGGTAAGGGTACCGGTCTTATCGGAGCAGATTGCCGATACCGAGCCCAGTGTCTCGACTGATGGCAGCCGTTTGACGATGGCGCCAAGGCTTGCCAGTGCCCGCGTCCCCATGGAGTACATCGTGGTCACGACAGCAGGCAGGCCGGTGGGTATAGCCGCAATAGCGAGGGCAATGCCTGCGAGGAATATCGTCTCGAAGGAATCCCCGTGGCCCAGGCCCAGGATAACCATCAGGACAAATGCCAGACCGGCCATGCCGGCGATAATGACGATCAACTTGTCCAGCTGTTTCTGCAATGGCGTCTTGTCGGATTTTGTCTTGTTGAGCAGGTCGGCGATGTGGCCCATCTCGGTGCCCATACCGGTGGTGGTCACGATCATCTCGCCGCGGCCGCGGGTCACTGCGGTGTTCATGAAGGCCATGCACAGGCGGTCGCCGAGAGGTACATCAGGACTGGTAATTGCCCGGGTGTCCTTGGGAGAGGCAACGCTCTCGCCGGTCAGGGCCGCCTCCTCGATCTCGAGGGTCGCCGTAACGAACAGGCGCCCATCGGCCGGCACGCGGTTGCCTGCCTCCATCAGCACGATGTCGCCCGGGACCAGCCCCTCCGCTTCGATCTCAACCGCTACGCCGTCGCGGTGTACACGGGTGATGTTCTTCATCATCTTCTCGAGTGCGGCAAGGCTGGCCTCGGCCTTAGCCTCTCCGTGCAGCCCCAGTATTGCGTTAAAAACTGTCAGGCCCAGCAGCACCACGGTCGTGCCCGCTTCGCGGGTGACCACCAGGCTGATCAAGGCCACACCCACCAAAAGGATCTGCATGAAGTCCTTGTACTGGCGCAGGAAAGCCTGCCAGCCCGTCTCCTTCTTCTTGGCGGCCAGGACGTTGGGGCCGTACTGTTGCAGGCGCTGCTGCGCCTCGGCTGTGTCAGCCCTTTTGCCGGATCAACCTTCAGTTGCTGTGCAACTGCCTCCGGCGTCATCGAATACCATTTCGGTTGTTCCTGTACCGTGTCTGCCATCCTGTGGGCCTCCTTTTTTAGTATTTCTCCGGAATCCGGCGGAATGGATAGTCCGGTTCCACGTAGTCGCCCTTCGGCTGGCGTTTGGGGAGTTTCACCTTCTCACGAGGGACTTCCTTGTAGGGGATAAGGCTTAACAGGTGAGCGATGCAGTTCAGTCGCCCGCGCCGCTGGTCGTGAGAATCCACGACATACCAGGGAGATTCAGGGGTATCCGTGGCCGCAAACATGGCGTCGCGGGCCCGCGAGTAGTCGTACCAGCGTCGATGGCTCTCGAGGTCCATCGGGCTGAGCTTCCAGATCTTGCGGTAGTCATGGATGCGTTCCTCGAAGCGTTCGGTCTGGTCTTCCATGGTCTCTTCCAGCCAGTACTTCACCAGGATAATCCCGGATCCAATGATCGCCTGTTCGACCGGGGGCACCCATTGCAGGAACTTTTCCACATCGGCCTCCGGGGTAAATCCCATTACCCGCTCAACACCCGCCCGGTTGTACCAGCTGCGGTCGAAGAATACCACTTCGCCGGCCGCCGGCAGGTGCGGAATGTAGCGCTGGACGTACATCTGGGACTTCTCCCGCTCTGTGGGTGACGGCAGGGCCACCAACCGGAAGACCCGTGGGCTCGTGCGTTCGGTGATGCGTTTGATGACGCCGCCCTTGCCGGCGGCATCGCGGCCTTCGAAGAGCACGCATACCTTGGCACCGCTGACTTTCACCCACTCCTGCATCTTGACGAGCTCGATCTGGAGTTTCTCCAGCTCCTTTTCGAATTCCTTGCGGCTCATTTTAGCCTGGGGTTCCACCGCGGCCTCAGTAGTCTGGCTGTCAGGTGCAGCCGGGATGCCGTCCCGTGTCCCGGCCTTTGCCTGGTGCTTCACTTTCTTCTTGTCTTTCTGCTTCGCCATAGTTACTTCTCCATGATCTTATAATCTTAATAAATTCTGCCTTAACGATCAGGAGGCGATGGAGTGGGAAGTCTTATGGGCGAAAATGTAACGCAGCCGACAATGTAACCCCTCTCCAGAAGGTATTGCAAGACCAAAGAAATTTCCCGGAACTCCTGATGGAAAGGAAACAATCTGTCAGCATTTTTCCACAATTTCCTGTCGGGCTGACGTTTACCCCCGGGCTTTTTGATAGAATCACGGGGACCTCACGGTAGTAAGAAATACACAGAGCAGACTAATCCATGATTCATCAAATATATGGCCTTTGATAAACGGCCAGGATTTCACACATGTCCACGGTCAGATTTTTCCTAATTTACGGAGTAAAAGACCACTTCCTCCATAGAGTGCTATCGATGCAACAATGATTGAACCCCACCAGAGGATAAAACCGGCATCCCCGGAAATCAGTGCTCCCCAGAATTTCGTGATGATATAGAGTATACCAATGGTGATGACGACTATTCCACCATAAATGATGATGACCGCACCGATGCCCTGGACGGACATATCATCCATGTATATACTGGGTAATCAGCCTATATGAACTCCGTCGTTTCCCTACAGACACTTTTGTATCGTTTAATCAATATACTGTGCAAGGAGTTCGGTATAAAGACGTTCGACGTTCTCTTTGGTTTTGGGCATGGACGGAAACCCTTTACACTTCATGGCGAGAGGGATATCCTGCACCAGTTTAAGCTTATATTGGCTTTTTGAATAAAACCAACCGGCATTTTTGTAATAATACGAAAGATATTCCTGTTCAGGTTGTCCCGGTGTTGGAATAAAAAGCCCGTGATGTTTATCGAGTTCCGCAAGTTCCATCATTGAGGTATAACCTGACCGGCAGATGACAAACTTCGCACGGTTCATCAGCCGTTCTTTTTCCCGGGTGGTTGCATATGAAATTACCGTGCAGCGGCCTGAAACTGATCGTTCCGGTGTTTTTTGTGGACTCCCAAGCAGTGCTATCGTGGTCCCGTCAAGATCGGAAAGCATTGGCGTGAGGATCTCCTCAAGACAACTTCTCTGGGGTTCAGGCCCGGAGATCAGGACGAGGTAATCAAGGTCCTGTTCACTATCCGTTTTTTGTATGCTTGAAAGAATTCCTGAAAAGAAAACCTTTGAATCGGTCAGCCCCCGGACAGGACGGGACAATTTTCCTGCAATAGACGTCGCCCCCGGCGGGTTATCGAGGACAATGACCCCGGTAAAATTATCAAACAGGAAGTAATTGGCAAGGATTGAGCCAAGTTCGAAGGGCCAGAACAGGAGCGGGAGGGGATAGTGGATCTGGTGAGTAACAAAGAACGTGGGGATTTTTAATGAATACACCCCGGGCCGGTTATCACTGATGATGAGATCGTACCGGTTTTTTTCAAGAATACGCTGCAGGTTCCGGCGTTCCTCTGCAAGAGCCTGCGCAATGGCTGGCAGTGATGCAATGAATTTCGGGGTAAAGAAACGGCTTGTGCTGTACGGAGCAGGATAATCTTTAAACTGGATGAAGCTGCATTCCGGGAATTCATACTGGAGCACGGTGAGTGCGTTGCCGCTCGCCGCGATGGTTACATCGTGATGATGGTCCAGGAGGGTCCTGATAATAGGAATATCCCTCGTGGCATGACCAAGACCCCAGCTGAGCGGAGAGAGCAGTACATGAGCCATTCATCACCAGGTTATCTATTCTTAATTGTAATCCTGCTTACATATTGAATGATTCGGAATTGAAATTACAGGAATCTGCTCAAAAATCTCATGGTATTCACTATTAATTTATCAGTTATTTAATCAAATGAGTGGTAAGAAACATTCGGGAGGGTTCGTATCAACCCACTGGCAAGACTTCTGCGGTTCGGGGAATATGGGTTATTGTCCATCACTGTCGGATTGTTCGGAGCGTTTCTTGGGTCCCCGTCTGTTGATATCGCTCTCGTCTGGCTTGTAATTTTTATCATATCCTCGTCTGCGTTCGGATTTGTGGTAAACGATATTTCAGACCGCGAACTGGATGCACATACGCCATTTCCCAGAAACCCGCTTGCAGACGGTTCGATGTCGCTGAGCTGCGCAGTCCTCATCAGCGCCCTGCTCCTCCTCATCACCCTGGTAAGTATGGTGCTCCTGCCGGCAAAGCTGCTCTGGATAGAAGGCCTGATCCTTGTTATGTTTATCACGTATTCTTTTCTCATTGAAACGAAGAACATAGCCGGGCTTGACCTTGCGTACCACGCCGTCCTCCCGATGCTCTGTGGTATGCTCGGATACCTCCTGTATTCCCCGGTAAACCTGACCGGGATCATCTTTTTCGCTCTCCTTGCACTATTCGGGATCATCAGCGAGCTCCTTAACGAGATCCGTGATATTGAAAAGGACCGGAATACACGGAGAAATTCGGTCATGATTATGGGGGAGCAGGCTGCATTTAAGTGGACCATTGTCCTTATGGTCCTTGCACTAGTACTCTGTGCGTACCTCGTATCAGTTCAGATGGGTTATTACTGGCTGCTCCCGTTGTTCCCGTTCGGCCTGCTCCTCATTAAACCGGTAATCAGGGCGATGAAGGATGCGAGCTACAAGTCGACATTTGTTGAGGAGATGAATACCCAGACAATAAAAGTTGCCGGGATCTCCCTCCTGGTCTATTGTGCACTCCGGTTTACCGGGATCATGTGAAGATATCCCTTTTCCAGCGAAGCTGCCGGGTTACTGTACAACATTGGTTCTTGCATTGTACCCCGGCCCCGGTTTTCCCTAAGTTGCCCCGGAGAATCACAATTTTTTTGATGGTAAAAATGGTAAATTTCTGAATTTAATTGTCGGACCTAAATATCGGCTTGAGCCGTTATCTCACCCGATTGTATCGCATCGAGGAACCTTTCGCAATCATGTTCGGCCTGGTACGCGTAGAGTCCGGCAAACGTCGCGATAGCCCTGTCGAATACGTCAGTTTTTCCGAGATATCCCGAGATCATCGAAGCATCCCCTGATCGGGCGTGGGCACGTGCGAGGGTCCACCCACATATTTCAGCATACCGGGACAACTGGAGAGGATTCATAATTGTAACATCCAGGGAGAATTTCATATCCCGGAGCTGGCGCATATAAAAATGGAGTCCCGTTTTGCCCGTTGTCCACCCGAGCATCAAATCGCTCGCCGACTGCATCAGGCGCTGGCCGACAACGACCCGTTGCCCGGGGTTGCTGAATTCACTTTTTCCTGCATACGGCTCAAGAACGGAATACGTGCTTCTTTCACCTGGAGAAGCAGGGCGTCATTCTCTTCTGCCATCAGGAGTACAACACCACACCGCATACCCACGCTGCCAACCCCTACAACCTTGTAGACGAGGTCCTCAATGCGGTAACGGTCAAACAGTACCCGGCGTTCATGTGGCAGGGTTTCGCGATAGTTCTCCAGGGCTTTAATGAAAGATCCGGGGTCGACATCTTCAGCAGGGGGATGGTATATCAGCGGGAGGTCGTCTTTTATGAGCCGCTTTCCGTTCTGGACCTTAGTAATTTTTGGAAATACATATTCTGATATACTTGTTCTCGCCTGCTGGGCAATCTTCTGGCGGTTCCGCTTCGCTTCGGCATCCGGTGCCGATGCGATAATCGCGTCCATATCAAGCCTGGCATACCACACATCGAGTACATTCATCGTGGAGAACTGCATCATCGCTTCACGATATGAGCGAACACAACTCCTCGTGATATTCCTGCCGTCCTTATCAGAAAAACCATTATTCAGGGCGGCGATACAAAAACTGGCTGCAAGGCGCTTGATATCATACTCAAAAGGTGCAGGGAGGGTCTCATCGAAATCATTGATATCGAAAATCAGGTTCCGCTCAGGCGTCGCGAAAAGGCCGAAATTGGAGAGGTGGCAATCCCCACAAGCCTGGACTATGAGGTCCGTTGTCGGTGTCCCGGCAATATCCAGTGCATTCAGTGAAGCAGATCCCCGGAAGAAGGCAAAGACGTTTTTTGACATGCGCCCGTAGCGGATGGGGATCAGGTGCTCGAGTCTTCCTTTACTTGACTCTTTGATTACCTCAACCGGGTCCGGCCGATCACCAGGTGGTTCAAATTCGGCGTGCGAAACCCGCGGAATTGCTTCCCTGATGGCCTTTCCTTCCTGTCGGCGCTGTTCAGATGTTTTATACTCCGTGATAAATCTTGTAATGCCAAATGCATCTCTTTTTACGGTTGTCTTGTTTTTCACCCATTCTCACCCTCGAAATGTACTGTGTCTTCTGTATCAACCATGACATTCATTGTAAATAGACATATTCCTTGTGGGTTGCACCCATGGATTTCTATCTCTCCTTCTTATTCAATCAGTTGAACAAAGGGAAACTGACTCGATTCTATAGCAGAGGCAAAAAAATTCTTCGGACCTCAGGTACCCTAAAAAAGATAACTATGTGACTAAAACATCGAGAATACCATTACAACACCTGCGGCTATAAAGGCCATAATCATTACCACCATCCCGATTTTCATCGTGGCTCCGGCGATACCCCTTGCGCCACATGCCGCAGCTATTACCCCAATAATAATCAGGATAAAAGCAATCCAGAACAGGCTGAACATTTTTTTACATCTCCTTTAATGAAGCGAAAAGGGAAGGTGATCTTAGTCTATTTAAAATCTCCGTTGACATTACCAGCCGAATGGTGGCTCCCCGGGAATGCGAAACAGGCTATTACCCGTTTCGAACTTCACGTATAACAAATATTCCCGGCCTGTCTTATCCGAAAACCAGTAATAATGCGCTTAAATGAGCTACAGGGGCTTTTCCATTGCAGATAAAAAATCAGGTTAATATAACCGGGAGTGTGAAAACCCGTTGCAGGACAATCACCAGGAATATCACCGCAATCCCGATAAAAATTAAGGTAACTACTGGCCATTTCCATTTCCCGGAGACCCCTGCGAAGAATAACACAAGTGCACCAAACACGGTGGTGAGGATATAGTCTGTCGCTGTTCGCATTCGCCTGCCGGACGTTATCAAGGTGTACTGACATGTTTATCTTCAACTGTTCCAGTTCCTGGCTTGTTTTGAGTGAGTAACCCGGCAACGAAAAAGGGGTTCCCTGGGGTATCTCGCCTGGTTTTGCTGCCTGTAACCATTCATTAAAAGCCGGACGGAATTCATCACGGAAACGGTCTTCGAGAAAAACCATTCTCCCTGTCTGGTTTTCACTTGCCGCCTGTACCCATGAGAGGAACATATTGACATCAATGGTCCGGAGCGTGTTGTCGTCATTCGTAAGGCGGATCGATTGTGCCTGTAAGAGAGCAATTGCACCAACATTCTCCATCTGGACATTACCCCATGCAGAGGCCTCGTATACGCACCATGCTGAAGCAACGGTTGCTGTTGCAAGGAGTACGAGAATAACAATTTCAATTATCCTTTGAGTTTTCTTTTTTCCTTCATCAGGCTCTTTGCCGGTACTGTTATCATTGCTTCCGGCGCCAGATAATCTCAAGATTGATAATAGACCCATGGGTACCTAAATCCAGTCGGTGTTATTCCATATGAAACATGGATTATTGAAATCTTGCGCTTCGAACGCTCCAGTTCACATGCTCCCGAATCCCACGCATACTATGAGAAATAGCTACATGAGATAGTAAAAAACCAATGAATTCCCTGTAACGGTGCAATAAATTGATTCCGGGGATGAGGTACCAATAAATCGGCAATTTGTTGAAACCCTTCGGTGTCATAAAAAATAAGAGGGAAATACGAAGACAGGAGGGGGTTTCACCCCCTCCCTGTCCCCACCCCCATTAAGATATTCTTCGGGCAGGGTTTACCGAAGGCTGATTAAATTCAGTGTATTGGGGGATGGTCTCTATCCCAACCGGGGTCGCCAAAACGGCGGGGCGGAGCCCCGGGAGCGTGACGAAATTTTGGAATTACCAATCTGCAAGATAGCATTTGAGACCGGATTTCTACCAGCCAATAAATCAGATTTTGCTGATGGATGCCTGTCCCGGGCTTAAAAATTACCCGGGCAAATCCCGTCGGAAAAAAATTTATTCTTTGAAGAAATGGACTTTCACCGATCATTTCCTGCATGATATTCTCTTTTCCATACTTCTTCACGTAGGTATAACAGATCAGGGCAACAATTACCCCGGAAATAAAGACAAAAATCATATCCGACATAGTATCTGTGTTGTTCGCCTGCATTGGCCCGGCAAGGCTACCTCCCATAAAGGTGTCCACGGTGAATTCATACATCTCCCAGAGGTATTCCATTATCATGCCAAACGCAACCGTGAAAAGCCCGATAAACAAGGCGTCCAGGCGATAATTCCTGACCTTGTCGAGAAAGAGGATTGCGAGGAACCCTAACAGGGAGACGATGAACCCTGACACAAGGTGGGCGAGGTTATCCCAGTTGGGAATGCTGACATAACGTCCCTGGATATAACCTGACAGGTGAATGAGGATTGCCAGGGAGATGAGGAAGTAAATGAACCATGGGAATTTAATGTTGGCATACTTTGTGATCACATAGGGTATCATACCCATGACGAACATGAGGATCCCGACTGATATACCCCCTGAATCACCGATTGCCACCGCATACAGGACATTCAGGCCTACCAGTGCCTGTACGAAGTAGGCGAGGTACATACCATACGAACGATTAGTCATAGGGTGACAATTTATGGCTGACAGTATATTTATTTTTGCGAGTAATCCATGATCTCCTCAATAACGGCGTAGCGATGGAATTCCGGATCGGAAATGAGGAGTATATGACACGGATGCCGCAATACATACTTCAGGGAAATAATACAGCAACTTTTTCTATCCGCTTACAATCCGGGCAGATGTGTGCATGAGGGAATGTTTCCGTGAGAAAAAAACGGATTTCCAGCCAGGTATAAAAGAGGGCATCTCATCAGCCCATCAGGGCTGTATTATCCGTGCCACCGTTTTGTGGCGGGGTGATATATACAATTTCGGGAGGCGATAAAAACCTGAGTTCTGCATCCAGGTTGGACGTCCCTGTCCCCCGGGTTATATACGTGACGGTATCTCCCTCCATAATTTTCCCACTTAATGTGACCAGGCCGCCCGAAATGACCCGTTCGAAACCGGACGGGATAAACTGGCCACCGTGGGTATGTCCGGCCAGGATAAGGTCTGCATCCCAGTCAGTCCGGCATTCGGGTTCGTGGATCATGTAGATGATGAAAGAACCGGTCCTGGGCACTTCCGGTGGGTCCGCCATCCCCGCCCAGCCATCGTCCACGCCGACAATCACCACGCTCCTGCCGTCAATCGTGATCTCTTCATATTCATTCCGGAGTACCCTGACCCCGTTGGCAGTCAGCACGGCAGCCAGCCGGTCGGCGTATTCATAGTCAGCAGATGTATCCCGGAGACAGCTGGTGTTATAATTCCCCGGTTCCATCGGGGCATTCTGTACCCCTATCATTTTGCGAAGGCCACTCGCTGCACTATTACCTGACATGTAGTCATGGTTACCAAGTACTGCATACGCGGGTGCGTCCAGTCCGGACCATACCTCCTGGAGGGAAAGGTCTTCCCCATCTTCGTACGTAAAGTCCCCCCCGATTAACACCACAGATGGATGTAGGTCATTGATTTGCCGGATAATTTCCCGGGTATGGTTGATATTACTCGCCCGGAGGTGAGGGTCCGCGATAAACACGATACCTGCCGGGGCACCCTCAATTTCCAGCCGGGAGACCTCTGACGAGCTTCCCTCCGTGTACATGTAGCCGACCGACGCGGGGAGAAGCACGGCGAGGAGCACAATGGTAAAATATAGTTTATAATTGGTATCAGGCAATCGAATGCTCATCAGGTTATCTACGATCGGGTGGTAGTTCTTCTTTCATATTGTTTCTGATCATGGCAAACTTACTCTGCCTGGATCTACCGCAATCCAGAACGTCCTAATTGTGAACTCAAAGGCAGGGTAAATAAAACCTCACCTCATCGTGTCCACGAAATTTCTCACCGGTATTTGGCCGGCATTGTACCGGGGGTAGTTTAATCTGCTCGGGTAACGAAAAAATCTGTATACGGGAGTCTATAATGGAAATTGAACTGCTAATTACCATCGGCATCTACCTGTTCATTCTTACATCAATGCTCTTTATCGGACTTGGGCATACCTACAGGGATTTTCTCGAACCTTTCAAGAATATTAAGCTGGTATTGTTTGCGCTGCTTGTAAACCTCGTCCTTATCCCGGTTGCCGGCTACCTGGTGGCTACCGTGTTTGCCCTTTCCGGTGCGATGCTGGTCGGATTTCTCCTGATGACCAGTGCACCAGGTGCCTCCTACGGACCGAGACTTGCCGAGGTTTCGGGTGGCGATGTGCCGTTTGCTACCGGTCTCATGTTCCTCCTCTGTACGGTCGCATTGGTTTCAACACCGATCACCCTGATTCTCCTGATGCCGGAGGATTCGGTAATTAATATGTGGCCTGTCATCCGTACGCTTTTGCTCCTTATGGTAATCCCTATGGCAGCCGGGCTGCTGGTTCGTGCCAAATGGCCTGCCATTGCTAAAAAGCTGGAAGCACCTGTTGTATGGGCTTCATATATCATGATCCTGGTTGTAATGCTCCTGTTTCTCGCGACCGTGCTATTCTCGCCAGGTGCAGTCGGCGGGCTTACGAACCTGTTTGGGACCTTTGGAATTGCTGCAATGGTAATTGTCGTTGGCATATCACTTGTTCTCGGATACCTTTGTGGTGGGCCAACGACCGGGACCCGAAGGTCGCTTGCCACAGGTTCTGCTATCAGGAATGCCGGGATGGCCATGCTTTTTGCTACCAGTATATTCGGTGAGAATGTGAGCGAGGTCCTCCCCGTTCTTATTGTCTACATTATCGTCCAGACCGTGATGGTCGGACTCGCTGCAGGGAAATGGAGAAAACAATCTGCTCCCGGTGCGGTATAGCGCAACATAATCCCCCTTCATGGGGGGATGTACCTTTTTTCTGAACCTGTTATCCATGATACCAACGAATTGCAATTGTTAACAATTCAGATCCAAGGACGATGGTGCCGGGTTCTTCCTGCAGGAGAGACAACCCGTCTTCCCTCTTAAGAGACCGATTGTACCATACAAAGTATACTTATTAGCCTTAAAATGCTAATCCAGAGTTATTCCGCCCTCCGTGTTCCGGAGCCAGGATGGAACTGTTGAACCAGGAGGAAAACATCATGGGATTATCAAAAAGGTTGTTACCGTAAAGACAGTTAAAGAACACTCAAAATCCAGGATAGAGCAAAAAGAAGAATTTGCGAAGGCTGATGAGAAGAAATAATGGTTATTTTGGCTGGTATGAAAAACTCCGGCAAAAACGATCTGAAACCCACCTTTTTTCGTGCTCATCTATGAGCCAAAGGCTCAATAGCACGCTCTGTAGAAACACACATGAACGGGAAGTTCACACCCGCCCATGAAAAAGGCCGTTCAAAATTTCTATATATTGGGGTCCGTTTTGTTATGTTCATGGGAAATGCTTCTCGAATCTCTGGCGACTTCGGGTTGTTCCAAAATTGACCCAAGCCCCCGGGGCTCATGGCCCGCCGCTTTGGCGACCCCGGCTGGGATAGAGACTATCTCAAAAATACTCTGAATTTAATGAGCCTTCGCCGAAACCCTGCCTGAAGAATATCTTAATGGGAGTGGGGCAGGGAGGGGGTGAAACTCCCTCCCGTATTCGTATTTCCCTCTTCTTTTTTATGACCCCGCAGGGCTTCAACAAAGCCGTTTTTTTTAAAAAATTTAATGAATTTCAAGGATTACAGGATAGGTGAGAACAGCCGGGAGAAAGAAGACCTTGCCTTGAAATAGCGTGAACGACTGGCATACCATGCAGGAGTAAGTTCGGTACAATTCGGAAGGTCATTGAGGTACGCCTGTTTAAATTCTCCGGCCACTTTTTCATCATATATAATTGCATTTGTCTCGAAATTCAGCCGGAAACTCCTGATATCCCAGTTGGCACTCCCAATTGATGCCACCAGCCCGTCTATCACGATGGTCTTGGCATGAAGGAACCCATTATCATATGTATAGACCTTGACACCTGATTCAAGGAGCTCTTCCGCATAGGAATGGCTTGCCCAGTACACAAACATGTGATCCGGTTTACTCGGGATCATAATCCGCACGTCAATTCCTGACAGGGCAGCAATATGGAGTGCATCCATCACACTCTGGTCGGGAATGAAATACGGTGTCTGTATATATACGGTGTCCAAAGCGGTATTGATCATCTTGAGGTACGATTCCTTTACCGGGTTCCAACCCGTGTCAGGTCCGCCTGAAACGATCTGCATCGTGGAACCTTCCTGGTGGGGGCTCTGGTGGAAATACCGCTCGCCAATATCCATTGTATCCTTGGAAGCGAAATTCCAGTCGAGATAGAACCGTATCTGGGCAACTAATGCACCCGTCCCCTTGATCCTTACGGCTGCATCCCGCCAGTACCCCCACCGCTTGTCCAGCCCGAGATAGTCGTCACCGATATTAAAGCCGCCAATAAACGCGGTCTCCCCGTCGATGATCGCAATTTTCCGGTGATTCCGGAAGTTCACCCGGTAATTGAAATAGGAAAATAAGGAGGGGAAAAAGACTGCATGTTTCCCGCCGGCAGCAGTAAATTCATCATAAAAATGCTTTGGCAGACCTCCGCTTCCCACCCCGTCAACGAGAAGCCGAACTTCGACTCCCGACCGGGCTTTCTCGGTAAGTGCCTTCATGATGTCCCGGCCGAGTCCGTCATCTTTCAGAATAAAATATTCCATGTGCACATGGTCGCGGGCATTGCTGATTTCCATGATTAAGTCAGCAAACTTGGCTTTCCCATCTGTATAGGGGGTGATCTGATTATTGGTCGTGATAAGAGCCCGGTTATTCTGGAGCAGCAGCAGTGCCATCCTGCGGATGGCTCCGGACCATCGACTGGTCATTTTCTCCTCCTTTTCTTTTACCTCCTTTATCTGGGCTGCCATCAGATCCGTCAATTTCTGATCGCTCTCTTTTTTGATGGAAAACAGCTTATCTTTCCGGTAATTCTGACCAAAGACCAGGTACAGGAAAAAACCGATAAACGGCAGCAACAACAGTACCAGGATCCATGAAACTGCACGAGTCGGGTTTTTTCTCTCAACGAACACAATTGTGATTGCGAAAAAAATATTTACGACAGTTAGTATCGGCAACAGGAAATAGTAAATCGCTTGCAGAAAATCAAATATCTGGACCAGAAGATCGGAAACCATAATGCACCTCAGAACGTTTTTTTTTCAAAAACCGTTGAGGGAAACTTGCATATCCAATCCTATATATTATCTTTGATTTTTTTCTATTTCCTCCCAACCTTATTCAGCTCCCCAGGTTCGAACGAATGTATCCAAATACTGGCAATTGTTTTCGACACATTCATATTTCCTCTCACCAATTTTCTAGCAATGAGTTCCAAAGTAGTTAATCGATCATACAAACCAAAGGACTGGGTAATAACCGTTCTCGGGGCAGTTATTTTAGGTTTTAGCGTTGGAGCGTTATTATTTCCCCCCATCGCAATTCAAAACGGACTTTCCAGCTATGTCTCTCCGTCGTTATTTTACCCCGTCACCCTCCTCATCAAGGGAATCTTAATAATTATAGGGCTGCTGATGTGGTACCAAATCCGGAGTAAGGCTCAATTAAACCGTGTTTTCTGGATTGTTGCTGCTGTCTGCCTGGTTGCTGAGTTCCTTCTGGCAATACGCTACGTATAGAATCAGGCTACAATAATTTTTTTAATTGGTTAAACGCTATCAAGAACAGGTGAAAGGGTTACATCTTACCAAATAACCTGATCTCTTTTTTTGTACATATCTTCCAGGAAAATTTTATCCCTCCTGATAAAACTGGTTAAATCCAACCATATTCAATTTCCATCTGAGATGCTGCCGGAAATGATGGGCGCAATTACAATTATTACCCGGAGAACCGAAAATCCGGAACCGCGGATCTCCAGTCCTTTCCGATTACAAGACCCCGTTTCGATTCAATAAGAAAGTTGCAATCGCTTGCGGAAAAAACACCGGTGCTAATTAATACTTAACAATTAAAGAATAACCACTCAAGGAGTGAGTACGTATGGAAAAAGCACGACCAATTGGTGTACTATTTCTGGTCTTCCTGGCCATTCTTGGTGCGATTAATGCGTTTATATACACGCTGCAGATGTTACATATCCTTCCGACCTACCTAGGACCGGTGGCATTCTACCAGTTCAGCCTCATCGGGGCCGCATTCTGGGGATTCCTGGCGTTTATATGGCTCGGAGTAGCCGGGGCATTATGGATCATGCACCCACAGGGCTGGATGTTCATGATGCTGATTGCGACATTTGACCTGATATACGGGGTTATTTGTGTTCTTGGCGGGTCTTCATGGGAAGCAATGGCACCGATTATCATTATCAGCGGCCTGGTCCTGGTCTACTGCATGCTGCCCGGCACGAAAAAAGCCTTTGGAATCCTGTAGTAGTGTGACTGATATCCAAATCCCCTAATTTTTCGATTTTAAAAATTGTCTCCGGGCGGTTATTCATCGTATTCCGGTGGGCGTAAAAAACTGGTCCCGGCTGTTATTTGCCGGGGTAATCCGGAAGTTTTCAGAAATTTGAAATCACAATGATTAAGTTTTAAGAGATTAATCATTCTGGACGGAATACAATGAATAAAGAGGATATAACTCCCCCCGAGAGTAACGGTGGATCGAAAGGCGACTGCCAGGAAACAGGTGGCGTTCACTCCTTTGTCCAGTCCCTGGCGGTAAGCAGCAAATGGCTGTTCAGCCTTGCTGTGATCGGGACCGGGATCATTTGTGCCATCCTGTTCATATATGGTTTCCTCCTGAGTATTTCCTCAGTTTACTATGCAATAGTGGGTTTCAGCTTTGAAATGCATACGGTCCAGGAATTCCTCGCAAGGGCAATTGAGATCATTGATATCTTCCTCGTTGCGACGGTCTTTTACCTCATATCAATGGGGTTGTATGAACTCTTTATCGCCAAAGCCCCGCTACCCGGGTGGGTGGAAATTCGCACCCTTGATGATCTGAAAACAAAGCTCTCGGGCTCATTGTCATTGCCTTAGCCGTTATTTTCCTTGGGGCTGCCCTTACACTCAGTAAAGGGTTAAGCATCCTTGAATTCGGTGCTGCGGTGGCGGTTATAATTATCGCAATTTCAGCCTACCTTTGGGTAAAACATGAATAATGCCAGGTAAAAAGATGACATCCGGGTAAGGCCCATTTTTTTTGACTCCGGACAATCTAACCGGGAATATTACCAATTATTATTCAGTCATTCCACTACATTATTAATTCAGGGGATTTTCCAATGGTTCCAGAAGACGAACTCAGTAATGAAAAAGGGTTTGGGTATGAAATATTCATTGCCCTTGTATCAATATTATCGGTTGTCAACCTCGCTCTGGTGTATATTCCGGGTGTGAACCCCGAAGCGGTCAACGTTGTAGAAATTATCAACGTTTTCCTGACGGTTATCTTCGTTCTTGATTTCGTGTACAGGTTCACTACCACGAAGTCAAAGTCCCATTATTTCTTCCGTGACTATGGATGGGCTGATTTACTCGCATGTGCACCCCAGTTAAGATTTTTAAGGATTTTCCGTATTTTCAAGGCCTACCGGCTTATAAAAGAACACGGGGTCAAAGAAATTACCCATTATCTATCGTATAACAGGGCTGAAGCAGCGTTATACATCCTTGTTTTCTCGGTAATCATCATCCTTGAAGTGGGCTCATTTTTAGTATTGCGTGCAGAATACAGTGCACCCAATGCAAATATCACAACAGCTGGTGATGCCTTGTGGTGGGCATATGTGACCATCACCACCGTCGGGTACGGTGATCAGTTCCCGGTTACCGGTGCCGGGAGACTGGTAGGTGTACTGGTAATGACAACCGGTGTGGGGATTTTTGCTACGTTTGCCGGGTTCATATCGAATAAACTCCTCACACCACCTGAAAAGAAAGATGAGGAAGTGGAGAAACCCAAGGAGGAGATGTCCGAATTTGAAAAGCAGATCCTCGCACGAATTGCCGAATTAAAAAATTCCCTGTCGCAACAGGAAAGAAAAAACAACGAGATATCAGCCAAGCTCGAAAAACTGGAACGGGCTCTTGCAGATACTAAACCCTCATTACCCGCATATGCCGGAGAAAAGCCTCTGGAGGGTCCGGAACCTGGAGAAAAATATTTCAAAGAGGGAAAATCAAAAACAGATTATAAATCTTCGTTCTGGAAAAATATTTCCGATAAATAACCCGGTATGAACTAAAATTACCATTTTTCAGGAGGAATCCGCAAACCCGGACTATCCGCTATTATAAAAATGCCAGATCACGATGTGAAACCATAAACACCATTTCTTCCATGGTCCTGAATAATTAAGAAAACCCGAGGGTCTGGAAAACTATACGATTTCTTCGTCTCATGCCATGTGGATGAAAAAATTTTACCGGTATTCCAAATTCATTAAATACGTTACATCCAAAGGATCAGGTTGGTATGCTATCCCTGATACTCATTGGTGCGATCATCTTTTCGATAGCAATTTTTATCTATTCCCTGGTCTCGCACCGTATCGAGGGGTCAATTATCACAGCTCCCATGATTTTTGTAGGGATTGGCCTGCTCGTAAGTCCGGACGGGCTTGATTTCATTTCCCTTGGAGTAAATAACCAATTAGTATTGGTCTTTGCAGAAATCGCACTGGTCTTAATCCTTTTTTCTGACGCTGCGAGGATAGATTTCACCACCCTGAAAGGAAACCGGAATTTACCCGCCCGTTTGCTTGGGATCGGCCTTCCACTTACGATTTTTGCGGGTGCTGTTACGGCGATACTCTTCTTCACCGATCTTGCCCTGGCGGAAGCTGCGCTGATAGGGGCCATCCTTGCACCCACAGATGCGGGACTTGGCCAGGTAATAGTGAACAGCCCGAAAGTCCCGGCGAGGATCCGCCAGGCCCTGAACGTGGAGAGCGGGCTGAACGATGGCGGTGCTATACCGTTTTTCGCTTTCTTCCTGGTCCTTGCAGATGCAGAGAAAGAGAACCTTCCCGCAAGCCAGTGGGTCCTGTTTGCAGCTGAACAAATCGGTCTTGGTATCCTCGTAGGGCTGATTGTTGGCCTGTTAGGGGGATACCTGGTCAACAAGGCCATTGATAAGGGACTCATGCAGGGAAGGTTCAGCTGGATCGGGTTCCTCGCTCTGGCAATAATATCTTTTATTGCGGCCGATGCAGTGGGCGGAAGCGGTTTCATCGCGGCTTTTGTAGGGGGCTTAGCCACGTCTGTTACCGGCAGACATGTGGGAGAGTCAGTAATCGAGTTCACGGCAACAGGGGGAGAAATTTTCAGTCTTGCCGTATTCTTTATTTTTGGTATCCTTGCTGCCAGTCTTCTCAGAGGATTAACCCTGGAAATTTTAATCTATGCAGTCCTGAGCCTGACCCTTATCCGGATGCTACCGGTTGCGATATCCCTGGTAAAAACCCGTTTACGACCAGAATCAGTTCTTTTCATTGGCTGGTTTGGTCCACGCGGGCTTGCATCGATTGTGCTGTTACTCATTACACTCAACGACGCCCCGGGTATACCCGGGCTGCAGACGATAGCGATGGTTGTCAGTACGACTATCCTTATCAGTGTTTTTGCCCACGGCTTATCTGCAAACCCCCTCATCAACTGGTATGCCGGAAAAATTGCTACATTACCAGGAGATGCACCTGAACTGAAAGTGGTGGTGGAGTCACCAACACGAATCCCGGCGAAGGGAAAAAAGTAGTTAAACTGAACCTGGCTCTCCTTACTTCTCGTTTCTGCAGTTGTTGCAATGATACCCGGGTGGTTGCTCTCAAAGTACTCAGGGAAAAACATGCAGCAAAACGAGGGATAACCGCAATAATCACGAGATCTCCGGACCGCTTAACATTTTTTTTAATATGGGTAATGCCTGGGTTTTCAGCCCGGTGCTGGCATCCCATCCGGAAGGACCCCTGCTTTTTCTACCCTGATGGTACTGTTGATAATTCGTTTTGTACAGATTGCGATGGTTTTTTTCTGGAACAGGTACTGGTGAAGAAAAATATCAATCGGATCCCATAAGGCCACCCAGCAGAAAATGACAATGGCGCCAATAATAATGTCAGCGAGCACCGGATCAGTGGTGATTCGGTACAGGTAGATGCCTATAGCGAGAAGTACTGCAGAGAGACTCAGTCCATAAATAAGTCCATATTTTATTCGCTTTAACTGAACCCGCAACTTTCTCCTTGCCCCTTCACACCGGTATGTAAAATAGGTCCTTACTGCCCCAGGAAGGTCAGATTCAAGTTCTTCTGTTACCTGCAGAGCGGGAAACCTGATTATGTAGTTAACGGGCTTTTTCGGTTCCCTGTCAATAATTGCCGTGATCATTGCAATAAGAGCATCATTGGAAAGGTCCCTGCTTTTTACAGGTGAAGGGTCGTCCGGGTCAAAAAACTGATCGACACGTTTGAAACCAAGTTCGACGACCAGCTTATCATCAGCTTCCTTAAGACGTTCAATATAATTTATCATATACTCAGTAACCCCTCCCGCCGCCAGCCAGGTCGATGTCAGGATCCCGTACACCAAATGTTTTTTTCTACTGCATCTCTCATCAGTTTGAACTAATAACTGTTTTGTATCAATAATGCCCGAAGAATTTAGTTTTTCTCTACCCTTTTTTCGTATTCTTTAAATTCGGGGAATTCTACTATTTCATAATTCATTGATTGAGGGGACTATGGCTGAAGGAATTTTCGCAAGACTGAAAGAGGGCCGGTTTGATCCGGACTATGTTCCAATATTCGAGAGCAAGTTATTTTTTGAAGGAGAAAAAAGAGAGCGGCAGACGATCAACTTTGGAGTACTTCTGGCACTCGCCACGGTTATTGCGACCTATGGTGTCATTACAGACTCTACTGCAACGGTGATTGGTGCAATGATTGTTGCACCGCTGATGACCCCGATAATGGCTACCGGGGCAGCCGTGTCAATGGGGGCTTCAAGGCGGGCGATGAGTTCCATTACCCTTGTCACTCTCGGCGTAATCGGGGTTATTATGCTGGCGATGATCCTTACTGCGTTAGTGCCTGGTCAGTCTGGTATCGCTGACACAAAATCCGCAGATAACCTCCCGTGTCAGTCCGGGCCTGCTTGATTTGTTGATTGCCCTTGCAGCGGGCGCAGCAGGAGCTTTCGCGATAGGTCGGCAGGAGATAGCCGATTCCCTGGCAGGTGTCGCGATAGCAATCTCCCTTGTCCCCCCGCTGTGTGTTGTCGGAATAACCCTGTTTCATGGAGGTTTTATCGAGGCAGGGGGTGCTTTTCTGCTTGTTCCTCACTAATTTTATCGCAATCCTGGTGGCAGGAACCATCATGTTCGGCCTGATGGGGTTGCCGGGGGCGATAAAGATGGAAATGAAGGATAAAACGCGGAATAAAGCCATGGTTGTGATAATGATTGCGAGTATCTTACTAATCGGGGTTCTTACGATAACGAGTTACCAGGCATACCAGGCGACAAATGACCAGATAGAAGCGACGAACCTCGTAACAGAATGGGTGGGCCTCTCCCATAACCAGGTACAGAAAGTGGTTCTTACCAGGTCAGGTGTCAATGTAATTCTCGTTGGTGAAGGTCCGCTACCCCCCCTCGAAACCCTGTCAAAGGATATGGAAGAACAATTTGGTCGGATGATGGTTATTCAACTGCATACAATCCCGGAAAAAAAAGTAACCTATCCGTCGGTTCTGGCGGGGTTGTAAGGCATCAGGTTACCCATATACCTTTATTTCCCGTTTAATACAGAATCCCGTGAATAATCTAAACAATACCCGTTTGTATATACTACTGAAACATCCCGAACAACTATATCCACAGGGTACTGAAGTTATTAGAGCAAACCCATACCTTTGAAAAATGAAAGAACCTGTTATAGTATCCCCGGAAGACCGGACTCACCTTGAAATGAAGGGGGGTCTCAAGTCATCAGAAGTTCCTGAATATCGCAGGAAATTCGGTGCGAATGTTATGACCCCCCCGGTACGGGAACCGTTATGGTTACAGTACCTGAAGAAATACGATGACCCGATCATCAAAATCCTTATTATTGCTGTTGTCATCTCCCTGATCGTATCAATAATCCAGGGGATCAGTTTTTACGATACACTCGGGATTATCATTGCGATCCTCCTTGCCACCGGTATATCCTTTTTCAATGAATACAGGAGCAGCAAAGAGTTCGACGTGCTGAATGCTCACCGTGATGATGTCGGCGTCAAGGTAATCCGGGATGGTCACCCTGCCCAGGTACCCTCCCGCGATATTGTTGTTGGTGATCTCATCATCATCGAAGCGGGTGATGCGCTTCCCGCAGATGGCTGGCTCATCACCTCCGACTCGCTCACAAGCGACGAGTCTGCATTTACCGGGGAGAGCGAGCCGGTTGGAAAAGGGACGGCAGATAATGTCCTGAAAGGTACGTTTGTTACCGCAGGGAAAGGACGGATGATCGCTGGGGCGGTAGGAGACAGGGCCCAGATGGGGGTAATTGCAGCATCGCTT
The DNA here is from genome assembly GCA_963709545.1 of uncultured Methanomicrobiales archaeon. Taxonomy (GTDB): domain Archaea; phylum Halobacteriota; class Methanomicrobia; order Methanomicrobiales; family Methanospirillaceae; genus CAIKOD01. The sequence goes on along the minus strand of CAVPWT010000005.1, from coordinate 206,621 downwards.
GGCATCGACCATTCAACCGCAACCCCCCTTGAACAGAAACTGGAAGCCCTTGCAGGGATCATCAGTAAATTCGGGTATACCATGGGTATCCTGATCCTTGTCAGCCTGTCGATCCGCGGGATATTACTCGGGGAGCTGACCGGGCTGAACCTTGAAACCCTGAACCATGTCCTGCACTACCTCATGATAGCCGTCGCCATTATCGTCGTTGCAGTCCCTGAAGGGCTCCCGATGAGTGTTGCACTCTCTCTTTCCCTCGCAATGCGAAAGATGACCCGTGCCAACTGCCTTGTGAGGAAGCTGATTGCCTGTGAGACGATTGGTTCTGCGACAACAATCTGCACTGATAAAACGGGGACCCTGACAAAAAACCAGATGGAGGTGGTGCATGCCCCGGCCGGTGAGCCCGCACAACAGGAAAACACCCCAGAGACCCCGTCTGAATGGATAACCCTCAATGCCGCTGTGAATGGCACTGCCTACCTGGAAGAGCGGGACGGGCGGATAATAGTAATTGGAAACTCTACTGAAGGGGCCCTCCTCCGCTGGCTCCGTGAACACTCACTCGATTACATGCATATCCGTGCAGAGACCACGGTTCGGAAACAGTACCTCTTTGATGGCAACAGGAAAAGAATGTCAACGGTCGTGAATATCATGGATACACCGTACCTGCTGGTGAAAGGGGCGCCTGAGATCCTCGCTTCGCTCTGTGTACAACAACCTGATATGAGCGGAGTCAGCGAGCTCGCTTCAAGGGCGATGCGGACTCTCGCGTTTGCCCATAAGGAGATTGTGAATGGGGACGAAAGTGAATCCGATCTCATCTGGGACGGGTATGTCGGTATACGTGACCCGCTGCGGGACAACATTGCCGAATCGGTAGCTACCTGCCAGGATGCAGGAATCAGGGTCCGGATGGTGACCGGTGATAACAGGGAGACCGCCAAAGCCATTGCGGAGGATTCGGGGATCCTCACGGGAGGGGTTGTTGTTGACGGGAAGGAATTCCGATCCTTGTCAGCTGAGCAGCAGGTCGAAGTTGCACAGAACCTCGATGTAATGGCACGAGCTGAGCCGATGGACAAGCTGCTCCTCGTCCAGGCCCTCCAGAAGAACGGGGATGTTGTTGCCGTCACCGGCGACGGGACAAACGATTCGCCGGCCCTTAAAAATGCTGATGTAGGGCTCGCAATGGGAATTGCAGGGACTGAAGTAGCGAGGGAGGCCAGTGATATAATTCTCCTTGACGACTCGTTCGCCTCGATTACAAGTGCCGTGTGGTGGGGCAGGTCGCTCTATGAGAATATCCAGCGTTTTGTGCTGTTCCAGCTCACACTCAATTTCTGCGCCTGTATTCTGGTATTTATTGCCCCGCTCCTTGGATATCCGGAGCCGTTTACCATTATCCAGATCCTCTGGGTTAACCTGATCATGGACACGCTAGCCGCATTTGCACTCTGTTCTGAGGCCCCACACCGGGAGCTTATGAACCGCCTTCCCATTGAGAGAAATACCCCTGTTATCACCCCGTTTATGTGGTTTTCAATTATCGTGACAGGTACGTTCTTTATCATCGGAGGATTGATCCAGATGAAAACAGGCTTCCTGGGAGGTACTACTCCTGCTGAAATTACTACTGTGTTTTTCGCTGCATTTGTCATTGCTGCGATTTGGAATAGTATCAACTGCAGGGCACTTGACGGGAAGATGCCGCCCTTTTTTAAAGGTAACCCAACGTTTTTCGCAGTAATGGGATTCATTGTCCTCGCACAAATCCTGATTGTACAGTATGGCGGGTCTGTTTTTGGAACAGTTCCACTGACTGTTAACGAGTGGCTAAAAATAATCGTCGTGTCATCCTCTGTGCTGGTTGTCGGGTTTGGAATACGGGTTGTATACCACCAGTTCAGGGACCGTATCAACCCGCTCATGCCGGGCGCAAAAGCAGGAAACAAGGCCCGGTATCCACCGGAAATCCCATAAATTTCCGAGGGGAACGCAGTAATTTTTTTCCTGCCAGCAGGGATACCAGTTGGACCCACGTTGGCATCCTCTTATAAAAATAAGTGATTTATTGAGCCTGCTGAACAGATACGACTCATGCTAATTCAGTTGTCTGCCGTCCTCTTTTGTTATCCTGGCCTGATCAGATATGCAGACGCTAAAAATATGATTATTCTCCTGCCTGCCTGCTTGAGAGGAATTTTCCCACCAGCCAGGATACAAGAACCGCGATATACAGCGTACCGATAATCATCTCAAACATCATCACCGTCCGTGCTGTCGATGTAAGTGCCGCGACGTTGTAGTTTCCGGTTGTGGTAAGGATCGAGAAGCTGTACCCTATGTAATCAGATATGTACACCAGCTGGTCGGTTCTCTTTGTCACGATATCAAATGACGCTGGTGAAAAAATCTCCATTGCCATTATACCCATAGCCCATGTGAGGCCGAGGAGGAAGTAGACCGATATTGCACCGAAAATTGTATCCCTCCGTATTTCACGTTCATGGATGACGAATAAAAAAATTGCGGTGCTAACCAGGATAAAAAATACCAGGGTGACTACGATTGCGGCATTGAAATAATGAGCAACCCCGGTCAGGTAATAGAACGAATATAAGATAATCGTGAGAATCACAAGCACAACACCGATGACCATAAGGTGCACGTTACGACTTATGGCCTGAATTGCAAAGAATAATAAAATTACCAGCATTATATCAGTGAAAATCCTTGCGGCTTCACTATCCTCGAGCAGGGGAAGGACAGAAAGGAAAACAATGAGTGCAATGAAATGGAATGTACATTTATTGTCATCCCTCCATTTCAGGAAAGCTGCAGTTTTGTTTTCTAATGAGCCCTTTATCATGTTATTGCCAGGTGGGGAGGGCATATACCAGATGTATCTGCGAGTTATAGATATTGTTTTATCTTTAAAATCAGGCCCGGGAATACTCCCTGGACGAACACTCCACAATACAGTGTGTTAGTAATTTCCGGATGACCCCGGAATCTGAATAGCACCCTAGTTGATCCGGGACCTTTACTTTCACCCTGCCCATGGCAAGATCGTTTATATGGCACTCTTAAAGTGTTTAATCGTGTCAGGATCATGGTACCGGGACGAAGAGCGGACCGGTAACTATACTGGCTGCCAGATTCAGCCTGTGGTGGCGGCACCAGCCTTGTGCTCCTGGCACAAAGGGGAAACTAGTGATAAATGACCCCCCAGCAGAACGATCTGTGCCATCATCGTGATAGTTGCACCGTAACAACGACACCGGAGCCACCAGGGATCGCATGATGCAGGTGAACAGACCTGCTGGATATCGGGAAACCCGTTAGGCCGGCAACGTTCATCCGTTTCCAGACCGTCGGAAGAGGCCTGAAAAAATTGACCTGAAGGAGTGATGTAACAGAATAAAGACCTGCCAAAACCCACCTTGACAATTGTAGCATACGACAGAGTCCGGTGTCCGGAATCACCTGAGCATAAGGGCCCGGTCCGGAAAATGGTAGATCTGCAGGGGTATACGCAGGAAATGCGTTAGCGATCTCCCTATAACCAACACGATTCAATTAATAATCAATCTCTTCAATCCATCTTTTTATTGATTACTGACGGTAACATTCCTATCGAATGTCCTGACCGTGGCCGAGTATGCCCGGAAGGTTCAAAGTCCCGGTTGCTGCTGGCTTGCACAGTGGAAGGTCCCGTAACCTTCAACCATTGCCCGGGCATTAATCCCGATTACGTCCCGGCCCGGAAAGAGGGACCTGAGAATCTGTAAGGCCCGGCTATCATTGGGGTCATTAAAAACCGGGACGATAACCACCGAGTTACCGATAAAAAAATTTGTATAACTTGCCGGGTACCGGAGGTCTCCGCTCGAGACGCTGTCCGGCATCGGCAGTTTTACCACTATGAGCGGCCCCCCGTCCTGGTCCGTGGATTTTACCAGGGTATCATAATTCTCCTGCAGGGCATGGTAATTTTCATCGGTCCTGTCCTCCTCACATGCACAGACAACGGTGGAAGGGCCGGTAAACCTCGCAAAATCGTCAATATGGCCATCGGTATCATCCCCTGCGATACCTTCATCCAGCCATAGTACGTGGTCAACTCCCAGGTTTTCCTTAAGGAGTGCCTCCAGGTCAGATTCCGATAATCCTTTGTTCCTGTTCGGGTTAAGCAGGCATGAACGGCTGGTCATGACGGTCCCTCTCCCGTTCACGTCGATCGAACCCCCCTCGAGGATAATACCCGGGCTGAATACGGGGAGTCCCAGCCAGTCGCTCATCAATTCCGGAATTGTTCCATCCCTGATGAGGTTTTCATATTTTCCGCCCCAGGCATTAAATTTCCACTGTACCATGGCAACCTGGGAAATGGCAGGATTGACAACGAAAGTGGGCCCGTAATCACGGATCCAGACGTCCTGGTAGTCAGTAACCCGGTACCGGACATGAGAATCGCCTGCCCCCTCTTGAGACAGGCGTTCTTTGATCATTTCCCCCGTGCCCGTGTCCCTGACAAGCAGTTCGACCGTTTCTGACCCGTGCATTGCAGAAATGAACCTGATATAGGCCTCTTCAACGGCATCGATGTCCGGAAATGTCACGGTATTGTGGGGCCACGAGAGCCATACGGCCTCGTGCCTCTCCCATTCTGCAGGCATGCAAAACCCAGTGTTTCGCGGGGTATCTCCCTTGCGGACGATAAAACGGTGAGCGGTATTGTCGGGCATGGTGACGATATTACCGTACGTATCAGGGCGACGGTTGCGGAAAAAGCCCCAGGAATCCTGTATTGTCCTGTTCATCGAGAGGTCCAGGTCCGCGATGATGATCTCCTCTGCATCTCCTGCTCGGGTTATTACCCTGCCGAATGCATCGCTTACAAATGAGCCCCCGAAAAACCTGACTGCCCCTTCAGTTCCCACCCGGTTAACTGCTGCAACATGGACACTATTGGCAATCGCATGGCTCCGCTGGACCAGTTCCCATGATTCCTGCCAGTCACCCTCCAGGGGATCGAAGCTGAGTGGCTGACCGATTGCCGTCGGGTAAAAAATAATTGAAGCACCCATGAGAGCGGCGGAACGGGCCGCTTCAGGGAACCACTGGTCAAAGCAGATTAACACTGCAAAACACCCGTAACGGGTGTGAAAGATCCGGTATCATTGCCCGGGTGAAAATACCCCTTCTCATAAAAACCAGGGTCCTGGGGAATATGGACCTTATGGTACGGTGGGTGAAGGCTGCCATCTGCATCGATAACAACCGCGGTATTGAAAAAATTTCCATCAGCTGCTCTTTCGTATATTGGTACGATAATTACGACCCGGGCACGTTTCGCAATCGCTGAAAATATATCCGTGGATTTCCCAGGGACGTTCTCTGCAAGATATGAAGCGTCTCTCCGGATATGTTGCGGGAAGTAGCGGGTACGGAACAACTCGGGGAGGCAGATAATCTTTGCCCCCTTGTCGATTGCGGACTCTACCTTCATGGCAGCACGCAGAAGGTTTTCTTCAGGGTCTGGCCCCATCTCCATCTGGACCAGTCCGACTATAACGTTCTGTCCGCCTGCGAAGGTTTTGTGCTCCATTTTTTTGTCTTATAAATGTATGAACCGAAGTGACATAATTGACTTACCCCGGGCAGCTGGTACCTGGCAAAAAAAGCACCTCGAAAAGGATACGTAGAAACGGGACCTGCTGGAAGCCCGCTCTGACTAGTTGGAATTTTTACGCTTCAGGTAACCGGACAGGTAATTAAGTAACCCGTGGACGCCGTCAGTCTCGGGGTGGACTTCAAGGAATGATGAGAAATCGTCTGCCGTGTAACCTTTCTGCATCAGGAATGCGATATAACTCGTGATAATCCCTGCTCCCGGGCCGGATGTTGAAACCCCCTGCAATAATCCCGTTTCAGGGTTTACGCTAACCTTCGAAAGACCCGTGGCATTGAAGGGGACTTTCCAGAATGTACCGGGACCCGCTGGCCCGGGGAGACTCACTGAGACCGTGCCTTCAGTAGAAGGGTTACAAAAAGCATGTTCGCCTGCAAGGCTGACCGACTGGGGGAAGTACTGGTAGTCCATTGTGGTCACCCTTCCGAGAATGTTCTCTGCTGCAACGATCCCTTCATGACGGGCAACAGGGGTAAGATATGGCGGGCCTGTAACATCCCCTGCTGCATATACCCCTTTTGTGCTGGTCTCCATGTGTTTGTCAACGAGCACCTCCCCACCAGGCCCCTTTGCCAGGCCATGGAGGTTTTCAGATCGCGGGGAGAGCCCGGTGGCAATAAAGAGTGCGTCACATTCAATCTCCTGGTGTGAAGTATCCGGTGTCCGGATGGAAACAGAACTCATGTGCCGCTCACCGTTAACGGTCAGCAACGAGGTCCCGGAATGGATAGTAACCCCTTCAAGCTCTGCTAACGCGACCGCGCGCTGCCTGTCATCAAGTACCTTCAGTACATCACTACGGGCAACCAGGCTTACATCGCACCCGAACGAAGAAAAAATATAGGCAAATTCGGCCGCCATCACACCGCCGCCGAGGATAACCATGTTTCGGGGTAACTTGTCCATCTTTGCGAGTGTATGCGGGTTATACACCCCCTCCATTGAGACCCCCGGGATTTCCGGTATTACAGGGGAAGAACCTGTGGCTGCAATTACGGCATCAGGCCTGAAGACCTCGCTACCAAGAAGGACTTCGTTTCCGTGGAGGACCGCATCAGTGCCGTACTGGATCAGAACCCCCGGTACTGCGGGTCTCAGCATCGAGAATACCGGCAATTTTCTTCTGGATCTCCTGCATCTGGCAGATTAATGTTGGAAAATGTACTTCCGGTGCCCGGTCGATAACACCGAGCCGCTGGAGGTCGCGGGCATTCCGGACGACCCGTGCCGCGTCATTCAGGGCACATACTACCATGCAGCCAAAATTAAGGCACTGGCCCCCGATAACGCCACGCTCAGCGAGGATGACCTCCTTTCCGGCATGTGAGAGGTGCATTGCGGCTATACGGCCTGCCGGGCCACCACCAAGGACGACGATCATGGGATAGTCAGAGTATCTCGCACCCTTCATCCATCGGCTGGGAGAGGACTTCACCGGTGAATGCGTTCACTTCGACAATTTTTTTGCCCCTGACCTGCCAGACCGGGAAATGCACGAGGTCAATATCGATACTTATATTCTTCTTTTCCGGCCTCATGACCTTTTCTTCGTAGAAGATGGTATCTCCCTTCACCTGCTTGATCCGCACACGCTGGGTTAGTTGCTCCACCAGTTCACCAAATATCCTGGTATTCGCCTCATCCTTCGAAGTTTTAGGTCCGACTACCTCGGCGTCCCCCGGGATTTCACCTTTATCGATTGTTTTCGGATCAATCTCGAGTTTTAACCCGTTGATCGCGTTGATTGCACCCCACCCTTCAGAATCGAATGGAATACGGTGGTCCTGGTAGACCTGTTCGCCGCTGCTCATGTAGTGGTACACCCAGTGAGGCATAAACTTCAGGATGGCAGTCCCCTGCGTTCCGGAAATCCGTTCTGCATTCTGTTTTGTTACCTTTACCGGCAGGTGCGGGATACTGACCCCTGAGCTTTCAGCCACAACCGGCACTGGTGTGGAATCTGGTGCGGCATCTGGCATGGGCCCGGTTCCCGCTCCCGGGATGAGGGTGAGCGAGAGTTCGCGATCAAGGACCCTGGCAAGGGTGGCCTCCCCGGAAAGACGGACAAACTCCCTGACGCCCCAGACGATGCAATGCTCCGTATGAATCGTATTGTCAAGGGTAAACAGGAGCTTTTTACAGGGCACCTGCTCTCCCCCGATGATGATGTCGTAGTTTGTCCTGTCAAACTCAGCAATGGTGTCAGCCTCCACAGAACAGAGCACTGCCACATATTCATCATCCCTGACCGCCGAGAGGTCGAGGGGGTCATCCACTTCCTCTACCTCAAATCCTGCCGCTTCAAGGATAAGTTTCACGGCATTTTTCGCCTTTTCCCGCGTCTCGTGTTCCATCATGCATACATTTCCCCTGTCTTATAGAACAATTTTTCTCTTTCATGATGGAAAACTGTACAATGACCAGTCCCCCGAAATTCATTAATCACCGGATAGAAGAATTTGCCATGCAGGTCACCTACAGTCCTGAGGAGAGGACCGGCACTCTTGTCTATAACCTTTCACTGATCCGGAGTGAAGACCTGGAATTTGCGATCAAGATTTTTAAAGATTCTTACAGGGCGGGTATAAGTGTAAGCGGACTTGTGCGGTTCCTGCAACCTGGTGCGATGGTCGAAGATTACCAGGTGCCCGAGGGTTGCATCGGCATGGTATCCGTCTGCAGCTCCACCCTTGACGGCCTTCTGCTCAGGCGCGGGATCCCCATGAACCCTATCGGGGGGGGTATTGTTGAGATCGATCACCGGGTCCCGAAACGGTTCATTCACATGATCATGTACGAGCACACAACAATTGATCCTCTCCAGGTACTTATCTCGCAGGAGCTCACCTCCGTGAATGCGGTCATGAGGCGGGGGAGCGGAAACCTCCTCGCAAATATCCGTGAATGCCACATGGAGGCGGAATCCCTTGTCGGGGAAGTGCTGGACAGTCTCACGGGAAGTGACCTGTCGGGCATCCTCGAGGTCGGCATGCCGAACACCCCGGCATTAGGTGTCACGGTAGACCCGCAGTACCTTGGAATTGTTGCGGTTGGTGGAACGAACCCGATGGCTGCAATCCGGGAAGAAGGGCGATGGGAGGTAATCAGGGCAATGAAAGGCCTTATGGACGCCGGGGAAATGACCCATATCAACGAGTATTAATCTCCCGGGCCATCTCCCCCCTGTATATCGCCCCCTTTATTTTCCTGCCCATTCCCTGAAAAAACGCCAGTATGAACTGAAAAATCTGACAAACCCGTCAGATTCGGAATAGAGCCCTGTTAATCCCTCGTCCTGCGGGCCCATAACCACCATGACGCGATTGCAGTCGAATAAAAAGACCCCGCCCGCAACGGTTTTAACATGAATTTCATGTCCCGTTGGTGGTGTTTTGATAGTCAGCTGAAGGTTCTGCGGGACCCTCCCCGGCCACTGGTCGACAATAATTTCTATTGCAACGGTCTTACCTGCTGTTTCAAGCTGCTCTATCATGCCGGGGGTGAAAAAAGTCACGCTGCTGATAATCCGGATGTTCTGTTGTGCGTGACCGATAAGGTCTGAGATCCTGATATGGATATTTTCCAGGCCGTAGATACTCCATATCAGCTCCTGTGTCCCGCGTTCAACCCCGATCCTCCGGCTGAATATGTCAGAAAGGACTTTTTTGGCCTCCTGTGCATTCGCCTCAATACCTGACAGGAGGTTGCTGATCCCTTCCTCCGGGGGCATTGCATCGAACCGTTTCGGTGAGGTGTTCGATACGGAAACAAGGTTCTTCTGGATGAGCCGGTCGAGGACGGGTACACCGATGCGCGAGGCACCCCCGATATCTCGTGGATCTCAGTTGCTGTTGCCCCGGCAACTTTTAACAGGGCAATATAGACGAGTGCCTCATACTTTGTAAGCCCGAGTGACTTCAGAGATTCGGCAATATTTGAGAGTTCATCCTGTGATTCGGCCATTGAATACCTATATATACGGTTGAGTAATAAATGTTGTTATAACAATAACAACAAGTGATCTCGAATGGGAATACGGTATTTTCTTCTAGCAATATTCATGGTTTTTTTAATGGCGCCGGCAATGGCCGGGACATTGTATATCTCCGATGGTCCGACGTTCACCGCAACGGTTGCAGGGACCAACCAGTTTTCACCAGGTAAAGATCTGCAACTGCCGGTTAAAATCGAAAACCGCGGCCTTAACCACCTTAAATTTGTGCAAACCGGCTATATTGAACGGGACGACCTTCCCAACACGGCGAAATTCGTTACTGCGTCACTTTCACCCGGGGGCTCCCCGGTGATAATAAAATCTGATTCGCAGGTAATGGGAGATCTTCCAGGTGGGAAAAGTGTCCTGGTGATGTATACAATAAAAATCCCGAAACAGGCAGACTGCGGGTGAATATTTACTGCCCCTGACCATCAGCTACCAGTACCTTGCCGGAGCTGAGGCAGAGTGCCAGCGATCTCATCGATAACCAGTACAAGACAAAGAGTGTTGTGGTAACCCTGCCCCTGACAATCGAGCCGAATGTATTCCTTGAGGTGACCCCTGTAACCAACATGAGCCTGAACGTCGGCTCCGAAGGATATCTCGACCTGACTATTACGAACAGCGGGGGAGAGGATGCCCATGCAGCCACCATAAAAATTTTGAGAAACGGTAACAGCCCGGTAACGCCAACTGACAGCAGCGTTTTCATTGGAGACTTCCCTGCCGGGAATTCAACGGTTGGCAGGTTTAAAGTGTCAGTCTCGCGCGATGCAGAAGCACAGGAGTACCCGGTTGATGTTATTGCCGTGTATAAAAACCATGAAGGGGACACTGTTACCTCTGCTCCGGTCACCGTGGGGATCCCGGTGAATGGAAGGATCGGGTTTGATGTTGTAACTGCAGACTCGGCCATGAGTGCCGGTAAGAAAAAGGTTATTGAAGTCACCTACCGTAATTCGGGTGATGTTACAGCCTACAGTGCCCAGGCACGGATCAGTGTTGTGGACCCCTTCACCAGTAACGATGATTCAGCCTACCTCGGGGATATTGCCCCGGGAAAAACCGCTGTTGCACGATACGAAGTAGGCGTGAGTTCCGATGCAGTAGCAAAAGACTATGCGTTCGATTCCGAGGTGAGGTACCGTGACTCGCTTGACAACAGCCAGATATCAGATCCCGTGAAGGTCCCGGTCACCGTTGTCGAGGCAACGGCCATGGATGGCGTAATGGCCAACCTGCTATTGATAGTCGCAGGGATCGTAGTGGTCGGAGCGGCAGGGTATTATCTGCTTGTAATGAGAAAGAAAAAGTGATGTTTACATGGGACGGGCCCCTGCCGGAACCGCAGGTGCGGGTGGCAGAAGACCTCATGCATGTGCTTGCTGACAGGAACTGCACCGTGAAAGGCCCGGCTTATTTTATGTACCGTGACCTCGCCCGTTCGAATGTTGACCGCGAATGGCTCCGGGACCAGAACCTCAGGTATGATGTTACGGTAATCCCCCCGTCAGTCCTGTGCGGGGAATATGTAAAAACAAAAGGGCATTATCACCCCGATAATCCTCATGGCGTCGGATACCCGGAAATTTATGAGATTATTGAAGGGTCAGCCGAGTACCTTCTCCAGGACAAAGCGCTTTCTGATGCGGTCTGTATCTCTGGAGCGAAGGGGGATATTATTCTGATTCCGCCCGGGTATGGCCATGTTACGATAAATCCTGGGAATTCAACCCTTGTCATGGCAAATATTGTCTCTACTGCATTCGAAAGCATTTACGCGGACTATGAAGACCTCCGGGGGGCTGTGTATTACCGGATGGAACATCAGGGCTATGTGAAAAACCCGGAGTACCCACAACATCCACGACTGCGACATATCAAAAAATGCAATACTGCAGGATTTCCAACCATTCATAACCGGTCCCTGTATGGAATAATCGGTGAGGAACATCCGCTCCGGTTCCTGAATTACCCTGAACAATTCCTGTTCGATGATGTTCTGAAGGGTTAAAAAAGAAGGCTCGGGGTCATTCTTTTGTGCCCGCTTTTTTTCACCAAGGAAAGCACTTTTTCCTGGACCGGGTTTTCACTGTTCCAGCCATTTGCCTCGAGTGCGACCAGTGCATCGTCGATTTGGGCATAGGTAAGGCCGATCTCGTCTTCGTCTTTCTGGCCATGCCAGAGTCCGGCGGAGGGGGGCTTCCGAATAATGTTCTCCGGGACCCCGATATCCCTCGCGGCTTCATAGACCCCGGTCTTGTAGAGGTGAAGAATGGGCTGGAAATCTGCGGCATTATCGCCGAATTTTGTGGTATAACCAAGCATGTATTCCGTCCGGTTAGACGTGCCACAGACGAGGTGGTTGTCCCGGTTTGCGTAATAATAGAGGAGTGTCATGCGGGTACGTGCCATCAGGTTTCCAAGGATGGCCGGGGTGTCACTGTAGCCCGGCAATGAGCGGTACGCATCAAGGACCGGCTCTATCGTCAATATTTCGTGCCGTATCCCGAATACCCGGCAGAGTTCCACTGCGTCCCGGATGTCCGCCTCACTGGTGACCGCACTTGGCAGCGTGAGACCATGTACATTTTCGCCACCCAATGCCCTGCAGCACATCGCAGCCGCAACCGCGGAATCCACCCCGCCGCTGATACCGATTACCACACCCCCTGCCCCGCTGTTCCAGATGGCATAACGGATCATCTGTTCGATACGGCCTAATGCACACCCGCGGTCATCACTCATGCAAACATCACTTCTCTAACAGAGCCGGATAAATTTTTTCAGCTGGTGCAGGTCGCCCGTGGCAATCAGCGCATCACCCTCGAGAACAACCTCTCCGGGTGAAGGCTTTACGATTGCCCTGCTCTCTCCTTCGAGCCCGATAATCCGGGAACCACTGTTATGTTCAACCCAGCCGACCGTCATACCGGCGTTCTTCATCATGTGTTTCCTGATCACCTTATGCCCGTTTGGCAGGTCAAGGATAACGTGTACGCTGTCGGAAAGCACGACACGGGCAATTACCTGTCCACCGATGGTAGGCAGGAGGGCGACATAGTCCGCACCCGCCCGGTAGAGTTTGTCGACCGAAGCAGGATCGTTGGCACGGACTAAAATGCGGAGTGAAGGGTTCATATCACGTGCCATTAACGTGGTAAAGATATTCACATTGTCATCGTTGAGCGCGACAATGCAGTACCGTGCCTCAGAGATCCGGGCATCACGGAGTACTTCCTCGTCCTCTGCATTTCCCTCCACTCCAAGGACCCCCTGTGGTTTCTGGTCAATGACAACACAGGAAACACCCAGAGCGGTCATATCGTGGTATGCCGACCTCCCCACATCCCCAAACCCTGCAATGACGGCAAAATTCTCTCCTGAAAGCCCGGATATAAATTCGTTCTCTACCAGCTCTTTCACCCTGTCTGCCCGTCCAAGCAGGAACACCCCGCTTGAGAGGTCAATTACTTCATCGTCCCCCGGGTGGAAGACAAATTTCCCGCTCCGTGCCATGAACAGGGTATAAAACCCGTATTTCTCGTATAGTCCAATTTCCTTTAACGTTTTGCCCGCAGACCTCGAACCGGGCATTACCGGGATGTGGACCACCTTCAATACACTGTCATAGCTGCCTGGACTATCAAGGATTGCATGGTCGATACCTGATGTATCCAGGGCCCCCGGGTGGTGGGCAGTGAGCTCGGCGTGCCGTGCAAGGATCCGGCCTGTTATATGCTTCGGTGAGAGGACATACTCTGCACCGGCATGGCGCAGATAACGGTCAAAAGACAGCTTGTCAACGACGGCGACAATCTTACCCCTTGTCAACTCCCGGATACCGAGAATGATTGTTGCCGCTGTACGCTCGTCTTCGCATATTATTACGGTCCCCGAATTTTTTATCCAGATATTTGACCAGGTCGCCGGGTTATTATAATCCCCCCAGACCGTGTAGACACTTTTACGGTAGAGCCTGGCCGCTTCCTGGGCAGCCTTTTCATCCTTGTCAAGGATGACAATATCGTTGTCAGCTATCATCAGGCTCTCAACGAGCGCCTTTGTAAGCTCCCCGTGTCCGACGATGATAATATGGTTTTTTAATTCATGAGGTGTCCGCTGGGGTGGCGAAGCCCTGAGCATGGCGGTCAGGTAGGGGGCGATGAGGAGCGGGACAATCATGAAGATCAGGGCGATCCCTGTAATCATCATAATGATTGCAAAGAATACCGTGTACTGGTTCTGGAATGGCAGGAGCTCGCCATACCCCACGGTGGTGATCGTTTCCACCACAAAAAGGAGTGATGTGGGCCAGGATATTGGCTTTTGTTCGAGAACCGGGTAGAGGTACTTGAACAAAACGGTATATGCCACCATCTGGAGAAAGAAAAGGATAAAATACAGTCCTATTTTTACTTCCGGTGAACTGTGGACCAGCCTCCAGAATAGTCCCCGCGTGTCACCCATACCCGGAAGCACCTCTCGTTCCAGGATGCATCATAAAAATATTTGAATCAGGTATTCTCATGCGACACGGTCCCTGAATTGTCTGACCTGTTCACCGATATTAACGAGTGCATAGGGGACACCCGGGTGCCTGCTGTACAACCGTGACAGCAGTGTACTGACCGGGTCATGTACCCGTGAACCGGTCTCTGCCTTTTCATAACAACCATTCATAAAAATCTGCGTATACAGGTCCAGTTCCTTCTTGGGTATATGCATAAAAGGCCTGGTGATCTCCACCTGCTTCATGGTTTTTGTTGCATAACCCAATTTATGGCATGTAGTCCCGGAAATGGCATTCCGGAGTACCCATTCAGCATGGTCTTCAAGTGTGTAGCCGAGGACAAGCGCGTCAAACTTCAGTTGTTCTGCCATGTGCTTCAACTGGCATTCTATCAGCGCATGGGCAGGAAACGGGGGTTCATTTGTTGAACAAAGCCTGTTCCCCTGTTGAATTTCTGTAGTATCATACGGAACAATAAACCAGGGAATACCCAATGATTCAGTAATTACCTTCGCGTTTTCTATCGCATTCGGATCGTTATTGTTTATTGTTACCGCAATCAGGCTGATATCTGTCCGTTTTCCAACAAGGGTATGCATAAAATCCAGGAGTGCGCAGCTTGCAGGTCCTCCGGAAAGTGCAACGGCATACCGTGTCCCAGGGATTAGCCAGTGGTTCTGCCGCACGGTTTTTTTCGCCTTATGAAGAAGGTCTTGTCTGAAGTGCTGCTGGCACAGGTACAGGCCGGAATACTCCTGGAAAATAACCCCGGGCCTTCCACATTTGCTGCACCCCATGCTGCTACCAGATCAACCTTTATCATCCAAATAGATAAAATGTGTAGCACAGATGGCAATTTCCGCCGATCATATCAGGACACTTCATAAGTACGAGATCGATATACTCCAGGCGCTTGAACGGCTCATGAAAAATTACGAGTGGGTCCCGCTTGAAGTACTGGTACGGGCCATAGGGCTGGCAGAATCAGAGGTATCGTTCCGTATAAGCCGGCTGATGCAGAAAGGGATGGTGAGGTATAACGCGGTCCCGTACAGACGGCTACTCCCTGGTTTTCACGGGGTATGATGCGCTAGCACTCCGGACCCTTACGAAAAAAGGCACAATCCAGGCACTTGGGTGCATGATCGGGGTGGGTAAGGAGTCGGTGGTGTATGAAGGGCTGGGCCTCGGGTGTGTGGCACTCAAGTTCCACCATGTAGGGCAGCGGTCTTTCCAGTCCGTGCGCCTCAACCGTGAATATAAACCCGAACAGACCCATTCGCCATGGATTTTTACCTCGCGGCAGTCCGCAGAACGGGAATTCCTTGCCCTGAAGACCCTTCACCCGGGTGTAAAGGTACCGCTCCCTGTCGATCAGAACCGGCACATTGTGGTGATGGAGTACATTCCGGGAGTAAACCTCAATAATGCAAGGGTTGAAGATCCGGAAGAATTTCTTGATGAAATAATCGGGGAGGTCAGGAAGGCGTATAAACTTGGAGTAATCCATGCTGATTTTTCTGAATTCAATATTATGGTCAATGAACGTGGCTGTACCCTGATTGACTGGCCGCAGTGGATGGAGACCGACCACCCCAATGCAGACACAATTCTCCGGCGGGATATCAATAATATCCTCACCTACTTCTTACGGAAGTACCAGTTGTCATACGATATCGAGGACACGATGAGATGCGTGACCAGCTGAAGGTATTCGGGATTGATATCATCCGGGGCTCTGTCAGGTCAAAGTCCCGGAGACCTCTCTATGCACTGGTAAGGGTTCAGGGCGGCCAGGTCATTTCAGAAGACGGTGTCTCGTCCCTCCGGCTCTTTCGGATACTTTCCCAGGAACAACCCGATATCCTCGCCGTGGACAGCCTCCAGGAGGTCTCCACTGACCAGCACGAGTTATTTGCATTCATGCAGTCCCTGCCCCCTGCCACCCGCCTTGTCCAGGTGACCGGCGGTGACCGGCGGGAATCTCTGATCAAGGTAGCAAGCCGGTACAATATCAGTTTTAACCGGCTCGATCCGTTTGACGAGGCACGCACTATAGCGAGGGTGGCGTCACTCGGTGCAGGGGCCGAAGTAATCGCCTTTGAAAACAGCTCTGACGTTATTATAACGCGTAACCGGTCCCCGGGTAAAGGTGGGTGGAGCCAGAACCGGTACGTGCGAAAGATCCACGGCGGGGTCCTGCAAAGGGCCCGCGAGATCGAAATGAACCTCGTTGCGGCGGGCCTGAAGTATGAAAAAAAGGAAGTAAAGGCTTTTGGCGGATGCAGCAAAGTATCGTTCCGGGTATTTGCCCCGCGTGACCAGGTCCCTGTATCCACCTACCGGGGGGCAGATGTACAGGTACGCATAAGCGGGAGAAGACTGGACCGGATCATGTTCAGGCCCCTCTCGGTCCGCCCGAAATTTATTATTGTAGGGATGGACCCCGGCACGACCACCGCTATTGCTGCCCTTGACCTTGAGGGAAACCTGCTCCACCTGAGCAGTTCCCGGCAGACCTCCCTGTCTGATGTCATTGAATCGCTTTACAAGGTTGGAAAACCCGTTGTCGTGGCGACTGATGTCCGCGATATGCCGTTTTCTGTTGAAAAGGTCAGGCGTGCCTTCAATGCGGTCGCCTATGCACCACGCCTTGATGTGAGCGTGGACGCGAAACTTGAGTGTACGCAACCGTACAAGTATATGAATGATCACGAACGGGACGCGTTATCAGCTGCTCTCGAGGCATACCGGCACTACAACCACAAGTTTCAGCATGTCCTGAAACGTGTACCCCCCGGTCAGGACCTTGATGAGGTAAGGGCTGGGATGATCCGTGGGCACTCACTTGAACAGGTGATTGGAGAACTGAACGTTGTCCCGCAACCCCCGAAAGTTGAGGGCCCCGTTGTACAGGCTGACAGGAAATCTGATGAGCGGGTCAGGGTCCTTGACGGGACGGTAAAACGCCTGCGCACGTATGTGCAGGAGTTACAGGAGGAGATCAAGGGAAAAGAGCGCGAGATCATCAGGTTCCAGTCCCGGATACGGAAAATCCGGTCAATTCATGAGAAAGATATCATAAAAGATGCCGAAATTGCTAAAAGAGACTTAACGATACAGACACTGAAAAAGAGGCTCCGTCGTGAAGAGCGATCGAACCGGAACCAGAAAAAGAAGATCCAGAGACAGAACAGGATTGATGAACTGGCAGGGAGCCCGGATTCGATCCCGGTCAAAATACTTGGCGCTTTTACCAGGGACGCGGTAAGGGCACTGTCAGATGACCTGGGGGTTACTGAGGGGGATGTCCTTTATGTGCTCCGGACAGACGGGTGGGGAAGGAGTGTCGTCCGGGAGATTGGCGGGATGGGTGTCAAAGCGGTCATCACGGGCCCGGGACTTACTTCGCATGCTGACCCCCAGCTCCAGGCGGCCTGCATGGAACAGGACATTCCCCTCCTTGATGGCGAAGATCTACCAATTCTTATCAGGGGAAAGATTGGAAGTGCCGGAAAAATCCCTTTTGAAAACTCGTTGAAAGTCTGGCAGGAAAAACACCAGGAATTTGAAAATGAGCAGAATGCAAAGCGCATCGAGGGAATTTTCCGTGATTACCAGACCGCACGGGGAAAGGAGATGAGGAAGAGTGGATGAACGGGCCCTCTTGCAGGAAGTGTATGCAATTATTGGTAAGGAGCACTGTCTCGATGATTGCGCAGTAATCCCCTGCGGCGAACAGCTCCTCGTTGCTACGACTGACATGCTCCACGAAACAACTGATTTTCCTGCAGGGATAACGGACTGGCAGATTGGATGGATGAGTGCAGCGGTAACGCTCTCCGATATTGCGTCCATGGGTGCGACCCCCGCCATCATCCTCTTAGCGGTAGGGCTCGATGACCCGTCAAGGCTTGGGGAAATTCTCAAAGGTGCCAGGGACTGTTGTTCAGAAGCCGGAGGGTACATTGCCGGTGGCGACATCGATCACCATAGAGAGCTGACGATTGTCAGCAGTGGTATAGGTATGGTAGCACCGGGCCATATTGTGAGGCGTTCAGGTGCCATGGTTGGGGATCTTATCTGCGTTACCGGGGTCCTTGGACGTGCCCAGGCAGCACTTAACGGGTACCGGGAGTATGACAAAGCACTCATGGAGCCCCGGGCAAGGGTCCGGGAAGGGGAAGTCCTCGGCAGGACTGGTGCGACGTCGATGATGGACATCAGTGACGGCCTCTCTATCTCGCTCTATGACCTGCTCGAAGCGAACTCCTGCGGGTACTCCATTCATTCAGAAAAAATACCTTCTCCTGACGGAGTCCCGCAAGGCGAGGCAATAACCCTGGCCCTCTATGGCGGGGGGGACTTTGAGCTATTATTCACCGTCCCCGGTGACTGGGTAGCACCCGCAGGCTTTTCCTGTTCTGTTATTGGAACTGTCACCAGGGACCATTCTGTACTCCTTGACGGGATTATGATGGAACGGAAGGGGTACCAACATTCATGGAATGGATGACCGGAAGAATTTGGAAACCCCTGTTACCATAGAAGGCATACTACAATGGATTTTAGGCAAGAAAAAGATGTTTTTTCCTGCTGACTAACACCTTTTGACCGGCCCTGCATAACGATGCAGCTCATTGCACCTTCAGGTAATTACCCCGTGAAATGTGGCCAGATGATCCGTATCGCCTCAATTCTGCCATAGTATGCATCGGCATTATTGGGGTCAATACTGAGAGCTGTGTCGTATGCTTTAATTGCAGCATCGATATAGCCCTGTTTATACAGGATATATCCCTTATTTGTCCAAGCCATTCCATTATTCGGATCAAGCTGGATGACTTTTTCGAACACCTTCATTGCTTTGTCATACTGGTCACTTCGAACAAGTGCGATCCCTTTGTAATTCAGCGAATCAGTGTTGTTCGGTTCGATGGAAACGGCCTTGTCATATGCCCGTATTGCTGCCGGATAGTTTTCAAGAGACATTAATGCAAATGCCTTGTTAGTAAGGGCTATGGTATTATTCGGCTCAGCATCAAGGGCACGGTCGTACGCGATGATCGCCTCATCAACCCGTTCGAGCTGGAACAGGGCATATCCCTTGTTCATCCATGCGACGGTGTTATTCGGCTGGGCCTTGAGGATTTTGTCATAGGCATGGACCGATTCCTCTTCCCGGCCAAGGCGCTTGAGTGCAGATACCTTGTATATCCAGGCCATGGTGTTTTTCGGGTCTGTTTTTAACGCCTGATCATAGGCAATAACTGCTTCCTCGTAGTTCTTCATGTTATGGAGGGCGTAACCCTTGTTGAACCAGGTTACACTGACACCCGGGGCCAGTTGAAGTGCTTTATTGAAGGATTTTACTGCCTGTTCAAATTGACCTCTTCTTGTCTCAGCAGTCCCCTTGTTAGTCCACGCCATCGTGTTACCCGGGTCAAGACTGATGGCCCGTTCAGCCGACCTGACAGCCTCATCATAGTCTCCTATCTGGTTATAAATCATTGATTTATAGCCCCATACGACTGACAGGTTCGGCTCGATCTTCAGGGCGTGTTCGTACGCCGCCATGGCTTCATCGTACCTTCCTACCGCACTCAACGCATACCCTTTGTTGGTCCATGACACGGCAATATCAGGAGAAAGGTTAATACCCCTGTCATAGGCCGTAACTGCCTCGGTGTATTTCCCAAGGCTGTTTAGTGCAAACCCCTTATTGTTCCATGCCTGCGTGTTATTCTGGTCCAGGCTGATTGCACGGTCTGCAGACTGGTTTGCCTCTGTGAATTTCCCCAGGCTGTTCAGTGCATACGCCCTGAAACCCCATGCGTCCGGGTTATCCGGTGAAATTAAGAGTGCACGATCATATGCCCCTACCGCATCCTCATACCTGCCCGCACTATTAAAAATAAAACCAATTGAACTCCATGTTACAGAGTTGTTAGGTTCGGTAGCGAGGGCATTATTGTACGCGGCCATGGCATCGTTGTACCTGCCAAGACCTTTTAAAATGTCCCCCCTGGCGTTCCATATACCTGCCGGGTTATAACCTGCCTTCAATGCTGCGTCATACGCATTGAATGCATCCAGGTTCCGTCCCTGCAGAGAAAGGGCATCACCCTTTAATTTATACGCAGAAGAGAGCCCCGGATCGATTGAGATTGCCGTATCATATACTGAAATACTGTCGTTCAACCTTCCTAATGACTTTAAAGAATTTCCTTTTGCCTCTGCTGCTGTGGCCATCGCAGGATCTGCTGCAAGTGCACTATCATAGCTGATAATTGATTCATTGAAATTTTTAAGGAAGAAGGATGCATCTCCCTTTCCTTTCCATGCTGCGGCATTTTTTGGGTTGATCTTCAGTGAAGTATCATACGATGCCCGTGCATCACTGTACCTGCCGGTTTTGAGAAGGACATCTCCTCTTCCTGACCATACACTGGCATCAGCAGGTTGTTTTATGGTGAGATTTTCATAGATTGCGAGTGATTCATTGAACTTTCCCGCATCATAGAACAGCTTTGCCTGCTGGATCCCTTCAGAACCTGAAGAATCCTGGTTATATATACAACCGGAAAAAAACGGGGTGATCAGGAGGATCAAGATCACCAGTACCCAACAGGATTTCATAATAAATTCTCCATTCAAAACCTAATAAAGATAGGTCATCTGACGAAGATGAATTTTCAGGCAATATGAGTTTTTTTTATCAAAACCGGGTTGATTATTGTTCTTCTTTTCTCACGGTGCGTCCACAGTGCCAAAATGCTGAGAAAGTTTTTAAGCTTAAAAGCTGAGATTTGACTATAGTTGATAATGGTAGAGCGACCATTTGGGAGGAAAAATGAAATTAATAAAACTTGCAGGATGTATAGTGGCACTCGTTGTCCTTATCGCGTTTATTGCGCCAGTTTCGGCCGCACCTTTTTATGGGTACAGCCAGACCGGGAGTAAGTATTCAGGGAACCAGGTATCGTTGAACTCAGCCCTGGGATCGGCAACGACAGGTACTTCAGGCAGCCCGAACCTGGGATATTCATTCGTCGTTAAGGGTTATGGGACAAAACCGACCTATGGTGATGTAAGTGCTTATTCAAACTATTTCAGCCAGTCCCAGGGCCACAAGTTCAGTTATTCTGAGTCCTCGAGTGCATCGGGGAAAATCTATTCGTTCAGTAAAATAATTTCAGTTACCCTTTAACCCGATATTTTTTATCTTTTTTTTTGTGATTTTCCCAGCCAGAATTAGGTTTGATGCATTTTACTGCGGTTTTATAGAATGCTCAGCAAAGGCTATACAAAAAATTGAATCTCCCGGAAAATTGTTGTTAGACATTTCCAGTTGCAATGATTTCTGATAGAAAAGAGTTTCTCCGGTGTCCCAGTTTGGATCTCGCCTGCTTTTTCATGAACCTCCAGAATTGTATTGTATCAGGTAATGAATTACAATAATGCATGATAGTATCATGGGTATAGCCTTTTTGGTAATACCAACAGGGACAAAATGTACTAATCAGGGGGTGCTTTTCTCAAATAACACCCATAGGTTATAACTTTTAAACCCGTGGTTACATTAATTTTATATACTTCTATAACTTAATTTCGATGCTTACAACTTTATCGATCAAGGTGGCGAAGATGAAGACAAAAGTATCGATAGGTGTGATCATCATAGCGATGGTGATCCTTTTAGCAGCCTCTGGCTCAGCCATGGCTGCTCGTCCCGTACCGGGTGGAAATGAAACTTCTGTAATTACTGTCCAGACTTCAGCGAAAGTCATCGGTAATTTCCAGGCACAAACTGAACTTGTTCTCCAGCAGAGCACAGGTGACCTTGTTCCCCCGCTCGAGGATGGCGAACAGGTCTCACTGGTTGCGTATTCTGAGAACACGATGGGAATTAATGGTGCGACAGACTACTCAAAGAACACGAACATTAATACCGGCAACGTGGTAAACGGCCAGGAAAATGTCCAGACTGACAGGATTATAACGTTCGATGCCGGAGACGGCGGCCGGATGGTCTCAAGTGAAAATGTGCTGGTTCAGACGGTTGCAAACGAGGCTACGACTGCATCGGGTTGCTGCCCATGGGGAAGCACGACCAACGCTACATTACCCGCTGAGTGCGAGACGGTCCAGGCAGGCAGTAAGCTGGACGTATTTGAGGTCTCTGCAAGTTCAAGCAGTGGGGTTAGGGCAATTGCGGATACACCGGGAACAACAGTCTCGCTTGATTATTCGATTGATGCCCATGGCATTAACCAGACTCCGGGCAGCATGGAAAATGCAGCAATCGGAAGCGCAACGGCTTACGTCGATGGAAAGATTACACAGGGTAACGGCACCGCACCGGGCACCAACATGGAATACCACGATGTGACGTCGGTTGACGGACTCTTTGACCTGTCGAAGGATGTGAGCTACTCATCGGCTCCGAATTAACCAACACTATCCATACCTGAGTAAAGGGAAGACCCAGTCAAAATCTTCCCTCATTTTTTTAGATTATTAGTACTGGAAGCTGTTGTAGTCATTCCATGCATATGGTTGCCCTGCGTATCATGTTTTTTCAGTAAATGCCGGCTGATATGAAAAACTCTACGAACCACCTGAAAAGAAGACCTTTTCATACTCATCTGTGAGTCTCCGGGCTCATTGAAAATTAAGAAAATGGTAATTCGGCTGATATGAAAAACTCCGGCATAACTATCTGAAAGGTCACCTTTTTCATACTCATCTATGAGCAAAGGCTCATAGCACGCTTTGTTGAAACCCTTTGGTCTTATAAAAATGAGAGGGAACTACGAAGACAGGAGGGGGTTTCACCTCCACCCTGCCCAACCCCCATTAAGATATTCATCTGGCAGGGTTTCGGCAAAGGCTCATGAAATTCAGATTATTGGGGGATAGTCTCTATCCCAACAGTGGTCGCCAAAGCGGCGGGTCATGAGCCCCGGGAGCGTGACGAAATGTTGGAATTACAATCTGAAAGATAGATTTGAGAGGGTATCTACAGAGCGCATTTTAATAACATCGGGGGAGTAGGATTTCCTGATGGGTTTCTTCAATATGCGTATGAATTTCATTGCAATTATCTGAAAAAGCAGGTTATAAAAAAGTTAAGAGAAAATGTCGTGATCCGGATTAACAACTTGAGCACAGTGGGCACATGTTGTTGTATACCTGAATTATAGTTGTTTGCCCTGGGTACACCATCACTGTTTCGCAATAATATACAAGATTGGTGTCTTTATGGGCTATCTGGATTGTATAGGATCCGGGAAGAGCCATGTTTTCCCAGTATGCGGGAAGGGTTCCTACGTGGTAATGCCAGCGACCATCGTATATACCCATACCTGGGTTATAGAAATTGGTCCTCATGTTAATCCAGTCCCCTTCCGGACCGCGAATAATAAGACCACCTAATGATGAACCTGAGCTTCCAGCCTGTTCAGGTACTGGCGTAACCGTTGGATAAGAAACTGGCTGTGTCACCTGGTACCCATAATAAGGAACTGGATTGTACGAACCAGCTTTACGAATATATGGTGCATTCGCCTGCGGTTTAATTAGGGCAAATGATGCAGGATACGCCGGGTGTGGCATTGCCTTCAACACATCGTTATTGCCAGCATTCCCCCGAGTCTGATTTTGCCCGGTCTTCTGGGTAAAAAACTGGTTGTTCTTTCCGAACTCCACGGTTGTTGCGGATACTGTCGCCATCAATAACGCACATATGAGGAACACCAATACCCCACATATGACTGATTTTTTCAAACCTCTCATTCCCATCCTCTCTTTCTCTTTTCTTTACTATCCACGGGCATTATGCAACTGGAACAGCCAGGTGCCTGCATGCAGGATCAGTACATCATCTCTTGTACCTGATCCCGTAAAAGATCTCTTTAGTTAAGATGCAGACGCAACCAGCATATATCTTGTTATGGGGCGGCTGATTGAAAGAAAAATTACCCGGACGGGATTTATACTGAAGGTTTTTTGTTTAATTTCGTCACCAGAACCCGGCTCTTTTCCCTTGCAACTGCTGTTCCTGCCTCGTCTCTCGTGACCAGCAGTTCGACAATATCCCCTTCTCCTACATCAGGCAATAACAAGAGCGGCAGCCGGATAATAGCCCCACTGCCATCACAGAGAACCAGGACTGCGATACCGACCTCGATCCTGTCAACGACTGCTTTCATACCACGGGCCACCGGGTCAGACAACAGACTATCTTTCCCTCCGGTCTCAAAAGACCCCGGTCTTCCATGAAGTCAGCCCCGAGGCCCTTGGGGATAATTTTCCCCGCTGATACGTAAGAGGCTGTGGTTTCCAAACTGCCTGGTACATTCCAGGCGTGACCAGGGTGGTGAGTCCAGGCTGTTCAGGGTTTCCTGTCTGGATGAGCCCGGTCGCCGGGATAAGCGCCCCTTTCTGATCTGACGACACCATGCTTCCCGTAGTAGCTGACCCGGTTACCTGGATCATGGCCTCTTTCTGCCATGTGTTCTCCTGGCCCCACGAGAAAGACGTCGAAGTCTGGTAATTCACATTTGTCTGGCCCTGCCGTACCGTAAGCTTCACAGTATAGGTACCCGGCGTAGTATAGGTATGGACCGGGTTCATCCCTGAACCATAGGACCCGTCTCCGAAATCCCATGACCAAGAGGCGATATCTGGTCCGGAATTAGCCGAAAATTGTACCTGAAGGGGGGCCTGACCTGAGGTCGGTGTTCCGGAGAAACGGGCACCGCTCATGCCAAGAGTGACCATCGTCACCCTTTCACTGCATAATCCACCGAATACACAAAGAGACTGGTTACAATCACAACACGGATCGGAACAGCAGTCGCCCAGTCCTGGAAATAATTGGCTGGAACAAACCGCGCTCACGGTTCCAGCCATGAAACAGCAGGTAATTAAACTAATCACAAGTACCCTAATTATTCGAACGTTTTGCCAGGGCTCCATTTTGCACTCTTCCTACAGGAATGATACGTTGGGCATCCGGTTTATACAATTCCATACACGACTTCTGAAACGTTGCATGATGGGGCTGGACGTTGTCCAGACCAGTCCAGGACCTTCCTGGTATCGATAGAATACAGGACAATAACAGAAATAATCAAAAAATCAGAACGCCCAGGTCGGAATTCGAATCCGAGTCGTCTGCGTGACAGGCAGACATGATGGGCCGCTACACTACCTGGGCTCCGTTTCGCACAAATTATCCCGCCTCCCGGAGTCGAACCGGGGACATCGCGGTAGCCGCGCAGTTGCCTCAATCGGCAAACCATACTACAGCCGCGCACTCTACCAGGCTGAGTTAAGGCGGGGTCTTGCGCTCATAATATAGGGGAAATAATCGTATTAAACGTATCGATATAGAGGGTAATTTTTTGAGCTTATTGAGGATTCATTTTATATCAGGGATAATCCAATACTGAAGTATGATAGAACGAACGGTCCCTGCGGGGAATTGTCTTCTTTGTCGCTAGCCATGCGCCAAAAAAAATTGCTGTTTTCGATACCACGCTACGCGATGGTGAACAGACACCGGGTATCTCTTTCAAGTTTGATCAGAAACTCGATATAGCCCGGCAGCTTTCCGCAATCGGAGTCCATACAATTGAAGCCTGGGTTCCCTGCGTCTTCAGAAGCCGAACGGGAGACCGTAAAGGCAATTGCAGCCCTGGGACTTGATTCAAGGATTTGCGGCCTTGCGCGGTCGAAGAAAGAGGATGTGGATACCTGCCTGGACTGCGACGTGGACATGGTCCATGTCTTTATCCCGACTTCCGAAGTCCAGCGTACCCACACGATCCATAAAAGTGCCGAAGAGGTCCTGGATATCACAAGAGAGATCGTCGGTTACGTAAGAGACCACAGTGACATGTGCATGTTCTCTGCAATGGATGCAACGAGGACTGACTGGGACTACCTCGTAAAGGTGTTCCAGGTCGCAGCAGAGGCGGGAGCAACGGTGATAAACGTCCCCGATACGGTAGGGGTGATCACTCCGTCTGCAATGAAAGTACTTGTACGGAAAATTGCAACCGAAGTTACCTGTCCGATCGATGTACATTGCCACAATGATTTCGGGCTTGCAGTTGGGAATACCATTGCTGCAGTAGAATCGGGCGCGTCCCAGGTTCAGGTGACCGTGAACGGACTCGGTGAACGTGCAGGCAATGCAGACCTCGCGCAGACCGTCATGGCCCTTGAGGCAATCTATGGCATTGGTACCGGGATCAAACTGGAAAAACTGGTAGAAACGTCCAGGCTGGTATCCCGCTACGGGGGATTTGGTGTCCCGCCAACTCAGCCGGTAGTAGGGGATAATGCCTTCTCGCACGAAAGTGGTATCCACTCCCACGGGGTTATCGCGTGTTCCGCTACCTTTGAACCCGGTATAATGACACCGGAGATGGTAGGTCACCGCCGGAGGCTGACACTCGGGAAACACGTAGGACGGCATGCAGTCCGGCAGATGCTGACTGATGCACACGTGAACCCGACTGATGACCAGCTGGATGAGATTGTAGAGCGGGTCAAGTTCATCTCAGCAAAAGGAAAGAGGGTAACCGATGGGGACCTCTATGAAATTGCAGGCAGCGTGACGGGTTCAGTAAACGGCGAGAAGCTGATAGAACTCGATGACCTTGCTATAATGACCGGCAATCATGCAATCCCTACGGCAAGCATCCGGGCAAAAGTAAAAGGTGTGGAGCACGTTTACTCGAGTGTCGGAAGCGGCCCCGTTGACGCCGCGCTGAATGCAATTCTCGGTATTGTTTCCGCCCGGATCACCTTAAAGGAGTTCAATATCGAGGCAATTTCAGGGGGTTCTGATGCAATCGGCCATGTCACCATCGCCGTAGAAGATGAGCACGGGCGTATATTTGATGCGAGTGCATCAGGTGATGACATCGTTATCGCTTCCGCGGAGGCGATGATCAATGCGATTAACCTCCTGCACAATGTTAAACTATGAGCCCGGGAAAATGGGTTTATCCCCTTTTTTCATCGGGTTTCCGGGCATGTTATTACCTGAAATCAAATGATTTCCGGCCCCCCTGCGACCAGGGCACCGGAATACTGACAACTGGCTATCCGGGAGTTGGATACGATGGAAAGGGAAGAAAATGATCCCTGAAAAGGATTTGATTAAATCCTGCAATTCTTAAAAAAATGTTGATGCCTGGCGTTATGCTGCAGATGGGGTACCGGGACCTTCGATAGCCTGTTTAATCTGGGCCTGGAGCTGTTCAAATTTTCCCTGGAGCATTTTTTCCTGTTTTTCAAGTGATTTTATACGAAGGTCAAGGGTTTCCTGTTTTTCCGTCAGGTTCTGGATAACATATTCCTTTTTCTTCTGCATCATCACGGTCCCCACGCTCATGTATACATTCCCATCCTCAGGGACATCTGCAAGTTCTTCAACGGCCCGTTTCGCTTCCCGGAGCGCCATTTCATACTGGGTTTTCTGTGCCATGACATTCTGCATCTGCTGCTGGATCTGTTGCAGCATCGCAAGCTGGTTCTGGACTTTTGGTGAGATCTGGTTCATAGTTTGCAACCACCACGGTTAGGTATAATTTCCTGCATTTCCTTTGCAACATTCACGAGCCGGAGCCACATGTTGAGCGATGCCCTGAGGGCCCCGGTATCCGATGCACTTACAACGAGGACGAGGGTGTCCGGGGCTTCTACCCAGCACTCTACCTGAGACCTCGTATTGACTTCGCCGGCTGTTTCAGGTGCAATCGCCTGATACACGTGCCCGATATCATGTCCGGTGAAGCGGAACACCGCATTATGCTGCATAAGGTTTTCCCGGCATATATCACGATTATAACGCGGTATCCGCAGTCCCGCACGATTCTCCATAGGGGGTCAGCCCCAGAAGGTATCGTCGGCGGCGGGTTCCATCAAATATCATGGTACCGCCCTTTTCCCGGCTAAATGCCACTCGTATATATGGTTTCATCACATCATAAACCGATTGGTCAGTGACAGAAACCTCTTTGCTCATCGTACCGGTCCGGTCTTCGATTGTTTGGTTTGCTACGAGGTAATCTGCAACTGGTTCCCCGCATGAAAAGATCTGCATCCTTGTTCCTGCAGGTTCTGTAGAGATAATCAAAAAAGATGTATCAATTGAATTCAGTTCATGGAGGCCCATTTTGCCCCTGGTCAAAAACGAATACCCAAGTGCAAATGCAAGGTCTTTTGCAAAAGACCGGACTCCGGGTGCTGCTTTTCTCGAGGTCGTGACAACCGTCATCTGGCCGTCAGCTCTTTGATCGCCGCGCCTCTCTCCTTAAAGAGGATGCGGTGACCGCAGTAGGGGCAGCGGACATTTACGTCAATCTCCACCTTCTGCTTGCACCGTGCACACTTATAGGAGCCTGCCAAAAGACCTCAGGCCTCCTTCTGCAGTGAGCGCTCGATTGTCCTGAGGGCTACCCGAAGGATGGGAGTCTGCGGCTGGTATGCGCCACCTGCAAATTTGAAGTCGCATTTACGGCATTCCCAGATACCAGTACCTTTGCGGTGTACACCCATTACATCGCATCTCGGGCAGCGGTGATATGCCCGTGAGACCTTTTCCATTTCTGCGACCCTTTTACGAACAAATCTTCCGTACCTGCACCCGAACCGGCCTGCACTGCCAGTGACCCTTCCTTTCGCTTTCTGGTTTGCCTTGCTCATATCGTATTCCCCAATGTATGTCTTCTATTATTTGTCATCTCGACTAATATACTTGATCAAGCACTTTCACTTCTGCTTCGCCTTTGGTGAGACGGTTTACCGTATCATAAAACTCTCCCTGGATACCCGCAGGAATTCTGATGACCCCGATCCAGGAGCCGTCTTTCTGCCATTCTTCTTTTTCCATAACCCCTCCGCTGTGAAGCTCGCCATAAGCCCGGTGTGCATAATCTGCCGGGATCCTGACAGCAATACGTAATTCCTCAAACCGGATCGGCAGGAGAGGACGGAGTGCTTTGACTGTTTCCTTGACACTTTCATCAAAATTTTTAAACGGGTCAATATTGACCCTTGCCTCTTCCATCGCCATTTCTATCCTGTGTGGCGGGTGAGGGTGACCGGTCTGCGGGTTAACCGCGTTGCGGCTGATAAACGTAATTACCTGCTTCCTTTTTTCGGCAATCATATGCCTGCGCTGATCGGCGGTAAGATGGATTTCTCCCTTTTCGATAATTCTTCTTGCTACAACAGGGAACTCGGTGGTCTGAAATACCTTCATCAGTGATTCATCTGATGCCCGTTTCCCGTGTGCTGCATTTTCAAACACGTTGAGAGCTGCAACCACATCTTCAAGGTCCTTCTCTCCACCCTGCCGAAATATTACCGCCTCGTCAGGATCTACCAGGAGCTCAAACTTTTCGCCATGGCTCTCTAGTCGCGCTACCACTGCCTTGTCTAGTGGTATCATGTAATGGGCCTCCTATTTTTCAAATATCTCAACGAATGAAGCTACTTCATCCTTGCTCATCTTACGGAACACCGGGTTTGTCATTTCAATAACCCCAATCTCAACGGTGTTAACATCAAACTTCCCTTCTGTTGCATCGCGGAGCGCTTTCAGCCCGAGTATAATCGCATCAGAAACGGTCGCATCATAATTGTATTCCTCCTCGAAGAGTTTCATGGCGGCCGGGCGGCCAATACCAATACCCGTCGCTTTGTACTCAAGCAGAGTCCCGCTCGGGTCTGTCTCGAAGAGCCTGCATTCACCGTCACTGATACCGGCGATTAAAAGCGCCGTACCGTATGGCCTTGCACCACCAAACTGTGTGTATGTCTGCATATGGTCACAGAGTTTCTTGGATAGCGCTTCAACATCGATCTTCTCATCGTAGGTGACACGGTTGATCTGGGACTCAATTCGTGCACGGTCGACAAGTGACCGGGCATCCCCGACAAGACCCGACGACGCTACGCCGATATGCTCATCTATCTTGAAAATCTTCTCGATCGATGATGCTTCAAGCAGTCTGGAACTGACCCGTTTATCAACAATCAGGACCACGCCTTCCACACACTTGATCCCTACCGCGGTAGTACCGCGTTTGACCGCTTCACGGGCATATTCAACCTGGTATAACCTTCCATCAGGGCTGAATACAGTGATTGCGCGGTCGTAACCCATCTGATACTGTGGTTGCATTACATCTCCTCAATATCTGTTTCTGTGAGGAACAATAGCTCCCGGCTTTTAAATCCCTTTTCTAATACATCAACTTTTTGACCCGGGAAATAATATGCCTCGAATATTCTCTCACCAATTATTAGCTCTCTGGCATCGGGGACAGGGCCCTTTCTGCACGTTTCAATCCTCCGTTTCAGTGCATGAATTGTCCCGGAAACGGCATAGCTCCCTGAGGGAAATGCCCTGGTCATTTAAGCACGATACCGTAGAGAGAGCGGTCTCAAGCCACCCCTCGCACCCTCTCCTGCACCGGATGATACAGAATTCTTTATCCCCGTACACAACTGCCATCTGGATGCCGGCTGCCATTGCGTCTCCCCAGAGGGACGTGATCGCTTCCTGGACTACGAGGTAGATGGATTTTGTTTCAGGGCACACCCATGCCGGGGTTATCCTCGCAAGGATATACCTTCTTTTATCCCGCATAGTAGGGGGGCGGGGTTTCATCCGACCACCTGCACAGGGCTGCGAGGGGTAATCAGGCTCCTAATCCCTGCAAGGGCTTTCCTCGCGTCAGGTTCTGTAATACCCACCAGCGAAGCAAGGTTTACCATCTCCCTCACCGATTTTAACTCAACCACAGATCGTGCGTTGCTCGAGAGGGTGAGCGGAAACTCGAACCGGTCGCAGAGACCGATAATATCCGATACCGCTGGATTGTTTTCTGTCGCCAGACCCCGCGTGACATTACAAGCGGGCGGAGGTCAATATCGATGGCAACATGGTTTTCTGCTGACATTCGTGCAATGATATGGTCAAAAGAGTTTTTCTCTGTCTTGTGAAGGTGCCGGATTACGTGAACCCCCTTGATCTGGATAATCGCACGGTTAAACCCATTATTGCCAGCATTCACTACGAGTAACCCTTTACCAGGAGAATTCGCCCGTGCTGCATTAATTACGGCTTTCACCTGCGGCTCGCGTATCAGCGTGCCCCCGATAACCGAAAAACCCTCTGTTTCCCATCCTGTCTGGCCGATAGCTACGATACTATCAAAACCAAGCTCCCGGGTCTCGAGGACCATCCGGCGAACCGACGTATTACCCAGGGGGGATGGAAATACGGTCGCATCAGTGGCTATCATGCGGCAGCCCGTATCTGAAAAAATGAAGGAATTATTTTCCCTGGTTCGCATGGGACCGGATGCTTGGGCGGGTCTTTTCTGTACCCCTTCCGCGGGTCATCATACCACGGCCTTTCCTTCCCGCACTCGTCTTACCACGTTCTGCACGCCCCCGGTGGACAGGATTGCCAATCCACGAGAGATTGCGATCACTCATTATGCATGGGTGGTGACCATCTACAAGGATTACCTCGTACCATTTCTGTCGCCCGTCCTGGCCGACCCAGTACGAATTGAGGACTTCCATGTTGGGGTGCCGCCTTGAGGCACGTTCTTCGGCGATCCTCTGGATACTCTTTCCCGCGGTAATCCGGTTAACACCCATTCTTGCTGTACGTCGTGCACGCACATACCGGGACCTTCTGCGGCCACCACGTCGGACATTCACGCGGACAACAATAATGCCCTGTTTCGCTTTGTACCCGAGGCTCCGGGCCCGATCGATACGAGTCGGGTGGTCAACACGGACTACGCTCCCTTCCCGTCTCCAGACCTGCATGCGCTCCCACTGGAGGGCACTGACCGGAGAATCATCGGGTTTCTTCCATGCGTCGCGGACGTACGCATACATCGATTTTGACATGATATTCACCAAGGTTCAGCTCTTTTCAGACGTACATTCCTACACGGGACGGATCCCGTATTCCTAGACAGTTCGACGGTTCGGGATATAAAATGAACTACGTCGTACCAGGCAGGACCCGACAGTACCATCCCTGGTACCGGGGGACAGAGTTCTTATTGCCTGTCGCCGGCACCTTTCTTCTTTTCAGTTACGCATATCCCTTCGATTCGTGTAACAGGGTATTGGCCTCCGCTATCCTTCTCGGCGGATTTCACCATGTCCCATATCGTGAGAAGGGCCACGCTTACGCCGGTAAGCGCTTCCATTTCGACGCCGGTTTTTCCCACAGTCCTGACCCGGACGGTTGCTTCAATCCACGTTACATCTTCACTGAATCTGACCTCTATCGCACCTATGGGGATCTGGTGGCACATGGGGATAATCCGGGGGGTGTCTTTTACCGCGAGGGTTGCTGCGATTCGTGCGGTAGCAAGGACATTGCCTTTAATTACCGCCCCTTCCCGTATCGCGAGGATGGTCTCTTTCCTGAGATAAATCCGCCCCTTTGCCGTCGCTTCGCGGGTTACATCACCTTTTGCAGTGATATCAACCATCTGCGCACGGGAATCCGTGATATGGGAAAAGTCAACCATTGGATACACCTTTGCCAAATAGTTCGCGTGGAATGTAATTAACAAGGTCGCTTGCGAGTAAACCACCGCCGATCGCTTTCTCGGCAGCCATCCCCGCCATGCCATTTACATATGCGGCAACTGCCGCTGCTTCAAATCCTGGCAGGTGACAGAACAATGCCGCAGTAACCCCGGCAAGGACATCGCCGGTCCCACCGACGGTCATCGCAGGTGTCCCGGTCCTGTTAAATTTCACCCGGGTCCCGTCAGATATCACATCAATTGTTCCTTTCAGGAGAACCGTTGATCCTGCCGCAGCTGTCCGCACGATACGTCCGCGTCCAACCAGGTCTGAAGGGGCGACCTTTCCGGTCATACGGGTGAACTCTGCCGCATGAGGCGTAAAAATTGACTCACCGGCAACGGGCAGCGGCTGGCGGATGGCATCGGCATCAAATACCGCTTTTTTGCAGTGCGGTGCAATGGCACACACGACATCGTGGCTTGCATCTCCAAGCCCGTTGCCGCATATAACGACATCCGAATGGCTGGCCAGTTCAATCAGCCGGGGAATATGTTCCCGGTTTATGACGGTTCCGTTGAGACGTTCGTAGATTAAGTCAGGGACCGGTTCGAAGACCGTTGACGCAATCTTTACGATATCGGCCCCTGCCCTGAGTGCGCCAAGACCGGCAAGATAGGGCGCACCCTGGTAAGGTCCGCCCCCGATAACAAGTACCCGCCCCCCCTCGCCTTTGTGTGCCGCAGGACCCCTGCGGGGAAGAAGAGTGACCTCCCCGGGCCCCGTGAATACTTCGGCTTCAACGGGAATACCGATATCAGCAACCTCCGACCCACTGGTTTTCGGCCGGTGGAACGCAACAATCCACCTGGCATGGATCCCGGGAGTGGGAAGATCTGCTGACAAAATCGGGGTGCCGGACTCATTGGCCATAGCGATGCAGGTTTCGAGAGGTTCGCGGGGGGGACCGTCACCACCTGTCCCAAGAAGGGCATCTATTACAAGGTCTGAATCGCGGAGACATTCCGGGAGGGGGTCGAGATCTTTCCGGCACCGGAACCGGGATACCGGGGTATCACAATACCCGAGAAGGCGGCGCTGGCGCTCGAAGCCAGGGCTTACGGGTTGCTGGTCATAGTACCAGGTCTCAACATCAGTATCGCGGGCAAGGTAACGGGCCGCCACCATCCCGTCACCGCCATTATTCCCCTTTCCACACAGCACGACGACTTTTTTGGGGGAACGTTTCCGCGCAAAGTCAGCGAGAGCCCTGCCTGCGCTCTCCATCATCTGGCCTTCGGAATATCC
Organism: uncultured Methanomicrobiales archaeon; assembly: GCA_963709545.1. GTDB lineage: Archaea > Halobacteriota > Methanomicrobia > Methanomicrobiales > Methanospirillaceae > CAIKOD01. The sequence continues at coordinate 172,508 of CAVPWT010000005.1, read as the reverse complement.
AAGTGAAATTGCGTTGATTTCAACCGATTTCATGCCTGCCGGACTGATCATCCCTGTTTCCAGAAACTCGTAAAGACCTTTGCCCCGCCCGGTCATTGGGTCCTCCCCCTGCACAACGTCATATGGAGAGGATTCTTCATCGGTGAACTATCAAATGATCGGCTGCAGGACACGCAGGTGCAGGGGACAATTCCATATCCGGAAACGTTAACACTGGAAAATCTGGCCTTAACAGAGAGTTTCTTTAGTTTAAAACGTGTAGTATGAGATACGATGGGGATCGATCAGGAGGTGACGAAAGCTGCGGACATCATCCACAACCAGCAGGAGGTCACCATCATCTCTCATATCGATGCAGATGGGATCTCCTGTGAGGCCATCCTCTCCAAAGCCCTGACCCGTGAAGGAATTGCTACAAAATCGGTCTTTGTGCGCCAGCTTGAGCCCCTCACCATGCACCAGGTCCCGGAGGACGGGACATTTAAAATATTCACCGACCTTGGCGCCGGGCAGCAGAACCTTCTTGAAGAGAGGGGAATGGATAGCGAAAATGTCCTTATCATAGACCACCATGTAAGCCAGCCCTGTAGCACCGGATATTTCCAGGTAAACTGCATCCCCCACGGGTTCTTAAAGCTGAGCGCAGCTGGGCTCACATACCTTGTGGCACGCCGGCTTGACCCTGATAACCGGGACCTTGCAAAAATTGCCGTCATCGGAAACGTGGGGGATATGATGGCCCGCGAACATTGCGGCCTTACCGGGCCTGCACGGGAAATTGTGGATGACGGGGTGTCGCATGGGAACATCGTTGTAAGGCCCCATGACCTGAACTGCTATGGCACTTCAACCCGCCCGCTCCACGTCTGCCTGAGCTATAACGATGACCCCTTTATCACCGGGATCAGCAACAATGTCAACGGCGCACGCAGGTTTCTGAAAAAAATTGACATTCAGGGAAATGATGGCAGGAGAGACCTGATCTGGGAAGGACTTCCTTTTCATGACAGAAAGAAGGTCATGAGTGCCCTCGTTGAGCAGCTTATGGCAAACGGGGAACCTTTTGAACGGTTGTTCTGTGAGACCTACTTATTCCCCGACGAAACCATGGGGGAACCGCTCCGGAATGCACAGGAGTTTGCTACCGTTCTTAACGCATGCGGAAGATGGGCACGACCTGACATCGGCGGGGCGATATGCCGTGGTGACCGGTCAGTTGCGTACCGTGAAGCCAGGAAAATGCTGACCAATCACCGTGCCGTAATCCGTGAACTCCTGCAATATATCCTCGATAAAGGAGTGGTGGAGATCTCCCACCTCCAGCATATCCATGTCGGTAACCGGTTCCCCGATACCATAGTAGGAATAGGTGCCGGTATGGCCCTTTCAAAGTTAAACTGGCAGAAACCGATCCTCATCATGTGCGAGCTCCCGGAAGACCCGACCCTGATCAAGGCATCCATGCGGACGACGGAGCGGGTAGTGTCCCGGGGCATCGATCTCCAGGATGTTGTCAACAGGGTATCAGCAGAGTCGGGGGGCTCAGGGGGAGGCCATAAAATCGCAGCAGGTGCATATATACCAAGAGGCAGTGAAGAGAGGTTTGTCATACGTGTCAACGAGTTACTCGGAGAACAGCACAGTCCGGAGAGTCCAGGTTATTGCTGATTACCAGTTTGGTAACGGCATGGGAGCGGAAGCTCTTCCCTGATTCCTGCGAGTTCAGCTTCTCCACCACCGGCCGTATCCGCCAGGTCCTCCTTGGGGGGACACGCCTGGCAACAGTCCGGGCCGAAGACGGAAGGCTTACACTTAGCATAGAATGTGCTGAAAGGCTGCAGAAGGCTCTTCCCCCGCCGTCCTACAGGGTAGAAGTCAATGCTGAGGTTGCCGAGTTTGTTGCAGCCGGAAAGAACGCCTTTGCAAAACATGTTATTGCCGCAGACCCGGTGATCCGTTCAGGTGACGAGGTGCTGGTCGTTTCTGGAGACGATACTCTTCTTGCGACAGGTACCGCGATGCTCGCCGGGGCCGAGATGCTGGTATTTAATTACGGAGTAGCCGTAAAAGTACGGCAGGGAAGGTCAGTATAATGTTACCCGGAATGAACCCGAAAAAGATGAAACAGATGATGAAACAGCTCGGGATGCAGGTCGAGCAGATTGAAGATGTAAGCCTGATTGTCATCACGACCCCGAAGGGGCGCTATATATTTGATAATGCCGAGGTCTCGGCAATGACCATGCAGGGTGTCACTACCTACCAGGTCATCGGGGACCCGCGGTTCGAACCGGTTATACCGGAAATCCCTGCTGATGATGTCCGCCTCGTTGCCGACCAGACCGGTGCAACCGAAGAGACAGCAAAGAAAGTGCTTGCCGAAACAAAAGGCGATATTGCAGAAGCGATCATGAGGCTCTCATCCTCATGATTGAACCAGGGGACCGGGTCCTCCTCGTCGGCCACAACCGGAAGTACTTTGTCCGTGCAGGGCCGGGACAACTCTCTACCGACCTTGGTATGATTGATCTGGGGCTCCTTCCGGGTGCAACCCCGGGGACAATGGTAGCAAGTCATAAAGGAACTGAATTTGCCATAAAGATCCCCAGACCTGCCGATTTTTTTGAACATGCACGCCGGAGCGGTGCCCCCATGCTCCCGAAGGATATCGGGCTCGTGATCGCCTGTACGGGGATGAACAAAAAGGATGATGTCCTTGACGCAGGCACGGGAAGCGGGATCGCGGCCATCTACTTCGGCGGTGTTTCGGGAACAGTTAGCAGCTACGAACATCGCCCCGACTTTGCAAAACTTGCCGCGTCCAATATTGAGGATGCCGGTCTTGATAATGTCCGGGTTGTAGCTGCCGACTTCCTTGCAGCAGAAGGCGAGTATGATGTGGTACACCTTGATATGACGCTGACCGGTGAGCACGTGAAACATGCGGAGCGCCTGATTCGTCCCGGCGGGTACCTTGCCTGTTATACACCGTTCCTCGAGCATATGTTCGTGGTAATGGATTCAATGGAGGGGCTCTTCCCCGAGATTACTGCGTATGAGTCTGATCGAACGGGTAATGACCAGGACCAAGAGGGGCACACGCCCGTCAACAAGCGTCTGCCATAGCGGGTATATAACGGTCGCAAGGAAATAATCCACGGGCATTCCATTAATATGTGACGTGTCCGGATTTTCTTTCCAGAACAATAGTGAAATACCAGGTTATCTTTTCTTATTTCCTGCGATCTATTAAGGAGACCTCCCCCTGGTCCCCTATATACATGCGACTGCCTGATACCACAAGGTTCACAACAAACTGAAAGCAACGGTATTTGTTCCCCAAATGAACACTATTACGGGTTTGACTGTAGGCCGATTGCAGATAACTTAATATATGAGAGGTTGGTCTAACCCACCGGTTACATGCTTCAAATGAACGGTTAAATGAACCCTTTCTCTGGGAATACCTCTTCTTTAGGGGATTCAGAGAGAAAGGTTATTATGTATCGGTAACTAAAAACATTGGTTGATGCTGAGAGTATCAGCATAAAATGTAGGAGGAAATTAAATGAAGACAACAGGCGTTATCGTCATTGCACTCGCAATGCTGATTGCACTCACTGGTGTTGTAATGGCCGACCAGGTCGTTCCACAGACCCCTGAGACACAGACAATCACAACTTCAACTGCAATCATTGCAGACGGACTCGTAATGGACAATGCAGGGCTCGCATGGACTCTGACAAGCGCGGCAATTAACGCCCCGCCACTCTCAGACCAGGAAGTTCAGTACACCACCGCTTACGATGCAAGCACCGTAGCACAGGCAGGGTCAACCACCTTTGTAAAGACAATGGCAATCGACACCCGCAACAAGGTTATTTCCCAGTCCAACGTAAAGGCTGACACCGCAGTTACCTTCATTGCAACTGCAGACGGCGGTAACATCGTCGGTTCAGAGAACATCATGCTCGACGGCGCAGGCAACTACACCGCAGCAAGCGACCGCATGCTCTGTCCGTTCTCATCATTCCCAGTAGACACCATTCCAGCGTACTGTAACATCATCCAGGCAGGCAGCAAGTACGACCTGACCGTTGGATCAGTTACAACCGCAGCGAACGAGAGGTTCGTCGGCTCTGATGCAACCGCACCAGTCGTCCTGAACTACAACATCAATGTCAAGCCATACGGCACATCACAGGGACAGATCCCCGCAATTGGCTCGGCAATGGCCTACGTAAAGGCACACATCCAGGAAGCCCGTGCAAACGGCACACCAGTCAGCGCCAAGGCAGAAGACCTGACCTACTCCGAGACCTCAAGCGTCCAGGTTACAATCAGCTCCTTCACCAAGACAATCGCTTACCAGTCCGGTAAGTCATTACTCTAAGGTTGCTGAACCAGGAATAGGGAGATAATGGAGGATTTATCCTCTAGCATCCCCTTGTTCTTTTAGAAAAAGTTTAATTGTATTGTTCTTTTTATCAGAGTGTTTTTGGAAATATATCCAGTACCCAATCATCACGGTCAAAGGCAGTAACATCCGTTAACCTGAAACCAATGGCGGGCTTGCAATTGCCTTTTTTATGGCACCTATGGGAGAAACCAAAGGAAATGTCCATCTGGTATAATCCGGGTCATTATTCCAATCGATACGTGTTTCACAGTAGTTACCACCCAAGGGAAGAATTCCCGGTATGGTTAGAGGTTACCACGCGAGACCAGAAATATAAAGCCTTGCTTATTAACGCTTATGGCTCATTTTCATAGATGGGGAAAATCACGAATATGGTGGCCGTTCAGGCATTTAACATGAAACGACCCCGGTGGTATTGAAGTTTCAATTTGTATGCTTGTGGCCTTCCGGCATCATGTCTGTTTTCATGGGAAATGTACTCAAATCTATCTTGCAGATTGGTAATTTTTTAAAATTTCGTCACGCTACCGGGGCCCATGGCCCGCCGCTTTGGCGACCACGGTTGGGATAGGGACTATCCCCCAGTAATCTGAATTTCATGAGCCTTCGCCGAAACCCTTGCTCGATGAATATCTTTATGGGGGTGGGGCAGGGTGGGGGTGAAACCCCTCCTGTCTTCGTAGTTCCCTCTCATTTTTATAAGACCGAAGGGTTTCAACAAAGCCTTTAAATAAAATTTTGGAACCGGGACGGATGACTACCCATCGCTAGTCAAGCTCGTGTACTACGGGATTTTAGACCCCTGCTATTGATTTAATTGGCTTATATTAACCCGGGATTACATATCCGAAGGATTCCCGATCACTTGCCTTCAGTCAGGGATGTAACCCTCGTTGTGAACCCCCAATTTATCAGGGTGCAATGTCAGATTCCTGCAATCTGACGTAGGATGTGTTCTGAAAGATCAATCCTGCCCTTCAATTCATGAGTTTGGGTTGTTGATTTGAAAATCCTTTTCGCATCTCCCTTCTTTGCCCCGATAACAATGGTCCTTTCTGCGCCCGTGGAACATGAGCACAACCCCACAAAATACCTTTAAATTTAGCGATCTGACTCTGAATATCCGTTTTCTGGTAGATCCTGGTTAAAAATCCTTCCTCCGGCAATAAACTACATATTGCTATACATAACCGGTCTGTCTTTTGATGACCTGATATATTGTTCAATCCTAATATCCAGGTCTTTTTTTTCGAAAAATAAGCTTATAAGCCTTCTTTTCTGTCAAAAAACATGGAAGTCCCCGGACCGCAATAAGGAATTAATTACCCAAACTCCCTTCAGGGTCCTGATCTGTGCCGGATATGTTAACCCGGTGCAATTGTATCCAGTCAATGGTTGAACCTGAAGGAGGGTGGCCACACCTTGATGATACCCGGGAACACTGGAAAACCTGATTTGAAGCTCATTCCCATCAGCCGAAGATAGAGAATGACGGTGATATATCTGATGGCCTCCAAAGGACCACGTGCAATTATTCTGCGAGGAATATACCGGCAGCAGACTATGGTGACATTTTCATATTTAATCGGCTGGTATTAAAAACTCAACGAACCACCTGAAAGACGACCTTTTTCATACTCATCATAGGCCTAAAACTCATAGGATGCTCTATAGAAACCCAGCATAGTTAAAAAAAAGAGGATATACATAGACAGGAGGGGGTTCACCCCTCCCTGCCCCACCCCCATTAAGATATTCTTCCGGCATGGTTCAATTGGGATATTCAAGGAAATTTCAGAGATTAGGAGATCATTCCTTATCCCAACCGGGGTCGCCAAAGCGGCCGGGGCTGAGCCCCCGGGGCGTGACGAAATGTTGGAATTACCAATCTGCAATAAAGATTTGAGATGATTTCCCATGTAAATGCCTGAACTAACCCCAATATGAAGAGATTTTGAAATGGTATGTTCATAGTTTGGGTGTGAACTTTCCGTTCATGTGTGTTTCTACAGAGCGTAACAACCAGTATATTTTTCATCTACAGCGAACACCGTTTAATTTATCTTCCTGTCGTAACCAATTAACTGAAGTATTACGGGGATGTCCTGGAGAGTTTGAACGATATGACAGAGAAAACAGAGGGTATTGCTAATCAATCTGCGGAAGACAATATTGAGAAAGCCAAGGGTGAGATTGCCAGAAGTACTCAGGCGATGAATGACCCCCAGGTACGGCAATACGGAGCCTTCCTCCTCGGACAATTAAGAGAGTCTGAAGGAATAGACCCCCTGCTCCGTGCCCTCCATGACCCGGATAAAAAAGTGCGGGCCCAGTCAGCGAAAGCCCTTGGTGAAATAGGTGATCCGTCTGTTGACTCCCTGATTTATCTTATGGATGACCCTGACTGGAAAATACGCTATCGTGCTGCAGAGGCACTCGGAATCATCGGGTCCCACAAAGCCGTTCCATTTCTTATCACTGCGCTTGATGACCGAAAAGATCATGTACGGTACATGGCAGCAAAGGCGCTGGGTTCAGCAGGCTCCGGAGATGCCGAAAAAGCACTCATTACCAGGCTGGGGGATGAAAATGAATTTGTACGCAGGAGTGTGGCAACGACTCTTGGAAAAACCGGTGGTATTGCCGCGAAGGAAGCGCTGCAAAATTCCCTGGCCAGAGAACCATCGGGTGAGGTCCGCGTTGTTATCGGATCTGCGTTACAACTTCTCGAAAAAAAAGCGGTGTGAGTTTTTTTATCAGGACCTGTTCATGGAGCCCGGGGTAACAATGAAATTACCTGATTTTTGTACCTGGCTCGACCGGCGTTTCCGGTTTCAGAAGGGATGCACGGTCCCCGGCGGCAAGGACCATCCCCCTGCTTTCGATTCCAAAAATTTTTGCTGTTTTTAAATTAACAAGCACGACCACGGTTTTTCCCACCAAATCTTCAGGTGTATAAAACTGGGAAATACCACTTACAATCTGCCGAGTCTCGGTGCCGATATCCACCTGGAGTTTGAGAAGTTTACTCGATTTTGGTATCGCCTCCGCTGATATAATTGTTCCTGCCCTGATATCCAGAGCAGAAAAATCATCAATGGTGATATCAGGGATCTTTTCCTGCGGTTTTCCGGCAGCAATGACCCGGCTTGCCAGGAGGGTATCGAGTTCTTTTAACAATGTATCATCGATTTTCTCAAATAATGGTTTTGGAGGTTCCAGATTTCCCGGGGTCAGCCCAAGGACTGACTCACCAACCGGATGATCAGTCAGGGTGTCCTGGTACCCGAGCATTGCCCATATAGCACCCGCCTTGTCAGGCATAACGGGTTCGATGATCAGTGCCAGTGCTTTCACGATCTGGAGGCAGTTCCTGATTACCCGCCTTGCTTCATCCTTGTCGGTTTTTATTAATTTCCAAGGGGCATTTGTCTGGATATAGTTGTTACCCAGTGCGGCAAGTCCCATCATTGCATCAACGGCATTTTTAAATTCATACTGGCGGATTGCCGAATCTACCATGCTAAGGCATTTATTGATCTCATCGGTTATCCGCGTATCAGCTTCCCCGTCGGGGATTCCACCGTACTCCTTGTGGGCGAAATACAGTGTCCGGTAGACGAAGTTTCCGAGCGTATTGACGAGTTCGTTATTTACCCGCTCCTGGAATACCTTCCATGAAAAATTGAGTTCTTTTGTATGGTTGGTATATGAAAGGAGGTAATACCGGAGATAATCGGGAGAAAGGCCTTTATCCAGGTAGTCCTCGTTTGTCCAGACAACGTAACCCCGTGACTTTGAGAATTTATGGTCATCCACTTTTACCATACCGCTTGCTACGATCGAATGGGGGATACCGTACCCGGCTCCTTTGAGCAAAGCCGGCCAGAAGATACAGTGGTGGTAAATAATGTCCCCGCCTATGAAATGGGTTACCTGTGTATCGCCGCACCAGTAGTCTTTCCAGTCTTTGCCGTGCCCCTTCGCCCATTCTTCGGTAAACGAGATATATCCTACCGGGGCATCGACCCAGACATAGACCACGAGGTCTTCCCTCCCCGGGAATTTTACCCCCCAGTCAAGTGTCCGCGTGACACACCAGTCGTGTAACTCATCCGTGACCCAGCCAAGGGCATAATTGCGGGCATTGGCAGTCCCTTCTAGGGTATCGAGGTAGGAAAGCAGGAAATCTTTGAATTCGCTCAGTTTGAAGAAATAATGTTCCTGGTCCCGGAATTCAGCCCTGGTGCCGCACACGGTGCAGGTCGGCTCTATTATTTCCCCGGGTTCGAGGTGGCGGCCACACCCCTGGTCACATTCATCTCCCCGTGCGGGAGTGTTGCAGTGCGGACATTTGCCCTCAACGTACCGGTCAGGAAGGAACCGTTTACATTTTGTGCAATAGCTCTGGTGGACTATTTTTGAATAAATATAGCCCTTATCAATCAATGTGTTCATTATTGACCGGGTCCGCTCGTGGTTCGTCGGATTATCCGTCATACCGAAATGATCAAAAATTACATGAACACGCCTGAATGTTTCAAAGAAATGCAGGTGATATTTTTCGGCAAGGCTTCGCGGTGAAACACCTGCCTCTTCGGCACTTACTACTACAGGGGTCCCGTGATTGTCGGACCCGCAGACGAATACGACCTCCTCGCCCGCTCTTCGCAGGTACCGGACATAAAAATCCGCCGGAACATAGGTACGAAGGTGCCCGAGGTGGCAGGGACCGTTGGTATACGGGAGTCCGCATGTCACCAGTATTGGTTTCCTGATCATCACACTATTTCTTGAAGTGATGATATAAATAAGATGATACAATGAGCAAAAAGATAAAATTTCAGACCTGTTCTCTTGGATCAGAGCCGGATCCAAGCCTCGATAAAGATGACCTGGTCAGTTGGATCCGGTCAAGGGCAGGTCTTGGCGGAGACCTGGCCCGTTACTGGTTTCAAAAACCCCTAAGTTACCAGCGGGAGGCCCAGGTCGATGTTCCCTGCGCCGGGGGATTATTCTACGGGGAACGCCTGCGGGAATCCCTCGCAGGGTTGGATAAGGGAACAATTACCGGGGAATTAGGTCTTGATCCCGGCCTGTTGAAAACTGATATAGGGGAGGTTGTCAAAAAACCTGCCCCCCTATGGGTCGCAGTGCCCAGCCCCGGGCGGCTTGGCATAACCGATGAGTACTATGGGGACCCGGAGGAGGCATCAAGAAACCTGTATTTCTGGTTCCGGCGGCTGATGCGTGAGATGCGTGATTCCGGGGCCGATGGCCATGTCCTAATCTGCGACCATGTCGTAGAGGAAGAGCTTGAAGCATTATGCGGGAAAAAAATTCTCTTTTATGTATCAGACCCAGACCAGGAAGGTCTTGAACTGCTCCTTGAACACCAGAGGACGATAGCAGTTTCAGGTGCTGCTATTGACCTGGTCGTGAGTCTCAAAGAGGAATATCCCGTACACAACCTGATACTCATCGACCCCACAAATACCGGGCTGGAAAAATCGTTAGAACACTGGGAAAAGGATCATATTAAAGCCGGGGGTTACTGTATTGATAATTGTGCAGAATACTGGAAAAAAATTGTTAATACGGCGAACTTCCAGGCGCCGTCAGAATGATTCGGCAATCTCTGTAAATTTTTCAAAATGATGATTTTTTCCAAATAATAAGAATAAAATCCTGTCTTTCCATGTAAAATCGAAATTACCCCCGGCAGCATGCGGGTGCCCTCCACCCCGGTACTCCCTTGTAATGAGGTGACTTACCGGTGGTACAGACCTCAGTGAAAATCTCCCCCCCCTGGAAATTATTACCTCGATGTCGGTATGAAGGGTTTTCCTGATGTAGGCCGCAGTCTCACTCGGGTACCCGAAGAGCGGGGCAAATGCAATGTTATATTTCTTCCCCATAATCACCGCTTTCCGCCTGCTTTTCTCCATCATCTGTTCCATTTCCTGCCTGATATCGTTATACTCTCTCTCTATCAGGGGATCGGAAAAAACACCGTTTTTAAGGCAGTCACGAACATGGGTAAGATTTTCCCGTCTCTGGAGTACCTGGCCAAGTACCGCCGCTCTCGGGTCTTCGTTTTTCCACAAGTCATAATCACAGACAACCCTTGCAACCTCCTGTGCAACAGGGTTGTCAGGTTGCAGGTCTGCCGCACAGATCCCGCACCCGCATCTGTTCGTGTCAATATGGAGTAGGTCTACACTTTTTTCAACAACGGCGACCTCTTCCTCTGTCCAGCGGTGGTGATCACGCCATTCGACTTTCCAGTTGTTAACCTTTAATTTTTTAACGGACCTCTCTGCACCCCGCGGAAAGCCAAGATCGCTGATGCTGATCAGGTCACCGTTGCCAGGGAGATCTGCGATCGCATTCAGCAGGAGTGGAAATTTTCCGACAGATGAAAAAATGGAGATTATCTCTCCAAATTTCATCCGGTGGATGGCATCGGCACCGGCGGCATCAAGGTCGTTATGCGTCAGGTGAATAACATGAGATGACCTGTCCCTGACAAGGCCAATCTCTGGCATCTCCTCTTCTTTACCCTTCATAAACCTGATACCCATCCCCAAAGGATCCAGCATGCAGATATAAAAAAGGATAGGATCGCACGTTGTTTTGTCAGAATGCAAATCATTTATTAATCTTTACGTCAAATAGATAATCCCGCGCCTTAGTCGCTCAGTTTGGGAGAGCGCCAGACTGAAGATCTGGTTGTCCCCGGTTCAAATCCGGGCTGAGGCACTTTTGTTAATTAGACAATAAATTAGGTTTATATTAAGAATTAAGACATAATTATAGTTTATTTCTTTTATTATTTTTCATAACGTTCAGCGAAAGAGTAAAACCAGCACGACTATGAATTTTCCTGTTCACCAGTCTTGGTTTTTATAGGTTCCCCGAATTTTTCAGGTAACTTGTCTATCTTCTAAGTGATCAATTTCAGGGACTCGTTCGGGTCCGCCCGCTTATCACAACTGGGACGGGTGTTAACCTTGCTCCCAGATGCCAGACAGAATGATGGAAGAATAGTTCCACACTATATAGAATTATCTAAATCAACAATGCAAAGACCGCGGATATTCACTCCTTACGATTCATGGAGGTATTTCTGCTGTAATAATCAGAAATTAAAGCCGAATCAATTGTAATATCAGGATATCTCAAACCTGTGTGAAGGAAAAGAATGCCAGCGACCAACTAGCATATATACAATAACCCGGACACGCTGTATTGGATACTTCCCCCGCAGAGCAGCATTGGTTCGTACCCGAGGTTTGGGAATATGCAACCTGGATCAGTCCCGTCAGTATTCAGGACACAAATAAGACCGGCATTAATTATTTTCCTCCTTGTAACTGTAGTAACCGGCCTGCTCTATCCAGTACTGATTACCGGTATTGCACAAGTCGCGTTCCCTGATCAGGCAAACGGTAACCTGATAACACATGATGGAAGTGTTGTCGGTTCCACTTTAATCGGTCAGCCCTTTTCTTCACCCGGTTATTTCTGGGGGCGGCCATCAGCAACAACACCCTACCCTTACAACCCGGAACATTCGACAGGATCGAATCTTGGCCCTACAAATCCCGAATTAATCAATGTAGTGTCTGCCCGGGTTACGGCCTTGCGGGAAGCAGATCCCGGTAATAATCTCCCGGTCCCAGTTGATCTGGTTACTTCCTCGGCAAGTGGTCTTGATCCGGACATCAGCATCGCTGCAGCGCAATACCAACTCAGCAGGGTCGCGAAGACCAGGAATATAAGTGAAACTGATATTGCCTGGCTTATCGATCAGAATACACAAAAATCTCAGTTCTGGCTTTTTGGTGAAGCACGGGTGAATGTGTTATCATTGAACCTTGCCCTGGACGACCTTGCGGCTCGCCGTATTTCCGTTCCAGCCCATAAAACAAGCCTCATCGAACAGGAAATAAACTCCCCCATTCCTGGTATCAGTGAAAAAGACGGGTTCCAGTTTATCCTTTACGCGGTTTTCCTTATTCTGTTCCTTGTCCCCTTCGGCCGGTTCATGGCAAATGTGTATACCGGTGAGCAAACCATGCTGACCCCGGTTACAGCACCTGTTGAACGCTGGATGTACCGTGTCATCGGGACCAGCCCCGATGAAGAGATGGACTGGAAAACATTTGGAATCGCCCTTATAATCTTTAATATTCTCGGAATTATTGCAGTTTTCCTGGTGCAGCAGGTCCAGCACCTCCTCCCCCTGAACCCCGCCGGGTTCGGACCGGTACCATGGGACCTTTCCCTTAATACCGCAATCAGTTTCGCTACCAATACCAACTGGCAGGCATATGCAGGGGAAACAACCCTGAGTTACCTTACCCAGATGATCGCGCTGACTGTGCAGAATTTTGTTTCCGCAGCGACGGGTATGGCGGTCCTGATCGCCCTTATATACGGACTTTCGCGAAAATCTACTGATAAAATTGGTAATTTCTGGGTGCTCCTGACCCGGAGCATCATCATTCTCCTGCCAATCTGTCTTATCATTTCAGTCATCCTCGTCTCCCAGGGTACCATTCAGACCTTCAACGGACCCGTGACCGTTTCCCTCCTTGATCCTGTAAAAGACAGTAACGGGGCCCTTATCATAACACAGACCATCCCACTCGGGCCAGCAGCCTCACAGGTTGCAATCAAGCTGCTGGGGACGAACGGTGGAGGGTTCTTTAATACTAACTCCGCTCACCCGTTCGAAAATCCCACACCATTTTCAAATTTCGTTGAAATCCTCGCTATCCTGTTAATCCCTGTCTGTCTCTGCTACACATATGGGAAGATGGTTGGCTCGGCGAGAAAGGGGGTTGCCATCCTTATCGCAATGACGATCATCTTTGTCCCGCTGCTCGGTCTCGCTATCTGGTCGGAAACAGGAGGAAATCCCGCATTTACCCCACTCGGAATTGATCAGACTGGAGGGGCCCTCCAGCCGGGAGGAAATATGGAGGGAAAAGAGGTGCGTTTCGGCGTCCCCTTCGCATCGATGTTCTCAATAGTTACTACGGCAACGTCATGTGGTGCCGTAAATTCCATGCATGATTCCTTCATGCCGCCGGGCGGCTTTGCCCAGATGCTGATGATGCAGTTCGGGGAGGTGGTCTTTGGGGGTGTCGGATCAGGGCTCTACGGGATGCTCGTCTTTATCATTATCGCTATGTTTATTGCCGGGCTCATGGTGGGAAGGACGCCTGAATATCTTGGTAAGAAAATCGAACCCCGAGAGATGAAAATAGCGACGATCATCATCATCATCCCCATTGTCCTGATCCTTTCCGGCACTGCTGTCGCGGTCCTCACTGACGCAGGGAAATCCGCCGTATTAAACCCGGGTGCCCATGGTTTTTCTGAAATCCTCTATGCGTTCACATCGGTATCCCAGAACAACGGAAGTGCATTTGCGGGGCTGTCAGTAAACAGCCTGTTTTATAATATCATCACGTCGGTCATGATGGTGATCGGCCGCTATGCGCCGGCAATCCTTACCCTCGCACTTGCCGGTGCGTTTGCGCTGAAAAAGATCGTCCCGGTCAGCGAAGGAACCCTTCATGACCACCGTCCGCTCTTCATCATCTGGCTTGTATTCGTAATAGTCATTGTCGGCGCACTGAGTTTTCTCCCCGTCCTCGCACTCGGGCCTGTAGCTGAATATCTCCATATAATTTCCGGGGGCCTGTTCCATGTCTGATCCTGCCGCCCGGAAGAACCAGGTCTCCCTCTATAAACGGGCAATCATTGATGCATTCCTGAAACTTGACCCCCGGTTAATGGCAAAAAACGTCGTGATGCTGGTCGTGGAAATTGGATCGACCATCACCACCCTCCTGTGGTTGCAGGCACTATCCGGCCAGGGTGAGGCCCCGGCAGCATTTATCGGGGCGATAAGTATCTGGCTCTGGTTCACGGTACTCTTTGCAAACTTTGCGGAAGCGCTTGCAGAAGGCAGGGGTAAAGCACAGGCTGAATCGCTACGGAAGATGCGACAGGACACTGAAGCAAAGAAATTGAGGGATGACTACAGGATTGCCAAGAATAGGATGCCCGAAAGTTCAGATTATGCTACTATCCCTTCGTCGAATCTCCGCAGGTCCGACCTCTACTACGTCCGTTCAGGGGATACGATCCCACTCGATGGTGAAATTGTCGAGGGCGTCGCGTCGGTGAACGAGAGTGCTATAACCGGTGAAAGTGCACCGGTTATCCGTGAGTCAGGTGGTGACCGGAGTGCCGTTACCGGAGGGACCGTGATCCTTTCAGACTGGCTCATTATCAGGGTGACGGCGAACCCTGGTGAAGGGTTCCTCGACCACATGATCTCGCTTATTGAAGGAGCAAAGCGGCAGAAGACACCTAATGAAATTGCCCTTAATGTCCTTCTTATTGGACTCACTGCCATTTTCATTGCCGTATGTGCGACACTCTGGGCTTTTTCCTATTATTCGGTGGAGATCGCAGGATTTGGACAAGTCATCACGGTTACAACACTCATTGCTCTCCTGGTATGCCTAGCACCGACAACTATCGGGGGATTGCTCAGTGCTATCGGCATCGCAGGAATGGACCGCTTAATCCGCCGTAATGTCATAACGACCTCGGGCAGGGCAATAGAGGCAGCAGGGGATGTGGATGTCCTCCTCCTAGACAAGACGGGGACGATCACCCTTGGAAACCGCCAGGCTGTGGAACTGATCCCGGTAGACGGGAATGACATAAACCAGCTCGCGGAAACGGCCCAACTTGCCTCACTGGCCGACGAGACACCTGAGGGACGAAGTATCGTTGTGCTCGTCAAGGAACGGTACGGGCTGCGGGGCCGGAAATTGGGTGCCAACGAGCAGGACCCGGAAATGCAGTTTATCCCATTCTCAAGCCATACACGGATGAGTGGCGTTAACATTGGGCCCGTTTCCATCAGGAAAGGTGCAGCCGATGCTATTGCTCACTACATGGAAGAGGAAGGAAACAGTGTTTCCCCGGACCTGGAGGTGAAGGTGGAGGCGATTTCCGGCTCGGGAGGTACGCCCCTGGTCGTTGCGAAGAACGGGAAAGCGCTCGGGGTAATTCACCTTAAAGACGTTGTAAAGGGTGGGATCAAGGAGCGGTTTTCCCAGCTGAGACGTATGGGGATTAAAACAGTGATGATCACGGGTGATAACAGGCTTACCGCAGCGACCATTGCAGCTGAGGCAGGAGTTGACGATTTCCTTGCGGAGGCAACCCCCGAAAGCAAGCTCCGTATGATCAGGGATTACCAGGCAGGGGGCCGCATGGTCGCTATGACCGGTGATGGTACGAATGATGCACCAGCCCTCGCCCAGGCCGACGTCGCCGTAGCTATGAATACCGGGACACAGCCGGCCCGCGAAGCGGCAAATATGATCGACCTGGACAGCAACCCCACCAAGCTGATCGAGATTGTGGAGATCGGGAAACAATTGCTGATGACGAGAGGGGCATTGACCACTTTTTCAATCGCAAATGACCTGGCCAAGTATTTCGCCATTATTCCGGCGGCCTTCATTACCACCTACCCGGCATTAGCAGCCCTGAATGTCCTCGGCCTCCATAATGCCATCCTCTCTGCGGTGATTTTTAACGCAATAATTATTGTACTACTTATCCCTCTCGCCCTTCGCGGAGTGAAGTACAAGCCGATGACTGCGGAAGAAGCACTGCGAAACAACATAATCATGTACGGGATTGGTGGAATTATTGCCCCGTTTATCGGGATTAAAATAATAGACCTCCTCCTCGTCCTCATGGGGGTGTGAATGGTATGGTGCTGAATATCGAAACAAGACCAGACCCGGACCTCCTCCTCGCCCGCGTCCTCAATGAAGAGCGACAAAAGAAGAGGGGCAAGCTCAAGATCTTTCTTGGTTACGTGGCCGGGGTTGGAAAGACCTACGAAATGCTGAATGCAGCACACCTCAGGAAAAAAGAGGGGGTCAATGTCCAGATCGGGTATATTGAGACTCATGGAAGGGCCGAAACTGAAGCACTCCTTGCCGGCCTGACCTTCATTCCCAGAAAAATAGTCGAGTACCGGGATGTAAGACTGGAAGAGATGGACCTCGATGCAATCATTGCTGCCCGGCCAGACCTCGTGCTCGTAGACGAACTGGCACACACCAATGCACCCGGTTCACGTCACCTCAAGCGTTACCAGGACGTGGAAGAGCTGCTCGATGCCGGGATAGATGTGTATACAACTCTCAATGTGCAGCACCTCGAGAGCCTTAATGATGTGATCGCCCAGATAACCAACATAGTCGTCAGGGAAACAATACCTGACGGGGTAATCGATGAAGCGGCAGAGATCGAACTTGTCGATCTTGCACCACCCGAACTCTTACAACGGCTGCGTGAAGGGAAAGTCTATGTCCCGGAAATGGCTGCCCGGGCCATTGAGCAGTTCTTCAACGAGGGTAACCTGTATGCTCTCCGTGAAATCGCCCTCCGCCGTGCGGCAGAGCGGGTCGATGATCAGATGCTCTCGTACATGCAGACCCGTTCTATCCCCGGCCCATGGCATGCCGGGGAGAGGATACTGGTCTGTGTGGGCCCGAGTCCGCTTTCGGAACGGCTAGTCCGGACTGCAAGGAGGCAGGCAGACCGGATTAATGCCAACTGGGACGCAATCTATGTCGAGACCCCCTCACATCACCGGCTCTCAAAAAATGCGAAGGAGCAGGTCTGGCGTAACCTCCAGCTCGCGGAAAAACTCGGTGCAACGACTGCAACCATATTCGGGATAAGTGTAGCCGATACAGCGATCGAGTATGCCAAAAAGCATAACATCACGCGAATTATCATTGGGAAAACACTCCGCCCCCGGTGGCAGGAATTTGTTTTCGGTTCAGTCGTTGACACGCTTATCCATAATAGCGGGACGATCGATGTCTACGTAATCAGCGGCCAGGATAAAGGGTCTGAAAAGCCCGTTGAAATGGAACCTCTGTTGCCGGCGACTCCGCCGAAAGGATATGCGGGGTGTATGGGGCTTATTATTTTGACTACCCTCGTAGGATGGCTGCTCAAGCCGTACATATCCCAGACAAACCTCCTGATGTTCTACCTGCTGGTTGTTGTCCTGACGGCGTACCTCTGGGGGCTCCGCCCTGCAATAGTGAGTGCAATTCTCGGGTACTTGCTTTTGACTTCTTCTTTGTATCTCCCTATCTGAGTTTTCGGATCTCTGATACAGAGTATATCATCACGTTTATTGGTTTGATAGTGGTCGCAGGGGTGATCAGCCTGCTCGTTGCCCGGGCACGGGAACATGCATTTGCAGCACAGGTTCGTGAAAAAGAGACAAGCACCCTTTTTGCACTATCCCAGGACCTCACCATTGCTGCAGATATCAGTGCCGTGATCACCACCGTCACAAAACATATCGGGGAGATATTCAACTGGGAATGTATTTTCCTCATCTTTGAGAACGGCTCACTTGTTCAGCATCCCGGGATTCCGGGGCTTGTGCTTGATGCAGATGAAATTGCCGTGGCAACCTGGGCATTTTCACACGATACCGTTACAGGCTACGATACCGACACGCTTCACTCATCCCGGTTGAGATATATTCCGCTTCGTACAAACCGGGGAATACGTGGGATTCTCGGGGTAAAACCTGATGAGCCGGACGGTGTAATAAATCCTGAGCAGTCTAGACTTCTGACCGCATTTGCCAACCAGGTTGCCCTTGCGATCGAACGTGTGAATGTCACCCAGGTGGATGATGAAAAGGCAGAAGGAAGTGAAGTGCGGGAATCCCAATCTGGTGAACAATAAATTTTCCACACATCTATAATTGTAACGCCCCGGTTATGCTGTATAGTGGTAGTGAACCAGACCTGCCGGAAATCCGAACTAATACACTTCACCATCCAGATTCCAATACCCGTCCATTATCAGCGGGTTTTCTTAACCCGTTGTGAGTTAGAATTCCTGTTTCTCTCCTCCTATGTTGTAACCGACGCTGATCATTTTTTAATACCTGCCCGACATAGGAGGTTTAAGGAGATAAACGAATGAAAAGGCCAGCGCTTCTGATTATCGATATGCAGAATGATTTTGTCCGGGCTGGTGCACCCATGCAGATGCCGGGGGCCAAAAGCATTGTTGCCAATGTAAAAGAGGTGCTGGAGATGTTCCGTAATCAGGGACTCCCTGTGTTCCATGTCGTACGTGTCCACCGGAGCGATGGCTCCGATGTGGAACTATTCCGGCGGGAAATTTTTAAAGAAGTTCCTTTTGCCGTTGATGGGTCACCCGGATCAGAGATTATTGATGAACTCAGGCCTCTGCAAGGGGAGTACCATATCCGGAAAAACCGTATGAGCGCCTTCATGAACACCGATCTCGACCTGTTATTACGATCATTGGGGATTGATTCGGTGTTTGTCACCGGTATCCAGACTCCGAATTGCGTCCGGACTACCGTGTTTGATGCAGCCTGCATTCGGGTATCATACCTTCCTGGTTGAGGATGCTGTAGCTGCCTGGAACTCAACGGTTCACCAGGCCAACCTCTCTGACATGGCAAACATTGGGACTGTTATCATTAAGAAAGACCGTGTCGCGGACCTGATCCGTTGTTGATGTCTGGATTACCGATAATGTATGGTTAAACATTTTACATAGGTTTTGTTGGTAACAGGACTACTTTTCCCCAGCGATAAATTCCCCGGGGATTTCCAAGTTCTCGATAGAATAAGGTCACTGGTGCTATTGTTTCCCGTCCTGGACCTCCTGTGCAAAGTTACATATGTTACCGGTAGCAATTCAATTCAAAAGACAATAGGAGTAATAATGGGTATTGTATCGCGGAACGGGTTATTTCTCGTATGTCTTTGTATTGTATTAGGGGTGTATTCTGGATATTCTTCAGCTGCGGATATTAATGAAAAAATCGGTAATCGTGTAGACCTGAAAGGAACAGCCGTGAGTGCAGATTCTATCTACCTGTTTGTAACAGGTCCAGGACTGCCCTCAGACGGGGTACGACTGGATGCCATGAAAGTCCCGGTGGTCACCGGGGTTCCTGAGAGTTTCACGGTCACTGATGTTTCAAATGATCGCTGGGAATACACCTGGAACACAGCAAGACAGGGCTTTTCGCTGAAAGAAGGAATTTATACGGTGTATGCAGCAAAAAAACCAGTTGGGAAATCCAGCGTGAACAGCGCCGTGTACGGCATGATCAGCGTTTCTCTCACGAACAGTGGTGGGCCGTACCTCTCTTCAGGAATCGTTGATTTTAACACATCACCAGTGGCATCGGAAATTTTCCTGGACGGTCAGTCAGTTGGCCGGACACCCCAGACACGTGGTCTGGCTGAAGGGGACCATGAAATAAGATTTGTTCACCCGGGGTATCGGACGGTTATTGAAAAGGTCTCAGTTTCCCCTGGTACATTCGTTTCGATTCAGAGGACAATGGTCCCTGAACAGGCGCAGTTAATTAATTCGATTGGTACTTCGCGCCCTCTGACCACCGTTTCACCGGTTTCAGAAATATCCGGAACGGTACCTGCGACGACAAAACGGGCTCCGCTATCAGTTATACTCATTATAATTTCAATATCTGTTGCCCTGACTGCCCTGGGATTAAAAAAATAGTTCCGGTAATAGTGCAGGTCTGGCACAAAAAATGTACAGCTAGGGACTGTCCAGGAAACTGAAGGTATTCTGATGGGGATCTTGGTCTGTTACTAATTCTTTTCTTCATGGGCACTCCAATGGGCCCGCAATGCCTCATCATACATAATAACGAGGGACAGACTGATCAGGTTTAGTGTGGTCGCTGCATACCATAGAAATGATTCGAGCGGGGTTAGCCGGGTTATCCAGCCGGACCAGAGCATAATGCAGATAATTGAAAAGGAGAGAAGGGTATCAAGCGCGAGAAAAGCTCCCGGTGCATGAAAATACCTGCCAATCTGCGCGATAGTGCAGTATTCAATAGCATTACTCCGACCGAAAAGGTCAAGGACCGCCCTGGCGACGTTCATAGCCAGGTCAAGTGCCGCCCAGACGACAATCAGCCCGCCTAGCAAAAATAGGGCCGGTTCCCCCACAATACCATTCCTGATGGCAAGAGATCCGAATATGAATTTGTAGATACAAAATGGTATCCCGATGGTACTACTCAAAAAAAATGGTGAGTGAAAGAACCGTGATATCCTGTCATCAGGTGCCGGATGGGTTGATGTACCAGTTTTTCTCGGGGACATGGGTTCTCGTATATGGTTGATCGGGTTCAATAATGAATAACTCGTTAGCAAGTGGTATATACAACCCTGAACAAAGCACATCGCCAGAATTATTTTCCGGGTACACGCGGGTAACTGGAACAATTTCCGCACACCGCATGATATCAATCGGTGATAACCGGTCTGATACGTCATGCCTTTCGTACCAACGATTTACCCAGGGCCCGGGTTATAGAGATTATCCTCAAAATAAACTAATACAACGATATCGAACAGGTATATATGCGCCCACATGTGACCGTCAACTTTGCCATGAGTGCAGATGGCAAACTCTCGACAAAAGAGCGGCGGCAGGTAAAAATTTCCGGGAAGGCTGATTTTGCCCGGGTGGACCAGCTGAAAGCCGGGAGTGATGCGATCATGGTCGGTATTGGTACCGTTATGGCAGACGATCCGTCACTTACGGTAAAATCCGAAGAACTGAAACAGGCAAGGGTCTCCCGCGGACTCGATGAAAACCCCGTCAGGGTAGTCGTGGATAGCAGAGGGCGCATTTCCGCCGATGCAGCGGTTTTATGCAAGGGCCCTGGAAAGCGCGTGATTGGTTGCTCAGAAGCAATTGATCCCGCGACCCACCGATCCCTCAAATCACATGCAACAGTGGTTATTGCAGGAAAAGAAGAAGTCGACCTCAAAGAATTACTCAGCCGGCTGTACGATACGGGGGTCCGGAACCTCATGGTTGAAGGAGGCGGGACCCTGCTCTGGTCTATGTTCGAGCTGGGACTTGTGGATGAGATATTCCAGTATATCGGTAACATGGTCATCGGCGGCAGGGATTCCCCCACACCTGCCGATGGCCGGGGATTTTGTATTTCTGATCCATTTGTAAGAATGGAACTTATCGGGTGCACCCGGATTGATGAAGGGGTATTTCTTCACTGGCGTATAAGACCGCCTAATCAGGCTGTTTAAGTTTCCCTACCGATGGGCCCCCTGGTCCCCCGGGAAATAAGAAAGGCAGTTCCCGGACACGTCACCGTTACCCCGTGTTGTAGTGGCTGAAAAGTACCTGAAGATATAACATTCCCGGTATAAACAATGGAACTTGCACTAATTATTCTCCTGGTTGTATTTCTGCTCATAGCAGTCCGCCAGGTAGGGCGTTTCCGGTTCCGTATCTGGCAGGTAATGTGTGCAGGTGCTGTGGCTGTACTTATTACAGGCCAGATATCATTACCAGATGCGGTCCGGTCCATTAACATCGATGTAATGGTCTTCCTGTTCGGGATGTTTATTGTCGGCGAAGCACTCTCAGAAAGTGGTTACCTGTTTACCATTTCAAAGCGCCTGGTGTCATATTGCAGTAATTCCTGGCAGTTCATTGTTCTCTTTATTTTCTCGACGGCACTTCTCTCTGCATTCCTTATGAATGATACCATGGCGATTATCGGGACGCCGCTTGCGCTGTATCTCGGTCGTCGTCTTGGATTAAGCATTAAAATGCTCCTGATCTCTCTCTGTTTTGCGATTACCACCGGGAGCGTGATGAGCCCGATTGGTAACCCCCAGAACCTTCTTATTGCGACAGAATGCGGGTATACAAATCCATTTGGTACATTTTTATTGTATCTTGGAATCCCAACGATAATTTCACTTGTGTTGCTTGTTTTCTTTATCCGACTATTCTACCCGCAGGATTCCCGGGGAAAAATCTGCATTATGGAAGATGTGCCGCTTGCCGACCCGGAGCTTGCCCGGATCCTAATAATTTCTCTCACACTCATTACATCCTGTATAATCCTGCAGGTCCTGCTCACCCTTCATCCCTTCGGGGTAGTATACTCCGTGCCATTACCCGTGATTGCAATTGCGGGAGCTGCCCCGGTTATTCTGTTTTCCCGTAAAAGAGTTACAATAATCCGGAAAATTGACTGGCCAACTCTGGTTTTCTTTATAGTGATGTTCGTCCTGATGGCTGCAGTGTTCACAACGGGTTTTTTCCAGGCTGCAGTCCCGGCCGCAGCCGCATCGTCGGTGTTTCTCCTGTACACAACAAGTCTTTTAATCAGCCAGTTCATCTCCAATGTCCCGTTTGTTGCCCTTTTTACTCCCCTGCTGCAACAGGCCGGGATGTCTGTCAACGAGACGATGGCACTCGCAGCCGGGAGCACCCTCGCTGGTAACCTGACAATCCTCGGGGCTGCAAGTAATATTATTGTGATCCAGAATGCAGAACGGCAGGGTGAGACAATAACCTTCATGGAATTCATCAGGTTCGGTATACCCTTTTCCCTTGTAACCGGTGTGGTATTTGTTGTGTGGCTCACATTCGTGTGAGTATCCGGGCAACCCGGGGTGCGTTGCAAAGTGAAAACAGCATAAAAACCGGGATAGTATGAAAGAGCAATTTAAATAACCGGGATGTTTTAGTTCTACCATATGCCCGGGGAACAAAAGAAAAAAGCAGAACTGAAGATTTCGGGGATGCATTGCGCGACCTGTGCAATCAATATCGAAGAGTCCCTTTCAAAGGTGGAAAGCGTCTCAAATGCCCAGGTGAATTTTGGTACTGATACTGCGCATGTCCAGTTTGACCCCGCAAAAGTCTCGATAAAAGACCTTGAAAAGGCGGTCACCGATGCCGGGTACGAAGTAGTGAACCGGGAGGCGGTTATCAAGGTGGGAGGGATGGTCTGTGCAACGTGTGTCCAGACTATCGAAGCGGCATTACGGGGACTTCCGGGTGTGGCATCGGCAACGGTCAACCTTGGTACTGAAAAGGCATACGTGATCTATAACCCGTCAGTATCCGGGGTAAGCGAAATGAAATTCGCGATCGAGGATGCGGGATACCAGTACCTGGGGCTGGCCGGGGAAATCAGTGAAGAGGCTGAAAAAAAGGCACGTGAAAAGGACCTTCATGATAAACTCCTCCGGTTTTCCATTGGTTTTGCGGTAAGTATCCCCCTGATGCTCATGATGTGGGTCCCGCTGCCTATCACCATGCAGACGATGGCGTATATCATGTTCATCATCGCAACACCGGTTTTCGTGTACGTTGCCTACCCGATATTCCGGGCAGCACATATGGCTCTCCGGAACCATTCGCTCAACATGGACGTGATGTATGCTATGGGTACCGGTATCGCCTATGGCTCGAGCGTCCTTGGGACTTTTAATATCGTTCTTGACCCGGGGTTCATGTTTTATGATGCTGCAATAATGCTCGCATCGTTTCTGATACTTGGCCGTTACCTTGAGGCAAAGGCCAAGGGCAGGACATCTGACGCAATTAAAAAACTTGCCGGGCTCGGGGCAAAAAGTGCATTTGTCCTCCGTAAAGGGGTCGAAGAAGAAATCCCGGTCGAAGATGTGTTGCCCGGGGATATCGTGATCATCAGGCCCGGGGCGAAAGTTCCGGTGGATGGCGAAGTGGTTGCAGGTGAGAGCTATGTCAATGAGGCAATGATCACGGGTGAGCCGGTTCCACCACTTAAAAGCAAGGGGGACAGGGTAGTGGGGGGTACGATAAACCAGAATAGTGTCCTTAACGTGAAGGTACTGAAGGTGGGAAAAGAAACAGTCCTCGCACAGATTATCCAGCTGGTTGAGGATGCACAGGGGTCGAAACCTCCTGTCCAGAGGGTAGCTGACGTTGCGGTTACTTACTTTATCCCCGTGGTATTGATAATCGCCGCTGGTACATTCGTTACATGGTATTATCTCCTCGGTGGCAGCCTGCTTTTCGCGTTAACGGCAATGATCTCCGTACTGGTGGTTGCCTGTCCGTGTGCACTGGGACTGGCAACACCGACTGCAGTGACGGTAGGGGTGGGAAGGGGGGCGGAACTTGGAATTTTAATAAAAAATGGTGAAGCCCTTGAAGTTGCCGAAAAAATTACCACGGTTGTGTTTGACAAGACCGGCACCCTTACGACAGGTCAGCCCGAGGTGACCGATACCATCATGTTTGGAATTCCGGAGGCAACGTTACTTTCCATTACAGCGGCAGTGGAAACAGGCTCGCAGCACCCGCTCGCCATGGCAATAGTCAGGGAAGCAAGGCGAAAGGGAGTTTTCCAGGAAACGGCAGAAAAATTTGACACGATAAATGGAAAGGGTGTCATCGGCGTGGTGCTAGGGGAAGAAGTGCTGGCAGGTAACCGGGTACTGATGAAGGACAAAGGTGTGCCCGTGGATAGCGGGACAGAATCGAAAATCACCCTGATCGAACAGCAGGGAAAGACCGCCGTCCTAATCGCTGCCGGTGGAAGAATGGCTGGTGTGATCGGGATTGCCGATACATTAAAAGAGTCCGCATACCGGGCGGTCTCAACCCTTGGGCAGATGGGGGTCAACGTCGTGATGATCACCGGTGACAACCGGCGCACGGCTGAAGCAATCGCCAGGCAGGTTGGGATATCGAAGGTAGTGGCGGAAGTGCTCCCTCAGGACAAAGCGTCTGAAGTCCAGGCCCTGCAGGAAAGGGGGGAGATTGTAGCATTTGTGGGTGACGGGATTAACGATGCCCCGGCGCTGGCCCGGGCAGATGTTGGCATTGCCATTGGCAGCGGTACGGATGTGGCTATTGAGAGCGGGGATATTGTCCTTATAAGGGATAACCTGGTTGATTCAGTTGCTGCAATCCAGCTTTCGAAAAAAGTGATGAGCAGGATCAGGGGCAACATTTTCTGGGCCTTTGCCTACAATGCAGCGCTTATCCCGGTAGCGGCAGGGGTACTCTATCCTTCTTTCGGTATTATGTTCAGGCCGGAACTCGCTGCGTTTGCCATGGCACTGAGCTCGGTTACCGTTGTGAGCCTCTCCCTGTTGTTAAAAACCTATATTCCGGAAGTGGAAAAAGGAACGGTACCCACACTACAATGAATAGCTGTAGGCACGGGTGTGATTCCCGATGAATTAATGCGGAATAGCGGAAGAAGTAGGAACGGGATGCAATTGGACTGCTCTATCCCGGGCCTTTTTTTCTTATTCAGGAAGGGTTTTTGGCAGAGAGTGTCATCCTTGCAGAAACTGCCTATACAGATCAAAGAATTAGGATGTATGATGCAGCGTGCCGGGCTTCCCGTTTTTTTCCAATTGCAATATGTTTTATCTCTCTTCCGGGTTATAATTCAATTATTACCCGGCTCCCGGGATTAACAGAAACCAGTTTTCTTATTGGAGCACTACCATGTCAAAACAAAAAGTCTATTTCGCAAACATGAGGGCGAGGGATCCGCGGGATAACACGGTCTCGAAGATTAACCGCCTGTTCGAATCAGCCGGGTTTGGGGAGACGATACGTAAAAACGGGCTGACTGCGATAAAATTACATTTTGGGGAACTCGGGAATGATTCCTATATTAACCCGGTTTTCGTCCGCCAGGTTGTCGATAAGGTAAAGGAGCACGGGGGAAAACCCTTTGTCACTGATTCAAATACCCTGTACCTCGGGAGCAGGTCAAATGCCGCAGACCATATTGAAACTGCGATCCTCCACGGTTTTGATTATTCCGTAGTCGGTGCCCCGGTCATTATTGCAGACGGACTTTCAGGAGGTAATATAAAATCCGTTGCGATCCATAAAAAACACTTTGAAAATGTAATAATTTCGGGAGATATCGCTGCAGCGGAGAGTATGATAGTCCTTTCACACTTCAAAGGGCATGAGGTCGCGGGATTTGGTGGTGCGATAAAAAATCTGGGCATGGGTTGCGCATCTGCGTCAGGAAAACAGGCACAGCACTCTGCCCGGCCGCTTATTATTGAAGAGGCCTGCATCGGCTGCGGTAAATGTGTACAGGTCTGTCCGACAACTGCAATCACGCTCAAAACCGAGAAATCATCAATTGACAGGTCAAAATGCATCGGGTGCTTTGAATGTATGACTATCTGTCCCGAACGGGCAATCGATATTGACTGGGAGACCGAGATCCCACAATTTATCGAGCGAATTGTCGAGTATGCTTCCGGGGCTGTCCAGGGCAAGGAGTCGCGTACAGGGTATATGAATTTCCTGATCCATATTACTCCGGACTGTGACTGTGTCCCATGGAGTGATGCCCCGGTTGTCCCTGATATCGGGATCCTCGCATCGAAAGACCCGGTGGCAATCGACACCGCAAGCTTCGATCTTGTCAACGGACAACTTGGAAATCCCGGGTCATTGCTTCTGCATAACCACCACAAGGGAGCGGATAAATTCAAGGGGCTCAGGGAAAATACCGATGCATACCTGCAGATCCGGTATGGAGAAGAGATTGGTCTCGGGTCATCGGAATACGAACTGGTCCCATTGAAATGATCTACCTGCATAGAGCTTCCACCATGGGTATCACGAATCCATTTTTTTAATTATGATCAATGATGTTATCAGATAAAATCAGGTATTTCTCGGTTATTTTATTCAAATTTCCTTTATCCTTCCGGTTAGCAAAAAAATAACCATAATCTATATATGTGCAACAGAAGGCAAGTGCTTATATCGGTATAAAAACCAAACTCTTTTGTTTGAGCATTGTCGCTCGGACCCCCCCTTGATTTTTCAAGGCTATATAAAAAGAGAGCATCAGGAGAGAGTTAATGAATCTTAGACAACCGAACGCAAACGAAGCGACCGGAACGGTAAACCGCTCCCGGGACGTATCGCCCATGTCAGGGATCTGTACCCGTTGCATCGACGGATGTAAAGGAGGCTGCGAGACATGGTTATCATCATTCCGTGGACGCGAAGTCCTGTACCCCGGACCTTTTGGAGAGATCACGGCCGGTGCAGATAAAAACTACCCTGTTGATTATTCACACCTGAATATCCAGGGATACGCGGTTGGCGCAAAAGGCCTGCCAGAAGGGACAGAAATCGGCCCTGATAGTGCAGTATTCTCATCAGTCGACACCGAAACCGAGTACGGCTGGGACAAGAAAGTAAAGATGCGCCTGCCGATTTTTACCGGGGCACTGGGATCCACAGATATTGCACGGATCAACTGGGAACATTTTGCCATTGGTGCAGCAATTTCGGGTATAACCATCGTCTGCGGTGAAAACGTTTGTGGGATTGATCCAGGCCTTAAACTCGATAATAAAGGAAAAGTGAAAGAGTCCCCTGAAATGGACCGCAGGATCGGTATTTACAAGAAGTTCTACGATGGGTATGGAGAGATGCTCGTCCAGATGAATGTCGAGGACACCCGTCTCGGAACAGCCGAATATGTTTCTTCAAAGCATAACCTCGACACCATCGAGTTGAAATGGGGCCAGGGTGCCAAGTGCATAGGGGGAGAAATCAAGGTAAGCTCCCTGGAACGGGCAATTGAACTGAAAAAGCGTGGGTATATTGTTCTGCCCGACCCGACACTCCCGGAGATCCAGAAGGCCTTTAAGGCGGGAGCAATCAAGGAGTTCGAGCGACATTCCCGTCTCGGGTTTGTTACAAAAGAAGGCTTCCTCGAAGAGGTAGACCGTCTCCGTGACATCGGGTTCAAACGGGTCACGTTAAAGACCGGGGCATATTCCGCAGTAGAACTTGCAATGGCAATTCGCTTCTCGGCAGATGCAAAGATCGACCTCCTGACCATCGATGGTGCCTCCGGAGGTACCGGTATGAGCCCGTGGCCAATGATGAACGAGTGGGGGATCCCGACGTTCTACCTGCAGGCACTGGCCAACCAGTACTGCGAGAAGCTGAAAAAGAGAGGTATAAGGGTACCTGATATAGCGATGGCCGGTGGATTCTCCGATGAACCAAATGTCTTCAAGTCACTCGCGATGGGCAGTCCCAATGTGAAGGCAGTCTGCATGGGCCGTGCTCTCATGATCCCCGGGATGGCAGGAAAGAACATCGAGAAGTGGATAAAAGATGGCGATCTCCCGAAGTCGGTTTCTAAGGTACGGGACAAAGGCAGAGGAAATATTCGTCTCATATGAAGAACTGAAAGACAAGTACGGGTCACGGTTTAAAGAGATCCCGATGGGTGCGATCGGTATCTACACGTACGCTCAGAAATTCAGGACCGGTCTCCAGCAGCTGATGGCAGGGAGCAGGAATTTCAATCTCAAGACAATATCCAGAAATGATGTGATGGCCTTAACAGAGGAATCGAGCCGCATATCTGGCATCCCGTATGTCATGGATGCCTACAAGGACAAAGCAAACAGCATCCTCCTTGACTAAACGGGGACCCGAATCACTGTACCGTAAGGTCAGTGGTCTTTTTTTTTAATCTGGGCTGATATGAAAAACTCCGGCTAAACTATCTGAAAGGCCATCTTTTTCATGCTCATCGATGAGCCAGAGACTCATAGCACGCTTTATTGAAACCCTTCGGTGTTATAAAAATTAGAGGGAACTACGAAGACAGGAGGGGGGTTCATCCCCTCCCGACCCCACCCCTATTAAGATATTCTTCGGGCAGGGTTTCGGCGAAGGTTCATTACATTCAGAGTATTGTGGGGTCGTCTCTATATCAGCCGGGGTCGCCAAAGCGGCGGTCCATGGGCCCTGGTAGCGTGACGAAATTTTAAAAATTACCAATCTGCAAGATAGATTTGAGAGGATATCTACAGAGCGAACAATTGAAGAAATTCAGAGAGAAATTAGCCTGCAGACAATGATGGTTAAAAAGAAATTCCTGGTACCCCGTTATCCCTGGAAGTTTCAGACAGGTGTTTCCGGGATTATCACCCAGGATGCTTCCTCGTTGCCGAACCTGTAGTGGAATACAAGACCTGGAAGGGCATGGTCCGGGACATTTGATATTTCAACGGTACCGCTTCGTATCTCTCCGGGTTTAAGCCCCATCAGGGCTACATGTGTGGGTACACTGTATTGCCTTCCGGATCGATCGGTCGCATATAATTCTGATAATTTTTTCTGGAGTTCCGCGACCGTTACATTACCGACATTTTTTACTGTCAGCTCAAAGCTTACCGTCTGCTTTAAGGGATCACGGCTCTTGTCCCTGACAGAAAAGACAAGCGACAAATTTCCTGCATGCAATTCGGCGTTTTCCTGCACCGTAAGGTTAAGTTGCTGTTTGGTGAACTGCATGACGCTGGGTGTAACAATGGTCACCGGAGTCTCCGGGATAACCTGTGTTACTGGTCCCTGCTTTCCCTGCCCAGATACGCACCCTGCAACCAGACAGGCAGAGGCAATAATAATGGAGCAGAAAAAAAATGCAGAGATTGCCCTTTGTAACATGATAATTTCCCACGAGTGCGATGCTACCCTATCTGGGTTTTCTACCTCTGGTTTATTATACCTTTTGAAAGAGGAAGAATACGAAGAATAGCCTGAATAATGCTCTCCTGGTGCCTTAAAAGAGTGTTAATTCTGCCGGTTCATGATATCCGGTGCAGTTCTCCCCCTTTTTCCATTTTCCGGCGAAAATGATTCAAGGATCTGGTGGGTGATCCTCGATCCAAGCGTGGGAGTAAGGGACTCGAGCCAGAGAAAGAACCCCACTTTTGGGGGTGTCCTGCGTTCATATTTGAAATTTCCCTCTTTATCCTGGACCATTTTCAGGTATTCCCGTTTTTGCCTGGGGCGGAGATACACGAGAGGATCATACCCGGGAAGATCAGTCGCAAGAATTACTTTGGAAAAATTTCTCATCAGGTCATCGAATTCAAGTTTCTCGCCCCTGATACTGATCTCATGTTCTTTACAGAGGGATTTTATTGCAGAAGGATAGAGTCCGCCATAAAGAATTTTTTTAACAAGCACGGTAGTTTCCCCGGAATTGGGTGTGCTCCTTGCATTCACATGGTTACTGACCTGTGAAAAGACTTTGTTTCTCTCCCAGTCATGATATTGAAGATATTCAAATGGCTTTTTCTGGACCAGGTCGGTTGCCAGGAAGGTTTTTCTATGGTCCCTGGCCTGTTTGTGGTCTTTCCCATCACCTTTCCGGGTTACCAGGGATTTTATCTGCTCACAGGTAATTGTCTGGATATTGATATTATCCCTTGATTTCATCAACCGACGTACAACGGAAAAATGTGAAATATCAAACGATGAAATCAGCAGGAATGGCACGCTCGGCTGGGAAAATAAATATCCAAGAAGCCTTTTTTTATATTCGACCTCTATTTCGAATTCTTTCAAATCAGATGGTGAAGTAACTACCTCTCCAAAAGCGATCCGGTTGTTATTGTCAAGCAGGAGCAGGTCAAATTCTGCGAGGTCCTGGCCATTGCCCCGGATAGTAATATCCCCGTTTCTTGAATAAAAAAATCCATTCTGGCCAAGGTGAATATTTCTTCTCCCCCTTGGGGCATCTGCCCCCTTCACTGCCACCCCGCCAATTTCATCAGTAATCTCTGCCGCATCCAGGAACATCTCGTAAACGATCGCTTCAAACCATCTCCCTTCTGCAGTCCGCATATGCTCAATATCAGGTGAAAACAACTTGTTTTTTTCGACATTACTGATATGGCGTATGGCGCGTGCTGAGAACGATTCGTCAGGCTGAAAAAAGGAGCGATTTTTATTAAGCCAGCGAACCAGGTCTGTCATTACTTATCTATTATTTATTATTTGTGGTTTAAAAATACTCTCTTTAACAGGAGGATCCCCGTAATTGCCGGGCACAATCACAAGGACTAAAAATACCAGAAAAAATAACGATGCTTTTTTCCTGATCAGGGTATATGGAAACAATCCGGCCTCGCGCTCACCGGTTATCATATGAACGGGGTGATGGAAAGAACGCGCACATTTCAGCACCATACCCTATTTTAAATCTAAATTCATCTGCAGGAAATGGTTTCCTTTTCTGTGAATGAGCAAATAAAACAGAATTCGTCTGTGCGAACTAGTTATATTTTGTGGGAATGTTTATATAGTTTTCTTACCTTGTTTTAATGCTGTGTGGCATGTACCCGTGGGTTCGTACGCTCAGTTAGGTAGAGCGCCTGGCTTTTAACCAGGTGGTCGGGGGTTCAAATCCCTCCGGGCCCGCTGCCACGGTACAGCCTGTGGGTTTTTATTTGGTGATGCATCTGGAGGAGACGCAATTTATGAAAGAGGGGGTTTTTAATTGAGCACCAAGTCTGAATGTGCTTGAGCATGTAATGGTGCCGGACCATAAGATCATGAGTGAGGAGGAGGTTAGCACATTATTCTCCACCTACAAAATCACGAGCGAGCACCTGCCGAAAATATATCATGACGAACCAGCGGTAAAAATTATCGGATCAAAAGTAGGGGATGTGGTACGAACCATCAGGACAAGCCACACCGCCGGTATAGCTGAGTCATACCGGCTTGTCGTAAAAAGACCCAAAAAATAAAGGGAGCTGATATTTCTGATCGACAGAAGCATTTTATCAAGGGCATATTTTTCACGGGAGCATGTGGCGCGCCACCAACTTGACTCCTACAACAATTTTCTTCTTCGCAACCTCCAGAAAGTTGTGAACGAGCAGCGTGTCATCGAGACAGACATCGAGATCCGTGGTAAAAGTAATATACCGGTATGGGTTGAATTAGGCAAAATTGCGGTGCGTAAACCGCTTGTCCGCGAAGCAGACGGATCGCAGGGAGACTTGTTTCCAAGCGAAGCAAGGCTCCGTAATCTGACGTATGCAGCACCGATTCAACTTGAACTCACCCTTGTCCAGGGGGAGGACCGCCAGGAACCGATTATGACCACGATCGGGCAGTTACCGATTATGATCGGATCTACGTCCTGTAACCTGTTCGGCATGAGTGATGATGAACGTGTAATTCATGGTGAAGACCCCTATGACCCGGGTGGCTTTTTCATTGTCAACGGGACTGAAAGAGTCCTCATGACCCTTGAAGACCTTGCGTCGAACAAGATCATGACGGAATTCACCGAGCGTTATAACGAGAGGATCTATGTGGCAAAGGTATTCTCACATACCGCGGTTACCGTGCACTGGTAGTCGTTGAACGGAACCGGAAGAACCTGCTGGAAGTATCGTTCCCGTCAGTTGCCGGGCACCTGAAGTTCGTTGACCTGATCAGGGCACTCGGGATGGTAAGCGACCATGATGTCGTTAACGCGGTATCGACCGATGAGGACATCCTGACTTTCATGATGCAGAACCTTGAGGAAAGTGAGTGCGACAGCGTTGAGAGTGGTGTAATGTATGTCGGTAAAAAACTTGCACCGAACCAGACAAGGGATTACCAGCGGAAACGTGCTGAATTCGTACTGGATAATTACCTGCTCCCACACCTCAACTATCTCATGCCATTTGGCATGAAGGAAGAAGACGAGGGATATCGGGAAACTGTTGAGAGTGTACGCCTTGCCAAGGGACATTTCCTCGGCCGGATGGCCGAAGCCTGTTTTGACCTTGTGCTCAACAAGCGCAGGATTGATGATAAGGACCATTACTCCAATAAACGTCTGAAACTTGCAGGGGACCTCATGGAGGACCTTTTCCGAATCTCCCTCAACCGCCTTACCCGGGACATAAATTACCAGCTTGAACGGGCGAGTATGAGGCACCGTGACCTATCCATTGGTACTGCAGTGCGGGCTGATGTTCTCACTGAGCGTCTGTTACACCCCCTCGCCACCGGGAACTGGGTCGGGGGAAGGACCGGTGTGTCCCAGCTGCTTGACCGGGTCGATCACATGAGCGTGCTTTCGCACCTGCGCCGTGTAATCTCTCCACTCTCCCGTTCTCAGCCCCATTTCGAGGCGCGTGACCTTCACCCGACACAATGGGGCAGGATCTGTCCGAGTGAGACCCCTGAAGGGCCGAATTGTGGACTTGTCAAGAATTTTGCCCAGATGGTTGAAGTAAGTAAAGGGGTCACGGACGAGGAAGAAGTAATAAGGATACTCTACAGCCTTGGTGTAGACCAGATCAAGGGGGATGCGAGATGAAAAAATCAAGAGTATTCGTTGATGGGGCATTAATCGGGCTTTCCGATGACCCAAAAGTGCTGGTCGCCCAGACCCGGGCAATGAGGCGGCAGGGTGCGTTATCAACCGAAGTGAACGTCTCCTACAAGGAATTTAATAACGATGTGGTAATCCATACCGACAGGGGCAGGGCGCGAAGGCCACTGATTGTCCTCCATAACGGGAAACCGTTAATAAATCCTGATGAAATCGAAAAATTACGTAAGAACGAGATAAATTTCAATTATTTCGTCCAGAAAGGGTTCATCGAACTGATCGATGCAGAAGAAGAGGAGGACCTTTTCATTGCGATTAACCCGGAGGATATCACGGTCGAGCATACCCATCTTGAGATCGACCCCTCCCTGATCCTCGGTATCGGTGCAGCACATGTCCCGTTCCCTGAGGACAACGCAAGTCCGCGTGTCACCATGGGTGCAGGGATGGTCAAGCAGGCGCTCGGGTTCGCAGATGCCAATATGAAGCTGCGGCCTGATACCCGGGGCCATCTTCTCCATTATACCCAGAAACCACTCACGCACACCCAGGCATCAGAACTGATCGGCTCTGATGATCGCCCGGCCGGTCAGAACTTCGTCGTTGCAATCCTGAGTTATGAAGGTTTCAATATTGAAGATGCGTTGATCTTCAACCAGGCATCGATTGACCGTGGTCTTGGAAGGTCCCATTTCTTCAGGACTTATGAAGGTGAAGAACGCCGTTATCCCGGTGGGCAGATTGATCGGATCGAAGTACCTGACGAGGAAGTGACCGGGGCCCATGGGGCGGATTCCTACAAGAATCTTGATGAAGATGGTGTGATCAACCCTGAGACGGTCGTCGCTGAAAAGGATGTCCTGATTGGGAAGACTTCTCCGCCGAGGTTCCTGGAGGAGCCTACCAGTGACCTGATCACCGTCGAAAAACGGCGTGATACCTCAGTTACCATGCGGAGCAACGAGCATGGGATTGTTGACACGGTTATTATAACCGAAGGCGAGAACAGCTCACGTCTTGTCAAAGTACGCACGAGGGATTTGAGGGTCCCCGAGGTAGGGGATAAGTTCGCATCCCGGCATGGACAGAAGGGAGTTATCGGACTGATTGCATCCCAGGAAGACATGCCATTCACAGAGGCAGGAGTAGCACCCGACCTGGTCATCAACCCGCATGCCATCCCGAGCCGTATGACGGTCGGTCATATGCTGGAGATGATTGGAGGAAAAGTCGGTGCACTTGAAGGGCGCCGCATTAATGGCACCGCCTTTAGCGGGGAACTCGAGGCAGACATTCGTGGTTCACTTAAAAACCTCGGTTTCTCTCATAATGGTCGTGAGATAATGCATGATGGTATCACCGGGAAACAGTTCAATGCTGACATCTACGTTGGTGTGATCTATTACCAGAAGCTCTACCACATGGTCTCTTCAAAGATGCATGCCCGTTCCCGCGGGCCGGTACAGGTCCTTACACGCCAGCCTACCGAAGGAAGGGCTCGTGAAGGGGGTCTCCGGTTTGGTGAGATGGAACGTGATGTGATGATTGGACACGGCGCTGCGATGGCATTGAAAGAGCGCCTTCTCGACGAGTCCGATAAAGTAACGGAATACGTCTGTGCCCATTGTGGTATGATTGCGATGCTCGACCGGAAATCCAATTCAACGCGATGCCTGGCCTGCGGGAGCGAGACCGATATATACCCTGTCGAGATGAGTTACGCGTTTAAGCTACTCCTCGATGAGATGAAGAGCATGGGTATTGCACCCAGACTGAAACTAGAGGACGTGGTGTAGGAGGGGAATCATGCCAAGCCCAAAAAGGATAGGAAAAATTGAATTTGGCCTGCTCTCCCCAAAAGAGTTCAGGACGATGAGTGTACGGAAGATTATCTGGGCAGATACCTACGATGATGATGGTTTCCCGTATCCGCAGGGACTTATGGACTTAAACCTCGGGGTTATAGACCCGGGACTGAGATGCAAGACATGCGACCAGAAGGCAAGCGAATGTCCCGGTCATTTCGGACATATTGAACTCGCAAAACCCGTCATTCATGTAGGGTACACGCGCCTGATCAGGAAGCTCCTCCGTGTGACATGTAAGAGCTGTTCACGCCTCCTTCTCTCCCCCGAGGAGATTGAAAAAGTCGTCGGGACTGAGGAAGATGCGACAGGCGACGTGTTGTCGGAAAAAGACATCAAGAAAGAAAGGGTCTGCCCGCATTGCGGGGAACAGCAGACTGAAGATCAACTTCGAGAAACCTACGACGTTTTCAGAAGTCCAGGTTGAGGAAGGTAAAAAAATCGAGCACAAACTGACACCTGCTGACATCAGGTCACGCCTTGAGAAGATCCCCGACGAGGACCTCCGGCACCTCGGTATCAATCCCGATGTGGCACGACCCGAATGGACAATTCTTACTGTGCTGCCAGTACCACCCGTGACGATGCGACCTTCGATCATCCTTGAGAACGGTCAGAGGTCAGAAGATGACCTTACCCATAAACTGGTCGATATTATCAGGATCAACCAGAGGTTCAAGGAAAACCAGGATGCAGGAGCACCCGAGCTGATCATTGAAGACCTCTGGGAACTGCTGCAGTACCATGTTACGACTTACATGGACAACGAAGTGGCCGGGTGCCCCCCGGCGCGCCACCGCAGTGGCAGGCCATTAAAGACGCTTTCTCAAAGACTCAAAGGAAAAGACGGCCGTTTCCGTGGATCACTTTCCGGTAAGAGGGTGAATTTCTCCGCACGTACCGTGATCTCGCCTGACCCGAACCTCAGCGTGGTGCAGGTCGGTATACCGCTGGCAATTGCGAATGAGATGTCGATCCCGGTGCATGCAGCGCCTAATAACATTGATGAACTCAAGGCAATGGCCAGGAACGGTCCTAACCGGCCAACCCTTAACCATCCCTGCGGGGCCAACTATGTTATCAGGCCGGATAAACGCAGGCTTCGTCTTGCGGAAGGAAATCTGGACACGGTTGCCGATATGATTGAGCCGGGATGGACCGTGGAACGACAGACTCCGTGATGGAGATATTGTCCTGTTCAACCGGCAGCCATCCCTTCACCGTATGAGCATCATGTCCCACCGTGTGAAAGTAATGGATGGGAAGACATTTCGGTTAAACCCTGCCGTATGTCCGCCATACAATGCTGATTTTGACGGGGATGAAATGAACCTCCATATCCCCCAGACACAGGAGGCGAGGGCAGAAGCCGCAATCCTTGTTGCAGTACAGGAAAATATCCTATCCCCACGGTTCGGTGGTCCGATTATCGGAGGTATCCATGACCATATATCGGGGGTATTCATGCTCACGAACCAGGTCCGCTGGTTCACACGTGAAGATATCCTCTACCTGCTGAAGTCTACAGACATCGAGCACCTTCCACCCCCGGTAAAAGAAGAGGACGGTGTGCCGATGTGGACAAACAAGCAGGCATTCTCTGTCATTTTACCCGATGGTCTCAACATGGTCTTTAAAGCAAGTTCATGCGCAAATTGTGATACCTGCAAGCGGGACCTGTGCGAACGTGACGCGTATGTGCAGATAATCGACGGACAACTTACATCCGGTACAATTGACAAGAAGGCTATCGGTGCATTTGATGGTCAGATCGTCCAGAGGATTATCCGGCAGAACGGGATGAAACGTGCAGCAGACTTCATCGACGATATGACGAAGCTCTCTATCCGCTCGATCATGCTGGACGGGTTCTCGTTTGGTATTGATGATGAAGACCTTTCGAAGACCGAATACGGGCAGATTGCCGAGGTCCTTGACGGTGCTGTAATGGATGTACAAAAACGGATACGCATCTACGAAGACGGGCAACTCGAACCGATGCCCGGTCGTACTCCCGAAGAGACCCTTGAGATGCAGATCATGCAGGTCCTCGGGAAAGCCCGTGACCGTACTGGTGAGATTGCAGGCCGGCACCTTGGGCTTGGTAACAGCGCTGTAGTGATGGCGGTGAGTGGTGCAAGAGGTTCGATGCTTAACCTGACCCAGATGGCAGGTTGTGTCGGCCAGCAGTCTGTCCGTGGAGAGCGTATTATGCGTGGGTACGATGACCGGACGCTCCCCCATTTCAAGAAGGGGGACCGGGGATCGGATGCCCACGGTTTTATCAAACACAGTTACAAGGGGGGGCTCAATCCAACAGAGTTCTTCTTCCACGCAATAGGCGGTCGTGAAGGGCTTGTGGACACTGCAGTCAGGACATCCCAGAGCGGGTACCTGCAGCGGCGCATGATCAACGCGTTACAGGACCTGAAAGTAGCGTATGACGGGACTGTCAGAACGACCGGCGGTCGTATTATCCAGTTCGTGTATGGTGAAGACGGCACCGACCCCATGAAGAGTTGCTTTGGAGACCCGGTGGACGTAAAAGGGATTGTAGAAAGTGTTCTGAAGGAGGAGGTCTGAATGACTCCCGAACAGGAACAGGTCATTGAGAACGAGTCACTTCCGGTTAAGACAAAGGAGCAGCTGAAAAAGTTCCTCGCAGAGAAAAACATCAGCGATGACCAGTTCACAGAAATTATTGAGCGGGTTAACTCCGAATACCAGAGTACAAGGATTGAGGCATGCGAGGCAGTGGGTGTCATTGCTGCACAATCCATAGGAGAACCCGGCACCCAGATGACGATGCGTACATTTCACTACGCGGGTGTTGCCGAGATCAACGTTACCCTCGGGCTCCCGAGACTGATCGAGATCATGGATGCAAGAAAAGAGCCAAGCACCCCAACGATGACGATTTATCTTGAGCCCGACTTTGGGGCAGACCGTGACCGGGCCCGTGAAGTGGACTGGCAGATAGAAGCGGCGACCCTCCAGGAATTCGGAGATATTACTATTGACATGGAAGACATGCAGGTCGTGGTCCACCTCAATAGTGC
Source organism: uncultured Methanomicrobiales archaeon (assembly GCA_963709545.1). Taxonomy (GTDB): domain Archaea; phylum Halobacteriota; class Methanomicrobia; order Methanomicrobiales; family Methanospirillaceae; genus CAIKOD01. The sequence continues at coordinate 134,018 of CAVPWT010000005.1, read as the reverse complement.
CGTCTGCGAGAAACGGAAAATCTCAGTCAGCACCATCATTGAAACCGCTCCGCGGAAGATCCGGGAACGACGCCATTACCGTGATTTTGAACATGAGTCCGATGAAAAAGATGCGCTCATTAACTTCATGCCAAAAAACCGTGAGAGCTACCAGAACCTCTTCCAGCTCGCGGAACACGTGCGGAATGTGATAGTACAGGGTATCGATGATATCGAACGTGTTGTCGTCCGCAAGGAGAGCGGGGAGTATATACTTTATACTGAAGGCTCAAATCTAAAGGATGTATTCGATGTCGAAGGTGTGGATACCAGGCGTACCCGCACCAACAACATCAATGAGATTTCACAGGTCCTTGGTATAGAGGCTGCCCGGAACGCTATCATCCATGAAGCCGTATCCACACTCAATGAGCAGGGTATCCTCGTTGACGTCCGGCACATTATGCTCGTCGCCGACATGATGTGTCTTGAAGGTGAGGTCAAGCAGATTGGAAGGCACGGAATTGCAGGCGAAAAGGAGAGTGTGCTCTCGCGTGCTGCATTTGAAGTTACCGTCAACCACCTGCTTGATGCAGCAGTGGCAAACGAAGTGGATGAATTATCCGGTGTCACGGAAAATGTGATTGTAGGCCAGCCGATACAGCTGGGGACCGGAGATGTAAAACTAATCGCTAAACCTATGAATTAGGAGAATTGCAATGGATTTTAATGCTTCATTAAGAAGGGCGATCAAGACTGGCGATGTCCTTCTCGGTCAGAATAAAACAGAAAAATGTATTGATGATGGAAAAGCGCAGATCGTTGTAGTGGCAACAAATTGCCCTGTTGCGTTCCTGCAGACCATAAAGACCAAAGAAGGTCTTTTTGTACATACATTTGAAGGTTCGAGCGTTGCGCTTGGCAAGGCCTGTGGAAAACCGTTCATGGTCAGCGCTCTTGCGGTAATTGACCCCGGCGAGTCAGATATTCTTTCCCTTAAGAGGGCATGATATGGTCGAAGTCAAACTGACTGAAGACTGCATGGGTCTGATCTCCCAGTTTGAACGACTGACTGGTGCAGGTAGCCGTGACTGTATCATTGACGACCGGAATAACAGGATTATTTTTGTCGTGAACCCCGGGGAAATGGGCCTTGCAATTGGCAAAAAAGGGGCCAGCATTAAAAAGGCATCAGAAGTCATGGGGAAAAAGATCGAAGTCGTGGAGTATTCCACCGATCCGACACAGTTCCTGAAAAACTGTTTCCTGCCGGCACAGGTCACATCAGTCGAATTCGAAAATGATGAAACGGGTGAACCGGTTGCGCATATTGAGGTAAGGGACGAAGACCGCGGTATTGCAATCGGAAAAGAAGGGAAAAATATTTTCAAAGCGAAAAAACTCTCGCAAAGGCAGCATAATATCGGGGATGTCCAACTGGTTCCCCACGAGAACGAATAAATCCGTTCTTCGGCAACAATTTTTTTGTATGTTCTTTAAGGAATAGAATTTCCCGTTTTCGCCAGCCAGTCCCGGTGAGTAAACCTCCCGGTCCACCGTGTGGGAAAACCTGTTGAAATAGTAGCGGGCCTGGGGGGATTCGAACCCCCGACATCCGGGTTAGAAGCCCGGCGCTATGTCCAAGCTAAGCCACAAGCCCAATTGGCTCTCTAGTATATGTCATGCTCTTCCTATGTAACTATCGCCATATGGTACAATGGTATCGTGGATTACTACCCCTGGTGATGAAAAAAATCTGGAATAAAAAAAAGTTCAGCTATTTACCCTGCGTGGTAACTGCAACATTTTACAACCTCAACGAAAACTGGTGAAAACAGGGAGTCCTGTTTAACCGTTTTCACCGATGAGTTGCAGCAGAATTTAACTTTTACCCGTGCTGACATGCGCTCCCGCTCTTCATACACAACTCCCGGTGAGTACTCGATCAATCGTTTCATCGTGATGGTGATCGCGACGACATCCGCGACGATCCCCTGGTCTCCAATACCGAGGTCTTCCATGTTTATTGACGTCAGGAAGATTGGCGTACCGGGTTCAGCAGTGTTGAGTGTGATGACATTTTGAGTACTATGGAGTTCAAGTGTCCGTGCCCTTCCCAGCCTGAGATCCTTGATCACATCGTGAGAAATTCCGGTTAATGCTGTGCATTCCATGTAATTCACCCATACATCGGAAGGTTCTCTTTCTTCGGAATCGTTTCCTGGGATTGCACTTCCTCTGAAAGTTTATGCATCGTGGCCTCAATTTCCTCAGCCTGTTCAAGCAGGGGCTTGACATCGAGGTTAATATCGTACATTTTATTCAGGACTTCGATCGTTGAAGCGGACGCCCGCGGATCGGGTGCGTTTATTGTCTCCCCCAGGAGGCCATAGGCTGAAATCCCCCGAATCTTACACTCCGTAAGAAGGCTGCTCGCAATGCCGGATATGCTCCCCATCGGGAGAATTATTGTACTTTCCTGGATACGTGGCAGGTCCTCCTCTTTGGTGGCAACACCGAACACACGCTTTTCTGTTTCATTCGTAATTATACCGGCGATGGTGACAATCTCCTTGATTTTGAATGGCATCAGCCAGTCCATGATCCCGTTTGAGACCTCGTAGCAGATCATGGGGTGAATTGGAATATCAGCGACGATGACCACAAGTTTTTCCTTTTCATATATCCGGACCGGGACATTAATGACGCCCTTGTTCATCATGGCAAGCGGAGGGAAGAATTTGCTTGTCATGCTGCCGATCTGCTGGAATTCCAGTTGATCAACCATGTACTGAAGGGCGATACTTCCAACAAGTCCGCTACCGGGAAATCCCATAAGGACAGACGCTCCTTCGGTGTTCAGGGGTTTTGAAAAAATCTTTATATCAAAGCCAGCTTCTGGTGACATTAGATTAACATATACGACCTTACTAAAAAGTATTATGCAAGAGTACCCGGTGAAGAGGGGTTTTTCCAAGAATTTACCTGCAACAATGGTTGAACAACTGAAGGAATGCTTCGGTATAGAGGCAAAAAGTAAGGATGGGCATTACCAGATCAGTTACGGGGCATTAAAAATCCTCGATGCCTCCCTTGGGGCTGATGGGAAATCCGTTATTATCAGGACCGAGTCAGACCTCGCGGTTTCTGATGAGGTAATCCTTGATACCAACCGGCGGTTCCGGAAATATCTTGAAGCGGTAACTGGCTATACAACAAAAGAAAAGAGCTGAAAAAGGCAAAAACTGTTGAATAACCAGCCATAACTTTTTTCGTATACGCGCATCACCTCCAGGCACTGCAAAATTAGCACTCATGTTGTGTTCCGCCCCCTTGTTTGAACACGGATCAATGAGGGTATGGTCATGCACCCGTACTATCAACCTTCTGGATAATCATTTCGCGGATAATTGCGCTATGATTGCAGGACATTGAATACATGGAACGCCACGCTTATGCGATCCTTCATTTTTCAGGAGGGTATGTCTCCACCGTTGCTACAGGGGAATTGACATAAAAAAACCGGGGTATTTCGCTCTGTTGAAAAGCTATAATAGGCACCCAGAATCCTGACTATCCTGAAATTTATCTACGCTCTCGGGGCTCCGCCCCACCGCTGTGGCGCCCCGGTTGGGATAGAGACTATTCTCCCAATACTCTGAAATTAATGAGCCTTCGCCGAAACCTTGCCCGAAGAATATCTTAAAGGGGTGGGGCAGGGAGGGGGTGAAACCCCCTCCTGTCTTCGCATTTCCCAATTAATTTTTTATGACACCGAAGGGTTTCAACTAAACCGGGGTATTTGAAAAAGAGAAACACATGGCGGGGAAAAATGTTGGAGCTGTAATTTCACTCGATAATTATCGCTGGTTTAAATGGCAAGGCTGCCGCTGCCTTTGCATACATAGCGGGATCTGCCGGTACTACCTTGACCGGTATACCGAATTCCTTTTCGAGGAATGATTTCGCCATGTTAAAAATATTCTCCTCATCCAGGTTACCTTCAGTAAGGGCCTCTACAATCCGGGGTGGAAGGCGGTGTATCAGGGTGGTGCACTGCTTTACGGCATCGGTGGCCTCCTTACCATGCATCCGCATGGTCTCATCCTTCATGATCTCTTTGATTACCTGGCTGCGGTCATCCGAGCGGGCAATCGTTTTAAATATATCATGTTTCCAGCATGGAGCAATACAGAGCGTGAGCGAGGCCGGGGTTATCTGGATCAGTTTCATTATCGATTCGACATCTTCTACTGTCCGGAGCAGTAATTCTTCAGCCAGCTCAATTTTTGGATACACACGGGAATCATCCACCTCCGGCCATGATGCAAAGGATGCAAGGCCCATTTCACCTGTTTCAGACCACAGTTGTTCGGATGTGAACGGGATGATAGGGGCCATCAACCTTATCCATACGGAACAGAGTTCTTTTAATGATGCGTGACCCTTCGATCCATCAGTAAGCCTGCGGCGGTACCATTTCAGGTCAGCCTCTACACCAAAGAATGCCTCCTGTAAGGCCTGCCGGGTCTGGAATTTCATGAGAGATTCAGTTGTTCTGCCGATATGGTGCTGGAGCCTTGAGACCAGCCACGTGTCAATTTCGCAATCCGCCTCGTCAGCCTGGGAAGTTTCAATAATAGTATTCCAGAACCTCTCGATCTGTTTTTTGGTCGAACTAACGAGTTCATTTCTCCAGTCAAAATCCTGCCAGGGTTCAGCGCTTCCTACAAGGAACATCCTCACCGTGTCAGCACCGAACTCCTGGACTGCATCCTCGAGCAGGAAGACATTTCCTTTGCTTGAGGACATCTTTGCCCCGTTCAGGAGTCCCATACCAAAGACAACCATCCCTTTTGGGAGTAATTGTTGAGGGAATATTGCTACATGGTGGAATATCTGGAAGGTCAGGTGGTTGGAAATTAAGTCTTTCGCCGAGAACCGGTAGTTGTAGGGGTACCAGTAAAGGAATTCCTCCCTAATCTTCGCGAGTTTTCCCCGTTCAGGGAGGTTTGGAGATTCTTTTCCAAGGAAAATATATTCGAAGACTTCGGGGGTGAGGGTTTCGGGAGCAAATTCACGGATCCGGTGGGCAATTGTGTAATAAGCCATGTATATAGTCGAATCTGAGAGCGGCTCAATAAGCCATGCCGGGTCCCATGGGAGACGTGTGCCAAGGCCAACCCGTCGCGTGCATGCCCAGTCTTTCAGCCAGTCAACCGTCCGATCAAATTCTACCCTCACTTCCGGGGGTACGAGGGCCATATCTTTCAGGTGTCCGGATACCTGTGCCTTCCATGTTGGATCGCTATACTGGAGGAACCACTGGTCGTGCAGGATCTTCACGTATACACGACTCCCGCACCGGCAGACCACCGAGCGGTTGTCAAACTCGTACATAACGGTAGACCCGAATTTTTCGATCATCAGGGCCGCAATATCATCGCGGGCAATCCGGACTGGTTTACCCCCATAGGTATCATAGAGTTTACCCGATGAGAATTCTGCAGCATAGACCTCCTGGGTCAGGGACTCCATCCTCGAATCCAGTTGGCTTTCAATCCCTTCACGTTCTACCGCGTCTTTTGCAGGGACCTGTCCGTACCCAGGGACAGTGATGAGCGGGACCGGCTGGATATCAGGATATTTTCCTGCCTTCTGCAGGTCTCTTAATGCAATATAATCGAAGGGTGCATGTGCCGGAACACTCATTACTACCCCGCTTGCCATATCGGGATCGACAAATTCTGCAGGAAGTACCGGCACTTCCCCGCATAACTGATGAAAGACTTTCTGATCAATGAGAGAAGTCCCGGGAATCCGCTCAAGAACCTCAACCGTGTGGTCCTGCAGCAGTATCTTATCTGCGGCCTCCTGGCTGACGATCCAGGTATGGCCGTCCACGGTGACCTTAACATACGTAACGGCTGGATTGACCCAGAGGTTGGTAACCCCGTAGATCGTTTCAGGCCGTAGTGTTGCGGTAGGGATTAGCGCGTCACCGGTACTGGAACATGATAAGGGTGAACTTCAGTATCTCTGCCTTGTCGCCTTCGAGGAGGTCATGGTCTCCTACCGGGTTCTCGCACTGAGGGCAATACCTGACCGGGTGGGCACCTTTCACGACATGGTTTCCTTCCCCTAGATGCTTCCATTGCCATTCAATAAATTTGCTGTAGGTGGGATCTACCGTGGTGAACTTCCGCCGCCAGTCAATGGAGAGCCCGCAGACTCTTCATGACACGCATGTACTCCTCGCTGAAATGCCGGACGATCTCAAGAGGATTGGTGAATTGTGCCAGCACTTCCGGAGGTACCTTGTAAAGGTCACGGTACAGGTGAATTGCTTTCTCATCCCCGCGTGCTATCCGTTTGGAAATACCAATCACTGGTGCACCCGTAACATGGAAAGCCATCGGGTACAGCACTTCAAACCCTCGCATTCTCCAGAAACGTGCAATTACATCGGGAACGATGTAGGTCCTCCCATGGCCGACGTGCATTGCACCGCTTGGATAGGGGTAGGCTACCGTAATGTAAAATTTTGGGCGGTCCGAAGGGTTCGCCTCAAATACCTGCTCCCATTTTTCTCCCGCCGTGGCCTCGAACTGTTGCATATCGAATTCGCTCACAATATCACCCAATTTCTTTTACAATTTCCCTGGTGTATTATCCGGTTATACGGGCCTCAGTTTAATTATGTCCCCCTGATTGTACCGTTTCAGCATCTCCTGTGCAATAGTACTGTTCTTTCCAAGGTGGATCTCCCCGCTCTCGTTTACCGTTGCTGTGAAAAGGTACTCTTTTCCCGCGAATACGTCAACAATTTTACCGGCCTGTTCGGGAGAGATGATTGCCAGCTGCTTTTTATCGACACGGATTTTTATCCCTCCACCGAGCTGGAGTTCCTCTTCCACTGGTGGCTGTGCAGGCTGGGGCTTTTCGGCCTCGCTTCTTGGCCTGATGTCTATTCCGATACCTACCTTGTTTACAATTGCTGCAATATTTTTCCCGCCTTTTCCGATCGCGGCAGGGACGTCCTTGTCATCGATATAGACGACAGCCTTCGAATCTGAAAGCATCCTTACATCGACGGTACCATCCGAGTACCGTCCTATTTCCCTCTGTATTTCACGTTCCGTGATCTTCCAGCCAGAATTCTCATCCACCTTCTCCTCTGCCTGAACTTTCAAGGATGGTTCGGCCATGGCCTGCTGGGAGGGTGCCGAAATAACGATGGTCTCTCCCTCATATTTGAATATTTCAAATGCCAGCTCCCCGGTTTCGTAGTTGCGGACTATTGTGACCGGACGGAGGTGCATCTCGCCAGCCATTCCTTCAGGCACTTTTATGGTAAATTCAACATCGTAGACCTTCAGGATTTCACCCTCATCTACAAAGATGATGGTGTTGACTATTTGCGGAAGGACGCCAAAATCCACCCTGTCTGAAAAGCGCTGGAGGGCATCGTGTGCGCCGATTGCATGGACGACCCCGACCATGCCGATACCTGCAAGGCGCATATCGGCGAACACCCGGAAGTCCTCATGTTTCCTGAGTTCGTCAAACACGACATAATCCGGCCGTACAAGCATCAGAATATCAGCCGTGTTTTCCATGCTCCCTTCAAGCATGGTGTATTGCGTAATATGGTCAGGAACCTGTAATTCTCTTGGTGCCTCCATTGTTTTTACAACAAAGCCGTTATCTGCAAGATACGTTGCCACACTCTGGGCCAGTGTAGTTTTTCCTGCTCCGGGAGGTCCGGCTATTAAAAGGCCTCTCTTTTTTCCAGTGATCCTGTTTTTAATTACATTTGATTTCCGGTAATTATCAAGGACCATATCCACAATTGGCCGGACTGCCGTAATCTCCATCCCGTCACTAAACGGTCTCCGGGCGATCGCAATCCTCATGGAGCCAATCTGCACAACAGTAATCCCGCGCTTTTCCACCTCGATAAATCCGTCCGGGTCACGTTTTGCCCGTTCAAGTATCTCCTGTGCAAGTGATTTTAACTCGTAATCAGAGGAGGGCTGATCCCGGATCCTGACGAGTTTCATCTCGTTAATTGTTCCTTTTTTTGCTACCGGAGGCACGCGCTCCTTCAGGTATACCGCAATGGTATGCTCATCAAAGAACTGGTCAATTCCAAGGGGTGTAAAATCCCCGATCTGTGGTTTTAAGTAGATAACATCAAGGCCTTTTGCCTTGGCGACTTCAGCCTGGACAATATCGCTCGTAATGAACCGTGCCGTATGTTCTATTGCAACATTCCGTATGAGTGCATCAATCTCGCCTCCGCTGGCGAGTTTGACCTGTTCAAGAGTAGGTCGCACTCCGACGAATTTAAGTTCAATCGTTCCTTCTTCAGCCAGTTTGCAAAGCGCCTGAAGTTCCGTGAGGCCTGAAAATCCTATTTCCCGTCCCTGGTTTGCCTGTGCCTCAAGTTCTGCGATTACTGCCTCTGGTATAATTATTGTCGCGCCATTATATTCACCGGTTTTTATCATTGAGGTGATGCGACCATCTATGACAACACTAGTATCTGGTACTAATTTCAAAAAATATCACCGGTTATATATTTGATCATTGATCTTTATTAGCGTATACCTTAGCGGGATCAAAGACCTGTCGGGATATCTCTTCTCCATCAATTGTTCTGAAAAAGCAGGTCATATGGCCTGTATGGCAGGCTGCACCTTCCTGGATGACTTCGTAAAGGAGGCAGTCCTCGTCGCAATCTACAAGTATTCTCGACACCCGCTGTACATGTCCGCTCTCTTCCCCTTTTTTCCATATCTTTTTACGGCTTCTGCTATAGAAATGCGAAAATCCGGTACTGGCCGTGAGTCCGACTGCTTCACTGTTGGCATACGCGACCATCAACACTTCATGTGTGGCCTGGTCCTGGACGACGACGGGGATAAGACCGTCCTGGTAATGTAATGGCAGCATACTGTTAGATACCTCCAAAGAAATTAAGGCATATGGTAAGGATATCGCCGATAAAAAGCCCAAAAATTACTCCAGCGGTGATGGGGACAATAAACGGGACGCCGTATGATATCCAGACCTTTCCTGCCTGTTTATACAATGAAATTTCATGGGAATATTGTTCGGGATGTAATCTGAGGTCTTTTGTATAAATCCGCTTCCCTCCCTTTACAAGAGATCCCAGGGCCTCCCCAAGTTTCAAAAATCTCCGTTCAACTATGCCACCAGTCACTCCGATGTCTTCAATGATATATCCGAATGAATTCTGAACCTTGTCTCCATCAACCGGGTACCCAAGGAAAAGATAGAGTATGGGGGCCCTGTTTCCCCGGTACAGGTTCACCATAAAGAGTGCAATCGGGGCAATGAGGTTGAATATCACTGCATTGACCAGGACAGTGAAAGGGAAAAATGCAAGGGGCGGGTATCCGGCAAGTGGTGTGAAGGGAAAGAGAGGGATCGTCAGTGATATAAACATCAGTGCCCAGGCATCAGCCCCGCCAAAAAGATTGAGAATTGCAAATAAGTAAAAAATGAGGCAGAAAAATGCGATCATGCCGAGGTACGCATATGAAACCTGTGCTGAGACTGCTATGGCGTAGTAAAACCATGAAAAAGCAGCAATCAGGAAATAGATTATAGGCCAGGTATCGGTGAAACGGTTCTCTACACCCCGGAACTCGAACACTGTCGCACAGGAGAAAATCAATACTGCGGCCATGGTCATAAAAAAAACGGTTATCATCCCACTATAAAGAAAATAAAATCCTGTGCAGATCTGGAGGGCAATTACCATTACCGGCCATATCAGCTGTTCTGGTGTCCTGATATCACAGTTATTAAAATATGCAAGTAACAGGATGGCACTGGTGATTCCCGCGTATCCAGTGAGGAGAACAATTCCATTATTAAAAGAGAGGAGTGCCAGTCCCGCCCCGGGTATCCCGACAAGAAGGAGCGGCACCCATGTTAAAAACGGTACCCTCCGATCAATAATATCAAGATATGATGCATAACAGAGTGTTATAACAACTGCAATGGCACCGATGACGAGCGGAACTATGATCATGATCGTACGTGCATATCTGTGTCAGGACTTTTTAATAATGGCGTTTTTTTAAGAAAATGACGGCCTGGCCCCTCTCCTCCCGTCTTTGCATCCATTACACGCGGTGCACTGCGAGGTATTGACGGATTGCCCGGTCTCCATACCTTTTTTGTATCCCTGCTTCCCGATTACCAGGACGATGGGAGATAAATCAATATAATATGCTAATATAGTACGGAAATACAGAAAGGATCCTACACAAGGAACTGGTACCGGGTATCTGCAGTCCCATGATCACTGCAGACATATTCTCTCCGGTAACCTAAAGGCTATAATGTAATTGAGGGAGTGAATTCTGAATGGAGATCAATGAGTTTCTCAATGAGCAGATGAATGCGACCACCTCAGATACTCTTCTAAATTAAACGATTTAAAAAAATATGTAACCGATGGAAAAAAAAGCGGGATCGGAGTCACCGATATCGGGTTCGGTAAGCTGTATTTGTTGTTTAAGAAAGGCGAACCCGAAGGTGCAGTAGAGATAGAAAAAAATGGAATTCTTCTTGGAGATAAGGCAATATATCTTTTAAAAGGAAATGAAGTGTTCTCTTTTCATCCGGTTGAGCAGGAGGTTATCGAATCCTACATTCTCTTGTGTCGAATCTTTGACCGGAGCCACCTTACCAGTAATATGTCCATGGCCATGCCAACCATTGAAAGAAGAAATGAAGGTACTGGTTCGTTTACAGTAATAATCCTAAAAGGAAAGGTACCCCAGTCTGGCATTCATGTATCCATCAGGAAACAGGGACGCGTGATCGGTAGTGATGTTACCACGCATGAGGGGAAGGCATACTTCAAAGGTACTGTTCGGTGAATATGACTGCGTGGTAATGGACCGTGATCGGAAAATAAGGATATTTCCCGTCACGGTGCGTTCGGGTGGACGCGAAGAAACCATTGAGCTCGGTTAACCGATTGATTTCAAATCCTGCAGGCCATTCCTGCCAGCTGGCATAGGAATATCCGGTTCCAAATTGTCATCTGGTAGTTAATACCCGCTGAAATAACCTAATTCTGATAGAAAGATTTGAGAGCATGTCAGGAGAGTCTATCAATAGATTTTTTTGTTGGTCACCTGGAATCGCCAGGGTGTGATACAATTTCCAATTCACCCGTTATGTTACTATTAATGGGAAATCCCATACTATCTGCAAACGTCATTTAGATCCTAAATGGGAAAAATGAATTACTATCAATTATCTTATAGAAGAGTCTTTCAACCCATGCCGGATTGTCCGGTGATTTTTCCATACTTATTTTAACAATCCCGGTTCAGGAGAACACACAGTATGGAACAACCATGACTACAATATTGGAATATGCCAGAGAGGGAATCTGTCGCCCCCAGATGAATGCGATCACTTACAACGAAGGGGTAAACCCGGAAGTCCTTCGTGCACAGATACTATCCGGAAAAGTTGTGATAATGCACAGAGGGGAAGTTGCGGTAGGAATCGGAGAGGGTTTGCGGACAAAAATAAACGTTAACCTTGGTTCCTCGACAAACCGTGTCCGGTTGTCTGATGAGATAGAAAAAGCGCGAATCGCTGAAAAATACGGTGCAGATACAATCAGTGACCTCTCAATGGGTGGCAATATCACCCAGATCAGGAAAGAAATTTTGAGCCAGACGACACTGCCTGTCACCACAGTTCCGATTTATCAGGCCGTTGCGGAATCAGGCCTTAAGGAACTGACCACTGAAGATATTCTCACTACTATCCGCACGCAGGCACGGCAGGGGGTTAGTTCAATGGTGATCCATTGTGTAAATGAACGGATGCTAAGTTCGCTACGGCAGAAAAAACGCATTCTTGGCATGGTCTCAAAGGGGGGGGCTATCACAAGTTCTTTTATGCAGCTGAATAATTGTGAAAACCCGTTTATCGGGCATTTTTTCGAAATACTAAAAATAATGAAAGAATTCGATATCGTCCTTTCGCTGGGGAATTCCGCTCGAAGCGGTTGTATCCATGATCTCCAGGACGAGACACAGCGTGAGGAGTTTCGACAAAATCTCGAACTTGCCAACCTCGCACACGCTGAAGGTGTACAGGTCATTATCGAGGGTGCGGGGGGGCATATCCGGGCAGACAGGATTAAAGAGTACATTGACCAGTACAAAAAATAACTCGCCGTATCCCCTCTTTGTTGCAGGACCACTTCCCACCGATATAGCATTCGGGTATGATCATATTGCGGGTTGTGTAGGTGCGAGTATTGCGAGTTCTGCGGGGGCTGATTATCTCTGTGCCATCACGCCTGCCGAACATCTTGGGTTGCCAGGTATCCAGGATGTTAAAGAAGGTTTAATTGCATTCAGGATTGCAGCGCATATCGGGGATTCAATGAAGTATGGGAAAGATGAAAAAGACCGGGAAATTGCAGAGAAAAGATCTTTACTCGACCTGGAAGGTCAGATGTGCCTTGCACTGGACCGGGAACGTGCGGAAATGTTGTCTTCACGTATTTCTGAATGTACTATGTGCGGGGATTTCTGTGCAATTAAACTGATGAAAATGTTTTGAAAAGAAAACAGGAGTCGAATATTTTATATGAAGTCGGCTGATATGAAAACTCCGGCAAAACAATCTGGAATCCTGGGATTTTCCCATTAAATGCCTGAACAGCCACCAATATGAAGAAATTTTGAATGTGGCATTTTCATGGTTCGGGTGTGAACCTCCCGTTCATGTGTGTTTCAACAGAGCGTGCTATGTGCCAACTGTTCACAAATGAGCATGAAAAATGCACTGGCATTTTTATTTTGACTGCGTGTGTCCTTTTTAGCATCATGTCTGATTTCATGGGAAAACCCTATCAGATCTATTTTGTAGATAATCCCCCAATTTAGTCACGCCCCGGGGCTCATGCCTCGCCGCGTTGGCGACCCCGGTTGGGATATGGATTATCTTCAATACCTGGAATTTAATGACCCTTTGGGAAACCCTGTCATTGAATATCTTATCGGGGGGCAGGAAGGGAATGAAACCCCCTCCTGTCTATGTACCATCCCCTTTTTTTTAACTATGCAGATTTTCCCATGAAACTGGCTGAACAGACCCCAAAACATGGAGATTTTGTTCGATGCATTTTCAATCGATCCGGTGTGAACTGCCCGTTCATGCATGTTTCATACCAGCCAAACAGTCTAATTCACCATAAGTGGAGAAGAACATGTTATTTTTTACTAAAAAGAATGGAAATGTAAAACCATCCAACGAATAATATAAAATTATAGGGTATTTAATTTTAACATTTTTCCTGATAGAAAGAAAGATATGTTACATGCTTCAGGGAAATCCAAAAATAACTTTAAATCTGGTGCCTTTTATATTCTTCGGCAGTCCTTGAAATTTCATCAAGTTCGCTTTCAGAGAAGTCAATTGCAAACCCGGCTTTATCATGTTCGTCGAGAAGTTGCTGGATCCTTCTTGACATGACATACATGAAAAAACATTGTACAATAATAATCAACCCGAACAGAATGATCAGAGTTTCCTCAATGCTCATCGTTTCCCTCTAAACAGGACCTTTGCAAAGCGGTCTACAAACCCGTCTTTTGCTGCCTGAGGGCTTTCCTTGAAAGGTATACCGGCCATATTTGCGGCGATTCTCCTTAAAGCGATGGATGCGCCGGAGTCCGGATATTTTATCACCACAGGTGTCTTAAAGGATGCTGCCTTCCTGATATTCGGGTCTTCCGGAATAGTCCCGATTACTTTTACTCCAAGGACTTTCTCCATCTTCTGGCTGACAAAATCAGTTTTTTCTACCCCCGCACGGTTAAGTATGGCCCCCATTACATGACCTCCCACAACTTCGGTCAGGATTTTGGTTTTCAGGGCATCCACAATTGAAGAAAGTTCCGGATTCACTACAAGAATAACTTCATCCGCAATTGCAAGGGGGATAACCCCGTCGCGGCTTATCCCTGCTGGTGCATCGATCAGCAGGTAATCACAAAGGTTGACCAGCTCCTTCAGGGCGTCCTTTAGTTTTTCCGGGTCAGCCTGCTGGAATCCCTGGAGGGAAATCCCACTGGGGACAACCTTCAAACCTGCAGGGCCTTCGTAAATTGCATCTTTGATGTTTGCTTTCCCAGCTAAAACTTCGTGCAGTGTGATCGGAACATCCTCAAGGCCAAGGACCAGGCCAAGGTTCGCCATTCCGATATCTGCATCCATTATAAATGTCTCTTTCCCCAATTGGGCAAGGCAGGTCCCGAGGTTCACAGTCACCGTCGTCTTTCCTGTTCCACCTTTCCCGGAAGCCAACGTGTAGACTCTGACCATTAAACACCTTCACAAGAGTTGCTTAATGTAAATTTATATGCTGGTAATTAAATCCTCTCCCTCTATAGTACATTATATCCACCAGTTCATGATTTTTTCAGTATCCTTCCTGATACTTACCAATAAACTGTCTGTAATCAGATAATCGGATCGTATGATTCCGATTACCGAAGAACCCTTATGGGTGATATCAAATAACCTCATACCCGGAACAGAAGGGACCTCACCTGGTGTTAAGGCCTGGCCATAGTGTGCTGCATCATCCTGTCCACTATCGCTGGTTGTTGCAATCATCAGTCCATCTGTTGTAGATAGGGTGATTGCACCGAGATGGTATTTCGATGCAAGAGAATGGAGATTTCTTGAAATATCCCCGAGGTCCACCAGTTGTATCTTTTCATCCTGTTGTTTTTTATCAGCTATGTTATCTTCTTGTATCTCCGTACTATCAGGAAACTGAGTAATAATCTCTGCTGGTGGTTTAATCCCCAAGATTTTAGCTTGATCTTCTTTCCCCGCTCTGTGTCTTATCTGGTAAACCTTCATAAATAGCAGGATCAGGATAATTGCTGCTATTGCTATGATCAGGATGATGACCGGAATAAATGATATCTGTCCTTGTATTATCGATTGCATGGAGTCTTCCTGCATTAGCGCTTGTTTTTCTTGAATTTATTCTTAATCTTCTCTCTTATCCATCAGGTGATCAAGGTCCAGGTGCTCAATGGTGACCTTACAACTCTCCCGGATTTTTTTGGTCATTTCATCAATGTCCATATTATCAAGAGCTTCGAGGTCGCGGCCAATACTGGTCCCATCTTCTGGATGCGCATAGTCAGTTGCCGGGTGCTCACCGGGAGATTGCGCAGTCCCGGAGGTTGAGACCTGCTCAGCAGAAGGTTTTTCGACTAATTCCGTTTCTGGTCCCAGGTGAAGACCTTTTTTTCCCTGTGACTCAAAACGGACTTCAGGGACTTGATCTCCGGATATGCCTTCCTTTTTCCTGATGCCCGGGTTGGTCACCCCCGTTCTGACCTGCCTTGTAGGGCCCCTCCTGACAAAGCTCGGGAGTGCTGCATGTGGGTTAAATTCCCTCGCAAGCTCGAGCTGAACGGGGTTTAATGTCGTAAGTCCTGCATCGACCTTCATGTCCAGCATCTTCTGCATCTTCTGCCAGGCATGCTCCCCTTCAAGTTTACCGTAATCTGCAATAATATAGATCCCGGAATTGAGTACCAGGGTACAGGTCTCTATCCCGGAAGTGATCGTGCAATAGCCGGTGAACCTGTTTTTTTCTATCTCATCAAGGAGTGAACGAAATAGTATTCCTTTCTTTATGGAATGGAATGTGCCCCTTGGGAGTTTCATCAATAAGAGCTATACAACGGCATATTACATAGTCCTTTTTAATACACGGTGTTTTAGGGGTATTCATCACGGTGAAAAGAAAGAATTATCCGGTACCTTTTTACTTCGAAATTGATGATTAAATGACCCTGAATTAAAATAATGTTAGGAAACATATTTATCATCGTATACCAGAAATTCAGTTTATAGAGAGATGGTTTATATCGGGGAGATTCGGAATGTTAAAGCAGATACTGGGTGAGTTCCTTAAGGTGGAGGGTGTTTCCGCAGCAGTCGTCGTTGGAAGAGATGGGTTTGTGATAGAGAGTGCTATATCCGGAAAAATCGATATTGATGCATTAGGCGCAATGGCATCTACCGGCATGGGTACTTCGGAAGCCATGGGGAATGAGCTTGGTAAGGGGAATCTCAATCAGATGCTTGTGGAACTTGAAAAAGGACCAATCATTTTATCACCCCTTTCATCAGAAGAATTAATCGCAATAGTGGCAGATTCTACAGCCAATGTAGGAAGGATCAGGTACAAGTTGAAGAAGAACAAAGAACGCCTGATGGCTGCTCTATAATACCATGAATCTGCCGGAAGGGACCCATCTCGGGTATATCAATAATCCGCTTCAGGATACGGATGTCCAGCGGATAATAGGCCATCTAGGGCTGATAAAAACTACCGCTCAACAGGGTGAAGGGATTATCCTGATTGACAAGGGTAAAATAATTGCCGCTTCATTTCTTTCCGGGGATAAGCTCTATTATGGTAACGGAGCGCTTGAGGTTATCAATGCGACCTCACCAGAGAAGATGGAGATTAACAGCTATACTGCAGATGAGTACCAGGTTGCAGTGGAAATCTGCCGGAGGGAAAATCTTCTGCTCCAGGATGAAACCCATATACCCACAATCCCCGATCTTCTCGACGAGAGCGTACTCAGGAAAATTCTGGTCCAGCCGGGAGTGATCGCCGTATCGGCATTTTCAGAGGGTTTTTCAGTCCAGTCCCTTGGTAAAGCAGATTTTGACCAGGTTGCAGCAATGGCCGAAGACCTCCTCAGGGCGGGAATAAAAATTGCAAAGGATATGAAGATTGGCCTGATCGACCAGATCATACTTGAAACGAATTCCGGGAAAATAATTATTGCTCCGTATGGTGACCTGTTCCTCTGTGTTTTTACCGGGCCTGATGCAAACATAGGGCTGATCCGGGTGGTCCTGAAGAGTATCCAGAGTGATGTCAGGTGACCTGGTGCGCTTTTGGTGGATCGCCTTCTTCTCCGGAGGGGTAATTATTTGAAGGAAGTGAATGAAGATCCTTTTAATAATATAGCTCAGCGAATATCATCAATGCTACACAACAATGAATGATGATGAACTTGAGGAACAGGGGTTCCTGAAAAAAATTCTGGCGGCGAAGAAGGGGACTGGCAAGGAAGACCCCCCTTTAAAAACCGATGCACAAACGAAGTCAAATGATGTTACAGACATCGATGCTCTAATGAAACGTATCGGGGTCCAGAATGTCATTACGCCCCCCTCAGGTACCATCACCCCCGGCACCATCCGGTCAGGTGGGCGCGGGTCAGGAAATCCCTGACACAACAAAATCAACTGTACCGCCTGCCTCCCCTCCCCCATCCGATTCCACCCCCATTAAGGTTTCTCCTCCTGCAGAACAACCGGGTGTTACACCCCTCGTAAATAGTGGACCTGCTCCGGTGACACGAGTCTGCTGCAGCCAGGCCTGCGACTCCGGATACCCCGGCACCGGCTATGAACGCTGCAAAGACGATGTGGTCAGATGATATTTCCGATCAGGATGAAAAAATTGTCAGCTTCGACCAGATCAAGGGAATTAGTGGACTGATCCTCCCGAAAGGTGTGACGTTTGAGATAGACGAGGTACCACTGAAGGGCCGCGCCTCGCGATTTACCATGGCAGACGGTAGTGTTCCCGAGGAGATCGATAAGATATGGCAGGCCGGACTCCCGTCAGGTGGCCTATCCAGCATCCAGATTGACCATGATGGTGATGGCTCTGCAGCAGCTGAAAAGGGCGGTTTCCTCAATAAATTCAACCTGTTCAAACTGATCAGGCCTGAGACCGTGGAATACAACCCGAAAATCCACGGCCCGCTTATAGATCTTGTAATGAAGCCAAGAGCTGGTGTTGAGGAGCTGGAGTTTTATCCTGTCAATGAGCCCTACGCTTATATCCGGGTCGTATATGACAATTCCACCCATGAGTACACCTATACTGTGCTTGAACCTGTCCTTTCGCCAGCGGAACTGGACCTTTTCTCAGAATTAAAAGAACGGATTTTTGAAAGGCTCGATGTCAATTCAAGGGATATTGTTCCCGAATTTGCAAGAAATACGCTTAAAAAAGTGACGGATGACATCATTGCAGATTATGGTCTTACGCTGACTCCAGTCCAGAGGGCAAAAATTCTCTATAATATGGAGAAGGAATTCCTCGGCCAGGGTCTGATTGACCCCATCATGCATGACAAATATATTGAGGATATCTCATGTGATGGTGTAAATTCGTCAATATTTGTCTACCATGCCCGCTACGAGTCCATGAAATCCAACGTGATATTCACTAACGCAGAAGACCTTGACTCATTTGTAACAAAACTCGCCCAGAGGGCAGGGAAATATATCTCGATTGCCGAACCGATGCTTGATGCAACAATGAGCGACGGCTCCCGTATCCAGATGACACTGGGCCAGGAAGTAACGGCACACGGGTCTACCTTCACTATCCGTAAATTCAGGGAAGAACCAATCACCCCTACGGACCTGATCGAATGGCATACCTTTTCTCCCCTTTCAATCGCCTTCCTCTGGCTCGCGGTGGAAACGGGGAAATCCCTGCTCCTTGCCGGTGGAACTGCATCCGGAAAGACAACAGCGCTGAACGCAATTGCGTTGTTCATCCCGCCACTTGCAAAGATTGTCACCCTTGAGGACACAAGGGAATTAAAACTCCCGCATCCGAACTGGATCCCAAGTATTACCAGGGCATCGTTCGACTCTGAAGGCAAGGGGGAGATCGATATGTATGAACTCCTGAGGGCCGCACTCCGTCAGCGACCGGAGTACATCCTGGTTGGTGAAGTGCGTGGAAAAGAGGCCCAGACCCTCTTCCAGGCGATGAGTACAGGACACGTGACCTATTCGACAATTCATGCAGATTCGGTTGCGAGTGTAGTCCACAGGATTGAAAACCCCCCGCTTGATGTCCCGAGAAATATGCTGTCCGCTCTGGACCTTGTCTGTGTCCAGGTCCAGGCACGGGTTGGTGGCCAGAGGATACGACGCAATAAACAGATCATTGAGATCCTTGATATTGATCCACGCACGAATGAGTTGATCACCAACGAAGTGTTCAAATGGAGACAGTCAACAGATGAAATTACCTATTCCGGAAAATCATTCATATTAGAAGAGATCATGGAAGAGAGGGGATGGAATGAGGAGCGGATCAGGGAAGAACTCAAGAGAAGGCAGGAAGTCCTCGAATGGATGCGCATCAAGAAAATCCGGCATTTCAGGGATGTCTCCAATATCCTTGTTTCTTATTTCAGGGATTCGGAAGCCGTGATACAAAAAGTGAGGGGCTGAGCTGTATGAATAGTTACGAACGCTTCTGCTTCAACCTTCTCGGAAAAAGAGTAAAAACCCGGCGTGAAAAATATTCGGAACTACGAAAGGATCTGCTTTCCGCCCGAATACAAAATCCCTTCGAGGTTTATCTTTCAACAGCTATAGTGACCTCAGTCCTTGTAGGGCTTCTTGCAGCAGTTGGTATCGGAACTATCACTTATTTTTTTCAATTGACTAAGCTCGTCACCTATCGTGGGAGTGTCCCGGATGTCATCGTACCTATTGCGAATTATAGTCTTTTCCTCGGGACCGTTGCGGTAACAATTATCTCTCTCCTGGTTTTTGGAGGGCTGACCTACCTGATCTACAACCTCTATCCTGCAATGATCGCCGGAAACCGGCGAAGGAATATCGACGCAACCCTTCCATACGCGATTAATTACATCACTGCGATGTCTACAGCGGGTATTCCGCCAGCTGAGATTTTCCGCCAGCTGGCAGACAGTAAAATATACGGTGAGAGCTCTGTAGAAGCCCGGTATATTGTGCGGGAAATTGACATGTTCGGAAAAGACCTCATTGATGCCCTTAGAATTACTTCCGTTTCCACGCCAAGCATGAGGATGAAGGAATTTATTCAGGGTGCGATGGGAAGCATCTCCAGTGGCAGTAATCTCACGGTTTATTTCCGGACAAAAGCAGAGCAATATTCGGTTGAAAACCGCCAGACACAGAAGCTCTTCCTTGATACCCTGGGTCTTATTGCGGAGTCGTATGTGACGGCAATGGTAGCAGGGCCGCTTTTCCTGATTATTCTCCAGTCAATTATGTCGGTCATCGGGAACAATGCGAATCCTATCTTTCTCTTTGTGATCATTTACATGATGATCCCATTGGGGAGTATCATGTTCGTTATTATGATCAGTGCGATGACTCCGGAGGGTTGAAATGAGCTGGAAAGATAAAATTCCGGGGTTTGGAGGGAAAAAAGGCCTTTCTGAAGATATACCTGGAAAACGTGTCAGTTATTCTGCTGATGCGGAACGTGAAATAGAAGAAAAGCTCGAATATGATCGCGCTCACAGGATGGGGTTTGGCCGCTTCATCAGGCATCCCCTGAAGGTGCTTATTGAAAAGCCGATTAATATTCTCATCGTTTGCCTACCTGTTTCCCTGCTGTTCTTCCTCATCGGTACCGCGACCATGATCAGACAGTATGGCCTGTCAGTGATGTTCACGACAACAATTATTGATGATATCGCGGTCATTTCAATACTGATTGCCATCGGACCCCTTGCAATTCTCTATACAAGGGAATCAAAACGAATTAATAAACTCGAGGAAGCGCTCCCCAATTTCTTCCGTGATCTCGCTGGTATGAATGACAGTGGCATGACGCTCCCCAACGCCGTCCATCTCGTTTCTGCAGGGGAATATAGCACGCTTACTCCTTTCATTCGTAAGATGGACAGCGAAATGTCGTGGAATGTGCCATTTGTCGATGCAATGTACCGATTCGGCCAACGACTGCGTACCCCCCTTGCAGACAGGAGTGTCGACCTGATTGCGAAGGCCAGCAGGGCAGGTGGTGATGCCAGCGAAGTACTCCGTGCCGCGGCAAATGACACCTATGAATTTGTGAAGCTGAAAACAGAGCGTAACAACAACATGATGATCTATGTCGTTATTGTGCTGGTATCGTTCCTGGTGTTCCTGTTTGTTATTTTTATACTGGTCACGACATTTCTTACCACGATGGCAACCGCAGCCCAGGCCGGGGGGCCAGGCGGCCCACAGTTTATAAAAAACCTTAATCTTTTCTTTTACAAGAGGTTGTTTGCCCATGCCGCCATGATCCAGGGAATATTTTCAGGCCTCGTCGCCGGGCAGATGGGTGAAGGCAGCGCAATTGCAGGTCTCAAGTATTCTGCAATCATGTTGTTGATTGCATGGATTGCGTTCCGGTTCTTTGTATAACCGGGACCATTTCCTGCAGATAAAACCTGGGAAATAAATCCCTTGTGGGATTCAATCCCAGGGAGATATCGTGAAGAGCTGGTATTTCGGCTCTTTAGAAACACACATGAATGGGAAGTTTACACCCAAACTATGAAAATACCATTTCAAAAATCTCTTCATATTGGCGTTCTTTCAGGCATTTAATATGAAAATGACCCACGGGGTATTCAATTTTCATCCTGTATGCCTGTGGCCTTCCGGCATCATGTCCGTTTTCATGGGAAACCCTCTTAAATCTATCTTGCAGATTGGGAATTCCAACATTTCGTTACGCTCCCTGGGCTCCACCCCGCCGCTTTGGCGACCCCGGTTGGGATAGAGACTATTCCCAATACTCTGAATTTAATGAGCCTTCGCCAAAACCCTGCCCGAAAAATATCTTAATGGGGGTGGGGCCGGAAGGGGGTGAAGCCCCTCCTGTCTTCGTAGTTCCCTCTAATTTTTTATGAAACCGAAGGGTTTCAACAAAGCCACTATTTCTTCACCTTTTTCAGATGATTCCCATATCCGAAAGCCGTTTTGGGAGATACTCCTTTGTTACAAAATCAAGTCCACGGGCCGCAAATGCCTGTTGTTCAGATTTCATCCCCATCTTGAGCTGTAGATTTATCTGTTCCCTCCAGTAGTCTGTTGCAAAACGCGGGTCGGAAAGTTCACTGTTGAGCGCTGCTATATCGCGTTCATTGAGGTGGTCTGAAGGGAGGTTATAGTCCCTGATATCGCTTGGCTGCACACCGATGAACCTGGCCTGCGGGGTGGCAAGGATTTCTGACATATGGGCACTTTTAATTGCCCCATAGGCAACACTTGCATAAATCCGGTAAGACCAGGGGTCGCCATCGGTGAAAACAACCACCGGAAGCTTGAACTGCTCATTTATCCTGTTCAGGACACGACGGGTTGAACGGGCCGGCTGCCCCTTGAGGTGAACAAGGATTGCCTTATAGTCCTCGTCAAACCCGTTCTCGATGAGCCGTGCATACATACCGCCGGTCTCGATCGCGATGACAAATCTGGCATCGTGGCCAAGAAAATCGATGGTATCAACATTGGTTGGTATCTGGTAACCTGCCTCTCCAACATCGTCCCGGCAGTGGATCTTACGCTCTCCTCTCCGTGTGACTTCCTTCAATTCAATCGGGCCAAATATTGTTGCCCCGTCTTCTTCAGGCCGTAAATGGAAAGCTTCCCGTTGCATATCGGTCAGTATTTCAAGGTCTTCGATCAGGAAATTGCTCTCATCCTGTGCGCCGAATTTTGCTTTTTTCCAGCCTTCCGAGATGTAATACAACTCTCTTAACGTCGACGAACGGTTTTCGCCTATCTGTTTTTTCAAAAACCAGATAACCCACGCCATTTTAAGGATGTGCATCGCACTTTTTGCCGAACCTGCAGAGCGCGTACTCTCCTTTTCGCCGTATTTCCAGACTTCGCTCTCGTCATCGAATTCAATATTATGTTTTGTCCGGGTTGGAAGGTTGATTGAGGGAATGGTCCCGCTCTTTATCTGGTCATACCAGTTTTGTGCAATTGTCTGCAGGCTTTCAATTGCCCGTTTATTGAGGTCTGATTTAGACATTCAGGTCCACCACCACGATTCTCCCCTCATCGATCCCCCTGATATCAAGGTTACCGCCACCATTGCCCTTCCAGGTAACCTTCCAGCTGTCACCCGGTGTCAGGGGCACCTGCCAGACCTTGGTAAATTCGGTATCGAGTGATGTAATAAAATCTGCCTTTGGTTTGGCATCATCAGCATTGTCAGGGGATGTCTGGTACACCGATACCGTACCATTAAATTCAGTATAATTGTTCAGTTCGATTGTTACTGTGCCACCTGATGACCGTTTCTTAACAACCATCTTTCTCATGATACGCCCTTCAATGGGGCTTATATCCGGTACAGGCAGTTCTACAATCTCGCTTACTTTCTCTGCGATCTCGGGGATTATGGCGCACACCGCACGGGCCCGGTCTTCTGCCAGCCGGTTCCTGTCCCTCCGTGATAGGAACTGTTTTAAATCTCGCCCAAGTTCCTGGATGGCGAGAGTTATCTCCTTTTCAATTTCAGGGATCGATGCAACGGCATCTTTGCTTTCACTGGTGAAGGGCACATTTGTCGAGGCAACATGGACGAGAATGAGTAATGGGCCTGTAGGAAGGCCCTGCTGTGAAATGGAGTAACTTTTCCAGTTTACTTGGGTGATACAGCCGGTGATTGCGCAGGCCCCCTGCTGGTACATCAGTGGCACCCGGTTTGCGAACCTGAGGATCTGGGCGTTTCCTTCAGGTGGGAGTTTTCCACCATATCCAAGCGCGGCCTCGACCATGAAGGGATGTCCGGAAAATACAGAGCTTGGGCGTGTCCTAGACCTGATAAAATCCATCGGGAACTCTTTACGGAGGCCCCTGATAATAAGGTCCTCCCCAATCGGCGAGAGGCAGAGCGATGCAGGCGGGGCAGGGACATTTACCTGCTGCATCGCAGCAATCAACCGTTGCTGTTCATCTTTAGTCAGTTTTTTTGCGGATTTTTCGGGGGATATTCCTGCAATCTGGCACATTTCAAGAGCCGTTTTCTTTCCGACACGGGAGAAACCTGATACAAGGAACACTTCAACCGGTTCATTACTTGATGTAAGCATCCGCTGGAGCTGCCCAATCTCGATACCGTGCGGGTGCGGCTGGATTGCCTTCGGGCATACGATGATTTCCGCGCTCACCCGCTCGAATGTTTCCGTTTCATCGTCAAGGTCTACACGGATCCGTGCATGAGGGTTAACTATAGCCGTGTAGCGCAGGTACTCGAGGAGCCTTTTTTTAGCCGCAAGGCTGCTTTTAAATTCAATCTGGACACGTGTCCCATGAGCCCTGTCCCATTCGATCTCCTGTGTACTGATAATATCCGGTTCGTTGGTCTCAATTTTTATCTGGAGAAGCACCTGGCATGCAGGTGTCGCAGCGCTTGTCCGGGAAATGACAAGGGTCGGCGTCCCGGTGGTAAGCTGTGCATACAGCACAGCAGCACTGATACCGATACCCTGCTGGCCCCTGCTTTGTTTAATCTGGTGGAATCGGGAGCCGTAGAGGAGTTTCCCAAAGACATAAGGAATTTGTGCAGGTACAATACCGGGGCCATTGTCCTCGACAATAATGCGGAATACATCCCCTGATACCCGTTTTATGCCCACGTAAATATCGGGGAGGACTTCCGCCTCTTCACAGGCATCAAGGGCATTATCGACTGCTTCCTTGACAGTTGTGATAATTCCCCTCGTGGGGGAGTCAAACCCCAGCAGGTGCTTATTTTTCTCGAAGAATTCTGCGACACTGATACTTCTCTGGGACTTGGCAAGCTCATCCGCGAGGACCACTCATTACCACCTCGTGGATCGCAGATGGGAGGTCCAGTTCACGCTGCTCCCCGCTGATCAGGTCTTTTAATGTGACCGTCCCTGATTCTTGCTCGCGCCTGCCAATAATTGCGACGAATTGCGCAGACTTCGATGCATGGGTTATCTGGGCCCCGATGGTACGTCCCATGATGTCAGTTTCAGTCCGGAGCCCTGCTTCCCGGAATGCCCTGGCAACCCTGAGCGCGTGAGCCCTTCCGTCAGGGGTGTAGACGATACCTACGACACGCTCTGGTTCTCCTGCAGAATCCCCCAGTGAGACCATTACCCGGTCGAAACCGATTGCAAACCCTGATGATGGCACATCGTCCCCGCCAAAGAGGTGAGCAAGGCGGTAAGCGCCCCCTCCCATGATCTGGTTCTCTGCACCGAGGTTATCAGCAAATGCCTCGAATACCATGCCGGTATAATAGTCGAGCCCCCGGGCAATGCCCGGGTCAATCGAATAACGGATCTCCATTTCATCAAGCAGGCCGAATGTCTCATCTATTCGTTCATATCCAGGGATCTTTCCGGTAATTTCTTTTACTTCGTCAAGTGATCTGCATTCGAGAAGTGTCGTAAGGGAACTATAGAGGTCTGACCTGCCCGAAACCCCAAGATGACCCTTAAGACCGGCATGGTCTTTTTTATCGAGGTATCGCATTATAATACGCTGCTCTTTTAAATCCAGGTCTGAAAGAAGTGCTTTCATGAAACCCAGGTGACCAATATGCAGGGAGAATGACACCCCGGAAACTTCAAGGAGGTCACGGGCGAGCATGATCACCTCTGCATCCGCAACCGATGTATCTGCACCAATCAGCTCAACGCCGAACTGCCAGAACTGGCGATAACGTCCTTTTTGCGGGCGTTCGTACCGGAAACAATCTGCGAAGTAGCACCATCGTAATGGTTTAGGGGTAACCCGTGCCTCGTTAAGGTACATTCTCTGGACTGCTGCAGTGATCTCCGGCCTGAGCGCCATCATGCGGCCCCCTTTATCCTCGAATACGTACATTTCTTCGATTATCCCATCGCCCGACCGCGCGGTGAACAGTTCAAGTTCTTCAAATTCCGGGGTACATACTTCGCGATAACCCCAGCAACGGGCAACATCGCGCATACGTTTCTCTACTGCTCTCCGTTGCTCCATCTCATCAGGGAGGAAGTCCCTGGTCCCCCTTGGCTTCTGTATCATTCTCCTCTCACCATTTCCCGTCTTCTATCCTATTTTTTCCCATATCGTACCGAGCCTAAGAAACGCTCTGCGGTACTTTCGTCAGTCCATACCTTTTCCCGCGTACCTCTGTCCCTGAGGAAAAGTGCGGCCATCACTATGCCGATTCCGAGCACCTCTGCTGAAGAACCGAGCAGCGCAATTAGGAACCCGAAGGTTGCAAGTGCCCCATACAGCACACCATACCTTGCTGCTTTCCGGTATCCCGGCAGACCCGTTCGATAATATATACGGGCATCGCGTAACCACAGGAATATAACGGCGACTGCCCCGAATAGTGCGACATATAAAAGATAGCTCATATGATGAACGTATAATTATACGTCAGACCATATCTTTATTATCAAACCATGCAACCGAATCAAATGCTCAGGGATACCCTAAAAAGGTTGAATAACGGGCAGATTTCGCTCGAAGAGGCGGTCAGGGAGATCGAAGGCCTGCGGATAGATGCTGTTGGTGATTTTGCGCGCCTTGATCTTGGGAGACAACTCAGGTGCGGAATACCGGAGGTTGTGCTGGCTGAAGGAAAAGATTCAGACCATCTTGCAGATATCGGTATTCACCATGCGGAGGTTGCTGGACGGTGCCTGATATCCCGGATCAGTAACGGGCAGCAGGAAACCGTAAGGATAAAAAGTGAACAGAAAGGGTTGCATTTCAAGTATCATGAGGCCGCTAACATGGTAGTCCTCTCATTACCCGATGCCCCTCAGCCTGCAGCTACAGGAGGTGTTGTTGGAATTATTACTGCCGGAACGTCAGATATCGGGGTTGCAGAAGAGGCAAAGGTAATTGCCGAGGAGATGGGTTGCAGGGTATGTACGGCGTATGATGTGGGTGCGGCAGGTATTCACCGGCTTTTCCCTGCATTAAAAGCCCTCCTTGATGCCCACGTATTCATTGTCGCTGCCGGTCGCGAGGGTACCCTTCCCGCAGTTGTTGCCGGCCTTGTTGACCGCCCTGTTATCGGGGTTCCGGTAAGCAGCGGTTATGGATACATGGGCCAGGGGAGGGCGGCTCTTGCCAGCATGCTCCAGTCCTGTTCGGTCATCGTGGTCGTTAATATTGATTCCGGGTTTACTGCCGGTGCATTTGCAGCCAGGATCGCAAATATGGTGGTATCAAAATGAGCAGGGCATTCTATATCGGGAGATTCCAGCCGTATCACAACGGTCATCAGAAGGTCCTCCGCCAGATTGCAGAGAGTGCTGACGAGATTGTTATCGGGGTCGGGAGTGCCCAGATGAGCCACGAAATCGAGAACCCGTTTACCGGGGGTGAGCGGGTACTGATGATAACAACTGCCCTGGACGGACTCGGGTGCCCGTTTTATGTGATCCCGATTGAGGACATCAGGAGAAATGCCCTGTGGGTCTCACATGTAAGGTCACTGGCACCCCCGTTTGATATTATTTATTCCAGCAACCCCCTTGTTGTCAGGCTGTTCCGTGAAGCAGGGATCCCTGTCAATTCCCCTGCAATGTATGAAAGGGCTACCCATAGCGGTACTGAAATCCGGAGACGGATGCTTGCAGGAGAACCCTGGGAAGAGCTGGTACCCGGGCAGTCGTCAAAGTAATCAGTGAAATTGATGGTGTTGAGAGGCTCCGCCGGATTGCAGGGGATGACTGACCCGGTCAGCTCCGTTTCGGCAGTTCCAGACGGGTATGTTATCAGAAAGGATGTCTTCTTGCAGGGTAAACTGGTGTATTCATGTTTCGGCAGTTAAAGGAAATGTTCCGGAAAGAGGAAGAACCCCCCCTGGCCCTGGCATCAGGTGAGGTCCCAGGGTGGTTGACCGATGAGTATTCAAAGGTTGAGAAAAACGAGAAAGACCGTGTTGACATGTCACGGAAAAATATTCTCGGGAATATTGATACGTTAAGGGAACTTGTCGGACTTCTGGGTTCGGCTGAACACGAGGGGGTGGTGCATCCGAAACTCGAGAAGGTAGTGGAAAAATCACTGCCCCTCTTCAAAAAAGACTATAATGTCAGCACTTAACCGGCAGTACCCGGAAAATCCTGATGATTTTTATATCGCTGTTACCGAATGTCTCAAGGGGTGTATTAAAAGTTCGGCAGGACCCGGACGGTACCTTATGGGTGTTTTTCCCGAGGAGATGAAAGCTATCCGGGTATCTATTGACCAGGTTGGGAGGGAAATTAACTCCCTGAATCCTGTCATTGCAGAAACACGGAAAAAAGAAGAAGAAATTATCAAAATCAGGCAGCTGCATGAATCTTACGTTCATACCTGCGAAGAATTACGTAAGGCCGAAGACCAGTACCCCCGGCTTACAAACCAGTCAATTATCCTGGAGGGCGAAATTAAGGTCATTAATGAAGAAATCAGCCGCTTAAGCCATGACCCCCGCACGATACAGCTCGATGGTTTACACACAGAAGAAACGCAGCTGGAAGAGGAACACAAGAGAGCACGTGGTGAGTTCTCTGCATCCGGTACTATGATTGTTCATGTACTGAAGCGGGCTGAAAAAGTCGCCCAGAAGGACAATAACCCGTCTCTTGCGAAAAAGACCCATACCCTGGCAGAACACCTCTCAAAAAGTGAACTTCCTGAAATTTCTGTTCTTTGCCAGGAATTGAATTCCGTACTTCCTGAAATCATCGTCATGGTTGCTCACGGCGATATCTCCCTTAAGAATAAGGAGGAACACCAGTTTTTTTCCAATCCTTCAGTTCTGCCCGCTAAAATGCAGGAAATTTACCGCAGGATTCAAGACACCGAAAACCAGCTGAAAGAGACCCGCAGGAAAATAGACGGGAGCAGTTTCGTTCATGAGAAAAAATCAGTAGATCGTCGCTACCACATGAAAACAAGTGAGCTGGAAGAGATAGAACGGAGCAAAGCCGCACTCGATGGACGGCGTACTACATTAAAAGCGGAAATTCCTTTGTTGCTTCAACAGACCCGGGAGAGGATCTCTGTATATTCTGGAAATAAGGTAATAATCCGCGAGAACCGGTGATTCCCCTTCCCTGTTGTGGTAACGGCACATTTTCCTTTTACGTTTCATTAAAGATTTCAATAACTTTATTCATGTCCACATGCCCCTCAAAATGCAGGGCGAGCTGGTCATATGGGTCCGCCGATTCCCCCTCTTTCAGTTGTATAAACGGTTCGCCTTTCTTTTTATAAAGATATGAAAGGAGCGCGTTGATAACCGTGGGATTGGAAAGAAGGCCGTGCATATATGTACCAATGACGAGGCCATCGGCTGAAACTGCCCCCTCATTATTGAACGCCTCCATGTCCTCACCTTTTTCTGTTATTCCCATATGGATCTCATACCCGTTTACCTCCCCGATTCCTGATAATATCGGGGGCACCGGGTTAGCACGATGCCGGACCTGCGTGGTATTCTTTTCATAACTGGTGAACCTCGTCACTCCGTTGAGAAATCCAAGTCCCTGATATACCCCTTCGCGTGACTCCAACCCCGAATCGTGCAGTTCGCGCCCCAGCATCTGGTAACCGCCGCATATTCCGATTATCGGTATCCCTGCATTCCGTGCCATGGTAATGTTTCCTGCCCCGCCACTACGGTGCAGTTCCATTAAATCCTCGACGGTATTCTTTGTCCCTGGAATGATTATACAGTCATATCCTTCGAGTGGTTCTCCCGGTGTGACATAGTTCACTGCGGCATGTTGTTCAAGGAGTTCGAAATCAGTAAAATTTGAAATATGTGGGTGGCGTATTATCGCTATCCTGACCGGATGTCGTCCTGCTTTTTTATCTCCAAGTGAAAGCGAGTCCTCACTTGGGAGTGGTATATCGCAATATGGTATCACACCAAGGACCGGTACACCCGTCAGGTCCTCGATGATACTGATACCCGGTGAGAAAATCCCCGGGTCCCCCCTGAATTTATTGATAAGAATCCCCCTCACAAGGTTCCGGACTTCAGGAGGGAGGAGGTGCAGGGTACCATAGATGGATGCAAAAACACCCCCCCGTTCAATATCCGCAACAAGTATGATAGGTAGCTTCAGGGCTTTTGCTAGCCTGATATTTGCTATATCCCGTGAATAGAGATTTACTTCGGCAGCCCCACCTGCCCCTTCCACGATGATATGACCATAGTTAGCCTTGAGCCTGTCCGCGGATTCAACGGCAATCCCGAGAAGATAGTCGGTCTCCTGGTAATACGCTGAGATTGCAACATCCTTGTAAGGATGACCCAGCAGGACCACCTGTGATACGGTTCCACCTTTTGGCTTTAACAGGACCGGGTTCATATCAGCATCCGGTTCCAGTTTCGCTGCAATTGCCTGCATTGCCTGGGCAATACCAATCTCACAGCCGTCCTGTGTCACAAAGGAGTTCAGGCTCATGTTCTGCGATTTGAATGGTGCTACCCGGTAACCCCGGTTGACCAGGGACCTGCAGAGGGCTGCGACAATTGTGCTTTTACCTACATGTGATGCAGTACCCTAGGATCATAACAGACATTGGTAATGTACATTGCATGCCTAGAATTTTAAATACGATTGAGTTTCTTCACCCCCTGTATGCCGAGGGTAACGAAAGCAATTCCGGGTGTGAATCAGATTAATTCTCGAAAGATTGCCTGCAATTACCTTATATGAATGGAAATATTCCCGGAAAGAACCCCTTTTTCATGCCAACAAATAAATAACGTAACTTTAAAGGTACAGGTAATGAACGGTGGGATTTGTCCAACCTGTGGACTACCTAAAGAACTATGTATTTGTGAGGAGGTAGCAAAGGAGCAGCAGAGGATTAATGTCAAGGTCAATAAGAGACGGTATGGAAAAGAAGTCACCGTTATTGAGGGACTAGACCCGACTGATATTGATCTTGAAGACCTCTCGAAGTATATGAAAGGAAAGCTTGCCTGCGGTGGTACGGTGAAAGGGAATTCAATTGAACTGCAGGGAAATCATCGTGAGCGTGTTAAAGAGCTGCTTGCGGACAAGGGATACAGTGTTGACAATATAAATTAATCCCGGGAATCTTAGTGGCATGAACGGACTGGAATTCTAATGCCCGGGATTTATTACAGCCTGATGTTTCTTTTTTTTTATTGAGCACCTACAAACCATGATGCCCACGTCCTGGAACCTCTGGAATAGTTTAAAAATCGATTGAAACCCTGTCCAAGAATATCTCAATCAGGAGGGGACAGGGAGGAGTGAAATCCCCTCCTTTACGAGGAGTCCGGTTATTTTTTTTCATTCCACCCAGGCTCTAAAGAGTGAATTAAGGCGATTTACGGTTCTTTTTATCTCTTCCGGGCTTTATCATTGAGTGTAGGTCGAGCAGGTAATTGCCCTCCGTCCCGATTCCGACGACGCGTTCATCCGAGTCTGCAAGCTTTTCGATATTCAGCTCGTAGGTACCGGGAGCGATGATCCTGATACTTTCGACCCTGTCACGGGACTCCTTTTTCTCATCCGGTCCTGTGCTCACCACCAGTACCTGGTCGGGGGTCTCTTTTGCGAGGGCCTCAGCGGATTGCTCCAGCATTATGTCTTTATTCCTGTCATTTTCCCCGACATAAAGGAATTTTCTGCCCCCGCAACTTTCACACCCACGCAGGATGACGGGGGATGCATCCTTGTAGTCCCTCCCGCACTGCACACACTTGTGGGGCATTTATAGTCACCGTGTTGATATCCAGGCGCTAATCTGGTCTTTATCTTTTTTGATCATTTTCAACTGGTTTGCAGGCCCGATCACCGTGAGTCTTGTTGAGGTGGAATGCCTGCCAATAAGCCTTGACAGGAATGAACCCTCTTCGCGCGATGGGTATGTTTCCATCTCAATACCATTAAAGTCATCAGGAAGGATCTCTTTCATGGTCATTTCAATGAGTTTGCTCTGTTCATCAGGTTCGAGCCCCTTTTCCAGAATTACAATTGTTCCCTGCCTGACTTTATCAAGGATCAGGTGAATCTTTTCCATCGACGTCATATTTTCAAGACTTTCCTGCGAGATTAGGTCGATCTGAACCCCCTGTAACATTTTTTAATCACCTGAAGGAATGCACCATCTGTTCATAGAGTTCTTCAATATTCTTGCCCTCAAGGCAGGAAATCGGTACAACCGGGTGCTGGGGGAATGCGCTCCTGATCTTCTGCGGGGCTGCATCCGGGAGATCAATTTTATTGGCGGCAATAATGACGGGGAGTTTCCTGCTCTCGATGATACCAATCATCATGATGTTGACCTGCTGGAATGGGTCTGAAGTACCTGTCAAGCATATAGACCACCCCGTCAATATCCTCCCGAAGCCAGTGCATTGCTTCAGCGACACCCTCTGTTGCTTCCCGGGCCCGGGTGATTGCCTCATCCTTGTCAAGGCCATACTCGAGAAATTCCTTGTAATCAATTTTCGTGGTAACCCCCGGTGTATCAACGATATCTATTGTTATCGAATGCCCGTTCGCCCCCGAAATACAGATGTCCTGTTTCCGGAGTGCCCTCCGGGTTTCATGAGGAATTTCACTTACGGCTCCCACCGCGTCCCCGGCCCAGTCACGGGCTATCCGGTTTGCCAGTGTTGTCTTACCTGCGTTAGGTGGGCCATAAATACCAATTCTTGAGCGTTTTTTCTTGAAAAACGCGGAGAGAAACCTTGAAAATCTGTTTTTTGTCTGGACAAAAATATCCATCAAACACCTCGCTCTGATGCCGCCGGTTGTGTCATCACAATAATCCTTATGAAGAGATCAGTGGCGCTGCATATTATCATATGCAATCCTTCCATTTTTATTTTTTTTATGGATTATAAAACCCGGGATTCCCCTTCAGGGAAGTATATATACACCAATTTCTTTATATTGGAGTCTTGCAGTAATGGTAAACTGTAGCATCATATGGAGGTGAACTCTTGAATAATGAAAAAGACCAGATCCATTTCGAGACCCGTATCCCGTTAAATGAAATTATGCAGAGCAATCCAACAACAATCGGGTACGAAGCGACTGTGGCGGAAGACTGCAGCCTTAATGTGCAGGGACGAAGTGGGCAGTTGCATTGTTCTCAAAAATAACCTGCCGATTGGCATTGTCACCGAGGAGGATATTAACTGTAAGGTCGTGGCGAAGGACAAGAGACCCGGTACCGTGAAGGTCGGCGAGATCATGAGCACTCCGCTGATAACGGTATCGGCAGGAAAGACTGTCGGAGATGCAGCCCATATGATGATCAAGCACCGGGTAAGGCGATTACCGGTTGTCAATGACGATAACTCGGTAATAGGTATTGTGACGGTGCGGGATCTTCTAACGGTATCTACTGAGATTAACGAACTGATGGCGGACCTGATTGAGGTGAACCGGGTAGAAGAAATTGAAATGGGTATGTGTAACCGTTGCGGCCAGATGTCAGATGACTTAAAGCGGATCGACAACGTCATGCTTTGTTCATCCTGCAGGGAGGAGGAATTTCTTTAATGAAAATGGTTTCAGACTTCATGGTCGAGGTGCCGCTTCTCAAAAAGGATGATACGGTGACAAAAGCCCGTCAGATCCTCAGGGATGATTCCTTTCGTGAGATATACATCCATGATGGGAAAAAAAAACTCCTGGGATATATTGATATTTCTGACGTGCTGCAAATCAGGTCAACGAAATCAAATGTGACGGTTGAGGGTTTTATGAAAGAACCCGCGGCCGTTTTGGAGAATACGCCAATTGAACATGCGGTGCGCGAAATCAGGGAATTCCGGACTGACAGTGCTGCAGTTACTGACGCGAAGCGATATATTATCGGGGGAGTGATTATTTCCGACCTGTTCCCGATTATCATCACACGGCACGAGCTCAGGGGACTGGCAGGAGATTATATGACGAAGAAAGTAATTTCCTGTGCACCGGAGGATCCTGTTCAGAAAGTCTATAACCTCATTATAGAAAGTGGATTTTCCGCATTTCCCGTGATTAAAAAGGATAAGTGTCTCGGGATAATTTCAAGTAGAGATCTCCTCAAGGCAGGGAGAGTCCGCAGTGTAATCGAAAATAATGTATCAACACCGATCGAGACCATTATGACCAAAACGGTCATTTCCGTCTCACCCGAAGAGCCAGTTCAGTCAGCGGCCGCACTTATGGTACGGTATGATATAAGCCGCGTCCCGGTCCTGGAATCGACCAGGGTTGTGGGGATACTGGACCGGCATGACGTTATGAAGGCGCTGGTGCTGGTATAAATTGCACCGTGAATATCGGTGAAATTGAGAATAAGGGAATTTGCCGTCAATAGAGGATTAGGGTAGTGTAACCATGCATCATGATCGTTCGATAAAACCGGTTGGTAAATCTGTCAGAACGCCAGGGAATCTTGACCGGGGCCCTGTAGAGTTTAAGTCCCACATTGCCTCGCATGCCGGGGAAATAATGGCGATCGCAACAAGGGATGTCGTATCTGTACAGCCGAGTATGAGCATCATCGCTGCAGTTGAGACAATGACCCGGTGTGGTTTCCGGCGGTTACCTGTAATTGACGCGGGAAGTCGGAAACTCCGTGGGATTGTCACATCTGGTGATATCATTAACTTTCTTGGAGGTGGAGACAAATACAATCTTGTCAAGGTCAAGCATGACGGGAACCTCCTTGCTGCAATTAACGAGAGTGTCCGCACGATTATGACCCCTAAGATGACCACGCTTCCTGAGTCATCAACGATCGCCCATGCTGTCGAAATAATCATCAGCAGGATGGTTGGAGGAATACCGGTAGTCGGCCACGATGACACGATGGAAGGGATCGTGACAGAACGTGATGTTATGAAGACTCTCGCACATGAAATTTCAGATCTTTGCGTGGAGGATATTATGAGCACGTCATTACGCGTTACTTCACCGGATGCCCTGATCGGGGCAGTGACCAGGGATATGACCCGTCACCGTTACAGGAGACTTCCGGTTGTAACAGATGATGTGTTGTACGGGATTATTACCACGACCGATATTGTACGGTATATTGGTGAAAAAAAGGTTTTTTCAGGAATGGAGACCGGGGATGTGAAAGAAGTGATGTCCTTATCGGTAAGGAATCTCATTTCGGGAAAGCTCTTTACCACGGTGCCGGAAAGGAATGTCAATGATGCAGCACGTGAAATGTTTGAACGGAATGTCGGGGCGCTGCCGGTAATCGAAGATGCAAAACTGATCGGTCTCGTAACCGAATTTGACCTTGTAAAAGCATTCGCACAGGGGAGACCCGGATGATTGCATCGGATATCATGACAAGCCCGGTATATGTGGTCGGCTCTTCAGAGAACATTGCACATGCAAGAAACCTGATGTTAAAACACAAAATATCCCGGCTGCCTGTCATACAGGAAACGGGCCTTATGGGTATCATTACCAAGAAGGATATTGGTTACAGGCTGCGTCACACCGAACCCATATGGAGAAGGAGACCTATCGACCTGGTACCGGTGGAACTGCTGATGACACCTGACCCCGTTTCGGTAAAGCCCGATGAAGTGGTGAAGAGAATTGCAGGACTGATGGTTACCCATGATATCAGTGGTCTGCCGGTTATTGAATACCATAAAATTGTGGGAATTGTGACAAAATCAGACCTTTTCAGGTCGGCATATCTTGGAACCCTGACGCTCGGGGTCGGAGATCTGATGGAAGACGCCATCAGCGTCAGCCGTTATCATTCGCTTGACCATATTGTGAACCTGATGATCGAACGGGATGATAAACTCGTGGTTGTCAACAACGATGGGACGCTCGCAGGGATCATTACTGAAAGCAACCTGGCGTTCTACAAGTGTACAGATAACAAGAGCGGTGATATGCCGGAAAAGGATATTATGCGGCTTAGAAAGGAGGAATCAGCAGGGAGAAAATATTACCGGGATGTCATATCAGTATCAGCGGTGGCTGAAGATGTGATGACAAGACCCGTGGTAACTATCAGCCCCGAAGACGGGATTGGCGATGCGGTTCTTCTCATGCGTGAGAAGCATGTAAGCAGCCTCGTTGTGGTCGAAGGAGAAGAAATCAAAGGAATCCTTAAAAGAGATGATATCATAAAGGAAGTGGCAAAATGAGCGAAGAATTACTTATCCGGGACATCATGTCAAAGCCCGTGACGATTGCAAAATCTGCAGCCATCACCGAAGCACTTGACAAAATGCTCAGTGAGGCGGTTGACCCACTCATTGTAGTAAATAGCGGTTCAGTGGTTGGGACTATTTCAAGAAGGACAATCGCGGAGACCCTCGGCAGCAAGAAGAACTCCGGACTTTCTCCCTCCTCAATTCATGTGTCAAATTCAATGGAAGAAGATTTTACAACAGTATATCCCGACCAGGACCTCGATGTGCTGGTACCGCTTCTCCAGCATTACAAACTTGTGGTGGTCTATGACGAAGATCACCGGCTGATTGGTCAGGTGAATGCCCAGGACCTGCTGAAAGTATACAGGCCCGAAGGCAGTGTGAAGGAACTGATGGAACCTGCCTGTACCATCGATGCTGAAGAGCGGGTTGTCCACATGCGGCGGAGGATGCTCGATGACAGCATCCACAGGTTTGTCGTGACTGAAAACAACAATGTTATCGGTATTGTCACTGAAACTGACGTGGCTACAGCGATGAGGAAATTCCGCAAGATGGTTGAGGACCGTCATCAGGACCACCGTATCCGTAACCTCCTCGTGAAGGACATCATGACATCACCGGTGATCACGGTAACAGGGGACAAAAAAATCACGGGAGTTATTGATATGATGGTCCAGAAAAATATCAGTGCAATTCCCGTGGTTGATAACAATACCCTTGCCGGCATGGTAACAAGGAATTCGTTGATCAGTGCATTATAACCGGATCAGCCGGACCCCATTTTTTTAGAATCCCTGAGTCTTATTCCTGAAGATTGTTTTTTCGTGTTCAAGCGGCTTTTTTGATGGTAACCGCCTGCCTTATAGTAAACCGCAAACACCCGGCCATTCAAAATTAAAAAAGCCTGTTAATTTGTGAATTCCAAGTTTAACAATCATTATATCAAATCCCACCTATAGATTTTCAGACAATGGCTATGAAACCGACAAGCCCTGTTAATCCTGTGGCAGATATCACCCTTCTCCTTAAAGGGATGAGTAACACCGGGTTTCAGGGCAGGAAACTTGGAGAGTCTGTGGGGGTATGGTCTGATATGATTAATGACCCGGACTGTACAATTCTGCTCGGGTTGTCGGGCGCCATGATCCCAGGGGGTATGCAGAAGTGCCTGATAGAACTCGTTGAACGGCACTATGTGGATGTGATTGTTTCAACCGGCGCCAATATTTTCCACGACGCCTGCGAGCATATCGGTGTGCGGCATTACATGGGCCATCATCATGTTGATGATGGACACCTGTTTTCCCAGGGAATTGACAGGATATATGATGTATTTGCATATGAGGAACAATTCAGGAATGTAGACCGTCAGATTGCAGATTTTGCTGGTGAAATTGCTCCGTTTAATGGGTCTTCAGCTGAGTTCATACGGATGTATGGGGAATCCCTGCTCAGGACGCATCCGGAAGGTTTGTCGCTGATCGGGAGTTCGGTGAGGGAATCGGTCCCGGTATTTATTCCCGCAATTTCTGACTCATCAATTGGTATCGGACTTCTCATGGCCAGGAGGCGGGGTGTCAAGGTTGAGATTGACCAGATCGCAGACGTTGACGAGATCGCAAAGATTGTCGAGGGCTCAAAGAAGACGGGGGTTATCTATATTGGTGGTGGCGTCCCAAAAAATTTTATCCAGCAGACCCAGGTAATCGCGTCGATTTACGAGAGCAGGCAGGAAGGCCATGCCTATGCGATTCAGTACACTACTGATGCCCCCCACTGGGGTGGTTTGTCGGGATGTACATTTGAAGAGGCAATCAGCTGGGGAAAAGAGTCTGTAAATACCCCGAGGGTACAGTGTTTCTGCGATGCGACTATTGCGCTCCCGCTGGTCACTGCAGCCCTGATCAACAGTGGGGTAACAAGGGCAAAACGTTCCATGTGAATATCATTATTGCATGTCGGCCGTTTTTGCAGGAAATGGTATGAAATTTACATTAAATGGTAGTATTTCACTGAATTGTACTCGTTGCAGGTTTTTTCCCTCACTGTTTTCACTGCTGCGATACAGAAAGAATTATTACCAGTTCTGATCCATATAATAAAGCACCATTCATGGAGCAGCCAACATGCGCTGCGAGTGTCGAAAGATGCGAGATTCGCTGTTGAGGTAGCCAAGCCTGGTATGGCGCAGGTTTGCTAAACCTGTGTCCCCCTGGGACTCGAGGGTTCAAATCCCTCCCTCAGCGTTAAGAGCAAATCTCAGTTCAGAGGGATTGGATGGCTCAGGAAGAGGACATAAAATATTTTGTACGGATCAGCAACTCTGATCTGGATGGGACGAAGCAGGTCAAGGTTGCCCTTACGGGCATCAAGGGCGTTGGCAGACACACCGCAGGTGTGATAACCCGGCTTGCCAGTGTCAACGGACACGACATAATGGGACGTCTCAAGGATGAGGATGTAGACCGATTGAGAGCTGTGGTGGAGAACTATACGGAGAGAGTCCCGGCGTGGATGGTCAACCGGCCCAAGGATGTGTATACTGGAGAAAGCAGGCACATTTTTGGCACCGACCTGTCGACCGCCCTTGACGAGGATATCAATCTGATGAGGAAGATCCGCTGTTACCGTGGGATCAGGCATGAAACGGGTCAGAAAGTCCGTGGACAGCGTACCAAGTCCACCGGGCGTACCGGCACCACTGTTGGTGTGAAGAGGAAGAAAGAGTAAGTGGTGAAATAGATGGGTTACCCAGGGAAGAACCACAAACAGTACCAGACGCCAAAACGGCCCTTCGAAAAGACAAGGATCGAAGAAGAGACCCGCCTGGTCATAGAATACGGGCTCCGGAATAAAAGGGAGGTCTGGAAAGCACAGGCCTACCTCCGGCGCTACAGGAAAGCAGCACGTGATCTCCTCTCTCTGATGTCCGCAGGTGTTGACGTTCAGACGTTTGAGACAAAAAAGGCCGTGCTGATTGATCATATCCAGCGGATGGGCCTTCTTGGACCCGATGCCGATATCGATGATGTACTGTCTTTGAAAGTAACGGCACAGCTCGAAAGGCGCCTTCAGACACTTGTATACCGGCAGGGGCTCGCAAGGTCACCCAAACAGGCCCGGCAGCTTATTACCCATGGCCATGTCGCTATCAACGGTAAGAGGGTTTCAATTCCAGGATACCGTGTAAAACGGGTAGAGGAAACACAGATATCCTACTACGGGAAATCACCGCTGACAGTATCAGACCATGCAGAGCGGGCAAGAATCGGCAAGGTCGGTAGGTAATCATGGCAGCAGACAAGGAAAAATGGGGAGTCGCGCATATATTCGCATCCTTCAACAATACGATCATCACGGTGACGGACCTCTCGGGAGCCGAGACGGTGACAAAAAGTAGCGGTGGAATGGTCGTCAAGCAGGACAGGAACGAAAGTTCACCCTATGCAGCCATGCAGATGGCTTCAAACGTTGCACAGGTTGCACGTGAGAAGGGTATCACAGGTGTCCATGTCAAGGTCAGGGCGCCGGGCCGTGGAAAACAAAGAAGCCCGGGGCCTGGAGCACAGGCAGCAATTCGTGCACTGGCCAGGGCAGGCATGCGAATCGGGCGTATTGAGGATGTAACCCCGGTCCCGCACGATTCTATCCGGGCAAAAGGCGGAAGGCGTGGGCGGAGAGTCTGATGGAGATTATATTCAACAGGCTTGAAGAAAATTCATGCCGTTTCCAGATAGGGCCGGTCAATACAGGCTTTGCCAATTCATTCCGCAGGGCAATGATCGGAGAGGTCCCTACGCTGGCGATAGAAGATGTCCGTATTTATGATAATACCAGTGCACTCTTTGATGAAATGCTTGCACACCGGATTGGCCTGATACCAATCAGGACTGACCTGTCGAGCTATGTCAAAAGGGAAGAGTGTTCCTGTAATGGAGAAGGGTGTCCGGTATGCAGGGCAACGTTTACCATGAGCGTGGAAGGTCCCGC
Source organism: uncultured Methanomicrobiales archaeon (assembly GCA_963709545.1). Classification (GTDB taxonomy): domain Archaea; phylum Halobacteriota; class Methanomicrobia; order Methanomicrobiales; family Methanospirillaceae; genus CAIKOD01. Next base: position 93,943 of record CAVPWT010000005.1, on the reverse strand, counting down.
AATGGTATATTCAAGAGACCTCATTCCCGAAGACCCGGCAACAACACCGGCCTATGATAATATCCCCATTGTCAAGTTGACAAAAGACCAGAAGGTTGTTGTAGAGGCCCATGCAATCCTCTCCACGGGAAAAATCCATGCAAAATGGCAGCCGACAACGGCATGCGGGTACAAGAATTATCCTCTTATTACAATTGGCGAGGCATGCGATGGCTGTGGCCAGTGTGTTGAAGAATGCCCGAGGATGGTACTTGAGGTGGATGGTGCCCGCGTTAAGGTAGTTCCGGGCCGTATAGAGGAGTGTTCTCTCTGCGGCTTATGTGAAAAAGCATGCCTTGGAAGCGGGATCGGTGAAGAACCGGCAATCAATGTCTCATTCGAGAAAAAGCGTTATATATTCGTAGTAGAAAGCGACGGCTCCCTGCCGGTTAAGGAGATCATTGAGCATGGTCTCCAGTTTATTAAAGGCCAGTCCGAGGAGCTGAAAGAGAAGATCGGTGAAATATCGGGAGGTACAGGAGATGAAAAGCAGGAGTAAGACCAATCCGCGCCTGGTAAACCTCATCTCACTGCTGAAGAACACTTCGCGTGAGAACGGGGTTAATATCTGGCGGGATATTGCCACAAGGATTGAAGCATCCAGTAGTAAGTATGCTGAAGTGAACCTGAGCAAGATCAATCGTTATGCCAATAACGGTGAAACGATTCTGGTTCCTGGAAAGGTCCTTGGCAGTGGTATCATTGAAGCATCGGTAACAGTTGCAGCATTGAATTTTTCAGAGTCTGCGGCTGAAAAAATTACCGGGGCTAAAGGGCAGTGTATGAGTATCGAGCAATTGCTGAAAGACAACCCGAAGGGTAGTCAGGTAAGGATTCTGAGGTGAGTCATATGGTTACAATTATTAATGGTGACGGACTCCTCCTCGGGCGGCTTGCAAGCCTCGTTGCCCAGCGGGCATTGAATGGCGAGACCATTGCAATTGTCAATGTCGAGAATGTAATCATATCGGGTAGCAGGGCAAGGGTGCTTGATAACTATGACCATAAACGGTCCCGTGGCTCAACCGAAGGTGGCCCGTTTTTCCCCCGGAGACCTGACCACATTATGAAGCGAACTATCCGTGGAATGCTCCCCTATAAAAGGGAGCGTGGTATTGAGGCATTTAAGCGGATTAAGACATATGTTGGTGTCCCATATGAATTCCAGGGAAAAGAAACAGAGACTCTGGAGGAGGCCCATATGGACCGTCTGAACAATGCACAGTATATCACGCTTGGTGCAGTGAGCACATTCCTTGGGGCAAAATACTGAGGGGTGGAGATATGATAAAGATTATCAATACAAGTGGCAAAAGGAAAACAGCGATCGCCCGGGCGACAATGAAAGCAGGGAAAGGCAGGATCCGTATCAATTCGGTACCACTCGAGATTTATGGTACTCGAGCTCGTCAGGATGAAAATCTCCGAGCCTATCCTCCTCATGCCGAAAGCAATTGAAGGTGTTGACGTGGCGATCGACGTGCAGGGTGGAGGAATCATGGGACAGGCCGAGGCCGTAAGGACTGCCCTTGCCCGTGGTATCCTGAAGTGGTCAAACGACCCTCAAATCAAGGAAGTCTACCTTGCATATGACCGTACCCTGCTCGTCAACGACTCGCGGCAGAAAGAAGCGAAGAAACCGCATGGTCGCGGTGCACGTAAGAAATTCCAGAAATCGTATCGTTAAGGAACAAAACGAGATTGAGTCGATATGATACCTGTACGATGTTTCACCTGCGGAAAGGTTATTTCCCCCGCGTATGAAGAATTTAAACACCGCCGTGATGCGGGCGAGGATCCTAAAAAGATCCTCGACGATCTCGGCATGGATCGCTACTGCTGTCGGCGCATGCTGCTGACGCACAAGGAGATTATTGACGATATCAACCCGTACCAGTGAGGGGTCGTGGGGTAGCCTGGAATCCTATGGCGTTCGGGATGCCGTAACCTGAGTTCGAATCTCAGCGACCCCATTTATTGTTAACGTGAAAAATTTGAGGACTGATAATGCAAGCGTATACCCGATATGAAAGAGCCCGGATAATCGGAGCCAGGGCCCTGCAAATATCGATGGGTGCCCCGCTCCTGATCAAAACCGAGAAGTGCGATCCGCTCGAGATTGCAATCGAGGAATTCCAGCAGAACATCATTCCCATCACTGTGAAGAGGAAGTAGGCATGACGATCATACAGGAGATCCAGTTAAGAACAATACTGGACAGCCGTGGCAATACTACTGTGGAAGCAGATATTTACACAGAAGATGGATTTGGGCGTGCATCGGCACCCAGCGGAGCCAGCACCGGGAAATTTGAAGCAAAAGTACGGCCCCCGGAAGAAGCTGTTGTATTTGCGCGGGAGAACCTGGTACCGAAATTCATCGGTGAGGATTCACGTGAGCAGATCTATATTGACGGACTGCTCCGGGAAATTGATGGCACGTCTGATTTCAGTACAATCGGAGCAAATGTTGCGGTTGCGCTCTCGCTTGCGAATGCGAAGGCTGCGGCATCATCGCTCGGCCTTGAGTTGTACAGCTATCTTGGTGGCGCATTCGTCATGGATACCCCGTTCCCACTGGGAAATGCCATTGGTGGTGGTGCGCACGCTGCGAATGCAACGGAAATTCAGGAGTTTCTGGTCGTTCCAACAGGGGCATCAGGAGCAAAAGAGGCGGTATTTGCCAATGCGGCAGTCCACCGGAAGGTCAGGGAGCTCCTGACGTCCCGGGACAAGCCGTGCGGTAAAGGTGATGAAGGGGCCTGGGCACCTGGAATCACTGACCGCGCCGCATTCGAGATTGTAAAGGAAGCTGACCGGGACAGTCTCGGACGATGCCGGATTTGAAATCGGCATGGGAATTGACGTTGCATCAAGCCAGATGTGGCACGAGAATGACGGTTTATACCATTACCGTGACATAAACAGGACGACTGAAGAACAAATTGCGTATATCTGTGAACTTGTTGACCATTATGGGCTGATTTATGTGGAAGACCCACTCCACGAGGATGATTTCGCAGGGTTTGCCGAACTGACCGACCAGGTAGGGGACAGATGCCTCATCTGCGGTGATGACCTGTTTGTTACAAACCCTGGCCGTATCACCGATGGTATCAGCAATGGTTCGACAAACTGTGTCCTGATAAAACCGAACCAGATCGGTACCCTCACGGAGACGTTTGAAGCGGTAAGGCTCGCGCACACGAACGGGATGGACACGGTGATGAGCCACCGCTCAGGAGAGACAACAGATACTGCAATTTCGCATCTTGCAACGGCATTTAACTGCATTTTCCTTAAAACAGGGATTGTGGGTGGCGAGAGGATTGCGAAGCTGAATGAACTTATTCGAATTGAGGAGATGCTAGAATGACAGAAACAGAGATGGAAATTGAATTAAAAGAGCCGCTCGTCCCAGTAGAAGAATACCTCGCTGCAGGGATTCACATCGGGACACAGCAGAAGAGCAAGGACATGAAGAAATTTATCTACCGGGTCAGGGGGGACGGGCTTTATATCCTCGATATCAGGGAGACGGATGGGCGGATCAAGACTGCAGCCAAGTTCCTGAACCAGTTTGATGCACCAAATATCCTTGTTGTAACTTCCCGCCAGTACGGACAGTACCCTGCAAAGAAATTTGCTGAGACAATCGGCGGAATGGCAGTGACCGGACGGTTCATACCCGGTATGCTGACAAATCAGAATCTCCACAACTATATCGAACCGGAAGTGGTCGTCGTTACTGACCCGATTGGTGATGCACAGGTAGTGAAAGAAGCAGTGCAGAGCGGGATACCGATCCTTGCCCTCTGTGATACCAATAATATGACAAGTTTTGTAGACCTTGTCATACCGACCAACAACAAGGGTCGGAAAGCACTTGGTATGATTTATTATCTCCTCACACGAGAGATGCTCCGCCTCCGTGGAATTACTACCTCACTCACTCCTGAAGATTTCGAGACCGAGTTCTAGATATACCATCAGTATGAGAGGTTAGTCCGATGAAATTGCGTCCATGCGCTGTATCAGGCATGTTCTACCCAAGTGATCCGGACCACCTTGAACAACTGCTGGCAAAATTTTTTATTGATGCCGGTAACGGCCGTAATTCAAAGGGGATAGTGGCACCTCACGCCGGGTATATCTATTCCGGGAGAGTAGCTGCCCTGTCCTATGCATCAATAAATCCCGGATTCTCCGGTACCTTTCTTCTGGTAGGCCCCAGTCACCGCGGTTTTGAAACCTGCATATCCACGGTACCGTGGGAGACACCACTTGGTATCGTGGACAATGATGACGAACTGGGTGAGGCCCTGAATATTGATCCTGATGAGATCTCACACATGGATGAACATTCTCTTGAAGTCCAGCTCCCGTTTATCAAGTACAGGTTTCCAAGGGCAAGGATAACCCCCATAATGATGGGACGGCAGGATTACAGGAGTGCAATGGTATTGTCGGAGCAGATTTCGAGTGCGATCAAGCGCACGGGGCGAGATGTCAGAATTATCGCATCATCTGATTTCTCTCATTACGTGCATGCGGATGTTGCAAGGGGTAATGACCTCTATGCTATTGAGGCGTTGTACAACTTTGATATTCCAGAATTTTACCGGCGTATCGGAGAACGAAACATAACGGCGTGTGGTTATGGGCCGATATCTGCAATGCTCATGGCCTGTCAGGAGTTCGGGGGCAGGAAAGTCTGAATTAATCCATTATGCCACGAGCGGGGACATTACGGGGGATAACTGGAGCTGTTGTGGGATATGCGTCCCTCGCGGTGATATAATGGTCACATGGAGTGCACCCGGAAAGGTTTTCCTTTTCGGCGAGCATGCAGTGGTTTATGGAAAACCTGCTATCGCTTTGGCAATCAAGCCCCGTGTCTTCGTTACTGTACGGAAAAGCAGGACACCCCACCCGGCAAAATCTCCATATATTGATAGCTGTTTTGATGAAATGGGTGTAAAGGGGAGCGTGTACATCAACTCCCAGCTACCCAGTTCATCAGGGCTCGGGTCTTCAGCGGCAGTCACTGTCGCAACCCTTGCCGCAATCAATGATGAGTTCGATATAAACCATAGCCGGGAGCAGATCGCAGAAATGGCGTTTAATATCGAAAAAAAAGTCCAGAAAGGAAGGGCCAGCCTGACGGACACCACGGTGTCCACCTATGGGGGGTTGATTTTTATCATGGGTGCGTCAAGACGACGTCTGCCACCCGAAAGTTTCCAGATGGTTATCGGGAATTCCATGGTCTCCCACAGCACCTCAAAAATGGTCGAGATGGTAGCCGATCTGAAGAAAAAAAATCCGGAAATATGTGATCCGGTCCTTGATGCAATCGGTGGCGTAACAATGTGCGCGATGCATCATCTTATCGATCCGGTCCAGCTCGGGAGGCTGATGAATATGAACCACTCGCTTCTCGATGTCCTTGGTGTCGGCCATCCGGCATTGTCTCGGCTTGTGCTTTCTGCCAGGGCAGCAGGTGCTTACGGTGCTAAAATTACCGGTGCCGGTGGAGGGGGTTGTATGGTCGCTTTATGCCCAAAACACCTGAAGAGCCGTATTGCGAGTGCGATTGAAGCATGTGATGCACGTGCATTCGTTACAAACATCGATACTGAGGGAGCAAGAAAGGAGAAGGATGTCTGAACGGGTCCTCCTGAAACTGGGTGGCAGCGTAATCACTGATAAGGCTGCTGATGGTATTATCCGGTCTGACGAGATCGAACGGATTGCGGAAACAATAGCCATGCGGAACGGGATATCACTTGTGATAGTACATGGTGCGGGTTCATGCGGCCACCCGGAAGCGAGTCGTTATCACGTAAATTCCGGTGTTTCGGCAGAAAATCGTGAAGGGATCTTTATTACGCATATGGCAGTAAGGAGACTGAATGACTCTATCGTCAGGGCGTTACGCAACGCAGGCGTGGAAGCCGTGGGTGTGCAGCCCCTCTCAGCCTGCATTGCGGATAAGGGACGGCTTATTTCATGCAGGTACCAACAACTTGAATGTATGCTCAGACTTGGCATTGTCCCGGTCCTTCATGGTGATATGGTGATGGATTGTACATCAGGTGCATGTGTGGTATCGGGTGACCAGCTGGTAACGGTCCTGTCACTATCTCTTGGTATGCAGCGGATAGGACTTGCCACAGATGTGCCTGGTGTGTTCATAGATGGGAGTGTTCTGGATGAAATCACGCCAGCGATGGCTGGTACCCTGGATCTTGGGGATTCAAATCATACTGATGTCACCGGGGGTATGCGTGGAAAGGTGAAGGAGCTCTGTCATCTTGCTGAAGCGGGGATCACCTCTGATATATTTCATGTTTCAAGGATTGGTGACTTTCTTGACGCGGTTCCGCATGGTGGCACTAGAGTCAGGGGGGATGAAAATGTCTGATCCTGTATCACCCACATCGTCGAGGAAACTTGACCATCTGCGCATCTGCGTCGAAAAGTCAATAGAACGCGGGTGCACCGGTTTTAATGATGTCCGGCTCATCCATAATGCCCTGCCGGAATGTGATATGGACCGGATTGATACCGGGACCCGGTTTCTCGGGCACCAGAGCAAATTCCCCCTGTTCATTGCTGCAATGACTGGTGGACACCCTGAAACCCTGGAAGTTAACAGGCGCCTTGCAAGGGCCGCCCATACGTACTGTCTTGGGATTGGTGTGGGTTCACAACGGGCCGCCCTTGAGAACCCGGACCTGGAAGAGACGTTTTCAGTTGCAAGGGATGAGGCCCCCCATGCTTTTTTGGTTGCGAACCTCGGGATTGTCCAGCTCCGCGATCATGGAAATGAATGGGCTGACCGTGCCGTATCAATGATCAGGGCCGATGCAATTGCCATCCATGTAAACTTTCTGCAGGAGGCAATACAGCCCGAGGGAGATCATGACGCTTCAGGGTGCCTTGATGCGCTCAGGACGTTATGTGAAGATTTTAAGTACCCGGTCATCATAAAAGAAACCGGGAGTGGAATTTCAGCAGAGACTGCTGGTGCAGTCTTTGGAGCAGGAGCAAAGGCCATTGATATTGGCGGCTGGGGTGGAACGTCCTGGGCTGCAATTGAGAGTATAAGGGCTGAGGAAAGTTCAAGCGAGAGAGATAAACGACTGATCACCCTTGGTAGGGAATTTACAGAATGGGGTATACCCACGGTTGTTAGTCTGTGCGATGTATCGCGGACAGGAGGGCCCATTATAGCCACCGGAGGTCTCAGGAGTGGTCTGGATATGGCCAAGTCCCTTGTGCTAGGGGCGGACCTCTGTGGTATGGCATTGCCACTCTTACAACCGGCACTAACGGGCGAAAAAGCGTTATTTGATGCGATTGATACGATTGAGCAACAATTCAGGGTGGCAATGTTCCTGACCGGGTCCCGTACTGTTGCGGATCTTAAGACAAAACATGCAATGATCACCGGGAAAACCCGGGAGATGGTGGACAGCATAATGGAGGAATATAATGGATATTGAAATTATTGCCGTTGGCGGATATGACGAGGTAGGGAGGAATATGACTGCCGTCCGCTGCGGGAAAGAGATTGTTATCTTCGATATGGGTCTCCGGCTTGACCAGGTCATGATCCATGAAGATGCCGAGGTGGAAAACCTGCATTCACTGGACCTGATTCAGATGAAGGCAATCCCTGACGATACGATGATGAATACGGTAGAGGGGAGTGTCAAGGCAATTGTCTGTTCTCACGGGCATCTCGATCACATCGGGGCTATACCTAAACTTGCACACCGTTATAACGCTCCTATCATTAATACCCCGTATACTACTGAATTAATCAGGCAGCAGATATCCGGTGAGCAGAAATTCGGGGTTAATAACAAGTTATTTGCATTGAAGGCTGGTCAGAAATACACACTTTCACAGAACCTGGTCCTTGAGTTTGTACGGATGCAGCACAGTATTATTGATACGGTGACACCAGTCCTTCATACACCCCATGGGGCTATTGTATATTCATGCGATTTCAAATTAGACCGCACACCTGTGATTGGTGACCCACCCGATTTTGCCCGCCTTGCCCAGATTGGAAAAGAAGGTGTCATTGCACTGATCGTGGAGAGTACCTATGTTGAGAATAAGGGACGTGCCCCAAGTGAGCGGATTGCAAGGGACCTTGTACGGGATACTATTACCAGTTACGAGGACGATAAAAATGCCATCCTTGTCTCCACCTTCTCTTCACATATTGCCAGGGTTAAGACAATTGCCGAATGTGCCCATGAAATCGGGAGGAAACCAGTTCTCCTGGGGCGATCGATGGAGCGTTACAGCTCTACTGCCGAGCAGATGAAACTCGTGTCATTCCCTGATACGGTAAGCATGTTCGGGAACCGGAGGACTGTCGACCGGATGATGAGGCGGATGATGAAGTCCGGAAAAGAAAAATTCCTCCCCATTATCACCGGTCACCAGGGTGAACCCGGGTCAATCCTCACGCGTCTGGTGCTCGGTGATACCCCTTACAAACTTGACAAAGGAGATAAAGTCATTTTCTCAGGAAAAGTCATACCGAATCCTATGAACCGGGGCCAGCGATACATGGTGGAGGCACATCTCGGGATGACCGGGGCGAGGGTATTCGAAGACCTCCATGTAAGTGGTCATTCGTACCGTGAGGACCATTATGAATTCATCCACCTGTTAAATCCGCAGCATATTATTCCGGCACACGGAAATATCCGGATGACCTCTGCTTACGCAGAATTCGCATCCGAAACCGGTTATACCCTTCACAATGATGTACACATTATGTCAAACGGGCACAGGTTGAAAATCAATTAAAAAAAATTACTGGAGATAATCATGGATCTGATGGAGTATCTGGATTCAACACAGAAACAGGTCGACAGGATGATCGACCGTTTTTTTGGTGATGAGTTTTTGGAGTTAGGGAAAGCGAGTGCCCATCTCCTGCTGGCCGGTGGGAAACGCCTGCGCCCTGCCGTTGTGATGCTCGCTGCTGATGCAGTGAAACGAGGAAGCTCAGATGAAGTAATGCCGGCGGCACTTGCGCTTGAACTGACCCACAGTTTCACCCTGATCCATGATGACATCATGGACGGCGATGCGTTCCGCCGGGGAGTCCCGACGGTCCACACCAAGTGGGACGAACCTACGGCTATTCTTGCAGGGGATGTGCTCTATGCACGTGCATTCGAGTTTATCAGTATCTCGGAGGCATCAGACAATGCAAAAGTACGGGCGATCTCGATGCTTGCAGCAGCCTGCGTCGAGATATGCAATGGTCAGCACATGGACATGTCGTTTGAGAAACGCAACGATGTCACGGTTGGGGAGTATCTTGAGATGGTCTCCAAAAAGACCGGTGCATTGTATGCAGCATCAGCCGGGATTGGGAGTATCCTCGCTGGCGGGAATGCTGTCAAGACCCATGCGCTCTATCACTACGGGCTTTACACCGGCATGGCATTTCAGATCCAGGATGACCTGATCGACATCATGACCAGTCCTGAAAAGAGCGGGAAGGACCGGGCATCTGATATCCGGGAAGGCAAACAGACACTTATTACCCTTAAAGCAAAAGAAAAAGGCCTCGATCTTTCTGAATATAAACGTGAACTGACCGATAAAGAGATAGATGACCTCATTGAAAGGCTTGATTCCCTAGGGGTAATAAGGGAAGTGAGAGATACAGCCCTGGAACTTGTTCAGAAAGGAAAAGAAATTGTTTCAATACTGCCGGATTCTGAGGCAAAACGGCTCCTCATAGATATCGGGGATTATTTTGTGACCAGAGGGTACTGAAATGGAAACAGACCCGAAAAACGCTCTTTTTATTTTCGCACTTCAGAATGCAGTCAAGCATAACAGTCTCCCGAAAAGTGGAACGGTTATCGGGATGGTTATGGGAACGTATCCCGGGTTCCGATCACGGGCGCAGGAAATTGCCCTGCTTGCAAAGGAAGTGCTTGCTGAGGTGGAACAACTCAGCCCCGATGAACGCAGAAAAAAACTGGTCGACCTGGCTCCCGAACTGATCGAGGAGATGAATGCACCAAAAATCCACACCCACGAGCTTCCCCACCTCGAAAGGGCAGAACATGGCGTGGTAATGAGGTTTGCACCCAACCCCAGCGGACCTCTCCACCTTGGACATGCGCGGGCAGCAGTTCTGAATGATGCATACGTTGAACGGTATGGCGGAAGTTATATTCTTAGGATCGAGGACACAGACCCGAAGCGGGTAGACCCGGATGCGTACCGGATGGTCCAGGAAGATATCGAATGGATGGGCCTCAGGATCACCGATATTTTCTATCAGAGTGACCGGTTTGACCAGTATTACAAGATTGGCAGGGACCTGATAGGGCTTGGCGGAGCTTACATATGTACTTGCGAGAATGAGCAGTTCCGTGTTTTAAAGCAGGCAAAAACACCGTGTCCCTGCCGGGGCCATACGATTGAGGAGAACCTTGAACTCTGGCAGAAGATGCTGGATGGCGCGTTTTATGAAGGCGAGGCATCAGTGAGGGTACGGACATCACTTGACCACCCGGATCCTGCAATGCGTGATTTTCCTGCATTTCGTATCCTGAATGAGCCACTGCATCCAAGAATTGAAGCACATGTCTATCCCCTGATGAACTTCACGGTGGCCGTTGACGACCACCTGATGGGGGTTACCCATGTAATCAGGGGCAAGGACCATATAGCGAACACCCGCCGTCAGAAATTTATTTACGATTATTTCGGCTGGAATGAACCGGTCTATCGTCACTATGGAAGGATGGGAATCGAGGGGGTTGTCCTCTCAACATCTCAGATGCGGGAGGGTATCAGGTCGGGTATATATTCTGGTTGGGATGATATCAGGCTCGGGACACTCCGTGCCCTTGCCAGGCGGGGGATAAGGCGCGAAGCCGTCCGGCAGGTGGTCCTCGATATCGGGATCGGGGAGACTGACATATCATTCTCGTGGGACAATCTCTTCGCGAAAAACCGTGATATAATAGATCCGGTGGCTGACCGGTTCTTTTTTGTACCCGACCCGGTATCATTCACCATCATTGGTGCGACCGCAAGGGAAGCCCATGCGCTCCTCCATCCCGGGGATGAGAAGAAAGGGTACCGTACGTTAACATTTGAAGATGATGTCGTTCTTCCAGGCCGGGAATTCCAGAATGATGTAAGAATGATCCGGCTGAAAGACCTGTTCAACGTAACAATAGACTGGTCGTCCGGAAGCCCCCGTCTAACCTATGCCGGGGAAGCATTGTCTGATGCCCGTGCACAAAAAGCCCCAATCGTCCAGTGGCTGCCAGCTGGGGGTGCTACCCGCTGCACACTTCATTCACCGGATGGGGATATACAGGGCCTTTGCGAGAACACTGTCAGAGCCATGCAGGACAAGGTAGTGCAGTTCGAACGGGTAGGGTTTGTGAGAATAGATAGTGTGGCTGATGAGGGAATAATTGCCTATTTCTGCCACAAGTGAACCCGGGGCAATTCCAATTACCTGCCGGCCTGTGTATCAAACCTTTTTTCTGTTTATCAGGTGAATTGAACAGAGGGATAGGACAGTCACATGGTCACACGGTTCAGGCGTTATGGTCAGATCGCCGATATACTCGTTAAATACGGATTCGGAGCTTTCCTTGAAGACCTGTTCCCTGGTGTCCGCCGGTTCCGTATCAGGGGCAGTGCTCCCGAGGACCAACGTTCTGTCTATGTCAGGATCCGCCTCGCAATAGAGGAACTCGGGCCAACATTTGTTAAGCTGGGCCAGATTATGAGCACCCGGCAGGAGCTCCTGCCCGAGCCCCTTATCGAGGAGCTTGAGAAGCTCCAGGACCACAATAATCCGCTCCCGTTCAGCCAGATTCTTCCTGTTATCAGGGAGTCATGCCCCGGTTACAAGGAGATTTTTCTCGAGATCGAGGAGGAACCTATTGCGTCTGCATCCATTGCACAGGTCCATCGGGCGCGTCTCAGGGATGGGACGGTTGTTGCCGTAAAAATTCAGAGACCAGGAATCGAAGATATTATTGAGACTGATATAACGATTCTCGAATCTCTTGCTGCAAGGCTTGAGAGAGCAGTACCTGAGTCGCGTATCTATAATCCGACAGGAATAGTGCAGGACTTCGCGGGCCAGATACGAAAAGAACTGGATTTTGTAAAGGACGGAAAAAATGCAGACCGTTTAAGGAAAAATTTTGATGGTGTTGAAGGGGTACGGTTTCCAAAGATCTACTGGAATTGCAGCAGCCGGCGTATGCTCACCATGGAATTTATTGAAGGGGTAAAAGTCACGAATGTTGATGAGATCCGGGCGATGGGCATCGATCCGGTTACCATCGCCGGTGTCGGATTCGACTCATATCTCAAACAGATCTTTGAAGACGGGTTTTTCCATGGCGATCCGCATCCCGGGAACCTGATGGTTACGGCGAAAGGAGATCTTGCTTTCCTTGATTTCGGAGTTGTGGGGATCCTCAGGCCGGAAAAACGGTTTATTTTTGTCAGGCTGCTCCATGGAATTATCCATAATGATGTTGATATCCTCCTTTCAGCATTTGAGAAACTGGGAGTAACTATCAGGGAAGAAGACCGGGAAGCTTATCCGGGATGAAATGTATGTTGCCCTTCTTGATGCCGAGGGATTCACGCCCGGGGATAATAATTTTTCAGCGATTGTCAATGACCTGACTGAGGTTCTCAGACGGTATCAGCTCAGGGTACCGATCAGTCTCATGCTGATGCTGAAAGTAATCATTATGATCCTTGATATCGGGATAAAACTTGATCCCGGTTTTAATTTTGAGAAGCATGCTCACCCATTCCTGGAACAGATTTCTGACAGGATGCACCTGCCCGATCACCTCATCCGGCAGGCAACACGGTCCCTGATGGAAGCGACAGACGGTATGTTTGACCTGCCACGGAATGTCAACAGGACCCTAAAAAAACTTGCAACCGGTACGGTCAGGGTTGAAATTGTCGAGACCGACATCCTGAAACTCCAGCAGTCCCTGGAGAGGACAAGCGACAAACTCCTTGTAGGGATTATTACTGCGGCTGTCGTAATCGGGTCATCACTGGTCTTATTATCCTCAAATATCCAGTTGCCTAACTTTGTCTGGATACTTGCGGTATTCGGGTACAGTGCGGCAATGCTGGTAGGATTTTATGCCCTCTACCATATCCTCTCCTCCAAGTTCAGTTGAAGCAGTAAGATCCATATTCCGGGGTGATTGTTACCCAGACCTGACGTCCGGTACGAGGACCTGTTCACCGGAAATGTGTGCCCGCGTGGCATTGTATTAACCTGATGTACCTTCGCTGAAAAACAAATTGCAATGGCAGGAACCCTCTTCTTTTATCTCCTGGTCATGATAGATGCAGGGGCATACAATATTTTTGTCATGTTCCAGATCGCCGCTCCTTATCCGGCATGGACAATACTGTGCACCAAAACGTTGTTTATTTTTTGCAAGGCCCCTGATCACGCTGTCAAGCCGTTTCTCTTCAGGATTCAGTCTGTAACCATGTTTTTTGGCATATCCCGCAGCCCATGCAAGAATTTCTTTCTCCCCTTCATTGTCTGTCATCATTCCTGTTCCTCCTTTTGTATATACTGCCTGAATTATCCTTTGTATCTCTTATTGTCCTGTTTTACCCAGGGAATATATGCAGGTTCTGTTTATTGTCGCTCTTATTCATATAACCGTTGAATGGTCTTTCGTTGAATATTTTTTTAACCGTGCCGGACCGGAGGGTTTCCTGGTACCCTGTCGGAACCATGGTTTCCGGTTACAAACCGGCCCGGTGGTTACAGGGACTGGCACTGTAATTTTTTACAGATATATCTTCAGGCTCCGTACTCTGTGGGAATTAATCTTAGGTAATGATCCGTGCAGCTACATGCTGATAACTGGTGATTACATCCCCCTGCCCTGTCCGGTAAACATCCTTGTCCAGGGACTCTCCTGTTTTCTTATCCCAGAGTCGCATCGAGTCCATGCTAATTTCATCTCCAACAAAGAGGTGCCCGTCTTTTTTTCCAAATTCAAGCTTGAAATCCACCAGGTCGATACCCCGCCCTGCCAGGTTGTCCCGGAGCACACGGTTTACCTTCAATGCAATCTGTTTCAGTTCCCGGAGTTCTTCAGGTGTTGCAAGTTTCAGCGCGAAGACCAGGTCATCGTTCAGCATCGGATCATGATGTGAGTCATCTTTGAAATCGATGACAATTACCGGGGGATCAAGCGGGGTCCCCTTTTCAATGGGGTAATTTTTCACCATTGAGCCGGCTGCAATGTTCCGGACGATCACTTCGAGTGGTATCATGGTCAGATTGTGGGCAAGCAGGGTGGTATCATCAATTTTCCTGATGAGGTGTGTTTTAATACCATTTTTTTCAAGGAGTTTGAAAAAAAAGGTTGAAACGCCGGCATTAAGACTTCCCTTGTCAGCCAATGTATCCTTTTTCTGGCCATCGAATGCCGTAATGTCGTCCCTGAATTTTATTACCAGTTCTCCGGGATTTTCAGTCCGGTACACGGACTTTGCTTTCCCGGAATACAACAAATCTGGTTGTTTCATCAAGAGGTCACCTGTACCGATAACTGTTTGACAAGGCGCTTAATAAGTGGTTCTAATTCATTTGAAAACCAGCCTCTCTCAATAAACTGAGGGTAGATACAGAGGCGTTCTGCGAGGAGATAATTCCCTGCAGAGCGCCTGAGTGCATCTTCTCCAGGCCATGGATGCTCAGGGTTCACATAATCGATTGTCAGCGGGGATATTCCTCCCAGGTCATTTACCCCACATGGGATCAGGGATGCTGCATCGGCGAGGTTAGGCGCCACCTGAATGGCCACATCTTCAGGAAGGAGGTCACGCGCGATCCGAATCACCGCGCACATCTCATCAAAACTGATCCCCTGCCTGTTGCCCATCGGAGTCCCGGGTTTCGGGCAGAAATTCTGAATGATCACTTCCTGGATATGGCCATACCGTTTGTGAAGGTTGCGGATCACCACCAGTGATTCTTCACGGTCGTCCATCGTCTCACCAATACCAAGAAGGAGACCTGTGGTGAACGGGATCTTCAACGTGCCTGCATTCTCAATCATTTCAATCCTGACTTCCGGGGCCTTTCCCGGTGAATTACGATGTGCAGGTAGCTCTGCCGTTGTCTCAAGCATAAGGCCCATGCTGGCATTCACAGGTTTTAGGTATTCCAGTTCTTCAGCAGTCATAATCCCGGCATTTGTATGGGGAAGGAGGCCGTTTGCGATGCTTTTTTCACAAAGAGCGTGGCAGTAACGGAGGATGCTGTCATATCCAGTCCTCCTGATCAGGGCGTTGAAACCATGTTCTTCTTCCGGGTGTTCACCAAAGGTAAAAAGGGCTTCTGTACAGCCTTTCGCTGCACCACGGATCAGGGTGTATTCTGCCTCACCTGGTTGCATAATACAGTGTTCTGTTACCGGTGTCCGGAAACAACAATACTCACACCGGTTGCGGCAGACGGTGGTGAGTGGCAGAAAGACATTTTTTGAGAAGGTTATTACGTTTCTGTTCATGGTACCGGGTTCATCTGGTTATTACACATGGTGTGATTTATTTGGTAATTTATTGATCGATCCGCGTTAAAACGATGGATTTTTGATGTCCGTAGTGCTATTCGTATAAAATGTCCATAGAGGCCGTGGTCCCTTTCAAACCGGTGAACCCTAAGAGCCGGCTGTCGTCTGTACTGTCAGCTGCAGAACGTGAATTATTCGCAGAAGCAATGCTGACCGATGTTATCCTCTCTCTAAAGGAAGCCGGGTGTAACCCGTTTATTCTCTCCACTGTCCCTCTCAACTGTGCGTATGCGAAAGTTAACGTATCTGCCGAGGAACTAAACCCCGCACTGAACGGCCTTATCGGGAGTTCGTCTGGTCCGTTGCTCATTATCATGGCCGACTTACCCCTCGTCACACCCGGTGTAGTACGGCGGATGATATCCACAACCTGTGACATGGCTCTTGGCCCGGGCAGAGGTGGGGGGACGAATGCGATATTTATCAAAGACCGTTCCCGTTTCCATGTTGATTATTACGGGGCGAGTTTCTTAAAACACCGGGAAATCGCGGAGAATGCCGGACTATCCTGCGAAATAGTGGACTCGTTCCGGCTCCATACCGACGTTGATGAACGGGAAGACCTCGTGGAGCTGATGATCCACGGTCATGGTAAAGCGGTTGATTTTCTGAAAGGTTGTGGTTTCTCGCTATTGATAGAAAAAGGGCGTGTTGGTGTCGCACGGAGCACTGAGCAATAACCACGCCGGGCTGTTGTTCGCAGAATTATTTTTGTAACAGGAAAAACCGGTACCCGTATTCATCTGAATGCTCCCGGAATAACGAGATTTCCTTCCGTGATACCTCAACCAATGCCCGGGCCTCATCATTACCCGCATATATTTTTTCAAATTCTGCGAGGCGTATTTCGAACGGGTCATAGAAATTACTCCACCAGGCAGAATCAGGGAAATTGAATGATGAAAGGAGGGTGTAACCCGCGGCATTAATCTTCTCTTCGTTACCCCTGACGGTGGTCATGGCTGGATATTGCTGCCCGAAAAATTCTCTGGTACCAGGTGATGGCATATCAGTAAACCATACCAGGTCCGATAATGCGAGGTAACCACCGGGTTTTAAAAAGTTTTTCCAGTAGCAGATGCCCTCAAAAAACCCCATGACGAACACAGAGCCTTCAGCCCAGATGATATCGAAAAATCCAGGGCCAAACGGGAGGTCATCCATTGATGCGCATTTCGTAGTAATCCGCCGGTCAAGGCCCCTTTCATATGAATTTTTCTTAAGTGTGTCCAGATAAGGCTGGTACACATCAACGGCAGTAATAACCCCGTCCCTGGCAAGTGTTGCCAGAGCGAGCGTCTGCACCCCGGTACCACTACCTATATCGAGGACTTTTGGTGCTGCCGGGACATCAGGTAGCATGGAAAACATTCTTTGAGTACATGCATCAGAACCCGGCCCCTGTCTCGGCAGTCCTTCGAATAGCTTAAAAATCAGCGAATCTTCCATGTAATGGATGGTTAGAACACAATTCCATACATCTTTTCCGGCATGGACCGGATGAAAGGTCTCTTACCTTATCACTGTGAGGAACTTATTATGACGGATACGACAGAGCAACCACCAATGGTACGACCCGGGGATATCGGAAAGAATTTTTCTCTCAAGGACCAGAATGACAAAACATTTGACCTCCTTGAAAACTCAGGAAAGAAGACGCTTCTGTCATTCCATCCCCTCGCCTGGACAGCATTCTGTGCAGGACAGATGACTCGCTTGAAAAAAACCGGGATGCGCTGGAATCCCTTGATACACTTGCAGTCGGGATAAGTGTCGATTCAGTCCCATGTAAAAGGGCATGGGCTGAATCTCTTGGGATTAAGAATACAAGGCTTCTTTGCGATTTCTGTCCTCACGGGAACGTAGCGAAAATGTATGGGATTTTCAGGGATACCAATGGGTTTTCTGAGCGGGCAAATATCATCGTGGATGAACGCCAGAACGTTTTATTTATCAAAGTATACCCTGTCCATAGTATTCCTGATATCAATGAAATTATCAGTTTCCTCAAAAATTTTGTATAATAAAACTCTGACCCTTCCAGCCAGCTGCTACAAGGGTGAAAAGATGAAGAATACGACATGGCAGTCAAGGGAAGGTAATTACCAGGTTACAAAAGTGTGACCGCCGAATCCCGGGTCAGCCACTCCCTTTCTTATTGAGGTTCAGCAACGTACCCATAAAAAGGCACTCTTCTGCCGCAATCGCTTCAATTCCAACATCTTCTGACAGGGGGATTCCAATGCCACGAATGATTGCAATAGGCATACACTCATCTGCCTCACCCATCACCAGCTCGGCTGCTGTTGCGATATTATCAGCCAGTGCCCTTTTTGTCACCAGAAGTTTCCGTCCAAAAAGGTCATATCTTCCCCGATCGTCTATCACGGATGGCATCCCGGCACACCCGATTGCGACACCGCTACATCCTACCCTCATTGCGTGAGTCCTGCTGTCTGCGACAATCACCCCTGTGTTTACCCCGCACCGGGCAAGGATCTCCTTCCTTATACGGTCGGCACTTTGGTCCGGGTCACGAGGAAGCGGCACAAGATACCCCTGGGGTGCATTTGATGCATCCACGCCTGCATTGGGGAGCAGCGTCCCGTTTTTCATGCAGAGGAGAAACCCGGGAACACCCCCGACAATACTGTCACTTTCCTGTATGACAACCTCAGCCTCCCGTGGGTCCATACCGAATTCATCTGCAAGTGTCATGGCCTTCTCTGAAGGGGTGACCTCCCCGAGATGTATCAGGCGACCCTCCGCGGTTGCCAGGGCGGATTCGGCAATAACAATGATATCTCCCTCAAGAAGCGCATCATTTGTGGATGATAATGCATGGGTGAGGACTGAAACGATATCTTCACCAGGCCTGATGACCCCGGTTACAATGCCCCTGACTGTGAATTCTGCATTCATACGTTTTTCACCATGGTTTCGTAGACGATAACTGCATCTCTTGTCTCTTTCACATCGTGGCACCGGACAATATCAGCCCCTTTCGAAAGAAGGAGGGTATCAGGGCAAGACTACCCGCAAGTCGTTCTTCGGGAGTTTTCCGGTAGAGGAGGTCCCCAATAAAGGTCTTACGGGATATTGCAGCAAGCAGTGGGTGATTGAATTTTTTAAATTCATGGAACTGCCTGCAGAGCTCCCAGTCGAGGGCTACGGTACGGCCGGAGTTCCATAAACCAATGCCCGGGTCAAGGACATAGTCCCCGACTGAATGGGACTCGCACCTTGATGTGACGAGCTGCAATGCATTGAAGGTACCTGCCACGTCTGTTGAGTCACCGGGCGAAGATGCGGATGCCATTAGAAAACAGGGGAGCCCCGAATCGGAGGCTATTTCTGCATATTCCGGGTCACCAAGACCATTGATATCGTTAATGGCATGGATATCGAATTTCAGGCACTGCCGGAGCACGACGGGGCGCATCGTATCAACAGAGATTGTGGCGCCCGTCCCCTCCAGTTCCCGGAGAGTCGTCACCATTCGTTCCGCCTCGCAGGATGTGCTGACAGGTGGAGAAAGGGGTGAGGTGCTTCGTGCCCCGATATCAATAATATCGGCACCCTGTGCAACCATTTCCTCGGCCCGCTGGCCAATATCCTTCCCTGAACGGTATGATCCCCGGAAGAAGGACTCGGGGCTGCAATTGATGACCCCCATGGTCCTTACGGGTGCACCATCACCGATTTTCAGCCCGTTTACGGTACATTGGTGCATGAACGTTCCATTGCTGCCATGTACGTGTTCTCCATGAGCGATGCGATCGTCATCGGACCCACGCCTCCCGGTACCGGAGTTATTGCCCCGGCCACATCTTTTACATGGTCAAAATCGACATCCCCGCATAATTTTCCGTCAAGATGGTTGATCCCGACATCGATTACCACCGCCCCGGGTTTAACCATATCCGCGGTGATAAACCTGGCTTTTCCGATCGCGCTGACAACGATATCAGCCCGCCTCATCTCCTCCTTCAGGTCCCTGGTTTTTGAATGTGCTATCGTAACCGTCGCATCACCGTGAAGGAGTAATGCGGCCATTGGCCGTCCTACATCGATACTACGTCCTGCCACCAGGGCCCTTGCGCCCTGGACCGGGATATTATATTCCTCCAGCAGCGTCATGATCCCTTTCGGGGTACAGGGAGTGAACCTTGGCGTCCCTGCATAGAGGAGGCCGATATTGCATGGATGGAAACCGTCCACATCCTTCTCCGGGGAAACAGCCTGGATCACCCTGCTGGCATCCACCTGTGGGGGCAGGGGGAGCTGAACGAGGATACCATCGATCGATGGATCCTGATTCAACCCCATGATGTTTGCGAGGACCTCCCCGGTGGTAGCGGTAGCAGGCAGGTCAGCCTTCACTGAAACAATATGTACCTTTTCACAGGCCTCATGCTTCATCCGTACATACATCTTTGAGCCGGGGTCCTCTCCCACAAGGACAGTTGCAAGACGGGGCTGGCACCCCGATGTATCTACCTGTTTTCGTACCAGGTCCAGCCTTTTCTGTGCAACCAACCTGCCGTCGATGATCATGTTATTCAGGGTAAAGCGGGTATTTGCCTGCCATTGCAGTGACTTCTTTTTCAATCTGTGCAATCTTTGCAGTGTTACTGATATCTTTAAGGATCGACGCGATATAGTCACCTATCTGGTGCATCTGCTCTTCTTTCATACCACGGCTCGTTACTGCCGGCGTACCGATCCGTAGACCGCTCGTTACGAACGGGCTGCGGTTTTCATTGGGTATCGTATTTTTATTGACCGTGATACCTGCCTTACCAAGTGCGACTTCCGCTTCGAGACCCGTAATCCCCTGTGCCGTAAGGTCGAGGAGGATGAGGTGGTTATCGGTACCGCCTGATACAAGCCTGAGGTCATGCCCGATCAGGGTATCTGCCATCGCCTTTGCGTTTTTGACGATCTGCCTGCTGTAATCCGTAAAGGAAGGCCGAAGCGCTTCATGGAAACATACGGCTTTCGCGGTAATTGTATGCATCAGCGGACCTCCCTGCATTCCTGGAAATATTGCCTTGTCGATTGCCTGCGCATATTCTGTATTGCACATTATCGCCCCGCCGCGGGGCCCGCGAAGCGTTTTATGGGTTGTTGTTGTCGTAAAATTGACCACCCCGACCGAGTTCGGATGGACCCCGGTCGCACAAAGCCCGGCGATATGCGCAATATCTGCCATGCAATACGCACCCACGCTATCGGCTATATCCTGGAAAGCCTTGAAGTCTATGGTACGTGGATATGCCGACGCGCCACAGACGAGGATTTTTGGCTTCTCCCTCCTTGCAAGCTCTTCCACAACGCCGTAATCAATAACTTCGGTCTCTGGATCAACGCCATACTGGGCTACTTTATAAAACTGGCCTGTAAAACTAACCGGTGAACCATGAGAAAGGTGCCCCCCCTGTGAAAGCTTCATGCTCATCAGGGTCTCGCCAAGCTTCATGAATGCAAAATACACAGCCATGTTCGCCTGGGTCCCGGAATGCGGCTGGACGTTTGCATGCTGTGCGCCAAAAAGGGTTTTCAAGCGGTCGCGGGCGAGGTTTTCCGCCATATCATGAAATTCACAACCCCCATAGTACCTCTTTCCAGGGTAACCTTCGGCATACTTGTTGGTCATTATCGACCCCATCGCTTCCAGCACCGCCTTGCTGACAAGATTCTCTGATGCTATCAGTTCCAGCCCGTTCAGCTGGCGAAGACGTTCTTTCTCTATTATATCGGCTATTTCACGATCAGTCGCAGACAGATGTGACATATATAAAAAAGTCGTCCTGATATGGTAATACCTTTTCTTCTCTATGGGTGATATGCGGTGAATTTCCCGGAATTTTTGCCGTTAACATTTTTAAACGCGGCGGAATGGTGCATATGATATGAGTGCCCGGGTGGCCCCCTCACGCCGGAACGCAGGTAAACTGAGTAACTGTCCACTCCTCTGTAATCAGGAGGGCTCAAAATTCTGATAGTGCCAATTCTCAAAGTTCAGGAGTGAATCTCCCAGTCCCATGTTCTCGTGGTCAATGGAAAGTTAAAGGCAGTGGTTCGGGACTCATGAATAGCAATCCGGCGATAATAGAAGTTATACAACATCTGTAAGAGGTGATTCCAGATTTTTTTTTAATCCGGGACCATTTTTCTGTTCAGGCTGATACCGGAACTTCGCATTGCCGTGATGCAGTAATTTGTTTCTGCGACAATCAGGAATCGAAATTACGACAGACCGGGGCCCTGTATATGTCGCTGTTATGGGATCTCTTATTGGGTACTCTTCATGTCAAACCTGCGTTACCTTGTAAGAACTATATCCGGAACCTGGTGTCAGCTTATAAACGACTGGTGACAGGGTCTTACAATGGTCGTTTTTATGCGATACGGCGTAGCATAATTATTATACGTAATCAGGCTCATGTTTATCTTTAAGGGTCTCAATGATGCGAAATAAATGGCGATATCATTGGGAATGACTTACCAAGACTCGAGAGGGGGAAAACTAATGGCTGAAATTATAAAAAATCCTGATATCCCGGTTATGACCACCGAAGAACGTGTCGCGGCTCTTGAACGCAAAATGAAGGAAATGGAAGCGCTTGTCAAAGGACTGACAGAAGAACTCCTTGATCTCAAGTCAATTGCCATGAGGCTGAATAAATTTTCAGAAGAACGGAGACAGGAGCTCAAAATGATGAAGCCGACAGTCCAGGCTGAAACAACATCAGGGACTGTTGTAATGCAGAAAAAAGGAACCACTCCTGAACGGGCGGCAGCGCCTGTCGTAGAAGAGAAACGCATGGATATGATCATGCAGCCCGATGGCACGATGAAGATGGAGGAACGGCGCGGGGACAATCATTATATTGTCGCATCAGCAGGATTTGCCAGCCGTAAAAAGACGGGGTCCTCGTCGGAACCTAAAAAAAGCAGTCTTATCGTTGCAGAGGACGATGACAAGGAATCGTCAAAGAAATAGGCAGGAGCCCCGTCTTTGTATATCAGTGAGTCTCGAGATAGATAATTTCAAGTCATTTTTTAAAAAGACAAAGATCCCATTTTTTGAAGGATTTACCGTAATATCAGGTCCGAACGGGTCCGGGAAGAGCAATATAATTGATAGTATTCTCTTTGTCCTTGCGCTATCCAGCTCAAGAAACCTTCGCGCAGAGAAACTTACTGACCTGATCAACCTGAACTCAGGGAAAAACACCGCCGAGGTCTCTCTCACCTTTTCTGATGGCACAAAAATCCGTCGAAGGATTAAACGGACCGGAAATGGATATTACAGTTATAATTACCTGAATGACCGTCTCTGTAAACAGACGGATATCATTGAAATCCTTGCAAAATGTGGCATTAAACCCCATGGGTACAATGTTGTCATGCAGGGGGATATCACCCGTATCATTGAAATGAGTGACTACGAGAGGAGGAAAATTATCGATGAGATTGCCGGGGTGGCCGAGTTTGATTCGAAAAGGGACCAGGCACTCGGAGAACTTGATGTTGTCAGGGAGCGGATTGAGCGTGAGGAGTTGCTTCTCCTTGAGCTGAACCAGCGACTTGTTGAGCTGAAGCAGGAACGTGAGCAGGCACTGAAGTACCAGGAATGGCAGAATAAACTGAGTTTTTTCGAGAACGCACGGCTTGCAGCGACCATCCGTGAACGTGAAAAAGAGTCTCTGGCGCTTACGGGCCTGATTGGGGATCAGAATGTCGGGATCCAGCGGATTCAGTCAGACAGGAGCATCGAGGAAAACGAACTCGCTTATCTCCGGACTGACTTAAAGGAGATAGATGAGCAGATCAACCTGAAGAGCGGTGCAGACTACCTGAAACTGTTATCCTCACTTGAAGAACTGAAAGGCTCCATAAAAGTAGCTGAACAGACAATTATCCGGCTCCAGCGGGACAAGGAAGTAAACCTCGAAGCCATAACCCGCAATTACCTGGATACCAAGAGGGCTGAGACACGGATAGTGGAATGCAATGACGGGATCCGGAACCAGAATATTGACCGGACAAATCTCGCTATGGAGGCGGCGACGGCACGCGCGAAGTTTGAAAAGACCGAAACCGCCATTAAAAACGAGAGCAAAGAGGCAGAGGGGTCGCGTGACCAGTTGTTCTCCCTGATGAAAACGATTGAAGAGAAACGGGGGGCACGGTCTGATATTATTCACCAGCAGGACCTGCTTATTGAAAAAAGCAGGATGAGGACGACCGAAAAAGAACGGCATACAGAGCGGATTAAGGCTATAGAAACAAGTATTGCGGAAAAAGTGGCATTAAAGGAGTCTTTGGCAGGCTGAATCAGTAAAGGCTGAAGACGGGCAGGGGAAGCTTACGCGGGAGTTGTCCGCCATAGAGAGCGGTTCTTTCTCAAAGCGGAAGATGCTCGAAGATACAAGGGAGGAACTCCAGAGCCTTGAAAAGGAAGTCGTAAGGCTTGAAGCCCAGGCACAGGCGCGGGGGGAAGCAGGGGGCAGCGTCCTGAAGACGGTTCTTGCCATGGACGGGGTTATCGGTACCATCATGCAACTCGGCCAGACCCCGCCGGAATATGCGACTGCACTGAATGTGGCAGCCGGGGGAAAACTCCATTATGTGGTGGTTGAAAACGATTCCGTTGCTTCCCAGGCGATCCGGTACTTGAAAGAAGAGAAACTGGGTCGGGTCACATTCCTTCCACTGACCCGCCTGAAGAAACAGGAATACCCTCCTATAAGGGATGAAGGGATCATCAACTATGCAGTGAATTTACTCACCTTCGATCCACGATATCGCGACGCATTCGGTGTTGTTTTTGGAGGGACGCTGGTGGTAAACTCCCTTGACCGCGCTCGCAAAATGATCGGTCAGCACCGCATGGTCACCCTCGATGGTGAACTCCTTGAACGTTCCGGTGCAATGACCGGTGGATTTTTCAAGAAAAGCCTGAAAGGATTCGGAGCAGCTGTTGGAGATGAAATCGACAGGCTCAGGATACGCATCAGTGAACTTCGCGAGGAAGCGGGGGAATTTGAATCTGCAATAAAAAGCAGCACCTCGTTAATCGATGAAAAACGGCATGCAAGGGCCGAACTTTCACAAATTATCGAGAGAAACCGGATGGCACTGGATGAATATTCAAGGCAGACTGAAGACCTCATACTCGAACGCGATGCTCTCACTTCCACGCTGAATACCTTTGAAACTGAGATGCAGACTGGCAGCCAGGAGCTTGCAGCGCTCGAGAGGACCCTTGATGCGATTACCGAGGAGATCGGTCAGTTGAACCTGGATATGGAGGTCATTAAAAAGAGGCTTGAGGGGACCCGGATCCCTGCCCTTACCGAAGAACGGGACCACTGGAGGAAGGAGGTGGAGAGTCTTGAAAGAAGGCTCCGGGAAAAAGAGTCGGACATAACCGATCTCCAGAGGGAACGGCTTCATTTCACCAAGCGGACGAGTGACTTAAAAGAAGAACTCGATAAGGTCCAGGACCGCAACAAAGAGATTGACCGGGAGACTGCAGCACTGAAACAGTCTATTGAATCAGCGAAAGGAGAGATTGCTGCGCTCGAAGAGAAACAAAAGATGTTTTCCGGAGAACTGGAAGGACTGAGAGCGAAACGCGAAGAAGCGATGGCACATTTTCTTGCCTCTGAGAAAAAGATCCTTGAGTTCGATTCCCTTCTCGAAAGGGCACAAGTACAACTTTCTGCGCTTCTGGAACGTGAAAACACTCTTAAACAGGAGATCGCGGCCATGACGCCGGAAGCCGGGGCAGTTACCACGGATCTTACCCTCCAGGAGATCGACGATGGCATTGCAGAAGCGGGCCATGCTATGAGGAAGATAGGCGCAGTCAACATGCTTGCGATTGAGGAATACGAAAAGGTCGAGAAACGTGCCCAGGACCGGACCGCGCGAAAGGACGTGTTGTCAAGAGAGCGGACGACTCTTCTGGAAAGGATCGAGACCTTTGGAAAGATGAAGTTTGAAGCGTTTACCAAAGCATATCACGCAATAGATGGGAATTTCAGGGAAATATTTGCGACCCTGACGAGTGGTAACGGGCACCTCGTACTGGAAAACGAGGAAGATCCGTTCGCAGGCGGCCTCTCATTTGCGGTACAGCCGAGGGATAAAAAAGTACACCTCCTGAATTCACTGTCAGGGGGTGAGAAGTCACTTACTACTCTTGCATTCATCTTCTCAATCCAGAAATATATCCCCGCGCCATTTTACGCATTTGATGAAGTGGACATGTCTCTTGATGGCTCTAATGCGGAACGAATCGCAAAAATGATCCGTGAGAGTGCAGGCACCTCCCAGTTTATCATCGTCTCGCTCAGAAAACCAATGATTGAAGGGGCTGACCGTATCATGGGTGTAACAGTCCGTTCAGATAAGAGTACGCTGGTTACCGGAGTGAAAGTGAATGGCTGAGGAGCCTGTCGAAATACTGGTCCAGATGGCCGAGCGGGGGGAGATTGATCCCTGGAATATCGATATTGTCGAGGTTACAGACCGTTTTTTATCGGAACTTGAACGGAGAAAAGAGACTGGACCTCCGTATCTCCGGGCGCACACTTTTCTATGCCGCTATATTACTCAGGATGAAGTCTGACCATCTTGAGCAGCTAGCACAGGAGGTCGATATCAGCTTTGACAATGATGAACCTGCAGATGATACCGACGATTTTGACTTTGATATCGACGGGGAAGTGAGCGGGAGACTTGGCCCGGTCGACCGGCTGGAACGCGAGATCAAGCGCAGGCTTGAAAGGAAGCAGTTCCGGAGACATCCTATCACATTATATGAGCTGATTACCGAGCTGAAGAACGCGGAGAAAGAGGAAAGACGGCGACAGCGCCTCAGTTCTTATGGTCCCGATGAATATTTTGATGCCGATGATGTTGTAAGCATCGCGCACGAGGAAGGCTACCAGGAGGCTGCCTCACGTGTGCTGTCCTGCTGCACGGAAGCATGCCCTGGCAATGAGCGAATCGCCCTCACAGAGATTACTGAAAAATTAGGCTGGAGCATTCCGGAAGTTTACATCCCTCTTCTCTTCCTCATGTTTGAGGGGGATATCCTGATGGAACAGGAAGAATTTCTCGGGGACCTCTTCATTATACCACTTGCGCGTGCCGGAGAATAATCCCGTTGCATGGTTATCTGCAAGCCCCGATATGGTGCTGAATTATATCCGATATACCGTAATAGTAAACGTCTTTCTTCAAAATACTGGAAATTACTAACAATTTTCTTGTTGTACGCTTTGCAGGATATTTTCTCGTCGCAACAATGTTCATATAGAACAAAAAACAACTTTATTTCCCGCACGAATGATGGACTAAATACCCGGTACTACCGGAATTAGCCCTGATATTTCATTTGTTGGTGAACGGTGTGAATCGTTTTGACGCCTGCCTCCTCACCCTTATGAAACGATAGGTGGAAGCCATTATATACTCATAATGGCAACATAGTAAGCCTCGATAATGATGAATCAAACATCCTGCAAGGTACAGGCTTGGTTCGGATTATACTGGAAATGGTCAACAGAACGGGGTTAAAATCCGGTCTGGAAATCATATAAACAGTATTATATACCTACACAGTCAACATTAGTAACCTCTGTAGATGGAGAACCAAACACCCGGCCCCTGTGCCGAAATTGGTTCTGACGTTGGTATCGGCAATGCGGAAATTTGTTTAGTAACCGCTAATTCCTCAAAAGTTTCAAAATTAAAACCGATAGTGTGCATTATCTTAATTCTGGTTGATCCTGCCAGAGGCCACTGCTATCGGGGTTCGATTAAGCCATGCGAGTCGAGAGGTGCAAGACCTCGGCATACTGCTCAGTAACACGTGGACAACCTACCCTGAGGAGGGGGATAACCCCGGAAAACTGGGGATAATACCCCATAGACTAGAGAAGCTGGAATGCTCCTGTAATCGAAAGGTCCGCCGCCTCAGGATGGGTCTGCGGCCGATTAGGTTGTTGTTGGGGTAACGGCCCAACAAGCCTGTAATCGGTACGGGTTGTGGGAGCAAGAGCCCGGAGATGGATTCTGAGACACGAATCCAGGCCCTACGGGGCGCAGCAGGCGCGAAAACTTTACAATGCGAGAAATCGTGATAAGGGAACCCCGAGTGCCCGTAAATTCGGGCTGTTAATCTGTGTAAAAAGCAGGTGGAGAAAGGGCCGGGCAAGACCGGTGCCAGCCGCCGCGGTAATACCGGCGGCTCGAGTGGTGGCCACTATTACTGGGCTTAAAGCGTCCGTAGCTGGGTTGTTAAGTCTCTTGGGAAATCTACCGGCTTAACCGATAGGCGTTCAAGGGATACTGGCAATCTAGGGACCGGGAGAGGTGAGAGGTACTCCAGGGGTAGGAGTGAAATCCTGTAATCCTTGGGGGACCACCTGTGGCGAAGGCGTCTCACCAGAACGGCTCCGACAGTGAGGGACGAAAGCTGGGGGAGCAAACCGGATTAGATACCCGGGTAGTCCCAGCTGTAAACGATGCGCGTTAGGTGTATCGGTGACCACGAGTCACCGAGGTGCCGAAGAGAAATCGTGAAACGTGCCGCCTGGGAAGTACGGTCGCAAGGCTGAAACTTAAAGGAATTGGCGGGGGAGCACCACAACGGGTGGAGCCTGCGGTTTAATCGGACTCAACGCCGGAAATCTCACCGGATAAGACAGCGGAATGATAGCCGGGCTGAAGACTCTGCTTGACTAGCTGAGAGGAGGTGCATGGCCGTCGTCAGTTCGTACTGTGAAGCATCCTGTTAAGTCAGGCAACGAGCGAGACCCACGCCAACAGTTGCCAGCTTGTCCTCCGGGATGATGGGGACACTGTTGGGACCGCCTCTGCTAAAGAGGAGGAAGGAATGGGCAACGGTAGGTCAGCATGCCCCGAATTATCCGGGCTACACGCGGGCTACAATGGTCAGGACAATGGGTATCGACACCGAAAGGTGAAGGCAATCTCCTAAACCTGTCCTTAGTTCGGATTGTGGGCTGCAACTCGCCCACATGAAGCTGGAATCCGTAGTAATCGCGTCTCAAAATGGCGCGGTGAATATGTCCCTGCTCCTTGCACACACCGCCCGTCAAACCACCCGAGTGAGGTCTTGATGAGGCTATGGTATTCGCCATGGTCGAATCTAGGTTTCGCAAGGGGGGTTAAGTCGTAACAAGGTAGCCGTAGGGGAATCTGCGGCTGGATCACCTCCTAACGAAATGATTTCGGGAATCAAGCGGTTGCTAGACAAACTGTAAAATTGCCGGTGTCAACAAGGACAGGGCTCATAGCTCAGTTGGAAGAGCGCCGCCTTTGCAAGGCGGAGGCCGGGGGTTCAAATCCCTTTGAGTCCACTTTCGATGCACCTGGAGATGCGAGTTTCCAGGGAAGGGCTGAAGGTCATTGACCTGAAGAGGCCGTGTATAGGTTTGCACTCAGGACGTTAAATGGGTTTGACGGAGCATTAGTATTAAGCCTGTCAGTGGATGGCTCGGTTCGAGTGCCGAAGAAGGGCGTGCCAAGCTGCGATAATCTCCGGGTAGACGCAAGGAATCTATGATCCGGAGATACCCGAATGGGACATCCTGACACTTCGGTGTCGATCCGTAAGGATCGGGAACGCCCCGAATTGAAACATCTTAGTAGGGGCAGGAGAAGAAATCAATCGAGATGTCGTTAGTAGAGGCGATCGAACACGACACAGTTCAAACCGAATCCCGCAAGGGAGATGTGGTGTTGTAAGCCCACCGTGCGATATCCTGATGTCAAGCGGAAGTCACCTGGAACGGTGCACCATAGAGGGTGATAGTCCCGTACGCGTAAGCCGAGAGGGTCTGGTGGTGTCTTGAGTACCGTGGGTTGGAATTCTCGCGGGAATCCGGGGGTCATCAACCTCCAAAACTAAATACTACTCGAAACCGATAGCGAATTAGTAGCGTGAGCGAAAGCTGAAAAGTAACCCTGGAAAGGTGGTTAAAAGCGCCTGAAATTGACAAGTGATGGCGGGTTACGGCATGAAAGGATCTTCCACGCGAAGGAACCCGTCGCGAGGCGGTAGTACGAGTGTGGTTGCCGATGTCGTAACGTACGTTTTGAAGAACGGGCCAGAGAGTTTATTCTATTGGCAAGGTTAACCGAAAAGGGGAGCCGAAGGGAAACCAACAAGTCCGTAGCGCAAGCGTGGGACGACGTATTAAAAGTGCGTGGAGTCAGTAGGATAAGACCCGAAGCCTGGTGATCTATGCGTGGGCAGGTTGAAGCGTGACGAAAGTTGCGTGGAGGACCGCAAGCGGTTTTGATATGCAAATCATTCGCGTGACCTGCGTATAGGAGTGAAAGATTCATCGAACCAGGCATCAGCTGGTTCCTCCCGAAACATGTCGCAGTATGACCCGGCTGGAGATAGATGGTGAGGTAGAGCACTGATTGGGGGAGCTGGGAGGGAAACTCCTCACCCCCCTGCCAAACTCCAAACTCCCCATCATCCTAGAAGGCTGGCAGTCCGGGCTACGGGGTAAGCTTGTAATGCGTAAGGGAGACAACCCAGACCGTGGTTAATGTCCCTCAATGTAGGCTCAGTGTAAACACTGAAAGTGGTCCTAGGCCAAAGACAACTGGAAGGTGAGCTCAGAAGCAGCTATCCTTCAAAAAGTGCGTAACAGACTTACCAGTCAAGGTTTAGGGCGCTGAAAATGGACGGGGCTAAAGCCTACTACAGAGACCACGGAGCACCGAAAGGTGATCTCGTAGAGAGGCGTTCTGCATGGGTAGAAGCTGGGGCGTGAGGTCCAGTGGACCGTGTAGTATTGAGAATTCTGGCAATAGTAGAAGCATAGTTGGGTGAGAATCCCAACCGCCGCAGGGGCTAGGTTTCCTCGGCAATGTTCGTCAGCCGAGGGTTAGTCGGTCCTAAGGTTGCACCGTAACTCGAGTGCAGCGAAAGGGAAACAGGTTAATATTCCTGTACCATGTAGTCTGAAGCGAAAGCCCTGACGCTTCGGGGTATATTGAGCGGGACCGTCGTCCCGTCTAAGCGTATAATTCCGGGGAGTACCGTAATGGTGAGAAGCGGAAGAAAGCGTGATGGGGAAACTCGACAAATTCCTGGAGCCCATGAAAAGGGAGATTACATGTCCGTACCGAGAACCGACACAGGTGCCCCTCGCTGAAGAGGTGAAGGCGTGTCGGATTTAATCGTGTTAAGGGAACTCGGCAAATTGGCCCCGTAACTTTGGGAGAAGGGGTGCCTGCCTGGTGATCAGGCAGGTCGCAGTGACCAGGGAGTCTAACTGTCTAATAACAACATAGGTGACTGCAACTCCGAAAGGACTAGTATAGTCACTGATTCCTGCCCAGTGCGAGTATCTGAACACCGGGTTCAACCGGACGAAGGACTCGTAAACGGCGGGGGTAACTATGACCCTCTTAAGGTAGCGTAGTACCTTGTCGCTTAATTGGCGACTTGCATGAATGGATTAATGAGAGCTCTACTGTCCCTAACACGAATCCGTTGAACTTTTTGTCCTAGTGCAGAGACTAGGGACTCCTATTGGGAAGTGAAGACCCCGTGGAGATTTACTGCAGCCTGTCGGTGAGTTACGGTATTACTTGCGCAGTGTAGATGGGAGGCGTTATATCCGTTCCTTTCGGGGAACGGGGAGCCAACGATGAGACACCATCCTTGTTATGCTGTAACTCTAACTCTTAACAAGGACATCGGTAGGTAGGCAGTTTGGGTGGGGCGCCACACCCTCGAAAAAATATCAAGGGTGCCCTAAGGTCAACTCATGTGAGTCAGAAACTCACAGGAGAGTGTAAGAGCAAAAGTTGGCCTGACGCGATCATGCAAAGCAAATGATCGCGAGAGGAAACTCGGGTCTAACGAACCAATATGCCCTTTTGATGAGGGCTATTGACGACAGAAAAGCTACCCCGGGGATAACAGAGTCGTCGCCGGCAAGAGCACATATCGACCCGGCGGCTTGCTACCTCGATGTCGGTTCTTTCCATCCTGGCTGTGCAGCAGCAGCCAAGGGTGAGGTTGTTCGCCTATTAAAGGGGATCGTGAGCTGGGTTTAGACCGTCGTGAGACAGGTCGGTTACTATCTAATAGGAGTGTCTGGAGTCTGAGGGTAAGAATGAAATAGTACCAGAGGAACTTTCATTCGTCGCCTCTGGTCGATCGGTTGTCCGACAGGGCAATGCCGAGCAGCTACGCGATAAGGGATAAAAGCTGAAAGCATCTAAGCTTGAAACCCGGCCTAAAAAGAGACTCCGTTGAGGACACGAGTAAAAGACTCGTTTGATAGGCTTGGGATGTACGCACGAAGGCAACGACGTGTTCAGTCCGCAAGTACTAACGTCCAATCACTAGTGCTCACCACGTCAAACCTAGACGAAATCCTGAAGTGCAAACCTATAATTCAAATACACACTATATGTATTTGGCGCCTTACACGGCTGCCAAGGTGGCGGAGCGGCCACGCGGCTGACTGCAGATCAACTACACTCCGGTTCAAATCCGGACCTTGGCTTTGGGTAATAGCGGCCATAGCAGTTGGGAAACACCTGGACCCATTCCGAACCCAGCAGTTAAGCCAACTCACGTAGTCTACGGTATCGAGGTACGCGAGTCCTCGGGAACCTTACTTCGCTGCTATTACCCTTCTTACATCGAAAAGAAGTGATTTTATTTTATTAATCTGCATTGACAGAGCGTAAGCTGTTGCTCATGGCAGTTTTTGTATCATTGCATCAGAAATGGATGCACCAGAGTCAGATCTGAATGATATATGGTTATCAATTGATTTTCATTCGTTTTTTTTAAAGGGCGGGAGTATCTTCGGATTATTTCATAAATGCTGCCAATCCAAACTATTTATTCATCCGGCAACGTAACTGGTGAATAGCCTGGCTGCAGACGTTAATGAATATCAACATTGTGTAACACCCTTTTTTACTCTATACCTCGTATACAACGAGTGAGGATACCATGACCGGAGAACAGCTGCTAGGTACGGAACGAGAACGGGTCATCGAGGCTGTGACAACATTATTCATCAGTATAGATAACAGGGACTGGGATACAGTCAGGTCCTGTTTCACTGAAAAGGTCCTTTTTGACACAACCTTAACCGAAGGAAACCCGGAAATACTATCGTGCGATCAGATCATCCAGGACTGGCAGGAAGGTCTTGAATGCCTCGAGGCAATTCATCACCA
Source organism: uncultured Methanomicrobiales archaeon (assembly GCA_963709545.1). Lineage (GTDB taxonomy): Archaea > Halobacteriota > Methanomicrobia > Methanomicrobiales > Methanospirillaceae > CAIKOD01. The sequence goes on along the minus strand of CAVPWT010000005.1, from coordinate 60,957 downwards.
GGTTGGAAATTTCCTTGTCCGGTTTCAGGAAAATAAGGCAATTGTATTCTGTTATGGTATTGCCTACCATTATCTTCCAAACAGGTCTAACAGGAACACCAAATTATTCGTAGGCAGCTATGACATCAGCCTTGTAGCACAGGACGGGGGGTGGAAAATTTCAGTATTTACGTTTACCTCAAAATTTGTTGCAGGAAACCTGAAACTGGGGGAATGATACATTTTCCGGCGTTATTGAAACCCCTCGGTGTCATAAAAATAAGAGTGAAATACAAAGACAGGAGGGGTTTTACGCCTCCCCGCCCCAAACCCGCTAAGATATTCATTGAGCTGGGGTTCAATTGGGATATTCAAGGAAATTTCAGAGATAAAAGAGATGGTGATTCCTCAATTAGAAGCATCACAATACATTTTTATACGTTAAATCAGGAGAGAATTGTATCCGGTTTAGGTAATCCTGTCATTTTGAGACATTTCAGCAGTACAGGGACTATCCCAGTTGGGGGCTGCCGTAGCGGCGGGGGCAATGCCCCCAAGAGCGTCTTATGTTCCAATTCTAACTACATTTTTTGAATTGGTTATGAGTCTGAAAAAATATGGGTGGCGTTTGTTGACGAATCACCAAGAGATCATTTCTTATCCCAACCGGGTTCGCCAAAGCGGCGGGCCATAAGCCCCGGGAGCGTTACTAAATTTTGGAATTACCGAATCTGCAAGACAGACTTGAAAAGGTTTCAACAGGGCCGCAATTTTTTATCCGGTCTGATAGTGCATCAATTATATAGAAGGCCGTCTATCAGTTGGAAGGAGCGTTTTGAATTATGATGAACCTGTTGATCCTTCTGCTTATTATTGCTGTAATTTTTGTTATCCTTGGTTTTCTCGGGAAGATAGCATGGACAATTCTTAAATGGATTATCATTGTTGTCGTAATTGCAATGGTAATATCCTGGTTCCTCTGACACTGATAAAGAAACATGCGGGTGCCTGAATACTCTTCAGGTACTATTTTTGAAAAAGGGCATTGTTGAAACCCTTCGGTGTCAAAAAAAAATAAGAGGGAACTACGAAGGCCTGGAGGGGGTTTCACCCCCTCCCTGCCCCACCCCCACTAAGATATTCTTCGGGCAGGGGTTTTTTCGAAGGCTCATTAAATTCAGTGTATTGCGGGCCAGTCCCAGTCCCAACCGGGTTCGCCAAAGCGGCGGGCCATGAGCCCCGGGAGCATGACGAAATGTTGGAATTTCCAATATGCAAGATAGATTTTAAGAGGATTTCCCATCAAAACGGACATGATGCCCGAACTGTCACCAATATAAGGAGATTTAGAACGTGGCATGTTAAATCTTCAGGGTGTGAACTCCCGTTCATCTCTGTTTTTACAGAGCGGAAAAAAAGGAAAATTAATCTTTAATCAGTAAAACGCCAAATATTGCGAGGAAAATACCGATAAGGATACCAATAATACCTATGATACCTTTTAAGACGAAAACGACTTCCGGAAGGAATATAACTATACCATAGATACCAAGCCCGATTAATACGAGGCCGGATATTAATGCTGCAATACCCATTTTATCCATAATGTACCAGACTCCATGTTATATGGTCTTCAATCTTAAAAAACATAAGCCCGGAACATACTTCAGGTGATTGACCCGGATTGGCTGAACCGGGCAACTCCCGATTTTTTGGGAGTACCTCAATGGGAATTCACCGGCACCAGGTCTTAACCGGATACCTCTATGAAAGATGCCATGATTTCCACGGATATTTCAGGAGATAAATCAGCACTCCTGCGATAATGATCAGGAACGGTAACAGCTGGAGCGCAGCTGCCAGGGAATACCGGTCTGCAAGGAGACCGAAAAACGCGACACCGAGGCCCCCTATACCGAGAGATAGCCCTAGCATGAGACCGGACGTGAATGCCACCTTTCCGGGGATCATTTCATGCGCAATAGCGACCGTCACGGCAAAACCTGACCATAGGGCGAAGCCGAAGACGAGAAGTGAACATACTGAAATAAGTCCGGTGGTGAACATAAACCCGTAAAACGAAGGAATTGCAAGGATGCTCCCGGCAATGACGTACTCTTTGCGTCCGAATATATCCGAAAGATGCCCCCCGGCGAGCTGACCGGCAACTCCCGCAAGAAGCATCACGGATATCAGGATATCTGCGGATATCAGGTCAAGTCCGCGGTTTATCAGAAAAGATGGGAAAAAAGCCAATGCACAGAAAATGGCACAGGCACGTAAGGCCGAGGCCGAGAATAAAGGAACTATTGGTCGATATGTCGCCAGGGGGACTTTTTCAACCGGACTCTTCCTGGTTATGCGGGACCCAACGGTATCCATCGGAAACGACTTCCAGAGAACAACTGCCATTACTAGTGCAGGGATTACAAGCAACGGGAGCCCGGAAAGGCCAAAATAGAAGATAATAGCGGCGGCAAGGAGAGGCCCGACCGCATATCCTATGTTTCCGCCGACAACGAAAAAGGATGTTATTTTACCGCGGTTTTCCGGGGTGCATAACCTGTTGACAATCGAAAAAGCATTCGGGTGGAATGCTGCATGGCCAAGTGCTGCAAGAGATGCAAAGAGCAGGAGGAGATAAATATCCCCAGAAAGGCCCATTGCCGAGATGAATACGGATGATATCAGGAGACAGATTGAGATGTGGATAACAATCCCATACTGATCGGACAACCAGCCAAAAACCGGTTGCATCATTGACGAGGTCACGTTGTAGATGGTGACAAGCATACCTGCAAGGAAATATGAGAACCCGTAGGTGCTGATCAGGAGTGGGATAATTGCGGTTACCACCGGGAGGTAAAGGTCGGTAATGACATGCGCTGCGGAAAGCCATACAATAGGTACGGTATCGTTGGATTGTTCTGTCATTCTGAAGAGGCACACCTGTTCATGTGAATTATCTCAACCCTGATATTTTGGACCTCTTTCCGATGAAAATGGAAACAGTGCCTGATTGGAAGCACCGCCTCAATAGTTTCCTGGATGTTGGCCCGGCCTTTTACATAGGACCTGACGAACGGTAGTGAACCGGTGTTTGCAATCATGTAAATCTCATTTCCCGCCTCCAGTGCACAATCAATGAATGCCCGGTCTGCATGCAACACCTGGGCCCCAAACGGGGGGTTCATGACAATAGTATCCCATCTGCCGGGAAGGATCGTTGAAGATGTAATTTCAGCCTGAAGAAAACTTGCGGTCACAGATAATTTCTCTGCATTAAGCCGTGCAATTTCAAGGGCTTTTTCATCGATGTCAATTCCCGTTACCTGCTCTGCACCAAGAAGGGCTGCACCAATGGTGAGAATACCTGTCCCGCAACCGAGATCACATGTGTTCTTATCCGTAATATCCCCGTTCTGGGTGGCATGGAACAACAGCCTTGCCGCAAGCGGTGCTGAAGTAGAATACTGCTCCAGGTGAGTGGCAGGGGATGAAAATCCCTCCACTTCTTCGAGGAGCATTTCAAGCCGGCGAAGTTTCATTTCAGATTATCTCGTCGATCTGGTAGTTTTCAAATGTCCTGGAACCACATACAATCTCAAATTCCTGCGGACTGATTACCGGGACAGAGAACCGCTCCTGGTCATCATAGGCAAGGCGGGGACATGCCGTATTGACATAGCAGGAAAAACCGAGGTTCAGAAGTTCATCGGGTGAGACTTCATGGACCGCGACGATAAAGGCATCTTTCCTCATCATTGCAAGGCGTTCTGCAAGTTGCCGTCGTTGCTGTCCGCTTTTAAGAGTCAGAATAATGCCAAAATTCCCTGCACGTTTAGCAACCTCTATAAGGGCAAACCTGCGCCTTAGAAACCGGTCAGCATTGACAACTTCAACTGTCCTGCAATAGGGGTCGAGGGCTACAACACGGGCTCCTGTTGCAATCTGGACACCAAGAGGGTGAAACTGACCGGTCCCGACAAACAGGATCTCTGATTTATTACACTTCCTGGCAGCCCCATAGGAGCAACCTAGCACCTGGCCCGGGTTTGGTGCACGTCCCCCCCCATCCACCGAATGGCACGTGATCCCACGGGATGCCAGGTATTCAGTTATTACCGGTACCATATGGGTATGCTGCACTGTCGTGACAAGCCCGATATCACTTGAAACAAGGTGCGGTATCGCGAGTCCGAGCACGTCTGTATTAAAGTCCATCCGGTAAGGGTCATACATGATACAGGGGGTGTCATCCAGTGGTGAGTGGCCGAAGTGGACAACCAGTTCCACCATCTCCAGAAGCCCAGTCGCCAGGTCACAGGCACCATAACAGGGATCACCACTGATAACAACAAAAAACCCGGCATCGTTTAGTACTGAAGCAACGTGCACTGCATTACGCTTCAGCCCCTCGGGGAACTGGAGGGCAATCCTGGTTACCCCCGAAATTCTTAGTTTCCGGACCAGTTCAGAAGTATCGATCAACCACGCGCACCCGGTCTGTGACTTCAATCCGGACAAGAGTTTTGAATGGGCAGTTAAGTTCAGACTCCCCACGCTGGATTGCAAAACAGATGTCCGTGACCTCGGCCCCTGCAATCTCAAGTGCCTGTAAGAGCGCTTTGACCGTTCCCCCGGTGCTGATGACATCGTCAATGATTACAACCCGGTCGCCCCTGGTAATACCATTGAGGTATAACTCACCTTTTGAGTAACCGGTGGCCTGGTGGACTGCGACCTCTCCAGGTAACTTGTACTCCCGCTTCCTGACAATGTTCAGGGGAATATCTGTCATCAGGGAGAGGACCGTGCCGATATGTATCCCCATCGCCTCTGCGACAACGATTTTTGTTACACCGTTTAAGTCCAGTGCTTTCAGCATCGCCGCACCAACCTCCCGCAGGAGGGAGGGATCAACAATCGGCACGCCATCGGTTATGGGGTGGATAAAATAATTATATTCTCCCCGTTTAACAATCGGGCATGTTTCCAAAGATTTTACAAGACGTTCAAGCATGGGTTTCACCGATATCCCTGATGAATTTTTCAATAATGTCCCGGTGGACATGTGGCATACATACAATCCGGAGGTGTCCCTTTCGTGTGCATGATACCCTCCACGGGGGCGGCACTTTTTTTGGTCCGTTGAATGTGGCGACATTGACATCCGGGGTTACCGCGCGGGCGAAGCCGAATGTCTCCATCCCTTCAATTAACCGCAAGGTATTGCTCATGCATCCCTGTACGACGGCCTCCATACCCTCGGAACCCAGGTAATCAAGCACTGCAAGCGCTCCGGCCACCGGGCCGCCAGGGCGGGTTCCCCCCAGTGTAAACTCCTGTTTGACTGACAGGTAGGGCGTATCGATCGAGAGTGCGCAGAGCATCTCCTTCTCGCGTACCAGAAGACAACCGGCAGGGATTGTGCTCATACCCATCTTGTGCGGGTCGACCGCAAGGCTGCTGACCCCTGGCACGAGGAAATCAAACGGTTCATGATGTTCGAGGAAGGGAATAACCAGGCCCCCGAATGCCGCGTCGACATGGAAAAACAGGTCATGGTCCGATGCAATCTCCCCCAGTTCCGGAATCGGGTCAATCATGCCGTACTCGGTTGTTCCTGCAACTCCGACGATGCAACAGGTGTTCTCATCGATAGCCTTCTCTGCAATGTCTGCGTCCATCCGGTACTCTGCATTGAGGGGGACTGTATGCATATCAAGGCCCAGCATGTCGCAGGCCTTCCGAAACGAGAAATGCACTGACTCCGGGAGGACAACATTAGGCCTGTGCTTTTTTTTGCAGGCCTTTGCCATCCTGAGTGCCTGGATATTAGACTCGGTGCCCCCCGATGTGGCATAGCCACAGGCGCCGGGTGCATGAAATAATGTGCCAAGCCGCAGGATTAGGGCCTGTTCTATATCAGCGGTGCCCTTAAAAAGACCTGGATCTCCAAGATTAGTCTCCATGAAAAGGTTATGGGCTTTCACCGCTACAGGGTGAGGGACCGTGCACATGGAACTCAGGATATAATCGTGGCTTGTGTCCTCTCCCCGCTTTAAAGTGAGGTAGGAAAAAATCTCCTCTTCCGTACACCCACGTTTATGCATTACGGCTTCTCGCGTTTTCGAGGATTATTTTTCTTTCTGTACGTGCTACCGTCTCACGGATTTTTGCAACAGCATCAATATTGGCGGATACGCTGCTGATACCATGCTCTACAAGCCATTGTACCATTGGTGGTTCAGAACCCGCCTGTCCGCAGATTGAGCATTCAACGTCATACTCACGGCAGACTTCAATTGCGTCATGGATGAGCCGGAGCACTGCCGGATGTTTCGGGTCGTACATCCAGGCAACGTTCTCGTTATTCCGGTCAATCGCAAGCGTGTACTGGACAAGGTCATTTGTACCAAAGGATGCAAAGTTAATCCCTGCTTCGATGAACTCTTCAATCAGGATTGCACTTCCCGGGATCTCGATCATGATCCCAAGGGTGACATGGTCAACATCGACCCCCCACTCCCTCATCATTGATTTTGCCGCGATGAACTGGTCAGGGTGGGAGACCATCGGGAACATGACTCCCAGGTTACTATATCCCTGCTCCCAGAGCCGTTTGAATGCTTCAACCTGTAAACGGAACTGGTCTTTGCTCTGGAGGTCACGCCGGATACCTCTCCAGCCAAGCATCGGGTTGTGCTCGATCGGTTCATTCTCACCTCCGGCCATGTTCCTGAACTCATCCGTAGGTGCATCAAGCGTCCTTACCCAGACGGACTTCCCGTAGAATGCGTCAAGGACAATTTTTATGCCGTTGTAGAGTTCCCTGACGAACTCCTCTTCTTTATGATTGGCGATAAACCACCCTGGTGTCTTGTTGAGGCCAAGGATCAAGTGCTCGATCCTGAGTAGTCCTACCCCGTCAGCCCCTGTGGCAGCTGCACGGGTAGCGGCTTCCGGAATAGAGACATTGACTTTTACTGATGTAGCCGTGATAATCTGTGCCTGGACCGCAGCAACCTGTACCTGTGTCTGCGGCTGCTGGACTTCGATGGCACCTTCGTACACAAACCCTTTTTCCCCGTCTATGGTAACAGTCTGTCCGGGTTTCAGTACATGTGTCCCGTTTTTGGTACCGACAATTGCCGGTGTGCCAAGTTCCCGGCTTACGATTGCCGCATGACAGGTCATGCCGCCTTCATCGGTGACGATGGCGGCCACTTTTTTCATTGCCGGTACCATGTCCGGATTGGTCATCTTTGTGACCATGATATCTCCTTCCCGGACTGCGCTGGTATCCTTTGCATCGCGTACGATCACCACTTTCCCTGATGCAATACCCGGGGAGGCCCCCTGGCCCTTCAGAATTATTGCACTCCCGGACTCGGCCCTGCCGGAGGCGGCAGGATTACCTTTTGGTTTTATCGTGGTAATCGGGCGGGACTGGAGAATGTAAAATGTGCTCCTGACAATTGCCCATTCAATGTCCTGCGGGATACCATAATGGTTTTCGGCAATTTTGCCAAACATGGCGAGTCTGGCAACTTCCTCGTCGGAAAGGACCTGCGCGTCCTGCCTGTCCGGAGATACCGGCACTACTTTCGTGCCATGTGTCCCCTCGGCTATTATCTCGATCTTTTTATTCGCAATCAGGCGGTCAACAACCTTCTCAGAACGCTGGTCAAATATGTACTTGTCCGGGGATACCGATCCCGAAACGACTGATTCTCCAAGACCCCATGAACCTTCAATGATGCTCAGTGGTTCCCCTGTTACCGGGTGGGTTGTGAACATTACACCGGCCTTCTCAGAATTAATCGAGCTGCTGGACGACGACTGCAATATTCACAGAATTATCGTCGAACCCCTGTTTTGCACGGTAATAAATTGCCCTCGCCCCGTAGAGCGAAGCCCAGCACATCTGGACTGCCTTGAGGAGGTTTGAGTTTCCTTTGATATTCAGGTAGGTCTCCTGTTGGCCAGCGAAACTGGCATCAGGCAGGTCCTCTGCCGTGGCACTTGAACGGACCGCCACGATCATCTCTCCGGCGTCCATCTTCTGGTAGGCCTCCATGATGTGCTGGATCATGGACTGGGGCATAGGTGCCCTGAGGACCTCCTCTTTTGCTTTTTCCGCAGCCTTTTCAAGGGCTGCATTATTCTCGACATCCAGGTTCTCGAAATTCTTAAAAATTGTTTTTTCAAGCCCGGTCTCGATCAGGAACCTGCGGAACGCATGGCTCGTTACCACGAACGCCCGCGGGACCGGCAGCCCGATAACTGCCATCTCTCCGAGTGAGGCCCCCTTACCGCCCACAGCGGCAATATCCTCCTTCCTGATCTCTTCAAGCCATAGAATATCCGGCAATTCCTTCATCCACGCACCACTATAGTCTCGTTGTTCCTCCAGTAAATAATTGTGCATCACGAATAACCCCCGGGGTTTTTCCGGATTATCCTTGTGTACCACTGCTCCTGATTTGAAAACCATTGAATAGTACAGTGCTGATATGATATGGGTTTTAAAATTGAGCTATAAAGTACTCGTCAGCGATCCACTTGCAGAAGAGGGTCTCGCCATACTCAGAACACAATTTGAGGTGGATGAAAAGACCGATCTGAAAGAAGACCAGCTGATTTCAATTATCGGGAATTACGATGCCCTTCTCGTTAGAAGCGGGACTGAAGTCACCGCAAAAGTCATCGAAGCCGGGAAAAACTTACGGTTTATCGGGCGTGCGGGAGCCGGGGTCGACAATATAGATATGGATGCTGCTACCCGGAAGGGGATTATTGTTGCAAATGCACCTGAAGGCAATACGCTGGCAGCAACAGAACACACCATGGCCATGATGCTTTCCCTTGCAAGGAATATTCCCCAGGCGACCGCCTCGCTGAAAAAAAAGGAATGGAAACGCTCCAGGTTCATGGGGGTCGAACTGAATGAAAAAACCCTTGGTATCCTGGGACTAGGGCGGATCGGTCGCGAAGTTACAAAAAGAGCGACAGCACTTGGTATGCATATTGTTGGTTATGACCCGTTCATCGGCAAGGAGAAAGCCGCCCAGTTTGGGGTAGATTCGATGTCGGTTGAAGAGCTCTTCCGGGTATCCGATGTGATCACAGTCCACACCCCGCTGATAAAAGAGACCCGGCACCTCATCAATGCCAAGAGCATCGCCACCATGAAGGACGGGGTAAGGATCATCAACTGTGCCCGCGGTGGCATTATTGATGAAAAAGCGCTGTATGATGCGATTAAGTCAGGCAAGGTCGCTGGTGCGGCTCTTGATGTGTTTGAAGAAGAGCCGCCTTTTCAATCACCCCTTCTCGAGCTGGACCAGGTAATTGTCACACCACACCTCGGGGCGAGCACGGTTGAAGCACAGACAAACGTCGCAGTTTCAATCGCGAAGCAATGTATCTCTGTCCTTGAGGGGGGCTCCGCAAAATATGTAGTCAATGCTCCCCTCGTACCGGCCGACCAGCAGGATGTTGTTGAACCGTTCGCCCGTCTTGCCGAGAGAATTGGCCGGTTTTTAATCCAGCTCGTCGAAGGAAGACTTGAAAAGGTGGAGATTATCTACGGTGGCGAGCTCTCCCAGAGCACCTATAATACAAAATTCATCACGAGGGTTGCGCTCAAGGGTCTGCTTGACCCGATCCTGCAGGTCCCGGTCAACATGGTCAATGCCGAGTATATCGCAAGTGAACGGGGTATAAAGGTAAGTGAGACCATAACAGCGGATGCGCAGGGATTTAAAAACCTGATTACTATCCGGGTGCTTACTGACAAGGGGGAGGAATCGGTCAGCGGGACCGTTTTCTTCAAGGGCCGGAGCAGGATCGTAGCGATTGGAGGTTACACCATGGATATGATCCCTGAAGGATATGTCATCGTATCGCGTCATCTTGACAAGCCCGGGGTTATCGGAAGGGCATCCACCATACTCGGGCAGGCGAATATCAATATTGCGGGTATGCAGGTGGGACGTATCAACCCTGGCCAGGAGGCTATCATGGTTTTGAATGTTGACAGCGAGGTACCTCCCGAAATCATGGACGAGATCCGTGCGAAGGTCGGGATTTTTACAGGCCGCTTTGCGAAATTATCTGATAACTGGATATAACTATATTTTTTTAAATAAACAGGCAATTAGCACCGTGATTATCCGGAGAATACACCGTTACAGGATCAATATGTATACCGCCAAAGGAAAAAACTGCATTAAAAAGCCAATTTTTTAATATTAGGATGATCCAAATTAAAGAAGCATTTGCCAATTTTTGAGGGCTCGTGGTCTGAGCTGGCTATGACGTCGCCTTGACATGGCGGAGGTCAGGAGTTCGAATCTCCTCGAGCCCATTTTCATATTCCTGTGTCTTCGAAGAAGAGGTAAGAGTTTTTCATTTTTAAGACTGCGGCAGGTCGTATGTTTTGGGTCTACTTTTCCGTTTGCTGATGCGCTCCTACCGGATTTTTATCAAAGAGACAGATACGAAGGGATCTTCCCCGACAGCTTTGCAGAAGGCACGAACCTTGAATATGGGCATAATTATCGAGCTAATTTGAAAAATAATCCCTTATTGGTCATATATATAATTCCCATCATTGTGGGGACTGTTTTCGAAAATAAAGGTAAGACCTCATATGAAATCGGAAATGCGGGATGAATTATACGCCCATGACCAATATACTTTATATACAAGGAGATTTAACAAAAAACTAAGGTGCACCGGTTCCGCAGGCGACGCCTGCCTGAATATCGCCTAAAGATCAAGGTGGCGTCAATAGAGACGATATCACAGGCAACCTATTGCGGGGGCGGTTGATCGGTACACCTAATTGTCATATCACATTCTTGTTAAAAAGGTATCGCATTTTATCTGACATATGTACGACATGGGTCTGATACATTTCAGGTTTTAACCAGGTACTATCATAAAATAGATGATCTGATCTGATTATTCTGCGATCAACCAAAAATTCGCTGTCTTCTCCCCCTCCAGAGCCAATCATGGTGTTCTGTGACGGGTTGCATATTGCTTTCGAATGGGGCGTTCCTGCCCGGATAGGTAATAACCCGGGAACCCGGGTGTCCAATGTCTGAATATCTCTATGCGGACCATATTATTGCAGGAGGAATGAGGTATCAATTTTCAGAGAGCCGGTTTTACTACTGTAGCCGGGTTGATACTCTGTCTTTTCCTTATTGAATCAGTTATGGTGACGACTATGGGTGCGGTGGTTTTGATACAAGTCCCCCTGATTATGGATGGAACCCTCCGGGGTTTAACAAGCCCGATACCCCTGACAGCTCCAATGGAGGGCCAACACCGGGTGGCGCGGGCGCAGAGCCCTCCGAATCAGGTGGCAGTTCTGGAACAGGGAATTCAGCATCCGACTCCGGGCCCTCAGGGACAGTTCCACCGGAGATGTAAGCGGTTCAGAACGTTCATCAGATTCCGCTCTGTTGCCTGCCATAAAGGGTTCTGATTATTTCCGCCAAGGTGATATGAACCAATCGCTGAGCCTGCTGAACAAGTCCCTGTCCATTGACCCGTACTCGGTCCGGGCATGGATGACCAGGGGGAAGGTCTTGTCCGCCATGGGACGATATGATGAGGCAATACTCGCGTATTTCCGGGTGCTTCGCCCTGACCCGTCAGATGAATCTCCAGCAGCACGAAGAGGGGATGCGTTGATGAATGCCGGTAAATCGCAGGAAGCAATTGCAAGCTATGACCGGGCAATTTCAATGAACCCAACGCTGTCTGATGTCCGGGTAAACCGGTCGATTGCTCAACAGCTTGCCAGTGGGGCAGTCAAGGCAAATCTGTCTGTCGCTTACCAGAATGAGACTGCAGGGTTGAATTCATCCCAGGATATTCCGGCAGGAATTTTACCCGGAACTGCCCTGCCTACAACGATGCCCCCCGGGTCACGGGTTCAGGGTACAACCCCACATGAAACAGCGAGGTGGCTTTTTTAATTATACAGGGTTTCTACAAAGCAGTTATTTTCTTATTAAACCCTCATGAAGCAGGAGGGCTTCGCACCAAAGCGCTAAAAATTTGAAAGGCTACCTTTTCACACCCATAGCGTTGTTGGATTCAAAATTATCATGACAATCACCTATGACAGCCCAGTTGTCGAGCATAAAGAATGAAAATAAGTTGCAGCCATGCAACGATTTCAGGGGGCTGTAGATCCCCACTGAAAGGTATTTTCATTGGAAATTGATATAACAAAAATTTTCAGGGGTGCCGCCCCAGATTCAATAACTAACCGGTGTATTGTAACCATCAGTGCTAACAGGGGGTCCGCAAAGGTGCTGCCAAGAATTCGTGAATTCCTTAAAACAAGGTCTTTCTCCCGTTACCTGCTGGTTGTCATGGTGATTCTCATTATCAGTCTAGTCACCGGCATAACCGTCATTGATTATCTCAATGAAAAGACCACATTCGAACAAAATTCGGATATTGTCCAGTTCCAGACAGAAGCAGACCTCAAAGAGTCCCTTCATCTGGTCGACTCGGGGTTCAAGCTCTATGATAGTACCCTGAACCGCCAGATGAAGGAAGATTTCAGGATATTTCTCGATGAATACAACCGATCGGGAATGGACCCTGAAAAAATGGACCTCGACAAGGTAAAACGGGAGATAGGCGAAAATACAGACCTTTATATTATCAACGAGTCAGGGGTCATCCAGTATTCAACCTATAAACCGGAAATCGGCCTTGATTTCGGGACGGTCCCATACTTTTTTCAGTACCTCACCAAGATCAGGCTTTCAGAGGGTTTCTTTCCCGATCGTGTAGTGCGCGAAACTGCTACGGGGAAATTAAGAAAATTTGCATATGCACCCACCCCCGACCACCGCTATATCCTTGAACTGGGATTGACCGGGGAAGAACTTGATAAGGAACGTGGCAGCCTTCAATACCGGGATGTTATCAACAGGATTGCCGAAAACAATCCGTACATTGAAAATATCAGGATCTTCAATTCAAAGGGACAGCCGATAGGAAATTACACGGGTACTTCAAACCATGAAGAGGCTGTTTTATTTCAGAAAATCATACAGAATCGCAAAGATATAAAAAATGTCAATACGTCGACCGGCTATACTATCAGATATCTTTTTATCGACCTGAAAGATCCGGATTACGGGTCTGATCCAAGCCTGGTCGTTGAATTAACCTACAACAATAAGCTGGTACAGGACGCATTGGACCGGCTCCTCCTGATGAGACTGGTAATTGCCCTCACCGCACTCCTGGTCGGTCTCGGAGACTGCGTTCCTGATCTCGAACTATCTCACCAGGCCAATCAGGGATATCGTTGAGGACGTTGACAGGGTCGCACATGGCGAGTTTGACCACAAGATACGCAGCTCAACAGGCAAGGAGTTCCAGAGGCTTGAAAAAAGCATTAATGAGATGGTATCAACCCTGAAAGAGACAATCAGGAAACAAAATGAGGTCGAATCAGCACTTAAGATGAGTGAAGAACGATACAGGATGACTTCCGACCTGATATCTGATTATGCCTATGCGATGAGGGTTGAACCGTCCGGCAAGTTTGTTGCTGAATGGGCCACCGGGGCATTCCGGAGTATTATCGGAATTTCAAGAGAGGAAATTCTCAAGGCCGGGGGGTGGAGTTCTTTCATTCACCCGGAAGACCGGCGAATTCTCGATGAGCACCGCCGGAAATTATTTGCAAACGCGAGCTATGAAAGTGAATTCCGTGTGATCAGCAGAAATGGCGAGGTCCATTGGGTTAATCACAGGACTCAGCCGGAATGGGATGAAAAAGAAGGAAGACTGGTCCGTTTCTATGCGGCAGGCCAGGATATTACAGGCCGGAAACAAACTGAGGATGAACTGTTCCGAATCCTTAAGGCGGTAGAAAGCACCAGCGATGCAATCGGGATCTCTAACCCTGCCGGGTATCACATGTACCAGAACCGTGCATTTACTGACCTGTTTGGTTACCAGGTTGAAGAATTACATTCAGCGTTGGGCCCCATAATTCTGTATGCAGATTCTGGTATCGGACATAAGGTCTTTACAACAATTATGAGTGGGGATTCCTGGAGGGGGGAGGTAACCATGGTTGCCAAAAACGGGCGCCACTTCCCGGTTGAATTGCGTGCAGATGCGATCACAGATGATAAAGGGAACATCATCGGTCTCATGGGAATTCACAGTGATATTACCGTCCGGAAACAGATTGAAGAAGAGCTCCGGCAACTCAACGAAGAGCTGGAAACCCGGGTATCAAGCCGGACCGTCCAGCTTGAGACGATAAACAAAGAGTTAGAATCGTTCAGTTATATGGTGTCACATGACCTCCGGGCCCCGCTTCGTGCAATCGACGGTTTTTCACGCATCGTGCTTGATGATTATACCGGAGAACTCCCTGATGAAGGAAAACGATACCTCATTCTTGTCAGGGAAAATGTATCCCATATGAGGACACTTATTGACAACCTGCTCGATTTCTCCCATATGAGCCGGAAATCGCTAAATATAGTTACGGTACATCCTGTCGACATTGCACGCGAGGCCTTCGATGAGCTCCGGGGTGAGAAGGCGGGAAGAGTGGTTGATATTGAGATCGGAGATCTCCCTCCCTGCAGGGCAGACCCGGATATGCTGAAGCTGGTCTATATCAATCTCATCTCAAATGCCCTGAAATTTACCCGCAAATGCAAGGAAACCCGGATAGAAATTGGCTCCTTCAGGAAAGACGGCCATAATATTTACTTTGTAAAGGACAATGGTATCGGGTTTGATATGCGGTACCGTCCAAAGTTGTTCGTGGTATTCCAGCGCCTCCACCCGGTTAAAGAATACGAAGGCACTGGTCTTGGTCTAGCCATCGTCCAGCGGATTATTCACCGTCATGGAGGGGATGTCTGGGCAGAGGCAGAACCTGATAAGGGCGCAACATTTTTCTTCACAATAGACGGAGGTACGGGTGACGAACGATGATCTCCCTGATCCCGTATGGGGTACGATGACCCGCCCCGGGGAAAGGCCCTCCATACGGCATACACGTAAAACAGTGGCCGGCTGCCGCAGACCCTGTTGTAGTCCTGGACGTCATGCCATGTCGAATTCCACCCGTTCATTCAGACCATCCATACCAGGTACACTGCCATGTCAATCCCTCTGAGAATGCTGATCCTCGAAGACCGGCCATCCGATGCCGAACTGATGCTACATGAACTGAAAAAGGTGGGTTATGACCCGATCTTTCGGCGCGTGGAGACGAGAGAGGATTTCCTTGCATATCTGGACCCGTCACTTGAGGTAATCCTGGCTGATTACTCGATGCCCCAGTTCGATGCGCTCCTTGCGCTGGGCCTCCTCCAGGAGAAAGGGTATGATATCCCGTTCATCGTAATTACAGGGGCTATTGGTGATGAAATTGCGATTGAGTGTATGAAGCAGGGGGCCTCTGATTACCTCCTGAAAGACCGGATGGCCCGTCTTGGCATCGCAGTAGCCCATGCAATCGAGGAAAAGCGGTTGAGGGAAGAAAAACGACAGACAGAGGCATCGCTCATACTATCTGAAGAAAAATTCAGGACACTTTTTGACAACGCAAGCGATGGGATCATCATACACGACCTTGATGCCCGGATTCTTGAAGTAAACCGGGTTACTGCCGAACGGCTCGGGTACTCACGTGACGAACTGCTGCAGATGTCCCTTATGGATATAGAGTCCCCCGACTACGCGGCAATGGTGAAAGGGAAAATCCAGGAACTTCTTATTGAAAAACACCTCTTTTTTGAGGGTGTCCATATCCGCAGGGACGGGTCGTTCATTCCGATTGAGTTATCAAGCCGCCTTATACAATATGAGGGTCAGCCGGCAGTCCTCTCGATCACCCGTGACATTACCATCAGAAAGCGGGCAGAAGAGGCATTAAAGCGCCTTAACGAGGAACTGGAAGACCGTGTGGACGAACGCACCAGGAACCTCCAGGAAGAGATTACCGAGCGGAAAAGAACCGAGAAGGCGCTCGAGGAGAGCCGCAGGATGCTCGCAACCCTTCTATCCAATCTTCCTGGAATGGCATACCGGTGCCAGAACCGGCCGGACTGGCCGATGGATTTTGTCAGCGACGGCTGTTTCCTGCTGACAGGATATAACCCGGAGGAGCTATCGGGAGGGAACTGTCTCTATGGCGGCCTCATTTGCCTGGAAGACCGCGAAAAAGTCTGGAGCATTGTTCAGAAGGCAATCGAGCAAAAACGCCCCTTTACACTCACTTACCGTATACTGTGCGCTGATGGTACCGAAAAGTGGGTATGGGAGCAGGGGTGTGGTGTTTTTGATAGTGAAGACAACCTTATCGCACTTGAGGGGTTTGTTATCGATACTACGGAACGAAAACTGCGCGAATATGAGATCAAACAACAAGCGCACCAGCATGCTGCCATTAATGATATCGTTACCATTATTTCGCCCACACAACCATTCCAGATCATTTTCCGGAAGAGCATGGACCGCCTTTCGAAACATCTGGGGTTGGATCTCGCTGCGGTATTCGTGTATGATTCCCGCAGGAGGGAATTTGAATACCAGTATAGTACCGGTAAACCCGTTCATGAATTGTTTTCCACAACATTTCATTCGATCAGAATTGATAACGAAGATTTCGCACCCCTGTTGCTCCATCGTCGTGCGCTCTATTTTGAAGGGCCCGGCATGCTGCGTGACCTGGTCGATACCGGGTTGAAATCTGCGGCTGCTGTGCCGATCAGGACTGATTCAAAGGTTACCGGCATCATTTTTGTAGGGCGGATGCACAACGATACCTTCGATGAAACCGATAAAGCGATCCTTGAAGCGCTCGGGGAAAAAATCGGAAGGGTAATTGAAGAGGCGACACTCCACGGGGAATTAAAACGGCTCCATGAAGAAGCCAACCTGTACCTTGACATCCTTGTCCATGATATCAACGATGCGAACACCCGCTCGTTCGGGTATATTGACATCCTTACCGAGATGCTCAACGGGAAACTAAAAGAATACGCGATTACTACCCGGAAGGGGATAGAAGAGAGTATCGAGATAATCCGCAAAGTAACACTGATCAGGCGTATCAGGGAAAAAACGACTGAACTTGCCCCTGTCGATCTGGATGCCATAATAAGGACGGAAACGCTTAGAAACAGGGGTGTTGCCCTGTTTTATGAAAAAACCGGCATCCTGGTCATGGCAGATGACCTCCTATCTGAAATTTTTGCCAACCTCATCAGCAATTCGGTGACATTCGGGGGCCCGTTTGTCACGATATGGGTCCAGGCAAAACAAACAGGGGAAACGGTGACGGTGACGGTTGCTGATAACGGTCCCGGGATCCCGGACCAGTTAAAACCGAAATTATTTATCGATTCGTCTAAAGGCTCCTCAAGGGGAAATGCAAAGGGGTTAGGCCTGTATATTGTAAAGATGCTCCTTGACCGGTACGGTGGAACGATCAAGGTGAACGATCGTGTGGCAAATGACCCTTCACAAGGTGCGGTCATGATATTTACATTAAAAGTGGTACAGACAGCTGATTCCCCGTGATCCGCCAGGACAGTGCAGAGCTCCCTGCTGTTATCGCAATCCTTGGTATCACCCTGGTGCCCTTTTATATGCCTCTTTTCATCAGCAGAAATGGACAGGAACAGATAAGAGAGAATAATCTCTAACACTTGCCACGAATAACGATGAGCTCTCTCAAATCCGTGATCCTTGCAGGAGGTGTCGGTACAAGGCTGTGGCCCCTTTCGCGGACGTACCAGCCAAAGCAATTCCTTAAAATTGAAGGGCATTCCCTGTTCCAGGAGACGTTTCTCCGTGCCCTCCGCTTGTGTGCGCCATGCGATATTATAATCGTTACCAATGAGGTCCACCAGTACCTTGTACGGAACCAGATCGAAGAGCTTGGGCATGTCCTTTCGGAATCTCAGGTCCTCAGGGAACCGGTTGGTAAGAATACCCTTCCTGCTATTACCTGGGCGATGTCCGAGATCCGGAAGCGGTTTGGCGAGTCAGATGTGGTCATTTTTCCAAGCGACCATAAACTCGGGGAGTCTGCAACAGATGAGATAAAAGAGGCGGCAGGAATTGCCAGTGACTACCTGGTCCTCTTTGGCATACCACCCACCCACCCGAATACCGGGTACGGGTACATCGCCCAGGGCACCCCGCTTGCATCAGGCTACCGGGTTTTGGAATTCAAGGAAAAACCCGACCTGCCTACCGCTGAGCAGTACCTGGCATCCGGGTACCTCTGGAATAGCGGGATGTTCCTTTTTTCAACGAAAATGTTTTTCCTGGAGCTTGCGAGATATCAGCCGGAATTTTTAAAGGCATTTGAAAATAATATCCCGGATTACCAGGAACTTCCGTCGCTCTCAATTGATTACGGCCTTCTTGAAAAATCCGGCCAGGTTGCGGTAGTACCACTGAAGGCACCATGGACGGACTTAGGTACGTTCCAGGCATGGTACCAGTACCGCGATCACGATTCTGCCGGGAATACCGGTGAGGCGGAATACCTTGATGCAACAGGCAATTTTGTATCTGCACCGGGAATGAAAGTTGCATTGATCGGGGTGAAGGACCTCGTGGTAGTGGATACGGGGGATGCCCTGCTCGTTGCGGACACAGTTCAGAGTGGCAGGGTCAATGAGATGGTCAGGCGTCTTCGGGATAAAGGTGACCCGGTGGTCGATTATCCCCTGCAGGTACAACGGCCATGGGGTTCCTATATCGAGCTTGAGCGGTCTCAGTTTTTCCGGATTAAACGGCTTACCGTGAAGCCCGGGGAACAACTATCCCTCCAGAAACATCTCCACCGGAGCGAGCACTGGATTGTCGTAAGCGGGATGGCCGATGTCCACCTTGATGGGAAGGAATACCAGTTTAAACGCGGGGAGAGCACGTATGTCCCTGAAGGAACGAAACACCGGCTAGGTAATTCAGGGAAGATCCCCCTCGAGGTGATCGAAGTCCAGATCGGTGAGTACCTTGAGGAAGACGATATCATCCGTTTCAATGACCGCTACATGCGGTCATAACGTTATCCGCCGTGGGCAGGGTCTGAAAAAAATGCGAGCTGGTCCCGGATAATATCTTCGACACTGCATGACACCCGGAACCCGATTTTTTCAATTTTCCGGGTATCCGCGAGCAGGATCGGTACTTCTGCAGGCCGGAACTTCGCCGGGTCGAATAGTACAGGGATGGTCCCTTTTGCTGTCCGGATTGTGATCCCGCCATCTTCGAGCAGGTATTCCACCTCCCCGGTAAGGAGCATCCTGTCAAGTTTTGTCTTGTGGAACGTGATACCAAACATGGGTGTGGTATCCGTTACTGTCGGGTCTGTAATGACCTTACCGCCATTTGATGCTTCTACCTGCTGCACCGGATATCCGGCAGTCTCGAGACTCATGAGAAGGTATGACAATACCGAGGTGGTCCGCATGGTACCGAGGTTGTAGACATCACCATAGACTCCCTTTGTGGCAAGAATACAGTAACCCCTGATCACGTCGTCGATATGGGACCAGTCCCGGAACGCGTTGACATTACCAATCGAGAGGGAACCGGTCTCCCCTGCAACCAGCTGTGCTACCTGTCGTGCGATAACTGCGGTCACAAACATAACCCCGCGCCCAGCCCCCTCGTGGTTGAATGTACGTGAAACAACCGTTTTTACCCCATAGCTGTGAAAATAGTTCCTTGTCAGGTGGTCCCCGAAGACCTTGCTTACCGCGTAGGGGGACATTGGCCTGAGCGGGTTTGTTTCAGAGATTGGTACTTCAGGGATTACTGGTTCCGGGAAGATTATGCCATAGTGCTTTTTTTGTTGCTCATATTGTTGCGGGAGCTTCACCACCAGTCCATATTCATCAGAAGAGCCTGCAAACACCACGACCGGGTCACCATCGCCGTTCCTTACCGCTTCAAGGAGGTTATTGGTCCCGATACAATTCGTCTGCATTGTCCCAAGCGGATCGGTAAACGACTTCGCCACAGAGGACTGGGCTGCAAGGTGAAAGACTACTTCCGGGTCCGCAGCTTCAATCGCGTCTTCCAGGCTCGCAGGATTATCAAGGTCCCCTATGACCTGTATCATCCCTGATGCACCCCGCGAGCCTGCTGTATTCTGGCGGAGGTCATCTTTTATGGGTGTTCTCACCAGACCATGGACAAGGGCACCCTGGTCGAGGAGGTAGCGGGCGAGGTACGGGCCCGCAAACCCTCCCGCACCGGTAATCATTACCCTTCGATCGTTCCATTCTGTCATCATAGTCTCGCAAACCGGCAATAAATTACTATAGTAGGTTGACCTGCATGTGATTATTGCTTTTGTTGTTGGGGGGTTGTACTTCCCACCTGACCCTTGCAGGCCGATCCGGGAGGGTAATGATACACGGGAGCGATACCTGTACAATGTTCGCTGGTGGTGAACCGCGGTGCTGACAAATCCCCCTGTAATGGTGGTACACGGCCCCGATATCTTTGACCTCGGCTATATCCGGTGGCTGATAGAGAATATCCGGCCTGGAAGGACGATTGTTTCCGGGATCATGGCCCGGACCGCTGCCGAGGAATCAGGTCTCCCCCTTGAGTTCGCCGGGCAGCCGCCTTCGTATGTCCTCCGTGACCTGGAAGTCCCTGCCTTTCTCGCAAACTGTGGCAAGACCCGGGAATCGGGAAGAATTTTTGGCCGGATTATTGCCGGGAGACTGCTCCCGGCGGGACTCGTCCATCTCGAGTGCAGTGACCGGACTATCTATGCATGGAACGACGCAGACCCTGACCTTGTGCTTTTTTTATCCCGTGCAACCGGCTTTCCGGTTGAACCGTGTAATGCCCTTCCGGAAGTCGAAGTGGAAGGTCTGCGGGAAATTCGTGGCTGCATCCCCGGGGAGCCGGTCTTTGTAAACGGTCTTGTAATCGGGACTGCCACCGCAGTAACTGTCGTAATCAGGGGCCGGGAAGGAATAATCGAACCTGTATCCGGGTTGCGTCCGAAAATTCATGGATTTGAAAAACTTGCCCGTCTTGGCCCGGTGTCACCTGCCGGGGCATGGTGTAAGAGCGGGGTTGTCAGGCGCCGGAATCCTGGTGGCCGGTATGAGATCCCAAGAGGCACGGCGAAAGGCCGGGTGATTGTAATAGACCACTGCGGTCATGGACTGTACCAGAACCTGGAGGATGATGTCGCGGGAGTGCTCGCCATTGGTGACGACACCACCTCGGTCTGCGGGCATATCTGTGCGCACCGGGGTGTCCCGGTGTTCGGTATTGTCGATGGTGACGCAGACGGGGTAATAGCACCGGAGTTTGCGCCTGGTTCAGTGGTGGTCATGGTGAAGTCCGGTCGTGATGATGATCTCGGGCGTGAAATTGCCAGAAATATACCAAACGGACCTGTAGAATGGGACATATGGGTCAAAGCGCAGGTATCTGCCATTGGAGACCGGGGAACTGTAGTGTATCCGGAGGAATACCCCCGATGATGTGTGCGACCTGTAAGGGAAAGGGTATGTGCGGACTCCCCCATTGCCCGGTTATGAAACGGTTCCATGCCCAGGTCCGGACTGTTCCCAGGCAGGAGTTCATGGGGCCTTCACCTTCACTTTTTATCGGTTCGTACGGGTACCCGGGGGTTACCGGGGGTCCTCTCATGATTAACGATGCGGATAACCCCCCGTCTTGGGTAGCATCCGGGCTTGGGATTGATGATATCGTGGATATCAGGGCCCGGACAATCAGGGGAATATCCCCTGTTGCCCCCAACCTTCCCGCCCTCCGGGAACTGGCAATTTCGAGTGTCCCGCTTGATGTTGAAGTCAGGTTCACCCGCCCGGTTTCTTTTGACCTGACGTTTGACGGTACGGTTGCCCCTGTCGGGCTGTCCGGCAGTCTTGAGAAGATGAAGGTGATTGATAACCCGAAAGTCGACCCTTCCGTTGACCGGGTCACATCTGATACAGACCTGGGAGCGAATGGTGCCTGCTCCGAACTCCACCGGTCCGGTATTGATGTGTACCAGATCAGCCACCTGATGTCCGGTGGGTTAATCGGCAGGCGACGGAAGGTCGTCCCGACACGGTGGTCGATAACGGCCGTTGATGATGCTGTCTCCTCTGCCCTGAAACAAAAAATTGCACGTTACACGCCAATTGATCATATCCGGGTATTCTCGAATGACCTTTATGCCAACCGGATTGTCGTTGTATTACTGCCTGGCGACTGGCGTTACGAGATGATTGAACGGTGGGAACGGCAGAGCCTCTGGTCTGGGAAGTCGGACAGTATCACGGTTGACCGGGAGGGGATGAAGAAGAAGGGGTATTCCCCGATCAGTGGTGCCTATTATTCTGCGAGGCTCGCCGTAGCCGAATACCTGGAAGCGACCAGGCAGTGTGCACGAGTTATCGTTATCAGGAGTGTTTCAGCTGAGTACTGGGCACCGCTTGGGACCTGGGTGATCAGGGAAGCAACGAGGGGTGCCATGAAGCACCCGGGGATCCCCTGTGAGACCGTTGATCAAGCGGTATTGATGGCCGGAATCACGTCCGGGTTCCCCGGTTGGGAAGGCCATAGCACCCTTCTACCCGAAATACGTAACCAGAGGACACTGTTTGATTTCAGGGCCTGAAAAGAGGCTCTTTACCCACGAAAATTCCGGGCCCTGTCCGGTATAAATAAACCGTTCCTTTGGCTTTGTTGAAACCCTCAAAAACTATCTTGCCCATCAGGATTATTCTTAATTTATCTACGCTCCCGGGGCTCGTGGCCCGCCGCTATGGCGCCCCGGTTGGGATAGTGACTATCCCCAGGACTCTGAATGTAATGAGTCTTCGGGAACCCATGCCCCAAAGAATATCTTGTTGGGGGTGGAGCAGGGAGGGGGTGAAACCCCCTCCTGTCTTTGTATATACCTCAAATCCACAGGATGGCAATAAAAAACGTTCCTTTAACTGTTTGGCTGGCGCTGGTACCGTTCCCTGATACTACCAAGTGATTCTATTTCCGTGATGTCTTTGTCGTCCCTGATCCGGACAAACCGGGGGAAGCGCAGTGCAAATCCCGCCGGGTAGTTGGGGCTGAGTGGAGTCTCCGAATACCCGACCTCGAAGACCAGCTCAGGTTCAAAACGCACCTCTTTTCCGGACTGGGTGATGATCCGGTCATGGAGGAGGTCATATACCTCTGCAAGCTGCTCGTCCGAAAACCCTGTAGCTGACTTTCGAGAGGGTGATGAGCTCACCATTCTCCTGGCATGCAAGGAGGAAGGAACCAAAATAATGGGCCCGTTTTCCCTCCCCCCATTCGGCACCGACCACGGCAAGGTCAAGGGTGTCCACTTCAGGCTTGACCTTCAGCCAGTTCTTCCCCCTCATCCCGGGGGTATAGGGTGATCCCGGTGCCTTGATCATAATACCCTCGTGTCCCGCGTCCAGGGCCGCATGGTAGAACTCTTCAACAACCACCGGGTCATCGCTTACAAGCTGCGGTGCGACATGGTTGCTGACAGCCATTTCAAGACGTTTCCTCCTTTCTGATAACGGGAGGTCGATCAGGGTCTCCCCGTCGAGGTAGAGGATATCGAATATATTCGGGACGAGGTTTACCTCCTCCTGCATTTTTGAAATCCCGTGCTTCCTGCGGAACCTGCGGAGGACTGCCTGGAACGGGAGAGGTTTTCCCTCCTTTATCGCAATTACCTCCCCGTCGAGGATGATGTCATGGGTCGTTGACCCGTTGAGGATTGCAATCACATCCGGAAGGGCATTTGTCACGTCCTCAAGTTTCCGGGAATATAATTTTGATATCCCGCCCTGCCGGTGAAACTGGAACCTGCTCCCGTCATACTTGTATTCGGCAGCGATTGTCCCGTTTTCCACGATTGCTGACACGATTGACCCCTGCTGGGCGAGCATCATCTTTACCGGGCGGAAGGGGGATATATGGACGTCCCGGAGGGCGGCCTCCCCGGTCTTTGCGAGTTGGGCAACATACCCGAGGTCGTTTAAGGCCTGGACCGCATGTTCAACAATGGCGGACTCTATCCCGAATGCCCTGGCAACAGCCTCCCTGATATTTCCCTCTCCTATGCCGATCCGCAGGTCTTCCAGCATGATCCGGGCGAGGTATCGCCCCTCGAGGGGTGTTGCATTTGCAAGGAGCTTCCGGACGCCCAGCAGTTTTTCCCGTTGCGATTTCTTACCCCCGGTATCCGCGATCTTTTCAAACTCGTGGAATACCATGACAAGGTCGAGTTCTTCGGAGAAAAAGGAAGTCTGCTCTTTACCGGCGAGAAGGAGTTCAACGGCCTTTCCTACCTCACCCGTCCTGTTGATGGTCTCAATGACCGATTCCTTCTTTGTACCAATAACATATGCGACCCCTTCGTAGAGGAGGTTCGGACCAATCCCAAGTTTCAGCGGGCTCCAGTCCGGGAATATGCGGCCCATGATGAACCGCACGAAGACCGGCAGTTCCTCGTCTGAAAGTGACGGGAGCCGCCGGCTGATCAGGTCGATCATCTCGAGACGACCCGAAATTCCCTCAAGTTGTTCACAGATGGCAGAAAATTCCCGGAAGAGCATGGAAAGACCCATTCGTCTGACAAATAATTGTCGCTTGTCCCGGATAAGAGTTCCCACCAGGTCAGGGAGGAATAATATGGTGGAATCATTGCCTGTTTGTTAAATCCCGGCCATCTTCTAAAAATTATTATAGTCTGAAATGTCAAAAGTACCCTATGGAAGAAGAGTGGCAGCCTGATGCGGTTCTCGACGTCAGAATTGCCCAGGTGAAAAAAGAATTATCGGAATATGTCGAGAAGAATGCCGAAAAGATTGATTCGAACCTCCCGGTTTTTTACGGGCATGTCATGTCTATCATAGAGAACTCCTTCCGCGGTATCAGCGATGAAGCACACGACCGCCTGATCGATGATGTAACGATGAAAGTGCTGGAAGTGAGCAAGCGTTCCGGGGAGATCGAGTATGTCGAGCGTCTTTTTTCCCATGCAGTCCGGATGAGGAAACGGCAGACCGGCAGGATGATTTTTGATGTCATCCTTGGGTTCAAATTGATCGATCTTGGAAAGTATAACCAGGCTGCCGAGGTCCTTACCAAATACCGGACAACTGACGCGATCGTCTGTACTGCGATCGCCTATTGTTATTATGCCCTTTCAGAAGAGCACCTTAAAGAAAACGGAGTACCTGCCCACAACCGGAGGCCGAGTGAAAAAGCGCTGGCAGCAAGGGAACAGATGATTGAGCTGGTACGCCTTCGTCCCCCGGTGAACCGGCTGAAATTTCCCCATGTACTCCAGGAGCTGAAAATCAACAAGATCTTCTGGTACATGCTCCGGCTTTCAGTAGACTGGTTCCCTGCTGAAGTGGAGTTCTTAAAAATAGGCCTCGAAAAGGCCAGGAAAGATGGCAACAGGGATATGAGGGGGGAGCTCCTGAAGATCGCATCAGAACGGTACTTCAATGATATGTTCTTCCTTCGTGACCTGTATCACTATAAAATTGAGATCCGTGATGCAAGCGGGGCCACGGCGGTAGTACGGCAGATGATGCAGCAGCACCCCGATGAACTGGAACCTGTCTATTATGGTATGCAGCTCTCGATAATCTCCTCGCAGAACTCTGCCTTCAGCAGTTTCCGGAAGATTGCGGTTGGAAAAAAGATGCCCTCCAATGTCCTCGCTCTTCTTGATTTTGAATTTGAACTCGTCGCAGGCAAAAAGACCGAGACCTATGCCTGCCTTGAGGAGATCAGGAACCGGGCCCTCCCGAAAAGTCATTACCTCATACTGATAGAATATGCCACGGAAGATGCCTTTTCAGGCGAGGAAAAACGTGCAAAGGCTGCGAGAAAAGCTCTCCTTGATTCTCTTGACCTCTACTGCATGAAAATTCTGAAAATGAAGGTTGATTGATAATTCAGCATCACCCGGTTTTTGTTATCCCGGTAGTCGGTTCTGATCCTCAGAGCGTAATTTCATCCGACCAGCAGGGGGAAGGCCCGATCTCTGATGCCACGGTGAGCCTGGTATCGCTGATGAATAATCCAAGGCCTGTTTTCCCGTTTTTTAAGGCAATATCTGGTGTATTATTTACCTCGCTTAAATGGGCAAGCCGGATATGTGTTATGTCCTGGCCAAGTGTCTTGATACATTCTGATGCCTGGGTATTCGAAAGGTGGCCGTTTTTCGACCGGATCCTCCGTTTCAGCATTTCCGGGTAGGGCCCGGTGCGGAGCATTTCAGGGCAGTGGTTGCTCTCGAGAACGATCGCATCCGACCGTTTCAGGTATACCATCATCCGTTCGGTAACGATCCCGGTATCGGTGCAGTACCCGAGCCTTGTATCGCCGGAAGTGACCAGGTATCCGCACGGCTCCCGTGCATCATGGGATGTCGGGAATGCCTCGACGGTAAATCCATCCAGGGAAAACGGTTCATGATACCTGAGCGTGGTATACTGCACCGGTTTTCTCTCAGGGATTTTTTTCGTCAGGAACGAATAGAGCGTACCTTCAGTCGCATACACCGGGGCATCCAGTCTCCTTGCAAGCGGTGCAAGCCCCTTCATATGGTCACCATGTTCGTGGGTGACGAGGATTGCCCTGATCATATCCTGGCTCCCCCGGCTTCCGTGAGCCTCCGGAGCGTCTCTTTGATTGACAGCCCTGCATCGATGAGGATGGCGCCGCTCTCACCTTCGATGTACGTACAATTACCCTTGCTGCCGCTCGCGAGAGTCATACACCGCATACTGGATACTCTTCGTTGTCAGCCCCATTAATAGGATATGATTGGGGCAGGAATAGTTGGAACCGCGTGAAACGGTGGTGGAAACCTGGGATTGAATTAACTCCTCATCACGTGCACGGCTGATGCCTTGAAACAAGCCTGCATCTCCTTCCCGGGTTGGATCCCGAGGTCTTCTACCGACCTTCTGGTGACGATAACCTTCACCGGGAACCCGCAGTCCAGGGTAACGAGGACAAAAGGGCCGCTCAGCGTGGTAACCGTGACCGTCCCCATAATGCAGTTCCTTGCGCTGGTTGTATTTTTCTCAATACCCTGTCCGCTGTGAAGCGTGATGTCATCCGGATGAATACTGATAAACACCCGCTTTCCGACCTCCTCTTTTGTCACAGCCTCGACCTCAGTCCCGTGAATGGAAATTGCTGCCAGACCGTCCTCGGTTTTTGTTACCGCCCCCCCAATAACATTTTCAAGGCCGACAAATTTTGCGATCTCGCTGTTCAGCGGCTTGTGAAAGACCTCCTCCGGGGACCCTGTCTGTGTGATCATACCCCCTATTACCACGGCAATCCGGTGGGCAATATGCTGGCCCTGGTCGAGGTCATGAGTCGATATGATGATCGTTGTCCCAAACCGGGAATTGATCGCCCTGATGAGCTCTTCGATCTTTTCGGTGGAGGCCGGGTCAAGATTTGCAGTCGGTTCGTCAAGGAGGAGCACGTCCGGGCGGGTGACCATTGAACGGGCAATTGCGACCCGTTGCATCTCCCCGCCTGATAGTGTGGGGGCATAACGGTCCTCGTAGCCGGATAAACCAACCAGGTCAATCGCTTCCAACACCCTGGATTTAAGTTCCTCTCCTTTTACGCCCCGGAATCGGAGCCCGTACGAAACATTCTCAAATACCGTGGTAGAGAGGACTATCGGTTTCTGGAAGACCATGCCCATCTTCCTCCTGACTTCAGACTGTTGTTTCTTGTCCCTGGTTGCCGTCGTCCCGTTGATTACGATCGTCCCACTGGTGGGATTATCCAACAGGTCGATCATCCTCATCAGCGTGGTCTTCCCGGACCCGCTCGGCCCGATGATGCCAAAAATCATGCCATCAGGAATGGTGACATTGATGTTCTTTACCAGTATCCGATCCCCAACCTTCCTGCAAAGCCCGGAGATTTCTATCATGACTTGTGCCTCTCCTGGACGATATTTAGCATAACAGTAATAACGAGGGCGATGGCGAGGAGAATCAGGCCAAGAGCGATTGAGAGCGGGAGGTTACCCATCGAGGTCTCAAGAGCGATGCTGGTGGTAAGCACGCGGGTGTATCCCCTGATATTGCCACCAATCATCATAGCGGCCCCGACTTCGGATATTGCCCGGCCGAACCCCAGTATGATTGCTGCAAACACGGCAAACCGGACCTCCTTGATAATCGCAATCATAGACTGGTACCCGGTTGCACCAAGCGAGGTGATGGTGTCAACAACGGTCTGGTCGACGCCGGAAAACGCGGTGATGGTAAGACCGATCATCATCGGGATAACCAGTAGCATCTGGGCAAATATCATACCGGCCGGCGTGAAGAGGAGTCCGAGCATGCCAAGCGGGCCCGAACTTGAGATCAGCAGGTAGACAAGAAGACCGACGAGCACCGTGGGTACCGCATACAGGGTTTGTATAATGTTAATAACCACGCGTTTACCGGAGAATTCATGAAAATGGATCCACCACCCGAGCGGGATGGCAATCAGGGAGGCAAGAAGTGTGGCGGTGAGGGATATCATAAGTGTCCTCATCGCAATCTCCATCACCTCGGGGTTCAGGGTGACGATCAGCTGGATTGCCTGCGTAAATCCATCAATAATATCGTTCATGCAACATACCCCTCCTGGTCCGGGTTTGCTGTTTGAGAATTACCCGGAATAATAAAAATACTCAATTCCTGCTATCTGGCATTTGTTCTGGATTGTAATGAATATTCTGGTAAATTCCGGTGATGTACATTAAACTGTATTGACATTGGGCATTGCAGGGCTTGGGTATCTATTGGATCCCCGTAGCGGGATAATGCATTGATAATATCATTGAACAATTCAGGTCCGAGGATTTTCTCCGCCTCCGGCCGGTAATGTGCTTTCATCAAACCCACGAGAATTTTTGTCCCTTTCATGGTCGTGAGAATACCTACCCGTTCTGCCCGTGTGACCAGCTCTTCCTGTTCCATCATGGCAAAGTATGGTAAGACATAGTAATGTGGCACTTCAAGGAACTCTGCCAGTCTCCTCGTTGTCGGAAATTTCACCTGGATTTGCCGTTCCGAGAACGAGATCCGAAATATTCCGGTCGTGCAGGACCTGTATCCTGATGGCCGCGTCAAAAAGGATATCGATAGAAAGCGCCTGTGCCATGATATTGTGATTATATATTCGGATTAACTGCCATTAAGACTTGCATACCCGGATGTGACTCCATACATTTCATGACGACCTGGCCGAGAGGTACCGGGCCCGCGGATGTATTATCCAGATACACAATCTGGCGTTATTCTGCTTCTGTTGCCATACCGGTGATGAAAAAAAGAGTATTAGTGTTGGAATTTGTGCTTCTCTTCTTCGGGTACCGGTTCCATGTAGACGACCTGGGCACCCATATCCTTCGCAATCTGCTCGATCTCGACCTTGCGGAAGTGGGTCGCCTCTATCTGTAGTTGTCCGCCCGTTACCGCAACAATCCGGTATTTCGGCTGCTTTACACCTTCGCCAACCTTCTGGCGCTCCCGTACATATATTTTTAACATGTTCTGCACCTGCTGATATACCAACTGGTTTATCACTTACACTATTAACTATTCAGGCATATAAACATATCTTGATTTCTGTGCACCGAAGATTTGAGCTTGTCAATAAATTAGAAGGGGAGACCCTTTCACGAAGAAGCCTTCTTGCCGCATACCGTAACCGCCCGAGGCTCAGGTTAATGCCTGAACTTAATGTCGTTAAAATTGGGGGGCATGGTATCATAGACTATGGCCGGGAGGTCCTCCTTCCCCTGGTACATGAGATCGGGGGGCTTTCGAAGGATAACCAGATGCTGGTTGTTACCGGCGGGGGTGTCAGGGCGCGCCATATCCTGGATATCGGTCTTGACCTCGGGATGCCTACCGGTGTGCTCGCCGAACTTGCGGGAAAAATATCCGAACAGAACGCTATCATGGTCTCGATCCTGCTGGCCCCCTGGCATGGTGTCCGTATCCACACGGCAGACCTCCTCGAGTTACCGACACAGATTTTCCTTGGTGCATTACCGGTGATGCACGGCACCCCGCCGTATGGGTTATACGAGCACCCGGGTGAACAAGGGGCTATTCCTCCTCACCGGACAGATACCGGTGCGTTCCTCGCGGCGGAAGTTGTTGGAGCGAAACGATGCATCTTGCTGAAGAATGTGAACGGACTTTATTCAGAAAACCCTCATAAAAATCCGGATGCTGAATTCATTGCCGATATCACCGCGAAGGAACTCCTCGCCATGGACCTTGATGACATGGTCCTCGAACCCATGATTGTAAGTCTTCTTCCTGATGCAAGGAACGTCAGAGAAGTGTATATCATCAACGGACATGTCCCGGGAAATCTTCCGAAACTCCTGAAGGGTGAAAAAGTAGGGACCGTGATACGTGCCGAATAATCCATTGAAGGATTAACAACCCCCATTAACTATTTGTATTTAACATCATCTAAAAACAACATATTTTTATTGGACCTCTCATACTACTACTATGCCGCATTGGGGGTTTTTGCGGCACAGGGTAATCTAATCTGTATCCCGATGGTCCGGCAGGCACTACAGCCAGGGCCAGAGCGATCATCGTAATCCCCGCTCCAGCTCTTCATTGGTTCCCGGGAGAAATCCGTATGGATTTTTCCGGCATAACCAATTACAAAGGAATTGTTTAGTTTTGATTACGTTTTGGAAGGTTCCGACCAACTCTACCGAAAGATGAAGCCCTGGTTTCCTGGCCGGTCTCTATCAGATTTTGCAGAACAACTGCATCATTGTTATCAGCGGTCGGCAAACCTGCGATCTGCCCGGGACGCAGCCATACTCCCTGCATCTGGAAGCCAGCCTGTTTTTTCACCAGGGTATGAATCAATTTCCGGGATATAGGGCTTTATGTCCAGGACGGGAGTCCCGTCCAGAATGTCGATGTCTGCGATCTCTACCCCGGATTCATCAACACTGAGCAGCCTGACCACGGACAACCCGATTTGGCTGGGACGTCTCGGTGCCCGTGTTGCAAATACCCCGTGGGGCCGGGTATCAAGAAACGGGGTTACCGTCAGGTCGTACCCGGCTGACTGGTGGAACAGGTAGATCAGAATGATGCGTGAGAACCCTGCAAGGTCAAAGAGCCCTGGGCAGTATTCCTCGTAGATATCAACACGTCCCTTGACGCCCATCGCTCCTGTGGGTTGAATAGGCATACCTTCAGCTGATTTCCATGGTGAACTGATTGTGCCGATAATAGTGAGTGATTCTGGTTTCATAGTGTGTTTCATGGTCATATCAGAAAAATCACGTGTTATATAGATTCCAATCCTGAATGAGATGATTTCCGGATTTTTTGCCATCTGAACGTTGGGTTTCACGTGTGGAATTCCTATTGAAAGAACGTTCCCGTCTCCTGACCTGGATGCAGGGAACCCCGGTGATTAATGGTCCTTTGTCCACCAGATCTTTGCCCCGTATGATGAACCCCTGAGCTGGAACTCTGTCCCGATCATGGATAACTTTGTGCGGAGATAGTCCCGGATAATTTTATCCTGGTGTTCGTCAGTGCAGTCCATGCGACGGTGAAAATCTGCAGTTGCGTCCCCAATCGTTGGATAGCGGTGCCTGTGATCAGACTTTAAGACTTCAAAATTCGGATAAATCCCCATCTGGAGCAGGGCCATAAAAAGACAGTCCGCCTTCGGCTCGTAGTAGTAAGGGACTCCATGGACTTTTGGCCAGAGATGATGGAGGATCTCCGAAGATGGTGACGGTTTTAAGAACCAGAACAGGTAGGCCGTACCTGAACATACGGTATCCATTTTACGGACTGCCTCTCCGATATCCACCATCGCGAGTGAATATGACGCAATGACAATATCAAACGGCCCCCCCAGCTCTTCGATCGTTACATCTTCCCATTTTTTCTCAATGATGCGGATATCATCCACCTGCTCTGAAGCCTGGTAATCCCTTAGTGCAGATACCATGACTCCCGAAGGTTCAACCGCAGTGACCTTACAACCCCTTCGTGCGAGAGGCACTGCAAGTGTGCCCGGCCCGGCACCGATATCCAGGACCTTGGCACCCGGGTAGATCTTTATGCCCCCCAGTTGCTCCATGACAAGCGTTGCTCTCCCTTTCTTGTCATAGAGATACAGGCGCCTGACATTCTCTTCGTCTGACCAGAAATCGATACTGTTCAGGTAGTGCGGTGTTGCGAGCTGCCGGAGTTTCCTCTCCTTCCAGACGTTAATCCAGTCGATAGTATCAAAACACTGGTCACTGGATGATTGGATTGGTAGTTCATTATCCATATGGTCACGTCCGGTTCTTCCTCTATACTACTACTTAACCAGATAAAAATGTTAAGCGAACAGTTTTTTTATGGGGCCAGGGGTGGTGTGATATCTTTCCCCTTTTGTTTCCTCTCCCTGTTCCATTTCATCAGGTACGCGAGGCCCATCCCGGCAATGAATCCACCTACGACAGAGAGTAATGCGAGGACTCCCGTGACGACGGTGACTGGCAGGGAGTCTGTTTTTAACCCGTGTTTTCCCATCTCGATAGCCACAAAGAGGAGCAGGGCTCCATATATCCCGGGTGCGATCAGCTGCTGAAATCCAGGCCCTGCAAAAAATATTGCGATGATAAGAAGGAGGATTCCGGCAAAAATATTCGAACCGCCAGTCCTCGCTCCAAAGCGGTACTGTGCGGCCATGCCACCTGCACCATGGCACATCGGGAACCCTCCAAAAGGGGCTGAAATGATATTCATGACACCGATTGTCTTTGAAAGTTTCTCAGGGGGGATTTCGCGGCCAAACAGGTCTTTTGAAAGAAGGGAGGTCGCAAGGATGGCATTCGTGATAGTAATCAGCGCCTGCGGAAGCACGAGTTCTGGGATTGAACTGATAAAATCCGATATACCCGGGATCATTAGGGTAGGTATCCCGATCGGGTATATCTCTGGCACCCCGTAAAGAAACACCCCCATTGCTCCTGCGATAATCATAAGGATGAGTGCGGAAAGGTCTGGAAATTTCCGCACGTACGAGATAATGAAAACAAGAAGTATGACACCCACACCAAATACAAAGAAACCGGGGTCTTTAAGTAAAAAGTCCCCTGCTGCCTTAAGGAGTAGGAGTGCAAGACCTCACTGAATGCCCCTGATAACTGCAGGCGGTACATAGCGCTCAATAACCTGCATCCACCGGCCGAATCCGAGGAAAAAGAAGAGGACCCCAAGTAGGATTCCTGCTGCGGCAAGTTCAGGTCCCGCAAGAGCCCCGGATATCGCAACAACTGCAATCACCTTCATTGGTTCAACCGGAACCGGCAACCGGTAGAAAACTCCTGTAACGACAAACCAGATCCCAAAGAAAAGAAGAATGATACCGAGGTTAAGCTTACAGACCACTGCAACCGCAAACATCAGGGGGACTATTATCCCGAAGTCCCCGAATGCACCCGCTAATTCAGACAGGTTGAATTGTATTCCGGGAGCGTGCTGTTCCTGCATGGTGTATCCGTGTTTTTTTAAAACCAGTTTTACATTATCTTATTGTTTACTATTTAAACTTGGAAATATACGGGTATTGCAGTGATGGCTTTTCTGCACACTAATAATCGCTAACATAGATATTATATTAACATAAAACATATAATTTGGTCCGGTGATCCCCCGTGATCTTCAAGGATGAAAACGTATTCAACCTCTATATTATTGCGAAAGCTACAGATGAGCCAATGATTAACGACGTCCAGCGTGAGGCCGTTGACTTCCTCGGTGACTTTGCGAAGAAAGGAAATGAAGAGGCGGTTACCGCACTGCAAATGCTCTACCGTTTTCCGGATCTCCATCCACACCTTCGTGAGATGGTAGCAAGTAAAATCGGGTAATCCCAAAAACCATTTAGGAAATTAAAAAAAATGCGGGGGAAGCCCATTTTCCCCACCCCATGACGAAAAACCGCTCATGTTCTTTATACATCGTCTTTCCGGCGTTTCCAGACATAGAGCACCCAGAGGAACGAAGCCAGTGTTGCCACGATTGTCGAGAGAACAAGCAGTGGTATATACCACCACTGCGCCGCCATCGTCCCTTCCATCACCCCGCTGCCGGCAATTGTCGCGATAGTATTCGGGACAAGGAATGCCGTGCCGAGCACCGTCAGGTAGGCTGTTACCAGGGCAAACCTGTTATTGAGGCTCTGTAACTGGTTGTTATAGATACTCTGCATCACTTCGAGGCCTGATGCGAGCACCGTCGACATCTGCTCGGACAGTTCGATGTGACGGTCGATGTTATTCGACAGGATCCCAATCCTCCCAAGGAGGTGTTCGTCGTCGGTGATGAGGTCCGAATCCCCATAACGGAGTGATTCTGTCACGTCCTTCGTTGCCCAGAGGACATTCAGGTAATCGATCAGGATATGCTTCATATTATAGATATCACGGGCTATCTTTTGCCTGCCCATCTTTTCCTCGATTAATGCCTTACTGATGCTGTCCCCGTGTGCCTCAATCCCACGGAGGAATTCAAAATTACGGTCATTGTTTTCATCAATAATCCGTTCAAGCACAAGCGTGATACTATCCGGCGTATTGTCCGCATTCAGCTTTTTCAGGAAAGGCTGGGCATACCGGGAGAACCGAAGGAGTCGGTTGATCTCTTCGTTATGGACGGTGACGATTGTATTCCCTCGGATAAGGATAATAATCGGGCGCACCAGAATGTCATCGTCGGTCATGGCGACTGCCGGGAGCATAATTCCGAGCTCGTCATCGTAGTCCTCGTACCGAGGAATAAAAACCTGAAAAAATTTTCAGGTAGTCAATTTTTTGGAACCCCATGGCAGGGCCGATAATCTCTATCTCAACTTCCAGTTCCTTCGTGGTAAAGTCGACCCAGGCAACAGATGCGTCAACAACCGCACTAAGGTAGTGTTTGGGGGACCGATTGACAATTTTTTCAGTCAGCCCTCCCGGCTTCAGCGTTACGCAAAAACTGGAGCCGTTCGTTATTTCACAATACGAGCCAGTTTCCGACATTCCAATGACAGGTTCAGATATTTCCATGGGTCACTTCACCTCCAGGTTTGGAAGAGTTATTTTCCTGTTTAAGAGGTTCCTTTTTAAGCCATATTATACCTGTCATCATTACCCGGGCCTTGCAGGGGACCCCCTGGTCATTCTCCTGCATACGAATCGGAAATGCCATTTCAGGGTACTTGCCAGTCGCGCGCGAGGAGCAGGCACAATAAAAAAAAAGAGGTTAACCAATCAGCCCTTTACCACGGGTGGCATGAGGGATGACGGGACGGCTCCAATTCCTTTAGGTGGGACAATGGGTGGCAGGCCGTTTCCATTCAGGATTGCCTTGCCTTCACTATCGAGGAGCAACCGGATCCACTGGATACCGGCAGATGGGTTGACTGCAACGGTTGGGACCGTAATACCGTACTCAATCGGTATTCCCGCTTCAGTGGTTGTACCAGTGCCGAGGTTCCTTTTTACCTTCACCGTGGCATACTTGTCCGCCATCTTCGGGTCAGACAGGTCCATCTCTGGTGGCAGGGTGATATATGCTACGTTGTTCTCCACGGCAGTGTTCATGTAGCCGAGGTAGTAATCCGCATTCCCCGCTTTCAGGATGTCAACGGGTTTCGGACCGGTTACTGCAATGATCAGGCCTTTGCCATCCGGGGCAGGATTTGTTACATCGATTACATATACGCCATCAACAGCCGATGATGTGATCTTGCTGTGCGATCCTACGATAGTGCTGAAGATGTTATCAAGACCATAATACCGCTCTGAAAGCTTAATGGTCTGGTATGCACGGTATCCGCCGGGATCTGTATTCGGGTCGCTGGTAACAAGTGTAACCCCGTCAGCCCCGAGAATCTTGTACCAGTTGTCTGAAGTGATCTCACCTGCATAATCACTCTTGTTCGTATACATCAGGACCATTGAGTTCTTTGCAAACTTGACATAGTAATCCGCATATTTCGGGAACATCTGTTTTTCAATCAGTACGCCGTCAGCGCTGGCAAGGATGTCTGCCTTCTCCCCGTTCTTTGTGATCTTGTCGATCATGGCGCTGCTCGCGCCGGAAAAGATCAGGACATCGGTGTCAGGGTGCGCCTTCACATAGACAACTGCAAGTTTGGTGAACGAGTTTGTGAGGCTTCCTGCATTGAAGACGATCAGTGGTTTTGTCGCAACGGCAGGTGTTGTATAATCAACCGGGATACCTGCGGGTATGCCTTTTGGCACTCCTGCTGACATCGGTGTAAAGAGGCCCTTGCCGTACTTGTCTTTCCCAAAGTCTGCAATTGCTGCCTGGGTATCAGGTGCAATCAGGAAATTGACGAAGTCGTTAGACGCCTTGATCTTTTCAACAGGCTGTTTTGCGTTGTATACCGACATGACGCTGTAGACATTTAAGAGGGAATCTCCCGATGCGACGACCGGTTCAAGGTTGAGTTTCCCCTTGTACGCAAGGTAGGTCCCTTCATCGGTGAGGGTATAGGCCCCTTTCTCGCTGGCCATCTGGAGCGTCTCTCCCATGCCCTTTCCAGCCTCTACATACCATTTCCCTGAGTTCTGAACGTCTTTTGCGTAGTTGTACTTCGCATTTGACCAGATCCTCTTTTCGGCGGAATGAGTTCCGGAACCGTCACCTCTTGAGATGAACGCAACTCCCGGTGTCCCCTTCTTGCCCTCAGCCATGATCTTCTTGAATGCATCTTCAGGAGTCATGCCCTTGATACCGGCGGGATCACTGGCAGGTCCGACTATCTGGAAGTAATTGTCGGCAAAGCTCCGGCGGTTCAACCCGGTACCGTTCTCCATGAATGCCATTTCACTTGCCGGGTCATGGACGAGAAGGATATCAGCATCCCCACGTTTTGCAAGTTCAATGGCTTTTCCGGTCCCCTGCGAGGTGATCTTCAGTTTCGTTGCCGTACTGCTTTTCAAACATCGGCTGGAGATAGTCGAGGAGCCCTGTATCATACAGGCTTGTTGTTGTGGCGACCAGCAGGGTCTGTGGAGTACCTGCTGGTTTTACGGGTGTGGCGACCACGGTTACCGGCGTGGCGGCAGGTGTGCTTACCGGCTGGGTGGTGGTCACGGTTGCAACAGGGGTTGTCTGCTGGGGAGTAGTACCGGTACAACCGGCAAAGCCTGCACCGGCTACGAGCAACACCATCAGTGCAACGATGAGTACATAGTTTGAATTCTTGGTCATAGTACGATCGGTAAAACTTACCGATGACGTGATATGAATGTTTTCATTTAACATTTTGATAATGTAAACCAGTTGTATACCAATTGGAGTATCAGTTGAGGTATCAGTTGGTAAGGCAATACACGGTGCCTTCAGGACAACAATTCGTAGATACCGGATGTCAGGCTACCATAATTTCACTAATGTTTCGCAATTCCAGAAGGCGGATCATTGATCCTACCTGTTTGCGTCATGTGGGTTTTTTACTCTTCAAATGTATTATTAGTAAAGAATATGGTAGGAGCGGATCCCTGGTGAAAGTGCTTCATATTGTCGGACATTCTGGTTCGGGTAAAACAACATTCATTACCCGGCTGGTTGTCGAATTGCGAAAAATGGGGACTGTTGCGACCATCAAGCACCTCGGGCACCATACCTACGCTCTTCCGGAAGGAAAGGATACCACGCTCTTCTTTGAATCCGGTGTGAATATTTCCGAAGGTATTGATAGCGAAAAATCTGTCATCCTTCTCCGGGACCCTGACCTGTTTCACGCACTTGGTCGCCTGGCAGACCTTGGCATGGACTTCGTAATTATTGAGGGTTTCAAATCCGTAAAAATCCCCTGTATCGTGTTCGGTGACCTACCGGTCCGTAACACCCTCATGGCGGACCCCTCTGTCGACCAGGTCATCAATGGCCTTTCTGTTTTCCCGGAGATACAAACAAAAACAGGTCAGGAAAAGAAGATCATGGCGGAATGGGGGAGTATCAATCCGGTCCCCCCGGAATGTGCACAGTGTTCTAAAGATTATAACACCTGCCAGGGAAATAAACCAAAGACCGGGAGAGCGGAAAATTTTCCTGGCATTAGTAACGATAATCGTGGAGTTATTGTGTCGTTAACTGCAGGAATCAGTTTCAATGATGGACCGTGCGAAGGGTGGTATGAAAAACTGGTTGCAATTTCCGGCGCCATTCACAGGGAACGGACTATTGCCGGTGCGAAAGTTCTTACTTCAGTAACGGTACGGAACCGGTTGATCCCCCCCGGCCCGGAGGAGATTTACATAACTGCAATATCCTCCGGTTACAGGCCGGGAATTGTTGCGATCTCCCAGGTATTCCGGGAATTAAAGGAGTGCGTCACACCCCTCGGGGTTGTATTGCACGGTTTTGATTAACCCCTCTTCCCCGGGTATTCATAAGACCTCAATGCTTTTTGTTTATCTGTGAAAATCGTCCTATCCCGGGCATCTTGCCATTGTTATGTTCCCCGCCCTGTAATCCGGGAGCTCTGATATTCGTCCAGGGCAAAGGGCGGTATTATGGTATATCAACTACTTCTTAACTTTGGGTTGTTATCTCTCAGTATAGCGTTCATATGAGCAGTAATTCTCTGCCTGATCAGTAGTTCACGATTGTAATTGTAGTCACCAACAATCAAATCAACACCAGGGGTGTATTTTGAAATGAACATGCGCATAAATGGAGCGGAAGTCCCTTCAGCCAGCGAAAAATGGCGGGATGTACTAAACCCGGCGACTGGTGAGGTAATCGATACCATCCCGGATGGAACATCTGAAGATGTAAGAGTTGCAGTTGATTCTGCAGAATCAGCCTTTCTGAAATGGTCTGAAAAAACTACGCGGGACCGTGGAGCCCTTCTTTTCCGCGCAGCAACAATGGTCAGGGATGATCATAAGCGCTTCGCACGACTCCTTACCATGGAACAGGGAAAACCTCTCCGTGAGGCCATTGATGAGGTAAGGGGCTTTTGTAATATCCTTGAATTTTACGCCGGGCTTTCATCGCAGCCTGCGGGAGATGCGGTACGCCTGGGCAGCCAGGGTGACTGCATGGTAATGAATGAGCCCCTGGGGGTCTGCGGGGCTGTCATCCCCTGGAACATGCCTGTCCTCATTATGGGCTGGAAGACTGCTCCGGCATTACTCGCCGGAAATACGATGGTCATGAAACCTTCCTCTACGGCCCCCCTGACGGTCATCTCTCTCTCAAAAACTCTCGAGGATGCAGGTATCCCACCTGGCGTGTTGAATAT
Organism: uncultured Methanomicrobiales archaeon; assembly: GCA_963709545.1. Classification (GTDB taxonomy): domain Archaea; phylum Halobacteriota; class Methanomicrobia; order Methanomicrobiales; family Methanospirillaceae; genus CAIKOD01. The sequence goes on along the minus strand of CAVPWT010000005.1, from coordinate 21,561 downwards.
AGTTACAGGAAGTGGTGGTTCTGCCGGGGAAGCGATCATTACCCATCCATCGATACAAAAAGTCTCGTTCACCGGCAGTTGTGCGACCGGGTGCCGCATCAGGGAACTTGCGGGGTCCCGTAACAAAGACCTGCTCCTGGAACTTGGCGGATCTGACCCGATGATTGTCATGAATGATGCCGATGTGCCGAAAGCCGTTGAAGGTGCATTACGGGGACGGTTCTACAATGCGGGACAGGTATGCACCGCGGTAAAAAGGCTTTTCGTGCACCAGGATATTGCCGAATCATTTATCAGCCGGTTAACAGAGCGTGTTACATCTCTTCATGTGGGGAACGGGCTTGATCCCCAGGTGGAAATGGGTCCCCTGAACAACCGGCAGCAGTATGATACCCTGTCAGGGATTATGAAATCTGTAAAGGAGAACGGGGAAGGTACTATTCTCACCGGTGGAAGTCCGCTTTCGGGTGAGGGGTATGATAACGGGTATTTCTTTGAACCAACCCTGGTTGGGGACGTTGCAGAGGACTCGTCCCTGTTAACCGGGGAGATATTTGGCCCCATCCTCCCTGTCATGGTGTTTCCTGACCTCGATACTGCCATTTCACAGGCGAACCGGAGCCCCTACGGGCTTGGGGCCTCGGTGTGGACCAGTGACCTTGCAACCGTGAAGCAGGTCTTCCAGGATGTGCACGCAGGTATTGTCTGGGTAAACCGCCATCTGACGGTACCGCCGGAAATTCCATTCGGAGGGACTAAAGGAAAGCGGGACCGGACGCGAAAATGGGTACAGGGCACTAGAGGGTTATACCCGGACAAAGACCCTGTACCTCGGGTGGTGATGAACTAGATACAAGGCGTTCCTGGTAGATTCCCTTCGTCCCGGCCCCTCGTCCCACTGACTTCATCCCCGTCAGTCAATCTTTTCCGTCCACCTGAAGTCCATGACCGCATCATGGGTTGACTGAAATATCCCGGTGACAGGAATTAGTTGTAATTAACTAAATTAACTTAATCTGATTAAATAATAAAATAAAATAGCAATATTTTTCAAAGTACCTGTGAGATCGTACAGCACATATTCATCCACTCAATTATGGAGGTCTAATAATACTGTGCCAGTCCAAATTTCAAAATCTTCTCAAAACCATAATTTTTTCATAGTAAGGTCCGGTAGGAAATATACTCACGCCCTGGTCTTTCTTGTCGTATTTTTACTGATTACACAAGGGGTGTCCGCTGCAACCACAAGCCTCCACCTCCAGAAAATAGGAGCTGATGGAAAGACCGTCCTTGCCGAAAAAAATCTGGATTACCTCTGGATGGAACAGAACCTGCCCGTACAGGGTGATGGAGTCGTCCACTATTATCACCAGGGGCCGGTTTTCGTTGATAATGCAGACCCTGATGTTGAAGAAGTCCTGCGCTGGAACCCCGAAGAGAATAAAAACGTCAAAGAAAAGGATATGGGCGCAGTAAAAGGGACAAATATCAGGGACCTCTGCGATCTCGTCGGGGGGATGGGGCCGGGCGATACCCTGCGGCTTAAAGCATCTGATGGGTTTTCGCGTACATTTGCCTATGAGAATGTCTACAATCCTTCATCACGACAGGGTCCGATGGTCCTTACCTGGTACCGGGCAGACGAAGGATATGTACCAAACTATACCACCGGAATGCGTCTTGTTTTTTTGGCTGACACTTCCACCAATCCATGGGGACTTCACGCTTTTGGCAACCAGGACTGGCATGATTCTGCTCCCCCGGAATACTGGTACTATTACACACAGGGAAATGAGCAGTACCCGACCACAACCGGTCTTTCAGTACAGTCTATTTCAGAGGTAACGATTTACCAGGCGGGACAACCCTCACAACCAGCCGCGACAAGTCATGGTACACCCGGAAAAGCTCCCGGTTTTGGATTGCCTCTCGTCCTGGCCGCACTTGGGATTACCCTGTTTTTCGCATCAGGGAGACGATACTATGCCTCATAGATCACAACATTTACCTGCAAATATCGTCCGGAATCGTTCGATTTCCCTGCATGGGAGATGTAATGGGACCAGGGTACTCCTATTGCTGATTCTCCTCGCTGGAATAGCAATCCTCGTATTCCCGGTTGCGGGTGAACCGACCTCTTCGCTCCATGTAATAAAAATGGCGGATAACGGGACGATGGTCGTCAATGAGACAACGGTCAGTACCCGGTGGATGGAGTCCCACCTCCCTGTGCAGGGTGACGGGGTCACCCATTACTATCACCAGGGCCCGGTCTTTGTAGAATCAAAGGAAGCACAATGGGATAGCAACGAGACCACGAATTTCAAGGACATGGGGGCAGTCAAAGGGACGGCGGTAAAAGACCTCTGTGACCTGGTCGGAGGAATGGCCCCCGGAGACCAGGTTATGATCAAATCCGGTGACGGGTACCATGTGGAACTTGATTACCAAAACATTTACCAACCGGAACCCCGGCAGGGTCCCGTCACCGTCACCTGGTTCAATGGCAATGAATCGACTATAGGGGAACGGCAGGGCACCGGGTACCCTCCAGACTATTATGTAGGGATGCGACTCGTGTTCTTTGCCGATAATTCGACAAACCCGGGCGGGAAACATGTGTTCGGCAACCAGGACATGCGTGCAGTAATGCCGTCCGAATCAATTCACCTGTTCGAAAATCTCTATCCTTCGACAAGCGGGTATACCGTCAAGTGGGTCGATGAAGTCCGGGTCTACAAAGGGGGTTATCAAGGTTCAACAGATCTACTGCCAAAATCGTTTAGTTCAAAAATGGACGAAACATACCCTGCCCCCCCAACGAATGAAAGCCCCCCCTCCCTGCTGCTCTTCCCGTTGACTCTCGTAGTTTCCGCCATCCTGTTCATGAGGGGGAGATCCTGATGCCCGGACATAAAATCCTGGGGGTCCTCGTGATCGCCTGCCTTTGTATGGGACTTGCTCTTATTTCAGGGTGTACCGGAAATGCAATCGGCAAATCCATTCCAGCGGAAGATCCCTCAATCAGCAACTGGCATCTCACCCTCAATGGCACGACTGAAAAAGTGCTGACACTATCAGATCTTCAGGCACTCCCTGCAGTCACGGCCAATGGGTACGCCGTCTCCACAACCGGGATCCGGTTCGGTCCCTATACCTGTAAAGGTGTGGACCTCCGTGATCTTGCGGCACTTGTTGGAGGGATCGGGGAAAAAGACCAGGTATGGGTGTATGCACCGGATGGGTACCTCTGGGTTTTCGATGGGGGACAACTCAACGGAAAAGGGTTTGTCACGTTTAATGAGTCTCTCCGGGAAGTCCCGTCCCCACCATTGAAGGTCATCCTCATGTATGAGCAGGATGGAAAACCCGTCACATACAACGACGGGGGGCCGGCGAGGGTCGCAATCGTTTCGGACTCGCCTGGGATCGTCACAGAAGGAAGTGCCTGGGTCAAATGGGTAGACCGAATCGAAGTCCACCGGAAATGAAGGCGTTATCTATGTCCTGGATCCTTATTCTCGCAATTATCGTTATTCTTGTCGCCTGGACGGCGGGGTGTACTGGGACGGCGAAGGAGAAGGTCCCCCTGAAAGTCTATTGTGCCGGGAGCCTTGTCATCCCGTTCGGGGAGGCCGAGAAAGAATTTGAAGCCCTTCACCCCGATGTCGATGTCCAGCTTGAACCGCACGGGAGTATCCAGGTCATCCGGCAGGTTACTGACCTGCACCGCCCAGGGGACGTGATTGCCGTAGCGGATGAGTCCCTGATACCTGACCTGATGTACAGGAAAGCCGGGGGGGACGGACGAAACTACACCGACTGGTACCTGCCGTTTGGTGGAAACGAGATGGTCATCGCCTTCACCAACAAGAGCAGGTATGCAAGTGAAATTACGGAGGATAACTGGTACGTGGTCCTCTCACGGCCTGATGTGAAGGTGGGACTATCAAACCCGATGCTTGACGCCGCCGGGTATCGCGCATTGACGGTCGCAAAACTGGCAGAGAACGAATACCACACCAGTAAACTATTCGGGACTCTTTTCGGTGAACATTTTGATCCACCGCTTTCGGTCACCACCGTGGGCCAGGTTACGACAATTAAACTCCCCGAGATTGTGAAGCCTTCGGATAATCATGTCGTCGTTCGGGACGGGAGTATCTTCCTTCTTTCGCTCCTTGAAACAGGGGGTATTGATTATGCCTTCGAATACCGCAGCGTGGCAGAAGGGAAGAATCTCCGTTGGATCCGTCTTCCGCCATCTATTAATCTCGGTTCGCCAGAGTACGCCAAAAATTATCGCAATGTAACGGTTATTCTCGGGTTCCAGCGGTTCAGTTCGATCGGTACCAGAGCGGGTTGGTGTGCCGATCGTCTATGCAGCCACGATACCCTATAGTGCTGCACATCCGGAAATCGCGAAGGAATTTGTGGATTACATCGCGAGTGAAGCCCGGAAGGGGAGACCTGGATGGCCCTCCCCGATAAACAATACAGAAATTATCCGGGAATAGCACTATGCAGAAAGTCCCCCTGAATATTAAACGAGGAACCTTTGATTGGAGTATCCTTGGTTTCTGGCTGATCGGGGGACTCCTGGTACTGTTTGTGGTCCTCGCCATCCTTTCCATTGCAGTCCCTGAACTTGGGACTCCTGGTCATTTTGCAGGGGTTGTAACCGATCCCTCGGTTCTCCTCACCCTGGGGATTACTATGGCTGCAGGACTGAATGCGGTAGCAATACTTGTCCTGTTCGGGACTCCTCTCGCCTACGCACTCTCGAGAAGTACATTCCCGGGCAAGGGCCTGGTTGAAAGTATCATCGATTTACCGCTGATCCTCCCCCATACTGTCGCAGGCCTCATGGTCTATCTTCTCTTTATGTCACAGGGAATAATTGGCGCACCGCTTGGTAACGTGGGGATTGTATTCGAAGATGCCTATCCTGGTATTGTGGTCGCCATGGTATTTGTGGCAATTCCCTATTATGTCAACACCGTACGTGAGGGATTTGAAACGGTCCCGGTCCGGCTGGAGAATGTCGCAAGAACGCTTGGTGCCTCACGCTTCCGTGCATTCTGGCATATAGTCCTCCCGCTGTCCACCCGCCATATCTCATACGGGGCGTTGCTCGCGTGGGGAAGGGCGATCGGGGAATTTGCCGCCGTTATCATGATTGCCTACTTCCCGATGGTAATATCCACGTTGATTTATTTCCGTTTCGCTTCCGGCGGGCTTTCGGAAGCCATGAGCGTTGCACTGGTGATGATTATCATCTGCGGGGTAATATTCGTCCTGTTCAGGCTCCTGTTAAAGAAAAAGGGTGATATGGATGATCGGGCTTGAACATATCTCGTTACAAAGGGGTGCATTCGGTCTCAAGGATGTCAACCTCGATGTAAAATCCGGTCGTTATTTTTTCCTGATGGGGCCTTCTGGTGCAGGGAAAACACTCATACTCGAGATTATTGCAGGCCTGAAGGTCCCGGGTTCAGGGCGTGTCCTCCTCGATGGTAGTGATATCACCGGTGCCCTTCCGGAAGAACGAAACATCGGGTTTGTCTACCAGGACTATTCCCTGTTTCCCCACTACACGGTTACTAAAAATGTCGCATTTGGTATGAAAATGCAGGGAAAATCTCCCTCTGATCAGGATAAAAAAGTCTGCGGGTTGCTGCAACAGTTCGGGATATCCCACCTGGCTGACCGGTTCCCCACGACGTTAAGTGGCGGTGAAAAACAACGGGTGGCCCTTGCCAGGGCCCTGGCAATAGATCCGACCGTACTGCTCCTGGATGAGCCCTTTGCGGCCCTGGACCCTGTTTCCCGCGAGGAGTGCATGCAGGGACTGAGGGACCTTCATCGTGACCAGGGTCTTACGATCCTCCAGGTAAGCCATTCACGGGATGAAGTATACTCCCTGGCAGATGAAGTGGCACTCATCGACAACGGTTCTATCGTTCAGACCGGTCGTCCCACTGATGTTTTTTCACATCCCAAAACACTGAGAGCCGCGGTGATTGCCGGGACTGAAAATATTTTTGAGGGAATTGTCCACGCAAAGACCGTTGGAATTAGTTCTATCGAAGTCCATGGGGTAACCATTACCGCAGAGGAAATATTTCCCCCTGGTAGCAGGGTGGTGGTTTGCATCCGGGCCGGGGATATTGCTATCCATAAAAATGGCCGGGTCCCGGAAGACCAGGATAATATTATTATGGGGACCGTTGCCTCGCAGATAATCACTGATTATACCTGTACTCTCTCTGTCGAAGGACCTCTGCCAATGAGCGTTACGATTCCAAGAAAAACCAAGGAGCAACCTGTATTTCAGAATGGCGATGCGGTCCGGTTGTCATTCTCCAGAGACCACGTGCTCGTACTGCCAGTTGCACCGGCTCCGGATAATGAAATTAAATTAATGTGATTAACTTACGACATTAAAAGATAATATTCTTTTATTGCAATCCCTGATGTACCTAGCAGGTATCGGGATCATTCAGTTCTTGTATCCCGCAGGTTTGGGTCCATGTCATGAAGCACAACCAGTGGTTTTTTCTTTCGTTCACATGTCTTTTCCTGCTGTCATTTGGGACTATTACCGTTTCCGGCGCGTCTACGGAGATTCCATATCGTAAAATATGCGGTTGACGGGTCAACGGTCCTCAACGAGACAAGGATTGATTACCGCTGGATGGAGCAAAACCTGCCTGTGAAAGGTGATGGAATAACTCATTACTATCTCCAGGGGCCGGTCTTTGTGGATAAGCCTGGAAGACCGGTGGAATCCCGCGGAAGATACCAATGTCCAGGAGAAGGACATGGGTGCAATAAAAGGTACCGATTTGAGGGACCTCTGCAACCTTGTCGGGGGTATGGTTTCGGGTGATGAACTGAAACTGACAGCAACAGATGGGTTTTCTAAAACTTTTGCCTACGAAAACGTGTATGAGCCCCCTTCACGGCAGGGACCGATGGTCATCGCATGGTATCGGGCAGATAAGGGATATGTTCCTTCGTACAATGACGGGATGCGCCTCGTCTTCCTTGCCGATACTTCGGTCAACCCGTGGGGGATTCATGCGATGGGGGCCTGGGACTGGCATGAATGTGCTGCCGAAAAATACTGGTATTACTATTATAACGGGAACGAACGGTACCCTACCACCACCGGAGTGTCCGTTCAGTCGATAGGAGAAATTCTTATTTTCAGCCAGGAAGAGCCATCCGGGACGATCCGTGTCACATCAGAGCCGGCAGGGGCAGCAATATTCGTAGATGACGCTGGACACCGGCCAGCATCACTCCCTGCGGAAATTACGGGTGTTTCTTTGGGCTCACATATGGTCAATGTACAAAAACCAGGATATGAGCCCCCGGAATTACAGATGGTCGATGTGGCCATTAACCCTGTTTCCCTCGCTGCCTTTATATTGGTCAAGACGCCGGGGGGTTCAACAAATGGAGCAGAAGGTGGATCTGATGGTGCAGCATCAATTAGGAATACCGGACAGGGTGCTTCCGGGTCCACCCTCGATCTCTATACCCATGAAAATATCCGTGGGAATATTTCGATAATGCCGGTTTTAGGATTAAGCGGATCGATAAAAGGTGGAGAAGAGCGTAAATTTTCCCTGCCTGTTTTAACCTCGCATGAAAATGTCACATTGGCCCGGCTCTATGTATTTACTTCAGGGGGTTATGATACGACGAACGCCGCGGGAGCAGATCCGTCGTTTCATGTGGAACAGGGAACAACTCATATCAAACCTGATCGCATCTACCGGGACCATGATGGCAATGCAACCTCCGGCATCGTGACCACGAGTCTGTTTTAACCTGCCGAATTCCTCAGGAACGGGACCCATCTTCCCGGACCTTATCATGGACAATTCGCCTGGTACCTCCTGTATACTTGAAGGTGCAGCCCTTGTTTTCGTGTCACGAAATGAAAACGGACCTGATATCTCTTACTGGCTTCATGAAGGGGCTGATGTGATATCAGCACCACCCGGCCAGGACAATAATGAGGCAGAAACAACCACCGGATTTAACCTTGACCCGTCAGAATCCGAACTTTCTCATGCAGACCTGCAATTTGTAAGTACCAGTATGGAGCAGGGTACCGTGTCCCGTTACCATGCAGAAATAAATGGTGAGACATTTTCCGGGAACTTCGAAGACCAGAAAAGTCCTGTGCGAACAGCCAGTATCACCATTCCTGCTCCCTCTCCCGGATCTCGCGTGGATACATCACTCCGGGCAATGTTCAATGAATCATCGGCACTCTATGGTGAGACCCGGATAGAGATTTTTACGGTTTATAAACAGGAGAAAAGACCTGTACCAGCCCAGACCTTCATTCAACACCACGATATCACCGAAAAACCGGAAAACGTGAGCAGTTTCCCAGACAAAAACAAACCTTACTGTGATCACCAACCCGTCCCGGAATACCCCGGGTCCGGTTCCGGTAAAAAAACCGCCCGGCACCAGCCTCGAAGGAATTTTCTTCATGGGGTTATGATACACTCGACCGTATCTTCGCTTTTCTATTTTCAATAGTTGGTGACCCGGTCCCGCTTTACCGGAATTCAGTTAACGATGAACCTGTTGGACTTGCCTATTCAGATAACACAACAGAATCGATCCCTTATACAAATCCAAACAGCGGAGTAATTCCAGAGAGCGATTATTCTCCCCCGGATGGAAAACTCTGCATTCTTACCTCCGGTTCCTGAAACAGGTTATAACAAGGACCCGCCGGTATCCGCTGTAACAACAGGAAGAAAATCTGGCCACCAGTAAAACCATTGCAACGTAAACCGGTTACTCACAGTGGCGGGATATACATTACGTCGTACCCGGCAGACGCTGAACTCAGGGTGGATACCAGAAAAATCGAGGTTGTCCTTCCCGCAGTGATTTATGGGTTAAAGGAAGGCATTCACAATGTCGAAGTGAGACAGACATCAGAGATAGACAAGACCACTATATCACGATCTCTCCGGGTCTGGGTATATGCTGATGCGGTAACTACCGCAAATTTTGACCTGATCGCGGGCAATATTCCCAGAAAAATCCGTATTTCTTCACTGGATACTACCTCGTATTCATTCACGGTTAACGGGTATTATCCAATCAGGAAGAGCCCTGCCGAGATCGAATTCATTGGGCCTGATGATTTCTTTACGGTCATTCGTGATGGGGCGTATCTTTCATACAGGCCGTTTGCAATGGTATCGGATGATAACAGTATTGTGATTCCACCTTCAAATCCGCCCCTCTACAAACTAACGGTCGAATCTTCTCCGTCCGGCGGCGAAATATTTGTTGATGGTATCTGGTCAGGTTTTACTACACCTGCGGTTATTCCGAACCTTTCAGCAGGACTCCACCGGGTAATTGTCTCAATGCCGGGACATATCCCCGGTGAAACTATCACGGAGATACCGATCACTGACAGTACCACTCGTTAGTAAACCGGTATCATTAACCCTGGATACAGATGCCTGCGGTCCGGTCACTATTGAAAGTATCCCACCGGGGGCGGATATCCTGATAGACGGCTATGTGACAGGCGAAATTACCCCTCATACCTTCGAACACCTCTCACTTGGAATACACCAGGTAACCTTACGTCGAAATGGCGAAACCCGGACGATTGAAGTCAATATAAAACCCGGTAACAGCCACCGCGAGGTCGTGATGTTTAAGGAAAAAGGGAGTGTGGCCTGAAGTGAGGTACCGGGAATGAATACCGACCTGCCAGTTCCGGATAATGTGCCAGCAGATCTAAGGTGTAGTAAAAAAAACAATTCTCTCTCCCTGAACTACAACCGGCCCTTGTATGCGTACCGATGGAGGGTAATGCTAATTTCCGTGATTCTTCTTACAATCCTGTTTCCTGTTCTTGTATACGCAGATCAGGCAATAGTCAATTTTGAAGGGGCGTCCCAGGGGGATGAAGTGATAGTGTGGGGCCCGTACCTTACAAACACAACACACAATTCAACGATTATCCACTGGAAAACATTAGAACCTTCAATCGGCCGTGTTGGTTTTGCCCTTTCAGGTATCAAAACGCCTGGGATATCCGACCAGAGCATGTCAGAAAATAACTTCTCGCTATTTCACGAGTTACCGCTGAATAACCTCTAACCCGGGCAGCGTTATTCGTATTGCATAGGGAACGGCTCACGGAATTATTCGTTCCGGACACTGCCCCTCGACGGTCCTTTCACATTTATCGTCTATGGGGACACCCGGGAACAACTGCCCATGGTGGAACCAGTCGACCCACCACGCATTAGTTGCAGCAAGGATTGCGAAGGAACCGGATTGTCTTTTTGTGGTGCATACCGGGGACCTCGTCAATGACCCTGCCGATGAGGGTGAATGGGGACGCTTTTTTGAGGCTGCCGGCCCCATGCTTGCCAATACGACCTTTTACCCGGTCCCCGGGAACCATGAAGGGAATCTTTCCATTTATCAGGAACGGTTTGGTATGCCTCCATGGTACTCGTTCCAGTGTAGTGATGCACGTTTTACGTTCCTCAATAGTAATTCGATGACTCCGGTCATGGCATCTGCACAGGACCAGTGGCTCAATGCGACACTGGATAATAAATCAACATGGAATTTCGTTTTCCTTCACCATCCGCTCTATACCTCGGAGGTCAATCACTGGGGCGGTTTTGCAGATATACAGGAAAAATGGGGGCCTGTATTTCAGTCTGGCGGTGTGAATGCGGTCTTTTCCGCCCATGTCCATGCGTATGAGCATTTCCAGGTGAACGGGATCCATTATTTCACGGTCGCTACCGGTGGTGCACCTTCCTACGCACTTTCACGCGGACAAACCCGATGGTTATGTGAACAGCAGGGAGAACACGCTCGGGTACATGAGGGTAACGGTGAATTCCCAGCAGGCTTTGCTTGAGTTTGTCCCGGTCGCAGAGGTGAAAGATAAGCAGATTATAGCATTTCCTGCTGGTCTGATTACAGAACGAATAGTTATCACTCGACCAATTGAAAAAAACCCTGATAAATTGGTTAATCTCTGTAATATCATCCATCAGCTGTTTAAATCGCCAATACGGCTTTTTGAGTGAAATAATAATATAGTTAAGTTAACTATTGCCATTTTTAAATGTAAATAGCAATGTTATTAATTTCTCATGCTGACGGTTTGTCATAAATCAGATCACATTACCCATGTGCTTTGATTAAGGTGATTTAGTTTATGAATGCTTTTCCGACTAAATGCTCTATATGTATCGCTTTTATTCTCATAGCGGTGCTTATTATCGCCCCGGCGATGGGTGTAGCAACGACAGAAGTACAGATTATCAGGTATGCAAATGATGGAACGACCATCATTAATCAAACGACGAAAGATTATCTGTGGATGCAGGCAAACCTCCCCATATATGGAGACGATGTCACAGAATGGTATCTCCAGGGACCGGTATATCCGACATACGGACCTGACAGATGGAATCCTGCAGAAGACCTGAACCTTAAAAATTGGGGAAGAAATAAAGGTACCAATGTAAAAGATCTCTGCGATCTCGTAGGAGGAATGGAAGAAGGGGAAACGGTTCGTATTCTTGCAAATGATAATATTGGCAAGACGTTTCCGTATGGCAATGTATACAACCCTGATCCCAGGCAAGGCCGGATGATGGTGGCCTGGTGGTATAATGATACGTATGTTCCCACTTTCGAAAATGGAATAAGATTGATTTTTTTGACTGATACTTCTACCAATCCAAATAATTATCACTGTTATGGCGTCTGGGATATGAACCAGACTTTGTTGCCATCAACGTATCAATATTTCAACTATGATAATTCGTTCGGAGGAGATCCATTATATCCAAGCACTTCCGGACTTTCTGTGAAATATATAAACCGGATTTTAATATACAGCAATGATCCTGTTCCACTTACCGCTGGATTCACAGCGAATGTTACTTCAGGTGTTGCGCCATTCTCTGTCAAATTTACCAATTCATCAACAGGCTCTCCAACCTCATGGGCCTGGGACTTCAACAACGATGGCAGCATTGATAGTACCCGAACGGGACCCGGTATACACGTATAATTCAGCAGGGCTCTATTCCGTTAATCTCACTGTTACCAACGGATCGCAGAGCAATTCATTATTAAGAAATGAATATATTTCTGTCACTGCCGCTTCCACCCCTGATTATGCGCTACCGCTCCGGGGAAGTCAGAATATAACGCTGACCCGAAGCCAGTTTGAATCGATTGTGGCGAGCGGTCCGAGTGCTACGTATACAGATCCGGCCAATGGTCGGACATGGAGAGCGAGTACCCCTCTGGTATCTGGCGGGAATAGTAGATGATATACAGAGTGCCCCATATTCCTTCAACACGACCCGGGCAGCCCTTCCGTATACAGTGAGCGTCACTTCGACCTATGGTAGTACCTACACGAAGAATTTCTCGAGTAACCTGATCAATAACGACAACTATATCGTGGCAAATACCCTGAACGGGACATCGATACCTTACACGGATCCCACTAATCCAAGTAAGAACTGGTGGCCTCTCAAACTCGTGGGAGTAAATGCAACCGGTGTTCGAGTGTAGGAAATATAACAGAAATCAACCTGATTGGTCTCCCCCTGGATTCGGAACCCACCCCTGATTACACGCTACCGCTCAGGGGAAGTCAGAATATAACGCTGACCCGAAGCCAGTTTGAATCGATTGTGGCGGAAGGGTCCAAGTGCTACGTATACAGATCCGGCCAATGGTCGGACATGGAGAGGATACCCTCTGGTATCTGGCGGGAATAGTAGATGATATACAGAGTGCCCCATATTCCTTCAACACGACCCGGGCAGCCCTTCCGTATACAGTGAGCGTCACTTCGACCTATGGTAGTACCTACACGAAGAATTTCTCGAGTAACCTGATCAATAACGACAACTATATCGTGGCAAATACCCTGAACGGGACAACGATACCTTACACGGATCCCACTAATCCAAGTAAGAACTGGTGGCCTCTCAAACTCGTGGGAGTAAATGCAACCGGTGGTTCGAGTGTAGGAAATATAACAGAAATCAACCTGATTGGTCTCCCCTGGATTCGGAACCCACCCCTGATTACACGTACCGGCTCAGAGGAAGTCAGAATATAAGCTGACCCGAAGCCAGTTTGAATCGATTGTGGCGAGCGGTCCAGTGCTACGTATACAGATCCGGCCAATGGTAGGATATGGAGAGGAGTACCCCTCTGGTATCTGGCGGGAATAGTAGATGATATACAGAGTGCCCCATATTCCTTCAACACGACCCGGGCAGCCCTTCCGTATACAGTGAGCGTCACTTCGACCTATGGGTGGTATCCTTACACGAAGAATTTCTCGAGTAACCTGATCAATAACGACAACTATATCGTGGCAAATACCCTGAACGGGACAACGATACCTTACACGGATCCCACTAATCCAAGTAAGAACTGGTGGCCTCTCAAACTCGTGGGAGTAAATGCAACCGGTGGTTCGAGTGTAGGAAATATAACAGAAATCGACCTGATTGGTCTCCCATCGACCCCTCCATCCCCATCTGAATGGTCACTTTTGTTACTTGGGGCACGAAACCAGACTGTAACAAGAGCTATTTCGAAGATGGTCTTGCCTGCCCGGGATCGGGCCATCAGGTCAACTGGACTGATGGTGACGGAGCGAACTGGAGTGGTGTACCCCTCTGGCTCCTTGTGGGCATGATTGATGACAGTCCAGATGTCGGCCCGATCACTTTAATTTTAATGATGCTCTCGCTGCGCAGGGATATTCAGTAAAGGTCATCGCTGGGGATGGCTATAACACAACGCTTGCCAGTGGGGATATTGCCCGGAATAACGGCTATATTGTTGCGAACAAACTGAATGGTACCGATCTCCCGTTGCTTACCCCCGGGGGAAAGCGAAGTTATCCGCTCCACCTGAAGGGTCCAGCAGTATTCGGGGGGCAGCAGGTAGGAAATATCACCTCGATTGAACTTACCGGGATGCCAGAGCCGTCAGCCGGATGGACCCTTACGATGGAAGGAGATGTGACAGACGTTATCACCCAGCAATACTTCGAACAGGCAATCGTCTATCACTAACGTGACTTACACCGATGGAAACGGCCAGGTATGGACTGGTGTGCCACTCTGGGATCTCGTCGGAAGCGTTGATGATATCGAGACCTCGAGCCACTGGACATTCAACGACACCCGGGCGAATGTAACGGGATATACAGTCCGTGTTATTGCGGGCGATGGTTATAATAAAACATTTTCCAGCCTTGGTGTGAGCCACAACAACGGATATATTGTGGCTAACACCCTGAATGGCACTGAACTATCAGGATCCAATGGCCCCCTTAAACTTGTAGGGCCGGCTACGACATCGAGCGGCCAGAGGGTTGGAAATATTACTAATATCCATCTTGAAGGCCTTCCAGCCTATCCGGCTGGTGCATATAGTCTCTCCCTGAAGGGAAAATAAGTGATATCATCACCCAGCCGGAACTGGAAGAATGGATCGCATGCCATAATGCGGTCTATACCGACGGGTGTAATGTATATACGGGTATTCCCCTGTCGGCGTCTCTGAGGTGGGTAGACGCCGGATACCCATGGGCCGAACGGGTTCGATGACGAGCAGCGACTCGGCCGGATATAGGGTGATCGTGAAAGCAGGGGATGGATACGCTAAAGAATTTACCAGCGAATTCGATCGGTAAGAACAACAACTGATATTATCGCCAATACACTGAACGGGAGCGCACTTCCGACATCAGGGTCTCACCCACCATGGCCACTCAGATTAGTAGGTGCATCCGTCTCCGGCAGCGACAGTGTAGGAAATGTCGCTGAAATAGAACTCGACCGATTTCCATACCCAGGACCGCGACCCCCCTCCACATCATGAAATACGGCCCTGAATGGTGTCACTATCATTAACGAAAAATATGACATACCAGTGGATGGAGGCGAACCTTCCTGTAATTGGGGATGGGACAGACTCATTCAACAAATTCGAGGGACTAACCCTGAACCCATCAAACATATGGGACCCGGAAGAGACCTACCCCGGCGGATATAAGATCTCAAATGCGGTAAAAGGAACACGGATTCACGATCTAGCAGAACTTGTCGGAGGGATGGGTTCTGGAACAACAATTACCTTTGTCGCGAGTGACGGTTTCGAGACACACTTCCATACTCGTCTATCTATACCAACCCGGCTGTCCAGGCCAGGCAGGGAGATGCGATCATTGCATGGTGGGGCGATGGACAGTATGTGCCAGTCAATGGGGATGGAATGCGCCTGTTTTTCACTCCTGATGGGGATCATATCTACGGACAGTGGGATATGCATGAGACATTACCCTCCGCTTTCTGGCGATATAATTACCAGGATGGAACCCTCGACCCCTCATGTGCAGGACTTTCGGCGAAATATATCACCACCATCAAGGTCTTATCCACTCCGGAAGCAGACTGGACACTACAGTTAAACGGCCTGGATATCGGAGGACTCAACTACACAGTAAGCAAGCCCTACTTCGAAGAAGCTCTTGCATGCCAGTTCGATGCCAATCATTCAGTTACCTACACCGACAGCAGCGGGAGGGTCTGGGAAGGCATGCCCCTTTGGTTCCTCTGCGGGTTCGTTGATGATGCAGATCAGCACTCAGTGAACTCCTACAATGAATCGAAGGCGCTGGCAGGCTATAATATTACCATCACGGGAACGGATGGATATAATTATACGTTCGACAGCAGGGGCACCATAAGGAATTCGAATTATATTGTTGCGAATTCCCTTAATGGGACACATATCAATGCAACCGATTCCAGTTGGCCGCTCAGGTTAGTTGGGGTTAATGTAACCGGGAATAAAGTGGTCAAAAAGATTGCCTCGATTAAACTGACTCCGATTACTTCCAATCAACCCTTGATAACGGAGATAGGAGTATCCGTCCGTCAAGCCATACATTCTACCTTGACTACAACGGGAATGGGGTTTGGAATGGAGTGCAGTTGATAGAGCCTGGAATTTCGGATTAACCGGAGACATTCCCGTATCAGGGGACTGGGATAATAACGGGATAACGGAGATAGGAGTATTCCGTCCGTCAAGCCATACATTCTACCTTGACTACAACGGGAATGGAGTTTGGAATGGAGTCGCAGTCGATAGAGCCTGGAATTTCGGATTAACCGGAGACATTCCCGTATCAGGGGACTGGGATAATAACGGGATAACGGAGATAGGATTATTCCGTCCATCAAGCCATACATTCTACCTTGACTACAACGGGAATGGAGTTTGGAATGGAGTCGGAGTTGATAGAGCCTGGAATTTCGGATTAACCGGAGACATTCCCGTATCAGGGGACTGGGATAATAACGGGATAACGGAGATAGGAGTATTCCGTCCATCAAGCCATACATTCTACCTTGACTACAACGGGAATGGAGTTTGGAATTGGAGTGCAGTCGATAGAGCCTGGAGTTTCGGATTAACCGGAGACATTCCCGTATCAGGGACTGGATAGAATGGATAACGGAGATAGGAGTATTCCTTGTCCTGTTCAAGCCATACATTCTATCTTGACTACAGCGGGAATGGAGTTTGGAATGGGAGTGGTGGTCGACAGGCAGTATAAAACTTCGGGCTCTCCGGGGATAACCACAGTTTCCGGGAAATGGAGTTAGTGTATTGAACAGTATAACAATTTTTATTTTTTCATCCATTTTATTTTCAGCACCCAAAATTTGATTCGCTTCCTCAAAACGGATTTCTCAACCACCCTGAAAAAATGAATATAATACAGACCATAATAAAAAAAAACCTTCATGTAAGCCGGAGTGGCTACGCACCAAAGCGTATGAAAAATTTTTACAACTTATTTTCATGCCCATACTACGTCCGGATTTAAAATTTAATATGAAAATCCCCACTGGCAATTTCATAGTTGTATGCTTGTTGCCCTTCCTGGCTATCAATGCCTGTTTTCATGACAAAAAATAATCAAAATGTAAACTATACCATTTTAATCAACAAATGTATAATGATCAGGGCATTTCCGATTAAATTCAGGCTATATCCCGCACCAAACAAATAAATAAATCTTAACCCTTTTTTAATTAAACAGATAAGTATTGTTTATAGTTTAATTAACTAAATTAACTATTACCCTGCAAATATTGGTATCTCCCATCTAGGAGGAACAATTTAAAGCTCGTTAATCCGGCTGCCAAAACAAGGTGATTACTAATGAGGACATCAACTACAAGGATCAGTATTTATACCATCCTCCTGGCTGCGGTGATTATAATTGCCCCGGCCATTGCAGCAAGCACCTCGGTGCATGTGGTGAAACTTGCAAACGATGGAGTTACTGTTCTAAACCAAACGACAGTGAATTATCAATGGATGGAGTCAAATCTCCCTGTTCTTGGGGATGAAACCACAGATTACTACCTCCAGGGGCCGGTTTTTCTGGAGAAAGATGGAACCCCCAGGAAGATTCGAACCTGAAGAACTGGGGCGAAATAAAGGAACCAATATAAAAGATCTCTGTAATCTCGTCGGAGGGATGAAATCCGGAGAAACCGTGAAAATCTGGGATGGAGGTTTTTCAAAAATATTTCCGGACGATAATGTTTACAATCCTGATCCACGACAAGGTCCGATGATTATTTCGTGGTGGTTTAATGGGTCTTATGTTCCCGGTTTCAGTGACGGGATGAGACTGCTGTTCCTTGCTGACACCTCGACAAATCCTTCTGGGTTCCATTGTTATGGTGCATGGGATATGAACCAGACCCTTGATCCCGCATATCATTATTTCTACTACAATTCCGGAGATCCAACTCCATTTTATCCAACAACCACAGGATTATCTGTAAAATATGTAAATGAAATATTAATTTATAGTGAAGATTCCGCCCCTATAACTCGAAGGTGCCTCGTTTTCAGGCACACCCCAAACGGGGAATGCTCCGTTATCAGTCCAGTTTACCAGTTCATCAACCGGGACTGCTCCATTGTCATATGCCTGGGACTTCAATAATGACGGGACCGTAGAGAGCACGTTACTGAACCCTGCGTATACCTACTGCAGCGTATACACCGTGTACCTCACGGTGACCAACATCGCAGGGTCTGACAGTGAAATTAAGACAGGATATATAACAGTGAATCCGGCACCCGTTGCGCCGGTCGCCTCGTTCACCGGAACTCCGTTATCCGGGGAATGCGCCCCTGGATGTCCAGTTTACCAGTTCATCAACCGGGACTGCACCATTGATATACGCCTGGGACTTCAATAATGATGGCACCGTAGAGAGCACGTTACCGAACCCTGCGTATATCTATCTTGCAGCGGGTACCCTACACCGTGAACCTCACGGTCTCAAATTCAGCGGGATCTGACAGTGAAATTAAAACGGGATATATAACAGTGAATCCGGCACCCGTTGCGCCGGTTGCCTCGTTTACCGGAACCCCGTTATCCGGGAATGCGCCCCTGGATGTCCAGTTTACCAGTTCATCAACCGGGACTCCACCATTGACATACGCCTGGGACTTCACGAATGACGGGACCGTAGAGAGCACGTTACCGAACCCTGCGTATACCTATCTTGCAGCGGGTCCTACACCGTGAACCTCACGGTGACCAACATCGCAGGGTCTGACAGTGAAATTAAGACAGGATATATAACAGTGAATCCGGCACCCGTTGCGCCGTTGCCTCGTTTACCGGAACCCCGTTATCCGGGAATGCGCCCCTTGAAGTCCAGTTCACCAGTACTTCAAGTGGCACAGCACCCCTGACGTATGCCTGGGACTTCACGAATGACGGGACCGTAGACAGCACGTACCGAACCCTGCGTATACTTATCCTGCAGCGGGTACCTACACCGTGAACCTCACGGTGACCAACATCGCAGGGTCTGACAGTGAAATTAAGACAGGATATATAACAGTGAATCCGGCCCCCGTTGCGCCGGTTGCCTCGTTCAGCGGAACCCCTTTGTCAGGGAATGCGCCCCTTGAAGTCCAGTTTACCAGTTCATCAACCGGGACTGCTCCACTGTCATATGCCTGGGACTTCAATAATGACGGGACCGTAGAGAGCACGTTACTGAACCCTGCGTATACCTATCCTGCAGCGGGTACCTATACAGTGAACCTGACAGTTCAGAACTCAGCCGGTTCAGATAGTGAAATTAAAATAGGATATATAACAGTGAATCCGGCACCCGTTAGCGCCAGGCCTCGTTCACCGGAACCCCGTTGTCCGGGAATGCGCCCCTGGATGTCCAGTTTACCAGTTCATCAACCGGGACAGCACCATTGACATATGCCTGGGACTTCAATAATGACGGTACCACCGACAGCACGTTATCCGAATCCGGGTATACCTATTCTGACAGCCGGAACCTACACCGTAAACCTCACTGTGACCAAATGCCGGTGGCAGCACAGCGAAGTAAAAACGGATTATATAACAGTGAATACCGTTACCCCGCCCCCCGTGGCAGCATTTTCAGCAACCCCGCTCTCGGGTAATGCCCCGCTAGCAGTACAGTTCACAGACCATCGACCGGCACGGTTACTGTCCTATGCCTGGGACTTCAATAATGACGGTACCGAGAGCACGTTACAGAATCCGGGATATACCTATTCGACAGCCGGAACGTATACGGTAAACCTGACTGTTACAAATTCAGCCGGTCAGTGATAGCGAGATTAAAATGGGATTATATAACAGTGCAGGTACCGTTACCTCCAGCGCCTGTTGCAGCATTTACTGCAACCCCGCTCGTCGGGTAATGCCCCGCTAGCCGTACAGTTCACCAGACAGCTTCAACCGGCACGGTACCTGACCTATGCCTGGGACTTCACGAATGATGGGACCGTGGAGAGCACGTCCCAGAGTCCGACGTATACCTATACTACAGCGGGAACCTACACAGTAAATCTTACTGTGGCTAATGCCGGTGGCAACGACAGCGAGGTAAAGTCGGATTATATCGCAGTCAGTGCATCGCCAATAGCCCCTGTTTCAAATTTAACGCAACACCGACAACAGGGGATACTCCGCTATCAGTCCAGTTCAGTGATCAGTCAACGGGTTCCATTACTTCCTATTCATGGGACTTCGGTGACACGGGACATCCACTCCAGAACCCGGAACATACCTACACTACAGCCGGAACCTACAGCGTGAACCTTACCGTCACGGGGCCGGGCGGATCCAATTCGAATCTCAGGACGAATTATATCTCGGTTAGTACTCCCCCCGAGCCCCGTGTCCGAACTTCACTGGAACCCCAACTTTAGGGAATTACCCGTTATCAGTCCAGTTCAGTGACGATTCAACGGGTTCCATTACATCCTATTCATGGGACTTCGGGGACACGGGGACATCCACTCAACAGAACCCGGCTCATACTTACAACACAGCCGGCACCTACAGCGTGAACCTTACCGTCACGGGCCCAGGTGGATCCAATTCAAACTCAGGACGAATTATATCTCAGTCAGTCACTCCCCCCGTAGCCCCCGTGCGAACTTCACTGGAACCCCAACTTTAGGGAATTACTCCGTTATCAGTCCAGTTCAGTGATCAGTCAACGGGTTCCATTACATCCTATTCATGGGACTTCGGGGACATGGAACCACTCAACAGAATCCGGCTCATACTTACAACACAGCCGGCACCTACAGCGTGAACCTTACCGTCACGGGCCCAGGACCAATTCCAGCACTCTCCTGACCACGATGCTGAAGAGCATAGAGGCCCAAATAAGCGAGATTGGATGCTTCAAGATGATTATAAATACCGAAGATGCCGCACATGGCTTCCACCTTTCATAAAGACGCATGGAACATAGCGTGTGAAATCCAAAATCCCAATTTCCAAATCTCAAACAAATTTTACATGACGGGTTCGTCACCCACGAACCATGAAAATCCCCCTCGATCCCCCTGAAGCTGTGAAAAAATTCAGCTATAGCGGGGTTTGGGTTTTTTGAATTTCATTTTTTGGACAGACGGTTAAGTATCAATCATGGAGAACTTAAAACGATCAATCAACCATATTTCGTCCCCTTACCCTCCTGCTCTTAATCGGAGGGGTTACTCTACCGGTATAACCTCAGGCTTGGGCCAGTCTTTGGGGTTTCCAGCAAAGGCGAATCCATTGGCAGATGTTATAGGTCAGACAGGCCCACAAGACCTCCAAAGTTACCTTAACCAACCCACGCAACCGAAATTGACGCAACCCGATTTTGTCCTTAATCCACGCGTTAGGAAACTCCGCCACGCCAGCCCGTTGCTTATAGATGGCCTGAGCTTCCGGCGTCCCCATCTTCGCTTGAAACGCTGCCAGTTCCGGGGTCTGTTCGCTCCGGACCAACGATCGCCCTCTTTTCGTCCCAGGGCAACACTGGGCTCCAAACGCACAAACCCGACACTCCGAAGCCCTCGCTCGGTAGCGGCGTCGCA
>CAVPWT010000004.1:0-234160 GCA_963709545.1 uncultured Methanomicrobiales archaeon | reverse complement strand
ATATAATTTGGCGGTTAGGCCTGTCTGTTGTTGCAGCACCTAATCCCTGTCGTGTCGCTCACCGTGTAGCCCAAAATTGGTTGTTAAACGTGAGGAATGCCTTAAAAGATCGCATGTAGTCGCACTCCCTTATAGCTTGTGCTTTTGAAAAGGAAAGATCGTTGAGCAGGTTGCTTTTAAGGTCGCCGTTCAGGTATTGGCCAAATGGGAGCGTACTTATCACCAAAAGGATATTGTTTCTCAATTATTGTTGATCCCGAACCCGGAACCGTACTTTTATTTATTTTAACTTTCATGCCGCCATGGCCGTTAAAAAGGCTCGGGTCATGGATCATTTCAATAACTTTATGGTCTAAGAACACACGTTGTTTAGTCCCTGGTGCCTGATGTGTATTGCCAGTAGAAGATTTCAAATACGCTGCCACATTGGATATATGGGGAGGAATTGCATCGGGATAAGGTTGGGTGGGTTATACTGGCTGGATTTTTCAGGGATAACCGAAATAGGATAATCCCTGCAGTGGGACAGAGATTATCCTTCACAGCAAGTTCGCCAAAATCCTTGTCATAGGTCAGGAGAATTCGTTTTTCCTGATATGCATACCTCATGACTTCAAGGTCAGAAATACCCGGGGCTTCGGTTCGTATCCATACAATATCATATCCCCCATCAACCAGTGCCCTGACAACCGAAGAGGGAATGTTCTCATCAGCAAGTAGTTTCATCCAGTAATCTTTCCCTGATGTGGGGTGGAATACACCCGCTCTGATCGGACAATCTCCTGTGCATACCTGATACATGCAAGGATATCCTCCCGTTCGAGCCCGGGATACTCATTCAGAATTGTGGATTCTTGCCATCCCGATGCAAGGAGTTCAAGAACAAGATCAACAGAAATCCTTGTCCCCCGGATAACCGGTTTACCAACTAGTACCAAAGGATCAAGGATAATCCGTGAGGCTGATTTCATGAAGAAGAATCGTGGTTAAGGAATATTATACTTATGCGGGAATCCATGAGGAACTAATTATTTACTTCATTGATCCGGGACAGATCCTTAGGCAGCGCCGGCTTCCTTCCTCCATTCTCCCGATAAAACCAACAATCAGGTCATGCTCACCATCAAACGATACATCCTTCATCGTCTGGAAACCCTCGGATGGCGGAGCACTGGAACAGCGGTTTCGCAAAAATGTCTATTCAAATTACGGAACGTGAGATATTGTTAATGCGGACCGCCAGGTTGCGATTTTCTAGCCGGGATGACATACGCGGTGATGATCACACCTTCTTTTTCAAGAGCTGCTAAAATCTGCTATATGTCATGTAAGAAATACACTCGAAATTTACCTGGAAGATCTTTATTTCCAGGCGCAGCAGGCAGCAGAGAAAGCGATAAAGGCAGTGTAAATCTCAATGAAACTGGAATTCCCCAATATTCATGGATTATGGGAATGGAAGGTAGAGCACTATTTAGGCTGGTGATTTCATTTTTTATCTGCTATAGTTTTATAAGTAATAATCATTTACTAATATTATTCATATTACTAAGGAGTAAATTATGCCAAGTCAAACAAAAATATCAGAAGGTTATTCCACCGTACTTCCTGCTGAAATCAGGAAAGCGTTGAATCTCACCCCGGGAGATATTCTCCAGTGGGATGTGGAGGAGGGTATTATCAGAATCCAGCCCCGGAAAAAAGTCACACTCGCAGGAATTTGTGGAGTTATCAGCGCAGGTGGAGATGCAGTGAACGACAAAAAGAAGATTCAGTCCGGGGAATAATGATTTTCGTTGATTCCTCATTTTTTATTGGACTTGTTGATCGTAAAGATCAGTGGCATCCATCTGCAAAGGCAATTCTTCCCGTGCTGACAGATGAAACGGTCATAATTTCAGATCTGATTATTGTTGAATCTGTCACCGTCATAGGCAGACGTAGCGGGGGTAAAGCGGGAGAACAACTGTATCACTATTTCGTAGACAATTGCGATCTTGTTGTTTCGGATGAAAAAATTCTCAAAGGAGGAATGTCGGTTTTTCTTCGCTATGACGGAACCCTGTCGGTTTCTGATGCAGTATCCGTTTTTATCATGCAGAAAAAAAATATCGACAGGATCCTTTCATTTGATTCAGATTTCGACAAAGTTCAGGGGATCATCAGGATACATCAGTAATGATGAATTGGTTTTTGGGATCCAACAATATTACACAATATCCGCAAAATACTGCTCCATCCGCCGGAAATAAAACACCCCGCTGACAAGGAGAACGATCACCACCACGAACGAAATGAAGATCATCGTGCTCGGGGGATTTGTGCCGAGCAAAGCCCACCGGAACCCTTCAATCACCCCGGTCATTGGATTCAGCGCATACAGAAACCGGAATTGCTCAGGGACCATGCTTGCCGGGTATACAACCGGTGATGCAAACATCCAGATCTGGATCAGGAACGGAACGGTATACTGGAAGTCACGGTACTTGACATTCAGCGCTGACAGCCAGAGACCGACTGCGAGCGACGTCATCATGGCAAAGATAACCAGCAGGGGGAGAAAAATCACGTTGATCGTCGGCACAAATCCATAATATGCCATCATGATAATGAGGATGCCAAATGCGAAACAAAAGTCGACAAGAGGGGACATGATACTCGCCACCGGCATAATCAGGCGGGGAAAGTACACTTTTGTCATGATATTTGCATTGCTCACCATGCTGATGGTCGACCTCGTCATCCCTTCTGCAAACAATGTCCAGGGAAGCAATGCCGCGAGTGAGAATAACGGGTAAGGAACTCCGTCTGATGGTATCTTGTGCAAGCCCACCGAAGAAAAGGGAGAATACAATCATCAGGAATAACGGTTGAATAATAGCCCATGCTATCCCAAGACCCGTCTGCTTGTAACGGAGTTTTACATCACGCCAGGTGAAGAAATAGAGGAGTACCGCGGTATTCCCATAATTCCTTAAAATCTACCGGCACCCATTTCCTGGGAGGACGGATAATGATTGTCGGGACCTGGGCTTCACGTAAGCCCGGATCCGCCGTTTCAGCAGTGGTCGTTTCCACGTGTTTCCGCCTGCGATTTATTATTCATATACCAGTCTATAGTTGCCTTCAGGCCCTCTTCAAATGATGTCCGGGCCTCGAAGCCAAATTCCTGCTTTGCCCGGCTCACATCGAGGCACCGGCGTGGCTGACCATCAGGTTTGCTGCTGTCCCAATGAATTTTCCCTTCAAATCCTGTGAGTTTTCCAATAAGGGTAACAAGTTCTTTAATGCTGATCTCCCTGCCTGCACCAATATTGACGGGGTCCGGTTTATTGTAGTGTTCAGCGGCGAGGACAATTGCCCGGGCGCAGTCATCCACATACAGAAATTCACGGGACGCGGCACCGGTACCCCAGATTTCGACAGTGCTGTGATTATCTTCCACCGCTTCGACGAATTTTTTTATCAAGGCAGGAATTACATGCGAACTTTCGGGATCAAAGTTGTCACGCGGGCCATAGAGGTTTACCGGGAGGAGATAAATCGAATTAAACCCGTACTGCTGGCGATATGCCTGACGACTGGACGAGGAGCATCTTCTTGGCGAGGCCATAGGGTGCATTCGTCTCTTCGGGGTATCCATACCAGAGGTCCTTCTTTCTCCTGGAATGGGACGGGCGTGAATTTCGGGTATGCGCATACGGTACCGAGGACTACGCATTTTTCGACCCCTTCCCGGCGGGCTGCCTCAATCAGCTGGAATCCCCATAATCGCATTGTCATAAAAAAGGAGCGCAGGATATTTCTGGTTGAAGCCTATTCCTCCAACACGGGCTGCAAGGTGGATCACGACATCCTTACCCTTCACCGCATCCACACAATTCTCCCATATCCGGAGATCGGTCTCATGACTTCGTGGGATAGAAATCTGTTCCTGAGCTTACCCTTTTTGGAGAAGTTGTTCTACAATACTGGACCCGAGAAATCCAGCTCCACCAGTCAGTAAGATTTCTTTATTGTCCCAGAATGTCATGCACCTCTCCCGTATTCAGAATTAATCTAAAATTTCTCAAATAATATTGTTGTTTAATAATATCATAACATTCTCTTTAAAAAAATAATCTCAATCCTTCTTCCACCACTTACCGGGGAACTTCTTCGCAAGGATCTCGTCTCCTTCACCAATGGGTTCAAGTCCGAGTGCCCGGACATCAGCATCGACCATGATTTTCACCAGGTCATGGAATTTAATTATCGGTTTCCAGCCAAGTTTCGAATGTGCCTTTCTCGGATCTGCAATCAGGACATCAACTTCAGTCGGCCGGAAATATTTCGGGTCAATTTTTACGAACTTATTGACATCAAGCCCTGAATACTCAAAGGAGGCATCCACAAACTCCTGGACTGAATGGGTCTCCCCGGTCCCGACAACATAATCGTCCGCCCTGCTCTGCTGCATCATCAGCCACATGCATTCCACGTATTCAGGTGCGAATCCCCAGTCCCGTTTCGCCTCAAGGTTCCCGAGATACAGGTACTTGTCCTTTTTCGCCAGAAGCCGTGCAATACTCCGGGTAATCTTCCTTGTTACAAAAGTCTCTCCCCGGCGTGGGGATTCATGGTTGAACAGGATCCCGTTGGAGGCGAACATCTGGTACCCGTCACGGTAATTCTTCGTCATCCAGTAGGCGTACAGCTTGGCACATGCATACGGGCTCCGTGGCTGAAAATTAGTTTCCTCGTTCTGTGGAGGACATGCAGAGCCATACAGTTCACTGCTTGAGGCCTGGTAAAATTTCACCTCGTTGTTACTACTACGCCGTGCGGCTTCCAGGATCCTGGTTGTCCCCAGGCCAGTCACATTTCCGGTATATTCCGGGGTGTCAAAACTGACCCTGACATGGCTCTGGGCACCAAGGTTATAGATCTCATCGGGCCGGATATTGTACATTATGGAAGAGAGTTGTTCAGAGTCCGACAGGTCACCATAATGCAGGAAGATCTTTGCCTCAGGGTCATGCGGGTCGAGGAGGATATGGTCAATCCTGCCTGTGTTAAACGAGGAGGACCTCCTGACCAGCCCGTGCACTTCGTACCCTTTTGACAGGAGAAGTTCGGCGAGATAAGACCCGTCCTGTCCTGTTATACCTGTAATTAATGCCTTCTTCATCGGATGTCACCGGAATAGTTACTCATATATGAGATTTGGAACATATCAAACCTCCACCTGTCGATTGATCATGGCGGTTCAGAATGCCTCTGGTGGAAGAATTGTTGTAGTATTTTTTTACCTCATTCGGGGAATACCTGGCTGAAAAACCGCTTTCTATTCTTTCAGATTTTATCGGTTTTTACAACGCAAATGCTCCAGACCCAAACGATTATATTATCCGGGTCTTAGGGGGAGTTCGCGGACCACAGTTAAAATCTGGCCTGATAAGTATCCATTACAAAAAATAGCGATGAGTCTGATATAACGATGATAGTTACCGTTTCATCGGCTTTGTTGAAATGCTCTAAAATCTATCTTTAAGATTAGGTTATTCCAAAATGTAATCACGCTCCCGGGGCTCATGGCCCGCCGCTTTGTGACCCCGATTGGGATAGGGAATGATCTGTGAATCTCTGAAATTTTCATGAATGCCCTTCAGTTGAACCCTGCCCAGGAGTATCTTAATGGGGGTGGGACAGGGAGGGGGTGAAACCCCCTCCTGTCTGAGCAGTTCTGTTATTTTTTTATTCCGCGTAGGATTTCAACAGAGCTGTTTCATCATTATATTTGAGTTAAAACAAGTCGGTTTGCCAGAATACAGCAATATTCAGGGCTTTTATCAGCCTAAAGCGGGGTTAGATTACCCAATTCAATACCAATATATGCCTGCCATTTCTGATGAGCATTTAAGTGCAGCAAAAGGGGGTGGATTATTTGTTATTTCTTAAATATCCTGCATTTTGCGTATATTTCCTAATATCATCAGAATAAAGCCGGATTATCAGATAAATACCCCCATATTATCGTTTATTTTATTATTCTGAAAGCAGGTAATCTTTTTTGCGGAAAAATCATCCGTTGAAGGCATTCTGTGGCTATTACGGCTATTGTGAGAAATTAGGGGTTTAATCTCGTTTAAATAGATCTTACAAATGTTCAATAAACGCAAAAGCGATATCAGGATCACACTAATACAGCACGATTCAGTTATGTACCAGATTTGAGAGAACCTGTACCGAATAATTGAAAATATCGCTATTTACGGAGATACAATTAAAAAGAATCGAATAATATCTCTTCTTTGGTTGATACAATGAGTACAGGTGAACTCCACCTCAGAATGGACAAAGGAATATGAGGCGTTACCAGTACCTACGGAAGCTGAAAGACATATCACATATCCAGGGATTTGAGAAGGTACAGTTTATCATATTTTATGGATCTGCGGCTTGTGGAGAAGCAACTCCGGACTCGGACCTTGACATCTGCATATATTTTGAAGGCATAAACGACGAAGCATCCCGTTTCCGGTTCGAAGTCCTTTCGCAAATCGGTGGTGACAGGTTTGATGTACAGATCTTCCAGCAACTGCCTTTGTATGTAAGAATCCAGGTCCTGAAAGGGGTCTTACTCTTTTACCGGGACCTGCCGTTTGTGTATGAAACCGCCGTCTTAACAATAAAGGAATTTGACTCCTTCAAACACAGGCTTTACGATTATACCGGCCAGGCATTGATATCATGAAAACGGTCGCGTTTAAGAGAGGACATTATCCGGATTAAAATAGCGGAGATCAGGGAGTGTATTGATCTCGTCAGAGAGAATCTCCCGGATTCGTTGGAGGAATTTTTACAACTCGGACTTATTAAAGACGGGATCTATAAGAGGATGGAATTCGCAATCGAAGATGTTTTTGACATCTGTGCAATTCTTAATACCGATCTCTCACTCGGGATACCGGACGGGGATGATGATATTCTTGACCACCTCTGCCGGTGCAGGAGTCATCACTCCTCAACTATTAGGAAAGATACGAGCATATGCGAGGGTTCCGGAACATCGTTGTGCACAGGTATGGGAAGATTGACGACCGTCTTGTGTTCTCACTTCTGAACGAACATCTGGGTGATTTTTCTGAATTTATTGAAGAAATTGAGACCTTATTAAGAGCACATTAGGCGAAATTAGCCTCAAAATCCATTTTCAAGGATATTATTTTCGGGCTCTGTTGACATCCTCTAAAAACAATCTTAAAGATTAGGATATTCCGAAATTTAATCACGCTCAGGGGTTCCTGGCCCGCCGCTTTGGCGACCCCGATTGGGATAGGGAATGGTCTGGAATCTCTGAAATACTCAAGAACCCTTCAGTTGAACCCTGCCCAAGAATATCTTAATGGGGGTGAAACCCCCTCCTGTCTGAGCGTATGATACTGTTTTGATTATCCGCGGGATTTCAACAAAGGCGATATTTTAAAAAAATTATTCTTTTATATTGTTATTCAACGGATTTTTATTCCTGTGTCGTAAATACAATTATCATTACTCCACCGTGACGCTCTTCGCAAGGTTCCTTGGCTTATCGATGTCTCTCCCCAGTGAATCCGCAGTCCGGTACGCAAGGAGTTGCAGGACCACCGTTGTCATAAGCACCTGTTCCATCAGGCCACCCTTGGGAAGCCCGATGTAGACATCGGCAATCAGCTGCAAGTTCATCATCGCCGCCAGCCCCGATCACTACCACGGGAGTCCCTCTTGCCTTCATCTCCTTGATATTTGAGACCATGACCCCGTAGGTAGACCCGGGCATGCATATCGCGACCACCGGTGTCTTCGGGGACAACAGTGCAAACGGCCCGTGCTTGATCTCTCCTGCTGCATACCCTTCTGCATGGATGTAGGATATCTCCTTCATTTTCAGGGCGCCTTCGAGCGCCACCGCATAGAACGGGCCCCGTCCGACAAAGAATATATGATCTGCACCATTGCAGGCCTGGACTGCAGTCACTCAGATCGAGGAGCAACACCTCCTCAACCGCACGGTTAGCACGGAAAATCTCTTCGGAAAATTTCCCACCGGAAAGGTGATTGACACATTGCATCAGGACAGCGAGTTCTGCAATAAAAGACTTTGTTGCGGCCACGCTGATCTCGGGGCCCGCACGCATATACAGCGTTTCATCGGCAATCCGTGTGACCGTACTCCCGAGGACATTCGTAATGGCGAGGGTCGGACAATTATGGGCCTTCGCCTTTTTCAGGGCGGCAAGCGTATCGGCAGTCTCCCCCGACTGGGTGATCCCGATCACCAGCTCCGTTACAGGGGGCGTGAAATATTTGAACTCTGACCCAAGCTCCAGCCTGACAGGGATATGACAGGCTTCTTCCAGCAGGTACTTGAATACCATCCCGGCATGGTAGGAAGTCCCGCAGGCGACCACCATCGCACCCTTGCACCTGGCCAGACCGTCCGGGACCGTCTCAACTGATCGAATGGTGTCTGATAAAACATGGGGCTGCTCGTAGATCTCCTTCAGCATGAAATGCTTGAACCCGCCTTTTTTTGCGTCCCCGACTGACTCCAGTCAATCAGCTCGACCTTCCGGGTAACCTCCATATCACCAGAGATAAATACGGGCATTATCCAGGGCTGATCACGGCAATATCCCCGTCTTCGAGGAACATCATGCGCTCGGTATGATCAAGGAGCGGGGTCATGTCGGATGCGGCAAACATCTCGCCATCGCCGACACCGAGGACCAGCGGGCTGCTCTCCCGGGCAGCGATGATACGGTCATCCCCTTCAGCCATCACAAGAAGGGCATAGGAGCCGGACAGTTTGGGAAGTACGGCTTTCATCGCCTGGAAAAGGTCACCCGTATACTCCTCCTCGAGGAGGTGGGCGATTACTTCGGTATCTGTTTCAGAAGAGAAGGTATGCCCCCTTGAGACAAGTCCTCTTTTTAATTCGGCATAATTCTCGATAATCCCGTTATGGACCACTGCGATCCGTTTCCTGCAGTCGTAATGGGGGTGTGCGTTGACATCATTCGGGACACCGTGCGTTGCCCAGCGTGTGTGCCCAATCCCCATGGTACCCTTCAGCATCGACGCCGCTTTTTCAGCCTCTGAGATCCGCCCCTGCCGTTTGTAGCAGTCGATTGACTTCCCATTATTTTTTGCTGCAACCCCGAATGAGTCATACCCCCGGTATTCCAGACTTCTTTAATCCTTCGACTACAATGGGGGCTGCAGGCCTGTACCCGGTATACCCGACGATGCCACACACGTTATATCACCAGGGTGTTGTCAGGAATGGTAACTCCCGATAAGTCCCTTTGCTCGTGCCCGACAATTACACCGTTGCCGATAATACTTCCCCGAATCGTGCTGAAGGCTGCAGCACTCACCTGGTCGCCGATAATCGCCCCGAAAGAGGCTTTCACCAGGCACCCTTCTATCTCGATAACACTTTCACGGGACCCGATCCCGGTATGGTCTGCCAGCCTCGTCCCTTCACCGATCACGCTGTCGGTAACACGGGAGTGAGATCCGAGCGACACATCGTCCATAAAAAGGGTGTTACCGATATCACTGAAGGGCTCGATGTTCCCCCTTGCACCGATACTTGTATTGGGCATAATGCAGCAGTGGGCACCGATATCAGAATCCTTCCCGATCACGACGGGCCCCGTGATCACCGTGTAGGGACCTATAGTCACCCCTTTCCCGATACTCACGGCCCCCTGGATAATTGCAGATTTATGAATGGTCCCGTTTTTTTCTGGGACTATACCACAAAGAAGCCGTTCATTCATACGGATCAGGTCCCATGGATACAGGGCGTCCTGCCAGTCTTCTGCGTTGACTGCCTGAATCTTAACCCCGTCAGCAATCATGCACCCGATCGTTTCTGTCAGGTCATTGCCCGTAATGTAACGAAAGACATCCCGGGTCAGGGAAAAGATCCCGGTACTGACCGTAAATGAGGGAGAATGTTCAGGCTTTTCAACTATTTCAGTCACAAACCCTTTACGAATTGTCACCACACCAAAATTAGACGGGTTCGGGTGGTCTTTGACAAGCATCGCATTTTCAGTCTTTGCGATCGTTGCAACAGAGACCGGGTCAATATAATTGTCACCCGGGAGCAGGAGAAAATTACCTTGTATCAGCGGTTCAGCACATTTCAATGCATGTGCAGTACCTAATTGTTTTTCCTGGACTACAACCTTAATACCAGGGTCAAGTTCATTCAGGAACCGGGTCACCTGCTCTTTCCGGTAGCCGGCAACAACGATGATGTCCCTGATCCCGGCCTCGTGCAGCGCCCGGATTGCATATTCAATAATCGGGCGGTTCGCAACGGGTATCAGCCCTTTCGGCCTGCTTTTTGTGAGAGGCCGGACCCGCGTTCCTTCCCCTGCCGCAAGAATAACTGCCTGCATGTGACTCCTCCTATTGTACCTGTGAATCTTCGCCGATATATCCTTCAAGGAATGTATGGGGTGCGATTTTTGTATTCGCCCCTACAACAGTCCCGACATTCAGCGAGCAATTTATCCCGAACTGTACACCGTCGCCGACAACGACACCGAATTTTTTCAGGCGGGTGTCCTTTCCCCGCACTTTTACGGTGGCACGGTCATGACGAAGGTTTGCCACCTTGGTCCCGGCCCCGAAGTTACACCGGCTCCCGATTATGCTGTCGCCGATATAATTGAAGTGGGGGATTTTCGTATCTGCCATGATAACCGAGTTTTTTATCTCGGTGGAATGCCCGATATGGCAGCCATCACCTATCGAGGTCGATCCCCGGATATATGCATGAGGGCCGATAGTGCAGTTCTTTCCGATCGAGCAGGTGCCTTCGATATAGGTCCCTGACCTGATCACGCTTCCTTCCCCAAGCGTCAACTTCCCATGGACCGTGACACCCGCTTCAATTTCTCCTTCACACAATGGATCCATCTCGTCAAGCATCGATGCATTTGCGGTGAGAAGGTCCCACGGATACCCGACGTCCATCCAGTACTGCAGGGGATAGGCATGGAGTTGTTTCTTGTCAATCAATACAGCCAGCGCATCGGTGAGTTCCAGCTCGCCACGCGAAGACACCTGCACTTCATCCACGAGTTCGAATATCCCGGGATCGAAAAGGTAGACCCCGGCATTGATCATATCACTTTTCGGATGCTCTGATTTCTCTTCAAGGGCAATAATCATACCCGCCTCTTTCAATAACCACACCATAGTCCTTTGGATGATCGGAATGGAATATACCTACACAGGGGGCCGTTCCATTGACAATCTCCCGGATGTCGCCTGTTTTTAAGACCATGTCACCGTTCAGTAACAAGAACCTGCCTTTCACAAGCCCCCGGGCAGCGTTGAGTGCATCAGCAGTCCCCATCTGCGTCCTCTGGGTGACATACCTGATTGTTACACCGAGGCGGGAACCATCAGAAAAATGATGCCGGATCTCACGTTCCCCGTATCCTACGACGAAAATAAATTCGTTGATCCCGGCATCCCTTGCTGCAATAACAAGGTGCTCAACCATCGGCCGGTTCCCGATGGGGAGCATCACCTTCGGCCTTGATGCAGTGAGGGGCCGCATCCTCTTTCCTTCTCCGGCAGCAAGGACGACGCATTGCATAGATATACCGTTATCCTGGAGGGTTAAGCAGTTTTCCCTTTCCTGACGAGTTCCTGGCCACGTTCCATCATCTCTTTCGCTTTCTGAATCGTCCTGCCTTCCGCAGTAAACCTGATTTTTGGTTCAGTACCCGCTGGCACGGACCAGGCACCAGCCATCTTCGGAGGACAACCTCACGCCGTCGGTCGGGTTATCTGCTCCGATCGCAAGGAGGACCTCACGTGAGTCAGGCCGGTTGACAGATTCCCGGAGAACAGGGTAATGTGGCATTGCATCAAGTGTATCCGCAACGTTCCATTCACTTGCAATTTCACAGAACAAGGCTGCTGCATACGGCCCGTCAGGACAATAAGACTGCCGGGGAAAGATCCATGCCCCGGAAGGTTCTCCCCCGAATTCGCCCCAGGACAGGAGTTCTTCTGATACAAAACTATCCCCGACCGGCGTCCGTCGTACCTCTGCCATTTCTTCAATGGCCATTGAAGCGTCCACCGTGGTGACGACTTTTTTTACCCCGAGATAGGATGTAAAAAGCATAAGGAGGTGGTCCCCATCGATATAACGGTATTTTTCATCGAACGCCATCATCCGGTCAGCATCACCATCATGGACAACGGCAACCTTTGCACCGCTCGTCTTCATCATTCCCGGGATGAATTGAAGGTTTGATTCAACCGGCTCGGATGGTCGTGCAAAATGACCAGCAGGATGGCAGTTGAGGCAGACAGGAATCGTCCCGAGACTGGAAAGCAGGCCGGGTGAAACGGTGCTTCCTGCCCCGCAACCGCAGTCAAGAACCACCTTCAGTTCATGATTTACCTGCACTTTGTCCAGGACGGAATCCGTGTAAGGGGTGATTGCATCGTAAAAAGATAGGTTTCCCTGGTGATTCCAGTCAGACCACGTATAGGTTTCAATCTGCCGGGTCAGAATTTCCTGCTGGGCCCTGGTAAACGAAGACCCGTCCGGGTTGAACAATTTAAGGCCGTTATATTCTTCGGGGTTGTGGGACGCGGTCACCATGCAGCCCGTCGAAGCAGTGCGGGTCGCATAGGCAACGACAGGGGTCGGCACAATTCCTGCAGTTTTCACATCCCCTCCCGATGAGAGGACCCCGGAAATCAGCGCACCGGACAGAATGCCATTCGTAGTCCTTGTGTCAGTACCAAGAATGAGAGTATCCCCCCGGCTTCCAAGGGCTGAGCCGGTTTGCAGGGCTATCCGGATAAGCTCATGATCATACCTGCGCCGTATCCCCGACGAGCCGAATAGCATGGATATGTATCGGATTTTCACTGAAATAGATTTATCCTCTGGCATTTATGGAGAAATGATAGTTCCCGGGGATAACAACTTCAGTTAATAATTGTGATCTCATTCGGAAGATTCCTGATCAGTATAGGGGTTAA
Organism: uncultured Methanomicrobiales archaeon; assembly: GCA_963709545.1. Lineage (GTDB taxonomy): Archaea > Halobacteriota > Methanomicrobia > Methanomicrobiales > Methanospirillaceae > CAIKOD01. The sequence goes on along the minus strand of CAVPWT010000004.1, from coordinate 221,101 downwards.
TCATCTTCAGCCATGGAACTTTTTTAAAATGATTATCCTCTGAATAGATAGTGTCAATACCGTGTTCTTTCATGGTTGCCACGAGGAGTGCGTCCCAGAAGTGGAGGGAATAAGCCGCCTGCAAGTCCTGTGCTGCCAGGACAGACCCTACCCCGTACTGAAGGATTGTCCATCTGTCAAACTGTGCAATATCAGAGATGAATTGCCGGATAAGGGCATACGGAGCTGGCCCCGCAATTTTTTCTGTCATTACAACGGAGAACTCGGCCAGGTTTTGAACAGATACTGAGTACCGGCACTCCGACCGGAAACAGCGTGCAATAAGATCTTTAGAGATTTCAGATTTTCGTGGCTCCCGCGCATCAAAAAGATAGCAGAACACATTCGTGTCAATCAGGGGCGAAGCAGAGGCAGGGATATATGGATTGTTGCTAACGGCCATATAACTCCTGACGACCTTTGTAATGCCAGGTCCCATAATCAACGGATCTTTCAAGGAGGTGCAGGGCGTCGTTTGCGATTTCTTCCTGTGTCATTTCCCGAATCCAGAGTCTCATCGCCTCGGTGGTTGCCTGCCCCAGGTACCCCTTCTTTTTACCGAGTTTTCGTTCGGCAACCTCGCGGAAGGTTTTCTCGGTATCATCATCGACCGAGATAGTAAGTGTCCCCATACGGATATAATTAGATAATTAATTTATTTAAATATATTTCTAACATACGTATAACTTCCTAAATTCCGGTCCTGCTGCCTGCGATGGAGACTGAACATTCCATAAACGATCCCCAAATCAGTTATCAAACAAACTTGTAGTAATTGGAGGTTCTATAAACCGGGTCCAGGCCTTTTTTTTCGTTACAATGATGTAAACATACTAAAAAAGGATAGAAAACAGAAAAAAAAGAGAAGTGATTGAAGAAGTTGTCAGGATGATTGGGACCCTTCCCGAAACCCCAAATGCGGCACAAATGGTAAGGGAAGACCGTGACCGTCATTGATACGTCTGCATTCTGTACATTCCTGCTGAGGGAACCATATTGGGAAAAAGTAAGGGAATTACTCATACCAGATTCTGATCTCTATGGAGCAGGGATGCTGGTCACAGAATCGACAAATGTTATCCGGAAACAGGTAACAAAATATGGAGCCCGGGAAGAGCTGGGATGGACAATGTTTAGCGCGATGAAAAAAACTATTCCAGGCGAATGTTGTCATCATCGAACCCGATATCAACTACCTGAAAGAAGCCCTTCAAATTGGATTGAAATTTCATACACCCATATACGATTCCCTGTTTCTTGCACAGGCACAACATCATACCACAGCTCTGGTAACCTGTGATGCGAAGCAGGCAAGCATCGCAGGTGAGATGAATATTCCGGTTGAACTGATTTAATTGCAGTTTTTGTTTTTCAGGATCCTGAGGACGAGGAGGTCCTCATCATACACTCGTCGTTTGGCAACCATCTCTACCTCGTATCTGAGTTCCCTGAAAATCTCAACAACCGCCTCTTCCCCGGTAAGCGATGATAGTAGCAGGAGTACTCTTCCACCCTGCGCAAGGACCCTGCCAACCTCGTTTGCAAACAGGGATAGTACGGCACGACCATCGGGGCCCCCATCCAGGGCATATTCGAGCCAGTCTTCTACCCGTTCCTCTGGTCTTGTAGGGAGATAAGGGGGATTAAAAATGATAAGGTCAAAGGACCCTCGCAACCCATCAAAAAGACGGGTCCTGACCACTTCCACGCCCTTCTCCCGGGCACAACGAACCGCATGCGGATTTATGTCGGTCCCGACAACGAAGCAGGAGGCATCGTTACCTTCCAATCCGGATTGTATCAGGCCTGTTATTCCGGCTGCAATATAGCCCGATCCCGTACCGACCTCGAGGATACGATCACCCGGCCTGATCTCCTTAAGGGCAACTTCCAGAAGGAGGTACGTATCCGCCTCAGGCCGGTATACCTGGTCCGGATCATAGGTTACGGACACGGGAATTTTCTTCATGTTGATCTGATCCATTAAACAATTACCCTATTGTTTGGGGAACCACGCTCTCGGATTTTCCAGCCATACCATAATTACCCGTTATAGCCTGGGGTGCTACACTGAATTGCATTGGTCCCGGTATTCCGCACCCATATTCGTAATCGTCGCAAAATCCTCGAGATACAACTCTTCCGGCCGGGATGACAGGATCTCCCCGGGGATAACTGATAACAGATGATTCACCATCGTGGCATCGAGCATCCCGGATGAGACCTTCAGGCAATTCCTGATCGTCTTTCTCCGGTGCGAAAATAGTGCGCGTACCACATCCGCATACAGCACTCTGTCCCGGATTGGAAAAATCGGCCCCCGGGGATGAATCTTCACTACCATCGACCTGACCTGGGGCGGCGGGGAGAAACTCTTTGGAGACAACTCAAAGCATCGCTCGACGCAGGCATACGTCTGGACCATGACAGACAGCCTCCCACATTCGGGAGTCCCGACAGGTGCAAGCATCCGTTGTGCAAACTCTTTCTGGTACATTAGTACCGCAGTCTCGAACCCGGTAGCAAGGAGACGGAAGGTAATCTTTGATGATGCTGAATACGGGAGGTTAGATATAACAATATCAAACGGGGGGAATTCACATTTTGTGGCATCGCCACGAACTAACTCAAGTTTTCCCAGGGAGATCTCCTCTTCGAACTCCCCGGAAAGAAAAGAAAACAGTTCGTTGTCGAGTTCTATTGCCCGGACATGGGCTCCGCGGGAAAGGATGGCCCTGGTAAGGAGCCCGGTGCCCGGGCCTATTTCAAGAACAATCCGGCCTTCGACCTCAACAAGCCCTGCAATGCGCTCAACGGCATTCTGGTCGACCAGGAAATGCTGGTCTTTTGGGGCCTTCATTTCGAGGTGAACACGTGGTACTTGATATCAGGGTCCTCAAGCTCTTCCATGATCCGTGCGATAACCATCTTTTCCGGGTGCGGGATTGACTTTATCCTTGCACTGATATCTGCAAAGCTTTCAAATGGTCTCTTCTCACGGGCTTCAAGTATCTCCCACATCAGTCTTCTTCCCGATACCAGGGAGCAGGTGGAGCATGTGGAGTTTCGGGCTGATAGATATTGACTTATTAAAGAACTGGACATAATCGGCCTCATGCTCTTTTACCAGCTGTTCGATGACAAACGGTAATTCAAGACGTGCCGTCTGGGTGAGTTCGTGATAGCTGATCCGGCGTTTTACCCGCTCGATCTTGTCACGTTCGCCGTCACCGATGTAGACCTGGTCATGGATCTGGATCTCAATCTTTTTCGGGACAAGTTCGAGGAGCTTGAACTGTTCAATTCCAATGGCCTGAATAACGGGCTCGCGTTTGAAAACAGGACGGGGATCCTCAGGATGGCCCTTCAGGAGCACATCGAGTACTAATGCATTGATCTCCTTTTTGTCAGCCTTCATGATCCCCCCTCAGAAATGGGTTTTTACGAGATTGATGATTGTTTCGAGTTCTTCAGTGGATAACGAGTATTTTTCCTTCGCATAGATGGCACGCAGTTCATCACGGGTGCGGGGCATGATGTTCGCGATACGAAACGCGATATCAGGTTTCATCTTGTCCAGTTTCAGGAGTGCCCCGACGAGCTCCCTCGACTTTGTTGCATCAGTCCTGGAAAGGGTGTTGGCATGCTCAATGCTCTTCCGGAGTTCATAGGGCATCTCCTTACCAGATTCCAGGCGCTGGCCTTCCATCGCCTGTAACTGCTCGCGGAGTTCCGGTAAGGTGATCCGCTCCTCGCTCACGATTGCTTTTACTTTCATGCCGCCTACCTGATGGGTTATTTACCTCTGTGCTTTTAGATGTTGCGATCTCGCAATTACGACCTTATCTGCGTTTCCGTCACGGATCTCAAGGACCCATGCACGGCCGCGCTTGCCGAGGACTGTTCCGGTCTTCCCATGGAACCGCCGGTGAGGCATCCCTTTCTGGATGCTCGACTCGCAGACCACATGCACCTTTTCTCCAATCTCGAACTGCTGGATGACCGAGGTCACCGGGCATATCCCGCGTTTTCTCAGGTCCTTCTTAAATTTATACCGTGTCTTCTTTCGTGGGCCGTTGTGATGTGCCATCTTCTTTCACCTCATCTGTTCCTTCCACCTGCACGACATCAAGGGTTTCCACCCGTGCAGGCATGCCGAGGACCTCGGTCAGGCTCGGGTGCGTCCTGTCATTATCACCGGATATGAGTTCTTTGATATAGAGGCCTGCTTCACCGGTCACCTCGATGATAAACCGGCCTTCCTCTGTACCGATGTACTCGATAGCGAGGACACGACGTTCCCGGACCTTGTCAGCTCGTTATGGGCAACCCGTTCCGGGGTGCGCTGAAATATTGTGGCTCCTGAAATAGCGGAGAGCGCTAATGAGAGGCTCTCAACCGTAACAGTACCGTCTACCTCGACCAGGATCCTGTATTTTTTATGCGCTTTGTTCGATTTAATGGTTTCCACGTCGTCCCGCCCGCACCAGCGTGACAACGTCACAGCAACCCTGCCCTGTGCAGACTCGTTGATGAGAGCTTCAAGAGCCGCAAGATCCACCGACCTCTTTTTTGGTGATTCGATCTCAAGGACAAAAGGCCTCCCTGTGCCAATCATCCGTGCATCGATATCCTCCCGTCCGGACCCGTGCAGGACCGCCCCCGTACCAACCAGGGCCTCTGCAGCCGGCCTTCCTATCAGTTCCTCGACAGAGTCCTGGTACTGCTTTCCGGTGAAGTCACAACGCTCACACCCGGCCCCACGGCATTCCCGGCAGTCCCAGTGAGTCTGTGGGATCCCACGCTCATATTTCATGTACCGCCCGGCAACGAACACCGGGTGGACTTTGAGTTCCACGATATCACCTGACAGGTCGAGGATGAAGACAATATCAGGGTGGACCAGGTCGGCCTTTTTCCCTGTCAGTTTCCCGATCTGTTTTCCGACTTCCCGGTTCATTTCTGATTTCAGGGGTTCCGGATCAGACAGGGAGAGATCGCTCCAGACCATCTCCTCGCTCTCTGCAATGAGCGGGGGGACTCTTGTGCCTACAAGGAAACTTGAAAATTCAATGCCTGAAACGGCCAGAACAGCCCGCGCGGCCCATTCACCGATACGCCGGAACTCGTCATTGCAGATCCAGCAGTTATCCGTATGCCCGGTAAACGGGACATTCATCTGAAGGGCCCGGGCAACCCGGAGCCCACTGCCTCGTGCTTCATTGGTGATCCCAAATGAGCGTTTCCCGAAAAACCGGCCGAGACAATGATCGCAGATCTCCCCATATGCGAGGATCTCCCCTGCTTTTTCTGAATAATTCTGGTCCCGGGGGTGGAACATTGCAGCTCTTATCCCCGTTTTCTTGTTCCTTCATGTGCAGGTATCTCCATGCGTGATATCGTGATGATTATCGGTTTATCGATGATCCTTATCGTTTCGCTATACTGAATTGACGTATGGTGTAATAAGGGGATGGAGCCTGGCAACACTGCAACAATATCACCTGTCAAAGAAGGGATTTCAACCTGACCCGGTTTTAAATTCGAACGTACCTGGTCCGTGAGAGTGACGAGGTAGCGCTTTGGACATCAGTTTGAGAATTATCCCGGTTCTTTGAGATTTTCTGAATTCTAACTGCATATTTACATTTACTGAAATTGGTGTTGTTTTTGAACCTTGTCAAATCTATCTTGCAGATGTGGTAATTACAAAGTTAAATCACGCTCCCGGGGCTCATGCCCCGCCGCTGTTGGCGACCCCGGTTGGGATAGGGAATGAACCCAAATCTCTGAAATTTATAAGGGATTCTACAACTGAACCCTGCCTATGAATATCTTGTTGGGGGTGGGGCAGGGAGGGGGTGGAACCCCCTCCTGTCTTCCTATCACCTCTTTTTAAAAATAAAATCCGGGGTTTCAACAGAGCCCAAAAAAATTCACCCGCACCCGGGGCTCCGCTCCGCAGCTCTTGCAACCCTTGTTTGGATTGTGAATAGGCTGGAATATCAGAAATACAAAAAATTCTTTCTGGTGAACCCTGCCTGAAAGTGGTATTAATGGAAGAGAGGAGGGAGGAGAGAAATCCCCACCACCCTGGTAGTTCCGCTTCATTTTTTATGTCACACAGGAAATCAAAATGCCCCAATATAATAAAACAGGCAATTACCTGAAGAATTTCTGAACCATCATTGTCCCGCACTTTGGCGGTCAAGGATATTCAGCAGCACGGTAATGGTATGGTCTGCATGGAGAATTTTCGGACCTACGCAATATCTCGGGCAACTGCTTGTCAGGTCCTGTTCTTCGGGGGTGAAGTCCATATGGTCAGACAGGAGAAATGCTTCGGGAAATGAGGTCTCCATTGTGATATCTTCCCCGCATTCATCAAGCACGGCAAACGTATGCTCTCCAAGGAGGCGTGAAAGCCCGCCACGGCGCACATAGACTCCCCTCGTCGATTCGCGGAACTCTTCTCCCACCGGGATCTCCAGGGCCTTTTTAATCAGGGCACCGGCACTCCGTTCGTCCGGGTTTAAGGACCTGACCTTTTCACCGGAGAACATAATCGTCTTTGGTGCGTCAGTACCGCCGAGGAGAACAAGATAGACGGTGACATCTCTCCGGAGGTCATGGGAGAGAAACAGTGAGGTATTCACCGAGCGGCAGAGGACATCCATCCTGCCTGCGCCACCCGGCATATCATTGAGATTAAAACCACCAGTGGTAGCAGCGAGGTGGCCGATGATGGCAAAAATAGTCATTGAATTATCCACTAAAACGCTTCATCATGCGCTGCATATCGAATTTCCCGCCACCCCCGCGGACGCCCTTGAGCGCACGTTTCATCGTTTTGTAATACTTGATCAGTTCCCTTACCTCTTCGGGCGATGCCCCGGCACCATGCGCCACCCGCTGTATCCGGGAAGAGCTGATCAACCCGGGGTCATCAAGTTCGGCTCCCGGTCATCGAGTCCATGATAATCCGGTAACGGTTCATCTTGGTGCTGGTGACATCGTAGACCCCTTCCGGGACCTTCATATTCCCGAGCGGGAGCATGCTCATGATCTGCTTGAGAGGTCCCATTTTATTGAGCGATTCGAGTCTGCTTGTACATGTCGCGGAGGGTGAATTTTCCCCGCATCATTGCATTGACATCAATATCGCTGGTAGCAATCGTCTCTTCGGCCCGCTCAACAAGGGCTTGTAAGTCGCCCATGCCAAGGAGCCGGGAGATGAAACCATCGGGATCAAACCGTTCGAGGTCATCAATCGTCTCACCACTACCGATGAAGACTATCCCGCTTTTGGTCTCTGAAACGGCAGAAAGGGCCCCACCCCCCTTTGCAGTCCCGTCCATCTTGGTAATTATCACGCCATCAATCGCGATCGCTTCATGGAACCGGCGCGCCTGCTCGCTCGCCTGCTGCCCGAGTGCGGCATCGATCACAAGCCACCGGTGGGTCGCTTTTGAGATCGTATTGATATCGATGATCTCCTGTATCAGGTCATTTTCAAGCGCATGGCGGCCCTGGGTATCGATGATAACGACCTCAAGACCTGACATTGAGGGGAGACCATCCGGTACAGATCTTTAGTGCGTCCGTTTCTTTCGGACCACCGAAGCAGGGGATGTTGATCTTTGCACAGAGTGTTGAGATCTGTTCGTAGGCACCCGGGCGGAAGGTATCTGCACAGATTACACCGACACGGAGCCCTTTCGCTGGAAGTACCGGGCGAGTTTGGCAGTCGTAGTGGTTTTACCGCTCCCCTGCAGTCCGGCCATGAGAATTGTCTGGGTCCCGAGCGTTACCTCGCCGCCGTCCCCCATCAGGCTGACAAGTTCCTGGTATACGATCCGGAGCACGTGCTCCCTGACATTTACCCCTTTTGGGAGTTCCTCTTCGAGCGAACGCCTCTTTATAGCGTTCGAGAGTCCCATGACCAGCTTGACATTAACATCCGACTGGAGGAGTGCCCGCTGGAGGTCCTTGACCAGCTCCTCAACTGCCGCGCGGTCTACAACCGTTTTCCCCGCGAGTTTTTTCAGGGCATCCTTTAAGGAAGACCCAAGTTTGTCAAGCATCAGGCCACGTCCCCGAAGAGTTCTTCAATCACCGTAGCGGGAGAGAACGGTGCGATATCATCATATCCCTGTCCGGTACCGAGAAACATAAGCGGTTTTCCGATCGTATGGGCAATCGAGATTGCCGCACCGCCGCGGGGGTCCATGTCCGCCTTGGTAAGGACCACGGCATCTGCCCCGACAGTCTTTTCGAATTCATCGGCACGGATAACCGCATCATTTCCTGCGACGGCCTCATCAACATAGACGATAAGGTCGGGTTTCATCACCCGCCTGATCTTCTCCAGCTGGTTCATCAGGTTCGCACGGTTATGAAAACGCCCTGCGGTATCTGCAAGGACGACATCGATGTTATGGGCTACCGCGTATTGGACCGTGTCAAAAAGGACTGCTGATGGGTCTGCCCCCTGCTGGTGCTGGATTATTTTTATCCCGATACGTTTGGCATGCACATCGATCTGCTCAATGGCACCGGCCCGGAAGGTATCACCTGCCCCGATAACAACCGAGAAACCATTCTTTTTAAGGAAGTATCCGATTTTTGCCACCGTGGTTGTCTTCCCGGTCCCGTTAACACCGGTGAACAGGATCCTGACCGGGTGTTCATGAGTGTTGATATAATTGATCAGATCGAACCCTTCCCCGAGGACAAGGCTGAGGGCCTTTTTCAGGGCAGAAAGGACAACGGTATCAACAGGTTCACCGATTTTCCGTCGTTTACCGACCAGTTCTTTCTTTAAATTTGCAATAATTTCCTCGGTCACAGGAAATGCAACATCATTCTCAAGAAGGACAAGTTCGAGTTCAGAGAGCGCTTCACTGATGTCAGCCTCGCTGATGACCAGTTCGCGGTCGACAATAAGGACTTTTACCCGGTCAACAATCCCCGTGCCACCTGCAGGGCTTTTTTCTGCAGAAGGTACCGGCACGGGTTGTCCCTCCCGGATTTCAGCTTCGTTAATCCCGCTGTCCAGCTCTGTTTCTGACTTCTTTCAACCGGGATTTCAGTGTTTCAAACATATTCCCGGGCTCCCGGCGTTATCAGCCATGCCCAAACTGAGGTCCCGCTGCCTGGGCCTGCTGGTAACCTGCTTCGATGCGGCGTGCGATCTCGTTCATCTGTGTCCTGATACGGTCGATCGTCTCTGCAACTTTCTTACCCGATGCTTCCATCTCGGTAATACGGTCCTGGAGATACCCGATAGCTTCAGGATTACTGCGTTCTACAACCACGTCAGACCCGATATTGAGGAGCACGTTGTGTGGCTCTACAATCTTTGCCCTCACACTGGCGCCCCCGCCGAGCTGGAGCAGGACTACTTCCTCTTCGGCAGATGCACCAACTGATTTGAGCGTCTCAATTGCAGCCGTTGCTTCCATCCTGCCTTCATCGATCAGCTGGAGTTGCTGTGAATAGATCTCCACCTGCTGCCCGAACTCCTGCAGGTAGCGTTGCAGTGCCTGCATTTCACGCGGGTCGACGGGCTCCACGTTATTCACCACGTACTGTGTTAACAGACTCGATGGTGATATATCTTCTTTTCAGGCGGTGCTTGCTTCCAAATACAGCGAGGGTCTGTTCCCTGGCCTGTGCCTCGTTCGGTGCGTTAATTACTTTCGTGTACGGCTTCCAATCGTCGCCGGTTTTAAAGGTGCCTTTCACCTCAAATGAATTTTTTTCCATAATTCACTCCAAAAATCCAAATACGTCTTCAATTCTCCCCAGCTCGAACCCGCTTGTCGCGTTCCCTGCAAGGTATCCATGCATGTTCACAAGGAGACCGGTACCGATGATCCCGGTACCCATGTTGATTGAACCAGTACCGACAGGGATATCCACCGCATCCTCAAGGCGCTCGATCTCAGCCCTGGTACTTCTCGGGTGGACAATAATACCCTTGTTGGTCGCCACTGCGGCCATCCCTACCGTCTTGATCCCGCCAAATGTAATTTTTATCACCGGGACTTCGAGGGCAGCCCCGATCTCTTTTACCATATCGGAAGGCATATCGGGGTGTACTGCGGCAAATGAATCATTTGCAAGGACCACGTTGCCAGCCGCGTTCATGGTGTGTTTGAGGGTGACAACATCCCGGTACTTTGCAAGTTTATCACACTCTTCCTCGGTTACGAGTCCGCTGACGATAAAAGCACGGCTGTTCCCGGCAAGAAGCGAACCGATAATGGGGCTTCCCTGGATCGTGGTCTCCAGCAGGTCCACTGACAGGGCCGTTGAGATCTGGGCCCTTAATTCTTCGGGGGTCTCGGGAGGGATCACGGCAACATCATCAAATACCCTGATAAAAACCCCGATATTGGGATCGCCTGCAAACGAGACCGTCCGTTCCATCTTACTCACCAGCGAACTCTGCCTGGACCTGTCCGTCCTCGAACTTCATCGCACGGACACGGATCTTTGCCGGGGGTTTCTCACTGCCCCGTGACCAGACATGCTCATTGATACTCTTATCGAGTTTTACGTCCTCGCTCTTCATATGCTTTACGAGGTAGGACCGGATGTCCTTGATTGCAGTATTTGCACGCTTCCAGCGTGGTGAACGCTTCACATCACGCAGGGGGATAATATAGATATGCTCCAGCATCTTGTCTGCCATGTTTCTACACCTTTAATGTACTTCTTCGCCAGTTCCGGCGCTTCGGGTGAGACACCACGTTACGCTTCGTCCTGATCATCACCCACTGGGGTACGCGGCGGTTCTGATCGCACGCCTTTGCCAGCCGGATCTTACGACCTTTTGATAATTTACTCATACTCATTCACCTTTTTCTATCTTTTTCTTATAACAAGGGACTGCTCATGATGCCCGGGGAAGAATATTCCCGTGTCCTGGCCCTTTGCCATTACTTCCGCCCTGATCTCCCGTTCATAGTCCCCGTTCCCGATGCTGCCCGTCTCTCCCTGGGACACCACAAGGAACCGGGCGACAAGCCGGTCCACCTCTGCTTTCGGGTAACCGAGCAGCGGCCTGACATATGAGCACCCGTACCGGTTCCAGAGTCGTTGCACTTCAGACCTGGGAAGCCTGGGGACACGGTCATTAAATCTCGTGCCATCAGCAACAACCTCGTACTCCTGTGCAAGCGCGGTAACCGCATTGAGGTGCACCATATTGATTGCATCGTTCGGGAAACCGCAGGCGATGACCATATCCGCAGCGTGCGACAGAAGGCCCGGTCCGAATACACAGGTCCGGTGGGGGAACCCGAGCGCCTCAGCCGCGGCAGTTACCTCGCCGGACTCCTGCCCTGGACGAAAGTGAAACGTTATCAGTTCGACTTCATAGTCCCGGGAGAGAAGGACTGCCGCAAGTGCACTATCTTTTCCCCCGGAAAAGAGCACCGCTGCGTTCATCCTTTCCGTGAGATCCTGAACTCCTTTTTCTTCGGAGTCAGCTGGACGAGGAGTTCCTTCAGCTGCTGATCGGTGATCTTCGTCTTTAAGCGGCCACTCTGGGCGAGGAGGACAAGCTGTTGCTCTACTCCCTTGGCAAAGTCTGGTTTGGTAATTTTGATGGTATTCAAACGTTCCCTTGCGTCTGGTTCCATGATCTGCATAAGTACCATGTGGATCTGGGCCTCAACCTGTCGTTGACGTTCCAGCTCCTCACCCTGGTCGCTCTGCTGCTGTTGCATCTGCGCCATGCGTCTCCTGCGGATCTCGGCCAGCTCGTCGTCACCCATGGAGTCTGCTCCCTTAATATTTCGCCATTTCGGGGGTCGCCCCGACAACTTCCTGCTTCAGGGTCATTGCAACACCGTCGAGGAACGAGGCCCCGGCAGGTGAGACACGCCGCCCAGCCTTTTCATGAAGTACATACCCCGCAGATTCAAGCTGCTGGAATGCCTTCCGGAGTACTGAACCACTCCCTTTGCGGAACTGACTGGGTTTGGAGCCCCGGTTCCGTTTTCCGCCATAGAAACTTCTCATTCTTTCGACACCAACCGGACCGTCAACGTAGACCCGCCGGAGCACGGCCGCGGTCCTGACGAACCACCAGTCGGGGTCCTGCGGGGGCTGCTCTTTGTGCACCCCGGTCTTTGCAAATTCTGCCCATTCCGGTGGGGTGAACTCCGGACGCTTTTTCATCTCCTCAGCCACCCTCCTGATCAACAGGTCAGCCGGGATATCATATACTGTTGTCATTGTAAGACCTCACTGTCACCATATAGATATAACAGTCTTTACTTATTTGTTCAATACATTTTTATACATTTCGAGCAACACCGAAAAAATCAGGCTCTAAAGAAGAATAATTTTTAGAAACTCATAACCTACGCCGTTCTTCGAGGATCATTGTCCTGCCCCGTACCTGGATCAGGCGTGCACCCGAAGCATGTGCAATTTCTTCGGGGGATACTTCGGTATTCTGGAGCCATTTAACCTTGATCGTCTTTCTTGTTTTGAGCTGGCCGATTATTTCAGAAATAATCGGTTCGGTACACCCCTGTTTCCCAATCCAGACAGTTGGTTTCAGGTCCTGCATGAGGTTCCCGCTACTCTTCGATATTGAACGCGTTGTCACCGGGGATTTGCGTCCTTTTCCGGTTGATCTCTCTCCGTCCTTCCGCCCGGTACCGGATGTACTCCGGGATGACCTGATCCGGGGCCTTACCGCGTGGGAATTCACACGCTTCTTATTTCCACTATACTGACTCATGCGACCTCCCGGTAGGGAACCGTGACTGCCTGTGGCAGTAGAAACAGGTAATCACTACGTTCCCTCTCCTGATTCTTACTCTCATCGTTACCCCGGGTACATGGAACCGGTAGCAGTGCGGGCAGATTTTTCGCCGGTACTGCCAGTCAAGTCCCACCCGCTGGCGCATTGCGATATTTCTGGCAAGTACAACACACCGGTCACTCCATCCTGGGTTCTCGGGAAAAAACTCCTCGGCCCGCTGGAACAGTACCGCGATTCGTTCACGTGCCAGCCGTTTAATATCCCCGTTTTTCGATCTCCCTGCCATCGGTGTTCTCCCTGGGCTTCGTGTTCTTAATTGTACACCCTTCGTATATGATATACCCGCTGAACGATACACCTTCAGAACCGGAACCACATGGGGTTATCAGGATTAATTCCCTTCAACCAGGTAAACAGGTACCAATACTTCATCAGGACCCGAACGGACCATCCAGAAACTGATGAGTAACAAGGAAAAAATTATCGAAATATCAGTTCATTGAAACCCTCTCAAATCTATCTTGCAGAATGGATCATTCCAACATTTCGTCACGCTCCCGGGGCTCATGGCCCGGCACTTTGGCGGCCCCGTTTGGGATAGGGAAGAGTTATAAATCCCTGGAATTTTCTTAAATGCCTCAACTGAACCCTGACAATGAATATCTTATTGGGGGTGGGGCAGGGGGGTGAAACCCCCTCCTGGTCTTACGTATCTCCTCTTTTGTCATGAGAATTTTGAAGCCAACAGCGCCAAGGGTGTGAAAATGAAAGGGAATTTTCAATCTCCCGGGTGTGAACTCCCCATTCGGGTATGATTCAACAGAGCGTACTATGAGCCTTTGCCTCATAGATGAACATGAAAAAGGAGGCCTTTCAGATCGTTTTTCCCGGGGTTTTCATACCAGCCAAAATAACAGTTAATTAAAGAATCGCAGAAACCTGTGAAGTTTAAAGGACCCGGACAATCCTTCCTTCAATTCTGAGGCGGTTTTCGCAGAAGAGTTTCACTGCATCCGGGTAACAGCGGTGTTCTTCTTGCAGGATCCGTTCGGAAAGGCGGTCTTCATCATCATCAGGGAGGACAGGCACACATTTCTGAAGGATGATCGGGCCCGCGTCCATCATCTCATCAACGAAATGGACCGTGCAGCCTGCAACCTTTACCCCGTACCCGATTGCCTGGCGTTGTGCGTGAAGCCCGGGAAATGACGGCAGGAGGGCCGGGTGAATATTCATTATGTTCCCACGGAATGACCTCACAATGTCTCTGCCAAGGATTCTCATGTAACCTGCGAGCACCACAAGGTCAGGCCTGCATTCCTGCATCGCGAACAGCAGGGCCTTTTCATAGGCCTCTTTTGAAGGAAATGCCCTGTAATCAACAACGGTTACCGGCACACCGGAATATTTCGCCCTGTCAGTTGCATAACAACCCGGGACATCCGAGATCAGGCGGACACAGGTACCCTGAATACTGCCTTTGGAAAGCGCATCAAGAATTGCCTGGAAATTCGACCCCCTTCCTGAGGCAAGCACGATGATCCGTTTCTTCCGGTCCATGGGATCTTCACCCTGCCGGGGTCCAGGGGGCTTGTCCCTCTTCATGCGGTGTTTTCACCTCCCGTTTCTGGTTTCATGATGATCTTCACCTTGACAACCCGGCGTCCCCTCATCTGTACGACCACCAGTGTGGCATTTGCCTCTTTTATCGCGGCACTCTCACCGGGATGGGGGATATGCCCGAGACGGTCGATTAAAAGGCCCCCGATTGTTTCATATGACTCGTGCAGGGGAAGGTTAATATCCAGTTCGTCATTTAGGTCTTCTACCCAGACCTGGGCATCGATAATATACACTCCCTCCCCAACCTTCTGGATGTCCGGTTCCTCCTGGTCGAATTCATCAAGGATATCCCCGACAAGTTCCTCAAGGATGTCCTCAACGGTGACAATCCCTGCAAAGCTGCTGTACTCGTCAAGAACGATGGCTATCTGGACTTTCCGGACCTGTAGTTCCTTGAGGAGATCATCGATCTTTTTTGTCTCGGGAATAAAATACGGGTCATACATGATCTCATTGATTGAGGTCTTTTTTTTCCCCGAAAGGAGGACTGAAAAGACGTCTTTTACATTGAGTACACCGATGATATTGTCAACCGAATCGTGGTATACGGGGATCCTCGAAAACCCGGTATCGTTGAATAGTTTCAATGCAGAATCAACCGTATTGGTATCTTCCATCATCGCTACATCAATGCGGGGGGTCATGATTTCACGGGCGGTGGTATCCGCGAACTCGAGCACCGAGTAGAGCATCTCTTTTTCCTCCTCCTCAATGCTCCCTCCTTCCTGGCCGACATCGATCCACTCCTTGATCTCCTCCTCGGTAACTACAGGGATAGACAGGCCTTTTGACCTGTGAGACTGGCTTGCACGTTCAACAATCCAGATAACCGGAGTGAGTATTTTTGAGAGAAAAAGGATCCCGGGAGCAACATATAGTGCGAAGTTTTCATTTGCCCGTGTTGCATAGAGCTTGGGGCCAATCTCCCCAAATATAAGAAGGAGAAAGGTGACTACCCCCGTTGCGATCCCGATACCAATGTTCCCGAAAAATTCAATCGCCATCGCCGTGGCAATGGCAGCGGCAGCGATATTGACGATGTTGTTTCCAATCAGGATCGGGATGAGGATATGGTCGGGATGTTCTTTGAGCTGCGCCAGTGCATCTGCACCTTTTCGCCCTTCGTTGACGAGCGTCCGTACTTTAACCCGGTTTATTCCAATCAACGCCACTTCCGAGCTTGAAAAAAAGCTGACAAGGCGAGACAGATTACAAAAAGGGCGGTGTTGAGATAATAATCGGTCATCGGTCCCTCACCGCTGGACTATAGCTGATATATGCCTTCATAAGTAATGAAACACATCATAATCGCAGTCCGGTTAAATAAACCCAGCGATTCCCGGAGAAGACACAATCAGAGAATGTTCTCCTTCATAAATGCAAGTTCCCGCATCAGGAGGAGACATTTCTCTTCTGAAGAGTACTCGTGATCAAAATTCCTGTCCTCAAGTTCAAGGGTCAGGTTACCCTGGTAGCCATATTCCCTGAGTGTGTGAAGCACGGTCGCAATCTCCGGGTTGCCTTCAACAGGTAAGTGCATGGACTGCCCGTCTGAACGCGAGAGATGAATATTGACAAGGCGGTCATGACAGAGTTCAATATACCGGATCACTTCATCGGGAGAGACCCCCATGGCATGGGACACATCAAGGGTGAAAAACAGCCATTGTTCTTTATCCAGGAGCTCGCGGACTCCGTCCGGTGTGCAGAGGAGCGAGTTAACCGATACTTCCATATTCTCTATTGCAACCCTGACAGTGCTCATCCGTGACTCACAGCGCATCCGTTCGATCAAATGTTCAAAACGCTCATAATCTGCTGCGCTGGGGACCCTTTTTGCAGTCCTCCGTCCGGGATGGATGGTGAACACGTCGGCATTAATCGCTTCAGCCAGCCGGAGAGAGTCGACCGCGTGATGTAAAGAAAGACCGGCTACACCCGGGTTAATCGAGCAGGGGTTTAAATCGAGGATGGGGGTATGGACCGTAGTATGTGACAGCTCGGGGTGATTACGGAGACATGAATGGAGTTCCTGCATGGGCTGGCCACGGAGCCAGAAGTCCGGCGTTTCAGGCCAGAACTCAATTGCGTCAAGCCCGGTTTCACCGATGAAATCAAAGATCTCGTCAATCGGGTATTCATGGAAAAACATGCTTGAAACCGAGAAATGAACCATGATCGTAGTTAATATCCACACAGGCAATAATATCTCTGCTATGAATTCCGGGCAGGGTACACTCGATATGTGGAAGGCCCAAAACGATCCACCGGTTTTACGGGTATCCGAGCTCTCGGCAATCATAAAAGAACTGTTCCAGGACGAACGTCTGCTGGATGTCCTCGTGGAGGGGGAGGTGACAAATTATAAGCACCATTCACGGGGAAACCGTTATTTCTCTCTATCGGAGGAGGATGGTAAAGAGAGTGCGGTAATAAAATGCATGATGTGGAGTTCTGATGCCGTAAAACTTCCGTTTGTTCCGGAGGACGGCATGCGTGTGATAGCACGGGGCCGGATAGATTTCTACCCACCGGGGGGCAACTGCCAGCTCTATGTGAAAAGCATGCGGCTTGCAGGGGCGGGCGAGAAATACCTGCTGGTGGAACGCTGGAAACAGGAACTTTCATCAGAAGGCTGCTTTGCCCCTGAACGGAAACAATCTCTCCCTCTCTACCCCTCGGTAATCGGCGTGGTCACGTCTGGGACAGGCGCGGTTTTACAGGATATAAAAAATGTAATCAGCCGGCGTTACCCGCTCAGGATAATTCTGTCTCCCACCGCGGTTCAGGGAGATGGTGCGCACCTTGAGATTGCAGCAGCAATCAGGAAGATCGATGGGTTAGTGGATGTGATAATTGTCGCCCGGGGGGGTGGAAGTTTTGAAGACCTCTTCCCTTTCAATTACCCGGAGGTGGTTCGGGCAATTGCCTCCTGCAGCACCCCGGTGATAAGCGCTGTCGGCCACGAAGTTGATACTACCCTTGCCGACTATGCTGCTGACGCCCGCGCCCCGACCCCGTCGGCCGCGGCAGAGATGGCAGTGCCAGACCGTGCCGTGCTGTTGGCTGCGCTCAGGGAGTCCCGGTGTGCCATGGGAGATGCCCTCGGCAACCAGCTGGAGAGGGCATTCGACGAACTTGCAACCCTGCGGGAAAGGATCCACCCGAAAAAACTTGGTTACCGCATCATCGAACGGCGACAGAATATCGACGATCTGGCGGACAGGGTCCTCCTGGCCACCAGGGGGAAAATTTCCGGTGGCCGCCTCCGTCTCAATGAGGTCCGTGCGGTGATCGAAGGGAAGAATCCGCTGAACATTCTTGGCAGGGGCTACTGTGTTGTGGAAAAGACGGGAAAAGTCATCCGTTCTGCCCGGTCACTTGCACCCGGGGACAACCTGGTACTAAGGCTAGCTGACGGGAAGAGTGCCGTACTGGTCAGGGAGGTATCATATGACAAGGAAATTTGAAGAATTGCTGGATGAACTCCGGTTAGTAATGAGAAAAATCGAAGACCCGGAGACCGGACTGGACGAGAGCATCGAATTGTATGAAAAAGGGGCAGCCCTTATTCGCCAGTGCGAAGACGTGCTCACGAAAGCGGAGTGAAGATAACCGAACTCGGGGCAGAAGAGATGTAAGGCACTGTATCGGAAAAAGCCCTTTTTCCGGTTGAATTCTGTAAAGGTGTCATCCCAACCTGACAAAACAGCAGGCAACCACGAACCACTAACGGCAATCCTTATGTTAATTTACCCGGGAGATTCCGCGATCATCTCCACCCTGATGATAGCACCTTCACGCAGATAACTGATTAATTCCCGTGGAAGTGTCCGGGCAACAAGGTCTGACCTGGTCGCGATCGTCCTGCCGCAACAGAAGGTGCTCCTTCTCCACACAAGATCAGTCGGGTGTTCAAGCGTTATGCCCTGCCCCCCGGTGGACTGCACTTCAATACAGAGGTCCCGGCATACCAGCCGTGTTGTAAGGTGAGCACCTTCCCTTGAAAGGGTCTCCCGGAATTCCGGAGATAAGGCTGCTGCTCCCTTGTCAGCACCGACTGCAATAATGCAGTCACCATAGAGGGTGAGTTCCTCTTCGGTGGTCACCTCAAATGTCGTGGGGTGGGTCCCGCGGACCAGCGGGTGGCCATGCGCAATGACCGTTTCCGTTGCCTTCATCTTTATTAAAAGGCGCACCTATTCCTATTCAATGTATATCGAACAACGCTGCCCGGCATGCGGGGAAGAGGACGACCAGGAGATCCTTTCCGAATCTCATGACCTGCTCGTCCGCTGCACCCGCTGCGGCAATGTCTGGCACACACCGAAAACTAAAATTCCCGAACCAATCTTTGTGAAAACAATCGTATCGAAAGAAGGGACCTCACGTATATGCAGGACAGAGTTCCTCCCTGACGACAAGGTTTCTGTCGGGGATCGGTTTGTTGCCGAATGCGGTGAAGATGTTTCAGGAGTCCAGGTGGCCTCCATCGAGTCCGGTCCGCGACGCGTGGAACATGCAACCGCATCGGAAATTACGACCCTCTGGACCCGGGAGATAGAAGAAGTAGTTGTCCGTATTTCAATCCATGAAGGCTGGAAAACCATCCCGGTTACCCTGACCTGTAACGGTGAAACACCATTCATTGTAGGGGAAGTATACAAAACTGAAGGAAGGACATTTAAAATTTCTCATATCAAAATCAGGGATGGGAGCTGTTTTGAGAAAAGAGGGATGGAAAACGGTTGCCAGCCGGATAAAACGGATTTACACCTACCCTGCCTGACAACCCCGGGCCGGCATGGCCAGGGTATGACCATTTGTTTTTTTCGCACTATCGCTTTTTCCAGGATTTCTGCTCAAGTAAGTTGCCCGGGAATTATCCCTGGTGCAACATTATTATCCGGGATGCGGGATGAGGCGGCATGGGTTTCCGGGTCAAAAATTCACAGATGTGGAACAATAAGGTGATTCGTCAGCAAACGCCACCCGATTTTTTTCAGACTCATAACCAATTCAAAAACAGTAATTAGAATTGGAACATAAGACGCTCTTGGGGGCATTGCCCCCGGCACTACAGCAGCCCCTTATTGGGATAGTTCCTGGACTGTTGAAATGTCTCAGAATGACAGTATTACCTAAACCGGATACCATTCTCTCCTGATTTAACGAATAAATTTGTATTGAGGTGGTTCCAATTGATGAATCACCAAAAATTATGTTGAAAATGGAGGTATACGTATCACGTATATCAGGGTTAAAAAAATTACTGGTTTTTGAGGTTGATAATCTGAACCTCAATCGTTGAATACCCGTATTTCATAGTGAGCCCTTCGGGGCTGATCCCTTTAACATAAAACGTCCGCATATACTGGTCGACCGGGGTTGTATTGTCAAGGTTGATCTGCGGGTTATCCGCGAGCGCCAGGACAATCTGTTCATTCACACGTGTTTCATTGATAGGTTTTACAAGAAGCGCAAACTGGTCAGCATCCATCTGGGTCTCCAGCGGGTCCATTGGCATTACCAGGGATATCCTCTTCTGTTCATTTAATTTCATCCCGGACAAACCCGTTGATATGAGGTTCATTTCGTCCCTGAATAATCCGAAATAGGTCTGGTACTGCTGGTACACGACGGGAATTCTCGTGATGTTTGTCATCGTGGTGACATTAACCGGGACCTGGAGCGGGTTGGAATAAAAAACCGTTCCTCCTTTCGCCAGGGTATCGTTATAGATTTTTGAATTGGTTGTTACAACAGGACGGTTCTGGTCATCATAAATCGTGTAAGCCACCGTCGCTATATCGCCCGGCTGTGTACCCTTCAGTGATGTGAGCCAGCTGACGCCGAGCGATGATACGATCATCAATACTGCTAACAGGACACAGACAACGACGAGCACAATCTTTGTGCCGGTCCATGTTGAGGCCTTTTTTGTCTTCCCATTGGATTTTTCCTTATTCTTCGGCTTCATCCTTATAATATCGGCGATTCTTCAAGATAAACATTACATATCACTGTCAGGATGTAAGAAATGTATATGTAGAAATATCACTAACCAGAGGATAACCTCCTCGGGGTTTCCGAGACAGAGGTCAGAAGGGGAATTGACAATGGTACTTCGGAGAAATTATCCAATCATATGGACAGACCGAGATATAGATGACCTGCGAAATGAACTCATGACCAGGTTTGATCGCCTGATGACCAGCCCCCTCCTCCCACCAGAAACTTTTGTGGAGAGAATTGTCCCAACCCTCCTCGGGGAGTTGCGGGTAGATGTGGCCGAACAGGAAAACGAAGTTATTGTTGTTGCCGACCTGCCCGGTGTAGAGAAAGAAAACGTGGAAATTTCCCTGGTCAACCCGCGGACACTTGAAATCAGATGCGAGCGAAAGCAGGAGAAAGAGCAGGAAGAGGAGGGTTACTACATGAGAGAGAGAAGGTCAGGCACCATCTCCCGCGTAATCCCGCTTCCCTGTGAGGTAACCGATGACGGGGCTGCAGCAACGTTCAGGAACGGGGTGCTTGAAGTCCATTTTAGGAAAATAAAAAATGAGCGCAGTGCAAAAATCAAAATTGATTGAAAATTTTTTTTTCCGGCTATGTTGACATGCTCCCGAATCTATCTTGAGGATTAGGGTATTCCCAAAATTTACCCACGCTCCCGGGAACCCGCCCGCCGCTTTGATGACCCCTGTTGGGATAGAGACCAAGTTTTTTTAACACCTTGAATAGTTAAAAAAAATCGGTTAGAACCCTTCCCGGGAGTATGTTAGCGGGGATGGGACAGGGAGGGGGTGAAACCCCCTCCTGTCTGGGCACTTCTGTTAATTTTTTTAATTACACGCAGAATTTCTGCAGAACGCTTTTTTCCGATGATTTCAAGTAATAATCCGACGTGATCTACTGTGATGGACAAGAAAAAGGTCAGGGATTACATGACCTACGATGTGGTGACGATCGATGTCCATGGCACGACAAAAGACGTCATCGAGAAGATCCAGAATACTGGGCATGACGGGTTCCCGGTAGTCGATGGAAGGGAGGTCGTAGGGTATTTATCAGCGAGGGACCTGCTATTTGTCCCTTCCACAACTCCGATTGACAAAATCATGTCAGACCACCTGATCGTTGCCGACCCCGAGATGAGTATCAACGATGCAGCAAGGGTAATTTTTCGTTCCGGGATCCAGAAACTCCCTGTTGTGGATGAGAAAAATATCCTGCTCGGGATCATATCAAATACCGACGTAATCAGGAGCCAGATAGAACATGTGTCCCCTGAAAAGGTCTTTAATTTCATAGAGACCCTGAAGAAACTTCATGGGATATCTCCCACCCTGAAACGGGAGACGGTGCAGATCGACCAGCTCCTGCCTACCCAGTCAAAAATATACGAGGACGAACTCGAGGGACGGATGTACGAGATTAAAAAAGGTCTTGCAGAACCACTTATTGTCGTCAGGCGCCCGGGGAGGTTAATCCTTGTTGATGGTCACCACCGCACGGTTGCCGCAAAAAGAATGGGGATTAAGGCCCTTGATGCCTACCTGATTGAGATCGATGATGATATCGAACTTGGGATGGAGCGGACCGCAAGGGCAATGAACCTGAAAACTATCGATGATATAACCGTCCTTGATTATGCCCGACACCCGCTTGTGGCCATTACACACCGTCTTGTAAGGCGGGTTGAATAACACTATTTTTTTCAGCTGATTCGCTGTCTTGAGTTGGTAAATACACTGAATATAAGATATTCATAAATGAAATCAAAAGGCAATCAAACATTAGAATAGGAAAACAGCCTTTAAAATTGGAAAAACTATGGGCAATCGAATCAACACACACTGAACCGCCGCAGGGGCGTCCTTCGGGGTCGTCGGAACTCCCATAACCGGGGTTTGTGGCGGAGCCCCATCAATTCACTTTTTCTACAACCCCATAGTTACCCACACATGGTAGCGATGAGCCATTGTTGAAAATATACGGGGGGCCTTTACGACCCTTCACACTTTACATCAAATTTATCGTTCAGGACATGTTCCTTTACGATTGTATCATCCCTGACCACTACTTCAGGCCATAACCGGGTCCGCGAATGGACGATAACACGGTCTCTCAGCACGACGCGGGGGCCGAGAACTGTATCATTTTCAATACTGCATTCATCGCCGATCAGGGTATCATTGTCGATGATACTCCCGCTGATGGTTGTATTCTTTCCTATGATGACCCGGTTATATATCGATGAGGAAAACACCCTTGCATTATTTTTTATGAGACAGTTCTCCCCGATACTGGTGTAGGGACCAATCAGGACATTGTCGCCGATGGTTGTCCCTGATCCTATCGCAACGGGCCCGATGAGCCTTGAATTCACGCCCATAGAGAAGGAATCCCCAAGCTGGACCGGCCCCTGGATCTTGGCGGTCTTTATCGTCAGGTCACCACTGATACTCGTGTACCTGATATCAGTCAGTTTCCATTTTTCAGCCTGCCGGAGCATGTTCGGGCTCCCGACATCAGTCCAGTTCCCCCGCGCAAGCCAGCCCGAAATGGTGAGGCCTGCTTCCATCAGGCCGGGGAACAGGTCCCGGGCAAAATCAAATTTTTTCCCTGCCGGAATATGGTCGAATATCTCCGGGCTGCAGACATACATCCCGGTACTTGCAAGGTTGGAAAAGATCTCCCCGGGAGCAGGTTTCTCCTTGAACCGCTTAATGTGGTAATCCACATCAATTTCGGCGATACCGTATTCAGACGGGTCATCAATGCTGATGAGGCCTATCGATGCCGGGACACGCTCCTTCATATGTTCCCGGTAAAATTCAAGGAGGTTTAAATCAGTTACGTGGTCACCTCCTACCACGAGAAAGTCCTGGCCCTCGAGGAATTTCTGCGCATTCTTGACACTGCCGGCAGTACCCAGCTTGGTCTTTTCATGCACGTAGGTAATGTCAACACCGAAAAGGGAACCGTCCCCAAGGGCACGTTCGATTACCTCCCCCATGTAACCAAGCGTGATGACCACTTCACGGAACCCGATATTGGAGAGGTGTGAGACCAGGTGCTCTATTGAGGGTTTGTTCACTATCGGAATACAGGGCTTTGGCCGTTCAAACGTGAGGGGGCGAAGCCTGGTACCTTCCCCACCGCACATGATACACACCTTCATACAGGGAATTTAGGTCTGCATCATGTTTAACCATATTGAACTTTTTTCAGGTGGATACGCCTGTTGAGTCTTGTGAAAGGGAAGTCTTCCCATTATAACAACCATGATCATCTGAAAACGTTATCATCCTCCGGGCGACCATATATGATACGGTATATTTGACAAGTACTGAAAAAGACCGGTGGCCATTGGCAGGCAGGCAACGTGAAATTGCAATTGCAATTCCTCTTATCTCTTTTGGAGGAATCGCAATCGGTGTAATCCTCCAGCTGGCAGGTGTAATCCCTGATGCCGCGGAGTTCTGGTACGGCCCTGCGATAGGGGCATTTCTGCTTGGTTACCTTGCATGGCTCAAACCACGGCTCGATGTCGTTTCGATTTGCGCACCAATCTTTGCCGTTATGATCCTGATCGTACCCCTCGATACGAAACCGGGCCTGTTGATCGTCATTCTTTTTGCGATCAGTATTACAATCCTTTTAGTACGGCTTGAGAAAAAATTCAGTACTCCGAGAAAGAATTCAGAGGAGGATCCTATGGAACACTATCTGTATGACTACATGGAACGGCTCAGAGTTATGTTCAGTGATGTTGATCGAAAGACTGCGCATGAAATCGCCCAGGCATTCCTCTCATTCCGGTATGGCCTGTATGGCAACACGGTGAAACAGGCGGATGATGCAATCCTGCTGATGAAAGATACAGAGCCTCAGAAAGTCCTTACAACAGCCCTAACAATACTGCGGGAGCGGGCTTTTAACCTCGAAAATGCAGATGTGACCCCGGTTACCGACATTTTCTTTGTGGATGATGATGCACCCTATCTTGCCATCCATATCCCCAAGGAAGCAGACCAGGACGCGGCATCGCTCCAGCTTGACAATGCGATCGTCTTTATATACTCCGTCTCCTACATGACATCAGAAGAGGACGAACAGACCCTTGATGAGCACCAGAAATTCATCATCGGAATATTAAATTCATATAAGAAGGCGATGGGCCTTTGAATTGTATTCCTGATACAGGAACATTTCTGGTTTTTTTTTGGGGTATGAAAAACTCCTGGCTGCCATCCGAATGCCCGCATTTTTTCGTAATCATCGATGCGCCCAAAGGACCATAGCCCATTGTATCGGAATTCTGGGTAATTATACATGAGAGGAAATTTTAAGAACAGGGGGTTTCATACCCTGCCTGTTCCCCAATACGATACTCATGGTGCAGGGTTTCAATCATTTTTTTAACTGTTCCGGCTTTTTTGAAACCCTTCGCTATGATAAAAAAGTAAGAGGGAACTACGAAGACAGGAGGGGTTTCACCCCCTGCCCCACCCCCATGAAGATTTTCTTCTGGGAGGGTTTTGGCGAAGGCTCCTTACATTCAGAGTAGTGGGGGATAGTCTCTATCCCAACCTGGGTCACCAAAGTGGCGGACCATGAGCCCCGGGAGCGTGGGTAATTCTGGGACTATCCAAATCAAAAAAGGTATAGTTAAGAGGATGGCAACAGAGCCATGAAAAGAACATTACAGGGTGTCAAGACTGACACCATTAAAATCCTGCATTATTTCCCCGATTTCTTTGACCCCGAATGCAGTCTGAACATGGTTCATCTCGATCTGTGCTGCAACGTCACACATGTAATCGAGGATGTCCACCGATAATTCTCTCTGCTGCTTGCTTTTTCTGACCTGGTCAACGAGGGAAGAGATCTTCGCTGGGGGCTCCATACGGATCTTTGCCAGGCTGATCACGCACATGTAGATCCTTGTCAGATTCCTGTCAGTACCCGTAATGGTATCGAAGAAATTCCGAAGGATCTGCGCCTGATAGACTTCGCCACCCATGATAAAAGTGTGTATCTTTTACTACTATATAAGATTATGCCAGTCAGTAAAATATAATACTCTTCAAACCCTGCTGTTTTGGAAAAATTACGATTATCGCGGCGGTATCAGGGTCATCATTGGTACACCGGTTAGTAATTCACTGCGCAATGAGTGAAAAAGTCACCCTTTCACCCTGCCCCACCCCGTATTTCTAACCCACGGTTGGCAAATGAAAGCCATGCCAGGGGGTTTCACCTGGCTGTACTAACAATCCTGATAATATCGCCGTTTTTCAATTCATGGGTGTCCTTCACCCGCATTTTTGTCCTCGCATCAACTGCATACAGGAACCCCTTACCAATATCAGTATGGACCTGGAAAGCAAGATCACGTGGATTTGAACCTTTTTTCATAAGGAAGGCATCAGGAAGGACCCTCCCCTTTCCATCACAATAGTGGTGTTCATCTTCAACAGGGTACACGACGATCCTGTCAAGCAGGGAATAGACGGCATGGTTCAGTGCCTGCTGGACACCGGTTCCCCCAAATGCTTTCATGGTTGCGGCAATTTTTGCAAGGCCGCCTTTCTGGGCGGGGCTCAGTGAACCCTCATCCATAACACTGAACGTCGGATCACCAGGAATATAACGGATCAGGTGTGCATTTGATGCATTCCGGAGCGCAAGTTCACCGGCTGCGCTCGAAAAGGCCATATTTTCGGTTTTTAACCGGGCAACGAGTTCCAACGGGGCAGCATCAACCTTATTCCCAACGACGATCATGGGTTTACTGATCTTTACAATCTCGCGGCAGAAACTGATCAGCCCCTGTTCGTCCGTGTGGACAAGGTCTGTCCCTGCTGCCATCTCGGCGTCCCTGATCTCTTCAGGGGTCACCCCAAGCCCGGTGAATACCTCTGCAACCCCTTTATGAATGGAAAAACCTTTTGTCTGGGCCTGCCTGTGAAGACTTCCCCCAGTGTTTATCAAGGATACCGTACACCCACATCGTCATCTCAAATTTGAGAAAGGCAATGTCCACAAGCGGGTCATGCGCACCCGGGTTAAGGGGGTTCCCCTCGCTGTCGGTCGCACCGCTGGCGTCAACAACATGGATAATCGCATCGGCCTGCCTGAGGTTATCAAGGAACTGGTTGCCAAGACCCCGGCCCTTGTGGGCATCCGGAACAAGTCCCGCTACGTCGATTATATTTATGGGAACAAAACGGTCACCGTCCTGGCATGCGCTGCAGACGAGCCCGAGCTCTTTGCAGGGGCATGTTGTCCTCACATACCCTACCCCGAAGTTGGCGCTGATAGTGGTAAACGGGTAATT
Organism: uncultured Methanomicrobiales archaeon; assembly: GCA_963709545.1. Classification (GTDB taxonomy): domain Archaea; phylum Halobacteriota; class Methanomicrobia; order Methanomicrobiales; family Methanospirillaceae; genus CAIKOD01. The sequence goes on along the minus strand of CAVPWT010000004.1, from coordinate 194,303 downwards.
CGCTATCTCCGCATGCGCGAGGGTCGCTGCCTTAAAAAACGTGGACTTGCCGCAGTTTGGTTTTCCTGCTAATGCGAGTGTGATCATTGCAATTCACTTTAAGTGATCAGAGTTTATTAATTTGTTATTATGGCATTCACAGAGAAAATTATCTATTATTTCCATACTCCAGGGCCGCATAATACCGCTGACGCGGCCCGGATGGCGGTCTCCCGGGCAAAGGAACTCGGGCTTTCGAAGGTTCTTGTGGCAAGCACATCCGGGGAGACTGCATTACAATTTTATGAAGAACTGAAAGGATCGGGCCTCCAGCTTATCGTCGTTACTCACGTAGTAGGGTTTACAAAGCCGGGGATCTGGGAATTTCAAAAGGATATTGCCGAACGTCTTGCACGCGATGGTGTGCGGATTGTAACCGGCACCCACGTGCTTTCAGGCCTCGAACGGGCCATATCAAGGTCAGCAAAGGTCGGTGGCGGATCAAGGACCGACGCTATCGCTGAATCGCTGCGGAGGAACGTGGCAGTCGGGTTGAAAGTCGCCATAGAATGTACCCTGATCGCTGCTGACCAGGGGGCAGTCGGTGTGGAAGAGGAGATTATTGCAGTCGGGGGGACCTATTCGGGATCAGATACGGTATGCGTCATCCGGCCCTCCCACACTGCCTCATTCTTCGATCTGCAGGTACGAGAGATTGTAGCCATGCCAAGGGACAGGTAAGATATGGTCCTCGCATCACTCCGGGAGGCAGCCGGCCTTATCACCAGACATCCGGTCCTCTGGCTGCCGGGATTGTTACTTGCCCTGGTAGGGGCAGCAGACTTAAACATTGAGTATTACGGGGAGAGTTTCCTTGCCGGGAAGCTGATGGGTACTTGAAATCATCATCCTACCCTTCTTCGTTGCGGGTCTCCTCGCTGCAGTCAGGAACAATGATATGACATTTCGCAGCTTTGTCACAAACGGGCTGAAGAATTATTTCCGTGTGCTCCTGCCGGGAATCGTCATACTCTTTGCAGCACTTATTACCGCAGTACTGCTCATCATACCGCTCTCATTAATCGGAACACCGGGGTCAGCCATGGGACTCTATGCAGGCATCCTGCTGGGTGTTGCCGTGCCGTTCATATTCCTGATGTATTTCTATGACGCCGTTGCGGTCTTTGAAAACGAAAAGGTCTTTGAATCAATACGGCGCAGCATCGAACTTACCATGAACAACACCGGGCTCGTAGTAAAATTTTTCCTGGTCAACATCGTTATACTGCTCACCGGGTTCTTCATTATTTTCATGATATGGACCATGATGTTCTTCGATAAGCTCACACCCCTCACCACCATGAATGCCACGGAAATCCAGGTGGTAACCCCGGAATATTTCACTTCACTGCTCGGTGCCGACGGGATCATCATAACTTCGGTCATCTTTGCGGTTGGTGCCCTTGTCATCGTGACAGTCCTCTATACCTATAAAGCATGTTTTTACAAGGTGCTTTCAGGGACAACCCAACCTGTTACAACCGTCCAGGGAGAGTACAGACGAAAAAGGGCGCTGGTATAAATATTAGGTGATGAGTCAACAAACGCCACCCAATTTTTTTCAGATTTATAACCAATTCAAAAAATGAAGTGAGAATTGGAACATAAGACGCTCTTGGGGGCATTGCCCCAGCCGCTACGGCAGCCCCCAATTGGGATAGTAACTGGACTGCTGAAATGTCTCAAAATGACAGGGTTACCTAAACCGGATACAATTCTCTCCTGATTTAACGAATAAAAATGTATTGTGGTGGTTCCAATTGATGAATCAGCAACTATTAATCAACCCGGATGAGTCAAAAATCGTATTCATTTTTCCTGAAGGATGTAACGACCTGAAATTTTCCCAGTTTCCGGCTGATATCAAAAACTCTGACAAAACAATATGAAAGGCCGACCTTTTTCATACTCATAGATGATTATGAAAACGTGCCTTTCAGATGTCTGAACGGAGTTTTTCATGGCAGCCAATTTGCAGATTTTTGGTACCGTTTTCCGAATGATTCTGACAACCAGGTGTCAGGGTTATGCTGCCAGTGCCCAGTACACGGCGAGAGCAAAAAGTCCTCCACCAAGAGTACCGATGACATTTGTCCCGGCATTCCCAATATACCCGCGGTTTTCAATAAGGGCACCGGCAAGGCTGTCAATATTGGTCCCGACAACGCCTGCAATACTGCAGATCAACAGGGTCGGAAGATCGATGACCCCAAGAAAAAAGGCCGTGGCTGATATGCCAATGGCACAGATTAATGCTGCCATCTCACCAAGCAGGGTGACACCGCCGTTTGTCCCGGCAGGTACTTTTTTACCGGTGGTGATCATGTACGGTGTGCCTCCGGTTACCCCGATCTCGCTTGCGACAGTGTCAGCTGCGGCGGTTGCCACGCTACCAACAAACATTGCCGCAAACGCAGGGTTCTGGGTAACCCCGAATAATATTGCAGCGGCTGCAGAAACGCCACCGTTGGCAAATACGTTCCGGTACCCGCGTGCACCGCCGCGGTTCTGCTCGACACCGAATTTTTCTTTCTCGGCATAACGGTAACGGGTGCAGGCCGACCCGGCGATAAAAAAGGCAAGCATGATGAGAAACCATCGCACGTCTGCGAACACGATCAGGAGGACCCCAAGCAAGGCCGCCGAAAAAAGGCCCGAAATATCTGCGGTTTTAAAGCGGTAGGCAAAATAACCAAACCCGAATGCAATGATTACCGCCACTGATATCAGGGGAACACTTACCTGGTAATTCAGGTCACTGAAGAGGAGCATCGTCATCGAGATCCCAAGGGTCTCGACCATGAGTGCGTCGTCGCGGTCACCAAGGATCACTTTCAGGAGGACTGCAACGATAATCCCCATAAGCACCGTAAGAGGGGCAGGTTGCGGGAGATACAGGATGTTCTGAAGGTACAGTGTATACAGGGTGATCAGGACTGCACTCGCAGCAGCAACCAGCGTGTACGCAAAGTATGACCTGATATTCTCACCGACTGACCTGAATACCAGTTCTCCAATCACGACAAATGCAAGGGTACATGAAAAGATGAAGAGGGGTATAAGGCCGATACCGTAAAAAATCGCCAGTGCGATGATGGACAGGGAAAAAAACTTGGTCTTCTGGATCAGGAGGAGGATAAGGGCAAAGAGCACGACGATTATCGAGAAGAACCAGGGGGGCTGCACAAACGGTGCGACCACTATGCAGGCGATTGCGAGGACTGCGGCAACCCGTTCACCGAGCTTGTCCATCATTGTTCAGCTATTCGACTGGATTGCATTAGAGACTTCTTCTCGGGGTCATGTGCCAAAATTTCATGTTACAAGAGAAAATCACGTTGTTTTTTAAAATGTCCACCTCTGCATTCGATTACTATATGTGATAAAAAGACAGATGATCAGGAGATGTCATCACATGAACTCCCGAAAACATATGATTATGCCGAAGTAGAGCCGCGGTGGCTGAATACGTGGCGCGATGAAGACAATTATTTTGATAAAAACTCAAAGAAACCCCAGTTTGTCATCGATACACCGCCGCCCTACCCTACCGGCAATTTTCATATCGGGAATGCCCTTAACTGGTGTTATATCGATTTTATCGCCCGCTACAAGCGGATGCAAGGGTTTAATGTGATGTTTCCCCAGGGGTGGGACTGCCACGGCCTCCCAACCGAGGTGAAAGTTGAAGAGACACATGGCATTACAAAAAATGATGTCCCGAGGGAGGAGTTCCGGAACATGTGCCGTGACCTGACTCTCGCAAATATCGGGAAAATGAGGACCACCCTGAGGAGGATGGGGTTCTCGATTGACTGGTCGAATGAATATATCACGATGATGCCGGCATATTACAAAAAGACCCAGTTATCGTTCCTCCGCATGTTTACGTCAGGCTATATCTACCAGAGTGAACACCCGGTCAATTTCTGTACCAGGTGCGAGACGGCCATCGCATTCGCTGAAGTCACCTATGAGGGCAGGGAGACACACCTCAATTTTTTTGATTTCGATGGCATCGAGATAGCGACCACCAGGCCTGAACTCCTTGCAGCCTGCGTTGCCGTTGCCGTGCACCCCGGTGACGAGCGCTATAAGCGTATCTGGAATACCAGTCTTAACGTCCCCCTTTTTGGTCACAAAGTACCGGTCGTGGTCGATGAAGCAGTAGATCCCACGTTTGGTTCCGGGGCTGTAATGATCTGTACATTCGGAGATAAACAGGACGTTCACTGGTGGAAACAACACAATCTTGCATTACGGAAGGCAATCGACAGAAAAGGCACAATGACGGGGATTGCAGGTAAATACGAGGGAATGTCATCAGCTGACTGCAGGGAGGCTATCCTCATCGATATGAAAGCCTGCGATATCCTTTACCGGCAGGAACCGCTTGAGCAGCGGGTGGGGGCCTGCTGGCGCTGTAAAACTCCGATCGAGATCATGAGTGAACGCCAGTGGTTCGTGAAGATTCGCCCCGATGAAATTTCAAAGGCGGCGCATGAAGTCAGCTGGAACCCCGGGCACATGTTACTCCGGATGGAGAACTGGGTCGGCCAGATGGAATGGGACTGGTGTATCTCCCGGCAGCGGATTTTTGCCACCCCGATCCCGGTCTGGTTCTGCAGCAGGTGCGGGGAGATGGTATTTCCTGATGAAAAAGACCTCCCGGTTGATCCTACCACTACAAAACCGGTCCATCCGTGCCCTAAATGCGGGTCAACGGAATTCTCCGGGGAAGAGGATGTGCTCGATACCTGGATGGACTCCTCCATTTCAGTACTTAATGTAACAGGCTGGGACGGGTCAGGTAACCCACCATATTTCCCAGCCCAGATCAGGCCACAGGGCCATGACATCATCAGGACATGGGCATTCTACACGATACTCAGATCAGTAGCCCTTACCGGGCAGCGTCCATGGGAGCAGATCCTTGTCAACGGCATGGTACTTGGCGAGGACGGGTTCAAGATGAGCAAGAGCCGTGGAAACATTATCGAACCCTTTGAAATAGTAGAAAAATATGGGGCTGATGCACTGCGGCAATGGGGTGCAATGGGGGCTGCGACCGGTTCGGATATCATGTTCAACTGGAATGACGTTGTATCGGCATCGCGGTTCCAGACAAAGATGTGGAATATCACGCGTTTCTCCCTCATGCAGATCGAGAAGGAAGAGATCGGGGCCGATGCAAAGGTCACGGCACTGATCGACCGCTGGCTCCTTGGAAAACTGTCAGACACCATTGCTGAAGTGACAGATGCGATGGATCAATTCCAGTTTGATCGTGCATTGAAATGCATCAGGGAGTTTGCCTGGGAAGTGCTGGCTGACGAGTATATCGAGCTTGTCAAGGGCAGGCTGTACACGGGTGGGGCGGACCGTAAGAGTGCATGTCTCGCACTCAGGACCACATTCGACTCGCTATGCCGGATGCTGGCGCCGTTCACCCCCTACTTTGCTGAAGAGTGCTATTCTTACCTTTCTTCTGTCAGTGTCCACAAACAGGAATGGACAAAATTTACCTACGCAGACGAGGAGGCACTGCGGGAAGGAGAACTCCTTGTGAAGGTGGTGTCTGAACTGAGACGCTACAAGCATGAACAGGGAATGGCCCTGAATGCCCCTCTTGGAAAGGTGACCATCTATGCCGTACACGGTATCGATGACGCAGGAGACACCTCCCGGACACTGAATGCAGAAGTCCTGTGGAGCAATAACAGGGCTGACCTTGAACAGGTGGTTTGTGATGTGCAGTTCAACCTCGGCGTGATCGGTCCTGCACTCCGGAAACAGGCTAAGGTATTCATGGACGCAGTCAGGGAACTTCCGGACGATCAGCTGATCAGCCCGCCGTCCACAATAACGGCAGGTGGAGAGGAAATTCCGGTACCACCGGGTGCATTTTCCCCAAAATATGCGTACATGGTCGGGGGAGAGAAAGTTGACGTGGTTAATGTCGGTGACGTGATTGTGACCGTGCAGCGGCCGACCTGATGGCATCGGCAACAAACTGCTGAATTTCCTTTTCATCTTTTTCTGCGTCCACCAGGATAAACCGCGAGGGGTCTTCCCGTGCAAGTGCCAGGTAATTGTCCTGGAATTTTGAAAGGAGAGAGGCGTACTCGAAGTGCTCCTTCTTGCCACGTCCTGAACACCGGAACAGGGCAATCTCTATCGGGAGTACAAGGAGAACTGTCAGGTCGGGAACGATTGTCCACCCGGAATGTACCTGCCTGAGCCAGGCGAGGGGGTCAGGTACCAGGCCTTCGAGGGTCACCTGCTGGTAGGCATACCGGCTGTCTGTGTAACGGTCAGAGATAACAAGCCGGTTTTTTTCTAAGGCCGGACGGACCACCGTGGCCAGGTGAACAGCATGATCTGCGACAAACAGGAGTGCCTCGGCAACCGGATCGATCTCCTCGGCAATTGCACGCCGCACGGAATTCCCTACCCATGTCTCCCCGGGCTCACGGGTCATCACGGGTGCGAGATCTGCAAGAGATCCCGAGAGCGAGGCCACGAGGCTGCTCTTACCACTGCCATCAATTCCTTCAATCGTGATTAACAGAATATACCCCTCCTGATTATTTCCACCGGTATGGTATTGGTATGAAGCGCGGTCGCAACAATCGCACCGTCAAACCCGGAATTCCCCAGCATTTCCAGGTCTTCTACCGATGCCACACCCCCGCCCCAGAGGAGCCTTCCCGAAAAGGCCTCTCTCATTTGTATCAGCAGTTCCTGGTCCAGTCCCTTCGACGTACCTACCCCGCTGATATCAAGCAGGATACAACCATCAAAACATAATTCATTTGCAGACCGGATATACTCCATGGGGTCTCTTCCGGACGGGATTACCTTCCCTTCTTTCATATCGATACTCAGGTATCCTGATTTGTAACGGGTTAACATGTTGCCAGCAGTTTCTGTGCCGATCACATTCTCAAAATGCTCAAGGGAAAGCAGGTCTTCCGGGCCCCTGCATCCCCTGTCTGCATAGCAGTGCCGGACAAGCTGGTTGCACCGGGCGAGTAGCCCGTCATGTGACCCGGCACCCGTAATCCTGTCGAGATCGGCAATATAGATCGACCGTGGCCTGATATGACGTATAAATCCTTCGGGGTCTGCCACAGGTGAGGCCCCCCAGGTAAGCGGGCGATAGTTCATACGGTCGCCACGCTCACCATGGACAACAAGCCCGTCCTTCAAATCCATTGCGAGAACAAGTTCCATGCCAGAACGCAATCACTATTAGGATAAAAGATCATTAAACTCTATGCAATTACTGGTCAGCCCGCGGGATATTCCGGAAGCAAGGAAGTCTCTTGCCGCTGATATCATCGATGTAAAAAAGCCTTCTGAGGGTTCGCTCGGGGCGAACTTTCCCTGGGTGATCAGGGAGATCAAGGCCCTCTCAACCAAACCGGTGAGTGCAGCGATTGGTGATTTTGATTATAAACCCGGTGGTGCGAGCCTGGCGGCCTATGGCGCTGCCTGTTCCGGGGCGGACTATATCAAGGTAGGGTTGATGTTTGATGGGATCGATAAGGCATCAGACCTTATTGAGTCAGTTGTAAAAGCGGTAAAAGATGAGTTCCCGGAAAAACATGTGGTGATATCTGCATATTCGGATTACGTGCGACTCGGGAGCATCTCCCCCTTTGATATGGCGCCGCTCGTTTCGGAAGCAGGAGCTGACCTCGCGATGATTGACACCGGGATCAAGGATGGAAAGAGCACGTTCGATTTTATGGACGAGGCGACACTGACCCGCTTCACATGGAAAAATCATGACCTTGGTATCGGCACCGCAATTGCCGGTGCACTGAAAATGGAAGATATACCTGTATTGAAACGTATCAACCCCGATATCATCGGGGTAAGGGGAATGGTCTGCGGTGGCGACAGGAATGCATCGATCCGCGAAGACCTGGTCCAGAAACTGGTAGGGATGGTGAAATGAATGTATAGTGAAAAACTGGAAGCTGCAACGCTTGCACTTACTTTTGATGATGTCCTGCTCGTGCCTGCGGAGTCCTTTACCGATCCTGACCAGACCGTAGTGACCTCGCGGTTCTCCACGAATATTCCCCTCAACGTCCCGCTTGTCAGTGCCGCCATGGACACGGTTACCGAGTCAATGATGGCAATTGTACTGGCACATGAGGGTGGTATCGGCGTAATTCACCGGAACATGTTACCCGACCATGAAGTTGAGGAAGTCAGGGCAGTGAAACAGGCCGAAGAACTGATCGAACGGAAGGTGCTTACGGTAGGCCCTGATTCAACCGTCGCCGATGTGGAGCGCCTCATGAACGAGCACCGTATCGGCGGCGTGCCGGTCATCGATGCCGGGAAAATCATCGGTATTGTAAGCCGGCGGGATGTCCGCGCGATCGCATCCAAACGAGGGACCGAACGGATAGAGGCGATAATGACGCGGGACCCTATCACTGCTGACGTCGATATCACCATGGACCAGGCGCTTGAGACCATGTACACCAACAAGGTCGAGCGCCTGCCGGTTGTTGACCAACAGGGAAAACTGATAGGTATCATCACGATGCAGGATATCCTTGAAAAACGCCAGTACCCAAAAGCAACACGGGACAGCAAAGGTAACCTTCGTGTCGCTGCGGCAGTAGGCCCGTTCGACTTTAACAGGGCAATGCTCCTTGACGAGGCCGGTGCCGATGCGCTGGTAGTGGACTGTGCGCACGGCCATAACATGAAGGTCGTTGCAGCGGTGAAAGATATCAAAGCAAGTGCAAAGGCGGACGTTGTGGCAGGAAATATCGCGACGGCACAGGCGGCCCGCGAGCTCGTTGACCATGTAAACGGCCTGAAAGTTGGCATTGGTCCCGGGTCTATATGTACGACACGTATTGTCGCCGGTGTCGGGTACCACAGATTACCGCTATTGCAGCGGTTGCGGATGTAGCCCGGCTGTCTGGCGTCCCGGTAATTGCGGACGGCGGTGTCAGGTACAGCGGCGACGTCGCCAAAGCAATTGCAGCAGGTGCGGATTCAGTAATGATGGGCAGCCTGTTTGCCGGGACGGATGAAGCTCCCGGGAGGGTCATTACGATTAAGGGCCGGCGGTACAAGCAGTACCCGTGGCATGGGTTCCCTCGGTGTCATGAGCTCGGGGTCTCAAGCGACCGGTACTTCCAGCCAAAGGATATCGGGAGAACAAAATTTGTGCCGGAAGGCGTGGAAGGGGTCACACCCTATGTGGGTAATGTCGCGGACATCATCTACCAGCTCGTGGGAGGACTGAAATCTGCAATGGGTTACACCGGGTCGAAGAATATCGGGGAAATGCATGAGAAGGCAGCACTCGTCAGGATTACCCCGGCAGGACATTTCGAGAGCCACCCCCATAATATCCTGATAACCGATGAGGCACCCAATTACCGGATTAGCGATTGACTAGGGATTATTGCTATTTCCGGCTTTTTTGGCATCTTCTGAAATTCACCTGAACGATTTGCGAGGAGGGGTTTCTGAAATGTACTTATGCTCCCGGGGTTTCACCCACTGGCTTTGGAAACCACGGTTATGATACAGACTTTTTTTTGCCGCTCTACTACATTCTGGTAATTATCGGGTGAGCCTGCCCAAACCATATCTTGTTGGGGATGGTCCGGGGGGATGAAAAACCCTCCTGGTTATGCAGGGCCGATTTATTTCCAATCTGGAAAGATTACAGCGATCCTTCCGCGCGAGAAGAAAAAAATTCAGGAGATCCGCCTGACGGGATGGTTGAAGTATCAGTTACTGATACCTGACCTGGGATTCCGGATACTAGTAAACCGAAGCCTTTTGGCAGGTTGGTGCAGGAATCCCCTATGCGCAGCAGAAAGGAACTTGGCCTGCACATTGGCAGAATGCTGATTGAAGCATACTCCGGCAGGCCCTGGCTGACACCCGGAAGCATGGACATCCGAAAATGGTGTGGCAATCCGGTTCATATTTTGAAAAGCAGCACATAAAAAATCGCAGATGAACGAAATCTTCCCGACATCATAACAGGGTTCATAACGGATAGGATCAAACAGTCTGAACTGCGAATGACGATTGAAAGATCATGGTGAAGATACTACCCAAAGATCATTCATGATGGCTGAGTGGGGGGGTTCAATGGCCAATGGAAAAATTCTCGTTGTTGAAGATGACGATGTACTATGCGATCTGATTGAATGGCGGTTATCTAAACTGGGATATACCGTTTGTGCAAAAGCTGCAACTGGTGAGGATGCGATCATCTTCACGAATGAGCATGAACCTGATGCTATTCTTATGGATATTTCTCTTAAAGGAACAATAGATGGTATAGAAACCGCCACAAGTATCAAAAAAGACCTAAATATTCCTATTATCTTCCTTACTGGAAACTCAGATGAATCAGTACTTGAACGAATTGTCCCGTTAATGCCTGTTCAGTATATACTCAAACCTTTCACCGATGACGATCTGCGAATTGCACTCCGTTTATCCCTCGGGGGATAACTGGACCCGCAATTAATGGCAGGATCGATGGGAAAGCAGTCTTTGGAAAAGTATCGGTACCTATCTGCCGGCACCATCATTTCAAACCGCGCCCCTTTCTCCGGCTTTCAGGTCTCATGATGGGAATCCCGGTGACTGAAGGGATCTCCCTGTGAAGGATGAAGCCAAGTCCGGTGTTTCTCCTAACCCAAGCTCGAAGATCCTCTCCTTCTCCTCTGCGGGAATACCCAAATACTCAGATCCTGATTATTGGGCTTTGTTGAAACCCCTCGGGGTCATTAAAAATAAGAGGGAACGACGAAGACAGGAGGGGTTTCATCCCCTTCCTGCCCCACCCCCATTAAGATATTCTTCGGGCAGGGTTTCGAGGAAGGCTCATTAAATTCAGAGTATTGGGGATAGTCTCTATCCTAACCGGGGTCGCCAAAGCGGCGGGCCATGAGCCCCGGGAGCCTGACGATATGTTGAAATTACCAATCTGCAAAATAGATTTGAGAGGGTTTCCCATGAAAACGGACATGATTCACTTGTGTGACACAAGCATACAAAATGAAAATGCTGGTGACAATTTCATATTCAATGCATGAACGAACGCTAATATGAAGAGATTTTTTAAAATGGCATTTTCAGAGTTTGGGTGTGAACTTCCCGTTCACGTATGTTTCAACAGAGCGGATTACTGGATAATAATATGCATTCGCGGCATTTATTCCGCTTTGTTTGCTGATGTTCCACGTATTAACGGTAATTACCAGGCCGGTATTGTGCAGGAGTTGTGATTACAACCCCTTTATATGAGTATACGCAGATCCAGCTTTTTTTTACGGAATGCAGAGCTTGTGACCCTGAATTACATGGTACTATAAATATTTACAGGACTAACATGAGGTTACTAATGCTCGACAGCATCGAAGTTGCCCGTGTTCTGGATATTCTTGGAAACAGGAACCGAAGACGGATTATTGAACTTCTCAGGGAGAAACCGTGCTTTGTCACAGAGATCTCTGACAGGCTTACACTCTCCCCGAAAGCAGTAATCGAGCACCTGCAGATGATGGAACGCGAAGAGATCCTTACATTCCGGATGGACGAGAGACGGAGAAAATACTATTTTCTTTCCAATGACATCAGCATCGTCGTGAGCCTTCAGAAACAGGAACGGTCTGATTTTTCCATGGAGAGCGATGCCGGGACGAAATTCTGGCGGTCACTGCTTACACTGCGTAAGATGGTACAGGCCAGGGACGAACTTGTTTCAAGGGTCGGGCACCTTGATAACGACATCGGGGAGCAGATGCGTGAGATCGAAAAAAGAGGTCAAAATATCCTTCAGAGCGAAACAGAACTCGATCTGGTGATTGCACTTTCCTATTATCATCTCACGCTACCCGAGCTTGCCGAGCTGACGGGTAAAGAAGAGGTCGAGATCATCCCGGCTGTCGAAAACCTGGTCACCCGTGGGATCATCGAGCAGGAAGGTTTCCAGTATCGTATCTGTGATATGTATGCCGAATAAAGAAAACCCTTATGATGATTTTCTAAAGTCCCTCGCAAAACTGGTAGAGGATATCATGAAGGACCTGCCCAACGATGAGCACGCGAGGTTTATCGGGTGCACGATCATTGCAGGGGGAGCCGGCGGGAACCCTCCTTTCTTCCCGGGGGTGCAGGATAACAGCAGGGAGATCAGGTATGAAATCATCGAATCCGATGAAAGGATATATATTACAACCCAACTACCACCCGACATAAAAAATGCCCCGTATGCTGATATTGACCGGCATTCGGTACGGATATGTATTGATGACCTTGATGCAAAGATCCCCATGCCGGTTCCAATCGACGTCATCCACAGCTTTTACATCGTCAGGCACGGGGTGATGGATATCGTGCTGAAAAAAAAGCCCTCCTATCCGGACATCAACTGATCCGTTCAGGCTCTTCGTTATCCTTGTTGGGGTAACTTAAGGATTATGAGAGGATCAAGTGTATATGAAAAACATCAGGCAAACATCTGAAGGCTTTTTTATAATTATTAGTGAGCCCAACCACTCATAGTCCGCTTTTTTGACTGGGTCCCAGGTTTTTCATCTCGGTTCGTGAATTCCAGTTGTGCAAAAACACCCTGACTCTAATTACCTGTTTTTTGTTCCATACGCTCCATTCACATTCTGTGAATAAAAAGGAAGGCATTTTTGAGACATCTTATAATTAAAAAAAAATATCGGAGCGGAAATACATAGACAGGAGGGGGTTTCACCCCCTCCCTGACCCACCCCTGTAAGATATTCCTTGTGCAGGGTTTCCCCAAAATCTCCTTACTATCAGGGTATGGGTATAGCCTCTATCCCAACCGGGGTCGCCACAGCGGCGGGCCATGAGCCCCGGGAGCGTGGATAAATTTCCGACCAAGCCAAAATCGTTGAACGTTATTCCCGGATTACCAGGAATAACGCCTCAGACCTTCACATGGGCATCTGTCGTTGCCCATTCGGTAATTTTCCGCTCTTTCCGGTCATACTCATGGAACTGGCGGAGTGAGACTGTGAGGTCCCTTGTGAAAGCGAAGTACCCGATCTGGGTACTGCGACAAAGTTTCATCGCCATGTCCATCAGACCACGGGGGTCAGGTCTCGATTCACCAAGCCATATATGGAAGATATTTCCCCCGTCCACGATCGGGAAGAAGACATGTTCGATCTCCATGCGCTGTGCGAGTGTAATCCTTGCCCCGGGGGCAACATGTGTCCCATTCGTATAGTAAATGGGGAGGTCACGGGTCGTCCCTATCCTTTTCAGTGAACCTTCGAGGTCTCCTTTGACGACCTTCTTTGCGGGTTCACGGAAGTCCTTGTTGAGCAGGTCTGATACAGCGAAACGCTGACCCGTTGTCTCGGCAGGAGTCCTTGCGAGCGCAATGGTCATCGAATGTTTCTCTGACAGCTCCCTGGCATAGAGTTCCATCTCGGTCATCGCACGCACCGCGAGTTTGAATGCCTCTTTCGATTCATGCAGTTGTGACCCGACGTGGGCCTGCACCATCTCATTAACGCCGACAATCCCTATCGTATAGACCAGTCCCTCGAGGTCTACGGCAATTGCACCGCGTTCTCCGGTGATCGGGTCTTTTGGCCTCTGCATCGCAAACGGCATCCTCCCATGTGCCCGGATAATTTCAAGCCAGCGCCGCTTGATATTGAAGACTTCAACTGCCACATCCATCATCAGGCGGAGTTCCGAAAAAAGCCGCCCGTCATCTCCTTCAGCCTTATACGCAGCACGGGGACAGTTTAAGGAGACAACCTGCCAGGAGCCCATCGAAAAATGACGGCCCTCCTCGAAATACAACTTCTTATCAAATTCAGAGTCATTTTCCGCAACGCAGGAGAACTGGTACGCACAACACTGGTAGCAGGAGATACCTTTACCTGCACCGCGATATCCGGGCATCTGGTTATCATAATAGGGGGTGCCGAATTTCGAGGCCAGTTCAAACGTGAGAAGATAGAGGCTCGCTGTAGGTCGGGAGGTCGGGGTGCGCCTGATTATATTCAGTCATCTCCTTCATGAATTCAGGTTCGATGCTGATTTCCGGTTTCGGGAAGGAGAACGGCTTTCCCCATGAGTCCCCCTCAAGCATTACCTCCATGAGAGATTTAAAAAGAAGCCTCACTTCACGTTCAAATTCCTGGTAGGTGCGTTTTGGTGCAGATTTTCCGTCCCAGATCTTCCCCTTGTAGACACAGGGCTTGTCTTTCCAGAGCGCAGGTACACCCGGGCATAGTTGAACAGAAGAAAAGACGAGCTGGCCTCCCCGTGCAACCATCATCTGGGTCATCTCGTAGACAAACATCTGCATCATCTGCCTGATCTCGCTATAGGGCATCCCTTCGAAATAAGGTGCCAGGAATGTCAGGAAATTATAATAGCCCTGTCCGCCCGCAAAATTCGTCTGGGCACTCCCGAGTGCCTTGACCGCATGGAGCACGGCAACTTCTGCGCGCCTTGCGGGTCCGGCTACTGATGCTTTTGTGCCATTCCCGTCAGGCATAAGCCCGTAGTAAAAGAAATACCGGAGGTCCCAGTCCTGGCAGAACGGACGTGTCCCGAAATACTCAAGGTCATGGATATGAATATCACCTCTCAGGTGATGGTCCGCAAGTTCAGGGGGCAACTGCAGGAGGTACTGTTCCTTGCTGATCTTGTCCGCCTTTTTCTTATGAGAAGTCTCAGCGTTTTCCTGGAGATTGGCATTATCTTTTGCCTCAAATCCCCGCCCCACATCGATCAGGTGCGCATCGTATACCGGTGTACCAACCCTTGTGCAGACATTCCTGTATTGGACAAGGCCCCGCTCCAGGAGCGAGATATTCATTATTTCGCGGATCAACGGCCCCGAAAGGGATTGCAGTCCCATAGAGAGAATTCGTCGTTCCACCGACAGCGCGATCTCCCGGGCGAGTTCCTCATCCGCGCTGGTATACCCGTAAAATGTCTCAACGAGACGGGTTTCCTCCACTATCTGGCGGACGATCCGTTCCCGGTCCCACTCGATGATATGCCCGTCCGATGTCCGGACTGGAGGCAACGGAGGGATAAATATCCCATCAAGTGTCTTCTGGCGGGTATCGCGCTTCTGCATTACGCACCTGCAAGTAATTCTGTGACCTTGTCTTCCCTGACATGTCCCCCAAAAAAGAGATCATGGGATGTGAGGAAGTTGTCACCGTTCTGGAGGACGGGGGCCTCGCTGACAAATATCCCATTGATACGGAGTTCGGTCAGTGATTCGGCCGTGGACATGTCCCTCTCCTGGTACGGGATCGTATGTCCTGTTAAATATTCTTTTAATAGTTCGCAGTTGGGACAAAGGCTCAAGTGTATAGATGGTCAGTTGCGGTGAATCTGCCAATGTATCACCCCCCCTATCTCACGTACAATAGCGCTTAATTTTAAAAAAGTGTTCGATAGTTCTCCCGGGGCGCAAAGAAAATTAATTATCCCCGTACCGGAAACAAGATATAACCATAACAGGAGAAAGGAGGGACCCGGAATAGTCAGAGCATTTGTGGCAATCAGCCTGTCACCTGAGATACGTGAGAAGATGCGTGAAGTACAGGAGGTAATACGGAAAAGCGGGGCAAGAATTACTCTGGTTGATCCTGCCATCATTCATATAACAATAAAATTTCTCGGGGAAATTGAGGCCACGCGGGTCGGACCTGTCAAGGAAGCACTCAGTGAGGTCATACTTGAGCCATTCGACCTGACAATAACCGGTATTTCCACAAATAACGACCGTAACCCCCGTGTTATCTGGGGGACTGCAGAAGACAGTGGGGGGTGCAGGCACCTCTTCGAACGGGTTGAAACGGCACTCAATGCCATCGGTGTTCCACGGGAGCAGCGCGTGTTCACTCCCCATGCCACTATCGCGAGAGTAAAAGAATATCACCCGTCCCTTATGCAGTCAATCAGGCCGTACCTTTCAGAAACAGTTGGAGAATGTCATATTTCCGGCTTTAGCCTGAAAAAAAGTACCCTTACCCCGGCCGGACCGGTATATGATACAATGCTGGAGGTTGTGTGGTAACAAGATCTGCACTTGAAATATCAGTGCTCGAACGGATCAGGCCGCAGGCTGATGAAAGGGTGCATCTCCTTACGGTAGCAGGTGAGCTGATTGATCTGGTCAACCGGAGCGGGAGGGCTACAGGGATGATCGTTGGATCAGTTGCACGTGACACGTGGATCCGTGGTGACCGGGACCTCGATATTTTCATGCTGTTCCCACCGGATCTCACACGGGAAGAACTCGAAGATGAGGGGCTTACCCTTGCAAGGAACATTGCGGAATCCAGCGGGGGGTACATACCGGGAAAAGTATGCAGAACACCCGTATATCAATGCGATTATTGACGGCCTCGATATTGATATTGTCCCTTGTTATGCGGTACCTGATCCAGCAGCGATCAGGAGTGCCGTGGACAGGACACCCTTCCATACCCGGTATATAAAAGACCGGATCAGCAAGCCTTATCGATGATGTGCTTCTTCTTAAACAATTTGCAAAAAATGGCGGAATTTATGGTTCTGACCAGATGACCGAAGGGTTCTCAGGGTACCTTTGTGAACTCCTCGTGTTCCATTACGGGGGTTTTATCCCGCTTCTTGCGGCAGCTTCAGACTGGTGGCCGGGAGTCCTTATCGATTGTTCAGAACACCGGACCAAGACATTTCATGAACCACTGGTCGTGGTTGACCCTGTAGACCCGGGGAGAAATGTATCTGCCTCGGTATCACTTACCCGCATGTGCGAATTTATCGAGTTGTGCAGGGGTTATCTCGAGCGTCCCGGGGAGGGATTTTTTTTCCTTCCTGCCCCACATATGGAGTCCAGTGAAAAGGCAGAAATGCTGGTCGAAAAACGAAAAACCACGATCTATACGCTGACATTCCCGACACCCCCATATATCGAGGAGATTGTAGTCCCCCAGCTTCGTAAAAGTCTTGAGGCGATCACCGCACTCCTTGCCAGGCATGAATTCATCGTAAACCGTGCGGCGTATTGCATGAAAACAGACCGATGCATGCTGCTGTTTGAATTGCTCACCGATTCACTGCCACCCGTAACACGCCATTTCGGCCCGCCTTTATGGGCCCGGGAAAATGCGAGGCAGTTTTCTGAAAAATACATCCTGGGAATGACGGAAGGACGCCTTTTTTCAGGGCCTTATATAGAAAACGGGATATATGTCGTTGAACTGGAACGGCGCTATTCATCCGCAGGTGACCTTCTGGCGTCCCCTGATCTCCTGGAGGTCGGGCTTGGACGTCATGTCAGGTCGGAAATCCGGGAGTCCCTTACAGTCAGGAAAGGCATGGATTGCATGGACGGGGAGTTTGCCACCTTTATCACCTTATTTCTTGAAAAGTCATCTCCCCTTACACAGATCCGGCAAATGGAGAAAGGAAAATAAGTGTTGATGGTGCAGGCCATCACTTTTTTTTATCCGGCGGTAACCTTTGATTCGCCGTGTTAACGTTACTGGTCTGCGGGTGCTAGTATGAGATACCTTCATATCTCCCCAAATTAGAAGATTCAATAATTAAATCCCGGCAGGACTCCTGAGTGAGGCATGAAGCCTTGCGCGGGTACCAACGGGCGGAGGATCATGAACACTGAGGATGCTTTATCGAGAAACTCGATCATTGTCATCGTATTATCGATCATTTTGATTGTCGCCGCTGCAGGGGCAATGATTTATTTCTCGTCGAGCCCTGACAAAGTGCCGCGTATGAATGCAACAGTTGAGGCATCGGGGAACGTGGTATATCTCTATCATGACGGCGGGGACCAGTTTCCGAAAGACCGCCTCCTGGTCAGGATAAACGGGGAGGACCTCCCGGACAGCCAGGTCACACTGCTTCACTCGCAGACCTGGCCATGGACTTCAGGAAAGACAATAAAAGTCCAGTATTCCGGTAGGTACCAGCCCGGAAACGGTCCAGGTGATCTACAGGAACGGGCAGAAGCAGACCGTCATAGTCTCGCAACAATTACACAGTGGTACCCCGGCTCCGGTTACCACCCCGGTCACGGTTGTACCATCCACACCATCATCCACCGTGCTGCCAGGGGTTACTCAGGGAGAGAGCATGCCGGGACAACCAGAGATAATCCCTGGTATCCTGCCTATTACCATGGTCATTCCACAGGTGACCCCTACTCCCCCGCGGGCAGATTTTGTTGCAATGCCGATATCAGGGCACTCCCGCTCGATGTGCAGTTTACAGACCTGTCAACAGGCATTCCCACTAAATGGTCATGGAACTTTGGAGATGGAAGTGTATCAACAGAACGGACCCCGTTACACAGGTATACCACCCCGGGCAGTGATACGGTCAGCCTTGTTGTGGAAAATAAATTCGGGTCTGATAAAAAGTCGATCCCGGGGTACATCTCGGCGGGCATTGCACCGGTAGCGAATTTTGCGGCTTCGCCACGTGATGGTACGGCACCACTGGAAGTCCATTTCACCGACCTTTCGACAGGGCAGCCTGTTGTATGGTCATGGGACTTTGGTGACGGTGTGAAATCATCAGAATCAAACCCAACACATATCTATTCTTCCGGAGGCTCCTATCATGTGACCCTCACGGTTGCAAATTCCTATGGGGCAGATACACGGATCAAGAATTCCTATATTTCCACGACCACTTCCCCCAGCCACGATGTGTATCTCTACGGGAGTACTTCAGGTTATCTGGCACCTGAAGGATACATTGCCTTCACTGCCACTACCACAGACTCCTGGGTCAAGATCGCTGGGAGAATTTACCAGTTCGTGGAGGGGGACAACGTCCAGCTCATTATCATGGATCCTTCATCAGGGGAGATCGATGCATCTTCATCCGCTATTACCGGGTTCAATTTCAATAAAGTAACCATGTATGTGAACGGGGCCCTTGTCCAGGAAGGAATTGTCACTGCTATCGGCATTACAGGTACCGGAATTACCGTTCGTCAACGACGCTCATCATTCCTGCAGGGGATAGCACTACCGTATTCTTTGCCGACGGACGCAGGGCACTTATCAGCCCCGGGCAGCAGGTCATCATCAGGAACTTCAAACCCGACTCAACCGGCAGAATGGTCTTTACCAAGACAACGGGTGAAGTATTCTACAAAGGCGGCGCTGAATCCTGGCAACTCGTCTGATCCAATAAATCAGGTAATAATAAAACACTACGTCCCGCCCATCTGGGTTTCGGGAGGTATTTTTTATTTATTTTTTTGTCAGGATGCATGGTAATTTAAGGTTGTATCCCTGTTGGGGCATCAACTAGCTGGTATTTTTCTATACCATTCCGAAATTGTTATACGACACAAGATCGCATCCAATAAGCAGACAGGATATGTCGTCGTAATAAAAACAACGATATAACCCGGTATGCTGCAACATCCCCTGTTGTTCTATTAAGAGGGAATGGATACCCGGAAAAAGAAGGAATCACAATTATGCCAATGGGAGATTTAAGATCATGAAAAACAGATTATTTGCCATTACACTTGCGCTTACCATCATGGGTATGATCCTTATCTTACCCGTTTCTGCAGCAGATCAGCCAGTTGCATCCGCATCACAGGAAAAAGTAATACTATATGCGACTAATTTTTCGACAAACCCGTTATGGCAGACTAATAATCCTACGCGCTATTACTGGGAGCCACAGAAGGGGATGTACCACTATCTTATTCAGCCAGGTACCGGGGGATATTCATTTATCCCGGTGAATTATAACGGGGAATCTTTTACCCTTGAATATGATTATTACCCGGTTATTACCGATAAGGAACTATCGTTCCAGTTCGGAATGGGCAGCAATGAAATGGATATCACCCGTGGTACCAATGTGCTGTCCAAGTTTACCAACAAGAAAAACGGCAAGCTGATGTGGCTCCAGGTGATCACCCAGAGCAATAAGCTGGCTGAAGTGAGCAGCGCCCATGACAGTTATGGCGGTCCGACGACGAATTTCGAAGATAACCAGGCGTACCACGTCATTGTCCGGTACAATAAAGAACTTATGAACGCGGATATAAAAGTCAGTTATAAAAATAATCAGACGATGGTATGGGGATACTATGTAACACTGGGGGAGGAACTCCATACGATGAAACGACTTATGATTTCGTCCATCGGGATGTACGGGAATACAGAATCTGTCGCAGAAGGATATATCGATAACGTGGAACTATCAACGATGCGTGAGGTAATTCCGGTTCCAACAACTGCAGCCCCTTTAATCACGACCCCGGCCGCAACCGCGACAACAGTCCGGGCGACAACCACCGCAACACCGACAAAGTCCCCGGGCACACCGGTCACTTTACTCATGGCACTGGGTGTTGCCGGGATGGCTGCATTAATAATTAACAGAAAAAATTAATCCACTTTTTTCCGGGCATACCAAAAACTGCCACTACCAGATCACTTAATGCAAGGGAATAATAAACCCTTCACACGGAATACCCATGGATGACCAGCATGACGAACATATTATCGAAGCGATAGGTAAAAGCCGTATCCTTATCAGGGATGGTAAAATTATTGAGGTGGGGGGCGCGATGATCGCAACCTGTCCACTTGCTGAACGGTTTGCCAGACCTGTTCACCTGATCACTCCCGAAACTGTTGAAGAAAATTTTTCCAACAGGATAGCGGTGTTTGGGATGTGTACCAACGAACGTGAAGTGATTGGCAGCGGGGAGTTTGTCGGGTTTGGAGCGTCGGAGCTGATGAGTGCCGGTCTGAAACTTGGGATCATAGACTGTGCAGTAATTGCTTCTGACGGGGCTGGCACCGTTATTGTCAGGACACCCGAACTTGTGCAGGGAATTGGCGGACGCATGTCAGGGCTTGTGAAAACATCCCCCCTCCCGGGAATAATAACAAAAATAGAAAAATCCGGTGGATTAGTGCTCGATCCGGAAAAGGCACGCATAGACCAGCCTGCAGGAGCTATTCTCGCTTTTGCTGAAGGTTACCGCCACATTGCGGTCACGGTAGCCAGCGCGGCAGATGCTGCAAGGATCCGGTTGATCTGTCCTGAAGCGCTTATTATTGCGGTACATACTACGGGTATAACCCGGGAAGAGGCAGAGGGACTTGCTGTTACTGCCGATCTTATTACGGCATGCGCATCGAAATGGGTGAGGGAAATCGCCGGGAAAAAAGCGCTCCTCCAGGCAGGCACGGCCATCCCGGTGTTCGCCATGACCAGGCGCGGCAAGGACCTTATCCTCGATAAACTAAAAGGCTCGGATGAACAGGTGTTTCTTAAAGGCGCACGTCTCCCGTTTGCAGGCGAGGTCCAGCCTTCACCGCTGGTCTAAAACCGTGAATTAAACGGCCCCCACGAATGGAGGGAGGACTACCCGCCGGATTATCCTTTTTTCAGGATGCATTTCAATAATTGCTGTGATCCTGTGTGGAAATATCAATGATAAAGTTCCGCGGGGTTTATTCAGCAACGTGGTCGTAGAGCAACATGACCCTTGAAACCATGAATGTCGCTGCAATAGTTTCATCCGGACCGATAATCGGTCCAACATAGAAATACCGGGTGATCTCCCCTTCTTCCACCATAGTTACCTCTTCTTCACACACAGGATTTCCGGAACAAAAGACCAATCGGATCATCTCCTCGATCCGGGCAGACTCTGAAGATAAGATCCCGATTTCCCGGGGAGTCTTACCAATGAATTCCCCGGATCCGACCCCTGCAGACTCTGCCAGGGCGGTGTTTACAAACAGGTAGTGGCATTCACTATCAAAAATGCTGATTTCATCGGGAAGTCTTTCAATGATCTGGTGAAGCAGGTCGCGTTCCGCCCTGGCTTCAAGAAGTAGCGACTCCGCTTTCTGGTCCTTTCGTTCCCATTTATCAGTTTCAAGAATATCAAGGAAATAAATCAATGCCCCGCAATACGATCCATCCGCCAGGTGAAGGGGGACTGTCCTGGAGACCACGAGCATTGTTGACCGGTCTTTCCGGAGTACCTTGTGGAGGGTATGAACGCCATCTTTATTGACCACCTTGTTTCCTGATGCCTCAGAGTCTGCAAATGTAAGGAACTCAACCGGTGAATGTCCGATCATCTCCTCCTGTGAACAACCAACGATTGCTGCACCTTTTGGGTTTACCACGAGGATACGATTGTTCTGGTCAAGGTTACCAGATCCCCTCCCCGGCATTATCAATAATAAAATGGACCAGCGATGGTGGAAACTCCCCCCGCCAGTGAATTTCCTGTGGACGTTCCTTCTTATTCATGGGGTTGACCAGGTGCGAAGATTCAGGGAGAATATATGTCCCTTTATGGAGCATTTTTTTTGCTGTACTAGATATGGGATAATATCGGAATAAGATATCTTTGTTGAACCCAACCCAATAAATATCTTAATGGGGGCGGGAAAGGGGGGTGAAACCCCTCCTGTCAACGTATTTCCTCTTACTTTCAATATACAGGGTTCCTACGGGACCAATAGTCCGAAACACCGGAGTCGCGGACAATCAGGAGAGCAGCGTTTTTATAATAGTCCCCGAGGCAATCAGGATAAACATCAGGGCAATTATCTTCTTTAAAGATTCCGCCGGGATCCCGGGGGCGAGTCTCGATCCTATCTGTGCTCCTAAAAATCCACCTGCTGCAAATGTGACCGCAAGTACCGGGAGAATGTGCCCCAGTGCGAGGTGTACTGCCGTACCAGCGAGCGACGTAAAAAATATGATGAACGTGGAACTTGCAGCAGCAAAATGTATGGGCATCCCGAGGATGAAAAGCGCCGGCACATTGATAACCCCGCCCCCCAGGCCACATACACCCCCTATTAGTCCTGAAAGGACCCCCCAGATAATGAGGTGGAGGTAATATATCCTCATCGTAACACACGTGGAAAACCGGTCCCTGCACTCCTCGGTAAATGACGGCCCGATTGTAATCGGGTACATCAGGGTGCGGTCCCCGGATAGCATGGCAACAGCGAAGAGTAGTATCACCCCTGAAAAAATCAGTGCAAGCCATGAACCCGGCAGCATTGCGGTGAGAAGACCCCCGGTAACAGCCCCTATGATTCCCGGAATAATCATAACCGTGGCGGCACGGTAGAATATCCGCCCCTGGCGGGCAAAAGAAAATGACCCCGAGAAGGATGTCGCAACAATTACTGCAAGACTCGTCCCGACGGCCATCTTCTGGTCAAGACCAAAAAGGATAGTGAATACCGGGACCATCAGGAACCCGCCACCGACTCCGAGAACGGCTGCGATCACCCCTATTCCGATTGCGATGAGGATTGCAATGATATATTCGAGCAGTTCAACCTCTCCTTCCTGCCGGGATTCCAAACGAAAATAATGTGGGATAACCGGATAAATAGGTGGGATTTGAACTTTGGTGGTGACCTTCACATCCGGGTATGAAACGTGTCAGAGAACACCCATTATTACGTGTACCTGATAAAACCACCCAGGGTTCTCACTGCGGTGCTGAAGAAATTGAGCTGGGCAACCCTGTACAGAAAGGGAATTTGCCCATGCATTGTACAAAGAAAAGCCGGGTAAACACCTGGAACATGGTAAAGTAGGAAAATTATTGTAACAATAAGAAAAATTAGGCTCTGTTGATATCCTCTTACCTATACCTTTTTGATTTGGGTATTCCCGGATGCACCCACGCTCCCGGGGCTGCACCCCGCCGCTACGGCAGCACCCAATTGGAATAGTTCCTGGACTGTTGAAATGTCTCAAGATCACAGGATTACCTAAACCGGATACAATTCTCTCCTGATTTAACGAATAAAAATGTATTGTGGTGGTTCTAACTGATGAATCACCTTAATTTTTAAACCCAACAACGCTACGGGTGTGAAAAGTTGGCCTTTCAAGTTTTCATCGCTATGGTGCGAAGCCATCTGTCTTTATCAGGGTTTTTTATGACACTGAAGGGTTTGAACAAAGCGTGCTATGTACCTTTGGTCCATAAATGAGTATGAAAAAGGTTGTTTTTCAGGTTCTTCCTGGAGTTTTTCATACCAGCCAGAAATTAATATTTTTTCGGTTTATCTGACCACAAGCCATGCTTGTTGCAGTACGATCGGGCCTTTACATCACCTGAGGTGACGGAAAATTCCGCTTCCGGCGGATCGCCTGGCTGCAGGCCTCTTACATGGAGATAATTACCTGATCTGACTTCAATCCACTCAATATAGTGCTCTCCCTCCATCGGGTGCGGGACGGAACCTACTTTTACCTTAATACCATTCGCTGTCTTCTCAATCACGGGCAGGTGCTTTTCTTTACCCGAGTCTTCTGCCTTTTCTATTTGCAGTTCCATTGGCTGGTTACAACAGACTGATGTGCCAACTCCGTTGTGGATTACCATGATTATCTTGCCGCATACGTTACATTTCATTACATCGAGCATATGGTTGCCTCTCTATTAGGGAAATCTCCATTGACATATAATTGTATCGATAGGTACGGATTATCAGAGATGGAGTGGGGCTACATCAGGAACCAGGCGGATATTTCGCCGCTGATTATAGTCCCTGCCTGACACTGACGAAAATGGGTATCTACATGGAGTGCCTATGTACAGGTAACTGTGGACTAGCCAGAATAAACAGGGAGGATGTTTTGTCACATGTATTCATGCCGCTATTACCGGATATATGATATCGGCAGGGAAATTAACCTCGAAAGACTGGAGACTGCTCTTGCTGAAGCACTTGCAGCCAATTATTCATTAGGTCGTGCCAGTTTTCAGAGGGTCCAGCCAAAATCGATCATGATGGAGGAACCCCCCCTCATGCTCAGAATGGACACAGTCCGTGTGAAACGGGGCGGGCGCGACTTTGATTTCTGGGTGATCGCGAAGGTCTACGATATCGGGGCGATAAGCCTGTGTTTTGTATATGACAATAGCGTGTCCCCGGTCAAAGACCTGGAAGACACGGCAGTCCTCTTTTACGGGCAGGACGGACTGGCAGGTATTTTCCAGCAATACCTGGCAACAATCGGAGATATACTCCGCCCACACCTCAAAGACCTGACCATTGATCATGAATTTTTTGAGGACTACACTATCTACGTGATGGACAGAATTGACAATGCCATCGACCCTGTCACCCTGATGACCGGCGAGCGGGGCAATATTTCGCCGCAGATGCGCGAGGAGATCACGAGAAACTCACTCTCCTACCGCACCGATGACCTGGCCATCCTTTCATGGGATTCGGCCCTTTTATGCGAACCTGAAAATCCGACCGATATTATTGACCTGATCGAATTTGCAAATGTGCAGGTACTTGAACTCCGGTATTATGACCGTGAACTGACACGGCAGGTGGAAAAGATGTACGATGATATCGACCTGGCTGACAAACTTCCCGGGTTTCGCCGGAGCAGGCAGTACCATGCAATTATGGCCGGGCAGATGAGGACATCAGCAGAGATATCGGAGATTATCGAAAAAGTAAATAACCTCATAAAGGTGACGGAAGACGTCTATTATGCCCGCGTGTATGACATGGTACTCAAGGTGAGCCGGAGCCGCCAGTGGAGTGACAGTGTAAGCAGGAAAATCGAAGTAATCCAGGAGACCTATTCCATGCTTTCAGACGAAGTCCGGATCCAGCATTCCAATAACCTGGAATGGGTCATTATTGCCCTCATTGCGCTGGAATTTGTGTTCGCTATCTGGCAGGCACTTAAATAAAAAGGCACCCGGGTATGTTTATGATTGCCGGGTTACAAAAAAAGCATTGATCTGATTAGGATAACTGCATGAAACAACGCAACATTGCCAGAGAAGCAGGAGGATTGTATGGGATTCGATTGTAAACAGTGCGGGACATGTTGCATGTACATGGGGGATTATATTGGAATTGATCGTAAGATCGGCCCTTTTGAATTTGAATGCAGTTCCGTCTCAACAGGGACACCATTTTCTGCTACAGTTGACGAGGATAAACGTGGGCTGTTCCTTGATACAACATGGATAAATGAACACCCGACAGCCTGCCGGTTTCTTCGACCATCCGGCGAGCGGATCGTCTGTACCATCCATACTACGAGTGCTGCACAATGCAAGTTCTACCGGTGCGTGGTTTTCCGGGTATATTCCCCGGAAAGGAAGTTCCTTGGAACGGTAACAGGGACCCTTGCATTACATACAGACGATGAGGAGTTACAATCAGTCTGGGAACGTGGAGATCGGATTATCCATTGGAAATCCGGGGATGTAGAGGACCAGATAGCCGCCTATCTTATTGAAAATGGATATATTCCCGAATAGGCTCCCCCGGCAGCACAGCTTGGCATCTCCTGTACCAGGTGATACCGGCCGGAAGCACCCCATGGATTCTTTGGGATATACTCATGTGTCCCCGGTCTTATCCGGAATATTCATTGCGTCTGGTGGAGAATTGGCAGTTACGAATGATCCCACGCGAAGTTATCACCGGTGCTGTCTTTGGCGGACATGACTGCGCCGGGCACCCGGAGTCCCAGTCCAGGCTGCTCTGTGCGATGAAGGGTATTCCCGCGGACGTGAAACTCCTCGAACCCGAAATTGCATCACCAGAAGACCTTGCAAGATCGCACGACCAGAATTATATTGAGTCGGTGGCAGAACGTTGCCGGGAATGCCTGCCCGGGAAATGCCTCTACCTGGACTCTGACACGTATATTACCAGTAAATCCTTCAATATTGCACGGCTGTCTGCGGGTTCTGCAATAAAAGCAGTTGGGAGGGCCTTTGGAGGTAGTCACTGTTTCGCACTGGTCAGGCCGCCGGGCCATCATGCGGACAGCAGGCACGCCATGGGATTTTGTATATTCAATAATGCAGCGATAGCCGCCTCATATGCACTTTTGCGATGTGACAGGGTCGCAATCGTTGACTGGGACGTACATCACGGCAATGGTACCCAGGAAATCTTCTATGATTCACCAGATGTGCTGTACTGCTCTGTCCACCAGGCATGCCATTATCCAGGAACCGGTACCACAGGAGAAACCGGTACCGGGGCAGGAAAGGGGTTCACACTGAATATTCCGCTACCCGCCGGATCGTCTGCCAGGGAATACCGGGCTGCATTTGAGCACATAATTATCCCGGGACTCCAGCACTACCAGCCAGATATCATTATTGTATCTGCTGGCCAGGACTGTCTTTTTGATGACCCGCTAGGAAATATGGACCTCCATCCCAAAGATGTTGGTGAGATGGCCAGGATGGTGGGTGAATGCGCAGGAGGCCCGGTTGCGTTTATCCTTGAAGGGGGGTACGGCCCGTCACATGGTGAGGCTGTTGCGGAGATATTTGGGGCCATGGGGAACGATTAATTGCAATACCTTACTATGAGACCCCCTTCGCCCGGACTATAACGGTCCTTGAAAGAGAACCATGGTTTCGTGCCTCCCGTGACACGGTACTCTTTTTTTACGGGCCGCAATACCTGTTTGTTCAGTACCCGGTTGTGATTATGCCAGGGCATTGGTACGTTCCAG
Organism: uncultured Methanomicrobiales archaeon; assembly: GCA_963709545.1. Taxonomy (GTDB): domain Archaea; phylum Halobacteriota; class Methanomicrobia; order Methanomicrobiales; family Methanospirillaceae; genus CAIKOD01. Next base: position 166,667 of record CAVPWT010000004.1, on the reverse strand, counting down.
ACCATCCGGATTTCGTTTGCACGGCATCATTGAAAGGCAAATATTCATCCCTCTGCACCTCAATCCCTTCCGCAACCCTGGCATGGGGGAAGGAGGAGGTGAACGTTATGAGTATGATACCAAACAAGACATGGGACCTTACAATGGCCCTTAAAAGGGGAGGGGTTAGTTATATTCTCACAGTCTGCGGCAGCAGGGCTTTTGAATATCTTGTGAAGAGTCTCTGGGACCAGGATAAATGGGTACGCATTGCAGCTGCTGATGCGCTGACCGGGTTGGAAGATATTCGTGCCTACCGGTACATGGTCGCACTCCTTGGGGACGCAGATCCCGATGTGAGGTTTGCAATATCAGTATGCCTCGGTAGACTGGGGGATGCACGTGCAATCAGGCCTCTTGAGTCTGCATGCCGTGACAGAAATTATTTTGTGCGCCAGGGTGCAGGGGAATCATTGAAAAAATTGTATGAAATAACAAAAAGCAGGGGATGGCAAATCGGGAATACTAACCTGTGACATTTTGTCCAGGTTCGGACCAATCCGGCCTTCTGAAACCAGGAGATTACAATATAGGGAGAAAACCTGCCCAAGAGTATCGTAATGAGGGGGAGACAGGGAAGGGGTGAAATCCACTCCGGTCTGGCAGGCGGATTGGGGGGTATTGGCAGTGACTGCTTATAGGATAAAAAACGGGAGTCCGAATGCATTTTCGAAAAGGTCTGCCTTGATCGATGCTTTTTCCTTTTCGGGACTGACATTGTAAGACGAAGTGATTATACATTCAATATTCTCCGGACGGATTGAACACTGCACCGATTCCACCGCACCCTGGTGCCGGAAATCAAGACCATCAGCGATCCGGAGGAGCGCAGAAAGTACAATAGTCCGCTGCTGATCTTCAGGTGAGAGGACAGAAAAAAGGTCAAATTCCGGAGGCTGTTTCTTTCCCCGGTGACTACGGGCAACAAGGCTGATGACGGAGCGTTCGGCAACACCGAACGGGATTGACTCATCTGCAAGGATAAGTGCTCCGCTCCGCTCACCATGTCCTTTTTTTCCTGATTTCCAGCCAATGTCATGGAGCATCCCGGCACATTCCAGGAGAAAACGGGAACGCTCACTCATCTGGTGAAGCGGCATCAGATCATCAAATAGCGCAAGCGCCATTTCCGTAACACGACGGGCATGAACCACTCCTTCCGGGTAGACCATGGCAAGTTGCAGGACTGCCAGGCGCGAAGCTTCGATATCAGAATCGTTAGGGAGATACTGGTTTTTTACGGTACCTGCCAGCACCCTTCGGAGGTCATCCCATGTACCTTGACGAACGAGCGTGTCCCAGTACCGTACAAACTTACGGTAGAGGACCGTCCGTTCCTTTTCCCGGTTCTCCAGGAATAATTTCAGACCGGTAATTTCTATTGATGAAGGGCGGTTAGATTCGGTAACCGGACGAAGCCTGGCGCGTTCTTTTAACAGGGTGCGTGTGACCCTGTCGATCCATACGTCACAATCGTGGAGACTGCCGAGCATCTCCTGGAGCCTTGCGACCCTCCTTACGGGTTTTCTTAACCCAAGCCGGTATAACTGCGCGTACACTTCCATCGTGTAGCGGAGTTTCTTTGATGCGATCCTCATGGCATGATGCTCTGCTATGGCATCAGGGTGACGTACCCAGGACGTAAAGGAGAGCAGAACAGCGAGTTGTCGTCCGATGTGGTCAGCTGCTACCGGTGGGATACCGCTTAATGACGGCTTCTTCCGTACGGAACCGGACCGATCAATCAGGGACTGTATTGTTCCCTGCATGGCAGGAAGTTCCTGCCGCTGTTCGAGGCGTTCAACTGATGCAATAACATCTTTTTGTAACGATATCCGCTGCTTTTTCAGGTCAGACATGAGGTAATCAATACCGAGGAGCAGGGGTGAACCGGGTCCTGGGTCCCCTCCTGCCTGTGATTTCTGATGTGCCATGGTCCGCTTCCGGAATTTTTTCAGGAACACTATCTGAACATCGGTATCCCGTGCCTCCCCAAGCACCCGGGTAACCTGCCGGACTTCATCCAGCCAGATTTTGTATTTCTTTTCGGGAAGGCACGATTCAAAAAGTGGCATTGCAGCCCGCAGACGCCGGCTTGCAACCCTCATGCGGTGGATGCACTCTATGTCCTCTGCCTCTTTTACCCCTTGTGTTTCTGCTGCCAGGGCATCGATCTTTGGGGCCAGCTGGTATGCTCCATAGAGGCACACACCCCGTACCCGGACTGGCAGAATATTTTTTACCGCCTCACCCGGATCACCGGACAGTACCTTAATCGAATCAATATCCCTGGGATTAACAGGAGAGCACTCTGCCGGTTTTACATTGCCAGATTGGGGTGGTGACACAGGTAGTCAGAATAACCATTTGCTCTGCATATATTTGTGTTTATTTTATACCTGAACGGTACCGGGTAACAGGTTTCACGGCCGGTTTTGAATAGGTAAAGGTAAAACTGTCAGATAAGCTGTACCGGAGGCATGAAGCAGGATTCGATAGCCAGCAGATGCATTACCATGTTCTGTTTTTTTCGCTCTGGAGATATCCTCTCAAATCTATCTTGCAGATTGGTAATTCCAAAGTTTCGTCACGCTCCCCGGGCTCATGGTCCGCCGCTTTGGCGAACCCGGCCATGATAGCGACTATCCCACAATACTCTGGATTTCATGAACCTTCGCCGAAAACCTGCCCGAAGAATATCTTAACAGGGGTAGGGCAGGGAGGGGGTGAAACACCCTCCAGGTCTTCGTATACCCTCTTATTTTTTATATCACCGAAGGATTTCCCATGAAACTGCTTGAACGAACCTAAAAGTAAGGAGATTTAGAATGGGCGTTTTCAATGGTTCTGGTGTGAACTCACCGTTCATGCGTGTTTCAACAAAGCGCTTTTTTACATTCATTGGCATAGGTTATTATTTACAGACATTCTTTTTCTGGTATGGACATTCCGTTGTTCACCGATATAATCCGTATATTTACATATTTTTTTGGCATTGTCGGGGCTGCAATTATTATCTTTGGCGGAATCGGGGCGACGGTGAACATCATCCTCCTCGAGACAAGAAAGAAAAAGGTAACATACAACGCGATACGGGCAGATTTAACCGGAAAAATTGTATTCGGCCTCGATTTTTTTATTGCGGGCGATGTCCTCACCACGGTCCTCAATCCATCCGCGAGTGACCTGTTTATGCTCGGGGCGGTGGTCATTATCCGGACAATCCTCGGATATTTCCTTTCGAAAGAAAATATCTCGCTGGAGCCGGTAATTATTCCCGGGCCTCAGTAATTACAGTTTTTTCATGGTTGGATTGTACCGTTTTCAACACCGTTGCGGGCGAAAAAAAAGGGCACTCATATTTTCACCGGTCCGGTGTGAGACCATAGGCTTCATAGATGTTTTTTTTTTGAAACGGTGGGAATCGCACGGCATTATCCTTCATTTACCGCACCCCTGATAGAAAAGATATATTAAACAACGGGATGAAATGTCGTTAACGATTGTCATGTTCTGCCCGGGGTGTGGAGAGAAAAATGATAATACGACAACCTGCTGCACGAAATGCGGGTTGGACCTCGCCCGCCTCAGATTAGTACTGGCAGAAGACACCCGGGACACCTGCAGTGCAGGCTTGGGAGATACCCGGCCTGGTGAACCCATTCTTTCCGTGGACAGCAGTATCGCAGATAATGGAACGACCGATCCTCTGCCCGCAGGTACTGTGGACACTGCATCTCCCGAACCTCCAGCTCTTGATATAAAAGACCCAGTTCAATTAAAAGAACGTGGAAATGAGTTGTTTCGGCAGGAAAAATTTCTGGACGCATTGGATTGTTATGAAAAGGCACTTGCCATAGACCAGTTCTACACGGAAGCCTGGTTTAATAAATCAATGGTCTTGAAAAAAATTGGCCGGACGGACCAGTCAAAAGTATGCTGGGGGATCTATAAACGACTCAGTTCAGGTGCGCCCGAATTACAAAAAAACAGGCAGGTATGACAGGCCTCCACATCAGGCAACAGAATTTACTACCAGGAAGTTGTGGCATATAACCTGGCGGTTCATTCAGCAGAAGCAATTTATTGCATCCCGTTCCAGCCTGAGTAACAACATGATAGTGAAGTGGTACGAATGAAAAAAACGAAACATATGGTTATTGCCATGGTGCTGGGGCTTGCTCTCCTGATGACACCGGTAGTCTCCGCATCCTATACCCCCTTTGGAAACAGCATGATAAAAACTGATTCAGAATTTTCCGGGGACGCCGTCGTAAATGAGACCATTGATTTGAAATGGACTACAGGGATGGATACCTATGAATGGAAACAATCATCCGTGTATAAAAATACGTTGGGCCAGAAGACCCAGTCGGTCCTGAATTTCAGGCTGGAGAATGGGAGTGTCTCCTGGTTATTCCAGAGAAATGGCTTCAGTACACCTTCCCAGGCGTCGATAAACCAGTATATGGACGATAAGACTATCACAAAACCACAATACCGCCTTTCATACCCGGCAATCCCGTTTTATGCCAGGTATCAGTATGATCTACTATAACACCCTTTTTAGACACCTCTTTTTTCGGGGAATGGTTTAAAGCCGGATTTCCTTTTCATTTATTTAACAGAACCGGCCGGGTTAGTGCGTATCACTCCTGGTCATGAGGGATGCCTTTACTTCCTCTGCATGACCGTTAACCTTTACCTTACGCCAGACTTCCACGATCGTTCCGTCTGGGTTTATCAAAAAGGTATCACGTTCTGTCCCGAAGAATTCTTTTCCAAACATGACTTTGGGTTTCCATGCACCGTACGCTTTTAGCACGCGGTGGTCAGCATCACTGAGCAGTACAACGCTCAGGTTATGCTTCTCCGTAAACCGCTGGTGGCTCTCGGGGGAATCGCCGCTCACGCCAATGACCTGCGCCCCGAGAGCCGCAAACTGTTCAAGCGCTGCGGAAAACCTTACAGCCTCAAGAGTACATCCCGGTGTATTGTCTTTCGGGTAAAAATACAGTACAACCCATTTCCCACGAAACGTCCCGAGGCATACTTCTTTTCCTTCTGCATCAGGAAGACAAAAATCAGGGGCCTGGCTGTTAATGAACGTATCAATATCTTTTTTAACCATTGCTACCAGCTGGATAATAGCCCTTTTCACTATTTGAATATATGGCGGCGTTAAACAGGTAGTGATATGACATAGTACGGACCTGATGACTGCAAAGGGAATTTTGAGGAATGGGGGACCGATATTCCTGGAATCCGCTTTGAAAATGATTCAACCGCCATGGTTTTCAGACCTGGAGGTTTTAATCCGTACAGGTTTCTCAATCCTGACTATTACGATATAGTCCTGGCTGAACACAATAGTACCTGCATTTCCCTGAGACTCACACGTTGCCTTTAAAAAAAGGATTGTGGGCCTGGGATTGCGCACTAGGGGGAATGCGGCAACTCATAGGGCCGGCAGCGACTACTTGTCCAACTCATTATTCACGGTGGTCTTTTCCCCGGTCTCCTCCCTGAAAAAATCGACCCACGCCTGCCGTGCTTCTTTCTGGACCTGGTTTTCCCGTAGATACCTATAAAGGGCGTATATGACAAGGAGATACGCAAGTGTCCGTATGATAATTAATGGGAGGGTGAGCGGCACCTTCAGCCCGGCCAGCGTCGCTGCGTGTGATAATCCGAAAAGACCGAACGCAATGCCTACATAGAGGGGAAGCTTCTCACCGCTCTTCTTAAAAATGAGGTACCCGAGTACCAGGATGATGATACAAAGTATCAGATTGATAAAAATAATGGGGTCCCATTCTATTGCCATACCTTACTCACCATTGAAATAATCTATCTGTATATAATCGTAATTTGTTATTAACCTGGAAGGTCAGAGAATTACTGGTTATCCCCCATAACACCATGAGAGTCCGGGGTTTCGGGATTAATAAGCGTATAAGGTGGTACAAAATGGAAATAACAAGTATAGAAACGACCGATAGTGTCACCATGATGGAAAAAATCGATTCAGATACCGCGGGAATTCTCGAAAAAACACTTAATAATCTCGTGGCAACAGGATCAAAAGCAATAGTATGCGATTTTTCGGCCACCACCTATATCAGCAGTGCTGGTCTCCGGGTGTTCCTCTCCATTACAAAAAAACTTGCCCGCTCGCAGGGCAGGATGGTGCTCTGTTCACTCCGCCCGAACGTACATGAAGTGTTAAGAATTGCCGGATTTAACCAGATTATTCAGATATATCCCACGCGGGAAGCGGCAATCAAAGCATTGTCAGGAAAATCCGGATCCTGAAATACGAGGCGACTGTATTCTGAAACTGTCTGCAAGGTGGAGTGAATAATGCACCAGGTATCCGGGACCACAGAGTTGGTGCAATTATAACTACCATTGTGGTGTATATCATCCGGATTTCCGCAGAAAAGGCCCTGAATTATTCAAGAGGGTATGATAAATTATCGATGCATGGTGCATGTATCCACCTGGATCTCTAATACAATCCACAGTTATTATTACGATGCACCACAAATTGTTCAGAGGGTGCACCACAAGAGGATTGCACTTCGCTATGGCTGCATAATCCGGCCCGTGGTCCGAAAGATCCATTAAACACACTGACAGGTCCAAGTAATTGACCAGGATGGATTTTACCAGGACTAACGAGGCTTTGGGTAACAGCATGCGTAACCAGGAGAGGACATCATTGACCGAAAACAAAGAAATTGGAAGGAACGATATCTTCCTGACTGATAATACTGCCAACCCGGCACCGCTCGGGCTCTGTGCATTTGGCATGACGACATTGTTATTGAGTATTCATAATTTAGGATTAACCACGTTATCAAGCCCGATTCTCGCCATGACGATCTTTTATGGTGGCGTCGCACAGGTCATTGCCGGCATCATGGAATGGAAAAAGAACAACACTTTCGGACTTGTTACATTCGGGAGTTTCGGGTTTTTCTGGATCTCGTTTGCCTCAATCATGATGCTCCCCGCACTTGGGCTTTCAAAAGCTCCCGGTCCTGTTGAACTCGCCACATTCCTGAGCGTCTGGGGTATCTTTGCACTGGGTCTTTTTATCTGCACCTTGAAAATGCACAAAATCCTGATGGTCACACTCCTTGCAGTCGTGCTGCTGGTAATCCTTCTCGTCGCTGCACAGTTGACCGGCAATGCACTAATCCTCCAGCTTGGCGGGGTAATGGGGATCATCGCCGGGGGTCTTGCTCTTTATATTGGAATTGGCCAGCTTGTCAATGAGGTCCATGGAACAAAAGTGTTCCCTGTCTAATCTTTTTTTTCCATGCCCGGTTATATTCCGTCAACCGGACGGCTTAATTTCAACAAATCCATACCCTCGCTTGTTCCATCTGTACCCCTGAACAAACCCCGGTGAAGATACCAGATTTCCCGAAAAATGCGCTCAGTTGAAACACACATGAACGGGAGGTTCACACCCGGACGATTGAACATGCCACGTTCAAAATCTCTTTAAATTAAGGTTCGTTCAGCCATTTTCATGGGAAAACCTCTCAAATCTATCTTGCAGATTAGTAATTCCAAAATTTCATCACGCTTCCGGGGCTCATGGCCCGTCGCTTGGGGACCCCGGTTGGGATAGAGACTAGTCCCAATACTCTGAATTTAATGAGCCTTCACCGAAACCCTGCCCGAAGAATATCTTAATGGGAATGGGGCAGGGAGGGGGTGAAACCCCCTCCAGGTCTTTGTAGTTCACTCTTATTTTTTTTTAACACCGAGAGGTTTCAACAAAGCCGAAAAATGGTAAAAAAAGATTTAAATTCCATTGCATTGAATTACCGCTCTATGAAGGGAATTGTAACCGCAGGAATCATCGCCTGCATGATCTTTGCACTTGTTATTGCAGGATGTACAACGAACCCATCAAATCCTCCTGAAACCACGGTCGCAACGACAAATCCAACAGTAGTTCCTGCTTCAGTACCGGTACCTGTAACAGATCCATTGCTTCAGGGGAACTGGTACCTCAAACAGATGGGGGAGCAGGGTGGTACGGCACCGGTATTGATGACTAATGTCCAGATTAACATTATCTTTGATAATGCAGGGAACTTCCAGGGCACAACCGGCTGTAATAACTACAACGGCCAATACACGCTGAGTGGCCAGCAGATGTTTAATGGTATGGGTATGACCATGGGTCCCATCGCCACTACAAATAAATATTGTGCAGATAATGCGAACACGGAAGCGACATATTTCCAGATCCTTCAGAAGACCACCAGCTACGTTGTAAATTCAAACGGCCAGCTGACACTTACTGACAACCTGAACAGCAACCTGGTCTATACAAAAAACCCGGCTTCCCCAATGCCGAAATTCTAAACACCCTTTTTTTACCAGGAAAGATTCCATCTTCGGGATTCCCGGGTAAGCGGGTAATAACCTAATTGATCCATCTGACTGCCCGCGTCCTAAAAGGAATTATTATGCCCGATATTTTCTTTTCCACGAGAGACAGGGGCAGGGGTCACCATTTCGCAGTTTTGTATCATGCATTCTCTATCCCTTGCGATAAAAACCGGGGAGAACTAAGAAGAGCCAGCTCGTCGTGGACATAGTGGACAGAGATCAAGGCTTACCACCTGTCATTGGCTGATCCTTTACTACTTACGGTTCCAAAGACAGGTATCGTAAAGGAAAAACCGGATTGGTACCGTTTTACCTTGGTTTTAATGCAGCTTCGACAGCACTGATAAGGGCGGCCTTGTTGACCGGTTTTAAAATAAACCCATCAGCACCGTTATTTCGCGCTGTCCGGGCATCAATACCTGAACTTTCTCCCGTTACCATCAGTTTTCTCATGTCAGGGTCGATCTGGTGTATCTGCCTGACCAGTTCAGTCCCATGCATATCAGGGAGGTTAAGATCAAGGAGGCAAAGGTCGTACTTGTGTAACCCGACCTTTACCAGGGCTTCTTCCCCGGTGGAAGCGGTATCTACCCTGTACCCCTTGCTTTCCAGTACCAACCGGAAAATAGTCAGGATATTTTCCTCATCGTCTACAAGGAGAATTTTTGTTTCTTCCATAGGAAACGGCCCTTCCCTGTTGTCACCAGATATACTATTGTAAAACTGGATGTTACTACTACATAAAAGTATTAAAAATAATCCGGCTTTGATCCTGAATGCCAGTCTTTTCTGGGGGAGGACTCAATCCGTGATTTAACTCGTGCCACTACCTATCCGAACGATATATAAGCTAAAAACATGAATTAGAGCCATCAAATCGTAATTATTTGTCATGTGAAATTCCCGGGATTTTCATGCGCAAACCCTGATACCAAATGTCTTCGCGGGTGCTTTTTACAAAATCCCTGACAGATATCCTGACGTTTATACAATAACTTTAGGTGATGAGCCAACAAACGCAACCCAATTTTTTTCAGACTCATAACCAATTCAAAAAATGTAGTTAGAATTGGAACATAAGACGCTCTTGGGGGCATTGCTCCCGCCGCTACGGCAGCCCCCGATTGGGATAGTTCCTGGACTGTTGAAAGGTTTCAAAATGACAGTATTACCTAAACCGGATACAATTCTCTCCTGATTTAACGAATAAATTTGTATTGTGGTGGTTCCAATTGATGAATCACCTAACGTTATTAAAAAAGTGGGAGATCCGGACATGGGGTTTTGCCACACAGGTTGCTGAGTCCTTTTTGAAATGTCTGGTCCCGTGAAGACACAATCATATTCCAGTGAAGGCAATGATCATAATGAAATGCCAGCCCTGGACACTTCAATTCTGGGTATATTCATATTCGGGCTTCTGGCGGGTATATGTCCCTGTAACAGTGTCCTTTGCCTGGGATTGATAGGGTACCTGAGCAGTGGAAACACAAACCTTTCGCCTGCAACAATCTTCCGGCTCGTCCTGGCGTTTTCAGCAGGTACAATTCTTGTATTATTACCCCTTGGATTAATCGCGGGGCTGATAGGGAATTACCTGTTGTTTTTCGACAGCACCGTTGCATGGTTTTTTGGAGGGGTCCTGATGATCGCCATGGGATTCCAGCTCCTCCACCTGTACAAACCACCAATCCGGAAAATATTTTCATTTTTACGGGCCCCTGTATCCTACACAGTCACGGGGACCTTTCTGCTTGGCCTTTCATTCGGGGCGATAACGATCGGACGTGGGGCGCCGATGCTGATCATCGTCCTGACCTATATTGCCCTGTACCAGACAGCCATACAGGGAGTATTCACTATGCTGGTATACAGTATTGGGCTCAGTATCCCTCTTATTGTTATCAGCACAATAGGGGGTGCATTCGGGCAGAAGATCAAAGACTCCACCAGGCTGAGCGGTGAATTTTTCGACCGGGTTATCGGGATTTTCATAATAATTATCGGGATTTATTTCCTCTACCTTGCATTCCGGTAAATTTTTTTACCGGTACCGGCAGGGGGATGTATCAGCGGTGTTCCCATTCAATGTAGTCTGGCGGGGGCAACAAAAAATGAGTTGCCGTTCTGTGGATCACGTCCGCAAGCCAGATGCACGTGAAGATAACTCCTCTTTATACAGGGGATGGTAGTAAGATTCGTCCTATTTCCAGCGATAAGCAAAGGAGATAAAAACTGCACCGATCAAGAGGATTATCCCAGCTAACGGTGAAAACGGTATAATTTTTGCAGGTGTAGGAGCAGTTGCCGGTCCGGATGACGCGTATTGATTGTAATCAACCGTAGTTGGCGTTGCATGGATACCAAGAGATTCAAGGTTCCGTTTTGCTTCTATATTATTGGGATTGATAAGCAGGGCCCGTTTATACGCGTTAATAGCAAGGTCATTCCGGTTCATCGAGATATATACTTCACCCTTTTTCAACCATGCCTGTTCATCTTTCGGGCTGAGCTCTGTTACGCGATCGAGCGCCTGTATCGCACCTTCCTTATCGTTTAATGCAGCACTGGCCAGTCCCTTACCGTACCAGGGCATGGAAGAATGCGGATCAAGGGTAATAGCCTTTTCAAACGAGATCAGGGCATCTTTGTACCGGGCTGCCTTGTAAAGGTCAAACCCTTTCGTAGTGAGGACCGTTGCATCATCACCCGGGTTGTCACTGGATGCTGATACCAACCCCGGGATAATAACGAGTGTAACCACCAGGATGAAAAACACCAGGAATTTTATGTGAATTGACCGACGCATACCTAGTATTTTTACCAGCGGTTTAATAATTGTTTATCCAGGAAAAGCTCCCGGGTATCCGGGTTTCCAGCCTTACTGTACCTGCAGTTCAACTGACCACTACATTTTTTATTCTCGCATCTCCTTTCATCAAATGAAAATATGGCCTGTAATGAACAATCCAGGGAGATCCTTGACCAGATATCCGTCCAGATCACGAAATGCCGGCGATGCCCGCTCTGGATGGAGGCGACCCATGGCGTCCCGGGAGAGGGCAGTACCTGTGCAAGGGTGATGTTTATTGGTGAGGCCCCGGGTGAACTGGAAGACACACTTGGAAGACCTTTTGTTGGCAGGGCTGGAAAGGTCCTTGATTCCCTGCTAGCCGGGACAGGGCTCTCACGTGACGAGGTCTTTATCGCAAATATTGTGAAACACCGCCCGCCAGGTAACCGGGACCCGAAACCCGGTGAAGTCGTCACCTGCACCCCCTGGCTTGAACAGCAGGTCAACACCATCCGGCCTCTGCTGCTTGTCCCGCTTGGGAGGCATGCGACCCGTTATGTGCTTGGGAGAATGGGGGTGGAGTTTATCAAGATCACGGATATTTCCGGGACCGTATTTGAAGGCGAACCATTCGGCTTCCCCCAGAAAATAATACCGGCTCTGCACCCCGCGGCAACACTTCACAATCCGCGGAGCAGGGAACACCTGGAGGAAGATTTCAGGAGGATTGGGGAGCTCATCAGGGGAATGGAACAGTGAATGGTGTCGTAAGCGGTGGCAACAGTTATTGGTAGAAAATTATAGTGACCTGAGTTTCTGGCCAAAAGCAGGCAGGAAATCTTTTTTCCTCGACATTACACCTTCAAGCCTGACAGGTTGATTGGTATATTCCAGCCCGAGAAGCAGGTTCTTATCCCCGGCTGCCAGAAGGTAGCTGGTATTCCCCATCACATTGGTAAAAAGGGCAAGGTAAAGGTGAACACCATGTTCTTTCCTCAACATTTCCAGTCTGATTCCTGACCTCGTCAGCACGGCTCACGGGATAATCATCTGATGCCATCATCACCTGTGCAATGATGACGTCCCTCCCAAAAAGGGTGTAATGTTTCGTATCTGCCGTAAGAAGGTCACGGGGCGCTGCATGGAGAAGGTCCATCCCCTGCCTGATCAGGGTGGTCCCGAATTCTGCAGGGTCAAGCCCCGTGACACCAGCAAGGAAAGAGACAGACTTTTTTGTCTTTTCCTGTCGTCGTCGACATCCGGAGCCCGAGTGTATCAGAAAGAATTCCCGCAAGGAGCATGCCCGCCACAGGGACGGGTGGGATTTGCCCCTCCTCCATGAATTTGTGGGTGATAATGGTAGAAGTAGAGCCGACAGGTTCATTCAGGAATGAGACCGGCTTTAACGTAGTAATCGCCCCAAGCCGGTGGTGGTCGATAATCTCTAGTATCTCGGCCGACTCGATCCCATCAACAGACTGGGTAAACTCATTATGGTCCAGCAGGATTACAGACTTCTGTATCTCCTCAAGGAAGGTATTTCTTGATATCATCCCGAGGAGCAGGCCATCCTTGTCGACAACACAGGCAGTCCGGTACCGGGAATTGGAGACCATCTGTTTTGCATAGGCGAGCGGGTCTTCAGGCCTTACGACCGGGACATCAGTTGCCATCACCTGGCCTGCAGGCCGTGAAAGGTGGATCATCCTGCCGACACTGAATGCATCGAGTGGTGTCGCAAGGATGGAAACATTCCGGGCCTGCGCAGCGGAAAGCACACGTCCCCCTACGGGAGCACCTTCCGCAACTATCAGGGCTGCAATTCCGGCAGAGATAAGGGCCAGCTGGGAGGGTTCGTTATCGCCCGTAATCGCTACATCATGCCCGGTCAGGGATGACAGGGCATTGTGGAGCGCATCGATAACAATGATAACCCGGCCATTCAGCTCCTCAGAGCAGGATACAAGGACCTCGGCCTCGAGGATACGGGCAAGGGTAGCCTGGGATATCGGTCCGATGACCAGCTGTTCGCGCCGTTCCGGGGTGACATATGCTTTGGCAAGCCCGTACTCACTGACAAGACCAATTACTCTGCCTTCCCGATTGATTACCGGGATGTTCCTGATGTCATGTTCATCCATCATCAGCGCCACATCGATGGCCGGCATCTCTTCAGGGGCATGATGGGGATAAAGGAACGGAATATCTGCAACAGATGGCTCAACCGATTCAATCAGTTCTGGCGGCTGAAGTCTCAAATTTAGACAGGACAAAACGGGTCTCGGGATTTAGCTCCCCGCACCGTACCGGAATATACCTGCCAGGGTCATGCCTGTTAAGTAACTCTGCATAACCAATTACGCTTGCAATACTATCGGTGTCAGGATGGCAGTGCCCGACCACATATATCTTCTGGCTGCTCATTTCAACGAAACCTCTGGTTGCCGGTCCCTTAACGGAGGGACTTTCCCGGGAGACTGTCTTAACGTATCAGCTCACTACCCTATAATGATCGCGAAAAGGACGAAACTATCAGGCAGGTCCTGGAATTTGTAGTCCTGGTTATCACAGGAGGGGTTAGCAACATACTAGGCAGGTCATTAATAAAATTTTTGTCCCTGGTACAACTTCAGTATGGAAAGCCCACAAACTGGCGCAATAGATCCCTTTATTCAATATTTCACAAAAGATTTACTAATACTATGCAGATTGAAATGACAGTATATCAACGATCAATGGCGATTGCAGCCTTCCTTTTTATTACCTGCATCATATGCACGGGCGGGGCGTTTGCATCGTTCATTTTGGTACCCGGTGATGGAATTGCCCAGGTTACAGATAGCTCACTAACAAATACGGATTGGCAGCTGGTCTCATATGACCGTGGGTATTCACAGGTACCAGTAGCAGCCGGTTTAAAAGTTACCCTGACGTTTAATAACGATGGAAGTATCGGAGGTTCTGGGGGTATTAACCACTATTTCGGTTCGTATACGCAAGACGGCACAACGGTTACATTCGGTCCCATGGGCTGTACCCGAGATGGCAGGCCCTGAGCCGCGGATGGATCAGGAGATACGTATTTCCGTCTCCTTGATTCAGCCCGGTCATTTCATATCGCGGGGAATACCCTTGAGTTGTCTGATGCAGCAGGTCGCACCGTATTAAAATTCAGGTCAGGTAATACCGGGAACACAAACGGTCCGGCCGGAAAGAGTCCTGCAACCGTGCTACCTGGGACTGAATGGCAGCTCTCGTCGTATTCAGACGGTAATGCCGTTGTATCAGGGACTGATATCAGGACTATTACACTGAAATTTAACAGTAAGGGCAATCTCAGTGGGTTTAGTGGGGTAAACACGTATTTCGGGGGCTGCAACCTTGAGGGCAATGCTATCTCTGTCGGACCTCTCGCATCAACAAAGATGGCGGGGCCCACAACCCTGATGGAACTCGAAACGGTATATCTCAACCTGCTCGGATCAGCAACCGGTGCAAGTATTGCCGGTGATTCACTCAGCCTGACCGATAATCAGGGAAAGGTCATATTACTGTTCGGACCAAAAAATACGGTTCCACAGGGCAGGTATACGGCCCTCTTTCCACCAGGGACATCACATACGAAAGTCACCGACCTGGTACAGGTGAGCCAGCTTTAGTAGTAATAAAAGAGCGTTTTCATAATGATTACAATTGGAGCAGCTCAACTGCAGGGTCCCCAATGAAACTGGTAAAGCCCGGAAAGAACTTCGTGACTATCCCCGCAACAGGAACAACGCAGCGTCCATCCAGAATGCCGCGTATCAATGATTCGATCATTCCCCCCGTGACCTACCCGGGCGGACCTCAATATTAACACTATTTTTTACACGTTGTAGTATAGATTTCCCGAAAAATTCTATGGAATTTTGAATCTACTAATTCCGGAGAACCCCTAAATCTCCTTTACATCATTGGCAGAAAACAGGGTTCATTTTCAAAATTAAAAGGTAGGGACGGCCAGAACCACATCCGGACATTCCCCTCCAATCTTCAGGTATTTACAATCTTCCCGTCTTTTAACTGTATAATCCGGTGGAAGTAGTCCTTATGCCAGTCTTCGTGAGAGACCATAACTATCGTCTGTTTCATATCTTCATTGATCTCCCTGAACAGGTCCAGCACCATTCTCGAGTTTTCTGAGTCAAGGTTTGCACAGGGTTCATCTGCAAAGAGGATGTCGGGTTTATTCACCATCGCACGTGCGATTGATACACGCTGCTGCTGCCCGCCGGAAAGCTCACGGGGGAGGTGGTCACGCCGGTCGCACAAGCCGATTTTCCTGAGTATCCCGTAACTGTCTTTGCGGATCTGCTCTTCGGTCCGGTCCTGCCGCAGCATTGCCGGCAGGGAGACATTTTCCATCACCGTGAGATCCGGGACCAGTGCATAGTCCTGGAAGACATACCCGAGCTTGTAAAGCCTGAACATAGTCTTCTCATAATCTGTGAGGGTTAATACGTCCAGGCCATCAATAACAATCTTTCCCGATGTGGGCTGGTCAAGGAGACCGAGCATATGCAGGAGCGTTGTTTTACCACTGCCGCTTGCCCCTACGATGCCAAGGAATTCGCCCTTTTCGATACCGAGCGTAACACCGTCAAGGGCATTGACCTCGACGTTCCCCATACGATAGGTTTTCCGCAGATCCGTAATCTCGATCATGTCAGGC
The DNA here is from genome assembly GCA_963709545.1 of uncultured Methanomicrobiales archaeon. Taxonomy (GTDB): domain Archaea; phylum Halobacteriota; class Methanomicrobia; order Methanomicrobiales; family Methanospirillaceae; genus CAIKOD01. Next base: position 150,705 of record CAVPWT010000004.1, on the reverse strand, counting down.
CCTCATCGCGGTCTGGATATCCTCGCGGGAGACCTGGTATGCGGGGACATACCCGGCAACAACTGCTGCACAGAACAGGATCACGGAATTGGTTAAAAGATCCCATGGTGTGATATACAGGTATGCAGACCATTCGGGAGTCACGATGGGATGTACATACATGTATGCCGCGAGCGCGAGGGTGATGATGATCCCGAGGATGATGCCGAGGATACCGAGGATGATGACCTGGAACCCGTAATTATGCATGATTACCTGCTTGTCTACGCCGATTGCCTTCAGGATGCCAATCTGTTTGCGGCTGTTGAGGGTCTTGATTGTAATGACAATGAACAGCACAACCGTCGTAATGATAACACTGACCATCAGTGACACCATATTGATAATCGCAAAACTCTGGAGCACCTTCCCTACGCTTTTACTCAGCAGGTCTGTCATTGTCTGGACCTTTCCTTGTACACCCACCCCGTAAGAGAGGAGTTCGTTCTTGACGAACTGCTCGGAATAGCCGGGTTTCGTTCTTACGGTGATATAATTTGCCCTGTCCAGCGTCTTTCCTTCCACCTGTTCCATATCGGTCCATGTTACAAACGCTGCGCTGTCAACCGGACTCCATCCGGTGGAATAGATCCCCTTGACCCGGTAGTCTTTCGTGTACCCGTTGCCGTACTCAACCGTGATCGAGTCCCCGACCCGGACGCCCCCGAGCGACTCCTGAAATTCATCTTCCTGGCGAACAGAGGAATCACCGGCTATCGGTTTACCGATGATGATCTCACCGGTGTCGTCCTCCCCGAGATAACTCCCGGTCACCATTTTCGTGTATACCGGAGATACTTCCTTCTCATCCGTGGGAGTTATGGCTCGCACGGAAACACCGATAACCCGCTGCCGGTACTTGAAGGTGGCCCCCTTGGAATACTGGGGGGATGCACGCTGCACCCCCGGCATACCATTGATCAGATCGAGCGTGGCATCAAGGTCTGTGATGTATTGCTCACCAGATTTTGGGCTGACGAGGACATTTGAGACCTCATAATCCACCAGCTGTTTCGTGATGCCCTGGCCAATCCCGCTGAACATGGAGGGGAGGAATATCATGTTGGTAAAGCACATCCCGATAATCAGTACAGTCAGGATCGCGCTTGACCGGCTCCCCCGCTGGAGTGAACGGAGTGCGAGGAGAAAGGCGACTTTCAGCTCTTTTTTACCCATGGAAGGGCTCCGTTGCCGTTTTTCCGTGGCAGGTACCAATACCTGTACGCAAGGATTCCACCAACGATAATGATCAGCAGGACAAGGAGAAATACCCCGGTATTGTCTTCAGGTATTATTCTGACTGACATCGGGCTGGATATCGTGTGAGTCCCGAGATCGTCTACGTACCTGATGATTGTTGTATACTCGTAGGTCCCACCTTTTGCGCCGTCAAGCGAAAACACAGCAGGTGCATCGTTGCCAGGTTTAATCTTCCCGATAAATGCCTGCTTTGTACCGGTCATCGGAAGGTCGACCGTTGCAACCACCTGTTTTGCTTCACCGGTGCCGGTATTCTCTATCCTGATGGTCAGGTCAAACGGCTGGTTTGCAATTACCCTCCGCGGGTTTGTTTCAACCGAGACAAACCCAAGCTCGGCCTTTCCCTTCATCATGACATCAATGGAAGTTGTTTCGACATGCCCTGATCCATCAATCCAGTTGTACTGGAGCGTGAGCGGCACCCGGACCAGCCCGGGGGGGGTGTTCCTGTCAGATAACAGGACGAGGTTAACCGTCCTGGAATCATTGGCGTTTATCGCACCGATATGGTAAAAATCAGTCGTCTTCGGTGCAACCATGGTGCTTACGTTATTAATGCGGATAGTGACATCATCCGTGCTGGTCTCTCCCCCGTTCCGGACAACCAGCATTACCGGGATTTCGTCACCAGGGTTCACCGTATCAGGGAGCGAACTTTCCACGATCATGATAGCCTTTTTCTGGATCCCCACCGGGGTGTTGACGTTAACCGGGATTGGGAACCGGGTGCTTCTCCCACCTGTGGTATCGACCCACACTTCAGGATAGTACATCCCGGTCACTGGTGGCGCCCTGATGGTAAATGTCAACGGGAGCGACTGGCCCGGACCGAGTTCCCCCACCCTCTCGAAATCTTTGCTGATGACCAGGATCCCTTTCCCCTCGAGCTGGACATTTTCAATGTTCACGTTGATGTCCGTAACTTTGGTGGTAGTAAAATCATTGGCAAAAACTCCTGCGTTCTCCTTAATGGATGCGGTGGATGCAGTATTTTTCACGACTACCGTGATCGTCCCAAGACTGTCAGGCATCATTATTGGGGGGGTCACCTGGTATTCGCTTATCTGTACAGTTGGATCACCGGCAGCTGATACCGGAAATAGTATGCCAGCAGAGATTGCAAGTGCAATTACGAGTATGGGGATTAACTTCATCGTGTTCAGTCCACCCGATCGGGGAATTTTTTCAACAAGCGGGATTTTTGTTTCTTTTGTTTCTATAGAAACTTGTTCTGAATATATTCGCATGAAGTGATAGTATATTTATTTATCACCTCCAGGCCATGTTGTTCCCTTCATGCTGTGAATCGCACAATGCTTCCATCCTTTCCACGTTGAAACGGGGTTGCAGATTGTTGACGCCACCTGGCCAGCCGGGGACTGAATGTGTTACGTGGCGGACAGGTCAAAAAGTCAGCCATGGAAGGAATCGGAACGGGGGATCATGGGTATTCCCTGCTCCTGGATGGCGTATAAAACCCTGAACCTCCCGTCGCTGTAATTCATCACTATTTTCTTCGGGTGTAACCTGCTCAGGTAAAAGGGAGGTAATATGCGGTCAAGTTCACCTAATCCCCCGTAAAAAAAGGAATCGATATCCTTTCCGGACGGATTTGTCAGGATCACTTCAATTAACAGGGACCGTTGCTGCCTGTCAGTGACATCCAGGTCATAAATAAGCAGTGATTCCTTCCGGTTCTCCCCCGGGCTCGTATATATCAGGTTTAATTTCGCGGTAAGCCGGTGTATTTTTTCCAGACCAAGCCGCCGGGAAACGGTATCTGCAATATACCCAAACGGGAGTGCCCCGACGCCGATAATCAGGATGGGCAGTTCTTCCTGGAACATTCCTGTACTGCTCCGGTACGCTACAGGGGTCCCGAGAATTTCACTGATTTCCCGAAGGTGCCCTGTTTTTTCCGGTGTCACAGAGATCTCATTACACCAGACCGCGAACTTTCCCTGGGGCCTGTTTGCTATTACAACCCTTTTATCTTCAGACCTCCCGATTTTTGGGATAAAATCCGGGCCAAACAGTTCAACATTGGCATCTAGGGCAAATTCACCATCCTCCAATCCTGTAATAACACCTGAAACTACTCTTCCTATAGGGGGTTGCCGGGGATCGTGGACAGCGAACACGGGGATAATGACCTGGTCTATCGTGGCAAGATGTTGCCTCAGGTCATCAAGAGTTACGACCTGATTGCCGGGAACAGCATGGGTGGTGGCTATCCGGATAGATCGAAGGGTCATTGCTGGTACGTAATTTTCGGTCTGGCAGGATTAATATAACCTTGTAACAGGTTTTCAGGCCCGGGAATGGAGCACTAATACCATAGTTGCATTTGATGCGTGGTAACGATAACAGACCCCGGGAAGACGAGGCATGCAATGTCCCGGGTAGCCATTTTTTATTGTTCTGAAACATCAGGTTACATTAAAATGGTAACACGGTTTTCATCCGGTGAAGGGAGCATGGGGGTAATGGCTGGCGCCCTGGCGATAGCAATACTCCTGTCTCTGGCAATGTTCTCAGTGTTCATACTCCCCAGTTACTCAAGCGGGCAGGAGACCTATTCCGGGCTGAGCCGACTTGCGGATTTACCGGTAATTGCCAGTAATATAACAGGATATGCAGATCTTTCTGGTACACTCGGGCCGGTTCAGGTGACGACCCCGGCCCCGAATCCCGGCAAACTCGGCGCCGTGGTGATGAAGATCCAGCTTGACTCCCTGCGGTATGTATGGAAACCGGGAGCCGGTGTAGACCTCGATAAAAGCACCGTGGTTTTTGCAAGCCAGTCCGGCAGGGAAGTGGTACCAAGGAATAGCGGGCTGCCCATGAAGAAACCAGGATGGGCAATTGTCCAGAAAGGAAGTACCATCCCTTACCAGGGTGCTGATCAGGACAATATCCTCGAACCCAACGAGGCGTTTGTTCTATTTGTCTACCCTTCCACCCCGCTTCCCCCGTCGACACCATTTTCCGTAACAATCAGTATGCCTGAGGAGAACGCACTTACGGTAAACCGCACCGTCCCGGTGATAGTCAGGCCTGTGATGAACCTTGGCTGACCGTTTTTTTCAGCCTGGCCAATCCGGAAATATCTTTTAAAAGCGACGAAACGAACGGGGATTTCGACTGCTTGCCCGGATGATTCACCCGGTTTATCACCCGGCCGATTTCTGTTACGAAAGAAGGGAATAAGAGCCGCGATTACCTAGTAGTATTCATGAAGTATACAGCGCGACACGTACGGAAATTCCTTGAGCAGGGAAAGATCGACCCCGTGCTCTGGAAGGCCCATTTCCCTTCACTCCTCGAGTCAAGAGTCCCTACCTGTGAGGAATGTGATGATTTTAAAAGTCACCTCTGCACGGGGGGGAAAGACCCGGTTGAATGTTTCCTCGCTATTGAACCCTGTACTGATCAACAGCCCGACGACGAAACAAAAAAACAGGCAGGAAAGGATAAATCAAAGAAATACCAGTGGAACAGCAAAGGAAAAGAAAAAATAATCCCTTCTGGCGCGAATAAGGCGTACGACCAGTCAAAATTATAACACCTTTTTTAAAACATTAGGTGATTAGTCAACAAACGCCACCCTATTTTTTTCAGACTCATAATCAATTCAAGAAATGTAGTTGGAATTGAAACATAAGACGCTCTTGGGGGCATTGCCCCCGCCGCTACGGCAGCCCCCAATTGGGATAGTTCCTGGACTGTTGAAATGTCTCAAAATGACAGGATTACCTAAACCGGATACAATTCTCTCCTGATTTAACAAATTAAAATGTATTGTGGTGGTTCCAATTGATGAATCACCAAACATTAATACAGGATATTGACAGGGTCCAGGCCCTGCGGGACCGTCCTCCTGATACTGAACGATGCGCCGCCAGGGGGTTTGACTTCGAGGGTGAACTGGGTTCGCGGCTGGATGGTATTAGTCGGTTTCGCGTCGATCGTCCAGACCTGGTTATCCGAAAGGGCCCTTTCACTCGTACCGGAAACATTCCATTCCCCGGCCCCGGCGACACCGGTTGTATACTTCAGGGACTCAAGCAGACCTTCCGTGCTTATTATCATCTGGCTGCCCCTGAAATCGACAGGGGTCCCGCCTGTCGAAAGGGTTACACCAAACTCTATCGTGTCGATGCCCAGGGAGGTATCTGAGGCAAGCCCATAGATATCACCGACAACCAGAACATTTGATGCAACACCCTGGACCCCTGCATTGGCTACCTTCTGGCTGGCCTGGGTGGTAAAAAGCCCTGCCCCGAGCATACTATAGGTGAACACTGAGGCCACGGTGATAAACGCAATCAGTACAATTGCGGCCTCTATACCGGTAAATGCGCTTTCATGCAGGGGAGGTTGTTTCAACGGAAATCGGACTCCGGGGATTCTTTGGAATATTTTGCTAATAGTTACCTGTGGATCTTTAAGTATTTGATTACCATGACCTCTGTAACTGCGAAGGCTCAAAAGATATCATACCTATAAATACATCAAGCCAGATTGTTGTAACTGGTGAAAACGGACATGCAGTTTAAAGAAATTGTGATGCAACGTTACGCGGTAAAGAAATTCAACGGGAAGGTAGTCCCTGAAGAGAAAATCAACGAGTCTGATTGAACTTGTCAGGTATGCCCCCTCTGCCCTTAACCTGCAGCCATGGAAAATCAGGATTGTTACTGACCAGAAATTAAAAAATGAACTCAGGCCTGCGGCATTTGACCAGGAGCAGATCACCACCTGTTCACACCTGCTTGTTTTTTGTGCCGATCCCGACTATGAAAACCTGATAAAAAAGCTCGGGGTCCTGTTACAACAAAACCACATACCGGATGAGATCCAGGCAATGATAACCGGAATGGCAACCCAGTTCGCAGGGCCCATGTCACCTGAACAGCGGCTTTCCTGGTCGCAGGCGCAGACCTACCTCGCCCTGGGAAACGCCTTGAACGGGGCGAAATCCCTCGGGCTTGACTCGTGCCCGATGGGGGGGTTTAACCCGGATGAATTCACCCGGATCCTGAAGATCCCAAAACCCCTCGTCCCGGTAATGCTCTGCCCGGTCGGGTACGCCGCTGATACGCCGATGCCAAAACTGAGGTTTAAAAAAGAGGATATCCTGTTCTGAATATGAATTGAATAAAAGGGATTTTTTTCAAATCTCCTGATTTTTGCAGGGAGATAGAGTTCGATTTTAATTTGGGATTGCTTCGTGCTACTTGAATTCCAGTCACATAATAGGAGAATATTTAGTCAATATACGGTAATTATACCCTGTAATACCACAATGACTGAAAACCGAAACCCGTATCCCGGTCCTCGCACCGGCCTGCCCGGAGGACAACGACGTGAAAAGGTTATTGATACCCTCGGACTAGGATTTTGCCTCTGGTTTATTGGGTATATCGCATCAATTGTCCTTTATTTTATAGTCCCTTCCGTTGTAATCGGGTGGATCCTCTTCGTCATATTCACACCGGTCCTTATCGTAATCACCCTTGCCAGATTCAGGAAAAGAGTGCTTCCTTTCAGGTATTATGCAATTGTTGCAGTGACATGGACCGGAATTGCAATTGTGGCTGATTTCCTGTTCATTGTTCTCCTGTTCAACCCTGGCAACTATTACCACCCGAGCGTGATGGTATATTATCTTGAAACCTTCCTTGTCCCTTTCGTCACGGGAATTCTCTACCGAAAAGATGCATAGTGGCTCCCGGGTTGAATAGTATACCATAATATGACCCGAACAGCCGGTTTCAGGGATAAATTAACATCAGAATAACAGGGGAACTGACAGGAACTCAGGGAAAATCTATGCACGAACCCGTGTTTTTTGGCACACAACGCCGTACCCTCCTGACCGCAAGGAACCACCCCCTGAAAAAACCATGTTTTTCCAGTGCGAGTATCGCATAGTGTGAGCAGGACGGGTGAAACCGGCAGTAAATCCTGCGATTATGGTTATAGGTACGCCCCAACTTCCCGTGCCATACCATACGGATTAGCATAATTGAGATCAGGACTAACGGGTTCCGTTGAATCACTACACATAATACCAATTACGGGTTATAAAACCTGATGGTCCAGGAATACAAAAGAACCTGTTATACCTGCGAAACGGTCTGGCATTCCCTCAAATCACGTGAAGATTCAATAAAAGCAAGTGCGTCTGCAGATGCGGGCCACTTTTTTCAACCGGATGGATCAGCCCGTTCGTGTTCATATTGCGGGATGTGCGGGGGGACCGTGATCACCATGGGAAACAGGGGTCCGGATGGCAATAAGGCGGAACTCGACCGTTTACGTACCTGCCCAAATTGCGGCTCACATAATTATTTCGAAGAGGTCAGGGACCAGGAAGTCCTGGAATAGGTAGAATAAGCCAGGCTAACTGGTTTGAATATCATGCTATTTCTCACAGGTTAATCACTAGTCAGAAACCAGGTTTCCATCACTTTCACCCCCCACCCTGCAAGACCTGATATAGCTGGCACACTCAGTCCTCAACCTCAAGGAGATGAGTGGAGATGAGCATGACTACCGGGATGAAAAATGTGAGTGTCAGATGGAGAAAGGCATCACGTGCACTAAAAATCGACGATCAGAAATATGGAATACGCCTTGCTGAGGCACTTGAACGGCACAAGGGCCCCGAATATGCGATGTTTGATGACCCGCTCGAAGCATCTGTATTTTTTCTTCTTATCGAGATGATGAAGGAAACGGAAAAAGGCCAGGTGGCTCTGGCAACCGGAAAATCTCATTAATCAGGATTAAATAAAAAAATGAGTGGCTTTTTACTCTGCCCACCATGGGACACGGAGAGGAGGACACTCTTGTGCTGGTCATGGGAATGTTACTGTTCCGGCATGGGCGGGTTAACCTTTTGATGCTGCCTGTTCTGCTTAATGGCATGAATTAAACGTACTGCTTTTACGTGATCCTTTGCATAACTTTTTAAATCTGCTTTGTCGATTGAGCCATCCTTCACTTTTGCACGGAGTTCACCTGCGAATGTCTTCATAGCAGACCGGAACCTGACCTTATCAGATGCCAGGACGGCAGCCTTTGCATCAGCCAGGGCAGCGTTAAGGGTATCGACATTGTACCCCTTTCCGGCGAGGTACGCTGTCAGGTTTGAAGCCCTGTCCGGCAGTCCCTGCATCCGGATAGAATTACCGGCACCATTCACGGGTTTGTTTTTTGTGCCCTGTTCCATTGGCGCTGCTATTACGGGTGCTGCAATCACTGCCAGAAAGCAGACGATCAACACTACCCCGGTAAGTCGCACGATACGTTTCGATATATTCTCACCTCTTCTACGGAGCCTTCCACGAAAGGATACTGCCGATGTAAAGTATATTATACATATTGTTTAATATACTTAACTGTTTGTGAGAGGGAGATGTATAATATTCAGACTATCCACGGCATTATCAGAAGAGAAAAACTGGTACATGGCCTTACTCTCAAAGGGTGTACCAGGATAATGAATACGACGTTTAGGTCCTGGTCTGAAAAAGTGCAGGCCAATCCGGTATTCAGGGTTAGGCACCTGCACAGAATGACTTCGTCACAAGTACAATGAAATTATTCATCGATTGAATCAAGAAGAAAAACATCATCTATCCGAACTTTGAAGAATTTTGCAATCCTCGCAGCGAGGATCAGGGAGGGGTCATATTTTCCGTTCTCGATGGCGAGGATCGTCTGCCTGGTTACCCCGACTTCGTTCGCCAAAGCCTCCTGCGAGAGGTCGTTCATTGCCCGGTACACTTTAATTTTGTTTTTCATCACTATGCCCCGTATTTTTTGTTGTAATAAAGGGACAATAGCACGTACAGGACGATGATCCCACAAAGAAGAATCAGCAGGCGGAACCCGAAAATACCTAATGGCCGGTTGAAACGCCGGATCCCCTCGCCCAGTGCGTCAATGATGATCCACAGGGCAAAGAGGAACAGACCGATCCACGTGATCTGCAGGGTCCGTAATGCAGTTATCTCGGTGATCTTCTGGGTCCGCTCATCCTCGATGACCTCATCAATATACATTTTCGCCAGATATATTCCAAGGATCCCGAGGACAATTGCAATAACAGAGGGTAAGGGATCCGCGAGTTCTACTGACAGCCAGAATATTGCGACCTCAAAAAATGCGACCGCTGCCACACACAGGTAAAAAGAATTTCGTTTCATGATCGTTTCCCCGCTGTCACGGTACTATGCCACGGTTCTCTCATTCTGGATTGGCACGTTACAGGTATATAACATGATACCTTGATGTTATTTCAATCATCCACTGATTGCACTGAATGGTTCTTTCGGAACTCATGAACTATTGGTAGTAGTACCTCTATTCACTCCTCAGGGCATCAATAGGGTCCATGTTCGAGGCCTTCCATGCCGGGTACAGCCCTGATATAACACAAACAACAATCCCAATCACCATACCGTACGGGACATACATAATACTGTCTGGCATGAAGAAATATGCCGTATTCCCTATCATGGCACTCACCACCGAGTAGCCGATAACAAGGCTGCAGATCCCGCCCACAACAGAACCAATGATGCCCAGGATAAATGCCTCGTACAGGAACATCCGGCGCACTTCACCTTTTTCCGTCCCGATTGAAAGCAGGATGCCTATTTCCTGCACCCGTTCAGTAACAGACATCATCATTACGTTGAAGATACTGACAGCAGCTACCACAAGAGAAATGCCACCGATAGCAAGGATAAACGTCGTTATCGTGCCCAATGTCTGAGTTATACTGGTCAGGCGCGAGCTTGCATCAGCTATTCTGATCACCTGCGTTTTCCGGTTGACTTTCTCATCGATTGCAGTTTCCACATCATTGATGGTATCAACATTTTTCACAATCACGTTAACCTGGTCATACAGGTCTTTGTCACCATAGTGTTCCGTATACCAGGTATCAGACACGATAATGGCATTATCGGTATTAATTCCATCAGAGGCAAACCCCCGAACCGGGAGAATACCGGAAACACGGACCGTAGGCCGGTTTTCCGTGCTGGGTGGACCGATTTTTATCCGGCTTCCGACAACCAGGTTAAAGTTTGTTGCGATATTGGACCCGACAACAGCATCATTCGCCCCGCGGGGAATATCCCCGGTACTGAGGGTAAGAAATTTTTCAATGTCACTGGGTTCCAGGCCATATACCGAACCTCTCCCGTCAGTGGAACCGATCGTAAACTGGGTATTAGTCCGATGTATCGGGATGACCACGTTTGTCCCTGCAGCGTTCCTGATGTCGTTAAGCTGGCTTTTCGTTATACCCTGTGACGTGGAGGGGGTTCCGGCGGTTGTCGTAGTCCGTACGACATCTGACGAGATCATAACCGTGTTGACATCCGAGGAGAGCTGTTGTTTCACTGACAACTGCATATTGGCCCCGAGCATTCCCATCGAGGAAATGGCGACCACACCGATTACAATCCCAATCGATGCCAGCAGTGACCGCATGAAATTTAGCCTGATACTCCGGACAGACAGGTCAAAGAAGATGTCCCTCACGATGCAACAACCCTCCCGTCATCGAGCTGGATCGTCCGGTGTGCATACTCTGCAATCTTTGGGTCATGTGTCACCAGGATCACCGTTTTGCCTCTCTGGTGCAGACCTACAAGGAGTCTCCATAATCTGGAGTCCGGTTTTCCGGTCCAGGTTTCCGGTAGGTTCATCGCATAGGATAATTTTCGGGTCATTGACCAGCGCCCGTGCGATCGCTACCCGCTGCTGTTGTCCCCCGGAGAGCTGGTTCGGCCGGTGGGCACTCATTTCCTCGTCAAAACCAACTGATTTAAGAACATCTGCAGCTTTACCGGTGGTGTCCCGGTGTTTATACTTCAGGATGAGCGGGTACTCCACATTCTCATACGCGGAGAGGAGGGGGATTAAGTAAAACTTCTGGAATACATACCCGATCGTGTCCCGGCGCATGTGGGTTCGTTCGAGAGGGGTCATTTTCGCAACATCCTTTCCATCGATATGGAGCTCCCCGGTCGTTGGTACATCAAGGATACCGAGTCTGGTTCATCATAGTGGACTTTCCGGAGCCGGAAGGCCCCATAATTGCAACAAATTCATTCTCCATGATGTCAAGGGATACATGGTTGAGCGCCGTAAAGTCCCCACTCTCGAGGTGGTACACTTTCGAGACATCCACAAGGCGGATGAGTGGATTTTCGCCCATTTTAACCCCCTTCATTTCCTCTTCAGTTTTGAAACAATCCATTTCCGTTTCATCCAGATGACTATCCCGACGACGATAACGATTCCCAGTGCAATCACAGGATAGAATGAACTAACGCCGCCACCCCTGCTGCTGCCTCCAAATCCGAAGATTCCCCCGCCACCCGGTGGACCACCGGCGTTTGTCCTTGCTGTAGTGCTTCCCGTTGTCCCACTGCTGCTGGAACTTCCCGAGCTCCCGCTGCTGCTTCCGGAAGAACCCGAGCGTATACCGGAGATCGAGGTTTTTTACCGTAGAAAAGGAGTTCCCATCCGCGTCTTTCCACTTGATCTGCAACGGCACGTTGGAAAGATCGGTGCTCATAAAGGTTAGGGTGAAACTTGAAAAGTCATCAGAAGCAAGAGATCCAATCGCATAGTCTGCATAGGGTTCCACGGGTTTTGCAGGCGAAAGCACGGTCAGGACCATGGACTTTGCATCCGTAATACCGGCATTGTTCACATCTCCCGTCAGCTTGTAGGACGACCCCGATGATGTGAGTACCGATGTTATTGACAACAGGGACCGCTGCGAGCTTATCTTCACCGATATTCAGGGGCAGGACTTCATCAATTGCGTGGTCATTGTTACCATTATGGTACGTGATATGAAATGTCAGGTCTGATGCCCGTTCAGGAGTGACCTGGAACGGGACCATCTGTGAACTGCCTCCTGGCAGTGTGGCAACAAATTTCTGACGCGGGGAGACCGTAGTACCATTCCCGGACGGGGTAATCGTAATATCGGTAAGCGCGCCGTTCCGGGAATTAACAAGGCTTAGGTTTATAGTATCTTTCTTCCCCACAACAAAATTATCGGGCCGGTCAACAATTGTTGCTTCGAGGTCTTTTGAATCTACCTCAAGTTCGAAGGGATAACTGATACTCCCGGCTTCCACTGTTGAAACGGTAAATACCGGGAAATACATTGCGTCCTCGCCTGAAACGGTGACCCGGAATGAATAGGTCATTTGTGACCCGGGGCCAAGGCGGACATTGGTGTTATATGAACCTTTGTTTTTAACTGCTACGTGGGTTTCAAGAATATCAGGCTGGGATAGTGTTACCGTCTGGTTACCGGAGTTCGTCAGGGTAACGGTTATTGTCCCCGTTTCGTAAGGAAAGAATATTTCAGGATCCAGCTTTACCGAAGTCACATGGGTCTGGTAAATACCATCACTGGCGGATACCAGCCCGGTCGTAGTTGCTGCAGTTACACAGGCAACGAGACAGCATGCTGCTACAAGAAGAAATAATAATAGGTATTTTCGCAAATCTGCCATCAAAGCACACCTTTTTTGTTATCGGGGTTTTCCGTGGGTATTACAACCCAAACCGGAACTTCACTATATGTAATGAATATTTAACATTATGTTATTTATAAATACCTTTAGCCCTTAAGAATTATATTGCTTTCATGATCCCCCGCTGACCCGGATAATTTTCTGTTAAGACGAGAACAGGGTTATTGGACAGATTTTTGCCGGGACATCAGTTTAATCCCACTACACCATGTATTTCACAATCCTTTGCACTCATCCAAATATCTATTACCGTTCAGGCAAGATGGAATGTCATGGCAGAACAGCACCCGATGCCCTATATTGTATTCCTTGTGCTGGTAATCCCCGCACTCTGGCTGTTATATACAGGGATCACCGATCCGTCCCAGGCAATTCTTATCCTCGCTGGAGTAATCTGGATACTAATCGTTGCATATATTTCTGCATCGGTTAAAATCGCAGACCAGTGGGAACGGGCGGTCATCCTCAGACTTGGAAAATTTACCGGGCTGAAAGGACCCGGATTATTTTATATTGTCCCAATGGTCGAGAGGGTCGCCTACTGGATTGATAACCGGGTCATTACCACCTCATTCAAGGCAGAAAAAACACTTACAAAGGATACCGTTCCCGTTGATGTAGAGGCAGTATTATTCTGGAAGGTCCTCGACCCTGTCAAGGCCGCACTCGAGGTCGAGGACTACCGGTCAGCAATCAGCTGGGCTTCACAGACGGCTCTCCGTGAAGTTATCGGGAAGTCATTCCTCTCGGACATGCTGGAAGGCAGGGAGAAAATTGATATTGAACTCCAGAAAATTATCGACCGGAGGACAATTGAATGGGGCGTCCATGTCAGTTCCGTTGAGATACGTGACGTCCTGATTCCGAATGAGCTCCAGGACGCCATGTCGATGCAGGCCCAGGCAGAGCGCGAGCGACAGGCACGGGTCATCCTCGGGGACTCTGAACGACAGGTCGCGGCAAAATTCGAGGAGGCCGCAAAGACCTACCAGAATAACCCCGTTGCGCTGCACCTCCGGGCAATGAACATGCTCTACGAAGGGCTCAAGGAAAAAGCGACCCTTGTTATCGTTCCCTCTACTGTCCTGAATACCATGACACTCGGGGATATGACCGGGACGGTCTCCCTTGCCAAAATGTTCTCTGAAACACAACCACAGAAAAATCAGCTTCCCGATGTAAGCCCTGATCCAAAGGAACAGCCAAAAAAGCCCCGGCCGGATACACCCAGGGAGACCGAGGGCGCCCTCTGACCTCACGGGAGGAAATATACCACAACAAAACGGGCGGAAACCTGGAGCACTTTATTTTTGAACCCGGTTTGCAGGTATATTCCGACTCCGGCAAACGTTGTATTTCCCGGTTTCAGTCCGGCCAACGTGTTTTTCGGCGGGGAAGGTTGTATAGATAGCGCAGGGACAGTATCCATCCGCACGTGACCTGATCTGCCCAATTGCTCCGGATCTGGAATTTAAAGGTAATCCTACCATTATTTTTCCGGTTACTTCCCGGTACAGGGTAATCCGATAATTTCCAACAGCTACCTGCCAAAATAAACGGGTGGACTCTGCAGTCCCATGGGTCAGGTTCCTTTCGGGATAGCAACTGGACCCGATACCCTTATCCTTCTGTCATTCCTACAATTGTCCGATAGTCCATGCAGAGTGAACACTTCCCCCGCCTGACACCGTTTAAACCCTCTGAAAAGATGGTAACCTGGTTTATTATCGATTTCTTCATACTCATATTGTTTCTCCTGCCCTGTTGTATTGCCCCGGTTGTATCAGTACCAGATGTTCCGTTGCTGGCTGTTGCCATAATAGTGGGAATTATCCTTATTATCGTGGTGCTTTACCTCATCTGGGTGAAAATGTACTACGACAGCATGTGGTATGAGCTCCACGATGACGAGATGAGGTGGAAACGAGGTGTAATTTTCCGCAGTACGGGCATCGTGCCATATAACCGGATAACCAATATTGACATCAAGCAGGGGCCGGTAATGCGGGCACTTGGCATATCGACCGTTTCGGTCCAGACCGCAGGATATTCAGGTGCAGCGGTCCCCGAGATCCGGATCGAGGCGATAGTGTATGCTGATGAACTCCGCGAGTTAATCCGGAGCCTTGTCCGGAGCTGTTCAGCAGCAGGAGACGGCACGGGTACCGGTAAACCTGAAGTAAGGGGGCCTGCATCACCGGTCCACCAGCAGATGCTGGAAGAACTAAAAGCTATCCGTAAACTTCTCGAGAGAAACGCATAAATTTCCGGCGGATATTAATTTATCAGAATAAATCATTCATTTCTCCTTTTTACGAATTTTATGGCTCCGCTGACATGCGCTTAAACCTATCCTGCAAACCCGGTCATTCCGAAATTTCATGGCAAAAAATGATCTTCAAATCTCTGAAGTTTCCCTGAATGTCCCAATTGAACCCTGCCAATTAATATCTTATCGGGGTGGTGCACGAGGGGGTGAAACCCGCTCCATTCTTGTTATGTTCCTCTTCTTTTTTTATACGAAGGGTTTCAAAAAGTAATTTTCGCATAATTCAGGGTGTTAATCTGCCCAACATGGAAAAATAATCTGATTTGCAGGGTTCAAAGCCTGGCCTCAATGCTCTTCCATGTGCTCCGGGATAGAAAACTACCGGGTGCATCTGCTTCCATTTCTTTGTACATCGTAAACGGCACTGCGAATGTCAGTACATCGTCCCCAAGGACATGCATCACCTGCTGGCGTGCGGAAGGATCGGTGAGACCGAGGACAGCACGTGGCTTATCCGACACCCCTTCCTTATAGGGGAGCAGCATAACCTGGTGGCAGCCTGCACTGGCAGGAATTATCACGCGCCCGAGGTCCCCGTACCGGAAATTCGCCAGTGTGACAAGTGCCGAAACCTGGTGGGGATTTGCGATAAACACAATAACCTGGGGCACTTCGTCTGGCTTTACCTCTGAAAGAGGTTTGAAAATCACGTAGGTATATGGGATATCCATTATCGGGAGGTTATGAATGAATTCTTTCACCAGGTCCGGGGTTTTTCTATAACCTTCACCCAGGAGGAAATGTTTTTTTATTTCAGGATTGGGGATATTATCTGCCAGATTCTTCAATTCCTCGCAATGGCTGCACCCCTGTATCCCGTTTGAAAGGAAATGCGAAAATCCTTCGATTCCTCCGGGAGATGTCACAAAACAGTTACCAAACCCTGCTCCGGTACCTCCCCCGTTACAACCGAAGGTCTCCCGTGATACGGCAGCAGTACGGCCCTTTGCTGCCTGGGCAAAGAGAGACATGAGGCATCCCCTCCTCCCGGGAACGAACGACAGAGCTGATTCAGGCTTGTTATCAGACCAGATGACTGCAACGGGTGCGAATTTCAGATGCAATATATCCGCGGTAATACTTTTCATTAGGAATCCACTCCTGATTCAATGTAGGTGAATTTTGAATATAGTTCCTTGTGGAAAAAAGATCTCCAATCAGGTGCACCGTAACGTGTTGGTCATATCACATAAGAGCATGAAACATTACCGATCTGAATAAAAAAAGGTGATTCATCAATTGGAACCACCACAATACATTTTTATTCGTTAAATCAGGAGAGAATTGTATCCGGTTTAGGTAATCCTGTCATTTTGAGACATTTTAACAGTCCTGGAACTATCCCAATTGGGGGCTGCTGTAGCGGCGGTGGCAATGCCCCCAAGAGCGTCTTATGTTCCAATTCTAACTACATTTTTTGAATTGGTTATGAGTCTGGAAAAAATTGGGTGGCGTTTGTTGACTAATCACCAAAATAAGTATCGGTTGTCAATATAACCGGGATTAAACAGACAAAACGATTCTCCCCGGTGGTGCGGGTCGTTCTGAATAGCAGGTGTAACACCTTTCTTTTTTCCCGGGTATTCCTGATAATCCGGAATTCCCGGGATATATTTTTTTATACCGCCCTGCATCTTCCTGTCAATTGTTACCCCGTTTATTTGCCCGCTGCAGAGACGCATAGATCCCTATGATGCAAAGGACGGTGAACAGTACAAAGGCATAGCGTACACTCAGGGTAACCGCCGGGTAATACTCAGAAGTAATCTCAACATGACCAATTACGATTGCAAAAATCATCGTGGCTATTCCCATGGAGAGCATCTGGCCAAGGAGCCGCATGGTACCGACAATTCCAGAGGCCACGCCATAGTATTTCTTCTCAACGGCACTCATAATCGCATTCGTATTAGGGGAGGTGAAAAAGCCGAAGCCTGCCCCTATGAGCACAAGGGCCCCGAGAATATACCAGAGAGGGGTCGTATCACTGATGAAAATAAGGAGGAAAAGCCCGACTGCAGACTGCCCCATGCCAACCGATGCGATCACACCGGGATCGATACGGTCTGACAGTTTTCCTGAGAACGGGGATATGACAGCCTGCATCAGCGGGGCTGCTACGAGGACAAAGCCTGCGTACACGGGAGAAAAACCCCTGGAATACTGGAGGTACAGGCTCAGCAAAAAAGAGACCGCGTAGGTTGCACTGTAATTGATAAGGGCGGCAAGGTTGGAATATGCGAATACCCTGCTCCTTGTGAACAGTTTCGTTTCCAGTACCTGGAAATGCCCTCCGGTGCTCGTAGTTCAGGAATAGTACTGCACAGACCACTCCTGTAACGATCAGCATGACACCGGTACGATCAGGGAGAGTGGTGAAACCGAGCATGACCGCGACAATTGAGACCGCGTATATCACAGACCCACCGATATCCAATGGCTCCCCCCTGCTGTCAGCCCACTCTCCTTTGAGTTTCCAGTGGACCAGTATGATAGCGAGGATGCCAATCGGGACATTGATATAAAAAATACTCCGCCAACCAAAGTGTTCTGTCAGAAGACCGCCCAGGAAAGGCCCTGTTGACAACCCGATGTACACGGCGGTAATATAGATACCAAGCACTTTCCCACGTTCACCGGGCGGGAATACCGAGGTAAGTATGGCTACGGCGGTGCCGAAGATCATGGAATTCCCGATCCCCTGGAGGACACGTACCATGATGAGCATCCCGGAAGATGCCACGAGCGTCATGATAAACGATGCAGCGGCGAAGATTACGATACCGATAAGAAATACTTTTTTTCTCCCGTAAATATCTGCGATTTTTCCAAAAGGCACGAGAAAAATTGCGGATGCAAGAAGGTACGCAGTTGACACCCATGTGAGCGCGATCGCGTCCATGTGAAATTCAGCACCGATAACCGGGAGGGCAATATTGACCGCCGACCCGTCAAACGGCGTGATGAACCCGGCAAGAATCGCAATCAGGAGGACGACACGTTTCCCGGCGGGTGAGACCACCTGGTCAGGCATGCTGAACAGTCCCGGCCGATCTGGAATAGTACGTGGTGTTCTGGTACCGCTCGTCATTTCCAACCCTGGAAATCCAATATCCCTAACTTGTCATCCTGCTGAATTGAATGTATTGGCATTGAAAATAATCAACGGAGGATCACCATAACTCCCTGGTCTCCAGCTGCTGACCGGTTAAGGTACTGGAATAGTCCTGCAAAGACACTGAAACAACAGTCCCTGCCCCGGCAGACGAACTGCCCCTTTCTGAGGCTGTTATCTGTCGCAATGGTGTGACCTGCCCTCGTGTATGATTTACCCTGCGCCCTGTTTTTTTCAGACCAGGCCCGGGTCCTCCACCTTCAATGCAATGTTTTTAGGTGATGCGCAACAAAAGTTATCCCTCATCAGCTAAAAAAATACCGGGGTGAACAGCTATACCAGGAAAGACAAGGGTAATCACGTATATTATTGCCTTAACAGCCGTTACAATTATTTTACTGCAGACACTGTACCGGAATTTTTATGATACGTTTCCCTGGTCAGTCGATGCATTTCATACCGTAAAATACAAGGCCAGCCTTAGTTTTATCCACCCTGACAGCCTTACGTTCTGGATCCTCCTCACCGGAGTAATCCTCGCCTTCATTGTCCTGTATTTCCACCCGGTGGAGCAGGAACATGGTAGAAAGATGTGACAGGATCAGGGCAGCCCTGGAAAATGTAAACACTATAATAGACACATAACGAATCTTTTAAGTGAACCCGCATGGCCCTGTTAAACCGTGAAACAAAACTGCTGGTATTTCTGACCATTATCGCAATAATCAGCAATACAATTCCCTTTTACCTGCTACTGAATTATGGAAGGCCTTGAGGCGTTTTTGCACATCATGCCGATGTACCCTTTGTAACCGCCATTCCTACAGGCTATTGGGCCCGGTCTTTTTAGGGCGGACCTGTCTCCTGATAAGGTAATGGATGTTTTCTCCAACGGGGACGGATAAGAAATACAGGTAGGCAACAACGACTGCGGCAAGCGAGCCGATCGTATGACTACATTATCCCCGATAATATCAGAGAGCCCGTCATTGTATATGGTGTTATTCAGCACATCGTTCGATATTTCTACGACCTTCCACATCCCCCCGAAAAAGGCCATCAGCAGAAAGATGGCGATAAGGATTGTTGTTTTCCGGTACCTGACTCCCCACATATCAAGGAGGAGAAAAAATACGAGGATAATCAGGCCAACCGACAGGCCTGATACAAAATGCGCCACCTTGTCAAAAAGGGGAAATACAGGTGACCAGTACCACCGCATGACACCGCCTGCAATATGGAGGAACAGGGAGAGGGCAATAATGCTTTTTACCCCGAACGGAAGGGTGATCTTCAATAGTTTTTCAACCACCAGCGGGCACGCTGAAATTATCATCGCCACGATCACCGCGTACGACCTGGCAGTATCACCTATCTCAATTGCCCAGAATAAGAGGCCGAAAAAAATAACCTCAAAAATCAGGAGTATAAATAAATCAACCTGGTTTAAAAAATATTTTGATAGTGCCATTTTAACATCAGAAATGGGTCTTTTTATTGGAAATACTTTATTCAGGAGCGGCTTAACGGCACTGGACTGCCCGATCAGGCCGGGGCATTTTCTTCCGTCTGCTTTGCAGGGCAGAAATTGCAGATTGAATAAAAAACTTCTTTTTCCTTGTCCCTGATCAGGCAGTAATAATCAATGCCTCTCTGTTCAACCTTGAAGCCCCCGGGAAACGGCATACCGACAGGATGGCCCGGCTTGTCAAGGACGAACATGGTAAAGGCAGAAATCAGGTAATAGAACAGGCGCATCCTGGGATTGCGGAGATATGGATTCATGTCCGACTGATCATCCCATGAAAAACATCCTTCCGGGATTACCCTGCAGAAATCACTGAATGTAACGGGATCACGCAGCGGCCCGGAGAATGCGGAGGACTCCCTGGAACGGTACATCAGGAGCAGGGCGTGATGCATACCGAAGAGTCTGTTCGATGAAGTAGGGACGGATCGCCTCCCGATAGGGAGAGGGTAGTTTTCTGATCTCATTGTATAACCGTCCCCCGATCAATTGTAAATCAAAAAGGGAATAATGCCCGATTTCTTCCGCAAGGATATCCAGTAGTTCCCTTTTTGTTGTCGCGGGAGCTCATCCGAAGGGCAGTTTCACGAATTACGTCAGACTCGCCTGGAAACTTGTCCATCAGGAGCGATACCCGGGCATCTGTGTTCATAGGGTACATTACTGTATTGCATGCAAGGGCGTAAATCCAGCTGATCCAACAGAGTACCAATGGAAGGGCTGCTGCTTACAAGGCAGACAATTATTCAAAATGCAACCTGAGTTCTATAAAGCAGCCATGGGAAAGATTATATTTTTTTTAACATTGTTGAAACCCTGCGTGTTGAGAAAAAAGGGCCTCCCCGCTGTTTCATGTGGGTAAATAAACTGAATATAAGATATCCATAAATGAAATCAAAAGGCAATAAAACATTAGAACAGGAAAATAGCCTTTAAAATTGGAAAAACTATGGGCAATCGTATTAACACACACTGAACCGCCACCGGGGCGTCCTTCGGGGGCGGCGGAACTCTCATATTCGGGGTTTGGGGCGGAGCCCCATCAATTCACTTTTTTTTACAACCCCATAGTTACCCACACATGTTAGCGATGAGTCAAAACGAAGGGAAAATATGTAAGACCTGGAGGGGGTTTCACCCCCTCCACACCCTAGCCCGTTAAGATATTCATTGCAGGGTTCAGGTGGAGCGTTCAAGAAAATGCCAGAGATTGAAGAGATCATTCCCTGTCCCAAAAGGGGCCACCAAAGCCTTTTTTTTAGAGAGAAAATGCGGCTGACCTGAATTTCTGGCTGGATCTGGATTAATAGGTCGCATTAAGGGGTTTTCAATAAAAGATGTATCAGTAATTTACGGTTTCTCCGGCCCACCAGTCAACTGGGTGAGTTCGTTGAGCACAACGCTCCACTGGTACGGCTTATTGATGTAACTTAGTGCCCCGGCCTTTACAGCCTCCTCGATGTGGGCAGCCTGCCCGTCCGCGGATATCACAATAATTTTTGCGTCTGGTTTAATCGTTTTGATTGCCTTTATGGCCTCTATGCCGTTCATCTTGGGCATGATCATATCTATAATAACAATATCCGGGTTTGTCCTGGAAAACTCCGTCACTCCTGCCTCCCCGTCGCCTGCCTCACCTGCAATCTCATAACCCCCGGATATGAGGATTTTTTTCAAAATATCTCTTGCATATTCGGCATCATCAATGACAAGGACCCGTGGCATATAAACGAGTATTCTGCCTTCACATACTATAAGGTCTTCGTTGTGCAGTTTGGCAGCGGGACACCCGCAGGTATTGCGGGGGTAGCCGGGGCGAAGCAGGTATCGTGCCTGCTGATCTGCCAGTCACATAATACATGGTTTTTGTTGCTGAATACCCCGTAATTGATTCACAACCCATTAAGGTCAAGTGACCAGGGATACCCCCGCTAGAATGAGGCCATGTCTTTCCCTTCCCACCTCTTATACCCTTTCCTGACAAGCCCGTAAGCGGGAATACCAAGCAATAGCGCGGCGACCCCTAAATAGGGGTTAATAAACGCGAGTGCGATTATAACCATCACCGGGACCCCGACAAGGACCATAAAAGCAAGCAGAACTTTAACATCGTAAACAAGGACATTCGGTGTAAGACCGGTCAGATATATAGAAACAGAGAGTGAGTAGAAAGAAAACGCACACCAGAGAGCCATTGCAGGGATGAGGTACAGGAGCCCGCCGGTAATGATGGTAACGACCACCATGAACACCGCCGGTATCACCTGGAGCATGGTAAATGTACAAATCTTGCTTGTGATAAGCGTGGAAACACTGACCGGGAGACAGGCATAGGAACAAAAGGTGTCAAATGAAGTAATCCATGTGTACATAGTCGCTGAAATAATCCCGGTGGTCACCGCGAACACTAGCAGGACGGCGTAATCAGGGACGAGTGCCCTCAACACAGACAGGAAGAACCAGATCAGTCCAAGCGGGAGGAGAAACGAAAAAATTACCTGCCCGACGCCACCACCGCTCCTCCAGAGGTCAACCAGGTCTTTTGCTGCCAGGGGTGGGGTAGGAAAGAATGAAAATTTTTCTGTAAGGGGGGTAAGGAGATTTGAATACCGTTTGGAGCTCCCCGTGTATTCGGGGGTAAAGAGCGCTATTGATACCGCAAACGGGATGGCAACAAGAATGCAGGACTCGATTAACGCAGGCCATGTACCGTTATGTAGCAGTAGGAGAGGCGGGAACAGGTCTGCAAGACCGGTCCCATATGAAAGATATACCCCTCCTGCAAAAACCAGGACCGCCGCAAATATAATGGCAAGCGCTGGTTTCGAGCGTGAATACACAGTAGAGAGAAAAAATATCGCAGACAGCCCGAAAAGAAATGTCAGGGTGAGGCTTGCAAAGAGGAGGAGCGGATACCCTGCCGGTACACCGATGAACGGCGAAGCAACCGCGAACCCCAGTACGAACGGGAGCACCCAGAGGATAAGGTAGTAGACGATGTCTTTCAATACAAAATTGGTGAATATATAACGTTCAGACAAGGGTAAGCTTCGGGCAGAATAGGCCAGCAGGCTCATCTGCCCGAACCGCCGGTTCATTACTTCATTCCCGAGAAGGCCAAAGCCCCCGACCATCACCCCGAGAAGGAGGAAGACCCCCGTTATAATCAGGGCAAGGTCACCTGCCGGAAGCACTGCCCGGAAAAGGGGGAGGAGGAATGAACTCATAAAAACGATCCCAAAGATCAGCACCGGGAACAGGGCAAAACTGAGGCTCCCGAACATGGTGGAATGGAGCCGCCACTCTTCTTTCATCATGCTGCCAAACAGCTCAAGCCCCATGGCCAGGCCCCCTTGCAACATTTAGCTGCAGAATTTCAGACATTCTCAATCGTCCTGCACCTGCGAAAAGAAAAACTCTGAAAGGTGCTGCTTTTTACCGGAAAGTTCACTAATCGCCCCGCTATAGAGCAGTTTACCTTTATGCAGAATGGCAAACCCTGTGCAGATCTCTTCCGCGATCTCGAGGATATGGGTGGAGATAAAAATGGTTCCCCCGGATTTTACATACTCTGCAAGGTACTCCTTGACCTTTCGCTGCATAATCGGGTCGAAATTGATAAGGGGTTCATCAATGAGGGCGAGGACGGGTTTATGGAGGAACGCCTGGGCAAACATCAGCTTCTGCCTGGTCCCACGGGAGAGGTCTTTGCAGAGTACATCCCGCTTATCTTCGAACTCAAGGAACCGGAACCACCACGCTGCCTTTTCTTTAATGTCAGGGATCTTCCTGACTGCCCCGACGAAGGCAAGGTATTCCATGGCAGTCAGGAAGCTCGGCGGCGTCTCCTGTTCGGGAATGATCCCCACAGAATTCCGCACGCCAATAGGGTCGTTCAAGACATTGAGGCCAAGCACAGTCATTTGGCCATTCGTGGGCCTGATCTGGCCGGTAAGCATCTTGATCATCGTCGTCTTCCCTGACCCGTTCGGTCCGAGCAGGCCGAAAAGTGAACCCTGCGGCACAGACAGGGTAACATTGTCCACCGCCATGGTGTCCCCGAACTGCTTCGTGAGACCCTGTGATTCAATAACCATAACCATTCCCATTCATCCTCCTGATCATAATTGTACACCGTACCTGTACACCACCGGTAGTACACAGGGATCAGTCCTGGTGTCCCCGGCCAACACACCGTAATGGGAGGCAGGGTTGTGTTATGCCTGTACCTGACATATGGTTCCATGGGGTATATTGTGATTTCCCGGCCCCGTTGAGTTGAACCATCTCAAAAAACAGGATTGCCGGTACAGGTGACCCCGGCCTTCAAGACGGTCTGGGGAAGGCAGGAGTTCATGTTCAAATCGAATGATCCTGCGCAAGCAGTTTACACACGATCTGCTGCTGCCCTGACCATGGCAATCAGGTCATTAATTTTCTCGTTCCCGGAAATTTCAGATTTATTGAGGACTAGTTCCCCAAAGATACGGACTCCCTTCTTTTCGAGTGCGGATTTCATTATCGGCAGGGTATCTTTTGCCGAGCTCCCACAGGTCGCAAATATGACAGCGTTTTTTCCTTCACACCCTTTGAGTGCAGCAATTGCCCCGTTGATCGCCGGCGTTGCTTTCCAGGCCCAGACGGGAGTCCCGATGATGATCAGGTCATATAATGATACATCTATGATATCCGGGCTTATCGGGTCACAGGCTTCTTTCCTTGCGCGAATACATCCCACCGAGTAGGCGGACAGCGTTGAATAAGTGTCCTTCGGTGTCACTTCAATAAGGTCTCCCCCACAGGCAGCGTTGATTTTTTCGGCGATGCCACGGGTAACACCTGAATATGAATGGTAGATAATACATGACGTCATAATTCACCTTATCCCGGCTTTTCTCTCAGTGTCCTGTCTGCATTTTTCCATTACGCTACGGGACAACTCATCAAAATTTTCCTGGTAGCGGACCATGCTATCACGGTTAAATGAATAATACATGTGGTTTCCCTCTTTTCTTGACGTGATAATACGTACATTCTTCAGGATCTTTACATGTTGTGAGACAGCAGGTTGCGATATCCCGAGCATTCCTGCAAGATCGTTGACACCGAGGGCGCCAGCCTGGTCATTCGCCAGGAAATAAATAATGCAGAGCCGGTTGTAATCCCCAAGGGCCTTGAACACTCCTGCCATCTCTTCTACAAACTGCCTGTTGCACCCACTCATTACAATATAATTATATTATTATATACTTAATATTTGCGGGCTGGACCTGGAACTCAGGGATCGGACCGGTTACCTGTAGCTACTATTAACAAGCGCAAGCCGGAATTGTTGCCTTTCATGGTATTCAATTCATTTTCACTCCCCCTGCTCCGGAAAACATTTACAATCACATTTACCATTACTACCACATGCAACAGGCACCCGATCAGGCAGTTTCAGAAGTGATTGGGACTATCCTCATGGTTGCAATGGTTGTAATGATTGCTGGGATAACTGCAGCACTGGTATTTGGAATGCCATTCGTCCCCCAGAAACCAACTCTTGCAGGGTTCACGGTGGAAATAATACAGGCTGCCAATAGCACCCTTCCGGGTTCACAAACCGTACCGGTGATCAGTTTTTACCAGGTATCCGGAGATAATCTGGCATTTTTCGGGGCAAATGGAACAAATATCAGGCTTACTGATCCCGAAGGCGTTACCCGAAGTGTTAATTGCACAGTCTCAGGATCTGAAATCCGGGTAGGGGAGCGGTTTCTCGTCTTCAGGCAATCAGGAAGCCCCGATAATTACCTGGTTACAAATAATCAAAGCAGCATTCCGGGCATCGAACCATTCACCCCGCACGGTACCTGGCGCTTCATCATAACAGATAATAATGAGACGAACATGGTAATCTTCGAGAAAGATCTTACTCTGTAACAGCAGGATTGTGACCACAAGGGTGATGCCGATACAACATTTACACTATTTTCTGCTGCTGCTAGCGGTAATAAATGGTATTGCTTTTTTTTCATATTACAGTGACAAGAGGAAAGCGGAGAATAACAGCTGGAGGACACCTGAACGTATCCTTTTGATATGGGGGTTGATTGGCCCTTTCGGGTCATATCTCGCAATGCGGGTGTTCAGGCACAAAACGCAGAAAACAAAATTCCTGCTGGTGCCGGTTTTTCTTGCTGTCCAACTGGTGATGATCACGTTCATTGTGGCAGTGCTTTTTCCGGAGATTCACCCCTGACCACTCAATGCCTGTCACCAGGGAGGGTACAATTCACAAACCCTGCTTCTTTAATACAATGTCTTATCATATTTTCCTCAATGCGAACCAACAGGCACCAATATTTTCTTGACCTGGCATATCGTTGTGCCCACCAGGGTACCTGCCTGCGGCGCAATTTTGGCGCCATCATCGTCGATGAGTACAACACGATCGTTTCCACGGGTTACACCGGGGCCCCCCGGAAACAACCGGACTGCACGGAACTGAACAACTGCTGGAGAAAGGACCACAATATCCCATCCGGTTCGAACTATGAACGGTGCAGGAGTGTCCATGCAGAGATGAATGCCCTTCTCCAGGCCGGAAAACTCGCACGCGGGTGCACCCTCTACCTTGCAGGCTACGACGTGGAGACAGAAGACCTGACCCGGATCTGGCCATGTTTTCTCTGTTCAAAAATGATCGTTAACAGTAGTATAAAAAACGTCATTATGCGGACCGGAACAGAAGAATACAGCGAGATGGACCCCATGGCACTCTACCAGATGCGGAGCAGGGAAGCACTGGGTGATGAGATACAATAAAGCCGTTGGTGAAAAAAAACATAAATAACCGGCTATTTGGACCCCTCTATTATCGATAGTGCAGGTCCAAGGAGTCCTCTAAATTTATCATATTCCCGGGGTTTCCATCCAGCCACTTTGCCGGCCCCGGCTGGAACAGAAATGTTCTCCCTGATGTCTGATATTTGCTCAAACCTCATCAGGGTAACCCTGCCCGTGGAAGATCCTGGGGAGAGGGGGTGAAACCCCCTCCTGCCTGCGTTGCTCCGCTTTACACAACATATTGCAGGATATCAACAGAGCTATAGAACTACAAGAATAACCAGGTTTGTTGAAGCACTTCAATTTGGAATTTGTCTGCATCAACACAGGCGGACTACCTTTTTCTGGTCCCGCTTAATGAACCGAACATTCCCCTGATAATTTCACGGCCGATCTGGCTCCCGATGACAACCGCTGCACCCTTTGCCGCCTTGCCGATGAGGTCCCCGGTGCCTGGCTGCTTACCAGATGAAGC
Source organism: uncultured Methanomicrobiales archaeon (assembly GCA_963709545.1). Taxonomy (GTDB): domain Archaea; phylum Halobacteriota; class Methanomicrobia; order Methanomicrobiales; family Methanospirillaceae; genus CAIKOD01. Next base: position 123,540 of record CAVPWT010000004.1, on the reverse strand, counting down.
TGATTTTTTTGGGGTTTCCCTTGGTTTTTCTGCAATTGCTGGCGGAACTGTATTTTCTGCCCTGGATTTTAATTGTTCATACGCAGACTCCCGGTCAACAATAGTAGCATATTGTGTATGGAATGATGAATTCCTGATGACCTTGTTACGCTCATCAGGGGTGAGCGGGGTCATCCTGCTATGGGGAGGATATATAAGGGCCCGTTCGACGACCATGGGCCTCCCCTGGCTATCCAGCATCGAGACCAGTGCTTCCCCAATCCGTAGTTCCATGATTACGGTAGCGGTGTCAAACGCCGGGTTCGCACGTAACGTCTGGGCAGCACCCTTTACATTTTTCTGGTCTTTCGGGGTGAAGGCACGGAGCGCATGATGCACACGGTTCCCGAGCTGGCCGAGGACAGCATCCGGTAGATCGAGGGGGTTTTGCGTGACAAAAAATACCCCGATCCCTTTGGAGCGGATCAGCCTGACTACCTGTATAATCCGATCCTTCAGCATATCAGGTGTGTCCTGGAAGAGCAGGTGGGCCTCGTCGAAAAAAAAGACCAGTTTTGGTTTTGGAGGGTCACCGGCTTCGGGGAATTTTTCGAACAGTTCCGACAGGAGCCAGAGCAGGAGCGTCGCATAGATTTTCGGGGACTGCATCAGCCTGTCAGCAGCAAGGACATTGATCATCCCCCTGCCGGAGGGATCGGTCCTGGCAAAGTCCATGATGTTTAGCGCAGGCTCCCCGAAAAAGCGGTCGCCACCCTGCTGTTCAAGGGTCAGCAGGCCCCTCTGTATTGCGCCGATACTCGAAGTTGATATATTTCCATACTGTGTCCGGAGGTCTTTTGCATGATCGCCACAGTACCTGGCAGATCGCCCTGAGGTCCTTTAAGTCCAGCAATAAAAGGCCCTGGTCGTCCGCAATTTTAAAAAGCATGGTCAATACATCTGACTGGATGTCACTCAGATCCAGGATCCGTGACAGGAGCAACGGCCCCATCTCCGAGACCGTCGTCCGTACTGGATGGCCAAGTTCCCCATAAACATCCCAGAACGTGACAGGATAACCTTCGTAGGAAAAACCAGGAAGACCGACCTCTGCTGCCCGTTCGGTGATCTTCGGATTATCCCCGCCTGCCATCACTATACCGGAAAGGTCACCCTTAATGTCTGCCATAAAGACAGGGACTCCCATGCTGCTGAAATTTTCCGCAAGGACACGCAGGGTGACGGTTTTACCCGTGCCGGTCGCCCCCGCAACCAGACCATGACGGTTCGCCATCCCGGGCAGCATATTGACTATCTCACGCCCTTTTGCAATGGGAACGGGCAAAACATTATCGGTCATCACAATTCTGTCTCCAATATAGTGCCTGGGAAGATATGGTTCATTCGGTCACGGCTTTTTCAGAAAGGCTTTTTTACTATAAGTGGTTCGAGGAAGTGTCCTCTATGCGATTCCCGGGGAATTCCCTGCCTCACATTTCAATACCATCACCGTACCGTGTTTCCCTTCATCGTCGTCCGCGGAGCGTAACGATTTCAGGACCATACATGGCAAAACCTCTATCGTATTCTGCAACAGAATTGATCATCAGGATATGCAGGACTGTCCGGTTATACTGGTCCATGGCTGGAAGAGCCACCCGGGGATCTGGAAAAATCTTATTCCAAGGCTTTCAGAAGAAGAAATTCCATTCTGGAACTTTGATCACGTGGCGATGGATGATACCTCACTCGAAGAGATAGCGACGGGTCTGCAGCTTTTTATTAACTCGGTGAGAGAAGAGACCGGTCACTCAGGCTACCTCGATATTGTCTGCCACTCCATGGGGACCTGCATTGCCCGGTACCTGCTTGAGGTGGTTGACGGAAAGGATAAAAGGGAGAAGGTGCGGCAGCTTATCGGCATCGGGCCTCCTAATAACGGTTCGGCTATGGCGGAGCTGTTCAATCACCCTGACCATGGCCCGAAGGTTATCAATACACTGACGGGAGTCTTTGTGCCGGAAGGATACATTCCCGCAGATGACATGATTGTCCAGGAGTTTCGCCCGGGGAGCAAGACCATGAAGACGCTTTCCCGGGCCGGGCTTAGAAAAGATATTGCGTACCGGATAATCCTGTCAACGAACCTGACGCAGACACCTGACCTCTTCCCGCAATTCAAAGGAAAGACGCCTGAACTTCTTCCCGATGGCACATGGCGCCTGACCTGGGAGGGAGATGGAATTGTCACACATTCCGATTCACATCTTTCCGGGGCCGAAATCGTTATGTTGCCAAAGGATATGGGAAATTTTAACCAGTACCCGGACCACTACAGCCATATTAAGCTGCCACGGAACTCCGAAGTGGTCGAACAGGTCGTCAGGTTCCTGAAAATGCGACGGTAATTACTACGTACACTGGCTCTGTTGATATCGATCACCAGGGCCTGGACGATCCACCTGTTGAATGACGGTATCGTTACCTGAGCTTCGTGACGGGCCCGGGGACACGGGCAGCGGGGGGTTTACCAATGATTTTCTGACTATCCAGCACAGGAAGGCCAGAAAGGGCTTCATCCTTTTTCCAGACCACCCGGATACTATAGACTGTTTTTATGACCATACACGGAAAATAGCTTCCTGAATGCAAAAAAATACCCTGGTCCTTGCCATTATAGTCGTGGTGATACTCATCACGGCCTCTGCGATGGTCCTCACATCCCTGTTCAGGCCTGCCAGTGCAACGGTTTTCTCCGTGACAACGGACAGGGACCTGTACCATTCCAACGACATCATGATGATGAAGATCCTCGTCAATTCGACCGGGTTTGCAACCGACACCTCCCTGAAAATAGAGGGAATACAGGACACGTATGGCCAGACCCGTTTATCGCATAGCATGAATGCAAACCTCACGCCGGGGCCGAATATCTTCCTGTATGATTACCATCTCCCCTCCTGTTCGAAGTGTTCAGGGCTTGACCCTGGTAACTACCCGATCAATGTTACACTTATGAAAAACGGGACTGTCATTTCAAATTTGTCCGTAATCGTTCATTTGGAGCAATAATTTTTTGGTGATTCGTCAACAAACGCCAAGCAATTTTTTTCAGACTCATAACCAATTCAAAAAATGCAGTTAGAATTGGAACATAAGACGCTCTTGGGGGCATTGCCCCCAATCGGGATAGTTCCTGGACTTTTGAAAGGTCTCAAAATGACAGGATTACCTAAACCGGATAAAATCCTCTCCTGATTTAACGAATAAATTTGTACTGTGGTGGTTCCAATTGATGAATCACCATTTTTTTACAGGACACATTTCTCACAGGCCTGGTTGCCGCAGGCGATATTATCAATTTTCCATTTCAGTGCCCATCTTTTCATCCCCTTGATGATCTCCACAATCTCAAGTCCGCTCTTGGTGAGGGTATATTCACTCTTCACGGGGAAATTCCCTGTATCAACGTGTCTTTTCACCAGTCCCTCATCTTCGAGCTCTTTTAACCGTGCAGAGAGGATTTTAGAAGTGATCCCGGGTAGCGAGTCCTTTAATTCACCAAACCTCCGGGTATGGTCTTTCCCTTTGAACAGTTCCAGGATTACCAGGAGCGTCCACTTTTTTGTCAGGTATTTCACTGTCTGGTTGACTGTACACCCTTCCTGCATGGTATCATTTCAGAAACTTCCTCCTATATATCACTTAGTATCTAAAAGATACATTGTAGCAAAAAGAAACTATATGGGTGTCATAACCATGTTTTGTAACCAGTGTGAAGAAACTGCAAAAGGGACGGGATGCACGATTAAGGGGGTATGTGGGAAGGAAGGAGATACCGCGGCGCTCCAGGACGTCCTTCTCTACCTGTGCAAGGGAATATCTATACGAAATAGTGCAGCGATCGGGAAGTGGAAGGGGAACAGGGAGGCATCATCGTTTATCCCTGAAGCCCTCTTTTCTACCCTGACTAATGTCAACTTTGACAATTCAAGGTTCCGGGAACTCATCAGTAAGGCAGTCATAATCCGGGACTCCATCCCTCCACTAGAAGGAAAAGAGCCTGATGCCTGCACATGGAAACCAGGAAGTGACTCAGAAATGATGGAGAAAGAGAAGGAAATTGTTCTCGATGCAGCCGTTAATGACGATGTCAGGTCACTCCGTTCACTCCTTGTCTACGGTTTGAAAGGGGTCGGGGCATACTACCACCATGCCGCGGTGCTGGGTTATACCGATGATACCATTACCACGTTCATCCAGAAAGCACTGGCCTCAACCCTGCAGGACCTTCCCGCTGAGCAGATGACAGCAATGGTCCTTGAATGTGGAGGAGTAGGTGTCAGGACTCTCGCCCTGCTTGACAAGGCAAATACAACCACCTATGGTAACCCGGAGATCACCCCGGTGAAGACCACGGTAAAGAAACGCCCGGGTATCCTGATCACCGGTCATGACTTAAAAGATCTTGAACAACTGCTGGAGCAGTCGAAGGATATCGATGTGGATATCTACACACACGGTGAGATGCTTCCGGCGCATGCATACCCGGCGTTTAAGAACTATCCTCACCTGGTAGCAAACTACGGGGGTTCATGGTGGCACCAGAAAGAGGAGTTTGAGTCATTCAACGGCCCAATCCTCGTAACAACGAACTGCATTGTTCCCCCGAAGGATACCTACAAAAACCGTGTTTATACCACGGGACTGGCCGGGTACCCCGGGATAACCCACATTCCCTCGTCAGCCGGCGGGAAAAAAGATTTTTCAGCCCTCATAAATTATGCAAAAACCTGCCCGGCACCAGCAGCACTTGATTCCGGTGGAAGGGACCTAGTCACGGGGTGTGCCCATAATGCAGTCCTTTCAATCGCCGGCACCGTCGTTGAAGCGGTAAAAAAAGGCGATATCAGGCGTTTTATTGTTATGGCAGGATGCGATGGTCGACAGCGGTCCCGGGAGTATTACACGGAATTTGCAAATGCCCTGCCAACGAATACCTTCATCCTGACTGCAGGCTGCGCAAAATACCGGTACAACAGTTTAGAACTGGGTACCGCAGGGGGACTCCCCCGGGTTATCGACGCAGGCCAGTGTAATGACTGTTACTCGCTCGTCGTAATTGCAACGGCACTCGCTGATGCATTTGGTGTTGGGATCAATGACCTTCCAATATCCTATAATATCGCCTGGTACGAGCAGAAAGCGGTTCTTGTCCTCCTGGCACTACTGCACCTCGGGGTAAAGAACATCACTCTCGGCCCGGAGCTCCCCGCATTTGTCTCACCAGGTGTCCTGAATGTACTGGTGGAGAATTTCGGGATAGGAAAAAACACAACTGTTGCAGAAGACATGCCCCGCATGGTCCCTGGTGCATAAACCAGGCGCTGGCAGGTGCAGATCACCAGTCGATTAAAAACCGGAGACCTCCCAGATTTATGACTACGATGGAACCAGGCGGAACCAGTGCAACTATCGGTGAGCAATGCAGGGACCTCGGCAGGTTATCTACGCAGGGAGAACTCGGGAGTGGGATCGCGCGAATAATGAACGGCTACTCTCCCCGGGATATCCGGCAGCTGGTGCAGGGGTTTTCCAGAAAAATCGCCGATGTTGACCCGGCTTACCGTACACGTATCGCAGAAAAGGTCGCTGAACACCTGCTTGGTACCTGGCAAACGATAAGGCTGATGGAACAACAGGGGGCATTTAGCCGGATGAAGGTGTCATTGCCTTTCTCGGCAGGACTGTTCTGGGATATGGTTGCCCATGAGTGCGGCGATGCAGTACCCGGCCGGAACATCAGGCTCAGGTTTCTCAAGTACCTCCTCGGCGCCTTTCCAATGTTTGTGCTCCTTGAGCCTGCTCATCCGACCGGGACACCGTTTCCCGGCGGTGAATCGGTTGAACATGTGGAAGGTACCTATTACTGCCCGGTCAGGGAAAAAGCAAATGATGTGGGTGGTGCCCTCTGCCCGTTCTGCCCGGCAGTCCAGACTCCGGACGGGTCAAACCTCACATCACCCTACACGGCGAGTGAATACCGCCGCCAGCAGTTCATCAGCCACTATTACCAGAACTACAATGGCTGACTAAGGGCCGGGTCACTCAGGGCCCGGTTGTTTAATGAAATGAAACATATACATCCCATGAGAGGAGTATTTTGGAGGATACAGATTACATGGTTGACTATATTCCCGAAGATCACGATAAGCCTGACAAAAAACGTGAGGAAGTAAAAGGCAGAGTACTCAGGTTGAAAGACCTCGTCAATTATTCGGAGGGTACCGTGGCGAGCCGGATGATTATCAATCGTAAAACCGGAAGTATCACCCTTTTTTCCTTCGACGAGAATGAAGGACTTTCCGAACATACCGCACCATTTGATGCAGTGGTGACCATTCTTGACGGGGAATGCGAGGTCTGGGTAGCCGGGCAGACCTTCCTGATGAAAGAGGGGGAAACAATTATTTTCCCGGCAAATGTGCCCCACGCACTTTCGGCGATCACCAGGTTCAAGATGAGCCTTACCATGATCAGGGAGTGAATAGAAAATGGCGGGTGACGAGAAGGATGGGTACTACTGCTCGATCTGCGGAGGCATTCCACCGGATAAGATTAAGACCCGGCTTGTATGCATCGATGGAAAAGATACTGGTATCGACCACCTGGACTTTATTTTCGACGAGGTAAAAAAACTGAACCTCACCCGGGATGATGAGATTGCTGCCGAACTTGTCATGCGGGTCAATGAGTTCAATTACGTCCCGTCAAAGAAAAAAGAGCAGTATAAAGAAGCACTCCTGAAGGAATTCAAGAGGAAAGGATAACCATGTTTGACCGGTGCCCGGGTGCCGCAGATCAGCGGACCCCGACTCTTTCAATCAAAAAATGCCCCCAGTGTGGTGAAGAGGTCGAGGTATTTTCAAATGATTTTAAGGTCCCCTGCCAAAAATGTGGCTTTATAATTTACAACGACATTGTTTCGTGTGTTCAATGGTGCAAACATGCCAGAGAATGTGTAGGGGAAGAGATGTACCAAAGACTCATGGAACAGCATGAAAAGATGCATCCTGTTACAAAGTGATTACTACGACGTTGTTGAAACCCACTCGAATCTATCCTGCAGACTAGTTATTCCAAAATTTAGTCACACTCCCGGGGCTCATGGCCCGCCGCGTTGGCGACCCCGGTTGGGATAAGGATCCACGGTAAGACCGTCGAGGGATGCCCGCGGAGTGGTACTTCAACGTATGCATTAGCAGGAGGCCCCCCGAAAATCCAGAATGGCGTTAACAGTACATCTTGACCAGCATAGCTATGCACGATATACCAGGAAACTGAATTATGATCCGGGCGACCCGTAAAGGTAATCTCTAATTGTGACCAGCCCTTCATAGAATTCCTCCAGGTATTCATCCATTAGAAGGCTCCCTTCTTCGAACGGACAGTCTTCCTCAATTATTTTGTTGATCATATCGCGGGTTGGCAGGATGATATCTATGGGGATACCAGCTTCATTCGACCCCCTGATGAAGGCCTCACGAAAGAGCCCGATACAGTATGCGATCCTGAATTTGTAGACATCACGGGTCTTTTCCAGGTATCCTTTCACCCGCCCCGTCTCTATCCTGAGGAAGTCTGCCTGGACTTTTTCATCTTTGCATTTTCCAAGCATGTACTTGTAATGCGCATACGGGTACATCCCCTCAAGTTCAGCAGGGAGGATCCCGCACGTACCGAAAATAACAATATGATAGTCTGACGGTTCAAAGACACCAGATATTATTTTCCTGATAATCCGGTGACTGGGGCTTTCACTGTATGGTTTTCGGACGGCGCAGGGCATAAAAATAGCAATGTCCCGGGGTGCGACCTCATATTCATCGATGATATACCGGTATGACGTTTCAAATTCAGGAAGGTAAAACGGGGGACCTGTCAGGATATCTCTGGTTTCGTTATTCTCCGCCACAGGTTTTTCCTCGTCAGACATGGTTATTCCATATCAGATTATCCCGGGGACACAAGAAGATTCTTCAGGGGATCAGCAATCTGGTTGGATTAATCTGGTCAATACCTGACAGACAGCTGCGAAGCCCCATTCAATTCTGCATTGACTCCCAATTTATTCGCAGTTAACCCTATCATTAAGTGTTTCCGGGCTGATTCTACCATAATCAACAATGGGTTGGTACAATGAACTACTCAGTGATCCTGGTGGGCATTGGCATTATCTGCCTGATGACCATCGCGTCCTCAGGCTGCCTTGGAACAACACCTGGCAGCCCGCAACCAGTACAGACCCCGCCACCGGCACCGCCAGGGACGCCGGTACAGGAAGGGCACCAGCTGGTGAATGAAGAGCAGAACAAAGCGACCGTGAATCTGGCGCTAAACAGCACAATTACGCTGAAATTAAACGAAAATCCGACAACAGGGTTCCAATGGAACCTTACAACGACCCCGGGGCTCGTTGTCAGCGCTGATAACTACCAGCCAGCGGCACCGCAACTCGTGGGTTCAGGCGGGGTCCATACATGGGACATGAAAGCAGTCCGGACCGGTACGCAGGAGGTGAAGGCGGTCTACATGAGGTCATGGGAGCCAGTGACTGGCAATGAGACCACGTTCTCAATGACCGTAATCGTTGCGAACACGTAAAAGAAATCAATCCCCATACTCCGTCCTCCTACTCTTTTTTTATTGAATGATTCAATTGAAACTCATAATAAGACCAGATTTACCCTGATCAGGGACCTAATCGAAAAAACCTGATAACAGATGAACAGGCATACAAAAAGATTACCGGAAGACCCGGGTGTTGGGGGGCTTTTTTATAATTGATGATCATAGTATCGCCCATGTCTCCAAGACACATCTCAAAAGAGATACCTGTCCGTTTACGATCACCATTAACGGGACAGGACAGGGCCCGTCACCGGGACAACCACAGGCACCATCCTGAAACAAGCCCGTTTCCCCATCCCCCCCACCAGTCATATAGAAAACCCGTGCTTCCACCAAGGCACCATCCCCACACCAGGCCTGTTGACCTGAATACCGATCACGGGAACCGGCAGGACCGGCCTCAACCGGAAAAAATATTCAGCAAACTCAATAAAAATGAGTTCAGGCGTTTATAACAGAAATTCTTAATTGAGAACAACTTTTTTTTGATCACTGGACCTGACCGCATTGTAAAACTTTCATTTTGAGCAGGTTTAACAGGACTGCCAGGCAGAGCGGTCCGTCCGCAATCAGGGGAAAGGATAAACCATTTCTACCACGAGCACAAATTAATATAAAATATTCTTATATGAAGGTGAAATGAATGGGACTTTTTGATAAACTGGCTGGGACCAGGAACGTAGAGCTGAATCCTAAATCAGCATTAGTACTAACCGCGCTTACTGTTGTTGCAGCAGATGGTGTAATTGACGAAGCGGAAATGCTTGACCTGGCAAAGATTGTCCGTGGGGACAAGAAATCCATTGATGATGCAATGGCAGTCCTTAAGGTAAATTCACTTGAAGGATCGATGGACCTCGTCACAAAATGCTTAAACGAGAAACAGAAGATCGCAACACTTGCCATTGTTATTGACGTTGCCATGGCCGATGGTGTGCTGGCTGAAAATGAACAGAAACTCATACAGATGTATATTAACAAGTTTGGTGTTCCAGAAGACATTCTCAAACCGATCTTTGAAACCGTGGCAATCAAGAACGATTTTTCAATCTTCACATAATTTTTTTGCGAAAATAGCCACGATTTATGATTGCCACCGGGTCCGGGGAAAATAAGATTCCCTGCAGGGGTTCCAATCTGGAGGGCTTCCATTCAAACGGTGATAACCATCCTGGCAGTACCTGATTACCATTTTTAGCAACTGGTCCCACCTCATGACCATGGGAGGGAATGGATATATGAGATAACGACCTCCTGATACACTAAGGATCGCTACATGGAACTGATAAGCCAGTTTATCCTTCCCTATTGGCTCAACCTGCTTGCACTCTTCCTGATGGCATTAACCGGCGCAATTGCAGCGATTGAAGAAGGGTACGATATTATCGGTGTGACGGCACTCGCGTTAATTGCCGGGACCGGGGGGAGCCTGCTCCGGGACATGATCCTCCAGCAGGGTATACCCCTGTTTTTCCGTGACCCTTCGTTCCTCTATGTGGTCGTACTGGCAGTCCTGATCGGGATAGTGTTCCGTTCATATATATTTCAAAACAAACGGCCGTTTAACATATCATTTCTCCTGTTCGATGCCCTCGGCCTGGGGATATTCGGGGTTGTCGGGACCCAGATGGCCTTGTTTGCAGGCCTTGCTTCAGCCCCGGCAATACTTACCGGTGTGATAAACGCCACCGGCGGGGGCCTGCTCAGGGATGTGCTGACCGCTCGTGAACCACTTATTTTCAAGCCCAGCCAGTATTACGCAGCTACATCACTCGCCGGGTGCATAATTTTTGTCGCTATTGCATTATTACTGGGCCAGAGCGCGGTAACTGCTGCGTTCGCTGCGATATTTCTGACATTTTTCCTCCGTGCACTGACCATGTGGTTTGACTGGAAGACGAAACCATTAATTGATGTAACCATGCTCCCAAAAAAGAAACAGGAATGAATAACTAATACACGGCTTTGGCTAACATTTGCGGGGTTATTTTTTTTTTAGCGGCACAAGGGAGATTGTAATGACGGAGTCTGAATTGCAGATCCCGGGCTTCCCCTTATCAGTATTGTTGTTACCCGGCTGAACACGACACAGATAATAATACAGGCAACAACCGGGATCTTCTTTCCAGCCCTGGAATTATACGTGCCTGATCCCGGTATGATCTGACAGCTCGGAATTTATCGTGCAAAGGTCCCCGGGGTTCATCTGGTGCACATCGCGGTACCCGGTGAGCCTTGCGAAATCCTTCAGCTCATTTGTCGAAACTCTCAGGTAATTTTCAAGTTTTTTCGCAGAAATATTAATATTCAGGCGTTTCCGCAGGAGGGGGTCCTGTGTGGTAATCCCCATCGGGCACAGTCCTGTACTGCATAACCGGTACTGCTGGCAGCCGCATGCCATCAGCGCAGCGGTACCGATAGCAATGGCATCGGCACCAAGGGCAAGTGCCTTTGCGAAATCCGATGAGACCCTGAGGCCCCCGGTGATAATCAGCGAGATATTCTTTGCACCTTTCTCATCAAGGTGTTTTCTTGCCCGGAAAAGTGCGAACGGTGAAGGTACCGAGGTCGCTGCTTTAATTCAGCTTAAACGCAGCTCCCGTTGCACCCGGTCTTCCGTCCACCGTGATAAAATCTGCACCTGCATAAATAATCGCGTCCAGGTCTTCTTCGATGTGCCCGGCCGCAATTTTTACACCAACCGGTTTACCCCCGGATTTCTCTCGGAGCCATTCGATTTTTCGCAATAACTCATCCTGGTTCCTGATGTCAGGGTACGTAGCAGGGCTTACGATATCAGTACCCTCCGGGTACCCCTGTACCTTTGCAATCTCAGGGGTGACTTTCTCGGCCGGGAGTCGGGCACCAAGCCCTGGCTCCGCGGACTGTCCGATTTTTATCTCAATTGCATCAACAGATTTCAGGTTTTCGTCGGTGACGCTATAGAGGTTCGGGACATATTCAAAGATATATTTATAGGCATTTTCCCTGGATTCCGGTAGAATTCCCCCCTCCCCCGAACACATCGCAGTTTTTATCCCGGCACTCCCTTTCGAGAGGGCGATTTTCATTTCCCTTGAGAGTGCACCAAATGACATATGGGTAATAAATACCGGGGTTTCGATTACCAGGGGTACTTTTGCAGCCGGGCCGATCACAGTCCTCGTCATGACCTCCTGGTCAGTACCTACCGGGATCTTTGCGATCTGCGCCCCTATAATCAGGATATCATCCCATGAAATTGTCGGTTTCCGGGTCCTCATCGGTTCAATGATTGATTCACCGGTAATGGCCATGGTATGGATATCTTCCATGTACACCTCCAGAGGATCTGTTTTTCTTGCCCATTCTTCCTGGTATGAGGGAGAGATCTGTTCATGGACACCCGCAGCGGCACCCGGGTTTTCAGAGCCGCATACCCTGCATATATAAGCCCTGTCAATCAATCCCTGGCCGGCCCCCAGAGGGACCAGTGTGAGGTGAGTCCGGTCTGCACCGCATATCGGGCAGTTCCAGCCATCAGGAAATTGTTCAGGTTCCGTTCCTGGTTTGATCCCGGTTGTGGAACTACCCCGGCCAGGTTCATATTCAAATGTATTACAGACATTACACCGGTATAAGGGCATGGTTTCACCATTATATATGAAATGAGTATCATGGGGGGACAGCAAATAACCACCGGTTATTAATCCGGGCATCAAACCGTGAGAGGTTGACCCTGGACCGGACTGATTGCCACGGCCCCTGTAAATAAACAGGGTTGAACCTGTTAAGGTCAGGGAACACGGCTGGAGAGAATATAATCTGCTGACCACGCGAGGCCCTGACAATTGCGCCAGAAAACGTGCTGTAAAAAATCAGCAACTCTTCGGACGTTTGCCGGATACTATACCACAATCCATTTCTTCACTTCCCGGTGTAACCCGGGATCTCGGGACAGGTCATACCATATTGAAGGATATTCGGAGTAAATCCTGAGGTTAACGTGTTGCCGAATCTTTCAACCATTCAGTTCGAAACCTGGCTGAAAACATACATTAAAATTGAAAAGTATCCTACCGTCAGGTACAGGAAGTGAATCAAGAATGAGAAAAATCTATTTTATATGTTTTATTGGCATTTTGTTATCCCTGGCTGCAATTTCCCCGGTGATTGCAATTTCCCCGGTAACAAACTCACACAGCAATTATTTCAACTCTGCAGCCCTGCATTACCCGGGTCAGAACAGGTTTGCCGGGTCGGCTGATATGTTCACGCTGGTTAAGCCTGCCACAACGTACAGCCGTTTTTCCTCATATACCCGGATATCCGCAGGTAATACCCAGACATTTACAGAACGTGACGCCGGTAAAACGGTCACCGTCACCAAAGGGGAGGTCGTAAACATCCAGCTTAACGAGAACCCTACAACAGGATACCGCTGGGAGCCTTCATGGAGTCCAGGCATCCAGGTAACTGGTGATACCTATGCAGCGTCCTCATCCGGGAGGATGGGCGCAGGTGGAATCCATACCTGGACACTCAGGATAACCGGTACCGGGACCCAGCATTTCGATGCTTCCTACAAGCGCTCGTGGGAGTCCGGGTCTGAGGATACCTACTCGATACAATTTGTTGTTGCATAAGATTACCAAATCCTGACAACCGATTTTTTTTACTCTGCAGCAGGGTAAATTCAGGTCTTGTTATCACCATCCAAAAATCGATCCGGCAGATTTCGGGTAACCCGGCGGGTATAAAAAACTCCAGGTAACCACCAGAAAGGCCACCATTTTCATGGTATCTATGTGCCACAGTGCTCATAGCACACCTGGTTGAATCCCTGCGTTATTAGAAAAAGGAAGGCAGGATACGTAGACAGGAGGGGTTTTCTCACCCCCGACAGGATATCCTTTGGGCAGCGGTTCCAGGCGATAATAAATTTCCGAGAATCGAAGTGCGGTCTCTATCCCAACAGGGGTCGCCAAAGCGGCGGGCCATGAGCCCCGGAGCATGAGTAAATCTGGGAATACCCAGGGTCACCAGGATGGATTTTAAGGGCAGCTCAACAGAGCCCGTCATTCCAACATTCACTTTGCGCACCCCTGACTCCCCACCACCTCCGGGAAACCCTGATCAGGATAGGGCAGACCACTCGAATCTCTGAAAATTCCAGGGACCCATTGTGGGCATCCTGCCAATGGGAGTTATCCGAGTGCGTCTGGGGCAGGGATTGGGGGTGATAGGGAACAGAAAAAAAGAATTTTTAATGTGTTTTTCGCCTGAAAAGGAATACAGCAACGCAACATATACCGAGTGCTGACAGCACACTAAACGGGTTTAAAGGTTGTGTTGGCACCGGCGCAACGGGTGAGAGTGCTGCATTAATCTGGACCGACTGTCCCGGGCTTATCTTTCCTGATGTAGTATATGGCGTATACCCTTCCATTTTTATGGTAACCGTATAGCTCTGTGTCGAATCTATCGGGAAATTCTGTAGGTTCAGCGGGGTGACACCCTTGTAGATGTTGTTGACATACACATCCGCGCCTCCTGGTGTGGATAATATCTCGGCACTTGCTGTTCCAGCGGGTTGAGTCCCTGAGGCCTGAAGGGTCGCAGCAACCTGTGCGGTCTGCCCCGCGACAATTTTGACCGTGGACGTGTAGTCCTGGTAACCGCTCTTTTTCAGAAGAACCGTGTAAGTAGCGGCCGTAAGATCGGTGATATCGAGCGGGCCCGCGGTAGACGTAACACCCTGGTAGTTGCCATTAAGATAGACGGTTGCACCTGACGGGGATGACGTCACAAGGAGATCGCCGGTGCTGGGGTTCTGTAGCGGTACAAGGGTAACACTTGCATAGGTCGTCTGACCGGTGTTGACACTGTAGGTATTCGTAAAAGTCTGGTACCCGGCCATTTTAAGGACAACAGTATGTGGGCCTGCATAAAGACCCCCGACAATCTGGTTCGTTTCGCCTTTGTAAATATTGTCAATGTAGAGTCCTGCACCTTTCGGGGTCGAACTGATCGAAAGGCTACCGGATTGCACAACCGGGACCAGGGATGCATATACATTGGCGGTTCCACCACTTGCCACCTGGACATTACTGTTCGAATAAACCTGGTACCCTGGCATTGAGACCTGGACATTATGCCAACCGGGTGCTACATTATAGAATGTTCCGGGTGTAACAAGCGAGTCCTGCCCGTTATCGAGGATTGCAGTCGCCCCGGAAGGGGACGATGCCACGTAAATATTTCCGAACTGTTGAACCGGGGTCAGCACTGCATTAATAGGGATCGTCTGTCCTGCTGCAGGATTTCCGGCAACCTGCTGGGACCAGGTCTGGTACCCGGTCATAGAGATGACAATGGTATGGCCCGGGTACGGTGGTACTTACATCTACCGTGACCGGGGTTGTCCCGACATACCTGTTGTCAAATGTTACAGATGCTCCCGAGGGGCTTGACTGGATACTGTAATATCCCTTTTCGCCACCTGGCGGGGGAGTAGCAGGAAGGGTAACAGGGATAGGAACAAGCTGAGCACTGACTGATACCGTTCCCCCTGCCGGGGGATTAGTAGAGTAATACTTAGACCAGGTCTGGTACCCCTCCTTTGTTACCGTTATCGTATGGCCCGGGGGTCCTGTGACATAGATTGTTGCAGTTGTTGGCGTTGATCCGACATTTGTACCGTCAACTGATGCCATCGCCCCGGAAGGAGATGACGAGATCGCGTAATAACCTTCCTGGCCCCCAATGGGGTTCGATATAGAGGGAGTATCCGATGCCGTTACAGGATATGTCGAAATTGATGGATATGTCGTTATCGGATACGTCGTAACATCTGCCGCTGACACAGATGAAACCGTTGCCAGTGCCACGACTAACACAAGCATGATCATGATCAGGTTTTTTGTTTTCATTTTAGTCCTCTGTATAGTGTTTCAGTCTTTTCCTAGGGTTATATAGTAATCGATTGTCTATGATTTTCTATCCTTCAAGGATAGAACGCCGGGGGATAAATAACCTTGATAATCAGCATTTTATAAAATAATATATAACGGAAGATGATTCATCAATTGGAACCACCACAATACATTTTTTATTCGTTAAATCAGGAGAGAATTGTATCCGGTTTAGGTAATCCTGTCATTTTGAGACATTTCAACAGTCCAGGAACTATCCAAATTGGGGGCTGCTGTAGCGGCGGGGGCAATGCCCCCAAGAGCGTCTTATGTTCCAATTCTAACTACATTTTTTGAATTGGTTATGAGTCTGAAAAAAATTGGGTGGCGTTTGTTGACCAATCGCCTAACGTAATTGCCGTAATCAGATTGTGAGCAGAGTAATAAAAAAATACGGTAGCAGGGACCTGTGTACCAACTTCCTGATCCGGCCTTTAGTAGTTTTCACACCAGACTTCGTAATACGCCTGCGGGCGATCACAGACCGGACATTTATCAGGGGCGGAAACATCCTTATGTACATACCCGCAATTCCTGCATTTCCAGTGCATCATGCCTTGTTTTTAAAGACGGTGCCCTGGGTGATATTTGCCAGCAGTTTCCTGTACCGCTGTTCGTGGTGGGCTTCCATTTTTGCAATCTCGCGGAACATATGTGCCGCTTTTTAAAAATCCCTCTTTATCGGCGACAACCGCAAACCCGGGATACAAGGTGCCACATTCCAGTTTTTCCCCTTCTCCAGCTGCCGGTAAGTTTGCCGCCGTTGTCCCGATAACCCCTGCCGGGTAGGATGCGATAACCTGGGCATCCCCACCTTCAGGGAGGGGGAAATAGAGCTTGGCATGCTCCCTCTCGTTATCAGAGGTCTCCTGGAAGATTGCTGAGATCTGTTCATACCCTTCTTTTTTCGCAACTTAAGCAAAAAATGAGTGCCGCATTCTTGCCTGGGATTCTCCGGCAAATACCGCAAGAATATTTTTTTCAGTCTGTGAGCCTTTCAGATTCATACCATCTATCTGTACACGATGATGTACCGGAATTGTTGTACATTTTGCGATCTGGAATGGTACCAAAAATATTTCGTACCCTGCAGGACCAGCTGTCATAACCGGTATGATCAGTGCCAGGGAATGGTTCCCAGACGGTCAAGATGTAATACTGCAGGTTCAAAAAAATTACCGGTGCAGTTGTAAAAAAAATCCCTGTACTATTGAACAGAAAGTATATACTTACCGGAATTGAAAAATAAGAGAATTAATTCAGTGTTTCCGCACCAGGACCGGTTATGCCGGCTGGTACCAGACCCCGGATTAGGAGTATTCAATGGATTACGCCATACCCCTCATCATCCTCGTGGCGAGGATTGTCGAGACCAGCCTTGACACCATCCGTACGGTCTATATCAGCAAAGGTCATTCAAACCTTGCTGCAGATATCGGTGTTGTAAAAATTGGTATCTGGCTTCTCTCTACCGGGCTTGTACTTTCGAACCTGAATGATTACTGGAGCATTTTTGCATATATTGCAGGATATGGTATCGGGACCCTTCTCGGAACTGAAATTGAAAAAATCATATCAATAGGGTCTGTAATAGTCCGTCTTATCACGCGTGATGACCCATCGGACATGATTGATCGGCTCTCAGGAAAGGGGTATGGTCTTACCCGGCTTGAAGGATCGGGAAGCTTTTCAGATTCAGTTACCGTGATCCTGATGATTGTCCCCCGGAGCGAGCAATCGGTGCTGGTCTCGATTTTATCAAGGGAATATCCTGATGTACTGTACACGATTGAGGATGTCAGGTCCTTGAAAGGCGGGGCTGTAATATTCCACAAGGATACAAAAAGCAGGATACTTGGATTTTTCGGGTTCTAAAAAAACAAAGAGTCCCCAGATGGGATGAACCTCTTCCCAATTTAAGGTGATTCTGTAATCCAGGCGGGTCTGAAAAACTCCACGAACCACCTGAAAGCCGACCTTATCATACTCATCTATGAGCCAAAGGCTCATACAACGCTCTGTTGAAACACACATGAACAGGAAGTTCACACCCGGACTATGAGACTGCCTCATTCAAAATCTTCTTATATTGGGCTTCCCCCAGGGGGTTAATATGAAAATGATCCCCCCGGATATTCAATTTTCATTCTCTCTGCTTGCGGCCTTCCGGCATCATGTCCGTTTTCATGGGAAGCTCTGCTTATTTTTTATGACACCGAAGGGTTTTCACAAAGCCGGTAAATCTGGAAATTCCCAAATAAAAAAGGTATAACAAAGAGGAGGTCAACATGACCGGAAATTATGAAAATTCCGTCTTTTCAGCAATGGGGTGAACATCTGGGTTCGAAGACCGGCTGTCCAGGGCATGACCAAGCAGCAGATACTCAAGGTGTTCACCGGGAGGGATAGTTTCCATAGATCGGTATAAGGTAGATCACAATAAGCAACCCGATAATATCACCCAAAAAGTCTGTCACCGAATCAACCAGGCCAAAATTATAGGTAGTAATGTAGATCAGGTCAATCAGGTACTCGGAGAACTCCCAGGCGAAGCCGAAAATTACCAGGATAACAATTATCCCGGCGAGGACATCCCCTTCCTGGGTCCTGAAAATGCGTATCCTCTTTTTGAAAAACGGCCTCTTTTTCACGTACTCCAGGTAATCGAGGTACTGGTACATGGTGAACAGGATAAGCCCGAGCGCTATGGCTGATACAACATGGGCGAGTTTATCAAAAAACGGCACCTCCCAGTACCACCGCATAATCCCTCCGGCTACATGGAGGAACAAGGCAAAAGGTACATGCCATTTTCAACCCGAATGGCAATGATACCTTCTCCTTCCATTCAAATGCAAACGGGACCAGCGTAAGGATGATAGCGATCAGGGGCCAGAGGGAACGGGTCACGTCACCGATGAGGATAGACTGAATGTACAGCCCGATAAATATTAATTCAAAAACAAGGGCAATAACAATTTCTGCATTCCTTGCGTTATACACTGACCCGTTTCCATTCATTAAAAGCTCATAAATACTGCCAGCTAATCATTAAAAATCGTTTGCACTGGGTAGCGGATTAACACCACTTGTATCCCGGCATCCCGCACCATTTGGAGGGTCTTTTATCCGGTTAAATGGATCCCTGATCGATACAGGACAGCAAATGGGGACCAATATGAATAAGGAACCTTAATTGGGGCAGGCAGACATAGGTGATTATTCAAATGCCAAATGGTTACCAGGAAGGAGAACTGGTAACTCATTATACAATTCATTGCAGGGAGTCAGATCTGATTGGGACATGTATTGCTTTCACCGCTGAACTGGGGCCTTGGCCACGCATCCCGTGATGTCCCCATCATACGTGAATTATTAAGGAACCACCATGAGGTCACGATAGCTGCCGGTGGAAATGCCCTCCAGCTCTTACGAAGGGAATTTCCCTCCTGTAACTGCATTGATTTTCCTGATTACCCACTGGCAGACAACAGAGGCAGGTTCTTTTTTCCCCGGTTCACAGCCCACGTTCCCGCGCTGGTACAGGCACTTGCAGAAGAACGGAGGAATTTATACAAAATTCTGAAAGAGGCCCAGTATGACCTTATTATCAGCGATTCACGCCCCGGCGTCTACTCCGATTCTATCCCATCCATCCAGATATCCCACCAGGTCCACCAGAGTTTCCCGTTTATTGTCTGGCCTATTGAACTTATTGCGCTCTATGTGAATGGCAGGGGCTTTAAAAAATTTGATTCGATCATTATTCCCGACAACCCCCCGGGCCCGCTCTCTCTTGCAGGAAAACTTTCGCGTACTACCGGCACCGGGACAAAAAAACTGTCATATTACTCAGGAATTCTTGCAAGCATCCCAAGGGTCAGTTCGAGGAACGAGATCGATTATCTCTTCCTCATATCGGGGATGGAACCGCAGCGGACTGCACTTGAAAAAATTGTTCTGCCACAGGTCAGGGACCTGCCAGGCAAAAAAGTGGTGCTACTTGGAACACCTTCTGATAACCACATTTTGGAACCCGATGATGATACGACAGTGTATTCATACGTTTCATACCAGGAAAAAGCGGAACTGATGTCTGGATCGAAATTTATTATCTGCCGTTCCGGCTATACCTCAATGATGGACCTGGCCGAGATCGGGCTTAAGAAAGGCCTTTTCATTCCTACTCCCGGACAATGGGAGCAGGAATATCTCTCTTCCTATTACAAGGGAAAGGGTTGGTTTATGTCAAAACGCCAGGCTGGATTACGCCTTTTACGAGCCGTGGAGAACGCGGAGGGGTATTCGGGGTTCCCTGCAATGGGACATACAGAAGGAAATGTGCGAAAATTGTACCAGGAACATCTCGTCCGGTACCTGGAGTGAGATTTCATGAAGGATTCTATAAGCGATATGTCCCGGAATTTATCTTCCTCCCCTGCTTATCTCCCAGGTGGGGATCTATGAAAGTATTTGGGCGACAGGTTGAACCTCTTGTCTTCTGGTGGGCACTGGGTATTGCAATTGCCTACCTGTTTCTCATCTGGCTCATTGCATGGCTGATCTTCCAGGGAGTCCTCCTCCTGGAGGCATATAATACAGGTAATTTCTCTTATATTGACTGGAAACTCTGGCGCTATGCCATCATGGCAGTGGTTTATTTTGCCATTGGCGGTTTCTTAAAGGCAATCCGTTTTATTTAACCCTCTGGCAATCCATTTCCAGGCAAATCCCAGGCGGGATCTGCCTTTTTAAAACCTCTTATTATTACGATAGTGCACCCTACATTCCATGGAAGTCCCATGTTCCGAACAGTCAGAAATACTCTGCTCAGTATCGCTGTGATTCTATATGTCATCTTCACGGGGGATATGTAGTGAGTCAGGAGTCAGACCAGAACCCCGGGCCCGGAAAAGTTCCCCCGGACTCATCTCATTCCCCTGCAGATGGTTACTGCAGGACCGCTCCGTACCAAGTATACCGGAGGTGAGATCACAAGCCTGGCGAATGAGGCGATCAGGGCTGCCAATTTATCACTCAACGAAATTGCGGGAATACCACCTGAACAGAGGACCATCAGTAACACGCTCATCAGGTTCGAAAAGACAATGGGGGATTTCACGGACAGGACCGCACCACTCACGCTCATGGCTTATGTATACCCTGAGCGTGCGATTGCGGATGAAGGGTCGCTTGCGGAGGAAAAAGCCGGAACATTTAATGTTGAGGTTTTTACCCGCCGGGACCTGTATGATGCGATCAGGGGGCAGGTGCCCGTGACACCGGAAGAATTGCGGCTCTATACAAATACGATAAGGCAATTTGAGCGTAATGGTCTTGCACTTCCTGATGATAAGGTATCATTAGTCCGTGATTTGAAATCCAATCTCACCCGCATGGAAACCCGGTTTAGCAGTAATCTCAATAATGACAACAGACTCGCTTGAATACCACGCTGATGAACTTGAAGGAGTGCCCGGGGAGGCGCTGGCAACGTTAAGAATGACGAAAAACGGCACGTACCTCGTGACAACTAAGTACCCGGACTATTATGCAGTCATGAAAAACGCGAACAAGAGCGGGACCCGTAAACGTATGTTGTATGCGTTTGTCAACCGGCAGGCAGGAGAGAATACGAAGCTGCTGGAAGACGCGATCATGGTACGGCAGCAGATCGCCCATGAACTTGGTTACAGGACCTGGGCAGATTATAAGACTGACGGGCGGATGGCAAAGTCGCAGGAAAATGTCACCAGTTTCCTTGCCGAATTAAAAGAGCCGCTGAAAACCAGGATTATAACAGAGCTTGCAGGATTATTGCAGATTAAAAGAACTCTTGAGCCTGGTGCAACTGATATCAGACCCTGGGATATCCTCTACCTGCAGGAGCTGCAGAGACGGCAGCAGTATGCACTCGATGACGAGGTTATCCGCCAGTATTTCCCCCTGGACGTTGTCACGGCGGGTATGTTTAAGCAGTACTCCGGACTCTTCGGTGTTGATTTCGTCGAAGTAAAAAAAGCAAAGGTCTGGGCAGAAGGGGTCAGGCTGTACCGGGTGGTAAATCAGTCCAATGGGAGAACGCAGGCCACTATATACCTTGACCTGTTTCCAAGGGAGGGGAAATATGGCCACCTGATGACATCCGGGCTTATCGGGGGAAAAAAGGAGAATGGCAATTATAGTATTCCGGTTACCGCGATCGTCGGTAACTTCCGCGCCCCGAACAATGGCATCCCCTCACTGCTCAGCCATGACGATGTTGTCGGGCTCTTTCATGAATTTGGCCATACCCTTCATAACAGCCTTACAACAGCACCATATGCAAGCCTTTCAGGGTACAATGTTGAATGGGACTTTATTGAGACCCCATCGCAGGCATTTGAGAACTGGGCCTGGGAACCGGAGGTACTGGACTCGATATCAGGACATTATACCGACCATTCGAAAAAAATCCCGCCTGAACTCCGCAGCAGGCTGATAAGGACCCGGGACATTGATACCGGTGTCGTGTATGGACGCCAGCTGATGATCGCAACAGAGGACATGGAATTCCATTCAACAGAGGGGCAGGTAAATGTTACTGGCATATCAGAGAGGCTTTACCAGGACATTATGGGGATCCCGCCAATTGAAGGGGGTCATGAACCTGCTACCATCGGGCATTTCATGGGTGGGTATGATGCCGGGTATTACGGTTACCTCTGGTCTAATGTTTATGCACTCAATATCTATGAACGATTCAGGAAAGACGGGATTTCGAACCAGACAACCGGAAGGGACTACAAGCACTGGATCCTTGAACAGGGCAACATGCAGGACGGGTTCGTGCTCCTGCGGGGATTCCTGGGACATGAACCCGGGATGGGTCCATTCTACAAACATCTGGGCATTACCAGCGGGATACATACAGGTAATCCCGCTGATTATGAAACATGAGCGGAGCAACAGCTCTTGTTGAAACAGGTTGTACATACTTAAATCAGGGAAAAAAGGTAAGATCGCAGGAACTCAAATACCACCCCCTCACCTGCAGGGGATTCCTCTTTCATTCTCTCCCGTACATTCATCATGAAATTCTATACCCGGGTGAATAAGGGGAGTTGACACCCCCCCCTCTCCCATGCAGTTACCAGGTAAATGAACACTGCCCGGTCATGCAGAAATAATTCAGCCAGATCAACGACCCGATAAAAATTACACTAAGAATTATTGTCGGAATGAGCCAGTCCATGGTCTCAATCGGGAAAAATGGTTGTTGTTCCATAAGGTCAATAACTCCAGCGATACAAAGTCCAGGTCTCCATTGGTTCTTCAATCATGCATTACACTAATTATATAAAAACAAATTGCCAGGGTTTCGCGGTACCATCCATAATAGGAGGTAAATTTCCGATAACCGGGCTCTGCTGACATCCTGCGTAATTTTGTCATGAAACCCTCTTAAATCTATCTTGAAGATTGGTAATTCCAACATTTCGTCACGCTCCCTGGGCTCCGCCACGCCGCTTTGGCGACCCCGGTTGGGATAGAGACTTTCCCCCAATACTCTGAATGTAATGAGCCTTCGCCGAAGCCCTGCCCGAAGAATATCTTAATGGGGGTGGGGCAGGGGAGGGGGTGAAACCCCCTCCTTTCTTCATAGTTCCCTCTTATAGTATGACACCGAAGGGTTTCAACAAAGCGATTTTTTATCACGTTGGTGCGAAGCCCTCTTACTTCGTGAGGGTTTTTTTTAAGAAAGCGGAACTACAGAAACAGATTGGTTTTCACCCTCTCCCTAAACCACCAGGGGAAAGATATCCTCCGGGCAGGGTTCAATTAAAGTTGAAGAACGTAAAGAACCGCCTCTATCTCAACCAAGGCCGCCACAGTGTCGGGGCGGAGCCGGGGAGCGGGGAGTACCTGCAGAGGACAACCTGTTTATCGGTAAGATGGATTTCCGGAGATGTCAACAAAGCGTGTAATAAGCCTTTGGCTCATAGATGGGCATGAAAAAAGTGGCCTTTCAGATTTTATGCCACAGTTTTTTTCGTATCCACTGGAAATTGAAAAGGATCCGATTATACCGGTTGCGGCCCTCCAATCAGAAAATAAATGATACAGGATCCACCGGCAGATAGGCAAAGCCGTGGTTAAAACACCATTTTTTTATCCGGTCCTGGTTTTTTTTAGTGCATCCCGGTAAACCGGAAAAAACCTTCAGACACTTTTATTTCAAATCTTGCGCCTTTGCCGGGTTTACCGGTCTCCTGAATAGTGATACCGGTAATAGAAAGGATTTCACGGCAGAGGAAAAGACCAAGGCCGGTATTTTTCCCAAAACTTCGTTCGAAGATCTTATCTTTTTCATCTTCCGGAATACCAATACCATCGTCTTCAAATATCAGGGTAAGTCCATCTTGTGTTTCTTCGTACCGGAGAATCAGTTCCGTCACAACTCCGGCGTGTTTCAGGACGTTGTCAACAAGGGTTAAAAAGGCGGTTTCAAGCAGTGGATCGGCATAAATCTCCAGGTTATGTATACTAATCTTCCGTGACATCTCCAGGGGTGGCAGGTGCGAAATTGCCATTACGAAAACATGGCTCACATTCTGCCACCGGGGTTGATGAATTCCCATTTCCTGGTAATTTTTTGCAAACTGTAAGCTTCCAACGATTTTTTGCGTCAGCATTTCGCTTTTTTCCAAGTGTTTTTTCTGTGTTTCATCCACGAGATCCATGCGGATTAGCCAGAGATATCCGGAGAGCGTGAAGATTGCACTGCTGATGTCCTGGAACGTAAGCGTGTTCAGGAGGTTCATTTTCTTACGGGCCTGTTCAAGGGCCTGCTGGCTTTTATTGACTTCCCTGATACCTTCCCGCAGCGCCTGTTCCGTGGCCATGAGCTCTTCATATGCCGCACTGAGTTCCTCATTCGCCCGGGATAGTTCCGATTCAACCTGTTTCCGGTTATTAATTTCCGTTTCGAGGTTTAAAACAGAGGCCGCAAGTTGTTCAGTACGTTCCATGACCCTGCATTCAAGTTCCTCTTCTGTCCGCTTGCGGTCCGTTATGTCCAGGAGGACACCCCTGATACCTGCAGGTCTGCCGTCATAAACGATGGTATCTGCATAGACAATGACCGGGAATGTGCTGCCATCCTTCTTTTGAGCCGTATACTCAATTCCACCCGGTTTTTCTCCACGTACCAGAGCAGCAAAAAATATTGCTGCCCGTTCCCGGTCCCCGGGTACCAGCATTTCCATGCAGTTTATGCCAGTCTTAAGCTCTTCATTCGTAAATCCAAAGGTTTCGAGGGCAATACGGTTTGTCGAGGTAATAGTTCCCTTCTCGTCTGTTTCAAAAATCGTCTGGGGCAACAGCTCAACAAAATCCTTGAATTTTTTCTCACTCTCGCCGATTTTACGATCAAACTCTGCACGCCGGTTCTCGAGCCCCAGGATCCCGACCATAACAGCGATCATGGCAAGAATACCGATAATGAAAACGACCAGGTTTGCACGGTTCAGCCCGGCCATGACCACCACGCTGTCCATGTCAACACCAACAATGCCCACGACATTTCCTGATTGGTCTCTGATCGGGGAAAAGCCTGATAATACACTCCCCCGCTCATCTGTTGTAAAGTCGCGGTTGGCCGTAGGGGTGAGAAAACCCCGGATTAGTTCGGGTTCAGCTTCAGGGTACACATCTCCGATCTTCGCCGCTAACGGGTCGTACCCGTAGTCACCATCAACCACAAACTCAACCGCATCACCGTTTTTTCGCATGGTATAGATGTACCGGATATCCGGTGTCACCTGGAGAGCATGCCTGAGCTGGTCCCTGATACGGACAAAACGTGGTGTATCTTCTTCGCCGCTTTTTATCTTCGCGAATTCATCACCATCAACCTGGGACGCCATTACCGATGCAACGGATACCAGCTTTTCCTGGACTCCCTCTTTCAGAGATTTTTGCGTTTCCAGTGAAATTGAATATACGGCAAGGAATGTTATAACGAGAATCAATATGAGTAACAGAATTGAAATATTACGGGGAATCTTAACATTCATGCCAGGTACACTCACGCGGTGATAATTTTATCAGGGGTTTCACGCTTATAGGTTTCGTTTATTGTAGGGGCTTTCCTGATTTGCAATTTATTTTTTAAAATCGCCCGGATTATATAAGTTATCAATAATTATAGTTACTTTTACAAAGGGGCCCTCTTTTTAACTAGTCCTGCTGGGAATATACCTTCCTGACGTTACCATCGCTTTCACTGGTGCGACAGTGCAGTCTGATACGGTGAATTGCTGGCATGGAAAGTGCTTACACAATGGTGGAGATCTGCACTATCTGAGAAATCATAAAGAAGACCAGATGAGAAGGAATAAAGCTGATCCGTTACCCGTTTTATGAATGGATTTGATGATAACCCGGCTCTGTTGACATTCTCTCAAATCTATCCTGGTGATTCAGGGTATTCCCGGATGTCCCCCTGCTCGCGGGCTCCGCCCCTATGCTTTGGCGATCCCTGTCAGTTAAGGAATGATCTCCTTGTCTCAGAAACTTCCCTGAATATCCCAATTGAACCCTGTCAATGAATATCTTATCCGGGGTTGGAAATGCTGCAGTTGAACCCTGCCTAACGGCTGATCTTGCCGTGGGTGGGAATGGGAGGGGTGAAACCCCCTCCAGAGTTACGTATTTTCCCTTCCTTGTTCTAAACAAGCAGGGATTTTAAAAAAAAAAGCCGCTCTGTTGAAAAGTTATAATAGGCACCCAGAATCCTGATTATTCTGAAATTTATCTACGCTCTCGGGGCACCACCCCGCCGCTGTGGCGCCCCGTCTGGGATAGAGACTATCCCCAAATACTCTGAATTTAATGAGCCTTCGGGAAACCCCTGCCCGAAGAATATCTTATCCGGGGTAGGGCAGGGAGGGGGTGAAACCCCGTCCAGAGTTACGTATTTTCCCTTCCTTGTTCTGAACAAGCAGGGTTTTTAAAAAAAAAGCCTACAATCCGAAAGGTGAGTCCCATTTGTGAGCACAGGTATTACAATGACACTTCGCTATCATTTGCCCGGTTTCAGTAGTGACAAGGTCGTCAAACTCTGTATCTTTTGATTTACAGTTCGGACAAAGAATATCTGCCATATGCAAAGGTCACCGGGAAACCGAAAACTTCTGCCAGAATACTATGATTTCAGGGTATTTTAACCTCACTCAACACACAGATGGCTATAGCCATCCATAGCGGGGAGCGGGTTTATTACTTCTTCTGCTGGTATCCCGGTCCAGCCAGGCCCTGCCTGACATGGTGATCCAGTGCCGTGAACCGGACCATAGCTCCCGGTTTCCCGGATATAGTAGTTCAGAATGATGACTGCGGACGCGGGACCTCGGAAGGTCTAATATACACGGGTACCTTATGGAATCCTGTAGGAGTTCGCTTAGATCAACTCCTGACTCACAAATCAGGCTGGCAGTACCCTGGCGGTGGGCAGGATACAGGGGACAATGTTTGAAATTGCGGTCATCACCATAGTACTTGCGTTGGTATTCACCTTTACCAACGGGTTCCAGGACGCGAGTTCTCTCGCAGCAACATTTATTGCGTCCCGTTCAGCAACCCCGAAGCAGGGGGTTATTTTAATTGCATTCGTGTCATTCCTGGGTGCAATCCTTGGTGGAAGTGCCGTGGCATTTACCTTGTCAGGACTGATTACCACGGGTTCGGGGACCCAGACCATATGGATACTGTTTGTAGCAATTACTGTTGCGATCGGTTGGAACCTCATCACCTGGTGGTTCGGCCTTCCATCTTCCTCGACCCACGCATTAATAGGAGGCCTGATCGGTGCAGGAATGGCATCGGCGGGAATTAGCGGGGTTTTATGGGGCGTGGGGGGCCTGGCCGGGCCTTCGCACCAGCTTGAAGGGGTCGTTAAAATTCTCGTGTTTTTCATTCTCTCCATCGTTATCGGGTTTGCAGGCAGTTTTATATTACACAAGATCACTATGCTGCTACTCCGGAATGCAAAACGGAAGATAAATATTGGCATTATGCACCTGAACTGGATAGCCGCGGCAGTGATGGGTTTTTTCAACGGGGCAAATGATACCCAGAAGCAGCTTGGTATCATCGCCCTGGTGTTGTTTGCCGCCGGCCAGACTTCTTCCCCTGATCTGATACCAGTCTGGGCACGCGTTGCCTGTGCGGTACTGATGAGTGTGGGGATAATCGGGGGAGGATGGCGGATCATGCATACACTTGGCAACCGCCTGTTTAAGATTGAGCCGGTCCATTCCTTTGATTCCCAGTTTTCTTCAGGTGCAGCCATAGCGGTTTCCACGATTGCAGGGGCACCGGTCTCTTCAACACAGGTCATCACCGCCTCGGTATTGGGGGTCGGGGCCGCAGAGAATGCACGAAAAGTTAAATGGTCGGTAGGAAAGGATATCCTCATTGCAATGCTGGTAACAATCCCATCAACAACCATCGCGGCCGCCCTGATGTATACGGTTATTTCCCCATTCACAGGAGCCTGAATGATAATGAACGAAAAAAAGTCCGAACCTGAAAAAAAGATGAAGCAAAATATTTTCAACTCAATCTTCCCGAGGGAATACAACTTTGTAGAAATGCTTTCAGAACAGGCAGATAAAACCCTTACAGGCGTAGAAAACTTCGTAATCTGGCTCAATTCCAGCCCCCTTACCTACCCTGTTGACCTTGTGCAGATTGAAGAAGAAGTAGATGCCATGCGTCACCGGATGGAAGATAAGCTGATTAACTCATTCTCCACCCCGTTTGACCGGCAGGATATCTATGACCTCTCCAGGCAGATGGACTATCTCCTGAATTTTTCAAAAGAGACGGCTATTGAAATGTATACATTCGGCGTCGGGACTGACAAAACAATACTTACAATGGCCGAGGCACTACTCAGGGGAACCAGCTGTACGGTTAAAGGGGTGAAGATCATGAACACTGATAAAGGCGGGGTGGAAGACCTCATCAGGAAAGCCAGTGATGCAGACCACGAAATTAAGGCCCTGTACGTTGCAGGAATGGCAGAGCTGTTCAGGACTGATGACCCGATGAACGCCCTGAAAAAGCGGGAGATCTACAACCACCTGCGCGACGCAGGCAGGGCATTGCGAAAAACCCTTGACATTCTCCACCATGCGGTCGTCGGTCTGTTATAGTTAAATCCTGTTAAAATGGAATGCGAGGGATGGGATTTGAACCCAAGAACCCCTTCGAGACTAGGCCCTCAACCTAGCGCCTTTGACCTCAGCTTGGCTACCCTCGCTCTCGCGCCATAACAATGAGGATGTCTATCTAAAATAATGTATCCATCTGGTTATTACGGATCCCTTCAATCCGTGAGTGTTCCCGTAGAAAACCGGAGGAAAATCCATCCGGTACATTGAATACTACTACATCGATGTATTTTTATATCCACCAACAGGAGATCTCATTCCATGTGGTCTGATATCATTCACGAGTTTGCCGATTCCCCGTCCCAGAGTAAAGTAGTACGTTTCCTGCTCGAGAACGGTTTTGGTATTAACGATTCCGGCCGGGTAACATGTAACGGGATTGAGGTCCCTGCCACGCAGATCGCAAAGGCAATCGGATCTGACCGCCGCGTCGTCGATGCAACGGCGCACCGTATCCTTACCATACCATCGCTCCGTGAGATCTTCCTCAGGATGAGGGTGACACCGGACCTGTCAAATGTCGCCGAATCGCTCGGGCTTACGGTAATAACAGTACTCCCTAAAAATGCGTCAGAGCGGGGAATTGTTGGCGCTGCAGTCAGGGTACTCAGCGGTCACAGCCTCTCGATCCGCCAGATATTTGTTACAGACCCGCAGTTGTCAGAAGAGCCAAAACTCGTTATTATTGTGGATGAAGTTCTCCCCCATGGTGTAATCGAGGAGATACGGGCCCTCCCCCAGGTAAAAAAAGTAATTATCTAAAAAAGATTTTAAAAAAAAAGACTTGTTGTTATTGTTGCAATAAGCTGCGGGAGAACTCGCCTACCCTGGCCGCTGCATCAGGCTTTAAGGGGCTTCCATGTCCCGGAAGCACCAGGTCATAATCGAGACCGGATAATGTAATGATTGAATTTTTTACTTCTTCCATGTTATCCGACGATTCTTCCCCCGGACATTGGACTTTCCCATCATCATAACCAAGCGTGTCGCCGGTGAATAAGATCCTCCGGTTCGGGTCATACAAGGCAATGCTACCCGCTGTATGCCCGGGGCAGTGGACACAGGTGAGTCCTGCGATTTTGTCCCCGTCCTGCAATAATGTATCCGGGGTCAGGTGCTGTATTGGTGTACACCGCTCCGGCATCTCCTTTTTTCCAGATACGTAGTCTGCATCATCGGTATGGATAGCAATTATTGCACCGGTGAGATTTTTTAACTCATAGACATTACCTGAATGGCCTGCATGGTAATGAGTGAGAATGATCGTTGTCACATCATTTGGAGAGCGCTTAAGCCCAACCCGGATGTAATTGATTATTTTCCTGCTGTTGCCGGGGAGTCCGGTGTCAATGACCACCATCTTTTTCCCGTTGATAATGTAGCTGTTCCCAATGATCCCGTCAACCTGATGAACCCCCCGGACTATCTCCATAGTAACACCTGCTCACACTTTGTCTTTTTAAAAAATTATAAAAAATTTTTGTGCCACAAGCCGGGCACAGTACGTTGTCCTGTACATATTATCCCGCATTCCTTATTATCAGGATCTATTGGTGACGGAACGAGTCTGGCAGGAACGAGATAAAACGGTCAGATAAAACACGGCAGTTTTTTAAAAAAAAGGATATATGATAGATTTAACCTGAGAACGGCCTTGGTAACAACGAGACGAGTGCGCCAAAAAATGTTGAGACCACGCTGATGCCCAGTACGAGCATAATCAGTCCCAGAACAACCGGAATGACCGCAACAAGTACCTGCTTTTTCAAACGATAGCCCGTTGTTGTCCCTGAACCCGAGAATAAGGAGTACAAACGACCAGACCCATCCGATGATACTGACAAAGGGGATCCAGCCAAGCAGGAGTCCGGGAGTTGCTGCGAACATGGTCGTTTTGAGGGTCTCCTTTATGCCTTTCTTACCATCCATCAGGACAACAAAGACATGGAGGAGGAATCCCACAAGGAAGACCCCGAACAGCAGGGCCAGGAAAACCATGTACACGTAGAACAACTGGAAGACCATGACAAAGGTCCCGAATTTTGCCAGCTCTGCGGATAATATCTTCCCGATAAGAGGGACCATCGAAAGCTGCTGTACGTAGCCGTTGAACATGAAGGCCCCGACTGCGATGGTAACTATCCCATAAAGAACGGTGAAGATGATCAGAAGCATGGCATAATACTGGTACGCTACTCCAAGGGATTTTGATCCTACCTGTTTAAACGCTTCAACAGGTGACATAAGGAAACCCTGGACATTTTTTACAAATTCATCTAACATATACTCACTTCACGATATGTGATTACATAAAGATTTCTGTTGTTTTTCTCAGAATCATATAATAACAGCACATATTTTCGTCCAATTCCGAATCAGGGGCCCTTGCATTGTATCACCTTCAGTCAT
Organism: uncultured Methanomicrobiales archaeon; assembly: GCA_963709545.1. GTDB lineage: Archaea > Halobacteriota > Methanomicrobia > Methanomicrobiales > Methanospirillaceae > CAIKOD01. The sequence continues at coordinate 92,288 of CAVPWT010000004.1, read as the reverse complement.
ACAAAAACATGGCACTGGCTCATTTCGGATACGGCGAAGGAACTACATAGATGGGATGTAACGTATTCTTTGTGAAGTGAGTTTCATGGCCGGGCTGAATGAGGACTATTATAAGGAAATTATCGACTTCCTGCCGGATGCTATGTTTGTTATTGATTCTTCAGGTACTATCATTGCCTGGAACAGGGCTATGGAGGAGATTACTGGTGTTCCCGCATCCCGGATGCTGGGGAAAGGGGATTATGAATATGCAATCCCATTCTACGGCGAACGGAAACCTATGCTTGCAAACCTTGTGATGATGGGGGACGAGGAACTATCAGCAAGGTATAACACGGTCATAAAGACAGGGGACACGTTTGTCGTTGATATTTTCATCCCGGGCTTCAGGCCTGGCGGGGCGTGGTTCTGGGCAAAAGCCCGACCGCTCCGTGACCGGCATGGAACGATAACCGGTGCTATCGAGACGATCAGGGATATCACAGACAGGAAACAGGCAGAAGCGGAAACAGACCGGGCACGACAGAGACTTGCAGAGATCATCAGTCTTCCTTCCCGACCCGACATTTGTGATCGACCGGAACGGGGTTGTCATCGCATGGAACAAGGCATTAGGGGAGCTGACCGGGACCTCGCCGGAACAGATGATCGGAAAAGGAGATTACGAATATGCAATCCCATTTTACGGTGAAAGGAAACCGATGCTCGCGAACCTGATATTCATGCCCGGCGAAGAGATCGGACAGCGGTACCACAGTGTCCAGAGGACCCGGGACACCCTCGTCGTCGATATTTTTATACCGGATTTCCGGCCCGGTGGAGCATATTTCTGGGCTAAAGCGAGCCCCTTATACGACCCGGACGGCAATATTGCCGGTGCGATAGAAACGATCAGGGATATCACGGAGAGGATCCAGATTGAGCAGAAACTGGCACGCTCCAGTGCCGAACTGCAGATCGCCGCAGAAATCCAGCAGAGCTTCCTCCCGGAGACATTACCGGAAATAAAAGGGTTCGATATTGCTGCCCGGAGTGTAATGGCGAAAGAAGTAGGCGGGGACTTTTTTGATGTGATTCCCTTCGAGGTAGTCCCGCTGGAGCTCGGGAAGTATGGCATCCTTATTGCGGATGTTTCAGGAAAGGGAGTTCCGGCAGCACTTTTCATGGCTCTCTCGAGGATCGTTGTCAGGGTCAATGCACTCTGGCACCGGGACCCGGCAAAAGCAATCGGTTTTGCAAACGATATCATCACGCAGGACTCAAAGGCAGGTATGTTCGTCACCCTGTTTTACGGGTCACTTTCAGAAAAGGAAAGGACCCTCACCTATGTAAATGCAGGCCACAATCCCCCGCTACTATACCGGTGCAGAACAAAAACATTTGAAGAACTCATGCCAACAGGCATATTCCTCGGGGGGTTGGAACACCAGGAATACTCTTCACGGACCATTGAAATCGGTGTAGGTGATAGTGTCGTACTGTATACTGACGGTATTACTGAATCTATCAACGGGGACGAGGAGATGTTTGGTGAAGACAGGTTGAGATTGATCATCCGGGAACACACCAGTCTTTCCGCCATCGGTATCCTGGAAAAAATACTTGAAGAGGTCAGTTCCTTCGCAGTTGGCCAGCCCCAGTTTGATGATATCACCCTGATGGTAATCAAAGGTGTTTAATGAACAGGTCCGAAGCTGACCAGCGAACCCCGGGTTATCCAACTTCTTTTCCGGCGATCCATTGAATTATCTGTGTTTTAACCACATTTCAGATTGCAGGTTTCAGGGTATCTCTGGCGTGGGGATGTAAGAATCGCCCTTACCCGGCAACGCGGGTACATAGCTAAAGTCAGGTACTAACGAGTACCTGTGCGACCCGGTATCCCTGGTAATAAGGCCAGGTTTCTATCCTGAAAGTGGCACGCTCCCCGGGATTCATATTCATAAGAGTGTCGTAGGTCGACCCGAGCAATGTCCCGTTCGAATCGTAGGTGGTCGCGACCAGGTATATCTTAACAATTGCTGTGGTCCCGGTATTCTGGGCTGTACCGGTCACGATATAGGTCCCGCTGTGTTTATTTATTTCGCCGCTCTGGTTAATGACCGTTAAACCAGAAACTGGTCGTGAATCCTTATGCGGTGTTGAGAGCGATATCAGAGGGAAGAAAAGGTACAGTACCAGTACCCGTGAGAATGATAATACACAGCATCAGGAAGTACAGTACTTTCCTATATTCCATACTATTCCGTATGGTTACTCTGATTTATTTATTCCCATTAATCCGCAGGCTGTATCGTTGCCGGAATTGTTGGATAACAGAATAATCCCTTCGGATTACCGAGTACCGAATTACCGGGGGGGAAAGGACTCTGGAAACCACGTCGAAAAGAACAGGAAAACTCACGGGTTTCATGACGAAATGTTCATAATATTTTCCATACATGTGGACATCATCAGGAGTTGGCGTTTTTCCTGACACCATTATCACCGGAATACGGCAGGAATCCGGGTTTCTTTTAAGATTCATCAGGGTCTGCCACCCATCCATCGGTTCCATCATCACGTCAAGAAGAATCAGGTCAGGGACATATGCCTGGATCATATCAATGCAATCCTGTCCGCCGCCTGCGGTGATCACATGGTAACCTTTTCTCCGGAAGAACAGGGAGAATATCGATAAAATATCAGTATTGTCATCAACGAGGCATACAGTCCGCAATATGGTTCACTCCGGTTAATGTGACAGGAGGCCTTTTTTCTCCGGGCAATCCGGGTTCCCATGGTGATAGTGCTCTATCAGGAACCTCCTGACCTTTTCAGATTCAAGCCAGCCTTGATCGAGACGTGTGACAATCGAATCAATAATGGCCACCTGTTCCAGGATTTTATCCTGGAAGGGATTATCTTCGAATTCTATAATCGATTTGATCACCTGGAGCGGGTTCCTGATCTGATCATTCAGGATCTGGAACTGTTCATTATTTTTCTCGATCTGCCGGATCCCCTTTTCCCGCAGCTTCTCCTCGAACCGCACCCTGTCGGTAATATCGCGGGATACAACAATTACCGCATTGACAATGTTGTTTTTGTTTTTCATCGGAATCAGAAGGCTTTCGTACCATTCAGTCCCGTAGGGAGTCCGTACCTGGTCCTGGCGGTGAATCTTCTCCCCCCACCAGATTACCCTGGAAATGAAATTGTCGAGCGATGAGATCAATTCCCCGGTCAGCACTTCCATGTATGGCTTTTTACAGACACCATCCCGGCAATCAGAGCCAAATCTCATCATAACGACACTGTTGGCGTACTCGAGGATCCGCTCCCTGTTTACGATGAAGATCATGTCATCCCCCAGTTCAGCGATGGTTCGATAGCGTTCTTCGCTCTTTTTCAGCCGGATTTCAAGCGAGTGTTTCTTGATAACCATATTGATGGTGATCTGCAGTTTATCCCCTTCAAGCGGCTGTAGGTAATAATCAAACTGGGGGGGAAGCGTGGTGAACCCGGAACAGCTGCAACTTGAATCAGATGCAATGAGTAGGAGGGGGATCTCCCCATGTTCCCTGATTTTTTCGGCGCAGGGAACCCAGGCGTCTTCGCCATGCTGTGTGATATCAAGGATAATGAGATCTGGCTTAATATGACGGGCAATTTTCAGGGCACTATCTCCATCTTCAACGATAGCCATTACCTCATACCCCATCGCAGATAGAACTGCATGAATTCCTTTCGTGGTAACCGACTCGTGTTCAATGAGGAGAATGTTCATGCCTGCCACCGTTTGAACCCCCCGATTATAAACCCCGGAGTGCAGAGTAGGAAGAACCAGGTCTGGTTCAACCAGCCATTTCTCCAGGAATGAGGCATTTTTTCATTTTGACGTTTATCCAGGATATTCCAACCTTCTACACCGGTCACTTGATATCCCGAATTTCGAGCCAATGGACCTTATTATCCGGATTTAAGATTGCACATCAGTTAATATATTTATCACGTATTTTCAGATTAATCGCTGCGATTAACATTTCTCAGCGTGATGAAACTTCGTAATCATAACGAATGTTATCCAGTACACGTACCATTTTCTCCTATGGTATATTCTTATGAAGGTAGATCGTTACCCACCCATTGGTACGGGTACGAGATAAAACAGCGCTTATTAGTATTATTGATTGAATTTCTCAACGCCATCAAGTTCAGCTCAGTAATTCTTGCGTTGACCGGGGGTGCCGGGATATATGCCTCCTGTTTTATACAGGGTATACCGTGCACCCCGGCCCTGGTTGTTATTATGGTACTGGTATCATTCTCCGTGTACAACCTGAACAGGAAGACAGATGAGAAAGAAGATGAGATCAACCACAAAGAGAGATTTTTATTTACGAAAAAATTTGAAAAGCATCTCTTTTATGCGGCACTGGTTTCATATGCCATTGCACTCGGGATTTGTTCGTTCCTTGGACCATCAGCTCTCCTTGTCGGAATGATACCGATCATCAGTGGTATCCTCTATAGTGTACCGCTTTTACCTGAAACCTGCCATTTTCACCGGTTAAAAGAGATTCCCCTGGTGAAAAACCTCCTTGTTGCCGGTGCATGGGCATTAACACTCTCGCTGCTACCGGTCTATGCAAACAATCTCATACCGGGTATACCTGTTCTCCTGACCGGGCTGTTTTTCTTCAACTATGTTTTTATGGCATCCGTTCTCCCCGACATCCGTGACAGGGAAGGAGATGCGCAGGTGGGAGTACATACAATACCAGTCATTATCGGGGTAAGAAATACAGAAGCACTCCTTACCGGTGTCACATTACTCATTGGTTGCGGAATACTGCTCTTCGGGACCGGGTACCTGCCTGTTCCGTACTCGTTCTTCTTGGAGCCGGACTATGCTATATCCAGTTCTGTATCCTTTCAATGGGCAGGGTCCTGGATACAAATTTTGTCTGCGATGTCCTTGCAGATGGGGGATTTATCATAATAGGTGCAATTGCGGCTGTACTACCATTCATAAGCGGATTTACCTGAAAGGTCGTTGACTGGGGGTTCACGGCTCCTGAATGCAATAAATTTCCCCCATACTCACCGGAAGACCAGGTAATTGTTATGATGCAAAAATTGGTACATTGTTCGTCTCACAAAGATAGGCGGAATATTCGAACCTGTTGTAATGATCAAATGATATTTACCGTTAAAACGGGAAACGGTACACTAAATCAGGTGACAGATGAACCCACTCGACTCTTATGAGCTGTACCAGAAAAGTATCCATTCAATTTTCAGTTCACGACTGAAAATCCAGATACTGTTATCGCTCCTTGTGGAACATCCACCCCTTTCGAGGCTCCGTGAAATAACAGGGAGTACATCGCAGGCATTGATACCTAAAATCCGGAACCTTGAGTCACAGATGCTCATCGAGTCAAGAAATTCCGAGTACTATCTCACACCCCTTGGAAAAGCTGTGGCCGTGGAAGTAGCGAATTTTATCAACATCATGAGCGGGATCAGCTGCCATAAGGAATTCTGGGCAATTCATGATCTTTCTGGAATTCCTGAAGAATTTGTGCAGAGAATTGGGGAACTGCAGGATTCTGAAGTCAAACTTGATACCCAGGTGGATATTATGCATGTCTACTCCCATTTCTTAAAAATTGTCAGGGAAGCAGCCTATATCCATGGTATTTCATCAATTATGAGCCCCGGACTGGCGGAAACGGTCGCAGAAAGGGTCGTGGCTGGTATCCCGGTAGAACTTGTTGTTAGCAGGCAGGTGACCAGCCTTCTTGGCAAAGAACCTTATATCGGGCAGATAAAACAGCTGCTCCAGTTCCAGAATTTCAAGATCTGGGTAACCGGTGAAGTCCTGAAAGTAGGGATTACGGTGACTGACAAATACCTCTCGGTAGGTCTGTTCAAAAATGACAGCAACCAGTATGACAGCTCTACCGACCTTTTCAGCCAGGGACGCGAGGCAATCGGGTGGGGTGAGGACTTGTTCAGGTATTACCGGGACCGTTCAGTCCTTCTTGATATCGGTGCGGGATTCCCGTCAGAAGGACCCTGATGCATACGTTGCTAATAAGACTTCCCCGAAACCCTGCCCGGAGAATATAGTATTGGGGGTGGGGAGGGGAAGGGTGAAACCCCCTCTCGTATTCGTATTGCCCCCTTCTTTTTTGTGATCCCGCGGGATTTCAATAGAGCCGGTTTACTGATATCTTCCCGATTGTATCATTCTGACAATATCCCGTCTGAAACCCTTTATTTCCCGGAATATTTATGAGATGAGTCTGTTATGTCCTGAACTGTTCCATCTCAAGCCAGAGCCGGTACATCCGTTTTCGAATCTTCCGCGGTAAAGCGAATGCATCCATCAGGTCCTGCTCTATCGATATCCGGCGTTTTCCAGCTGCAAGGTTATCGGCATTGGTGATAATCCTCTCCTCCAGGGTCGCTGGCATACAGTCTATTGGAAGAAGGCCGAGCAGCGTGCATTCATCGGCAGTCAGCCCTGCACCCGTATGGCATTCAACAATGCGTGCCACTGATTCAGGCTGCCCTAGTCCCCTGCATATCGCTGCACCTGCCTGTGCGTGCCCGATGGAATGTGTCCGTGAACGCCCGATATCATGCAGTACCGACCCTGCAAGAACAAGATCCGGGTCTGCCAGGGAGTCCTCATGCACGTATTCCATCGCAATGGCGGTTACCGTCCGGCAATGGGCAATTACTTTCCGGCTGCACCCTTCCCGGGCAAGCAGCCCTTCAAAAAAAACGGCGTCCTTATGCATGCCCAAGCGTCTGTTTCATCGTATTGATACGCTTTTTGAGGGCACGGAGGAGCATGTCATTATCAAAATGTGCCATCTGCTGGTCACAGTCAGGACAGATAAAATTGACATCAATCGCCTGGTTAAAGGTGCAGATGATCCCACAGGTCTTGCAGATATAGAAGTCATTCTCTTCCTCAAACCGTGCGCGTGCCTCGAGCTTGTCGAGTACCCGTTCAAGGTCCTCACGGATCGCATCGTAAATAGTGTCCATCCTGAGCTGCCAGAGGTAGGTGAGCCAGCCGGTCTCGTTGTTCTTAATCCTCCGGTATTCCGCAAGCCGCTTCTCATAAAGGGTGTAAAGGGTGTGGCGTACCGAGTTTAAATTGATGCCCGTCTTTGCAGCGAGGTCTTCATCACTGTATTCGTTATTATCAGGATATTTTGAAAGCAGGTCAAGCCCTTCCTCGCCTATAATGCGTAGCAGGTATGCACGGATTGCCAGGTTACTCAGTAAATTCTTCCATCAGGACGTCCTTCCTATATATTGCTGCACAGTGCTAATATGTTTATCCAGCATCAATATTGCGTCTCTGCGCGACTGGCCCCACCCGTAAACACTGACTATTGCACCGCCTTTTTCTACCGGTGAGCCCTTCCACGGGACATCTGCAACAAAGGGGAGCGGACTGAGGTCATCTCCCACCCGGATGTCATCCCGGGCAAACAGAATTTTTCGTGCCGCAAATTGCCGGGTTTCTGGCATTTTTTCCGGAATCCTGCCTTCACAGGCGTCAATATGGAGTGAAAAAAGGTTTATCCCGGTCGCCATTTCCACCGTGTCAACGGTCCCTTGGAACCGGGGGTTCACCTCAATGACGTAAGGCCTCTCACCGACGACAAAATCAACCCCGATTGTCCCGACACACCCGGAAGCAGATGCAATTTTCTCTGCATCCCTCACCATCTCATCCACAAGGGGATGAATAAACGGTGTAACCGACCCTGAGAACCCATACGCGGCGTCCTCTCCTCCCCTGAGGAACTGCTCGTTTACCGCAACCGCCCTTGCGCGGGTACCGTCGGTTATACAGCAGACTGATGCCGGGTAACCTGTACGACCTCCTGCCAGAGCGCCGGAGGGTCAGCGAGGTCTTCTTTCCATTTGCGCCATTCATCATCGTTATGAAGTACCGCGTTACGCCAGCCCCCTGATCCGCTTCTTGGTTTCACCATCGCCGGATAGGTCCGTTCCGGAAATGTCGCAGGTGCAGGCACCCCGGTTTCCAGGAAAAAACGGGATGTCAGACCCTTATCGAGAAATATCGCTGCCTTCTCCATGGCCGGGCCGTACCGCGGAATTCCGACCGGCACCAACTCGGCCCCCGAGGTCGGGACAAACATATCACAGTCGTGTCGTGCCGACATCTGCTCAATCGCAGCGGGTAATGAATCGAGATCGTTAAAAGACAAGGAATCATCTGAATACCGGGACAGGTCGCGGTCACAGAAGTGATCGACCGTGCATACCCGGTACCCTGCAGCATGCGCTGAACAGGCCACGTGACGCGTGGTAAACCCTGCAATCAGTACGCACCGGTTCAGAGACTTTCTGTCTGTTTTCCTTCCCCACATGGGACAACCCTGATCCTGGCACCCGGAAACTCAGACTGATAGTTCCGACCCTTCGAATAGCCGGTCTAAAAAAACCGCAAGGCTTGCGATCTCGGAGTGGGGCTGGCTGGTGACCGAGATATTCCAGTCAGCAAGCCCGTACACTTCTCCCGGGACCTTCTCTGCCCCGACGACCACGAGCAGTTTTCCTGCGTCCCGGATCTCCATCTCATGCTCTCGTACCGGGAGGCCGTACATTGTCAGGTGGACCACTTTCCCACCGTTTTTCTGCCATTCTTCGATACACCGGCGCCATTTAACCTTGTCTTCAATAAAAAAATTCCCCCCCCACTGCTCCACGACCCGGGTGATGCTCCGGACAATGCCACTGTCCTGACCGGCAAGGTACATCCCCTTTGCGCCAAGCGCACGGGAAAGTAACCCCACGTGAGTCGTCACCCGCTGGTCACGTTCAGGGCGGTGACCAAGCCGCAGGACGACAACCTCCATATTAAAGCCCCGGTTTTTTTACTTTTATTACGCCGTCCTCTATGACGACGGGGATGTCCTGCCCGTACCGGCACTGGCAACGGAAAAGCATCTCGGGTATTGATATCACATCGTAGTTGCCATCCCGGCATTCGATAAGAAGATTCAATTTCAGCCTGATGAGTGATGCACCAATATCTCCGGCTGAAAGCCCTGTTTCCCGGACGATTGACCCTTCTGTTTTCGCACCCCCGTTTGAAAGCATATGGTATACTATCCAGTCAATGTCCTCATCTTTCACGGGCATGTATTGCACCCGTTACAGGTTATAGCTTTTCTGGTCATACCATGACTTTTTTCTTGTCAGGCGGTGATATCAATGTGAATGACTGCCGGTCCCCAGGAGAATTCCTACCGTGATCTTGCAAAAATTGCGGACAGGCTTTTTATACAGAGTAATGATAACGAGGAGCAGCTCGCGTCAGCACTCGACTCTGTTGATGATGAAATCAGGCAGGACCTCCTTGCTTCTGACCTCCTGAATGCCTACCAGGTGTTTTACTACCATTTCCGGGAATTTCCCGGGAGCTCGTGAAGGAACGACTGTTGTTGTTACCTGCCTCGGCACTCTCCCACGGAATAATCCTGCTTGAGATCGATTATGTTGAGGTCGTTTTTAAGGTGGAGCAGGGGGATCCGGTAATCACACTTCATGATGAAGGCCAGGTGATAGCAAATTTCCACGGGACAGATGCCTTTCAGAGCGCGATGCAGTTTATCGATGACAGCTATTGATACCGTATGTGCATTTCTACGGTTCTGACAAGGGGTACCAGGTGGTTTGTCCAGACCTGGAATAAAAAAGTTGAAATGCCGGAGAAGATTACCTGATAACAGGCAAGGTCCTGTATCACCGCGGGCATATGAAACAGGGACCGGATATCCATTATAATTGTTCAAACCTATCATGAACTGGATCATAAGAGAGGGCTGATGGTGCGTGAAATGCTGTTACAAGGAGTAGTGGGGGTATTGCTCCTTATCGGTATCATGGTTGCGGGATGTACAACTATTAACAATGACGGTGCACACCCTGTCCACCCGCTGAACCTGAGCCCGGATATTAATCCTGTACCAAAGCCGACCCTCTCTATCGTAAATAAGATACCATTCAGCTCGCTACCTGACGTAACAATTGAACCGATTCCGGGGATGATTGTAAACATCAGCAGCTCAAATAAATCGCTCCAGATCGAACCGCGTGATGATACCCCGATCACACTCCCGCCGTTATCAGAAAGGCCCCTGTTCACCACGTTCCATGCAGGGGAGAGTGCAAATGACGGAAATACCCGTATCACGCTGAATTCCGTTCTGTATAACAAGTCCTTTGGTCTCGAACCATACAACCAGCATGGCGAGTTCAGCAGTTACCGGCCAGGTTACCAGCTGATGTTGCTTAATGTCACCATCCGTGACCTCACCGAGGGAAAACCGGGTAGTGAAGCCCTTTTCAGTGGTATAATAATTAAAGATGCCAAAGGTCAGCGTTATATCCCGGGACTCTCGATTATCAGCAACGTAACTGATGGGAATAACGACAGGACCGGGTACCTGTTCTACGAGGTCCCGGATAACAAAGCCGGAATAACCCTTGATTACCATTTTCCTCGCGCAGTCGGGGTTGTGGCAAAATTCGAGCTCAGTAAGTAAGTATCTTTCTGGTGAGACAGGAGCTATTCGTATCACCCCATCTATAAGGTACACCTCATTTGAGCCACGCTGCTGGCTTCATCGGATATTCCGGCCGGCTGTAATTAAGTCTTTTTTAACATTTGCCCTGACAAGAGGGGGTAACACACCAAAGCTATTCGTCCACTCACCGAGGACCGAAAAAACCCCGGTGACCTCCTCCGGGTTGATACGCAGCAAGACCGATACATCACCCGGGCGTATCTCGTTGCAGATAGCAGTCGCCCAGGCATCTGCAAGCGCAACGTCATGTGAGAAGACGGTTACTGCATCAGCTGTCCCAAAAGATATCGAAGGACCGACGGTCGCTGAAGAGGTACAAATCCCGATGATTTCACTCGTCGGAGGGACCGCAAACGCCAACCGGTCACTCAACGGGGAACAACCGGCATGAACCCCGATGAGGAGTTCCCGGTCAGAAAAAAGTGCGATATCACCCCCGTTATCAACCAAGCCCATCCCTGCACCGGCCTTCTTCATCGCTTCGGTCCCGGACCAGGCAATCGCCCCTGCAACCGCAGCCATCGGGCCGACACCGGCATTCCTGGCCGCCGACACCATCCGTAATACAACAGGTTCGTCAGATCCGGGGGTATAGGGCTCAAATGTAGCCCCGAAAAAAGGATCCGCTGCAATACAGCGCTCCACGGCCTGCCGGGCCCTGACAATTCCTTCCACTGCTGCATCGATATGGGACTGCTCATCGGCAAGGATGGTCGTAATCGTCTCACGCAGTTCGAAGTGGTGGCGGATCATGTTCTTTTCAGCACGTAAGAGTTTGCAATCAGTCTTTATTGTAGGTTTGGGAGACTCAATGCCTTATCCCTGGTGAATGGTAGAAACGCATACCCAGGGGTACCCGGAAAAGATCCGTTCTCCGCACCCTGTTGCACAGGCTGTAAATGTATATAGATAAAGGATGAAGGACTTCTGAACAGCAATGGTGAAGGGAGGGAGGTACAGCCCGTTGAAGAAATGGGGGCACCGATGCAGGGAACGTGACCAGTACATGCTCATGCTCCGGGTCGATGACTGGAAACTTGGCCGGAAAACGGCGGTTTTCCGTTCGCTGGTGCCGGACATCTATGCATTCCCCCCTTTTCCGCATATCACCTTATATGGACCGTTCCTGACAACTGCCGGTAAGGCGCCGGTTACCGTGTATAACGCCATAGAATCAGCTGCAGAAGGAATTCCCGGCCTTTCGTTCAGCCTGTCAGGATATCTCCGCCTTAAAGGCCGCATAGGACAGGCGGTTACCCACCGTGTCGTTCCCTCTGACGATTTTACCAGATTTCATGACCGGCTCTGGCATTCACTCATTGCTATCGCCCGCAGCCTGAGCTGGATCGACCGGGCCCCCTCAATACGGCAGTTCCACATCACCCACGCTTATAATCTCAGGACCCGTGATGCAGACCTGATCTGTAACACCGTGAAAACATCCCGGGCTAACGCAGCGGATACTGACATCACAGGAAGTCCGGACGAAAACAATGTGGGAAATCTTCTGTTGCAGGCGAAAAAACCACTTGTACTTCCCGACTACGCCCTGCTTACCTCATTTCGGATCATTCTCCTGAAAAATGGAGTTGTTGAAAGGGAGTTCGATCTTCCTGCCCGTGAATGGCTCAACCGGCAACTGGTATTTAACCGGAACAGGACTGCGGTATCCCTGATGCAGTACCGCAAGCTTGCCGGGCTGGAACTTGCGTCGCACCCGGAACCTTTGGAAAAACCGCCATTCGTATTATCAGACCTTCATCTCGGCCATTATAATATAATCAGGTATTGCAGGAGACCGTTTTCTAATGCGGGTGAAATGGACCGTGTGCTCACCGGCAACTGGAACCAGACCATTGGAGAATCAGACGAGGTCATATACCTCGGGGACTTACGTTACAGCCCCGAGGCCCCTCCGTCATCAGAATACCTTGCCCATATGAACGGCAGGGTCACACTGATACGTGGAAATCACGATGCCGATATCCCGGATGCAATCCCGTCTCTTCAGATTAGGTATAACGGTGATGAATTCCTCTTCATCCATAACCCGGACGATGCACCACCGGATTTCACCGGATGGGTAGTGCATGGTCATTACCATAATAACGACGTTGAACACTTCCCTTTCATCAACGTTGAGACCCGGCGGGTTAATGTGAGTTGTGAACTGACCGGGTACCGGCCCGTCAGCCTTGAAACAATTCATACCCTTATCCGGGAATATTCAGGCCTGGGAAACCTGGCAATATTCCCGGGTACGGGAGATGCAGTAACAAAGAGGCCTGTACAGCCGGAAATCCGGTGATACTTCTCATTGAGGGGTATCCCGGGCTTATAGCTCACAACAAGGACCTGATACACCACTTTGTTTAATGTTACCGGTCATTGGTCTGTCATGGTAATTAAGAACAGGGGACATACCCGGGTTCTTATAATAAAATGGGAGATAGGATTTTTCAGAACTCATCTTTATGGTACAGGGCGTGGTGCGGACATGCGTCCATACACCGGCCACAGAGTACACAACGCCCTTCCCTGACGCGGACTGCCCATTGATCGTCAAGGTAGAATACTTCATGGGGGCAGACACTCACGCAGGCACCACAGTCTACGCACTCGGTCTCATCAAGGATGATCCCATGTTCCAGGACTCTTACTGTTGCCCCCAGGCTTGCCATCTTCTCCTTGACGATCATGCATGATTCGTCCGGTATGTCAATAAGTGCCTCGCCTTCTGAAGAATCAATAATTGCCCGCTCTACGTTGATCAGCACACCGGTTTCCTTTACCACCTGTGCAATGATCGGTTTCTGGCCCGCTTTTCTTGAAAAATTGACAAGGAGTTTCATTTCAGCCACCTCCCGCCGATCAGCTTACCTAAATCAATCGCGGTGAGCATGGCAACCACGTGCATGTCCTTGTCAACAACCGGCATCGCACTGATATTATGTCGTTCGAGTTTCTGGACGGCGATGTCTACCGGCTCGTCCTGCGTGGTCGTGACTACTTTCTTTTTCATGATATCGCGCACAAGGGTAGCTTTTCCCGGGTTTGCCACCGCTTTCGAAATATCGTAGGTTGTCACAATTCCGACAAGTATTCCATTACTGTTTATCACCGGGAGGTGGTTTGTCTCTCCTTTCAGAAGTTTTTGCGCGGCTGCCCTGATCTCCTCAGTCTCCCCGACGGAGACCACACGCTTGTCCATGATATCCAGCACCCGTGGCCCGTGTACCGATTCATGCATCGGTTTCGCCCTTTTTTCAGGGTTGATCGGCCGAGTTGGAAGTACTAGGGCCATCTTCCCCTGCTCCACCCAGGACTTGAGTGTAACGGCGACATCTTTCGCCTTCCGGTAACTTGAGAGCGATGAAGACCGTATTTCTTCACCATTAACCTCGACTAAGCCACTCCGGAGTTCCGCATAATTTACCTTCCTGATGGCAGGCCGGTTCCTGCTCGGAACACCATAATCAAGGAGCTCGACTGAGATATCCTCGTCCCTGACAGCGGTACTCCGTACAACCTCAAGGTCAACCACCGGGATTGGGATGCCAACCCCCATATACAGGGTCACACCGTACCCCTGCATCGTTGCGGCACGGACATAGTCCTGTGACATCTCCTTCATATTACCGGTAACCATCAGTGTACCATATCCGCCGGCAGGTGAGTGCTGGGTCCCTTCACCGACTACCATCCCCTGTGCACCCCCGAGGAATATCGGCACCCCGCTCCCTATCATGCGGAGTTTCGGGTCGTTCGAAAGGGGGTTTAATACTCCTGCCCCTGAAAACGTAATATTCCCTGAATTCGGGAGGAGCATACCCATGTAGGTATGGAGGACCCGGTCAGTCGTATTAATCGCCGCGTTATAACGCTGGTATGCATTCCTTGGGTTACACATGATCGCCTGGTTCAGGTGTTCGAGGAGCAGGTCAGTTGTGATGGTCCTCCGCGGGTAACAGTCAGTCCCCCGTGACATCGCCCTGAGCTCGACAGATTTACCGGCAATAAAGTCTTCGATAACATGGGCCCCGCCATACTGGTCCTCGCGTGTTGTTGACTGCTGGGTTGCCCCGATGTAGGTGTCAACCGCCGCAAGTCCCCCGTACGCCTCGACATCGTTTAACCATATCCGCTCCATGCGTATCGGCGGTTCTGCATGCCCGAAATTAAAAAAAGCGCCTGATGAACACATCGCACCGAAAGTTCCCGTGGTAACGACATCCACTTCACGGAGCGCCTCTTCCTCCCCAAGTTCAGCGACAATTCCGGGCATTTCATCGGCAGTGACCACCCGTGCATTGCCATCCCGTACCCGTTCATTGATCAGGTCGATGGACTTCTTCATACCAGTAGGTATCATTTTCAAGAATATTTATAGGTTCAGTATATTACTCATAGTAATATAGAGTATTTAAACTCCCCAACCTAAACCGGATTATGGACATTCGCGAGTTTATTTCCGGGATGGAGAGGGTGGCACCTCCCGGCCTTGCAGAAGAATTCGATACGGGCCGTATTGGCCTAATTATTGAAGGAAAAAAAGATATTACCAGGGTCTCCTGTGCACTCGATGCCAGTCCGGGGGTAGTCGGAGAGGCGGTACGGCAGCAGGCAGATATGCTTGTGGTGCATCATACCCCGATATTTCACCCCGTAACTGCAGTCAGGGGACCACTGGTACCACTGCTCCGTTCCGTGCTCAATTCCGGGATGAATATTTTCGTAATGCATACGAATTTCGACCATGCACCACAGGGTGTCAACGATACACTTGCCGGACTCCTCGGGCTCACGAATACCACCCCGATGACTCTCGGCCTTGCCGGGGACTGTCAGCTGGTACCTGAACAGATTGGCAGGGTGCTCCATTCACCACTCAGGATATGGGGGGACCTTCATTCCATCAGCCGCCTGGCCGTAGTTGGCGGGAGCGGGTTTGATATCGGACTGATACAGGAGGCCAGGGAACTAGGCGCCGATGCATTCCTTTCGGCCGAAGCAAAACACTCGGTCATCCGGGAATCGCCACTCCCCCTGGTTGAGGCAACCCACTATGCCCTTGAAGCACCTGCCATGCAGGTGCTTTCGTCACGAATGGGATGGCACTATATTGATGACCCGCCTAAGATGATCGCGAGCCCATGAGCGGTACACCTGAAATGGAAGAGCAGGAGCTCTGGGATGCCCTGGAACGGAACCATGTGCTTTCTATCGACCTGCAGGAGGGGTTACTCCGGATTTATGGCGAGCGGGGAAGGAAGGCAATCCGTGCTGTTGATGAATCCCGTGTAAAAAAATACCTGGATTTCTTTGTCGTCGTGGGGACAAGCAATGAATACGTGGTCGAAGATGAGTTCTGCACCTGCCGTGCCCAGGTGTTTCGGAGCGGCTCCTGCTGGCACGTGCTGGCTGCAAGGATTGCATATCTTACCGGCCAGTACGAGGTGGTCGATGAATGGTACATGGAGATGCTGAAATGATCGTTATCAGGCGTCCCAAACACTATTTATCGGAAAAACTCCAATATTTAAAGAGAAACGTGGTCTTTCATGCTCGAAGAAGAATACCAGCTCGATTATTTTAAACAGAATGGGCTTGTCAGGAAGGTCTGTACTAAGTGCGGTTCTGCGTTCTGGACACGTGACCCTTCCCGCGAGATCTGCGGCGATGCCCCCTGCGAACCATACAGTTTTATTGGAAACCCGGTGTTCCGGCGACATTCCGTGGATGAGATGCGGGAAGCATTCCTCTCGTTCTTCGAAAAAAACGGACATGCCAGGATTGAACGGTACCCGGTTGTTGCACGATGGAGAGACGACATCTACCTCACTATCGCCTCAATTGCTGATTTCCAGCCGTACGTTACCGCAGGGATAGTCCCCCCGCCGGCAAACCCCCTTACTATTTCCCAGCCCTGTATCAGGTTAAACGACCTTGATTCAGTCGGAAGGTCAGGCAGGCACTTAACCCAGTTCGAGATGATGGCACACCACGCATTCAACAGCCAGGACACTGAGATATACTGGAAAGACCGCACGGTTGAACTCTGTGACGAGTTTATAAAATCAATAGGCGGTGACCTGCAGAAGGTCACCTACAAGGAACACCCGTGGATAGGAGGAGGGAATGCAGGTCCGAGTGTCGAGGTGCTGATTGGCGGACTCGAAGTCGCCACCCTCGTCTTCATGAACCTCGGGCGGCAGAAGACAGATGCCCCCGGGATCGACCTGAACGGGGAGATGTACTACCCCATGAAGAGCCGGATCGTGGATACCGGGTACGGGCTGGAGCGTTTTGTCTGGGCGTCACGCGGATCCCCGACCATTTATGATGCAGTCTTCCCGGAAATGGTCTCAAGGGTCATGGAAGTCTGCAGGAATGGAACACCTGCTCGACGATACCGAGTATACAAAAATCCTCTCCCTCAATGCCAGGTATGCCGGCCTGCTCGGGGACATTTCCGGGGCAAACCTTTTCCAGCTCAGGAACAAGGTCGCTTCTGCGATAAATGTCCCTCCCGACAAGCTTGACCGCATGATCGCCCCGATCGAGAAGGTCTATGCAATCGTGGACCATACCCGCTGTCTTGCCTACATGCTCGGGGACTGTATCGTCCCGTCTAATGTCCGTGAAGGGTACCTCGTACGGCTTGTCATCAGGAGGACGCTGCGGATGATGAACGACCTCTCCATACAAGACGGGCTTGCAGACCTCGTAGAGGAGCAAATTACAATTATAGGGCCCCGGCAGTTTGAACAGGACGTCCTGGTCATAAGGGAGATAATCGACCGTGAAGTTGAGAAATATGCCCAGACTCTCGAACGCGGTTCAAAAATTGTCCAGAGAGTGGCCCGGACCTACAAGGCAAAATCAGAACGGGTCCCCCTCAGAGAGGTCATCATGCTCTACGATTCCCATGGTATCCCACCGGACATGATCAAGGAGATTGCACAGAAAGAGGGTGCAGTCGTTGATATGCCTGACAATTTCTACTCGCATATTGCGGACATGCACTCCGAATCAGAGGTTGAAGTTGCAGAAGACCCGTTCGCAAAGTACCAGGCCCGTATCAGGGGCCTCCCTGCCACAGGGAAACTGTACCTACGACCAGCCGTGCAATACCGAATTCGAGGCAGTGGTAATCGATTTTTTTGATGAATTTGTCGTAATGGACCATACACTCTTCTACCCGGAGGGGGGGGGCCAGCCTGCCGACAGCGGGATGCTCATTACCCAGGAAAACATGGTCAGGGTCAACGGAGTTGTCAAGATCGGCGACGTGGTGCTTCATAAACTCGAGGGAGGTGTTCTCAGGCGGGGAGACCGTGTAAAAGGGATCGTTGATGAAGAACGACGCTGGTCACTGATGCGTCACCACACCGCGACCCACCTGTTGCTCAGGGCATCAAAAGAAGTGCTTGGAGCCCATATCCACCAGGCAGGTGCACAGAAAGGTGTTGAGAGTTCGAGGATCGATATCCGTCATTTCAGGCATATCACACCCAATGAGTTGCATAAAATTGAGATGGCTGCAAACCGGATGGTCCTTGCAGATACCTGTATCGATATCAGGTTCGAGGACCGTGTCAAGGCCGAGCAGTCATACGGGTTCTCCCTCTACCAGGGTGGAGTCCCTCCGGGCAGGGAGTTCCGTATCGTATCTGTCGCGGGAGACATCGAGGCGTGTGCAGGGTACTCACTGTATGAGGTACAGGCCAGATAGGCATGATCAAAATCATGCGCGTGGAGCATATCCAGGACGGGATCGAACGCCTGGAGTTCTCGGCAGGACTTGCAGCCCTTGCCTGGATGCACCACCTCGAGGAGATCGTGAACAGTTCGGCAGAGGTGTTCTCAGTCCAGCAGGACAACCTTCCGGCCACATCACACCGGTTCTTTACCGAGTGGAAAGACCAGAAAAAGGAGAATGAAAAACTCTCTCAGAAGATCGTTGAACTTGAGATCGCCCAAATACAGCCGGAGTTGATCAGGGGCGTACCGGTCGTGGTCAGACGACTTGACCTTCCTGCAAAAGACCTGATGGCTATTGCAACCCAGGTCTCCGGGAAGGGGGGCGTTGCCTTCTTCCTGTCGAAAAACGGTGAACGCGTGGATGCCGTAATTACCTCAGGAACCGATGCGGTAAATGCCGGGGAGATTATAGGACAGGTCACGGGGCTCCTTGGTGGAAAAGGCGGGGGCACCACAGCACTCGGACGAGGGGGAGGGCCTGCCATCGAGCAGATGGAACTCGCCCTGAGGGTCGGTCGCGAGAGGATCACAGCCGCTATCAACAGTCTGAAATCTGCAATTATGCCAGACGACACGGTTACGGAAGCAGATGGTCCGGGCGGGACTGATACAGATCCCCTGCCGGATACAAGGGACGTTATCGTCCTCGAACCCGGGGGCGAGCAGGCACAAAAGATCGCAAAAGCAATGGGGAGCCAGACGGCAGGCGATATCCTCCAGCTCTTAAAAACAGGTCCTAAGACATCCACCGAAGTCACAGACCAGCTCGGAATTCCCATGGGTACGGCGAAGTACCATATTGAAAACCTCCTCGATGCAGGCCTGATAGAGGTCACAAAAACGAAATACAGCGTGAAGGGCAGGGAAGTTAAGGTATACGGGCTGAAAGACCAGCTCCTCATCGTCACGCCAAGTGTCACGAATGTAAAGGCTCTGCTCCTGAAGTATGCCTCGCTCTTTGGAGTTGTTACGGTTGCAACGGTAGTGATTGGGGCAGTCCTCAAGGTACTGACCCTTGCGGGGACCTCTGCGGTAATGAATAGCGATATGAAAAAAACAGGGATTGAGGTGCTGCCACCCGCACCATCAGCCCCGTTATTGTCAGGGAACGCCGGGGCACAGGGGGTGGGACTTGTCGCAGAAAACGGCTCAAGGGCCTTGGATATGAAGGATGTTGTAACAACCGCAGTACCTGTCCAGGTACCTGAAACCGTTTATTCCCAGCTCCGGTTCCAGGTTACTGCACCTGCAGCATTCCCTGTCCTTGAGGTCCTAATCGCTTTTTTCCTCGGCGGGTGCCTGGTCATTGCAGTACTCATCCTCTATGAGCTCGTCCAGCAGCACAGGAACCAGTGCTCCTGATTCCTATTATTGAAGAAAAACTAGATCCGGGTTATCCCGGTTATCCCTGCTGATTAACGGTTATAGGTACGGAGCATCAGGAACCCGGCAACACCAAGGCCTGCAATAATCCCGAACACAGGTGCTCCGGATTTGGTGGGGGTTGGTACCGGTGTTTTTGTCTGCGCCGGCCGTGGAGTTGTTGGAGTCGGTGTGAACATAAGAGTCCCTTCAGCGGTAACGACAGGGACAGGGGTTACCGTTACTTTAACGCCAAATGTTTTCTCCCCGATATACCCGGTACTGTCGGCAAACCGTGCATTATAGTTACCTGGTTCTTCAACAGGGATATATTGCGAGAAGTAGCCGTCCTGGCTTCCACCCCTGGTTGCCGTTGCAATATACGCCGGCCCGAATACCTTTCCAAGAGGGCCGATCACATCGACTTTAACACCAGAGTTACCTGCCTGTGAAATATACCCTTCAATAAGGAGTGCGTTCGGAATGACCTGGTTGGTCGGGCTGGTGACATGGAGCATATCTGAACGGTCAACCAGTTCGACTACCCTGATTGTCATGGAATCGGAACTGAGTTTGGACTGGTAGTCCCCGCGTGGGATTGCTTCCACCTTATACATGCCACCTTTCAGGCCGGTTGTCTCGAAAACGACATTGAAGTTTTTATCCTCTCCAATCGTTACCGGAATACTGCTTACCTGGTTTGAGGTCTGGCCTGAACTGGAGAACGAGAGGTCGATCGTAGTCCCTGCCGGAAACGTGGTCGTCCCTGTGACAGGAAGGGGAGCACCTACCGGGAGTTTCCCGGGGCAATCGATCGTGAGCACATATGCGGATGCCACACCCACAATACATACCATCAGGAGTAACACAAGTAACGCGATCTTTTTCATACTGATCAGGTGGCAGTATGAAGGTAAATGGTTTCTGGATATGCCACGTTTTACATCCACCGTTTTACCATTCTCATGCGCAGGGGAAATTTCACAGGCAACAGGTTGTTGTGGGTTTAACAATAAATGGGAAAAAAACAGGGGTGGGCAGGCTGGTGTTTTCAGGGTCAGCACATACCGATATAATTTGACAATAGACGGAGCCCTTTTACGCCGCTCTTTTCCGGGTGGAACTGCACACCAAAGACATTACCGTTATGGATGGTCGAGGCAAAGCGGCAGATATATTCCGTGGTCGTCAGGGTATATTCGGGGAGGGTGTCAGCATAGTAAGAGTGGACAAAATACATAAATTCCTCCCCAGGAAAGCCGTCGAAGAGAGAGTGGCCGGGTTGTTCCAGACGCACCTGGTTCCAGCCCATCTGGGGTACCTTGTATCCGGGCTGGTGTGGAAATTTCCTGACGGTCCCCGGTACAAGGGCAAGCCCCTTGTGAAGCCCGTGTTCCTCGGAACATTCCATCAGCATCTGCATACCAAGGCATATCCCGAGCAGAGGGACCTCTCTCGAACTCCCGATCACGGCATCACGGAGTTCGCCGAGCTGGTCCATACCCTCACGAAAAGCACCAACTCCCGGGAGGACGATCCCGTCAGCTGAGCCGATCTCACCTGCATCGGCCGTGAGGAACGGTGAAGCACCGGCTTTTTCAAGGCCTTTCATGACACTTCTCAGGTTGCCAAGCCCGTAATCAACAATTGCTATCTTCTTCATCTGCCATATCTCCTTCGATATCCCTGCCTGAGGCAGCGACTACGGTCCCCTGGTCTTTTTTACGCCACCTGCTCTGCGTGGTCCACTCCGGTGGCAGACCGTGATTTTTTCGCCATTCCTCGAGATGGTTACACCATGACTGCATCAGTTCCGGATGTTTGTTCCCGATCTCTTCCAGTACTGCAATATCACTGGATGGACACATAAAACAGCCGATCCGGTCAAGTCCCTGCTCATAGAGGACATTGTAAGGCCCTTTTTCCTGGAAAATATACAACCACACGTGCATGGCAGTCCAGTTCTGTATCGGTGCCGCAGAGAGCTGGTTCCGGACATTGCTGTTCCGCCAGACACGGTTTGAAATCGCCCGTTTAAACGACTCATACTTTCGCTGACCAATGAAAGAGAGGCATTCACCCCATTCCTCTGATATCGCCCGTTTTACCGGTTTCAGTTTACAGACACCGCAACACCAGCGGTAATCGACTGCAGGCGGACCCTGCCGGGCAAACGTCTCCCAGAACTCCTTCTCACCTGAACACCTGACCGCTGTAAGCCCGTAATGTTCGATCGTCGCCTCCACGCACTTGTATGTCTCGGGAAACTCAAGGCCGGTATCAGCGAAAAGTATTGGCACCTTCCCTACCGCTTTCATTACCACGAGAAGCGTGGCAAGGCTGTCCTTGCCGCCTGAGAACGAGACATTGACCGGAAGCGGGTTTCTCTCCGTGACCTCGTGGATAAACTGGACCGCTGCTGCCTCGGCTTTTTCAAGGACGACTGCATTCGCCCTGACGGCATCTTCCCAGGTCGCAGAGCCTGGTAGTACGTCAGACCGTACATTTCTTCGCGTTCTGACAATGGCACCACGTTCCATCAATTCTGCCGTTGCGGCATCTACCTTCGCCCTCCCCACACCGGCACATTCACCTGAACGGGTGAAGATAAAGACCTCGTCACCCGCAACTACCGAAGGATCAATATGAACAAGTCCGGGCCTGAGCACACTTGCCCCCTCACTGAGGGATTTTTTTGCCCCGTCATCGACAATAACAAAACGCTTCGTTGGCTTTAGTAATGCCGCTGCTTCTGGCCGGGGTATAGGCTCCCATGCCCCTTTTTCCGGCATGTAACGTATGGACCCGACAACGGCACCTGCAACGACGATCTCCTCCATCCGGTCCGGGTCAGGGACTTTATTCAGGAGCGCGATGTGCCCCGGGGGGATTAACGGGGCCCCGAAATGGTCAGAAAAGACACGGTTGACGAGATCGATATCGTATGTAAACGCCGGCCGGGCATCCCCGGGGGGTGTAACCGGCACCTCACGGGTGAATACCCCGCAGGCACACTGGCGCGACATGACCGGGGTATGACACGAATCACACCAGCGGAGCAGGATTTTTCCAAGATAAGACGGGCGCATTCTCTCGTAATATTCGGAGCAGGAGGATAAATATGGAGGGGATCATGCAACAGAACGGGACAGGGCTGACCGAAAGGTCCCGGTTATTCTTATCACTTCACCGGCCAACATTACCTTTTATGTTTGAATCCATATCAAGGAGTTTTTCCCTCATTAAGGAGAGTTGGAGGGTCCTTTCCCTGGACAGGGAGATCCTCCTTTTCCCGGTGCTTTCCGGGATCGCATTGCTATTCATCCTGCTGTCATTTGTGATACCGGCCCTTTTCCTGGGTGGTAGCAGACCGGCCTATTCAGGAGGGCTCCTCCTCGTTGGTCTCTTCCTCTTCTACCTGCTCTGCTACTTTGTCGTGATCTATTTCAATACCGCACTGATCACCTGCGCACGTATACGCCTTACCGGGGGAAACCCGGTATTTATGGATGGGATCAGGAACGCAAATGCACATATCGTACCCATTTTCATCTGGGCAATGATATCAGCGACGATCGGGCTGGTCCTCCATTTACTCCAGGAAAGGGCAGGATTTATCGGGCAGATCATACTCGGGCTTATCGGGGCGGCGTGGAGCCTGATAACGTACTTTGCCATTCCCGTGATGATTTTTGAGGAGAAGGGACCACTGGAGGCAATACAGCAATCAGCCTCACTGTTCCGTAAGACATGGGGAGAGACCCTTGTCGGCCAGGTGTCAATCGGGATCGTCTTTGTACCTCTCGGGATAGCCGGTTTGATCCCCGTTGTCCTTGCCCTGATGTCCGGAATTTTTCCGTTGTTCATTCTCCTTCTTGCAGTTTTCATCATCTACCTTGCAATACTGATGGTGATCGGATCGAGCCTTCAGGGCGTATATACTACTGCACTTTATCTCTATGCAACCACCGGAAATGTACCGGAGGCCTATTCAAAAGAACTGATTGAAAATGCATTTGCCCCAAAACCCGTCGGGGGCATGAGAGGAAATATTTAGAAATATGGTCCCCGCATTTGCGGGGCTATCGGCTGGTATGAAAAACTCCAGGAAGCACCTGGAAAACAACCGATTTTATGCTCATCTACCGGCCAAAGGCACATAGCACGCTCTGTTGACGTCCTCTTACCTATACCTTTTTTTCATTTGGGTATTCCCGGATGTCCCCACACTACAGGGGTTGCGCCCCGCCGTTTTGGCAAGACCGGTTGGGTAGAGACTATCCAAAATACTCTGAATTTTATGAGACTTCACCGAAACCCTGCCCGGAAAATATCTTATTGGGGGCGGGACAGGGAGGGGGTGAAACCCCTCATGCTAACGTATTTTCCTATTTTTACGCGCCGGATGTCAGCAAAGTCGGATGTTTTTTTTATTCAGCCTTACGGTTCCGGCACCGTGTCAGGTTCCACCGGACGAAGGCATAGAGTGCAATTACAATGATAGCAATGGATATTCCGGAGATTACATATGCGCCGGGTTCAATGCCGCAGGTCTCACTTCCGTTCGACCGGGCAGCAAGGTCCGCACATCCTGACGGTATTGCGACCAGGAGGTACCAGACAATGCAGATATTCACGGCAAACACTGCAGTAAGGGCCAGTGAAACCGGGACCAGCCAGTCAGTCCCTCCCGTTCCGGGTGAAACACCACAGGTGGCCTCCTCCGTGGAATCCTCAGTTGTATACCGATCTGTCATCAGGGATATATCATCCGGCCAGACGGATAAATATCGCGGGGGTTGCAAGGGGCCAGGGGATCAGGTATGAACAGGAGCAAAACCCCATTCTGTGTTATGAATAGTCAGGGGGAGCGCACAGGTGAATCCCGCACGCTTTTTTATATTAACTAACGACAATTGAAACTTCAGCTGGTAAGCCACTCCGGGTTTTCAGACAAAAATGCATTTTCTTTCTGCTCCAGCTCTTCCGGGCTCAGCGAAGCAGACATGCAGATACAGAGGTGCTCAATATAACACCCTGATGAAAAATGACCGGGACGTTCATTCTTCATGCAAATCCCATAGGTCTTCTTATCAAAGTCGTGATATACCTGCTCTTTGCCCTCTTTCCGGGCAATTTCCACTGCTTCCTGCCATGATTCCGCCATTCTCATTTCCTCGTATACTAAATGAATGGGCGGGTTAAAAAAACTGCGGGAACAACCCTAATACTATAGCATTGAAGAGGGTGACACCTGGCGCAACCATTCAACAGGAAATTGAAACGAGTCAACAAATTCGAACCCGGAGAGGAAAGGTCATGGATTATCAGGAAACACTGTTGCTGTTAAGGCTATGAAATGACTTAAAACAAGATATGTCTCAAGCTGCAACAGAATATACCGCGAAAACTAAAAGAGAGAATGTAGTGCAATAATGGCAGACCATCAGCCAGATTATTTTATGTATTCGGATGGTATGAAAAACTCCATGAACCACCTGAAAGACGACCTTTTTCATCCTCATCTATGAGCAAAAGGTTCATAGCACGCTCTGTAGAAACACACATGAACGGGAAGTTCACACCCGAACCATGTCTAAAATATCTCCATATTGGGGTTCTTTCATGCAATTTCATGGGAAACCCTCTCGAATCTGTCTTGCAGATTGGTAATTCCAACATTTCGTCACGCTCCCGGGGCTCATGGCCCGCCGCTTTGGCGAACCCGGTTGGGATAGAGAATGTTCCCAATACTCTGAATGTAATGAGCCTTCGCCGAAACCCTGCCCGAAGAATATCTTAATGGGGGTGGGGCCGGGAGGGGTGAAACCCCCTCCTGTCTTCGTATTTCCCTCTAATTTTTTACACCGAAGGGTTTCAACAAAGCCATTTATTCAAAACAGCGGGGAGGCTGAAATGGTAATTTTTACTAGGAAATAGAAAGAATTTTACCGGGTTTCCCTGATTTTTGCCTTGAAATAACCTGTATCCACGTGGATAAATCCAAAACATTACAACCTAAAAATGCCATACCAATACATGATTCATCTGATATCGCTGGACTGGGGAACTGTGACGTGAAACTATCATCCCGTGGCTGGTTGGCACTCTCGATACTCTTCAGCCTTACCGTTATCATCATAGTATTTGCGACAACTTTTAACCAGGAAACGATAGGTTACATTCTCAATTTCAACCTTTTCTTTCTCTTTCTTGCCATCGCATTCCGCCTTATTGCCCTGGTAATCTGGGGAGTGAGACTCCAGGTAATGTCAGGGTCACTTGGCTACCGTGTACCCCTTCCCCATTGTGTGAACATGGTCCTTGCCGGACTGCTTGCCGGTACCATCACCCCCGGACAGGCAGGTGGAGAACCGGTAAGGGTTCACGAACTATACAGGTCCGGGGTCAGACTGGGGGACGCCGCTGCGGTTGTTATTATGGAACGGGTCCTTGATGGTATTATTCTGACCGTCATGGGTGTCATCCTTATGACCCTGATGACGAAGTTATTCTGGAACTCCTTCAGTCCGGCATTGTACTTGCTGGTTGTTGTTGCCTGGATCCTGATGATCAGCTTCCTCATCATTCCTGTTCTCGCAATCTGGTATCCTGAAATGACAAAGAGACTGCTCATGAAACTGGTAAACTGGCTGGTCCCGAAGCTCACCTGGTGGTCTTCATCACATGAAACCCTCGTTGAGCTGGCAGACAGGGAGATTGATAACCTTTTCGGGAGTATGGTGCGGTTTACCGGGACAGCCCGGGTGGGTCTCCTGGGAGGCGGGATCACAACCGGGCTTTTCTGGGTCATAGAATTCCTGGTAGCTTCGTTTATCATGATGGGGCTCGGGCTCGGCCCGGCTATTATCGAATCGTTTTTCTTCCAGATCCTCATCGCGATCATTAATATGATCCCCCTTACTCCAGGGTCTTCGGGGATCACCGAACTATCAACCACGTCATTGTATGCATTAATCATCCCCACGGGAATGATAGGTATTTTTGTCCTGTTATGGCGCTTTATCACATTTTATCTTAATATCATTCTCGGCGCTATCGCCGGCCTGGCTATATTTAAGCGTGAGATTGATATGAGGAACGTCGATAAGCCGGACCAGGAAAAGGTATAAAGTGCCGGCCGGTTACCCTTCCAGGAGTGGTTGGCTGGGTTTTAACGGTGATTGAACTGAAAATACCGGGAAAAACTAACTATCTTCATCGGTTGCACTACAACTTTCAGAAACACAGTTCATTGTCGATAAACCTGCCTGATATTGCCATTTTTTATTGGTTATTCCCAAAGGGCCCGTTGTAACGGGTGGTCCCACGGCATCCGGTTTCTGGTATACCCGCTGCGTATAGGAGTATTTCCTAGAGACTCCTCCCACCAGGACGATCCAGTACCACTCATAGAGTGTTTTCCAGAATCCGAACTGCTCATATCTCCGGAAATCGAACCCGACTTTTAAATTGGGATTAAACACAACCTTCCCCTCTTTCCGCATCCGTACCGCAACTTCAAGATCATCCCCGGCATCCATGATCCGGTACATGCCAGCCCTTTTAAGGGCTTCATACCTGAAAACCGTGTTGCAGCCGAGCGTATAATAGTACAGCCGGGTAACAGCCCCAAACCGCATGAGGGTGTTAAACAGCAGGACGTAGCGCCGGTTTACAGGATTGACTTCGATTGGTGTAACCGGACCAAACGCAAGGACCACACGCGGATCCTTAAACGAAAGAAGAACCTGCTCAACCCAGTCATGGGCAACAATGCAGTCGGCATCGGTAGTGGCAACAATATCATGCATTGCCCTGGCAAATCCGTCGTTACGTGCACCGGGAACCCGTTCTGATTCCTGGATAAAAACAATATCTGCATATTCTGCCGCGATTTCCCGTGTGTCGTCCTTTGAATTCCCGTCAACGACAATCAGTTCGTAGGAGTTCCGCGGGATAGTCTGATGGGCCAGGGCATCGAGGCACCGTCGTATCGTTGCACCTTCGTTGTACGCCGGGATGATTATGGATATCATGATATGCAGGCAGAATTACGGGAAAAACCCGGGCTATTATGTATCTTAAAATTAAATGAAACTCAATAGATAAGAGATTTTCTAAATAATCACGCAAAAGTCCTTTCTTTTCTATTGAATTGCAAGGTTACAGAGCATCAGGGTTAACCCGGTCACCATGTACGCATCGTTAGTCCGCAACGTACGTTCACACTATTCCTAGTTGAAGAATCCCGTATGGTACCATGTAAATACCGGGGCCCTCTTCACGATTCCCGTTGCAACACCCCGTATCTTGCTGCCATGGGTACCCTGGATGCAATGAACCACATTCTTATTCAACTCTTCGCCCTATCTCTTCATACAGAACAGACTGCTATGCCACGAAAACAGCACAAGCTTTCAAAACGTGCAGGACAACCCCCGGGGTCACTCCGTGTCAACGGTGAGCGGGGAGACCTCCCGGTCCTTATCACCGTCATAGACTATGACACAACCAACTTCCAGGAGAAACAGGTGGACCAGATCACCGAATGTTTCCCGTTCAGAGACACCGAAACGGTGACCTGGATTAATGTTGATGGCCTGGGAAACGCGGGCGTGATCGAGAGATCTCGGGAAATGCTTTACCATACACCCGCTCATCCTGGAAGATATCTTAAATACCGAGCAGCGCCCGAAAATGGAGGACCTGGAGACATATATCTACCTGAACCTGAAGATGCTCTCGTACATCGATCCGGAAATGGATGTCAAGGTCGAGCACATCAGCATGATCTTCGGCTCGAACTTCCTGATCTCATTCCAGGAAGACATAGGGGATATATTTGACCACGTGCGTGAACGAATCCGGAAAGATGGCCGTATCCGTAAATTTGGCCCGGATTACCTTGCTTACGCGCTCATCGACAGTATTGTTGACAATTACTTCGTAGTAATGGAAAAGCTCGAGGAGAGGGTGGAGGACCTCGAGGAGGAACTGGTAATTAACCCGACGCAGGAATCTCTCCATAAAATCAACCGGCTTAAAAAAGACATGATATTCCTCCGGAAATCAGTCTGGCCGCTCCGGGAGGTTATCAATAACCTCGAACGGTCAGAATCCCCGCTCATAAAAGAATCAACCACAATTTACCTGCGTGATGTCTATGACCACACGATCCAGGTGATCGATACCCTTGAGACATTCCGCGACATGGTGTCCGGGATGATCGATATCTACCTTTCAGGCCTGAGTTATAAAATGAACGAGATTATGAAGGTGCTGACGCTTATCGCGACTATTTTCATCCCCCTCACGTTTGTAGTCGGGTTATATGGCATGAACTTCCGGAACATGCCTGAAATCGATTGGGAATATGGCTATTATTCGGTGCTGGTCGTGATGGTCATCATGGTAGCAGGTATGCTTACCTATTTCCGGAGGAAGAAGTGGATCTGATAATCCATCGTGCAACCCATCATACGAGGACACCCCTGCAGGGTGTGGGTTTACCCGAACCCGGGTGACCCGGTTATTAACAAGTGGGCTGGTATGAACAACTCCAGGAACCACCTGAAAGACAACCTTTTTCATACTCATTTATGGGCCAAAGGCTCAGAGCACGCTCTGGTGAAATCCTACGCGTAATAAAATTAAAAGAAATGCTCAGAGAGGAGGGAGGGAAACCCCTTCGCTACCCAACCCCGTGCACGATACGGTTGTGAGGGTTTTCAATTGTTTTTTAAATTATTCCCGGTATTCCAGGACAGGATCCTATCCCCCAATACTCTGAATGTAATGAGCCTCCGGCGAAACCCTGCCCGAAAAATATCTTAATGGGGGTGGGGCAGGGAGGGGATGAAAACCCCTCCAGGTCTTCGTATTTCCCTTTTACTTTTATGACACCGAAGGGTTTCAACAAAGCGGTAATTTCTTCATTCAGGGGATTGTACCCACCGCACTCCTTCAAGGGCCGGACACGTGCAGACAGGTCACTTTAGCCAGGAGTGGTGGAAGTTCGTGAAGTCATGGTTGCCAGCGCAGGTTACCTGGTTAACCGGTTAAAAACAGAAGAAGCGACAAAATTACCATCTTCAAAGAGTGCGCGGACCGGGACTCGAACCCGGGTTTAGGCGTTGGCAACGCCTAGTGATAACCACTACACTATCCGCGCATTCGGGCTGATTTGTGCTCTACTAAATGCGTATGCAAATATTATAAGCGTATCGAATTATGGTACCCGGACTTCCCGATTAAAGAGGGGAAAGCCCGGTCTGCTGATGATACCCCCCGACTCTGCATAATCCATCCGTCCGGCCTGATATCTTTTTCAACCCTTTTTTTTAAGGCTCATCGCTAAAATATGTGGGTAATTATGGGGTTGTAAAAAAAGTGAATTGATGGGGCTCCGCCCCAACCCCCGATTGTGAGAGTTCCGCCGCCCCCGAAGGACGACCCGGCGGCGGTTCAGTGTATGTTGATGCGATTACCCATAGTTTTTCCAATTGTAAAGGCCATTTTCCTATTCTAATGTTTGATTGCCTTTTGATTTCATTTATGGATTTCGTATATTCAGTGTATTTATGCACATGAAACAGCGAGGTGGCTTTTTTTTAAAGATAAAAACCTCCCGGCGACAACGCCGGTGGTCCCGGCAGAAGGATGTACACGTGTAATGAGATGCCGGGGGTGCTGAAAAAGGTTGAATCCGTCAGCCGGTGGAACGGCAATTCAACATCTTAAAGTAACGAAATAACCCACATACTAATGATGATCCCCCTTATGATCGATTTTTCAGGAAAGCGGGTGGTGATATTCGGTGGAGGGGAGGTCGGTGCACGGAAAGCAGCATATTTCTGTGAAGAGACCGAAGTGACCGTGGTCAGCCGTTCTTTTTCACCGGCATTCAACGAGTTAACAGTCAGGAGGGTGGAAATGAACCTCGCAGGAATCGGGGATTATGAACTTGACGGCCTGATTAAGACAGCCTTCCTCGTAATCGCCGCAACGCAGGACGCGACCCTGAATGACCGGATCGGGCGGTACTGCGCAATCCGTGCTGTGCTGTTTAACAATGCAGACGGAAAGGCCGGAGATGTGGCCCTCCCCTCGCAACTGAAAGGGAAGCATTACACCATCGCAATCAGTACCAGCGGTGAGAGCCCGGGTATATCACGGTTCCTCCGTGAACATATCGGACAATCATACCCCAGCCTTGACGGGATGATTGAAGTCCAGAACCGAGCTCCGCACAGTATTGAAACAAAAAATACCAGACCAGGAAAGGAGGAGCCGGATCCTGCACGAGGTACTTGATGACGAACGTATCTGGAATGCACTTGAAGGCGGGACCAGGCCTGCATGGGAGATTATTGAACGGAGGTACCTTTCTTGACTTCGAGGCAGGGGAACATGGAGCTCTGTTTTACTCCGTTTGCGATTGCCGGGATCAATCATCATACTGCGGATGTCGCCGCTATCGAAGCCTTCCGGTTTTCTGACGAACCAGCCTTCCTGGCGGATGCGAAGGAACATTTCAAGGGAGTCATGCTCCTCCAGACCTGCAACAGGGTGGAAATAGTTGTACACGGGGATGCGGGGGCACTAAGGACCTTCCTGCTTGAAAAAGGCCGAAGCGAATTCACGATGTCTGAAGGAAAAGACGCACTCGGGCACCTCCTTATGGTGGCGTGCGGAATTGACTCCATGATTGTCGGTGAAGACCAGATCATCGGCCAGCTGAAGAAAGCACTCGCAGACGCACAGGAAGCGGGTACCTGTAGCAGTGTACTCGAACTCTGTATCAACAAGGCTGTGCATGTGGGGGTCGAGATGCAGGAGGCAGACCCAGATTAACCGTGGAGCGGTCTCCGTCGGCTCTGCGGCGGTCCAGCTCGCCGAGGAGCAGCTCGGGAGCCTGAAGGGAAAACACATCCTTGTCATTGGAAGCGGTGAAATGGGGCTTCTTGTCGCACAGGCCCTTGCCGCGAAGGACCTCACCGCCATCTACGTCGCCAACCGCACATACGAACGGGCAGTGATTCTTGCGAAGAAGATCGGTGGACGGGCGGTGAAATTTGACGAGATGAACCGCTACCTCACCCTTTCGGACGTCGTTATCTCCTGCACCTCGGCGCCACACCCGGTCATTAAGAAAAGCGACCTGCACGAGGTGATGAAAGGGCGTTGCTGGCCACTTGACGGACACCCGAGGCCCCTGATCCTGGTCGATATCGCGCAGCCGAGAGATGTGGAGGAGGCAGCAGGCACCCTCGACGGGGTCCACCTTTTTACCATCGATAACCTCCGGCATGTGAATGAATGTACCATGAATAACCGTCAGGGAGAGGCAGAAAAGGCAAGGGATTTTCTCCTGGAGGAACTCGGGCAGTTCGTGTACCTCCTCAACAGGAAAGCGGCTGACGACACCCTTGCCACCCTCCACACCTGGGCCGAGGCAATACGGATCCGGGAACGTGACCGGGCACTGGGCAGGTTCCCGGTAAAGGATGAAAAGACAGTAGCAATCGTGGAAGACCTTTCCCGTGTGCTAGTTACAAAAATCTTAAACGATGCAACATTTTCCATCAGGGCATGCGCCGAATCGGGTGACCTTGGATCAGCCGAGGCACTTGTTGCAGCAATTATCAGAGGTGAACGGTTATGTACCCGCAACGAAGAATGAGGAGACTCCGGAAGCAAACGCTCCAGCCGCTTTTCAGGGAGACAATACTTCATATAACAGACCTTGTGGCACCATTATTTATCGACGAGACCGCAATCGAAAAAATTCCGATCGGGTCAATGCCCGGGCAGTACCGTTACCCGCCAGGTGAGATCGCACTTCACGTTCAGTCCCTCTACAATGCAGGGATCAGGGCAGTCCTCCTTTTCGGTATCCCGGAAAAAAAAGACGAGGAGGCAAGCGAGTCCTATGCGGGGTCAGGGGTTATCCAGAGCGCGGTCCGTTCCATAAAAGGACTGGTACCGGGTATGACCGTAATCACGGATCTCTGCGCATGTGAATACACATCTCACGGGCATTGCGGGATCCTCCGCCACGGACGGTGTGGGACAGATCTCGATAATGACGCCTCTCTTCTCCTGATGGACCGTATAGCGGTCAGTCATGCAGAAGCAGGTGCAGATATTGTTGCACCTTCCTGCATGCTCGATGGCATGGTCCACTCGATCCGGACGGCACTCGACAAGTCTGGTTACCAGGATATCGCGGTGATGCTCGTACTCCACCAAGTTTGCAAGTGCCTTGTACGGACCGTTCCGCGAGGCTGCAGATTCTGGTTTCTCCTCCGGTGACCGGAGCACCTACCAGATGGATCCGGCAAATGCCCGGGAAGCATTTCTCGAATCTCAACTTGATGCAAAAGAAGGCGCTGACATCCTGATGGTAAAACCGGCCGGAAACTACCTCGATGTGCTTTCTGCTGTCCGCACGATCGGGCTCCCGGTCGCCGCCTACCAGGTGAGCGGGGAATACTCCCAGATCAAGGCCGCAGCAGAACGTGGCTGGATCAACGAAAAAGCAGTCGCTCTCGAGGCCCTGACCTGTATAAAGCGGGCAGGTGCAGACCTGATCATCACCTATTATGCCATGGATGCAGCCGGGTGGCTCTCAGAAAAGCCCGGTGGACACCCCTGACAAAGGAAGAACGATATAGATACCTGGTTAATGAGAATTACCGAATTCAAAGAAACAAGGCAACGGGTGACAATATGAAAAGCAATGAAATTTTCGAGACGGCAAAGACCCTTATGCCGGGTGGCGTAAGCAGCCCGGTCAGGGCAATCAAACCCTACCCGTTCTACACGGAATCTGCCCATGGGGCACATCTGACAACTGTTGACAGCAACGAGCTTATCGACTGCTGCATGGCCTACGGCCCGTTAATCCTCGGCCATTGCCACCCCGATATAAGGGCGGCAATCGAGCGCCAGGTTGAACTGGGCTGGCTGTACGGTACACCAAGTCCCCTTGAACCGGAAATGGCCAGGAGGGTCACGGGTGCCCATCCGGGCATGGACATGGTACGGTTTGTTTCAAGCGGGTCAGAAGCGACAATGGCCGCAATCCGCCTGGCCAGGGGATTCAGCGGGAAGCAGGATATCGTCAAGATAGAGGGGGGATTCCACGGGGCACATGACGGCGTTCTCGTCAAAGCCGGTTCAGGGGCTACCACGCACGGTGTCCCCGACTCTGCAGGAGTCCTCCCCGACCTCGTCTCCCATACCCGCCAGGTGCCGTATAATGATCCTGATGCACTCGAAGAGATCCTCTCCCGGGATGATAACGTAGCGGCGTTCATCCTCGAGCCGGTGCTCGGGAACATCGGCCCGGTCCTGCCCGAATTCAATTATCTCAGGGAGGTCCGAAAGATCACCAAAGCCCACGACGTCCTCCTTATTTTCGATGAAGTGATCACCGGTTACCGGATCTGCATGGGTGGTGCACAGGCCTACTTCGGCGTTCGCCCGGACCTTATGACACTCGGGAAGATCGTGGGTGGGGGCCTTCCGATCGGGATGTTTGCAGGACGACGGGAGATCATGGAACTGGTCTCGCCGTCCGGCCCGGTATACCAGGCTGGCACGTTCTCAGGAAACCCGCTCTCCCTTTCAGCGGGTATTGCAACAATTGACTGGCTCGATACCCACCCGGAGGTATACTCCCTGATGAGACTCGGTGCAGAGGCAATACGGGACTCCATACCTGAAGATGCCGGGGGTAATTTTGTAATGCTCGGTTCAATGTTCAAGTATTTCTTCAGGCCAGAGGCCCCCGTCAATTACAAGCAGGTCAAAGAATGCGATACTGATGCGTTTGGCAGGTTCTGGAAAGAGATGTACCGTGCAGGTGTTTTCCTGCCTCCTTCCCAGTTTGAGACCAATTTTCTCTCCGCGGTTCACACGGAAGAGGATATTGAACTAATATCGGATGCCTACCGGCAGGCACTCGGACCATGCCAATGACGTTGAAAATCGGTACACGGGGGAGCAGGCTGGCACTGGTCCAGGCCGACCGGGTCTGCACCATGCTCAAAGCGAACGGGATAGAGGCGGAGAAGCAGATCATTACCACCGAAGGGGACTCCAATACGGGGGTCCCCCTCCATGAAATCGGTGGACAGGGACTCTTTGTACGAGCCCTTGATGATGCGATCCTGCGGGGTGAAATTGACGCAGCCGTGCACTCCATGAAGGATATCCCGGCAATCCGACCCCCGGGTGTCCTGACAAGTGCGGTGCTCCCAAGGGACTCCCCGGCAGATTTCCTTGCATATGACAAAAGCATCGATCTGGTAAAAGTCGTCGGGACATCGAGCACGAGGAGAAAGGCACAACTGCTGCGACACGACCCTTCTGTAATCGTAGCAGCCCTGCGGGGAAATGTCGATACAAGAATGAAAAAACTCAGCGCTGGTGAATACGATGCGATCGTGCTGGCAGAGGCAGGACTTGAACGGCTTTCTGTGAAACTCCCAGGGGAGCGCCTGCCCCCGGAAAAATTTGTCCCGTCACCAAACCAGGGGACCATTGCCGTTGTGAGCCGGCTGGACCCCTCGCTGTCGGAAGCAATGAGCCTGCTCGACGACCCGGTCACCCGTTCTGACGTTACCATTGAACGGGTGGTAATGGAAGAGGTTGGCGGGGGGTGCTTCACACCCCTTGGTATCTATTGCCGGAACGGGCACCTGATCGCATCAGTTCTATCGCTTGATGGGACCCGCGAGGTCAGGGTCGAACATGATATCGCGACAGTTACAGAGGCCCGGGAACGCGGCCGTGAGTCTCCATAACGAGGCCCGGGAACTGATTAAAGAAGCCTATTCATTACTCGGTATCAGCACTCGGGACGACAGGCAGGGAGGGAGCAAATGAAGAAAAACCAGGAACTCACTCCCGGTCCCACAGATATGCACAGGAATGGTATCGTTATAAGCAGACACAACTATCAGGAAGTATTCAGGGATTACACATGACAGGAATAGTGTATCTGGTGGGGTCGGGTCCCGGTGGCACCGGTCTCCTGACATTACGGGCACAGGAAGTTATCAATGCGGCAGAAGTCATACTGTATGACCAGCTCCCGGGGGAGGAGATCCTGAATTCGCTCCCGGCTGCCGCAGAAAAGATCGACTGTGGCAAATATGGAAGCGATCATACCCTCGAACAGGACGAGATCGAGGCACTTATGGTCGCCCGGGCACAGGCAGGTAAGCGGGTAGTCAGGCTGAAGGGCGGGGACCCGTTTGTCTTCGGCCGGGGCGGGGAAGAACTCGGGGTCCTCATTGCTCACGGGATTCCCGTTGAAGTAGTGCCGGGCGTAACAAGCGCAGTAGCCGTTCCTGCTGCAGTCGGTATCCCGCTCACTCACCGGAAGTATGCCTCCCAGGTGACCATCCTCACCGGTCACGAGGACCCGAAAAAAGCAGGGACTGCACTGGACTGGGAACTCCTTGCAAAAGGGAGGGGGACGATCGTGATCCTGATGGGAGTGAAAAATCTCCCCAATATTGCAGAATCACTGCTCACTCATGGAAAAAACCCCGAAACACCGGTAGCAATCATCGAGCGCGGCCTACGAAAGGACCAGCGTGTCACCGTAGCCCCGTTAAAGGATATCAGTGGCAGGGCACATGAAATTGGCATCACTCCCCCTGCGATTATCGTGATCGGGGATGTGGTGCGGCTCTACCATGAAGACAGGCAGTCATTCGTAGCCAGGGAATGACCGATCAGAGAGATCGGGTCATCGGGCCCCTGCAGAAAAGAAAGGCAGGCCAGCCCGGTAATCCCCCCCTTCTTCGAGGTCCGTAACCCGATTCCCATGGTAAAACAAGCATTAATACCCTTACGCAACCTTATTTTATGCAATACCATGGAACTTTCAGGCGGACCGACAAAGGACGAGGTGATGGCGATTTCGCTGTTCAAACTCGGGCTTCTTGAGGGGGATATTTTTGCCGATATCGGGTGTGGGACGGGTAAAATTTCTCTTGCGGTCTCACACCGGGCCTCGAGAATCTATGCGATAGACCGGCGGAAAGAGGCAATAGAACTGGCCCGGGAAAAGGCAGAACGAAAAAGTAAAGAGAACATCCTGTTCTTCCACGGGGAAGCTGTTGATTTCCTTCCGACCATTGACCAGCTGGACTGTGCGTTTATAGGAGGTTCGGGTAACCTTGAGCGGGTACTCCGGATCCTTCACACGCTTGGCACACGCTCAATTGTCGTAAACGCGGTTAAAATCGAGACATTACATCTTGCGATCACGACGATGGAGCAGATGGGAATTTTTAAGGAAGCGGTCCATGTTCAGGTCTCCCGCTCTTCTCCACTTGCCGGGGGTACCATGTTCAAACCGATTGACCCGGTTTATATCATCGTCGGAGGGTCACAGGCATGCTTGTAGGCCTTGGTCTCGGGCCCGGTGATCCCGAACTCCTCACCCTGAAAGCAGTACGGCTCCTCAGGGATGCAGATGAAGTATATGTCCCGGGATCAATTGCGAAAGAGCTGGTGGCCCCGTACCGGGATGCCAGGGTGCTTGAATTTCCAATGACCGATGATGAGGAGGAGATTGGAAGGTGCATGGAACGGAATGCCGATGTTATCGCACCTGTTGCAGCGGATGGCCTCGCAGTCCTTGGTATCCTTGGCGACCCGAATTTTTTCTCCACCTATTCACGGCTCTGCCGGACGATGCAGGAACGACACCCGGGTGTTGTCTGCACGACTGAGCCTGGTGTAAGTGCGATCACCGCTTTTGCCTCGGTATCAGGGGTATCACTCTCTGGAGGTTTTCTTGTCACCGACGGAGGTGAACAGGGCTGCCGCATCCTCCTGAAAGTGAAAAGACCAAGAGAGGTAATAGAAACACTCAAGGACGAAGGATACAGGGAATTTGTCCTTGTTGAGCGGATGTTTCTCCCTGATATGCGGGTCTGCCGCGGGGATGAAATCCCGGAAAAAAGCGACTATTTAAGCATCCTGTATGCAGGGCGGTGAGGTATGAACATTCCGGAAGTGTACTTTGTTGGTGCGGGCCCCGGGGACCCGGAGCTGATCACGGTAAAGGGGCAGAACCTTCTGTTGAGCGCCGATGTTCTGATCTACGCAGGCTCGCTCGTGAACCCGGCACTTGTGTCCGTGTCCCCGGCACCGGTAAAACTTGACAGCTGGGGGATGTCACTCGAGCAGCTGGTGCCGGCAATGGTCAGTCCTGCGAAAGAAGGTAAACTTGTGGTAAGGCTGCATTCAGGTGATCCATCCCTCTACGGTGCAATTGTTGAGCAGATGGAACTGCTCAGTAACGAAGGGGTCACCACGCATGTTGTCCCGGGGGTCTCTTCGATGTTTGGTGGTGCTGCCGCGTTACAGGCCCAGCTGACGCTGAAAGGGATCTCAGAGAGTGTAATTATTACGAGGCCTGCAGGAAAGACCCTGGAACACGACCAGATACGGGAACTCTCTTCCCACCTGACCACCATGGTCATCTTCCTCGGGACAGAGCAGCTCGAGGAAGTGCTCGCAAAGATCTCCCATCCACCCGGAACTCCGGCAGCAGTCGTCTATCATGCCACCTGGCCAGACCAGAAGATCGTCAGGGGTACCGTGGCCGATATTGCAGTGAAGGCCCGGGCAGAGGGGATCCAGCGTTCCGCCCTCCTGTATATCGGGGGGGTAATTGACCCCGGGACACGGGGCGACAGGAGGTCGCATCTCTATTCATGAGCGACACGGTAGTCATTTCACTTGCACGCTTCGGACCACTTGCCGAGCGTATCGCTTATAAGCTGGATGCCGATCTTCTCGGGTACGAACCGGATGTCTTTTACATCGCATTTGCCCAGTACCGGAGAATCGTTGCGGTCATGTCAGCCGGGATCGTTGTGAGGAAACTGGCACCCCTGCTGGTTGATAAGTGGACCGATCCGGCGGTCGTGGTGGTGAGCCCTGACATGGCGTATGCAATACCTGTTGTCGGAGGTCACCACGGGGCAAACGACCTTGCACGCGAGCTTGCCGCACTGGGTATTCAGCCGGTTATCACCACGGCGACCGAGACGCAGGGACTCGAATCAGTTGAAGGAATTGCTACCCGTTTCGGGCGTCACGTGGCAAACAGGGATTCCACCCGTGAAGTGAATGCAGGGATACTTGACAACCGGACACGGGTATATACCGTGCAGGGACCGGCGGTTGTGCTGGCGAGTCCCGGAGTCTCCTTCCTGTCACGCCCCGGGATCTACGCGGTCGGTATCGGGTGCAGGCTGGGGGTGACCAGCGATGAGGTCGTTGCTGTAGTGCACCAGGCACTCGACGATTCCGGGATCATGCCTGATGAGGTGATGATATATGCCACGACAGAGAAAAAGATCGGAGAGACCGGGCTCGTCAAGGCAGTTGAATCGCTTGGTGGATGCCTCATATTCCTCGATGATGAGACAATAAAGGCACAGGTGCAGGGATCACCCTCTGCGGCCGGCCGGATTGGACTGCCCGGGGTCGCAGAACCTTCTGCTCTTGCAGTCTCGAGGAAACGGGAGCTTGTTATGAAAAAACGAGTATCGGGGAGGGTTACCATTGCCATCGCACGCTGACCGAGGGGCACTGTATATTGTGGGGACAGGCCCGGGCTCACCCGGACAGATGACCCGCGATGCAGTGCAGGCCATTGAATCGGCTGAATATGTTATCGGAAATTCGTCATACCTCACGGCCCTTGCACCGTTTCTCGTCGGGAAAGAGGTCATCCGGAGTTCCATGGGGAAAGAAGTCGAACGTGCGCAGCAGGCTGTCGACCTTGCCCGCGACCACGTGGTCGCGATGGTCAGCGGTGGAGATCCGGGCGTGTACGGGATGGCAAGTATAGTCCTTGAAGTGCTTGAGCGGAGCGGGAGCGAGATCGACGTGAGGATTATACCAGGGGTGACGGCAGCGAATGCAGCGGCTTCACGGGTCGGCTCCCCGCTTTCCGGGGATTTCTGTGTGATCAGTCTCTCTGATCTCTTAACACCGCTCCCGGTCATCGAACAGCGGCTGAGGGCCGCATTCTCAATGGGAATTCCGGTTGTCCTTTACAACCCGAAAAGCCGGGGGAGGCCCCATAACCTGTCACTGGCACTTGGAATTGCCCGGGAACATCATGCTCCGGGTACACCGGTAGCGATTGTAAAAAATGCATACCGGGAAGGTGAAGAAGTAATCCTTACAACGCTTGGTGAAGCACCAGGCAAGGAAGATCTAGTTGATATGCACTCCACCGTAATTATCGGTGGCAGTGAAAGCAGGCTCTGGAGGATGGGCGACCATGTCAAAGGAATCATTACACCGCGTGGATACCATAGAAAATACGTATACTGACCTCGGGGCAACAACAAAAGAGGCCTTCGAAATCTCAGAAAAGAGCAGGAAACTGGCAAGGGTTACTATCGGGAATGCAACACCGGAAGACCGCATACGGCAGCGGTGTTCAGTTGCGGTGGGTGACTTTTTAATGGCCGACCTGATCAGGTTTCAGTCAGACCCGGTACAGGCAGGTCTCACTGCGCTTACTGCCGGTGCACCGATAATCACCGATATCAGGATGGTCCAGGTGGGCATCCAGAAAAAAGGGCATCAGAGCAAGGTCTCCTGTGCACTTGACTTCGATGAGGGTGCAAAAGAGGCGGGAATAACGAGGACCTCGAAGGGGTTTCTGAATCTCGGGGATGAGGTCAACGGTGCAGTAATTGTCATCGGCAACGCCCCGTCCGCACTGCTGACCGTATGCAGGATGATCGGTGAGGGGGAGGTACCCTCGCTCGTCATCGGGACCCCGGTCGGGTTTGTAAATGCCGCCGAATCAAAGGAAATGCTCAGGACAATAGATATTCCATCTATTTCAACCGAAGGAACGCGTGGGGGGACCCCAGTTGCGGTTGCGGCAATAAACGAGATTATAACCATATATGCTGAACAACAGGACAGGAAAAAGTCCTGATCCCGACAATCAGGGCTACCCTTGGATATAGTATGGTATTTTTATCCGGCAATTCAGGACAGGTAATAAAGGACCCGGTCAGCGGTTTTGAATACCCGCATGACTGGATAACGGGATGCCCGACACCGGAATTACTTCCACTGGTTTCCCGGGGACTCGCCATTCTTACCTCAGACGGCACCGTCCTCATGAGGGGCTATACCACCGGTACCACGGCGGCGGCCGCATGCAAGGCAGCTGTCCTTTCGTTACAGTCCCCGGTCGCTTCGGTGACCATAACGACCCCAAGTGGTATCGTGGTGGAAATTCCGGTGAACGTTACCGGGATGGGGTCTGCAGAATGCAGGAAATATGCCGGTGATTACCCGGATGATGTCACCGCAGGAATTCTTTTCAGGGCTGTTACAGAGAAGGCAGTGCAGGGATCACGGTCCACGCCGGCAAGGGGATCGGGCGGTTTTCCCACGATACACCCCGCTACGCGGGTGGTGAGCCGGCTATAGGCACCCCTTCGATGGCCTGCATCATCAGTTCTGTACATGAAGCCCTTTCCATAACAGGACTACCAGGAGTCCTCGTTGAATTATCGGTACCAGAAGGGGAAGAGGTAGCAAAAAAAACGCTTAATCCACGTCTTGGTATTACCGGTGGCATTTCGGTGCTCGGTACAACAGGCCTTGTTGAGCCATGGGATGACCACCTCGAGGAGACCGTCCTCTCACGGGTACGAAATGCTTCACGGGTGGTACCTACGACCGGCCGAACAGGGCTCCGGTATGCACGGTTGTTTTTCCCGGGTCACGAGGCGGTGCTTGTCGGCAGTAACATCGGGGCGGCCCTCTCGGCGGCCACGGGGGAAGTTACGCTGTTCGGGCTCCCGGGCCTGATCCTGCGCTATATCAATCCTGGAATTCTCGAAGGGTCCGGGTGCAGGACGGTAGAAGAACTTATGACTAAGCAACAATGGAGTCCAAGGGTCAGAAGTGCGCTTGACCAGTACAAAGCGGATACCCGGACATGCGTATCGTGCTTATCAGCCGTGACGGAGACGTGACCCATGATACAGCCCGGATTTTTGTGTGATTCCAAACGTGGTACCATAGGTCATGGATTTCTCTGCCAGGATACAGGAATGACGTCCCGTGGAACATCTCCGTTATGTTGTTCATCCAATAATCCAAGTACTAGGTACCAATAACATCCAGGAGAGTCAGGTCATGAAAATCGTCGGGGTGGGTTGTGGTCCGGGAATGCTTACCGAAACGGCAATCAGGGTGATATCAGGGGCAGACCTCATTTATGGTTCTAAACGGGCTATTGAAACAGTCAGGGCCCATATCCGGGAAGGGTGCACGGTCCAGGAAATCAGGAATTACCGGGGCCTGGGGTCGCTTCCGGACCATGCAGTCATCCTTTCAACCGGGGACCCGATGCTTGCAGGACTCGGCTACCTTCCCGGCGAGGTAATTCCAGGGATCTCCTCGCTCCAGCTGGCTGCTGCACGGCTCCATCTCTCCCTTGCACAGGTATCAGTCGTCCTCGCCCACGGTCGTGACCACTCGCATGCGACTGAAAAGACACTCCTGGAACTTTCACGCGGTAACGTAGTGTTCCTTGTCCCCGACCCCAAATTCAGCGTACCTGAGCTTGCAAAAGCGCTCATGCCCGCTTACCGGGCGATTACCATGGTCGTCCTTGAAAATCTCGGTTACCCGGATGAACGTGTCCTTATGGGTACACCTGACAACCCGCCACGGCCGACATCCGACCTTTTTTCCCTTGTGATTGGTGACTTATGACACGTATATGCAATGGAGGTTTTTTCCAGATCGGATTTGTATGTCACAGCGATCGATCAAATCGTCCAGTATCAGACATTGAAACCCAGATTTAACAAACCAGAAGCTTGTTAAAACAACCTAAAATCCAGGCCATTTAGAAATCCTCTCAAGTCTCTCGTGCAGATTGGTAATTCCAAAATTTCTTCACGCTCCCGGGTCTCTACCCGCCGCTTCGGCGACCCGCTTGGGACAGGGAATGGTCATACAATCTCTGAAATGTTCATGAACTCTGTCGTTGAACCCTGCCATTGGGATATCCCGTTGGGGGAGGGGCAGGTAAAACCCCCTCCTGTCTTTCGTATTTGGATATCTCTTTCATGAGTCATCTGCCCGTGCAAAACTAACCAGAATACGCAGGAAGCCGGAGTTTTCCAGGTGCTGAACCAACGCTGCCCCGATGAACTGATTATCCCTGTTTATCCTCCATGAGATATTATCAACCATGCTACGATTTCCGCCCCAGGCTCCCCATTTCAGGGCGAAATACATATAGGGGGCAGGGTACATATCTA
This sequence comes from uncultured Methanomicrobiales archaeon, assembly GCA_963709545.1. Classification (GTDB taxonomy): domain Archaea; phylum Halobacteriota; class Methanomicrobia; order Methanomicrobiales; family Methanospirillaceae; genus CAIKOD01. The sequence goes on along the minus strand of CAVPWT010000004.1, from coordinate 49,171 downwards.
ATATTCAATCCGGAGGTAATGAATGGATAAAAAGGTAAAAAATGATATCAGCCTCATTTGTTTTATCGCGGGATTTATTCTCGTCCTTCTGCAGGACTTAAAAGGCCTTTCAACAATCCAGCTCGGTTTTGCATGGCCGTGGGCTATCATGTTCTATTCCGGGCTCCTGCTGATCCTCATCGGGTATTATATGAGAGGGTAACAGGAGAGCGGTTACACGGGATTCACCCTTCCTGAAGACGGGGGCCAATACAGGTTTTTGAAAAAAAAGCATCGGGGGCCCGGGACCAGGGCCATTTCAATGACGGGGACAGGCAGACCAGCATATGAACAGGATGCAGGAAGTGCCCTCAGCCGCGTCCGTTTCACAAATTTAAAAAAAATACTTTTCCCGGCTCCCGGGATAACCAAGCAGCAGGTAATTGAGTATTATATCAGGATAGCCCCAAAAATTCTTCCGTTTCTCAATAAACGTCCGCTGACCATGCACAGGTATCCTGATGGGATAGGTGGGCCTGAATTTTACGAAAAGGATGCTCCACGAGGCACACCCGGTTATGTTGACCTTTTTCCGAGGTTTTCGGAGACCACAGACCGGGAGGTAACATATGTCCTCTGCAACAACCTCGATACGCTCCTGTGGCTTGCAAACCTTGCATCACTCGAACTGCATATAACGCTCTCAACGACAGGATCGTATGAAAGCCCTGATCTCCTCCTGTTCGATATTGATCCGGAACCCCCGCTGACATTCGATGACGTCATAGAAGTGGCACATATTGTGCGGGACCACCTGGGAAATGAAGGGCTTGTACCGTATGTGAAGACGTCCGGAAAGAAAGGCCTCCATATTATTGTCCCGCTTGTACCCGGGTACCGGTTTGATGTGACACGGGCGTTTGCACACCGTATCGGGAAAGCCATCGCAAACGATACACCGCACGTCGTATCAGAGTTTCCACATTCACGCGATCCGGGAACAATATTTATCGATTACCTGCAGAACGCTCAGGGAAAGACAATGGTCGCCCCCTACAGTCTCCGGGGTTCACCGGGGGCAACCGTTTCAGCCCCCGTTAACTGGGAAGAACTGAGAGCCGGAGTCAGGGCCGAAGACTTTACCATTCGCACCATACTATCGAGAGATAAGGAGCCATGGTGGGAACTGTTTGAAAACAGGCAGAAAATCGGGGACTAATAACGCGGAGCCAAAGATGAAAAAACAAACCATACACAAAAATACCGGGCATATACCTCAACCAGTTCCGGAACCTGCACCACTTCGTCATGAAGAAAAGACAGGTACCCTCACGGAAGACCAGCCCAGACACCCTGGTGAAAGCCCGGATGACAGGCAGGGCACAGCCGGAAGACCATTCTGGAGCGGGAGCATCACAATCGGGCTTGTGAACGTCCCCGTACACCTTCATACCATGGTCCGGGACAAGTCATTTTCCTTCAGGCTGCTCCATCGTGATGACGGACAGCCGCTCCGGTATGACCGGGTCTGCACAAGGGACGGGAAGGTGGTACCATGGGCGGAGACCGTGAAAGGATACGAGGTTCGGAAAGGAGAGTATATTGTCATTGAACCATCTGAATTGAAGGCGATTGCTCCTGTGTCTGACCGGAAAATCAGGATAGAGAAATTTGTATATACACTCTCCCTCGACCCGGTACATTTCGGGACCCCGTATATCCTTACCCCGGACCGGAGTGAAGAGGCATACAGCCTCCTCCGAACTGCTCTCGTTGACCTTGGCCGGGCTGCCGTAGGGACTATTACCCTGCGTACGAAGGAGTACCCGGTAGTTGTACATGGATACCGGGGAGGTCTCATCCTGACAACACTGCGGTATGCGGACGAGGTGACATCTCCGGAGACTTTTGAGGCGATTACCAGGCTGCCGGTGCCCCGGGAAGCCGAGCTCGGACTTGCCATGCGGATCATATCCGACCTTTCCGGGGACTTCTCGATTGCGGACTACCATGATACCTACCGGGAGGCCGTGGAGCAGCTGGTGAAGAAAAAGCTTGCCGGAGAAAAGATTGTGTACGAGACCCCTCATCCGGAAGAGGTAAAAGAGCTGATGCAGGCGTTGAAAGAGACACTGGCAGCATTACAGGGACAATAAAGGCACGGTTTTTTCCGACGATGACACACTATTACCTCCCGATGAGTTCAAAACCAGACTGATGGACCTTTTTCCAGCGAGGACTGGCTTTTTGAGATAAAATGGGACGGGTTCCGTGCGATCGCATATGTACATGAGGGGCTGTCGGTCCGGAGCCGTAATGGTAAGGATCTCACCGGAAGTTTCCCGGAACTGGCAGAACTTCTGGATCTGGCCCCCCATACCGTGCTTGACGGGGAGATCGTGGCAATGTCAGGAGGACGGCCTGACATACAGGAGCTCCTGCCGAGGATTTCTTCAAGGGAAAAGAATCAAAAACCTGCAGGAATCAGCCCGGTTACCTATATTGTTTTTGACATCCTCGAACAGGACGGAGTCCCGCTCATTGGCCTTCCTCTCACCGAACGAAGACGGATACTCCAGAAGCGGGTGAAGGAAGGGCAGCATGTCGTAATTTCCGAACCTGTGGAGTCCCGGGGGACTGAATATTACCAGGCAGCCGTCCGGAAAGGGCTCGAAGGAGTAATGGCGAAACGTAAGGACAGCGTGTATGAACCAGGTGTCCGGAGCAGCAGCTGGCTTAAAATAAAGCAACAGAAAACCTGCGATTGCGTGATTGCCGGGTATACAAGGGGAAAGGGGGGTCGTTCCCCGCAGTTCGGCGCACTGATCCTTGGCCTCTATAATAATGAAACCGGACCCCGCGTCAGTGGAACCGGTCCTGGAAATGGCAGTTTAAAAAGTAATGCTGATAACAATATCCGCGACCTGATCTACATTGGTAAGGTTGGTTCGGGATTTAAAGACCGGGACCTGGCCCTGCTAAAAGACCTGTTTATACAATACGAAACAAACATCCCGCATCTCACCGGTGTGGCGCAAACGGGGGGAATTGTATGGCTGGCACCAGCACTCGTGTGCGAAGTTACCTACCAGTCGGTGACAAAGGACGGGAAATTGCGTATTCCGGGTTATCTCCGTCTCCGTTCAGATAAAAGCCCGGTTGAATGTACAACCGATCAGCTTGACAACATGGGTGCACGTTGGGCTGAAACGCAGGCTGGTAAGGGCGACACATCCGTAATGATACACCGGGACATTCCGGTTGCAGCGGAAACCGGGGTTCCGGAAGATGTAGCATTGAAAAAATACCGCAATATCAGGAATTTTGCGGTTACACCGGAACCAGAAGGTGATAAAGTGACAGGAGAAGAGGGAAATTACTTTGTTGTCCATGAACACCACGCAAGGAACCTTCATTTTGACCTACGGCTCGAGCGTGATGGTGTACTGAAGAGCTGGGCAGTACCGAAAGGGGTGCCGCTTGCCCCGGGTGAAAAACACCTGGCAGTGGCAGTTGAGGACCACCCGCTGGATTACGGGCATTTCGAGGGGACGATCCCGGAAGGTGAATATGGTGCCGGTAATGTCACGATCTGGGATAACGGATACTATGTGACAAAACACTGGGATAATGACAAGATAGAGGTCACCTTCCACGGAAAGAGGCTGGAGGGACCGTATGTCCTGGTAAGGTTTAAACGGGCGGGAAAAAAAGACTGGCTGTTATTCAGGGCAGGGATTTAGAATTACTGCCGGATAACAGGAATATACGGCTTTGTTAAAATGCTCTATAATCTATCTTGAAGATTAGGGTATTCCAAAATGAAATCACGCTACAAGGGCTCCGCCCCGCGGCTTTGCCGGCCCGTGTTGGGATAGGAAATGATCTCTAAATCACTGAAGATTTTCAGGTACCCTCCAGTTGAACCCTGCCCAAGAATATCTAAATGGGGGTGGGACAGGGAGGGGTGAAACCCCTCCTGTCTGAGCAGTTCTGTTATTTGGTCATGAACATTTAAATCCAACATCGATAAGGGTTTGAAATATTGGCCTTTCAAATTTCCATCGCTTTCGTGCGTAGCCATCTGGTTTCATGAGGGTTTTTTTATTCCGCGTAGAAATTCCCATGAAAATACCTGAACGGCCCCCAACATCCGGAAATTTTTTAAATGAGGCGTTTTCAAAGGTCCGGGTGTGAAGTTCCCGTTCATGTGTGTTTCTGCAGAGCGCGCTATGAGCCTTTGGCTCATAGATGAGTATGAAAAAGGGCGTCTTTCAGGTGTTTCGTGGAGTTTTTCATACCAGCCGAAAATACCAGATCTCCTGCCTGCGGTCAAGCGTGTTTCATTCCTGTTATATCGACGTGGAACTCCCCGGGTTCTTATATGGGAGAATTATCTTCAGGTAATCCTCTCATTAAAAATCGTTGAACTTACTGTTACAACACTCGTAGTGTGACCAGTTGTTCCCTTGTCTGGCCGGCCCCGGTTGCAGTGAGGACCCCGTTAATCGTGATTCCTGGGGGAATATTCCCGGGGATTGCGAACTGGTAGACCGTGGTCTTCGGAAACGGGGGTTGTTCGTCACCAAGGTCATAAGTCTGGGAAAAAAAGAGCGCACTTGCTGTTAACCTGAAGTGGATTGGTTCAGTCTGCCCTTCCCCGCCATCTATCCTGAGGGTATAGGAAATGGTCTCACCGGGCTTTCCACTGGCCGATGCCGGACTCACCGAGAGCGTGAACGGCCTCGGGACAACGGTATCAGATGAAGCCCCGGAAGCCACCATAACCGGGAGGCCCGTGACAGCCGGTTGTACGGATGTAACAGGGGATGACGTGGGATTTTGGTACTGGTGATACCATACGGGCCGGGGTAGTGACCGGGACTACCGTAGAAGTTAGTGAAGGAACAGCCAGAGTAGTGCTTCCGGTCGTAATAATTTCCCGCGGTTGTGCCGTCAGTGGAATTACCTGTGTCCCAACCGCAGGAGCTTCGGATTTCCCAGGTCCGGGGGCACCGGAATACGTCGTAACTGCTAATACAATAAGACCTGTCATCAGAATGCCGGCAAAAATCAGCAGGATAAGGTATTTTTTATCATTTGGTTCATCGGGTGACACCATGAAAATCGTTCTCCCTGGGACATTAAGACAGGACAGTCAGATACTAAGAGGGTGGATTAATAAAAACAGTTGCCGGCCATGCATAACGTGATGGAAAACCCTTGGTGAGAAGATCATTTATTGATAGCTTAATTATGCAGCCTGACGGTATCATGTTCGAGGGTGACAAAGCCCTCCCGGGCGAGTGCCAGGAGTATTTCACCTGTTCTTTCGGGTCGTTCACCGATATGGGTGACAAGGTCGTTTATTTTCATTGTGCCTTCCTGTAACAGCAGTTCAAGGACCCGGCCCCGTAACTGCCGGTCAGACCCTTCAAATGCCGGCTGCCGGTGGTAATGGGTGCTCCTGCGGTTCGGATTAGGGATACGCCGTCCAAGAACTGAACCATAGTCCATTAATGCATAATACCACTCACGCGGGTGCTCGCGGTCGAGGGTCCTTGCAACCAGGGGCCGGATTTCCCGGTCTGAAACAGGCACCTGATCACCGAAGAAGCAATGGATAAACACCCTCCTGATATTTGTCTCGATAAAAACCGCGGGATGATTGAACGCAAACGCCGCGATTGAACCGGCAGTAGCCTTTCCAATACCGGGAAACCCGGAAAGAACGGCCTCATCATCAGGGATTACCCCTGAAAACCCGGAGACTACAAGCCCGGCTATTGTGCGGAGTGCGATTGCTCTCCGGTTATATCCCATCCCTTTCCAGACCACGAGGACTTCAGCAAGTGATGCCTCTGCGAGCGAGGATACATCAGGAAATGCTGAAATAAACTGGGGATATTTCACCGTCACCCGCGGCACCTGTGTCTGCTGGAGCATGATCTCAGATACAAGAATATGGTACGGGTCAGTTGTCGTTCGCCACAGGAGGTCATGACGCCCGTTTGTCTGATAGAAATCCAGGACATTTTCCTGAAAGCGGCGAATATCACGTTCTTCCGGCTGCTTTTTTTCCTTTTGTGTACCTTGCATATCTGCTCCTGCCAGCGCATTGTTGCAGGTGGACCATAGCCGTTCTTTTTTGGTCCTCCGAAAATAAAAGATGGAGGGCAGGTAATCAAACTGGTGAATTATGCCCGGGTGTTGCCATCCGGTTGCCAGCTCCTGAGGATTGCCATGCCATTGTAGTCCATGTGCCCACTTCGCACGGAAAACATACGCTCAATATACACATGGTCCACCAGGCCGGGGTTTGAACCCTGAAGCCTGTACCACGTTCCCTCCGAATTAACAATACCACTAATTTCGTACCTTCCTTCGCCTGAATCACGGATTACCATTACAGCAATATCAGGGTCATACAGGGGGGAGTCCTTTGCCGGCTGGATGATATCCCCGGCAGAATAAATACCCGGGACCCCGTCATCAGCCTGCACCTGTCCGGGTAACGGGTAATTGAATAGCGGAGGCAGGTCTTTTTCACCGAAACCCGGAGTACCGTCAGGGAATGGATCACTATGGACCATCGCAGATCCCATGCAGCCGGCAGTGTAAACCGTTATTAAAACCAGTACCGCAAGAATCGGAACCCCATACATTCTCTTATTTATTTTTCCCACCTCCAGTTTTCCGTGGTCTTGTAGCGGTAGTACTACGACAGGGAATTAATTGAAAATATCGATCAGGCCAGAAATTATCTCCTGAAGTTAAAAGATAGAGCGCCTGCAGGGACTTTCCGGGTTAAATCCGGATTCTCTAGCTAAGTGCGCTTGAAAAGGAGATCGAGCCGTTCCCGTGTGAATGAAATCATTACGGGTCTCCCGTGAGGGCAGGTCCAGGGTTCATTCGCACGGGAAAGCTGGTCAAGAAGTCTCTGGCACTGGCCGGAGGTGAGCACATTCCCTGCTTTTATTGCTCCATGGCACGCAATGGTCCGCGCAAGTTGTTCACCGGAGTCGGTCCCATGTTTCCGCGGCAATGAGATAATGTCTCCGATGATATCCCGTACCATCTCCCCGTCACCAGGTTTCCCAAGGATTACCGGGACCATGCGGACCGCGTACGTATCCCTCCCAAACTCTTCAAGAGAGAAGCCCTTCTCCATGAGAAGCGGGAGGTACTCCCGCAGGATGCCGGATTCTGCAGGGGACAGCGTGAGTATCGTAGGTACGAGCAGTTCCTGGGCTTCCTGGCCCAGGTCCCGGAATGCAGATACCTGCTCGTACAGGACCCGCTCATGTGCCGCATGCTGGTCGATCAGCAGGAGTTCCCCTGAAGGTGCCTGTGCAAGGATATACGCCCCGGCGTACTGGCCGAGATAGATGAATTCCGGCGCCTCATCGCCGCTGCTGTCTGTTCCGGGGGATAGTTCTGACTGCCGCAGCCTCCGGTCTGACAGGAGGAGCGCCCCATGTCCGGCATCGGCAACGACCGGTGCGGACCTTGCCCGATGATCATATCCATGTGAAACGCTACCGGAAGGACCAGACTTCCGAATACTATGAAACCCGCCAGGCACCCGCGGTACAAGGTCGGCCCCTTTCAATGCCCTGGTCACGGCCCCGGTCACCATTGCACAGATGTCCCGTTCGCGGGAGATATGCACGATACGTTTTGCCGGGTGGACATTGACATCGATGTAGGAAGGATTGATCCCAAGATCGATAAACGCCACGGGATAGCGGTTTTCGGGGAGCAGGGTGCCGTATCCTGCCCTGATGGCCTCTGCAACGGCCCGGGCATACACCTGCCGTTTGTTAATACTCACGTAGACCTGGTAGAGGTTCTGGCGTGATAGTGATGGTTTTGACAGGTAACCGCTCAGGTTGAGAGGCCCCTCCGTTATCGACACCGGGATGAGTTCATCCGCCACCACGCTCCCGTAGATGGAGACAATGGTATCGAACAGGTCTCCGCTCCCTTCTGTCAAAAGCCGTTCATTTCCGTTGCTGGCAAATAAAAATGCAATCCCGGGGTTCGCGATAGCAAATGCCTCCATGGTCCTTGTAATGGCAGTCACCTCGGAACCGAGCGGTTTCTGGAACTTTTTTCTCGCAGGAGTGTTGAAAAAGAGGTCACGTACCGTGATGGTAGTCCCGGCAGGGGCACCCGCCTCGTTTACCTTTTCGATATTTCCACCACGGATTATTACCTCTGTCGCACTCTGCCCGCCATTCTGTTCCATGGTGACCAGGGTAACCTGGGACACGGCGGCAATACTCGCCAGTGCTTCCCCGCGGAAACCGAGTGTCCTGCATTGGTCCAGGTCCCCGATACACTGGATCTTGCTCGTCGCATGCGGGGTAAACGCAGTACAGGCATCTTCCGCCCCCATACCGCACCCGTTATCGGTAATCCGGAGAGAAGTGATCCCTTCCCTTCCTGACTCAAGCAACACAATTATCCGGGTAGCACCGGCATCGATAGAGTTTTCCACCAGCTCCTGACTACTGAGGCCGGGCGCTCCACGACCTCGCCAGCGGCAATCTGGTTTACCGTGGCCTGATCAAGGAGCCTGATCCGGTTACCATGGTGCTCAACCATTTACCTGCTCTCCTGTCTGGCATTATCCAGGTCCCCGGCCGGTGTATTATCCTGCCTGGTGACAGCTGAATACCGGGGAATAGTTGGGTCCTCCATGTCCCGGGACTTTTCCTGGCCCTCTGATTTCCCATGTTTCACCCTTTTCTGGAGCTCGATTGAGCCAGGTGAGGGCTTCAAGAGGGGTCATGGTATCAACCGAAAGTCCCTCTATATCCTGCAATACAGGGTCTCGTGTAACCACTGGTGCATCAACAAGGAGCATCTGGGTGTACCTCCTGGCTTTTCCACCGGGATTTGTATCCCTGTCTTCAACCTCGTTCATGATCGTGTTCGCCCGGTCGATCACTTTTCTCGGCACCCCTGCGATCTGTGCAACATGGATACCATAACTCTTATCGGTAGCACCGGGGATGATTTTTCTGAGAAATACGACCTCTTTGCCGGTATCCCGGACTGCAAAGTGGTAATTTCTTACCCGCTGAAGGTCTGATTCAATCCCTACGATCTCATGGAAATGCGTGGCAAAGAGGGTCCTCGGGCCGGTGCTCCCCTTCCCGTGGAGAAATTCCAGCACGGCCTTTGCAATGCAGAACCCGTCGAGAGTGGAGGTCCCCCTCCCTATCTCGTCGAGGATCACCAGGCTCTTTTTTGTCACGTTGTTCAAGATATTCGCGAGTTCTATCATCTCGACCATGAACGTCGACTGGCCGGAGGCAAGGTCGTCAAAGGCCCCGACCCGGGTAAAAATCCTGTCAACAATGCCGATCTCTGCATACGACGCCGGGACAAAACTACCCATCTGGGCCATGATAGTGATCAGGGCAACAGAGCGCATGTAGGTCGATTTCCCGGCCATGTTCGCCCCGGTGATGATCAGTACCTGTTCACCGGCCGCATCAATCATGACATCATTTGGCACAAAACTACCGGTCATAAGACGCTCGACGACAGGATGCCGTCCTTCGCGGATAAGGTGCCGGTTCCCGGGATCGATGTCAGGCCTTACGTACTGGTATTTGCGGGCGGTCTCAGCGAGGGCAGCAAACAGGTCGAGGTGCCCGATACCCTCCGCAGAGGACTGGATTGCCGGTACCACCTCCTGCAGTTCACGGAGAAGTGCGGAGTAGAGGACTGCCTCCCTTGCAAGCAGCCGTTCGTCGGCATTGGCAATACTTGCCTCCTTCTCCCGCAGGGAGGGAATAGTAAACCGTTCACCCGTCGACGTTGTCTGTTTCCTCTCGTATGATGGCGGGACAAGGTGGAGGTTTGGCTTTGTAACCTCGATATAATACCCGAATACAGAATTATAGGCCACCTTAAGCGACTTGATCCCGGTTGTGGCGCGTTCTTCCTGCTGTAGCTGCACAATCCAGTCTTTTCCTGACCCTGATACACCCCTCAGGCGGTCGAGTTCGGCATCATACCCTTCCCTGATCACCATGCCATTCTTTACTGTTGCCGGGGGGTCTTCCACAATTGCACGCTGGATGAGGTCAATTGTTGAGCGATGATCGCTCAGTTCTGACAGTGCATTTCGTATCGCGGAGGGCAGATCACCTGAACCTGCCTTGATCAGCGACCCGATCTCCGGTATTGCCTGGAGCGACCAGGAAAGGGTGAAAAGATCGCGTGGACCTGCATTCCCGTATGATATCCTGCCGGCAATACGGGAGATATCACTGCACCGGGATAACAGGTCACGGAGTGCAGCACGGAGATGTGCATGCGAGGCACAATAAGCAACCGCATCCAGGCGTGCATTGATCTCTTCATGGTCCAGGAGTGGGTTTGTGAGGCACCGGACAAGAAGACGGCCCCCCATGGGGGTCTTTGTCATGTCAAGTGTCTTTTTCAGGGTCCCGTCCTCTCCCCCGTCACGGATATTGTTGAGCACCTCGAGGTTTCGAAGTGTTACCGCGTCAAGGACCATGGTGCCGGTGACCGTCCGGTCAGAAATACCGGTGATGTGCGGCAGTTCTTTCCCCTGCGTCTCCTTTGCATACAATAAGGCCCCGCCAAGCGCCCTGACCGCGGATCCCCGGGATACCAGGCCGAACCCGTCAAGCGATGCAACATGAAAATGCGACATCAGTACCTTCTTTTGCCCTTTCAAGACCGAAAACTTCCTGCTTCCATTCTGTCACGGGGACCCCGCGGGACTCGAGAAGGGTAACCACCAGGGGGTCGGTGCCGGGCGAAACAATGCATTCGACGGGGTGATACTTTGCAATTTCCGCATCAAGCGACTGAAAATGGTTCTCCTTCGGGCAGACAGAGTAAAAAAACTCACCGGTAGTGATATCCAGAAATGCCGCTGATACCACTGCTGCAGTCCGGTCTTCAGCGACGGCCATGAGATACGCGGCAGCCGAAGAGAGGACCATCGAGGGATCGATTACTGTCCCGGGCGTGATCACCCTTGTAAGTTGCCGTTTTACGATCCCTTTTGACTCTTTCGGGTCACCCACCTGGTCAACGACCGCTACCCGGTAACCCTTCCTGACGAGGCGGGCAATATACGAATCGAACGCATGGCATGGAACACCTGCAAGCGGGATCCTGTCCCCGCCGGAACCTTTTGAACGGGACGTCAGGACGATATCAAGTTCCCGCGAGACAACCTCTGCATCGGTCCAGAAGGTCTCGTAAAAATCACCTATCTGGAAGAAGAGTATCGAGTCACCGCATTCTTTCTTGAGCGTGTGATATTGCTCCATTACGGGAGTAAGGCGTTTTCCGCTTCCTTCATTCCCCTCTCCGGTCTCCTGCGGCATTGTGTATACCATTAGGAAAACAGATCGGAAATATCTCGCGGTATGAGTACCGGAATGAAAGTATTCGTACCATTCACGGAACTGCCCCGGCAGTAATCAGAAAATATCCTCACCAGTACAAATGGAAGGTTAATAGCAGCCACGAAACGATGTATATACATGACTGATGGTGGAAAAGCACGCATTGCGGTTCTTGAGACAACGATGGGAACAATTTCTATCGAACTCGACAACAATATGCCAATCACTGCAGGGAATTTTGAAAAACTCGTGAAACAGGGATATTATGACGGGGTCATCTTCCACCGGATAATAGACGGTTTTATGGTCCAGGGCGGGGACCCGACCGGTACCGGGTGCGGCGGGCCGGGTTATGCAATCCGCGATGAATTTACACCCCAAAGCAACAACAACCGCGGTACCATTTCGATGGCAAATTCCGGACCGAACACGGGAGGGAGCCAGTTTTTCATCAACCTCGTAAACAACAACTTCCTTGATGGCCGCCACCCGGCCTTCGGAAAGGTCACTTCCGGGATGGATGTGGTGGATAAAATCGCCAAAGTCCCAAAGGATGCCAGTGACAGGCCAAAAACACCGGTAAAAATAATCAGGGCAACGATGCAGTAATATCTTTGTTATTTTTTTTTTACACGATACAGGGGGGTAAACGGGAGGTCATAGCGCCCGGTTCGTATTCTTCCTGTGGTATGCCCGTATTGTACCAGATCCTGCGGGGGATCTATTCTCCGGCCATGGTCCTGATTTCGTCCCATCGACCAGCCCGGGGAAATACAGAAATAAGCACATGACCAATGGACGGGTATGCCGTCCCATGAACACAAGGGTCCTGCAGGAAAGAAAGGGCCGCAAAGCCCGAACAGGCTTTCTCAGGAAAGCAGCCCCTACCTGCTCCAGCATGCATACAACCCGGTTGAATGGTACCCGTGGGGGGATGAGGCGTTCCGGCTGGCAGGAGAACTGGACCGGCCGGTTTTCCTCTCGATCGGGTACTCAACCTGCCACTGGTGTCACGTGATGGCGCATGAATCATTCCAGGACGATGAAGTGGCCGCCCTGCTGAACAGGGTGTTTATCTGCATCAAGGTGGACAGGGAAGAACGTCCCGATATTGATGCACTCTACATGTCGGTCGCCCAGGCACTCACGGGGTCGGGAGGATGGCCACTCACCATCATTATGACACCCGGCCGGGAACCGTTTTTTGCGGCGACCTATATCCCGAAGGAGAGCAGGTTCGGATCGAATGGTCTCCTTGACCTCATACCTGCTATCGAGACCTTCTGGAAAACCAGGCAGGGCGATATCCGTGAAACGGTAGAAAAGATTACCCATGCCCTTCAACACGGGGAGAGAACACAGGCGGGCCAGCCGGTTACCGGGGCGCTCCTGCATGGGGCATACCGTGACCTCGCACTGCGGTTTGATGCGACAAACGGCGGGTTTTCCAATGCACCGAAATTCCCGGCACCCCACACCATATCATTCCTTCTCCGGTACTGGAAGCGGACAGGTAATAACAATGCACTCTCAATGGCTGAAAAAACTCTTACGGCGATGTCATGCGGGGGGATATATGACCATCTGGGTTACGGGTTCCACCGTTATTCAACAGACTCCCGCTGGCTCGTGCCGCATTTTGAAAAAATGCTGTACGACCAGGCGTTGCTCGTAATCACTTATACCGAAGCGTACCTTGCGACAGGTACAAAATCGTTCCGCACAACCGCAGAGGAGTGTCTCACCTACCTCCTCCGTGATATGCGTGATCCGGGCGGAGGGTTTTACTCGGCGGAAGACGCCGATAGCGAAGGAGTTGAAGGGAAATTCTATATCTGGAAAAAGAAGGAGATAGAGGAGCTACTTGGCGATGAGGCCCCCGTGTTTATCAGCACCTACCACGTTAAGCAGGAGGGTAATTTTCTCTCACAGGAGACCGGGCAACGGACAGGAGAGAATATACTGCACCGTACGGGCCCTCCGGAACATCCTGCACTAGCGGCCCGGATAACGAAAGAGGAAGGCATTGCGATGATTTCACGTGGACGGGAACAGCTTTTCGCCTACCGGAAGACCCGGGTCCCGCCCCTGAACGATGACAAGGTACTGACTGACTGGAACGGCCTTGTTATCTCGGCTCTTTCTCGTGCTGCGCGCGCATTCGGGGATGACCGGTATCTCGAAGCAGCAACCGGTGCAGCGGATTTCCTTCTCGGGACCATGCGGTCCGGGACAGGGGAGTTCTTTCACCGGTACAGGAATGGGCAGCCGGGCATCCGCGGGGTTGCATCTGATTATGCCTACCTCTGTGCCGGGCTCCTTGACCTGTATGAACTTACGTTTTCACCAGGATACCTGGAGGCCGCGATCGGGATCGAGGCGTATTTCACGGATCATTTCCTTGACGGCAGGGACGGAGGATATTTCACATCCCACGAAGACGAGAAAGATCTCATCGTCCGCCAGAAAGATATCTATGATGGTGCGCTCCCTTCAGTCAACTCGATAGCCATGAAAAATCTTGTACGGCTCGGTCTGATGACAACCAGCACGGATTACCATAAACGGGCATGGGACCTCGCAGGGGCCTTCTCAACGCTCGTTGAGCAGTCACCTGCAGCATATACGGAATTTCTTTCATCCCTCGATTTTGCACTTGGGCCGGCATCCAGCGTGGTACTAGTCGGCGATGCCGGGGCACCCGGTACGGTTGCCATGCAAAAAGCAATAAATGCCCGGTTTTTTCCCGCTGTTGTGGTACTCCGAAGACCTGGAGGTGAGGGACCGTTTGAAATCGACCGGATATCCGGCTTCACGGGAGATCTGTTTGAAAAGGATGGAAAATCTACCGCCTATGTCTGTAAAAACCATGCATGTTCCTATCCGGCCACTGACCCGGACACCATGATCGCGGAACTGGAAAAGAGGAATGAAAGGCCGGAGCGGCAGGGCCCCATATCAAGGGGTTAGAGATTTTTCAGCGCCACAAGGTCTTTCACACCGGTAAGTTTCCAGACAAGGGAACGTTCTTCTCTTGCAATTGCTTCAGGCGGGTCAAGCGGGGAATGACCGAGCGCTGCGAGGATATTCATGGAGAGATGTTTTTCCTTGATTAAATCGATAAAACGCTGCCTGATAAGTTTTTTCTCGATCGAATCATGCACCTCTTCGAGGTACCCCTGCATGGTGACGAAGGTGTAACAGGAGAGGTCTTTCGTAAATTTTTCCACCTCCACCGAAACATAGGGGCTTTTCCTGAAGTATTCGATCTTCTTCCCGTATTTTGTAGAGATAAAGTAAATGAACTGGCCGTCAAAAACATAAAGAAACGGGGCAATATAGGGGTATTTTTCGCCCTGGAATGCAATACGGCTGATATACCCCTCTTCAATAAGGCGGTCGTATTCCTCTTTTTCCATTCTTGGGATCTTTACAATCTCCATTCCGATCTTATGTGAATATCCGGCATGTGTTGATAAAGATTTGTAATTTATTTCCGGAATAGTATTCTTTGGGAGACTACCCTGGCGAGACCTGAAAACTACCTGGTTACTCCCGATTTATCAGCCCTGGATCAGACCGGAACAACGGTTGGACAACTCCTTACCATCAGGCTGCTTTCACGGGAACATTCCGGTTGATAAAAAATGAAGTGTACCCGGTTATTTCTCCACGGGAAGACCGGCCCCGGACCAGCCGGCCATGCCACCAAGGATATTGGTGACACGCGGGTAGCCATGCATTGAAAGGAAACTTGCAGCAAGGCAGCCCTTGTACCCGGCATCACAATAGAGGACAATATCTGCGTCCCGCGGCACATCCATGATTCTCTTGGGTAGCTCCCCGACGTACATGTGGTGGTCACCGGCGATATGTCCTGCTTTTTCCCGGTTATGGATATCGCGGACATCGAGAAGGTACAATTCATCGCTGGCAGAATCAATTGCCGTATGAAGGTCATAAACAGACCATACACGGTGCCTGCTGAAACGTTCCCCTGCCTTATACCACCCCGGGAACCCCCCGGCAAGGTACCCTTTCAGGTTATCGTACCCGAGCCGTACAAACTGCCGTATGACCGGCCCAAGGTCAAGGTTAAAGTCATCAACGAGGATGACAGGGGCCTTATAATCAAGGAACCACCCCATATATGCGGCCAGGCCTTCGCGCCAGACCGACAGGCTTCCTTCGATATACCCCGATCCAAAACTGCCGGGGGCCCTGATATCCAGGAGCTGTGCACCCTTAACGGTGAGATCTTTCACCTGGCGGTGGGTATACGGGATAAGGTCAGGGAGCTGCCCGATAAGCGAGGGACCGTTCTGGTTGAGAACTTCCATGTTCCGGAAATACGGGGGGACGTAATGGTGCTCCCTTGTTTTATAATCGATAAATGCCTGGCGGTCCTTCCGGAGAAGGGGGTTTGTTTTTTTCTCGTACCCGGTTGTGGTCACCGGGTGGTCAACAATGTCTGCCCCGCAGACAGACCCCGCCCCATGAGCAGGGTAGATCAGGACCGCGTCTCCGAGGGCAAGGATCTTGTCCCAGATACTATCGAAGAGCATGCCGGCTGCCTCTTCACCATTTCCCCTGCCGAAGAGATCGGTCCTGCCGACATCCCCCGCGAACAAGGCGTCCCCGGTAAATACCATGTACGGGTCACCAGAGACTTTCTTATCCCTGACTACAAGCGATATGCTGTCGGGAGTATGGCCTGGGGTCTCGAGCACGGAGATTTCGAGGTCCCCGACCATGAAGCGCATCCCCTCTTCAACACGGGCCCCAAAGGAGAAGGCGGTCACGGGACCGTGGTAAATTGCAGCACCGGAACGTTGTGCAAGTTCACATGAACCTGTCACGTAGTCTTCATTCCGGTGTGTCTCAAAAATACAGGTGATCTGCTGGTCGAGCCCCCTTGCAAGATCGAGATACACATCGCAGTCCCTGCGTGGGTCAATTACTGCCGCGGTCCTGCTGGACCCGATATAATAAGAGTGGTGGGCCAGTCCTTCCGAGGTGACCTGTCGTAGTATCATCCTTTTTCCTCTTTTTTTCCTTTAGGATTACCGGGTGTAATAGTTGTGGACAGTCCCGTCAACCAGGGTACCTACACCATTTTGTTGAGCCCGTACCAGGACTATATAGTGCCATATAAGGCAGGAAGATACTTATTTTAGTGCGGTGAAAAGTCCAAGCTATGAAAAAGCACCACGTACATGCGCTCCTGCTCGTTGTTATTCTTGCGATTTTTTGCATCGTTACAGGTTGTACGAATACGATGGTGGCGGAACGGACGACCGTGGACGATACCGGTGTTTTGAATCTCCCTGACATGTACGGTTCTTCATTAAAAATCACCGGCAATGAAGGGCTAATCTATATCCCGTCCCCGTTCCCGCATGACCACTTCAAAAACGGTGACAGGGTCGCATTTTCAGGGCGCACAACTCCTAATCCCTATTACCCGATCCAGACAGGGATTCCGGTTGATCTCGTCCTTATGCGGCAAATACCCGGCGATAACGGGTATATCTATGGTATAGGCAACGTGACCTATATCAACACCGAAGGAGGTTTTTATGGGATTATTGTTGATACCGGGGGTAAATCAGGTGTTGTACAGGTACTTACCGCTTGACCTGGACAGCGAGTTTTCAGAGGACGGAATTGTTGTTTCCTTCACCGCGAAAGGGAACCCGGATGTGATAACGATTTCACAGTGGGGCCTTCCGGTCAATATCGTCAGGATGAAAAAACTCACGTAAACGGGACACTACCACTTTTTTCCGGAGAGGTCTGCTGATAGTAATCGTGTCCCCCTGTTTTTTTATTCGTTCACTACCGTGGCACAATGGAATCAATTACATTGGTTTGAGGTGATATTCTATAGCAGGATAACCCGATGGTGGATGACTATACCCCCGTCAAACAGACGCGCGATGGGGTCAGGGCCGTAATCTTTGACATGGATAATACCCTCTTTGACCTTATTGGTGCAAAGATGGCAGCCTGTGACACTGCATCAGAGTACCTTGGGAGGGATGACGGCCAGGACCTCTTCGGCTATTTTCTCAGGCCGGACTGGGGATTTGAGGACTGGAGAAATATCAGGGATTACCTCCTTGACAGGGATCTTTTTACAATTCCAAGGTATTACGAGGTCTGCAGCCTGTACGAGCAGGAGAAACTGAACAATATCCGCGCATATCCGGGGGTCACTGAAGTAGTCCTTGAAATCCGGGGAAAAGGCGTCCCCCTCGGGCTGGTCACTGACGCAGATATGTACCATGCAAGACGCCGGTTAGAGAAAGCCGGTCTTTCCGGTGTATTTGACCAGATCGTCACCTACGAGATGACCGGGAAGAAAAAACCCGATACCGCACCATTCCGGCTCGCACTCATGAAACTTGGCAGCGAAAGTTCTGTCACGGCGATGATTGGTGACAGCCCGCACCGTGACCTGGCACCCGCCCGTGAGGTCGGGATGCAGACATTTTACGCACGTTATGGCGACCGTCTGGCAAATACACGCGGCGAAGTCCCCGCAGAATACATACTCAATACTATTCTTGACCTTCCCGGGCTGCTCTATCCCCTGCTCTGTAACAGTCCTGGCCGGAAATAAGGGGCCCCGGTACCTTTTCGTCGTACCCGGGATAATTACATGAAACAGCATGATACCGGAAACATCCTGGTACCATTAATCACGGTTTTTTTCAATGGTTATTGGTTTTGTAATCCGTCTGGAGGCGTAAAGGACTGTTAATTCGTTCAGGCAGTAACATACCATTAAAACACCTGGAATGTAATCATTTCACCCGGATTTGATAAAATCCCCTCATTTTCATCGAAGTCATTGAATGCCCGCCAGGAAAACAGAGGGAATTACACCTGGTAATTGCAAAGCGGAACGGCAGGTATTCACCGGACTGATGTATGACCGGGTTGCATACCCCGTCCACATAACAATAAACAGTGGTGGCTACAACTAACAATCAGCGACAGAATTTCCGGCCAGACCAGGCAGGCACGCAGATTGCATTCCTGCACCGCAAATCTGGCAAAAATGCGGAAGGTAAACGAATAACTACCGGATACAACGATACCGGTACCCGGCAAACAACGGGGATGAACATGGCAGAAGTTCCAGGAACGATCACCTACCTAACACTCGAAGGAGACGAACAGGCTCATCCGGCTTACGAAAGCGCACTTAAACGGGTCAGCAGTGAGTTGGGGCAACACCACGCGCTGTATATCGGGGGTAAAACGGTCGGGGGGAGGCCGGAGTTCCCGGTATACTCACCGATAGACGGTGAGACCCTGATCGGTTCCTTCCAGGCAGGGGATAGTGAAGATACGGGGAACGCGATCCATGCAGCAAGGAACGCATTCCCGGAGTGGAGCCGGGCCGGCTGGAAAGAACGGGGCCGCATAATCAGGCTTGCAGCAGGCCATATTGAATCACGGGCATTTGACCTGGCGGCACTTCTCACGCTGGAAGTAGGAAAAACACGCACCGAGGCTCTTGCCGAGGTGTTTGAAACCGTTGACCTCCTCCGGTATTATTGTACCATATATGAAAGAGCAGGAGGGTATCTCCTTCCTATGGATACACCAGTCGCCGGTGAACACTCCCTCTCGGTCATGCAGCCCTACGGGGTCTGGGCGGTGATCTCGCCGTTCAATTTTCCAATAGCCCTTGCAGCGGGCATGTGCACAGGGGCATTACTAACGGGGAATACGGTAGTATTCAAGCCAGCGAGCGAAGCACCATTATCCGGGATACAACTCTATATGTCGTTTATTGCAGGTGGAGTGCCCGGTGGGGTCCTGAACCTTGTTACCGGTCCGGGGGGATCATTTGGAAAAACTGTTGTCTCACACGGGGATGTTGACGGGATCGCGTTCACCGGTTCTAAAAACTCCGGTATGTGGCTCTGGAGAGAATTCACGCAGGGGCAGCGGTACCCAAAGCCACTGGTTATCGAGATGGGGGGTAAGAACCCCGTGATCGTCTCAGGAAAGGCTGATCTCACGAAAGCGGTCGAAGGCGTGACACGTTCAGCATTTGGATTTGCCGGCCAGAAATGCAGTGCGACATCGCGGGTGTACGTGCAGGATGAGGTCTATGCACAATTCATGGAGCAGCTGAAACAGAGGGCCGGGTCAGTCATTGTCGGTGACCCGCGGGAGAGGGGTACGTTTTTCGGTCCATTAATTGACCGTAAGGCAGTGGATACATTCACCGCGGCAGTCAGGCAGGTTATCGCAGAAGGCGGTACCATCGAAACAGGCGGGAAGTTGCTGACCGGTGCCTTGTACGGAAAAGGTTACTATGTCACACCGACGGTGGTTACCGGGATCCCGCCCGGTCACCAACTCCATACCAGCGAATTATTTGTCCCGTTCCTTATTGTCACCCCGTACGGTACCTTACAGGAAGCAGTGGCATACGCGAATCAGACAGATTTCGGCCTTACCGCAGGCATCTTCTCGGAAGACACGGGTGAAACCGACTATTTCTTCCGTCATGCAAAGGCCGGTGTAACATATGCCAACCGTGCAGGGGGTGCAACAACCGGTGCCTGGCCGGGTTCCCAGTCATTTACCGGCTGGAACGCAAGTGGTTCAACCGGACGGGGGTCAGGGGGCCCCTATTACCTGCTCTCATTTGTCAGGGAGCAGGCGCAGACAAGGGTTTCATAAAACACCACACACATGCCCCAGATGATCCAAAGCCATCGTACAGCGGTGGCAGGACCTCATAACAATCGCAGGTGATACCTGGAAAGGATAACGGGCAATTTTTCAGGGCTTAGGGATGGATTTACTTGTCCTTCCGGAAAAATTTCAGCATGTCCTGGTAGCTCATAAGATATGTTGATCTCTTATCCGGGAATACACCTTCTGCAGCTGATTTTACGTCCTCTATTGAATAGAACGCATTCGGCTGGAACTGCCTGATTATCCCGGTTACCCTGCCAAGGTCCTGCCTTTTGATTACCATGAAAAGGACCTGCACCGGACCGGTGGACCCCATCGCACCAATTACTGTTACACCGTAATCATGGGCACGCAGAGATTCAACCAGGTCATTTGCCTCCTGGTTTGTAATCACCCGTACAATTACCGGTACCAAGTGATAGTTTTTCCTCAATTGCCATCCCAACAAAAGTACCGGTTGCAAAACCAGCACCATAGGCAATATACGAAGCGACATTCGTGACATTATTCATCACCTGTCCGATGGCAAGGAGCCAGATGATCACCTCGAAAAACCCGATAACAGGAGCGATGTATTTGAACCCCTTTGAAATAAAAATGACCCGGATTGTGCCAAGCGTTACGTCGCATATACGGGCTAAAAAAATCAGCAGGGGAAGTACTACCCATGCAAAAAATGGAGTCAGGGTTAGAGCATCGGTCATTCCGGGTTTCCACCGTTCATTTCCTATGTAGTAATTGCATTCACACCTATAACTGTAGTACCTAACCAACCCTCGTCCCCTGATAATGAAGTCTTTCAGAGAGGACAGATGTCACCTGCCGGGTTGCCGGGGAGAAACAGGTGTGCCGTAACCGGGAGGTTAATCGGAAAAAAGTAGAAAAAACGGGTTTTGTTGAAACAGACAGGAACAGGAAGTTCATACCCCAGCCATGGACATGCCCTTTCAAAATCTCTTCATTTTGGGGTTCGTTCACACATTTACTATGGAAATGACCACCCTGGAATTCAATTTTCATCCTGGATGCTTGTGGCCTTCCGGCATCATGTCCGTTTTCATGGAAAACTCTGCATATAAAAAAAAGAGGGATACGTTGACAGGTGGGGGTTTCACCCCCTCCCTGCCCCCCATCCATTCAGCTATTTTCCGGGCAGGGTTTCGGCGAAGATTCATTAAATTCAGAGATTTGGAGATTATTCTCTATCCCAGCCGGGGCGCCACAACGGTGGGCCATGAGCCCCGGGAGCGTAGATGCATTTCAGAATAATCAGGATTCCGGGTGCCTATTGTAGCGTTTCAACAGAGCGGGAATAACCTGATCTACAGATAGATTTGAGAGGATGTCACAGAGCTAAAAAATGAGGACTTCCAGTAAGACTGTACCTACATTTTTTCCTGCAGGATTTCCTCAATCCTCTTCTGGCGGTCAGTGTTGCCAGGCGGGTGGGCAAAAACCCGGTCCTCGTAGGTAGGCATCACCTGCTGGAAGAACAGTCCCAGGGCGATCCTGGCATCACTATTATAATCCCATTCCCGCGCCTTTCGAAATGCCGTTTCAAACCCGGACATATCGTGGTCCTGCAGGTCATAGACGTGATCATGGTAATAATCGGTCATGTTGTTGTAGGTCGCGCAAATCTGGAGGACATCAATGAAAGAGAAACCACGGTGCAACAGCCCCTGTTTAACCAGGGACCGTAATTGTTCCATCTTCCTCGTGTACCCACGTGCAACGAACGTCGCACCACTTGCGAGCATCAGACTCGAGGGGGTTTATCGGGAGCTCTGTTATACCGCCGGGGGTTGAACGTCCACGGAACCCTAAGGGGGAGGTTGGGGTATACTGGCCGGTTGTAAGCCCGTATACCCGGTTATTATGGATAATCACGGTGATATCGGCATTCCGTTTCGCAGCAAATATGAGGTGGTCAAGGCCTTCGGCATAGCAGTCCCCGTCCCCGGCACAGCATACGACCTTCAGCCGGGGGTTTGCCAGTTTAATCCCGATTGCAGCCGGGATTGTCCGACCGTGGATAGAATAAAAACTGTTTACGTTCAGGTAGTCGGCCATCTTCGCGTGGCAGCCAATCCCGGTCACAAGGACGACATCATCAAGTGACATCCCGGACTGTTCAAGTTCCCCGAGCACGGACTTCAATGCAAACTGGAGTGAGAAATTGCCACATCCCGGGCACCAGGTGTTCTGTGCAGGGGTGATGAGGTTACGCCCGGTCATTTCAACACCTCCATGACCCTGCCACGAAGTTCACCGACCGAAAACGGTCTCCCATCGTATTTGAGCACCTGCTTGTCCACGATAATACCATGGCCTGCAAGGAGGGAGCCCAGCTGTCCGTCCATGTTGTCCTCGACAGATACCAGCCTTTTTACACCGAAAAGAGCCTCTTTCATCTGGCGGAGCGGGAACGGGGAGAGGACCACCGGTTGAATAACACGAAGTCCAAGCAACCCTGCGACCTCGCAGGCCACCCCTTTATTAGAACCCCACGCCATAAGGGCCACCGGGCTGCTGCGGTCCCCATACGTCTTCACCGCCTCAAGACGGTCAATCTCTTCCAACAGCCGTGCCCCCTTTTTCATCCTCTTTTCTGCCATGATCACGGAAATTCCCCCATCTTCGGTAGAGAGGCCTGTCTCGTCATGGGTATAACTGGTAATCTTGACTACCGTATCGGGAGTTCCGGGAAAAGCAGGCGGGGAGACTCCGGATTCAGTCATCCTGTAGCGCCCATATGCCGGACCGGTTACCAGCCCCTCACCGGAAATTTCTGGATCGGGGTGAAATTCTCCCAGTTCTTTCCGGTCGAAACTGTAGGTACCTTCATTTAGCGTCTTATCACCGAGAATAATGGCAGGGATTTGGTATTTCCATGCAAGCTGCACCGCGAGAGAGGCCCATACATATGACTCCTCGGCATCCCCGGGAGCGACAATGAGACGCGGAAACTCCCCCTGTCCTGCATGCAGGACGAAATGGAGCTCGGACTGGCCGGTATACGTGGGAAGGCCGGTACTGGGTCCTGTCCGCTGCCCGACAACAATGACCACCGGGATCTCAGACTGCCCCGCAAATGAGAGCCCTTCGGTCATCAGGCAGAACCCACCCCCTGATGTCCCCACGGCAGCTTTTTTCCCGGCATATGCAAATCCGAGCGCCATGATAATCACCCCGATCTCATTTTCCGGGTGGACCACGGTGATGGGTACGTGCGGGGCCTGTTCTGCGAGGAAATGGAGGAGGTTGGAAGTCGGCGTCATGGGGTAGGAGATGTAGGCGTCCAGGCCACCATCGATGAGGCCGAGGCCCATCGCCTCGTTTCCGGTGATTACCGGCAGGTGCCCCGGACCGATAACCGGAACGACCCGTTTTGTTTGTGCCACATCATAGGCCTTTCGTGCTACAGAAAGGTTTTTCGCCGTCTCCTTCGGCAGGTGCCTGCCAAAGACCTCTTCGATCACGTCCCATTGTATACCAGCTGTTTTTGCAAAAGCGCCGATCATTGCTGAGTTGCCCATGATCAGCGGGGCATGTTCTTCATTGAGGATCCCGCTGACAGGAACGGGTGTGCCGGTTGCTTTGGTCGCGTTACCAGCATCGTAGATGGTCTCAGTGCTCCGGCCGCATCATGCCGGTATGAAAGACCATGGCATCATTATTTAATGCGAGAAGGAAGTCAACAGTCTCATGATGTGCCCCGATTTTATAGTCAGATCCCCTGACAATGGCAAAGTTATGGCCCCCCTTGATGAGGGAGGGGTAATCAAAATACATATAGACCCGGTACCCGAGATGGTTGAACAGGTGGGCAATCGTAAGACCTGCACTGTTGATTCCATCCCCGGCTTTTCCTCCGATCAGGACTGAGATGTCGTTCATGGTACCTCCCCTTGGCACACGAATGTGTGTCCCTGCGAGAAATTATAGGTTCCTGACAGTTCCAAAAACAGTATAAAGTCTCCCGGACTAATTCCTGGCGCGACTTCATGGTACAGGAAAGTTCGCTCTGTATCCTCACCAGCTAGGTGCATTGGTTGTTAATGCGGGGTTGTTATTCGTATCGTATGAACGGGAATACCCTGCCCTGAAACCGGAAAAAAGTTACTTTATCTTTTTTTCCGTAATTCTGCAGCCATTTCCGGGTCAGGGACCCTGATCAGGAATGTACCGTAACAGGGCTTTGTATAGGGTATAATTACGTCGTCCCCGTCAACGGCGATGTAGAGCGGGGGTACGCCGATAAGATGCTTTTCAAATATCTTGTAGCCGGGCAATACAACGAAATGTTCAGGAAAATGCGCGAGGATATATTCCCGGCATTCCTTGAACGTCGTATCCCTCATTATAATCTCATGTTTCATAGATTCGAGACAACCCATGGGAACACCTCGTCAATTTTGGCCTTAAGCGGCATCGGGTTATGCACTGCATTTACTGCAATTATTTCGGCAGGAAAATCCACCGAGGAGGCAACTTCCTGGTAATGCTCACCAAAGATGATCAGGATTTGGGCGGCCGGGGAAATCGCCTTTACTGTTGCTGCGTAGGTAAGCCCGGCATCGTTATGAATAAACGAAAAACAGTAATGAAAGTCCCGCTTTTTCTCTGCGAGCTGGGCAATACACCGGTCGATATCAATCACTTCCCCGATATAGTGCCGGTCAGGGTCGGCGACTTCGATATTCGTTCTCGCCGCCCGGTTCCCGGTGATCACCGTAGTTATTCCCTGCTTGCGGAGCTTACTGGCGAGGTATAATGCCGCACTTGTCTGTATCGGTACCTGCGGGCACCCAAGGAGGAGAAGCGCGTCCCGGGGCCCTGTTCTCGTATCCGGCAATTCGATCTACCTTATCTAAACTAGCGGGCTCCTCTTATTTCAATAGTGCGAGTTATGCCGGCCGGGAAGGTTATATAGCCTGTCCATGTGGAGTACCGTGCACATTTGCAAGGACATGGTGACATGACCGGCCTTGCCGGGTTATCAGCCGGACAGGCGATCCTGCACAACCTCTCCTTTCAGCCAGGTGAGGTAGGGTGGAAATCCCCCTGTGACAGGAATGATAATCATTTCCGGGAGTTCATACGTGTGGAGCCGCCGGATGGCATCCATCACCTCGCTCTTTCTTGAATCCATTGTCTTGATAACCAGGAGGGTCTCGTCATCCTCGCAGAATTCCCCTTTCCAGTGGTAATATGACGAAATTCCGGTCATGTTCACGCATGCAGCAATTCTTTCCCCGACCAGTGCTCTCGCAATGGCCTTCGCATTGTCAGGAGATGCTGTGGAAAGTATAATAACCGGGACATCAGTTGGCTGATTCATAGTCTGCTCAATCGTTCTTTATGAGCAGCCATGGATATGAACCAGACGGCATGTCACCGGTTCTTCACCGCAGGACAATGCTGGAAGACCACACGCATACATGATGAAAATTGAGTACCCCGGGGGTCATTTTGATATTAAATGCCAGAACGGCCACCATTATGAAGAGATTTTGAACATGGCTTTTTCAATCGTCCGGGTGTGAACTTCCCGCTCTTGTGTGTTTCTACAGAACGCGTATTCACATAAATTTCCGTGTTTCAGCTTGCAGCACCCGGAATTTTTATTACACGTTGGGAGTGTTTTTTATTTCCCTGACCGACTTCCAGAAGAAGAACCCGACAACTGCAAAGGTTATCACTGGTGAGACCCAGGCTGGAATGGCTACCCCGAAACTGTCCAGTATCATGATGATGCCAAGGAACAATACCGAGTACATTGCACCATTTTTGAGATAATGGTATTTTTTCACCGTTTCTGTATTGGATACCGTGATCTGCCGAACAATGACCGCCCCGATACCACAGCCAATCATGATCAGGGGAACTGACATGGTAAATGCGAACGCACCAACTACGCTATCGATTGAGAACGTTGCGTCGATGACCTCGAGGTAAAAAAGTTTTGACATATCCGTCATGTCGCCACCGAGCATCCGGCGCTCCTGCACTTCTGCGTTCTGCCTGAACCCATGCACGATGAAAAATGCAGTAGAGCCGATACATGCAGCGAAGGCCATCATTGGATCGACACCCAGCGCGAACCAGACAATCAACGCAAGCAGGATTGATATTACGGCATAAAACCAGACACCCCTTGATGCGATGTATTTCTCGATTGAAAGGCCGTAATATTTTGTATCAAGGAAGAGCCAGGAGAAAAACAGTAATATAAGAAACGTCCCGCCCCCGATCAGGAGGACCTTTGTCGAGTCCTCGATCGCCTGGACAACTGCAGGATCACTTGAAAACGTCGCTGTCAGGGCACCCATCAGACCGAGAGAAGGGTTTGCTAACCAGACGATCAGCCAGGGCAGTGTGAACCGGATAAGAAAAACTGATATAAACATGCCCCATGTCAGGAACCATCTCTTTGCACGGGCACCCATCGTATTGATGACTTCTGCATTGATAATGGCGTTATCAATACTCGTGATTGTCTCAAACAGAACCAGTCCTGCAATGGTAAGGATGGCAACTGTAAGGTCCATTACACGAGTTTTGTTTCACTTCCAGATATAATATGATGGTTAATGAGCATAGTTCTGAAAAGGGGCAGGAGATCCCGGCTTTATCCTGCAAAGCAGAGGGAAAGAAGACACAGCAACCATTTCATAGAGGGATCTTCCAGATAGGCGGTCAACATATTTTCTGTTAGGATAATTATGGGGCATTATCGCCGTAATGTTTCATTAATCCCTCTATTATACACGTCAAAGGTATCCGGTTCAAAATCACGCTGCCGAAAGGGATGTATCGCATTAAATCAAAATATGTCCCGAATGTACGCAAAACGAACGTATGTGTTCGCTTTTTGCATACTTTTTCTATACTAATTTCCTAACCATATTTTCAGGATTTTTAAAAATCAGCACACCGTTGACTGTAATAGCCGACTGGATTATTGTCTTTTTAGAATAAATCGGTCTACAAAATCAGGAATTAAGGGCGGAATATAGTTCAATTATCCGATTAAGTGTTTTCCAGCCTTTATCAGTAATAATATAATCCCCTCGTTCATGTCGCTGAAGGATCATTCCTGTATCAGTGAGTTTTTTGATGTGGAATAACAGGTTTCCGCCACGGAGTCCGGTCAACTGTGAAAGTTCTGAAAAGGTTCGGGTCTGCCCGGTAAGGGATTTTAATATCTGGAACCGCTGGACATTAACTACAGGCTCAAGGATATTCCTGACCAGGTCGTCATCAGATATAACGGCACATATTGGATTTTCCTTATTTGAACGTTCATAGATCCCAAGTGACTTGATGAGATCAACCTGTTTTTCAAAGAGCCTGCTGACTTCCTGGAAACAGGTATCACAACGTTCAAAAGGGCCTTTTTTTCTCATGCCCTTCAATTGTTCCCGAAACGATACAACGAGATCTTCGCTTACCCGTTCATCTTTGATATGTTTTGCAGAGGCCTGTAAAAATTCCATGAATACTGCAAAACAACTTTCCTGCATTTTACAATCAGGAACCATATTTTTCGATAATTCGGTATGTGCTGTATCGACATGGTGATTCACGAAAAGGTTTGCATAATTGTTTTTCAGATCGCTTACTACAGCCTGGATGTTCTGTGTGTTCGCATTTTCGATAAAGCGTTTTAATTCATTCCGAAGACCGTTGATTTCGGTTTTTATTTCATTTAATTGAGATGCCGATGATGTACCTGCCATTCCTGCCTCGTTACTCTCATGGTACGTGGTTCAACAATATTACTGTAAAGGTCATGCAACTGTAGTAACTTTATTTAGTATATTTTTATAACGCTCACGTATATATCACAAACCGATCCAGTATGTGTTGGTAAGAACCATGACACAATCTGTAAAAGACCGAGCTCCATGCGCAAATCACAGGAGCACTCAAAGATGCAAAATTTCCTATCAAGACCCCAGCAGACCTCATCGCAGCATTTCCAATGGGTGCAGACACAACCTGCCAGGTAGGGACTGTGAAGATGACCGCCGGAGAAGCAGGAAAATCATTGACCGCCAGCGACTTCCCCTTCAAGAGTGCGGATAGCGTTGCTGACACAATTCTTTCCCGTGCAGGAATGTAATTTAGAGGATAATTATCCTCTAATGCCAGGGGGGGATTATTTTTCCCTGATACCCCTTTTTTATCAGTGATGTTTTAAAAATTATTTTCTTTTAAAAAAATAATACACAGCAAAGCTGTCCATTAAAGATTACGCTGCCGAAAGGGATGTATCGCATTAAATCATAATATATCCCGAAATGTACACAAAACGAACTGTACGTGTTCGCTTTTTGCATACATTTTCTATACTAATTTTCCATTCATATTTTCAAGAATTTTTAAAGATACACAGTTGACTGGGAATATAAACCGACAATAAGTAATCATTTAGGACTATTCTTTTATTTAACAACTGGCCTATCCATCAGTTATATAAAATCACATGAAATAATATTGTCAATCTTATAGGGGGTTCGTACGTTATGCAAGAAGGAAGATTAAATAAATTGTTCATGGGAATCCTGTTTATTTCAATTCTACTATGTATATCAACAGCATTAGCATCAGATTCTGATAATATGAATAATCCGATGTATCCTTCGCACCCAATCTCTGATCATGTACCACTTTTTACAGGCCCTTATGCCACTGGAGATACACAAAATAACAACCAGGTTCCCATGATTTACCCCCCAATCCCCACACCGATTCCTGAAAGAACAAACATTAGTACAATACCGCAAATCACACATAAACGGATTTCATTGAGTATTCCGGAATTAGGTTCTCCCTTTTCAAGATCATGGTTTTTATTTTGGAACGGTATTAATTACAAAACCCTGAACACATACACGAACAATTCCCTCTTTAGGAGTTAGCGAACCTATGAATATTCCTGGAATAATTAATGCACAAATTCAAAAAAATGAAAATTTTGGTTCCTATCCCTCACATTTTTTTTAATAATAATACACGGCAAATCTATTCCTTACGATCACCTTGCCGAAAGGGATGTATCGCATTAAATCATAATATATCCCGAAATGTACGCAAAACGTATGGGCCAGCTTCCCCCTTACCTTTTTGCCCGGATCGATGAGATGAAGGCCGAGAAAATAAGGAGCGGCGTTGATGTCATCGATCTCGGGGTAGGCGACCCTGACCTTCCAACCCCCCGCCATATCGTGGAGTCGCTCTGCGAGGCGGCACAACACGTGGAAAACCACCATTACCCGAGTTACGCCGGAATGCCGCAGTACCGGAGTGCCGTTGCAGACTGGTATAAAACACGGTTCGGCGTATCGCTGGACCCGGGCAAAGAAGTACTTGCCCTGATGGGATCAAAAGACGGTATTACACACATTGGCGAGGCGTTTGTTGATCCAGGGGATTACGTGCTCGCCCCGAGCCCGGGTTACCCCGGTTATTACACGGGAACGCTGTTTTCTGAGGGAAGGGTACATGAAATGCCGCTGAAACGTGAGAATAATTTTATTCCTGTCCTTTCGGATATCCCGAAAGACGTTCTTAAAACGACAAAACTCATGTTCATCAACTACCCGAACAATCCCACGGCAGCGGTAACTTCAAATGATTTCTACCGAGAGGTGGTGGATTTTGCCGGCGAGAACGATATCATTGTTGTCTCTGATAACCCCTATTCGGAAATTGCCTATGACGGGTACCGTGCACCATCCTTCCTCGAAGTAAAAGGAGCAATGGAAGTCGGGGTCGAAATGCACTCCCTCTCAAAGACCTATAACATGACCGGCTGGCGGATCGGTATGGCGGTAGGCAACGCTGATATCCTGTCAGGTCTCGGACGTGTCAAGACCAACGTGGATTCCGGTGTGTTCAACGCCGTGCAGCACGCGGCAATCACTGCCCTTTCAGGCCCGCAGGACTGTGTCAGGGAGGCCTGTGCAGTCTACCAGGAACGTCGTGATATCCTGGTAAAAGGACTGAATGAAATGGGCTACAACGTCCCCGCCCCAAAAGCGACCTTTTACGTATGGATGCAGGTCGAGGACTGCATGAAATTTTCCGCCATGATGCTGGATAAGGCAGGTATTGTTGTCACACCAGGTGTCGGGTTCGGGCGCTCGGGTGAGGGGTATGTACGGTTTGCACTCACCCGGCCAAAGGAACGTATCATCGAAGCACTTGGCAGGATGAGGGGGCTTCGGGCGTGAACCTGCCCCCACACCTCTCGGTGCAGGGAGGACACCTCGCTATAGGCCGGCATGACCTTGTGGCCCTTGCACAGGAGCATGGGACCCCGCTCTATGTCACTGATGAACAGCGGATCTGCGACAATTACACGCGGTACCAGAAAGCCCTGGTATCACTGTACCCTAAATCGAAGGTCCTCTACGCCGCAAAGGCCAACGGGAACGTCTCGCTTCTCCGTGCACTGGGGAACCTCGGTGCCGGTGCCGATGTCTTCTCACCCGGCGAACTGGAACTTGCACTATCCGCGGGGATGAAACCGGCAGACCTCCTCTTTAACGGGAGTCAAAGAGCCCGGGCGACCTCGCCCTCGCCGTCGCGCACGGTATCACCGTGTCAGTTGACTCACTTGACGAACTGCACCAGCTCGATGCTGCTGCCAAAGCAGGCGGGAAAAAAGCACGGATCTCGTTCCGTGTCAACCCTGCACTCCACATTCCAACCCACCCGAAAATTGCGACAGGGGTTGCATCAAGCAAGTTCGGTATTGCCCATGACAAGATCCTGTCCGCGTACAGGGAGGCACTCGCATGCAGTAACGTGGTCCCTGTCGGGGTCCACTGCCATATCGGTTCCCAGATCCTTGATATCGAACCCTTTGTGAAGGCAGCAGAAGTGATGGTCAGGGTCGCAAAAGAGACTCACAGGGATCGGGGTTGTTCTTGAATTTATTGACCTTGGCGGGGGCCTCGGCATCCCCTACCACCACGACACCGATCCCGCACCAACCCCTGAGGAGTACGCCCGGGCAGTTGTGCCGGTGTTTGTCGAGGGAATTAAAGCTGCAGGTATCAGCCCGGCACTCTGGGTGGAGCCGGGGAGGTACCTCGTCGCCGATTCTTCTGTACTCCTCACCCGTGTGAACTCGGTCAAATTTGCCCACAAAAACTTTGCCAATGTAGATGCAGGGTTCAACCTCCTCATCCGGCCGACCATGTACGACTCCTACCACGAGGTCATCGTCGCCAACAAGGCAGCATCTCCGGCAACAGAGATTTATTCGATAGCAGGTCCGATCTGTGAGACAGGGGATATTTTAGCCGCTGACCGGTTACTCCCGGCAGTCGAGGCAGGGGACATCATCGCAGTCCTTGATGCCGGGGCCTATGGGTTTGCAATGGCATCCCAGTACAACTGCCGGCCGAGATGTGCCGAAGTCCTCGTAAAAGGAAAAGATAAGGCGCTTATGCGGAACAGGGAGACCACGGAGGACGTCACCTCAACGATGGTCACACCACCGTGGCAGCAGTAAAAGAGGGATCACCCCGGTGCAGTTCCACTACGCGCTTGTTGATGACCTGCTCAGCAGGGAGGAGTTCGAACGACGTGTAGAAGAGAAAATACGGGATTGCGGGGACCTTGTCGATGAGCTGACCGGTGCAATGCTTGTCGTCGCCGATCTCGGCCGCCAGCATGTAAAGATACATGGCCTGGTGGCAAAATCAAGTCTTTTTTCATTTTTCGCAAAAGTAATCGAGAAGAGCGAACCAAAGGAGTTCGACCGCACCGACGGGGAGAAAGGCCTCGTTGCCTCGATCCTTGTCGGGGACGAGACCGGCGAGACCAGGCTGGTCCTCTGGGACGAGAAAGCCATGGCAGCCCAGGAGATCGAGAAAGGCGACGTGCTTGAGGTCATCGGAAAACCGGGAAAGCGACCGGGTGACATCATGGCACTGGCCATCAGGAAGGCCACCTGCGAGATCGAATGCAGGAATAACATATCATCACTCAGCACGGCCCCGGCAGAACGCTTAACGATCGAGGCAAGGTTGCTTTCCCTGGAAGAGCCCAGGCTTTTTACCCGCCGTGACGGCAGAGGAGGAGAAATGAGGGGGGCGGTCATCGGAGACAGGAACGGAACCGCGCGGCTCATCTGCTGGATGCCGGAAATCCTCGATGATCTGGTACCAGGAACAACACTGCGTATTACCGGTGCGATCGATCGCTCACGTCCTCCCGTGAGGGAATACAGTGTAGATGAAAAAAGCACGATAGAGCCGATAGAAATGGAGATTGAGGTGCCGATGAACTCCATTGCCGGAGTGGGCGACCAGGGGGTTTATTCTGCCAGGGGGACAATTTCACGGGTCCTGCCTGCAAGGTCTTTCACCGCGAAGGATGGCTCCCGGTCCCATGTCAGGAATATCATGGTCAGGGATGCGACTGGTGAGATCAGGGTAGTATTCTGGGGTGATACAGCAGTGATGCATTACTTTCAGGGGGACTCCATCACCATTTATAATGCCACGGCACGGGTCGGAAGAACCGGTGAGCGTGAATTAAGCATCGGTCGCGGCAGCACCGTCTCGATTGAAACCCAGGTATTCGGGGAGCCAATAGAGTTTCAGGGAACCGTCCTGGCCGACAGGAGAGGTACAGTGATCGATGACGGGACTACCTCTTACCTTATCAAAGGTGAACACCCCCACGGTCGCGAAGTCCGTGTCACCGGTACACTTACAGGTCATACTATTACCCCGGAAACCATCGAAGCGGCAGAGCTTTCCCCTGAAAAGTATCCTTCGGTGCCGTCACCTGAAAGAGCGGATTGACCCGGTACGACCAAACCTGAAGGACCATGCCGGCCACACCCCCTGATATGCTGCCACGGTACACCGGGGAAACAGTACACGGCAGGGAGAATTTCCATCTGACCGGTTTTCTTCACTTTCACCCTGCGCACATGCCGGATGCATATATGCGAGGGTATATGATGTTCTTTTAGTAAGAGGTAGATAAGAAATGACCACCACAGGTCCACTGGAACTTGATGACTTACCCGGCGTTGGACCAACCACCGCCGAAAAACTCCGGGAAGCCGGATTTGTCACCGTTGAAAGCATTGCAACAAGCTTCCCGCTCGATCTCGCGGAGACCGCGGAGATCGGAGAGGCCGTCGCAAAGAAGATGATCAAGGCCGCCCGCGAACTGGTCAATATTGGCGGTTTTAAAACAGGAAAGGATGTTTTTGAGCAGCGGAAGGAGATCAGGAAACTGCGTACACGCGTACCCGATCTCGACACCCTCCTTGGCGGGGGACTCGAAACACAGGCGATCACCGAGATGTATGGTGAATTCGGGTCGGGTAAAAGCCAGATCGTTCACCAGCTCGCGGTCAATGTCCAGCTCCCTGAGTCGGAGGGGGGACTGAATGGAAGCGCGATCTATATCGATACCGAAAACACGTTCAGGCCGGAACGTATCGAACAGATGGTGAACGGTCTCGAAATTGATAATGCCGATCCGCAGGAGTTCTTAAAAAATATCCATGTCGCGCGTGCCCACACCTCAGATCACCAGATGCTGCTCATTGATACAGCACGCGAACGTGCTGCCGAGATGAAGGAGTCCGATATGCCGGTCAGGCTGTTTATCATCGATTCCCTGACCGCCCATTTCCGTGCAGAATATGCTGGAAGGGGGACCCTCGCAACGCGGCAGCAGAAGCTGAACCGTCATATGCATGAACTGTTCAAGCTCGTGGACGAGAACAATGCCGTTGCACTGGTGACAAACCAGGTGATGTCGAACCCGGCTGTATTCTTCGGCGACCCGACAAAGCCGATCGGTGGTAACATCGTTGGCCATACCGCCACGTTCAGGTTATATCTCCGGAAGAGCAAGGGGGGTAAAAGAATTGCCCGCCTCGTGGACAGCCCGAACCTGCCCGAGGGTGAAGCACCGTTCATGGTTGAAGAGGCAGGTCTCAAGCCGTGCTGAGGGCAATCCTGACAGATGTGGACGGCACCATAACCGATCAGGGCCGTTACTTACACACCGGGGCTATCGAAGTAATCCGGGATCTCGTTTCACGTGGTGTAGAGGTCGTGCTTGCCAGCGGCAATACAGCGTGCTTCATGGACGCGCTGTGCCGCATGATAGGCACATCCGGGACCTTTATAGCAGAGAACGGGGGTGTATACCGTGTCGGGTTCCCTGGTGAACTCCATATCCACGGTGATCAGCCGGTCTGTCTCGAGGCATTCGGGGTAATACAGAAACATTATCGTGATTCGGGGGCACCCCTCCAGTTACTCAGCCCCCAGTACCGGTATGCTGATGTCGCCTTCTCACGGACGGTCCCTCCGGAAGAGGTGGAAAAACTGCTCGCGGACTATAACGTGCGGGTAATTGATACCGGGTTTGCTATCCATCTCCAGGTAAAAGGAGTCAACAAGGCTACCGCATTTATGGACCTTTCAAATGACCTCGGGATACCTGCCGGGGAATTTCTCGCTATAGGGGACGCAATAAACGATGTTGAGATGCTCAAAGCCGCGGGAATAGGTGTCACCGTTTCAAACGGACATCCGGAGGCAAAGGCGGTTGCAGGATACATTGCAAAAAAAAGGTATGGAGATGGTTTTATCGAGGCAATGCAGCACTATTCATCTCATTTTCTTGAGAGATAACGGTCAACGACAATATAGTCCTTGATGTCTTTCACTGCTTCAAAATTTATATAGAGTTTATCGCCCTCAAGACGGTACCCTGATGTATCAAAGGATGAATCCGGGTGGATGATAAGATCGATTACCTGTCCTGTCTCATCGTCGACAATAATATTTTTGAGGGTCCCGATCACCTTTCCATCATTGGTCATAATTTTCTTCTTTGAAAGCTGGCGGGCCAGTATATGCGTCATAGAAAAAAATGATGATATATTAATATTTAAAGATGTTTAAAAACCTCGAGAGATTGTTGAGAAAATCGGTAAAACGGTAAATATTGTCTAGCTGAGGATCTCAGCGGCCATCCTGATATCATGCGCTGTAATCGTCTTCCGGCTCGCATGCGATGCGAGTTTCAACGCTTCCTTCGCAATTTTCTGGCCATATTGTTCCATCAGGTCTGCAAGCGCCTCTCCTGCTTCATTACCGACACGGTCAGCGCCGGTTTTCCGGATAATCCGTATTACCGGGGCAATCGGGATTTCTGTCATGGTATCCTGGTAATCCTTTTTCTCTTCCCCCTAATGGTAGCAACCGGCTGGGAACCCCCGGGGGGACACCCGTGCTGGCAATACCGAATCGTTCCTTCTCAGAAGGATTCACTCCATGAACCAGGGAGTAAATGACCGGGTATTTATCAGGAAGGTGTAAAATTTGTTTAGGGTAGAGCCATAAATAGATTAGCCAATAGTTTGAGCACCTGAATGGTTATCACCTGCATATTTTCAAAATAACTGTACAGTTCCTGTGTCCCGGGTGGAGCAATACCACCTCATATAAGCTCTCCTGAACGAAACGGTCAGGATACTATTTCAGGGATCAGGTGAAAAGGTGCCTTTTAGCAGAAACCGGTTCAATGAACTGGTTCTTGCCTTACAGTGAAGGAAATACCCGGATGATATCAGACTGAGTGAGAATACCGATTGGCACGTCCCCTTCAACGACAACCAGCCGGCCAATTTTACGTTCCTTGAACCTTCCAATAACCTCAAAGAGCTGGACATCAGCTGACGCTTTCACCACATCAGTTGTCATTACCACATTGACCTTTGTTGTCAGGGGCATCTCATCATCAATTGCTTTGATAACATCTGACAGAGTTATGATCCCTTCAAGACCCGCGTTTCCAATCACCGGGGCACCATGGATATGGCGGGTATTGAAGAGATGAAGTGCATCACGCAGCGTGGAGTCCGGTGGAAGTGAGAGGATCGGTGCACTCATATAATGCCGGATCGATTGTTTCGGGAGTGATATCATCTCCTGGGTGGTAATCAGCAGGGATTGTTCCACCTCGTCTTTCCCATACACCACACCACGGATCAGGAGCTTGTTAACCGGGGTAGGGCCGATCGTAATCTGGTCGCCTATCTCGAAAATTTTTGCACTCCCAATCAGTTTTATTAATGCATGACAGATGTCCGGGTGGCACAGGGTAGTGAAATCAATCTCTGATACCTTTGCCCCCGTTACCGTCTCACCATTCCGGGAGATGCGGACATCATAGTCCTCATCCGAAATGTCAAGGTCAAGTTCCCGAAAGGCAAGTGCCGTCGGATTATACCCTCCCTTCGGACCGGGGACCCCGTCAACCAGGCCTATCGCTTTAAGGGACTGCATCTGGTTCCGTATAGTTCCAGGGTTCCTTTTTATTATATCAGCAATTTCTTCACCCTTAATTGGATGAGAATGCTTCTGGTAGAGGGAAATCAGTGTAATCAGGATGTCTTTCTGAATAAGGGAAAGATCCATAATGATTAATCATGGGAGTACCATAAATAGGTTAGGTTGAACTTCTGTGGAATTTGAGAGAATCCCGACTGTACCGACCGCTGACGAAGTCCTTGACAGGTGTTTCCGGCGTGCTGCGGCTAAAATGAAATTAAAAGCGAATAAAGACCGCGCAAATCAGGATTTGGTACGGGCTGTCAGCCACTCTATTCACGACAGGCTGGTACACGTGATCCAGACATTCCCTGAATTCGAAACCCTCCCCCCGTTTTACCGGGAGACTGTAGATATCCTGTATGGAATTCCGAGGCTGAAAAAGGCCCTCGGGGCGATTGGCTGGGCAGCAAGGTGGTCACGGCTTCATGGCCCTGACCTGATACTGGAAACCCGGAGAGGAGGTGATCCGCTGGCCGCACGGAAAAAAGCGGTCGCACGGCTTGCCTCAGTAGTCCACCAGATAGACTCCGAACTGCGTTTCTTAAATGAAGTAAGAAATGTGGTGAGGAAACTTCCCCACGTGGAGGACATTTTTACAGTGGTTATCGCAGGGTACCCGAATGTCGGCAAATCATCATTTATCAGGCTGGTTTCCACAGCAGACCCGGAAGTTGCTTCGTACCCGTTTACTACCAAAGGTGTCATCGTAGGGCACCGGGTGGACGGGAGAAAACGGATGCAGTTTATCGATACTCCCGGGGTACTTGACCGGTTGCCTGAGGCCAGAAATCCCATCGAACGGCAGGCAATGGCAGCAATAACCA
The DNA here is from genome assembly GCA_963709545.1 of uncultured Methanomicrobiales archaeon. Lineage (GTDB taxonomy): Archaea > Halobacteriota > Methanomicrobia > Methanomicrobiales > Methanospirillaceae > CAIKOD01. The sequence continues at coordinate 11,836 of CAVPWT010000004.1, read as the reverse complement.
ATATTGCCGACGTTATCCTGTTCATTCTTGACCCGAGCGAACACTGCGGCTTTCCGCTCGAAGACCAGATGAAACTGTATGAAGAAATTGTCAGCACTATAGATGTGCCGGTTGTTGCAGTCGCAAACAAATCTGACATAAAAAGTCTGGATGGCTACCCCCTGATGTCAACAGGCCAGAACTCCGGGGTTGACGAGGTCCTTCTTACCCTTATGGAATACTGGAGGGAACCAGGGGTGGTTGAAGAGCCGATCCCATACTCCGTCACATACTGAAACATGTAAGAAATCAATAATTTTTGGCTTTTATTAAAACCTCTCAAATCTGTCTTGCAGATTGGGAATTCCCGCTGGTATGAAAAACTCCGTGACCTTTTCATAGTAAATGCCTGAACGGCCACCAATATGAAGAATTTTTAAACGTGGTATTTTCAATCGTTCGGGTGTGAACTTCGCGTTCATGTGTGGTTCAACAAAGAATAGGTGATTCATCAATCGGAACCACCACAATACATTTTTATTCGTTAAATCAGGAGAGAATTGTATCCGGTTTAGGTTATCCTGTCATTTTGAGACATTTCAACAGTCCAGGAACTATCCCAATTGGGGGTTGCCGTAGCGGCGGTGGCAATGCCCCCAAGAGCGTCTTATGTTCCAATTCTAACTATATTTTTCGAATTGGTTATGAGTCTGAAAAAAATTGGGTGGCGTTTGTTGACTAATCACCAAAGAATAGTTATCGATAATTAATTGACTGAAGTGTTAATATACCAATATTTTGAAAGAATGGAGACAGTATTTCCGGGATCAGATCATCATCCATCCCCAGCTCCCGCTTATTGCACACCCGATTAAAAAACCGATAATTGTCCCACCATTTAATGGAGGGAGCCCGGCCTGAGGTTTTCCCTTATTTACAAACCACAGGAGGACTACAAGGCCGGCGAGTGATCCAATAATTGCACCCAATGCCGGAATAGTAATAAAAGGCAAATTACCCGGTTTTAAGAACATGTTGGCAGAAACAACGAGGATCGCTGGCATAATGAGGTCGCCCATCCCCATGATGAATGCCCCCCGCTCACCCTCACTAATCTTGCCTATCCCATCCCTGATATATGAATAGTTGACTTTTTTCGGGATGACGAAGAGTATGGGAGTTTTCATCTCCATCACACCTTCTGCAAGGGTGATCATATGCCGGGTCTTGTAGACCGAGATGGCATCATAAATCGCGAGGAGGACAAGCAGGAGTATCACGGGAATAATACCAAGCGAGATGCCAAAAATTGACGCCGCACCTGCCGCAATAAGTATTCCAAGTGTATCAATGACATACCATTCCGGATACAGGTACAGGAGAGCAATCGCAAGCCCGGAAAGTATGAGAGGCAGGACCACAGCGATGATTTCGTTACTTGTAAAGAGGGCTACAATGGAGCTGAAAATATAAACAAACGTAAAGAAAATCGAAACTGCAATAATTGCGACTATCAGTTGTTTATACCGGTATTTCAGGAGTACCAGGAGCACGGCGGTGAATGCAAGGAGTATTGCGATAAAGATCAGGGGATTTAACATTGACGAAGGGTCTTCGAAGGCGGTAATTCCTGCCTCTTTCATCGGGAGCGAGAGAAGAATAGCGCCGATTTCCACGAGGACCATCATTACCAGCATCCCTGCCAGCGGGACCAGCTGTTTCAACTCCATACCAAAACTCCATTCACCATAGGTAGTTTAATTAGTTGGCTTTCATTATCTAAAAGCATGGATATTCGAGATTACGTGCGCGACATAATTCTGATTATTATCCTCGTAATCGCCACACTCGCACTCGTCACGCGCCTCTGGTATGATAGGTACAATTGCCCTGGGAGCAATGCTGATGATGCTTTCCCTCGGGGGACTGCTCCTGTCCCAGAGCATCAGGATCCGTTCACTTGAGCATAGTATCCAGGTTCGTGACAAGGCAATCAGGGCTAATCTTGAGGAAATTTCAGCGAAAATGATCCAGAAGTACGATGCGAGTGCAGCCCATCTCGATGAGGTCGTCAACGAGTTAGGGAAACGTATCTACCGGTAGGACAGTAACTTCACAAGGTACCATGGGTGTCGCGTTACGTGATATCATTGCAGACTACAAAGTGCCCCTCGGATGGGAGGCACTCCCCGGAATAGCGGCAGTTGACGCCCATAATGCACTCTACCAGTTCCTTTCAATTATCCGCCAGCCTGATGGTACCCCCCTGATGGATACAAAAGGCCGGGTCACATCGCACCTCTCCGGTATTCTCTTCAGGAATGCAAATTTTCTTGAGAGAGGGATCAGGCCGGTATACGTATTCGATGGCCCGCCACCGGATTTTAAACAAAAGACCATTGAGCAGAGGAGGAATGCCAGGGTACAGGCAGGTGAACGATGGGAGGAAGCGCTTGCAAGGGGTGACACGGAAGAGGCCTATAAACAGGCGAGGTCGTCATCAACAGTCGATCGGGACGTGTTGGAGACTTCAAAAAAACTCCTGTCCCTGATGGGGATACCCTGTATCGAGGCACCAAGCGAAGGTGAAGCGCAGGCTACTCACATGGTTATGCATGGCGATGCGTCCTACGTGGTTTCACAGGACTACGATACACTGCTCTTCGGTGTCCCCATGCTTGTCAGGAACCTCACGATAAGCGGTAAGCGGAAAATTCACGGGAGGAGCGTCATGTTAAACCCGGAAAAGGTCACCCTCGCGGAGGTACTCAAAGGACTGGGTATCACCCGCGAGCAGCTTATCCGGATCGCGGTACTTATCGGGAACGATTTTAACCCCGGTGTGAAAGGTATCGGCCCGAAGACCGGGCTGAAGCTGGTAAAGGAAGGTTCCTTCGAAAAGTTCCTGCATGAAAAGGAGCCGGATTTCGATCCAGGACCGGTTATTGACTTTTTCTTAAACCCGCCTGTCACGAGTGACTATACCCTGGCCTGGCATCCGCCGGACACGGTTAAGATCGAGGAGATGCTCTGCGGGGAGTATAATTTCTCGGTGGAACGGGTAAGAAAAGCGCTTGAAGGGATTGCTGGGAAAGCCGGGCAAAAGACACTCGATAAATGGTTTTAGAAATATCCCGGATACGTGGTTCCCTGATGTTTGAGTTCTCGCTGCAATCCTGAATACCACTACATATTTGTTCGTCATTGTTGAGATTCAAATGAATTGGAAGTTTAAAACCCGAATATGATAATTCCCGTACAGAATTTCCTTATAGTGTTATTTGTCTAAAGCATTTTCAGGAGAAATGCTTCTCGTAGATTGGATATCTGAAAATGTTCCACGCTCCAGGGGCTCATGGCCCGCCGCTTTGGCGACCCCGGTTGGGATAGGGAATGGTCTCTACATTTTCTGAATTTTTCAAGAAACCACAATCGAACCCTGCCCCAAGAATATCTTATCTGGGGGGTGGTGCAGGGATGGGGTGAAACCCCCTCCTGTCTACGCCTTTCATTTTTTTTTCATACAACCAGAACAGAATTTTTCTTTTTTAAAAAAATGGCCGGATTAACATTCCCTCACTGAATTTTCCGCCAGGTGTGCGCAAATCGCTGGGCTGCTGTGAAATGGCCGAACACACCGAATATTACAAGTAACCACCCGAGCAGCGGCATCCCGAGCACTCCCTCCGGGAATACCAGTGTCAGGATCCCTGCCACCATGATCAACAGCAGGCGGTCTGCCCGCCCGAGCACCCCGCCATAAAATCTCCCGGCACCAACAGCCTGGGCCTGGGTTCCCAGATAGGAGGACATGAGGACCCCGGTCAGGGCAAAAATACCAAGCAGCCAGCCGGCATTCCCCCCGCCGATAATTCCGGTGATGATGAAAATGTCTGCATAGCGGTCAACCACGTGGTCGAGGAAATCCCCCTTCGGGCTCTGGATATTCATTGCCCGTGCAAGAGCACCATCCAGCGCATCCAGGCCCGCATTCAGCGCGACCATTACGACAGCTGCTGCAATATAGTTAAAATAAAAAAATATACCTGCAGCAATTGCTGCGACCAGTGATCCAACAGTCAGAATATTAGGGGTCAGGCCCATCTTCATTGAGGCCGCGATGAACGGATTAAACCAGTCCTTTACATGCGGTCTGAAATGGTCAAGGGTCATGTCATTGGCTCCAGGTAGTCCGACCAGTCGTTCTTCCCATAAGAGGAAGGTATCTCCCTCCGGATAAACTGCTCTATATGTTCCACGCAGACGGGGATCGGGTCATATGTCGTTTCAATTTCAAGAATATGCCCCGGCGGATGAATCTCAAGGGTCTCGACAAGGATCACATCGAGCGCTTCGGCCTCAACATTCTCCTGTATTTTCTCCCACGGGTACCCCCGCTTCACCAGCCTTGATTTGAGGATATCCGGCCTGCAACGGAGAATTATTACAAGGTCACACGGGAGGAGATGGGCGAGGTGACCTTCAACAAACCCTTCAACTGGTTTGAATGATGCAATCCATGCTTCCTCGTCAATAATAACCGTTTCACGCTGATTATCAGCCTCAATAATAAATTCCCGGGAGGATTCAGTCGCATGGACTACACGGTGACCCCGCTTTTCCAGTTCTTCTGCAATCGCAGACTTCCCTGTACCGGGGGTCCCGGATAGCCCGTACATCATGGATTCAGGCGCCCGAAGGCATCGATACACATCGTGTTCTCCCAATCGGCCCCGATACTTACACGCACATAATGGTCTTCGAGACCACGGAAACTCCGGCATGACCGTGCAAGCACACCCATCCGGGCGAGACGGTCAACTGCCACCTCAGATGTAAGCGGGGCAACATCCACCATAATGAAGTTCGCATCCGACGGCATGACAGGAAAATTCAGCCGCCCTGATAATTCCTTTCGCCACCGGATTACCCGTGCCCGGGCCGTTTCAACATGGTGTGTATCTGACAGGGCACCCACTGCCGCGGCAGCCGATACCGCATTGAGGGTGTGGGGTGTGGCAGCACGGAGGTAATAAGGCCGGAACCATTCCGGCACAAAGGCATACCCTACCCTGAGCCCGGCAAGCGAGTACGCCTTTGAAAAGGTCCTCCCGATGATCAGGTTATCGAAGTCCCGGAGTAGCGGGAGATAATCCAGGTCTGAAAACTCTACATATGCATTGTCGAGGAACAGGACACATTCGATCTCCTTCAGAATTCCCCGGATAACTTCCGGGGAGGTCCCGTTTCCTGTCGGGTTATTAGGGGTGCACAGGAACGCCAGCTTTGCTTCCTCGCACGCCTCGATGAACCCGGCAGGCTCAACGGTAAAACCCGGGCCCCTTGGCACTTCGACGACACCCGCCCCCTGCGCAATGGCAGAAAGGCGGTAAAATGAGAAGGTAGGGGTGGAAATCGCGACAAGATCTCCCGGCTCCACAAGTGTCCGGATCGTTGTCTCGATGACCCCGTCCATGCCAACGCCGGTAACAAAGGGGAAATTCCCATGCGCCGCGACAAGGGCGTCATTCAGGGAGACCTGGCGCTCATCAGGGTAGCGGTTCGCGTTGCAAAGTGCTTCGTACCCCTTTTTCAGGGCAATTTCCGAAGGGGGATCCGGATTTTCGTTGCTTGCAAGCCTGGCAACCCGATCAAGACCATGTTGTTTCCCGATCTCCGCAGCATTCCTGGCAAAGACATAGCCCTCGCTCTGGTAGCACCCCCTAACCGATCGCTTCATTGACCACCTCTATCACGCGATCTATCTCACGGTCGCTGATGACAAGGGGGGGCATAAGCCGCAGGTTCCCATCCGCAGCACAGTTTACCAGTACACCCCGTCCGGCACAATTGTCCCGGATGGAGACGCACCGGTCCCCGGTGGTCATCCCGATCAGGAGACCGGCAACCCGGGGGTTATGCCTGGAAAGCCCCTTCCTGAACCGTTCTGCCTTTACGGGAATGGACGGCAGCACTTCTTCGATGACCCCGATCGTTGCGAGCGCTGCTGCACAGGCAAGCGGGCCACCCGCAAACGTGCTCCCGTGCTCACTTTTCTGGAACTCGAGACCTTTACGGGCCACAAGAGCTCCCATTGGAAAACCACTGGCAATTCCTTTTGCAATTGTCACAATATCCGGCGTTACCCGGGATTGCTGGTAGGCAAACCACTTACCGGTCCTCGCCATCCCGGTCTGTACTTCATCGGCGATCATCAGGGTGCCGTGGTCATCGCAGATCTCCCGGACCCCTTCAAGGAAACCTGGTGGTGGAATGATGACCCCAGCTTCACCCTGGACAGGTTCAACAAGGACGGCGGCTGTAGTATCATCGACTGCCTTTTTCAGTAATTCAAGGTTGCCGTACTCTACAAATGAACATTCAAGCCCAAGTGGTTCGAACGGTTCACGGATTGCCGGTTTATGGGTAACCGCAAGGGACCCTATCGTCCTCCCGTGGAACCCGTGCGCAAACGAAACAAATTTTTTCCTGCCTGTCCGCACCCGGGCCAGCTTCAGCGCTCCATCGTTTGCTTCGGCTCCCGAGTTGGAGAAAAAAGCCTTTTCAAGGCCCGATATCTCAACAAGTTTCTTCGCCAGCTCTGCCTGGTGTGGTACATAGTACAGGTTGGAGCAGTGGATCAGGTCATGCGCCTGGTCACAGATCGCCTTTACCACGGCCGGGTGACAGTGACCGGTGCTGCACACGGCAATCCCTGCAACGCAGTCAATGTACTCCTTTCCGTCTGAGTCCCATACTAATGATCCCGATCCCCGGGTAATCATCATGTCCCGGGTAAATGCGGGCATAACGTACTGTGCATCCAGTTCCCTGAAATTGGATGAATTTTTCATGTATATCCTTCCTGGTTAGTTGTCCTGATTGTTCATCTGGTTATGTTCCGGTGGAACAATTATATGCCGAATCTTCCTGCCGGGAGGGCCTTGGGATGTAAATCCCACCCCAAACCACCCTTCTCATTCATACTCAATTGTCGCCGGTGGCTTGGGTGTAATGTCATACACGACCCTTGAAACGCTTCTGATCTGTCCGGTGATCCGGGACTCGATTTTTGCCAGTACCCTCGTACGGGAGATGGATCGGGTCCGCGGTCATACCATCACGCGAGTTGACCGCCCGCACGGCAACTATCCACCCATGGACCCGGTTATCCCCCTTCACCCCGGTCCCGAGGCCCACTACTGCGGCCAGGCACTGCCATGGACGGAACTGTTCAACCAGTTCGTCCTCGACAATCCAGTTCGCTTCCCGGACAACCTCAACTTTTTCAGGAGTAACTTCCCCGATTATCCTGACTGCAAGGCCCGGTCCAGGAAATGGCATCCTGTGCTGGATTTCAGCCGGAAGCCCGAGTGCACCGGCAACATCCCGTACCTCGTCCTTGTAAAGGTCACGGAGCGGTTCAATCACACCTTCAAATTCCATGTGAAGTGGCATACCACCGACGTTATGATGGCTCTTGATACCACCTTCGCTCTCTATCCGGTCAGGGTAGATCGTTCCCTGCAGGAGCATTTTCGCTCCCGTTAACCTTGCCTCACGTTCGAAGACCCGGATGAACTGCTCACCAATAGCCTTCCTCTTCGCTTCCGGGTCTGTGATCCCTTTCAGGACAGAGAGGAATTCAACCGAGGCATCAACAACCTTGAGGTTCATATCACCAAACAGGTGACAGATCCGTTGGGTCTCACCCTTTCGCATGAGGCCGGTATCGACGTAAATCGGCACCAGGTTACACCCGATCGCCTTTGCTGCCAGCGCCGCAGCCACCGAGCTGTCAACCCCGCCTGAAAGGGCCATGACAACACCCCTGCCGGCCGCGGCATCCCTGATCTCTGTTACTGCCTGGTCGATGAATTTTGATGTATTAACCATTCATTCACCTGAATTGTCAGATTTTTTTACTCCTTTCACGGCATGCTTCCACAAACCCGAGGAACGGGGGTGACGGTCTTGTTGGTCGTGACCTGAACTCCGGGTGGAACTGGGTGGCAAAGAAGAACGGGTGTGCCGGCACCTCGAGGATCTCCATCCGGTCGCCCCAGGTCCCTGAAAACACCACACCTGCCTTTTCGAGCGTTTCTATGGAACCCGGGTCTACCTCGTACCGGTGGCGGTGCCGCTCGGTGGTCTCGTTACTCCCGTAGAGCTTCTTCGCCAGGGTCCCGTCCTTAATGGTAACCGGGTAGTTCCCAAGTCTCATCGTGCCACCCAGGTTTTTCACGTTCTCCTGCTCGGGAAGTATTGCTATCACGTGCCGGCCTTCACCGAACTCTTCGCTCGTTGCGTTGGTCCACCCGAGCACGTTGCGCGAGTAACTCGACAACCGCCATCTGGAACCCGAGGCAGAGGCCGAGGAACGGGATACCACGTGTCCTTGCATAGGTGATGGCATCGATCTTGCCCTGTATTCCACGCGGCCCGAAACCACCAGGGACCAGGATCCCATCATATTCCTCCAGGTGTGACGGCTCGTACCGTTCTGCATCGAGCCAGCCGATCTTCACCTCGGTGGAAAGGGCGCGTCCCGCATGTTTGAGTGCTTCCTTAATACTCAGATAGACGTCCTCTATTCCGTATTTTGAGACAATGGCAACACTTATGCGGCTTGTGTACTCCCGGTTCACCAGGCTGTACCAGTCATTGTTCACCGGTCTCTTTTCAAGGCCCATATGCTTGGAAAGGACATCCGCAAGACCTTCCTTCTCCATCTCCATCGGGACCTGGTAAATATCGGGGACCGTCGCAGCACTAATCACACCTGCCTGCGGGAGGTCACAGAACGCGGAAATCTTACGTTTCGTGTTGGGGCCGATGGGCTGGTCACTCCTTCCGACGATAATATCCGCGTAAAGGCCGAGTTCACGAAGTGCCTTGACCGAGTGCTGGGTCGGCTTGGTCTTCATATCACCCATCGAGTCCGCCGGGATAAGGGTGACGTGAATAAGAAGACTGTCAGCTTCTGGGAGCTCGCCCCGCATCTGCCTTACCGCTTCGAGGAAGGGCATGCTTTCTATGTCACCCACCGTGCCGCCGACTTCCACAAGGCACATATCTGCCTGGTCTCCTCCGTTGATGGCGGTCTCTGCGGCATTCCTGATACAGGTCTTTATCTGTTCGGTTATGTGGGGGATGATCTGCACGGTCTCGCCGAGGAAATCACCCCGGCGCTCCATTTCGATAACAGTCCGGTAGACTTTACCGGTTGTGATATTGTGGGTTGCACCGAGGTCGATATCGAGGAACCGCTCGTAATTTCCAAGGTCGAGGTCCACCTCCCCACCATCGGAGAGGACGAACACCTCGCCGTGCTGACCGGGATTCATCGTACCGGCGTCGATATTGAGGTACGGGTCAATTTTTACCGCCGTTACTTTGTATCCACGACTTTTAAGGATGCGCCCAACAGACGCTGCGGTAATCCCTTTTCCAAGCCCGCTCATTACTCCGCCGGTAATAAAAATATACTTCACACGATCCCCCGTTCACCTGGTACAGTTATGAATATTCATTATCACTCATTTTATGATAGTTCTATTCCCCTCCATCACGGGTGATTGGGAAAAAAGAAGTGTCAGGAGTCCGGTTGCCCTATCCAGGAAAAGAGATCGCGGTCACCTAATACCCGCTTGTCGGGAGATATAACCGGACTACCCCGGGAACCTCAAAACTTTTGGAATGTTGGGCTTTGTTAAAACCATCCTTATTTGAAAAAAGAGCAGGTACGTAGACAGGAGGGGGTTTCGCCCCCTCCCTGCCCCACCCCCATTAAGATATTCTTCGGGCTGGGTTTCCCTAAGACTCATTACTTTCAGATTATTTGGGGAATAGTCTCTATCCCAACCGGGGCGCCACAGCGGCGGGCCATGAGCCCCGAGAGCGTAGATACATTTCAGAAAAATCAGGATTCTGGGTGCCTACTATAGCTTTTCAGCAGAGCGGGAATTCCCAATCTGCAAGATAGATTTGAGAAGAGTTCCTTGTAAATGCATGAACGATCCCCAATATGGAGAGTTTTTGAACCTGGCATTTTCATGGTTCAAGTGTGAACTTCCCGTTCATGTGTGTTTCTACAGAGCCGAATGTTGATGCAGATCAGGAAGGTCCTGTTCCTGTTTTTTTTAAGGCTGATGAAATCGCAAACGAAGCAGATGAACGGGCGATACTATCATCCTGGCCCTCTGGTCGCACATCAGCTTCTGAGAATACCACCCTTCTTCCTTTTTTGACAACGCGGCCTTCAGCAACCAGGACCATTCCGGGTCCGGCCCCCCTCATGAAACTGGTTGATTCCGATATGGTGGCAATGACCTGGTCTTCTTCGAGCAGGGCGTAAATGGCAAGCACCATGGCCTCGTCAGCGAGCGCAGTAAACATTCCGCCCTGTAAAAAACCTTCCCCGTTGAGCATATCGTCCCGCACCCTCATGCTGAGCGTGGCCGTTCCATTATCAAGCGAGACCACATCGATCCCCATCAGGCAGAAAAACGGGTTTGCATCCCTTCCTCGATCCCGGATCCTTTGAATATAACTCATTCGTTTCCCTTTAATCTTCGCGAGCGATACCATAAGGGTTTTCCCAAAAAAACCGGGTGTATTCATCTGCTTCGCGTGACAATCCTCTCAGCATGCCGAATGAACAGTCAAAGGAGAACGAGGTGACGGAATTACTCCGTGACCTGGTATGGCTGAATGCGGTCATCGCAACCGAATTGATCCAGATCACCGAGAACAGTTCGCAAATTCTGCGAAAGAGCCCGCCTCCGGACTCCTGTCTCCGTGACCACCAGTCACTCCGTGAAACGGCCCTGCTGATAGCAGAGCATTGCCGGCCGGGAACTGCCTTAAAGGAGCACCTTACAAACCACCAGTAAGATAAATCTGCGTAATCTATTTGCCGTTGTGCCCCGAAACATACAGGTACAACGGTGCGGCTGAGGGCGTATCCAGGTACCTGTGAAAGGTAGTACCCTGGTACATCTCCGTTTCCACCTTTCACCAGCTGCATGGTACCAACACCGGGCAACATGGAAAAATACAGGGCATGATATTGTGAACAAGGTATGTAACAGGCCTATCTATCCGGAGTGAGTATACTGGAACAAACAGAGATCACGGCAGAGATGGCCGCGTGTACCCTTGTTATACCGGCCTATAACGAGGAGGAGCGTATCCATCTCCTCCTTTCAGATATAACGGGTTCCGGCGCCACATTTATCTTTATCTGCGACGGGAACGATAAGACCGCAGCGATAATCCATAAGTTTGCAACAGGAAATCCGGATATGCGGATACGCTGCCTGGAATATCCAGTCAGGCTCGGAAAAGGAAAGGCCATCAGAGAAGGACTTCAAACCGCAGTCACGCCGTTTGCCGGCTACATGGATGCGGACGGTTCGACTTCAATAGAGGAGATGAATGCCCTTCTTAGCGGACTGGGGGATGCGGATGGTGCGATCGGCTCCCGTTACGTGCCCGGGTCAATAGTCACCACACCGCAGGGTATATTCCGGAGGATGGAGAGCAGGACCTTTAACCTTATCATCAGGTTACTCTTTGGCCTTCCGTATAACGACACCCAGTGCGGGGCGAAAGTCTTTAAATCAGGTCCATTGGGGATCATTCTCCCAAAAGTAACCTCAAACGGGTTCGAATTTGATGTAGAGCTGATCTGGCGGATGAGAACTTCTGGCTTTTTATTAAAGGAACTCCCGATTATCTGGCAGAACCGGGGGGACTCACGGGTAAAGGGCCAGGACGCCTTTTCAATGATTATGAACCTCCTGGCACTCAGGTATGGGAGGGAACGTACTTGACAGGTTTAAGCGAGAGCTCG
>CAVPWT010000003.1:0-30673 GCA_963709545.1 uncultured Methanomicrobiales archaeon | reverse complement strand
TGAATTATATTGGCCCTTATTTTCGTGCTATTCTAAGTAACTCGGCTTATTCCCAGCTTATCGCAGCTGGGGGGAGTGTTACATTTTTTGAAGGTCGAATCGAAACAATATCTGTTCCCGAATCACTTTTAAATCAGCCATATGGTAATGACGTAATTACATGGTCCAATCTCATGGGGATTTGGAAAACTAATTGTCTATACTCTGAAAAAATTGCTCAAGGTGGTATCCATACCGGAGCTCTTAATCCAGACCAGGTCCAGTACACGACCGCTTATGACGCGAACATCGTAGCACAGGCAGGTCACACCGTCCTGACAAAAAGCATGAGTATCGACACCCGGAACAAGGTCATTTCCCAGTCCAACCTGAATGCAAAGACCGGATTAACCTTTGCTGCAACTGCTGACGGGGGAAATGTGGTCGGTTCAGAGAACATCATGCTCGACGGTGCAGGTATGAACACCACCGCATCTGACCGTATGCTCTGTCCGTTCTCAGCATACCCCGTCGATATAATTCCGGCATACTGTAACATCGTCCAGGCTGGCAGCAAGTACGACCTGACGATTGGATCGGTAACCACCAATGCGAACAACCGGTTCGTCGGCACTGATGCAACCAACCCAGTTGTCCTGAACTATGATATCAGTGTCAAACCATACGGCACATCACAGGGACAGATCCTGGCAAGCGGATCGGCAATGGCATACATTAAGGCACATATCCAGGAAGCCCGGGTAAACGGTACAGCAAAGGCAGAAGACCTGGTATACAATGAGCAGTCAAGTGCACAGGGAACCATTACCGCCTTCACCAAGGTTATTGCGTACCAGTCAGGGAAGTCATTGCTCTGATATTCTAAAATACACTTTTTTTCGGGAATTTTTTACAGGAGAAACGAAATCCGGCCCCATTCTTGAAAGTCAGGTATTGTAACGAAACCGCGATCCCGATAGAGAAACCTTTATTGTCCGATACTCCTAAAAGCCAAATTATTGGGGGGTTCTTGAATGCATCCTCCTATTCTGACGGAGTGAGTGATTTGAAGCATGGTAAATTAGGGGTTATTACACTCTTATTATTCGGAATGGTCATTGCATTGACCGGTATCGTGTGCGCAGATCAGGTTGTCCCGGCTGTCCCGGAGACACAGACCCTATCGACGGTAACTACTGCGGATGTTGTCGGACTCGCCATGGAGACAAATGCTGGGGCATGGACATTGACGAATGATCCGTCGGTATTTACACGTATTATCTTGATGATGAGCCTTACTTCATAGACTCTACCAAATTATTTCGATATGTTGGCCCAATTACAGGCGGCTGGGGGATCCATGCAGTCGTCTTATGATAGTGGGTCGGATTGTTTGAATATCTTCCAGGTGAGTATTCCCCAATCACTCTTAATGTGCCGATGGACGGTTGGAGTGGGGAGACCTGGCAGGATTTGGTGAAACTTATTTCGCGGGTCCAGCAATTACCGCTGGTGGAGGGATTCACACCGGCGTCCTCCATCCCGGTCAGGTCCAGTACACCACCGCCTATGATGCAAATATCGTCGCACAGGCCGGACACACTGTATTCACAAAAAGCATGAACATCGACACCCGGAACAAGGTTATTTCACAGTCCAACCTGAATGCAAAGACCGGATTAACCTTCGCTGCAACCGCTGACGGCGGCAACGTCGTCGGTTCAGAAAACCTCATGATTGATGGTGCGGCTACGAACACAACTGCATCTGACCGTATGCTCTGTCCGTTCTCAGCATACCCCGTCGATATAATTCCGGCATACTGCAACATCGTCCAGGCTGGCAGCAAGTACGACCTGACGATTGGATCGGTGACAACCAATGCGAACACCCGGTTCGTCGGCACTGATGCAACCAACCCTGTTGTCCTGAATTACGACATCAATGTCAAACCATACGGCACATCACAAGGACAGATCCCGGCAAGCGGCTCCGCAATGGCCTACCTTAAAGCACACATCCAGGAAGCCCGGGTAAACGGAACGGCAAAGGCTGAAGACCTGACCTACAACGAGCAGTCAAGTGCACAGGGAACCATTACCGCCTTCACCAAGGTGATCGCGTACCAGTCCGGTAAGTCACTCCTGTGATATTCTATAATATACTATTTTTCGCGATTTTTAAAAGGAGAAAAGAAATCCGGCCCCATTCTTGAAAGTCAGGTATTGTAACGATACCGCGATCCCGATAGAGAAACCTTTATTGTCCGACACTCCCAAAAGCCAAATTATTTGGGGGGTACTTAATGCATCCTCCTATTCTGACGGAGTGAATGATATGAAGCATAGTAAATTTGGGGTTATTACGCTCTTATTATTCGGAATGGTCATTGCATTGACGGGTATTGTGTGCGCAGACACGGGAGTCAATGCCGACATCCTGAAACACAGACATTATCAACGGTAACCACTGCAGATGTTGTTGGGCTGGCCATGGAGACTGATGCAGGTGTGTGGACGTTGACTAATAGTCCTTTTTCAGAAACGATGATCGTTTTAACGGGCAATAGCCAGCAATTAGTTGATCCTGATGGTGCTGCTCAACAACAACTCATTGATGCCGGGGGCAGCGTTACGTTTGATCCGAATACCCATGCAATTCTTAGTATCTCTATACCAGAATCGCTGTTAACTCAACAATTCGGTAATATTCCTGGTGAGACCTGGCAGGATCTCATCACATTCCTTAACAGCAACATGGGGTACAACCAAAATATTATTGCAGGGACATCAAACGGTATCCACACTGGCGCCCTTAATCCAGGTCAAGTCCAGTACACCACCGCCTACGATGCCAATATCGTTGCACAGGCCGGACACACCGTATTCACAAAAAGCATGAACATCGACACCCGGAACAAGGTAATTTCACAGTCCAACCTGAATGCAAAGACCGCATTAACTTTCGCTGCAACCGCTGACGGGGGTAATGTTGTCGGTTCAGAAAACCTCATGATTGACGGGGCAGGTAATGAACACAACTGCATCTGACCGGATGCTCTGTCCGTTCTCGGCCTACCCGGTCGATATAATTCCGGCATACTGCAACATCGTCCAGGCTGGCAGCAAGTACGACCTGACCATTGGATCCGTGACCACCAATGCAAATGACCGGTTCATCAGTTCTGATGCAACCAACCCTGTTGTCCTGAACTATGATATCAGTGTCAAACCATATGGCACATCACAGGGACAGATCCCGGCAAGCGGCTCGGCAATGGCTTACATAAAAGCACACATCCAGGAAGCCCGGGTAAACGGAACGGCAAAGGCTGAAGACCTGACCTACAACGAGCAGTCAAGTGCACAGGGTACCATCACCGCCTTCACCAAGGTGATCGCGTACCAGTCAGGGAAATCACTTGCTCTGAACCCTGCAGAAATACCAGACAAATCGTTTTTTTTTGGATGTTCCAAATCGTTCCAACAGGCCACTACGGTTGTTGGAGGGTGACCCGGCTCCCTTCTATAACCATTTCCGCGGTGAGATTGTACCTGCCCCTTAAGCGGGGCAGGGAAAGGAGCCATGGGGTCAGCAATGACCCCTTTTCATGTTCAGGATCCCGCGAAAAGCAACGGCGGATCACTTTTTGTTGTTTTTTTACCCAATTTTGGCATTATTCAGACTTTCCTTATCATTTCGGACTCTGAATGAGAGGTGCCCTGCCATGAGGCGAACTGTGCAGCCGCTTTTACCTGGTACCCACAAATTGCAATGCCGCCTAGGCCTGCTCATGTATCGACGGACCTGGATGGAGGAGGAAGGAATCCCGGGACTTCAGATGACAGAACACGAGGGGGCCCTGGCGGTGTGACCAAAATCAAAAAAAAAACGGTTTCCTGGATTGTCTGATATGGTACGATACCATTAAAAGAGCCCAATTATTCAATGTTTTCTTTTATCTCCCTTTATTCGCCCGAGTTTAACGAGCGTCATATTTTTGTTATGTAAGATATCTGAATTATTTGGGTCCAACTGAAGTCCTTTCTCATACAGTACAAGCGCTTCCTGATACTTCCCCTCTTTGAATAAACTATTTCCACTCTCTTTGCAGGAAATGGCTTCTGTTTTACATTCTTCTGATATATTCCTTTTTGGTACAATAAAATTACGGCGTCCTATTTGAAGAAGGGCAAGTTCCAGGGCCCTGGCAAGTTTTTTCGGCGACGCGTTTTTTTCCCCTTCGATGGTGTATACCGAACGGTTGGATGGAGTGAACCATGAAATAATAATGATATGCTCACCACCCGTTATCCGGGCCATTTGTGTTATTAAATCCAGGGAGTGCAGCCCTCCCGTTTCAATGTCGACGATAAAATCAATGTAAAATGCGTCGGCCGCTGCCTGAGTGGGGTTGAGAATAATGTTATGACCTGCACACGACGATGTTGTGCAAATACCGGGTAAGGAGTTGAAGACATTTACCAGGAGTTTTATCCTGGGTTCAACCCCCTCTTTGGCGCATTCATCCTTTGCTTTTTTCTTCATGGAGTTGAATGATCGCAGTGGTCATCACCTGTTTACAGGTATACTTAGATTCCTTCTTAACTGCTGCGATGATTTGGAGAACCTGGTGCAATCACCTGCCTGCGACATAACACGGAGATAACAAAAGAGAATGGTGAATCTGTTGATCTTACATGATGTATTCCGGTGACTCCTTTCTGGCACAGTGCAAAACAGGCAGATTGATTAGACTGGCTGTGTAAAAATCCAACAGAGAGCCATGCGGTCGTTTGTTCTCCCGGTACGGTATTTCCTGTTCCTGCTCCTGATCATCGTGGTGATGGTCCTTGCAGAATTCCTCGCTACGGCAACGGCCTCCGAGAGTCTCATTCTTGTCGTAACCAGCCCGTTTGCCAACACAGTATTCGGAAAAATCTTCAATACTCTTTTTCTGGCGATTGTAATTCTTATTTGTTACACCGTCGGGGCGTATTTAATCGTCAGGAGAATGCCGGATGAAGCATCCCGTTTCACCGCCAACAGGATTTTTACGGTACTACTGCTTGGCCTTGGCCTGTTGCTGGTCCTCATGGAATGGGTGGAAGACCCTGCACAGATCGTGCTTTTCCTTGGCATCATATGGGCAGCCATGGTCGTTGCACTCCGTGATCTCATCCAGAACATGGTCGGGAGCCTGACCCTCCTTGTTAACCGGATGTACCGGATCGGGGACAGGATACAGATCAAGGGAGTATACGGACTTGTTATGGATATCGGGTTCTTCAGGACGACCATGATGCAGCTGGACAGGGAATCCGGGGACCATCCGAGCGGGCAGATTGTGACCGTCCCGAACGGTATTCTGTTCCGGGAGGTGGTCATGAATACCAGCCGTGACCTGTCAGTTGCAGGGGACGAGATACGGATCACCCTGCCCTTTTCTGCCGATTTGCCCCATGCCCGGGCAGTCCTTCTCGATGTAGTGCACCGGCATACCCGTGAGATCCAGGTGCAGGCAGCAAAGGAGATCGAGCAGCTTGGTGATAAAAAATTCCTGCCTTCCTACGAGACGAGCCCGGGTGTCTACCTTCATATCGACGATTACCAGGTCCTCATGGTACTGAAGTATTTCACCTCATCCGCCAGGCGGTCCGAGATCAAGAGCCGGATTATCGAAGATCTATCCCGTCTTATCCCGGAGATTACAAAAATTGACCAGTAGGGATCCGGGATACATCATTCCGGTTATCCACCCCGTTCTATTGGATAGCAACCATCGAAAAACCGGGACCTGTTGTTCAATAACGATTTAGGTCTACAATCCAGGGATTTACAACAGGTGGTGGTACCAACCAGTCCCTGGGTCGGAAGGTCAGGGAGTTATGGTTCCGTTATTGTTAGGAAGATCCCACTACAACAATATTACGCCATAATGGTTACGATACCATCAATGTGCAGTTAAAATTTTAATCGACGCCTCCTGCATGATGTAAGACGCAGATGTTGAATTCCCCTTCACTTTTCACATTTCTCCCTTTCAAATTCGCGTGGTCATCCCCATAGCCGATGAAGCTTGTATGAATGAAAATATCGGGAAATGAAAAAATAAAATGTCTATTGGACTCCATTTGGCGGGTTTTTCTTCCCGGAAACCTTTAATGCATAGACAATACCGATGGCAACGAGGAACGCCAGGATGGTCCCACCGACAATTGCAAGGATTCCTCCACCTGCACCACTTTCTTCACCAAGAGAATAGTCCGGCATCGGGGCCGAATAGGCGAACTTGCCCTCCATATTTTCCACGATTTCAGCATCAGGAGGTGTAGGACCTGTAAGAGTTTTCCCCCCCTGGATGAGCAATGCCGTGCTTTCCAGGCCATCCGGATCGCTCGATGCAAGGAATACCGCCACAACCCCGATGAGGATCGCAATAATCAGGCCCCCGACAATCAGGGTTTTATTGTCGATCATGCCACTGCACCTGCCTTTGCAGGCATCACACCACTATCTACCATATCCGGCCTCACACTCACTATCAGGTAAATCGCGGCAACCGTGATAACCCCTTCAACCACTCCGATCACTGCATGGTACAACCCCATAGCAATCAGTCCAGCTTCGAGAGGGAACGTCCCGGCAAGCCAGAGTTCAACAGCGGCGCAGAGTGCGGGAATTAAACAGGCAAGCCACGCAGCGATGAACGCAGAGACTGGCATGCTCCCTGTGGCAGCCTTCAGTCCTTTGAAGCTGTAAAATCCGACAAATCCACCGACCACTCCCATGTTGAGGATATTTGCTCCCATTGTCGTGATCCCACCGTCCCCGAACATGATACCCTGGACGATAAGTACCAGCGTAAGGATGAATATTGCTGCAAACGGGGACCCAAGAATAATAGCCACGAGTGCCCCCCCTACAAGGTGCCCGCTCGTCCCCATTGAAACCGGAAGGTTGAAAGACTGGAGTGCAAAGATTCCGGCCGCCAGTACTGCCACCAAAGGTAATTTTTCCTCGTTCAGTTCATTCTTCGCCCACCGCAGGGAGAGATACACGAAGACCAGGGCAATAATCCAGTAGATTGCGCCCTGCCATATTGGAATAAATGCATCAGGTATGTGCACGAAATCATCCCATACTACAATTATAAAAATTCGTAGCACTTCTAATGTAAAAAGCATTGCTATTTCATTTTTAAATATTAATTATAAAACATTAAATAAGATATAGTATTACATTAGTTAATAATCGTATGAAAGCACGATCCTCATGATAAAAATAATCATTATCTTCTATTTTGTTGAATATTGCTTGAATTTTCATCCAGATCCCCCTCATATTGTCCCTCATAACCGGATAACTGTACAAAAAAATAGTTGTAAAACGCCAGAAATACACCGAATTAGTTAAAATAACACAATATGTCATTAAAATAGTAATCAAAGCCTTCAGCCATACCTCATCGTAGGAATGCTCACATCACCATTGATGCTGAATATTCCTTAACAAAAAAATAACCCGGTTTAACAACCACATCTCTTTATTTCCTGGGACACCAACGATCGGAATGTAACCCTCATGTCAGCGAAACACTTACTGCTCATCATCATTATCGGAATTGCCGTGATCCTTGCTGCAGGATGCACCCAGCCTGCGGTTCAGCAGCAAACGGTACGGGAAACCCCTGTCGTTACGGTGACCGTTCAGGTCCCGCCGCTCACCGGCACTGATGCGGCGATATCCCGGAAACTCGATACCTATATGACAGCGCTTACCGATGCCGGCAGGTTCAGCGGGACGGTACTGGTGGCACGGGGCGATACCGTGATCCTCTCGAAAGGGTACGGCATGGCGAACTACGAGTTCTCCGTCCCCAATACACCCGGGACCGTATTCCCTGTCGGCTCGAATACCAAGCAGCTCACCGCGGCCGCCATTATGAAGCTGCAGGAGCAGGGGAAACTGAATGTCACCGACCCGGTCACGTGGTATATCCCCAATGCCACGAAATGGAAGGACATCCGGATCTATCACCTGCTGAACCATACCGCGGGGATCCCGTCTGACGGGGCATTCTCCATCACCGACCGTGCAGATCTCACCCTCCCTGAAACAATGGAACGGATAACCGCCCTGCCCCTCACCTTTGAACCGGGATCGGGTTACACGTATTCCAATAACGGGTATATCACGCTCAGTTACATCATCGAGCGGGCCTCGGGCATGTCGTACGACGAGTACCTGAAAACGGACCTCTTCCGGCCCCTCGGGATGAACAGCACCGGGCAGGACAATGCCCGGGATGTCTTTCCCAGCCGTGCGTCCGGGTACACCACCATGAACGGAAAACAGGTCCACTACGACCTCCAGAACATCCATAACTCCTGGGGCGCCGGAGCCATCCATTCCACGACCGGAGACATGTTCCGGTGGGTGAGGGCCTTCCACACGCCGGGAACGGTCCTTTCTCCGCAGTCAACCGCTGCCATGGTGGAACACCATTACGGGATTGAGAGCGGGAAACTGAATAACCGCACCTTCATCGGCTTTAGCGGGCGTAACTTCGGGTTCATCTCGCAGACTCTGTATTACCCTGACGAGGACGTGAGCATCATGTTCCTGACAAATCATGACAGGACCCCGGTGCTTACCCTTATAAACGACCTCCCGGCGATAGTCTTCAACGGGACGTATGCCCAGCCGCAGAAGATCAACCGGAGCGTAGTGCCGATGAACGCAGGAGCACTCGCGGAATACACCGGGACATATGCACCGGCATGGGAGAAATCATGGACAATAACCGTATATACTGATGGCAACCGCCTGTTTTACGATGCGGTCATGCCCGGCGATAAGAAGGTCGAGCTCTTTTTCGGGGGCAATGATACGTTCTTTGTGACACCGGAGTCAGACGATGCATACCTATTCACCCGTAACGCCGCCGGAAAGGTCAACGGACTGAAGATGTATACCATGGAAGGCTCCTATGACGAGTCAGAAAAGGTGTCGTGAAGGCCGGTATATTTTTTTTGGAGCATGCTGCGACCTGCACAGCCTGTATTCGCTTATATCAGCCCTTACAGGGAGCATAAAAAATAGTTAAAAATTCCAGGCGGTTCACTTGATCTTTTTCTCGAGCTTCTTGAGTTTCTTCTTGGCCTCTTGGCTACCCGCAGCCGCCTGCTTCGAGAGCTCCTCTGCCTTGACCTTCTTCGCCTGGTTCAGCTTCACCAGTTGTTTCTTACTTGTTGGCATACAATCACCTCGCATAAGCCTTTGAATGATTCTATCTGTCTTTTTCCTTCTTAACAATATCCCTGTATCGTTGTACCAGCCTGAAAAATATCCGGATACAGGCTTTGTTGAAACCCTTCGGTGTCATAAAAATAAGAGGGAAATACGAAGACAGGAGGGGGTTTCACCCCCTCCCTGCCCAACCCCATTAAGATATTCTTCGGGCAGGGTTTCCCGAAAGCTCATTAAAATTCAGAGTATTTGGGGGTGGTCTCTATCCCAACCGGGGTCGCCAAAGCGGCGGGCCATGAGCCCCGGGAGCGTGACGAAGTTTTGGAATTACCAATCTGCAAAATAGATTTAAGAGGATTTCTACAGAGCCCGGATACACGAAAAGCTGACCTGTGATTCCCGTAAACTCCCGGCAAAACCGTCCTGGCTTTTCCGCTCGTCCGGGGATCCTTCACTCCGGTCACTATGGGCCTGATACCATATCTTGTAAGGTGATCTTTGAATTCGCTGTTCCAGCTGCCGGCGTCGTGGATTACAGGCGCCCCAGACTCATGGCGCCGAAAGGGAAGCAGCGGATCGATGGGAACATGTTGAGGTTCACCACTGCATTCTTTTTTTTATTGTATCCAGAGTCAACGGTGTACTATGTCAAAGAAAAACACAGGATACGGAGCGAAAAACCGCGGATTCCTGGGGGAACCTGGATGGACCCGCTTCCCGGATAACCGTGTCTCCCTCGCATTCAGTCCGCTAACTTCATGGTGAAATGAATCGCTGTACCCTCATCCTGGTGGCCAGGTACCCGGTCCTCAGCCCAGATACGACCGCCATATCCCTCTACCAGATGCCGGGTGATAAAGAGTCCGAGACCCTTTCCACTCTTTTTGCCCTTTCCTTTCCTGAAACGATCGAATATCTGTGGTTTCATCTCATCGGATATGCCAGGGCCGTTATCAGCTACCGTAACGAGGATATTATTGTCCTGTTCTCCTACCAGGACGGTTACTTCCCCGTTCTCACCGCAGAATTTTAAACTGTTCCCGATCAGGTTGGTAAAGACCTGGCCGAGCAGGTCATCTGCAAGAACAACCACATCTGTCCCTGAATACTGAATAGTTGCGTTTGAATAATGCAGGATCTCATTACGGATGACATCATCAAGGTTCACCGGTCTCAGGGCAGCTTTCTGCTCATGCATCTTGCGGATGGTTGAGACATTCCCGATTATTTCGATGGACTTGTTGATACTGGTAAGGACAATATCCGCAAATTTTTTATTATCCCCTTCAAGTTTTTCAGCCAGCATTTCAAGGAAGCCGAGTGCGCCGGTGTTGGCATTATTGATGTCATGGGTCATGATGTCAAGATAGAGATTTGTCTCCTCATTGGCGTCCTCAAGGCGCTTCAGCAGCAGGGTCTTCTGGACCGCATTGCCGATTTCCGTACTGATGGATAAAAGGTGTGATTTCTCCTGGTTGGAAAAATCGTGTTTTTTGGTACTAATGAGCGAGATTGCACCAATCACCACAGATGCGGACATGAGCGGGATCATGGCATAACATTTTGCGCCGAGTTCTTTGAGGATGATGCTGTTCCGGTCCATGTGAACATCATCATTCAGGATGACAAACTGGGGAATCCCCTGGATGAACAGTTCCTGATACGATGAATCATTGAGATTCAGTGTCCCGATAAAAACATGTAAATCCGAATATACAGGAGTGGTTTCCTGGTAGCACTTCAGGTTGGCTTTTGTTTTTTCTGCATCCAGGAGGTAGAGGGCACCTATCTCAAAACCTTCCAGGGACAATGTTTTGTGAAGGATGCTTTCCAGAAGAGCATCGGGTTTCAGCGGAGAATTGCTGAGACTGATAATCTGGTTGAGGTGGCTGATCTTCTCGCTCATCGTCCGGAGTTCCCCCTGGGACCGCTGGAATTCAACGTGCTGCATCACCGCGGCCTCATATGCCGAGAGCAGGAAATCAATGATTTTCGGCCGGTCCATGCTTATCAGGTAGGTCTGACCCCCATGGGAGAATTTCACGGGTTTTACTTCGGGGGGGGTCTTGAAGTGGTCCTGTGGTGTTTCGAGGATCATCCTGACCTGCCTGCTGATATAGTCAGGCTGGTACGGTTTTGTGATAAAGTTGTCAGCACCAGACTGTAATGCAAGAGCAACGTCCTTGGGATCCGAGAGGGCTGTAAGGAGAATGATGGGAATATCACGGGTCTTTTCATTCTTTTTGATCTCCTTACAGAGGTCATACCCGTTCATCACCGGCATGATGACATCACTGATGATAAGATCCGGCTTTTTCTGGGAGACGAGTTCCAGGGCTTTTTTGCCGTTCTCAGCAACGGCGATAGTAAAGCCCCTCTTCTGAAGGATATCCCTGAGGATCTCGGACTGCAGACGGGTGTCCTCAACGATGAGGATATAATAGGGCTCATCTTGTTGTCCATCGGATCTCGGAATTACGGGCATATTCGAACAGTAAGGTTTGGTATACCACTATTATTTATGTTGATCATCTGTCCGGAGCACGTAACGACCATGAATGATCCATCTCCCGTTCTCCACACGCCATCCCATTTCAGCGTATGAACAATATCACCGTCAACGGTGTACTACTTAAACAAAAGTGTACCTGTCAAAGCGATGACAAATCATAAGATTTTTCGTCAGATAATCTCAATCCCCTTCATGAACAACCCTGTCCTGCGATACGTATTCCTCTTCCTTGCTGCATTCCTTCTGACCGGTATGGTCTTTTTTTCCGGTTGTACCAGGTACACCACCGGCAACCGGAAACCGCGATGGCTTCGATGATGTTGTTACCGCGAAAATGGCGGAATACGAAGTACCGGGTGCCGTTGTCGGGATTGTCGAGAACGATACCGTCGTCTACCTGAAAGGGTTCGGCGTCCGGGAGATTGGGAAGCCGGAGAAGGTTGATCCCGACACCCGCTTCCAGATCGCATCGGTCTCCAAGTATGTCACTGCCGCTTCGGTCGGCTCCCTCGTCGACGAGGGAAAACTGGACTGGGACACCCCGGTTGTCACGTACCTGCCGGGCTTTGAACTGAAAGACACGTACGCCGGTGAGCATGCGACGCTCCGCGACCTGCTCGCCCACCGCACGGGATTCCGGCACTTCGACGGCGACCTGCTGGGCAGGCTCGGGTATTCCGACAGCGAACTGCTGGAGCGGATGAGGTACCTTGAGCCGGGTGCCAGTTTCCGTGAGAAGTCTTTGTACTCGAATGCAGGCTTTTTCATTGCCGGGGAAACCGCGGCACGGGTGGACAACCGGAGCTGGGAAGACGTAACAGACACCCGGATTATCAGGCCGCTCAACATGACACGATCGGGGGCGCACCCGGAGACCCTGTACCTTGATGAGAACCACGTCTCAGGCCACGGAGGTGCCCCGGGAAATATCCACACCATACCCCTCGAAGAAGCAGGGTTCCCCGCTGCCGGCCAGGTGGTCTCTACCGGCCGGGACATGACACAATGGCTGCGGATGATGCTGAACAACGGCTCGGTTGACGGAAGGCAGGTCCTCACACCAAAGACCGTGAAAGAGATCCATGCAGCGAGCATGGTAGAAGGGTCATACGGGCCTCTTAACGACCCGAACGCCGCAAACGGCCTTGGCTGTGACTCATACAACTTCCTTGGCGAGCGGGTTATCGAGAAGAACGGGGCGCTGGACGGGGTCCGTGCTCTCGTGGTCCTCATCCCCGGGAAGAAGACCGGTATCGTTATCATTGCCAACAAACAGCTGACGGTCTTCCCGGAAGCAGTCCGGGACGAGTTCCTCGAGCGGTATATCGGGAAGAGCGGGGTCGACCTGCAGGCCAGGGAGAGGATCAACCAGGGAGGGTGGAACTCGCTCATCAAATCCGTCGAGCGTCCCGCAGATGCAGGCCCGGCAACGATCAGCCCGTCGGCGATCGCGGGAATGTACAGGAGCGACCTGTACGGGACCATGCAGGTTGAACAGGGCCCGGATGCAGGGAATATGACCTTCGGGATCGGGCCGGTCAGTACCCGGGACCCTCATGCACGTGACAAATAACACCTGGTACCTGTCATTCCCGAACCCGGACGACCAGGTCGGCTATCTCACCTTTGCAGCGGACCCGCGGGGTTCTGTCACCGGGTTTAGCGCTCTGAAGAGTTGGGCCCGTTTGCACGGGTGTGACCGGATCAGACCGGTGGCTCCCACCTTTTTTCCCGGCAGCGGGTTGCCTGAATTGCATTGAAGTCCCTCATCCGTTACCGGGTCACGGAAAGGAAATCACGGACGCCTGTACTCTTGATTCCCAGCTCCCCGTCAGCCCACACCTTAAGGATATCATAATCCCGCATCCGTGTTGCCTTGCTCATCGCCTGTTTCCGGCTCAGCATCCTCTTCTGGATAAAATCATATTCGCAGACAATTTTTCTGTTCCGGAGCAATGTCACCCGGATCGGGTGGTGCCGGTACGTGACGTCCGCCTTTCCCCGGACATACCATTTTATTCTCTGGAAGGTGAGCCAGTCGAGTTTCATGGCGAGCGTAGAGTGGAACATGAAGCCTTCGGCGGAATCCAGGTCATAGGTTCGTAATGAACAGTACCGGGGAGATTGCCTGCGACAGCTGGTACCTGAACTGCTGCAGGGTTTCGTCAGGGGTAATCGAAACAAAAACAACCCTCGTATCATCAAAAAAACCGTACCCCCCGACCTCGTATTTCGGGATCGTCTTCTGGTCCATGCATATTCTGGTAAAATCTTCGACGAGTTGCTCTTCATCCTGGGTTGAAAAAGGTCCTGCCAGGGTGATATGCGGGATTACCCGTTTGTCTCCGAGATTAAATTTCCCGGCCAACTGGTTGCTTAACGTGCTAATCTGGTGCTTCACGGAACCCATCTGGCGGATATCTATCAGATAGTGAGCCATTGTTTACACCCTCATACAAGTGGCAACCCGGCATATTATAATTACAACGCTGGTGATGGTGCCAGTACCCGTATCTCAGGTCATACCCCGCCGTCCATCCGGCCCGGGACCAGGGGCAGCCATACGCTATACCGATCTGTGAATCCAGCCAGAAAGGGAAATATCAGCCTTGTTGAAACACGCATGAATGGGAGGTTCATGTGGATTTCTACAGGGGTTGCTATGATCCTTTGGCCCGTAGAAGGGCATGGAAGGATTGCCTTTCAGGTACTTCCTGGAGTTTTTCATACCAGCCGAAATAACCTCTGGTATCATTGTTCTCGTTGGATCTTCGTAGCTGGTAGGTACACCGACAGGGGTCTCTTATCTGAGCCAGAAGACTTATCTTACACGTGTACAGATTCTGATTACTGGCAGCGGGGGCGAAATCTTCTCTATGCCCGGAGATTTGGATTTTCATGGCATCAATACAGGTTATACCCGGTAATTCGGAGCGAAGCACCAACGGAACACAGTTCAGGAAACCTCCTTTAATCCGGTGGCTGTTCCTCCTCCTCCTGCTCGGTGCCCTGGTCACTGCACCCGTCGCAGCCGCTCCGGGGTGGAAGTTCCATGCCGACAACCAGAACACCGGTGTGTACGACGATGGCGGGAAACGGCCGGCGGGCGACCTCATCTGGAAATTCGGCACGGGCCATGTGGTGAGGTCCGGTCCGGCGGTGGTGGACGGTACGATCTACTTCGGGGGTAACGATGGATACCTCTATGCACTTGACCAGGATAGCGGGGCGCTCCTCTGGAAGTTCGCGGCTGAACAAGGGATACAGACCGGCCCGGCGGTGGCAAACGGTGTCGTCTATGCAGGTGGATGGAACGGCAACATCTACGCAGTTGACGCAGGCAGCGGGGCACTCCTCTGGAACTATACAACGGGTGACAGCGTACTATCAAGCCCTGCGGTGGCGGACGGAATCGTCTTCACGGGAAGTCGTGATGACAATCTTTACGCACTCAACGCGTCAACCGGGACACTCCTCTGGAATTATACGACCGGGAACGATGTGACGTCCAGCCCCGCAGTAACGGACGGGACCGTCTATTTCGGCAGCTGGGATGGCAACCTCTATGCACTTGATGCATCCACCGGAGCACTCCGCTGGAACTACACGACTGGGGGAGAAATTAAGTCCAGCCCGGCGGTTGTGAACGGTGTCGTGTACGTTGGCAGTGATGATGATCACCTCTATGCACTCGATGCTTCCACAGGTGCCTTCCTCTGGAGCTATGCGACGGGTGACGATGTGAGGTCCAGCCCTGCAGTTGCGAACGGTGTCGTCTACTTCGGGAGCATTGATGACAGCCTCTACGCACTCGATGCGTCCACAGGGGCACTCCTCTGGAGTTACGTGGCCGGGGAGTCCGTGTATTCAAGCCCTGCGGTCGCAAACGGTGTCGTCTATGTCGGTAGTTTAAATTATGGCTATGGAAAGAGCGTCCATGCACTGGACGCATCGAGAGGTGTGCTCCTTTGGGATTACCAGACAGGTGACTCCTCCGTGTATTCGAGCCCTGCAGTCGCTGACGGGAGGGTCTATATCGGATCTGATGACGGCAACCTCTACGCGTTCGGATCGTACCCTGACGAGCCGCCGGCGAGTGTAACCGACCTCCATGCCACCACCACGCAGCAGCTCCGGATTACCTGGGCATGGACTGATCCAACAACGATCGGCTTCTCCCATGTCATGGTATACCTTAACGGGGTATTCCAGGGGAACGTAACGACGGGAACTGAGACCTTTACTGCTACCGGGCTCTCTCCAGCTGCTGCCTACACGATCGGGACGAGGACCGTGGGGGAAAAGGGTTGGGTCAACCAGACCTGGGTAAACCAGACGGCAACCACCAGCACTCTTTCGCTATCGCAGATCGATCCGACGACCGTAATGGAGGGCAGCCCGGGCTTTACCCTCAATGTCTATGGTACAGGATTTACCACAGCGAGCATCATCCTCTGGAATGGCGAGGCCCAGGTGACACAGTACCTCCAGCCTGACCACCTTGCCATAGAGGTCCCCGTTGATAAGGTTGCATACCCGCGGCACGTGAAAATTAATGTCTATGACAGTTCCTCCGGGGATTCTTCCAACTCGTTATTCCTGTCAGTCACCGACAAGCCCTCCGGTGAAAAGGCCTGGAAGTTCCGGTCAGACATCTATAATTCCGGCGTGTATGACGACGGGGGAATCCACCCGGACGGGACACTCCTCTGGAATTACACGACCGGTGACGGGGTGAGTTCAAGCCCGGTCATCGTGAACGGGATCGTCTATGTCGGAAGCCGTGACCACAACCTCTATGCCATTGACGCAGCAACCGGGGAACGGATCTGGAATTTCACTGACTTTGACAATAACTGGGTAAGTTCAACCCCGGCGGTGTCGGACGGTGTTGTCTATATCGGGGGCTACCGGAACAAGGTCTACGCGCTCGACGCGATGACTGGTGCGCTCATCTGGAACTACACGGTACCATCACGCTATATGTCAAGGATCGACGTAAGTTCAAGCCCGGCAATCGCAAATGGTATCGTCTATATCGGCAATTTTGACGGGAACCTGTACGCGATCAACGCGGCCACAGGGGCACTGGTCTGGAACTATACCATGAGTAACTATCCGGGTGATCCCGGGGTATTTTCCAGCCCGGCGGTGACAAATGGTATCGTATATGTCGGTAACGCCAACAGGAACCTCTATGCTCTCAACGCAGAAACCGGGGACCTTATCTGGAACTACACAACCGGCAACCAGATACAATCCAGCCCGGCGATCGATAACGGGGTCGTCTATTTCGGAAGCAGTGATAAAAACCTCTATGCTCTCAACGCAGTAACCGGGGCGTTTCTCTGGAGTTATGCGACAGGCGGATCGGTGACTTCCAGCCCCGCTATCGATAACGGAGTCGTCTACTTCGGGAGCCGAGACAACAATACCTATGCACTCAATGCAGCGAGCGGGGCATTCATCTGGAGTTATACGGCCGGAAACCGGGTATCTTCCAGCCCGGCAATCGCTAATGGTGTCATCTATGTGGGGAGCAGTGACAATAACCTCTATGCACTCGATGCAGAAACCGGGGCTTTCCTGTGGGATTATACCACTGGTGGAGCGGTGACTTCCAGCCCCGCTATCGATAACGGGGTCGTCTACTTCGGGAGTGGCGACAAAAACCTCTATGCAATCGGCTCTACTCCTGTCATTGTCGGTGGCGGTAAGGGATATTACCTGGTCCACTCGAACGTGGAAGGTGCAGAGGTATATTTCAACGACTGGTATGAGGGTATTACCCTTGCGAATGGCACCCTGCTCGTTCAGACGTGTGTCCCGTGTCCGCCCGTCCGGACATTCACGGTGAAGAAATGCGGGTACATCGCCCTGACGCAGAACAATACCCGGTACCCACACGAGAACGAGACCATTGACCTGTATGCCAACCTGACCCACCCGAAGGAGCCACTGATTACCGATTTCACCAGCAATAGTACCGCAGGCCCTGCCCCGCTTTCAGTCGGGTTCGCCAGACATTCAATTGGCATCGCAGAGGCCTGGAACTGGAGTTTCGGGGATGGGACCTATTCAGAGGAGAAAAACCCGGTCCATACCTACACCACTGACGGCGTGTATACGGTCAGCCTTTCGGAAAGCAACAGTGCCTGCCAGAACAGCACCAAATTAAAGCCGGATTACATCACGGTTGGTACCAAACCCCCCTTATTTGCAGATTTCACCGTCTCTCCCCAGGCCGGTATTGCCCCGCTGACCGTGAAATGCACGGATCAATCAGTCGGGAGCCCGTCCCGTTACAACTATAATTTCGGTGATGGTGCGAATGTAACCGGGCCAAACCCGTCCCACACCTACAGGTTCCCGGGTACCTTTACCATTACCCTGACAATAACAAAGTTCGATAAGGCAACGGGTTCTGTAATCAGCAGCAGTGCAACCAAAACGAACGTAATCAAGGCAGGTACCGTTCCATTCATTGCTCCGGTCGCGGGCTTCACGGCAGCCCCGGTGAACGGTACAGCACCGCTGGAGGTCAGTTTCACCGATCAGTCCACCGGGAACCCGACATTGTACAATTACGATTTCGGTGACGGGGTTAACATGACCGGGCCAGCCCCGGTCCATACCTACCGCTATCCTGGCAATTATACGGTCACGTTAACGGTGTTAAAAAGTGATGCGGTTAACGGCACAATGGTGAGTAATTCGTCAGTCCGGACGGATTTGATCACTGTACAGGGCTGATAATTACCCCAATTTTTCTATGGGAAGCGGTTGTTTCTGTAATTATTGAGATTATCCAGATGGTATGGATTCGATCAATCCAGAACGGGAAGGAAATCTCTGAGATAACTATTTTCAATACTATAAGCCTGTTATATATCCTGGTCCTAAAAATCCGAAAATAGTAAACGAATCCTTATCCGTGATTCATGTCCCGGATGTTCAAATCACAAAAAAATATTGAGATCAGGATCCCTTACCTGTATTCAAACAAAGATATATCGCCTCACCCGGTTACGATAATGCCAGATATTCCTGGCCAAACACCTTCTGCATATGGTTCTCCTCCGCCAGGACGATGGAATGATGGATAGCGATCACGAATGCTGCAAGTAACAATAACAACCGGATTCAGGGTATAGAGGCCGGATGCAACCATCGTTGCATACATACCGACATACATCGGATTTCTGCTCAATCTGAATAATCCATCGACCTTGAGGCTGGTGTGTTCCTTTGGGGTACCCAGGCGGAATGAACTCCCCATTTCGAATCTTCCGATGTATAAAAGTGCAAATCCGAAAAACCATACTACCAGGCCAATTACCTGGAGGAAGGGGGGCACTTCAAAAAACGATAGGCTGATCCCCCAGATCTGAAGGACCATCGCCCCCCAGAGGACAAGAATCGAGTATTTACTGATGTAAAACAGGGTCCTGTTTATCGGAGCCTCACCGTCCTGTTCAATATTTTTACGCAGAAATAACGCCCCTCCGCCGAATAAAACGATCAGGAAGCCAAGGGGGAGGATAGTTGCCGCAATAGCCGCAATCATGTCAGTCACACCAGAATTCGTCCTGTTTTTTCATCCTCAGGAAAGCTTGTAAAATCCCCTGACCAGGAGCCAGATACCAATGAGAATTAAAAATCCGGCAATGGCATAAGGCCAGATTGCTGCAGGCGCATAGACAAAGCCAATCCCGATAAATACCAGGAAGGCCCCGATAAGAAGCATCGTCACATCCGTGCTTCCCGGTTGCGTACACTCACTCCCCAGGGGTTTCCGAACAAGGGGAACCAGTCCTGAACCGAGAAATCCGAGCCCAAGCCCGACAAGGAAGCCGGAACCCACGTTATCTACGAGCATGCCCACGCCAAGTCCGATAAGGATACCGGCAGGAATAATGAATCCGTACGGCGGGTGTTGTTTCCCGCATTCCGTCAACCCGTTCGTCATATCCTCTACTCTTCGTGTCTGTAATTTCAGCACAACTGTTTGTTTTCATCGAATCATTCCTCATGGAACTGATTAAAGAAAAGGCAGGCAATGATGTTATGAATTGAGCCGTACATGTACGGTCATATTTATATCCCATCCGTGCACCAGATCGGGTTGTATGAAGAAAATGACGGTCAGGCTTTCCGGGGATATCTTCGATTACTGTAAATCGTACGGCCAGGTTATCGAAAGGTTCGAGGTTATTTCCCTCTTCAACATGGTTGACGATATACACAGCGAGGTGTGCAGGTTTACCATCAAGGAAGGGATCCCTGTCGATCAGATCCAGTGCAATTATGTGTCGAATCTCATTAGTGCTTCAGAACAAGGGTCGTGAATATACCTGCCTTGTGAAGGGAACATTTTCTGAAGATATTACACGGTTCCTCCAGACCTATGGATCAAAGTTTGAGCCTCCCATTGTCTTCGAGAACGATTGCCTGACATTCAGTATGGTCGGGACCCCGGAGGACTTCCATACGTTCGTTTCCGATGCCACAGAGAAGGGGTGGGGCCTTGAGATCCTGTCAGTCTGTGATTATAATCCCGGGGTCAGCGGGGTCTTTGATGTCCTCACACCCCGGCAAAAGAAGATCCTGGTCGAATCCTATCGCCTGGGGTATTTCGATAATCCCCGCCGGCTCAATGCAGGCGAACTCGCAGAAAAGATGGGAATTAACAAGAGCACGCTGCTTGAACACATCCATAAAGCGGAGAAACGACTCATCGGGCAGATCATTGCACAGGTCGCCTGAGCGGTACTTCGTCCCGGTTGTGATGCTTACTGGTGGTGGGACCGGGACAGAACCCCGTGCTCCCGCCCTCCCCGTCGCGTTCTGCGCCTCGAACTCATTCATCCTCCCAGCCCACCAGGTAAATGCACTCCTGATGGGGCCTGGAGGATATTCCCCGAAAAACTATCTGAAAGCAGGGAGCATCATGACCGTGATCTTCCTTGCAACAGCCGTAATGCTCATCTGTCTCCTTATCAGATAGAAGGATGAAAACATATGATCATCCACCAGTTTTTCATACCGGGGCTTGCCCACAGCTCGTACATCGTTGCCGGGAGCAGGTCCTGTGCGGTCATCGATCCGGAACGCGATGCCGGACGGTATATTACTGCCGCACGGGAGATGGGACTTCGGATCACCCATGTCCTGGAAACGCACCTGCATGCAGACTTCATAGCAGGGCACCTCGACCTGGCCGATGCCACCGGCGCAGGTATCTATATGTCCCGGTCCGCACACTGCGGATTTCCCCATACCCCTCTCGCTGAAGGGGATGAGGTGCATCTTGAAGACATCCGTTTTTCAGTCATCGGGACTGCCGGACATACTCCCGAACATATCTGTTACATTGCAACGGATACCGCACGCGGTCAGACACCGGTCGCCCTCTTTTCCGGCGACACCCTCTTTGTTGGCGATGTCGGGCGGCCTGACCTCTTTCCGGGGAGAGCAGCAGAGCTCTGCATCATCCCTCTATGACAATCTGCATACCAAGATCATGACCCTCCCGGACGAGTGTGAGGTCTATCCTGCACACGGAATGGGATCTCTCTGCGGACGTGCGATGGCAGCAAAGCGGACAAGCACAATAGGATATGAGAAGAAGTACAACTACGCCCTCCGGATCAGGAGTCGCGAGGAGTTCATCAGTGCACTCACTTCCGATATGCCTGCCGCCCCGGATCACTTCCTCCGCTGTTCTGAGATCAACAGGGCAGGCCCTGCACTGATGCGGGACCTCATCCAGCCGGTACCCGTCGAGCCGAAGTCGCTTGCAGACCGTATACAGGCAGATGATGTAATCGTCCTCGATGTCAGAAGTTACCTTGCTTTCTCTGGCATGCACATCCCCGGGGCCTGGCATATCGATCTCTCGGGAAACTTTGCCACGCAGGCGGGCTGGATCCTCCCTCCCGATAAGGACATCCTCCTTGTTGTTGAGGATCGAAGACAGGCAGAAGAAGCGACACTCCAGCTCCACCGGGTCGGATTTGACCGGGTCACGGGGTATGCCGAAGGAGGAATGCTTGTCTGGGGAACAACTGCGCTGCCCATCAGCCGTGTCCCGGTCATCTCTCCTGAGGAAGCACATGCCCTGATTCGATCAAACGAGGCGGTCTTAATCGATGTCCGCTCGCGGGAGGAGTGGCAGGCTGCCCGTGTAGAGGGATCGATCCACATTCCCTGGCACGATCTCAGAACCCGGTACACCGAACTTGATCCTGCACAGCAGTATATTGTCATGTGCCGGGGGGGACAGCGTGCGAGCATCGCGGTAAGTATCCTGAAGATGCACGGATTCAGCCGCATTTTAAATCTTGGTGGCGGATACATCGCCTACCAGAGGGCAGGACCGGTACCATGATGCGAACCTGCTATCCGTGGAAAGCACTTCCCATACTTGTGGAGGATATTGATGACAGAATGGTTCATGATGGCGTCCTGGTCCCCCTGCATCGCCGGTGCCGGGATCGGCATACTCATCTGGCTGGCGTTCCTTCTCTCTGACAGCCCGCCTGGTTGTTCGACAGCATATGCCAAAACGGCCGGTATGGTTGAGTCCGCAATCTCCCGCAGTGGAGCAAAGCGAAACCAGGACACGAAGAGGCGAATATTATGGCCGGATTACCCATCAACGATCTACTCACTTTCATCCCGCATGCCCCCTGCACTTATCAACCTGTACCAGTAACCCATAGCACCTATCATGGATCTTGAATGGCCAGGCGATATCTGCATCCCTGAACGGACAATAACCGCAATTGTCGGCCCCTCCTGTATCATCGAAGAGGGCCTTAACAGTAGCAGCGGCACAATGCGACCGTTATCCCTTCCTCTATGTTTGCAGCAATTATTCTGGCGTACTCCCGAACCTGCACAGGACCTCGTTTGAATTTTCTGTCAGACGAGGTTTCACATCTGACCAGATGGCCACGATCATCAACGAATGTGATGAAACCTACCTCATTATCGAGCACGACCCTTCACTCTATGAAACTGATACCAGGCTGATCCCGAGTGTCATTAGCCGGTTGAAAACCTTTGCCCGTAATGAAGGTACGGTTGTCGTGTATTCCAGAAACCTCGATAGATTTATGCGATCTCTTCTTCGGGCATCAGGCAGGGCATACCTCTATGCAGACTGGGCAAATATAATCAAAAATAGCCAGTTGAAGAAACAGCAGAAAAATGGGTCTGTTAAGAGAATTCTGTCCAGGCAGGCCCGATTGGATCAAGTTAGTAGACCCGAAGTATCGCAGAGGGATCTTGAGAGTCAACTAGCCGACATCGTAGTAGCAGATGAATGATGGTCCTCCTGCCCTCCGCTCCATGATTTCGCCAGGCGAAATTCTTTCGCGAAGCCGAACGGTCGCGGACAGGAGGCACCGGTAGTGTGGCCCCGCCCTTTAGGCTTGGGAGGGCGGGGGAATGGACTGCATTGAGCAGGTACTTTCCCCAGAATTAATTAAAAAAATGCAATCGCACAACAACAGATGACAGAAATTCTTACTGATGAGGACCCCTGCCGCAATCAGAAATTACCCGTTGTCAGATAAGACAGACTTTTTGCTTACAAAAGGACATCCCCTTGTAAGGAAAGGATTGTTACCTTACCGGTGAAATTGTCTCTATAAGATAGGGATACGTATCGTATTCATCCAAAAAGGACTGTTGGAAGTCCTAATTCCCTCGAAACTGATCATGCGGGTTAGCGAGCTCACCCAGCCTAATCGACAACCTAATTGACAACCTAATTGACAACCTAATTGACAACCTAATTGACAACCGCTATTTGACGATATAACGGGTGTTTCTCCCAAGACCTTCACGTACGAGGAGATTCTGATCTACCATCCCCGCCAATTCATGTAATGCGGCCTGCCGGGATATGTGAAACATTTCAACAACATTACCTGACTTAACCGATCCCGTTTTGTGAACGAATTCAATGATCCTCATCTGCCGTTCGGTTAGAGCGACCTGTCCGCGGGTTGCTTTCCTGTACCCATCCCCTGAAAGACGCAGGACCCGTTCTTTTACCCGGTTCAGGGATATCTCCACCCCTTCAGTGAAATAATTAAGCCAGATTGTGCAATCGGGATAGGTTTTGTTAACCTCCCGGAGTATTGTGTAGTATGCCTGCCGATCGCTGTCGTAAAAATCATCGAGGGCAAAGAAGCGCTTGATATCAAATTCCCTCATGGCAAGGATTAAGGTTGCAAGTGCCCGTGCAACCCGGCCGTTGCCATCCACAAAGGGGTGGATCCTCACAAGTTCATAATGGGCAATTCCGGCAACAATAACAGGGTGCAATCCATTGGCTTCGTCAGAGTTAAGCCATTCAACTAACTCTTCCATCAAAGTTACTACCTCAGCTGGTGGGGGTGCGGAGTAGACGATTTCCCTGGTTACCCTGTTGCCGACGACCACCCGGACACTCCGGAACACCCCTTCTGTCGCAGGGTCCTCAAGAGTCTCCAGGCTGACATCAAGATGAAGTGCAAGGATTGATTGTATTGATATGTTGCCGTTCTTCTGATAGGTTGTAATTTTTTCAAGCACTTTGAGATAATTAAGGACTTCTGCCTTTGCCTTGCGGGCTGCCATGATATCCCGGCCTTCAGCAAGACTGGCTTACTTCTTCAAGGGTCAGGGGATTTCCCTCTATGGCCGTTGAGGCGTGGGCTGCACGGACAAGTTGTTCACGCCGAAGGGACAGCTCCCATTTTGGCACAAGATGTGCGTGGAGAATTACTTCCCTGGATGCGGTGATATGGGTAAGCCGGTTTACAATCTCATTGCTATACGAGAAAGTGGGTGAGAATCTCATGCGGGTCCTGCCTTGTTCTGGTTCGTTGCTGATACTTGGTAGGGGAATGTAATTTAGCATTCTGATCTATTTGCTATTGACAACAACTGCAGGTCTTGTTCCCTGCTGCTTCTAATTCATGATTATTCAGCCGTGATTTGAGACATAGATGTTCAAATCACTGATAAATCCATTACGGAAAATTCATATCGCTATCTTTTTTATCAAGTCCTCTAAAATAAAAAAATATATGAAAATACTCCCCTGCCTTTTCATAATTATTGTAATCGGGATAGTGTTTTTTTGTGGCTGTACTCAGATAACCCGGACGGGTAACTCAAATATTAGTGATGCAACAACAACTGCCACCCTGATACCAACAACCAGCCCGGCATTGATACCGTCAACTACCATCCCTGCCGACGTACACCACAATACCCTGTTGTCATCAGCTCAGATGGTGTGAAAATTACGGTTCACTCGGCGATGAAAAATACCAAAATCAAGTCAATGAACTCGTTTAAAGGAAATATACTGGTCGTCATGAACACGACTATTGAAAACCTCAGGGAGCAGGATCCACTCGTTATCAATGAAAAGACGATTGCCATCACGAAAGGCAGCCCGGTCCATGATCCCGTCTACAAAGACCTGGCTAACCCGTTTTACTGGGGGTTCATCCCTCCTAAAGGAAAGAAAACCGGGGAGATTGTATTTGGAACGAATATTTCCACTGAAAAATTCAACATCACACTCAAAAATGAAGACGGGGATATACTGTTCACCAGGTATATCGGGATTATTCCGGCCGGGATCTATGCCGAACAAGGACGATTGGACGGGCAAATACCGGACACCGGGATACAGGAAACAGCAAAACCCGTGGATACCGGTAACGTACACCTTACCATCAACTCAGCCCTTAAAACAACTAAAATTAAAGACAGCAACCCATTACCCGGGAATATTTTTGTGGTTATTAATATGACAATTAACAATCTGCAGGAGAAGGAACCGTTCGTAGCTAATGAAAAAACAGTCGATATTACCGGCGGAGGACCGATGACACAGAAAATCTATGACCGGTTATCAAATCCCTTCTACTGGGGAACGATCCCGCCACAGGGCAGCAGGACCGGTGAAGTTGTCTTTGGTGTAAAAGAAACTACAGGATCGTTCACCATTACACTTCTGGATGAAAAGGGTAACACTATCCTTTCGAAACCGGTTGGTACTATTAATGAGGGGCCTTATACACCATCCCTTGATAATCCGGCTTTGCTCAAGAGTTCAGATTTCAATTCTGTTGTAAAAAGTCTTGATTCCGCACAAAAAGCCAGCGAATATACCGATGCACGGTTTACATTTGTATATCATGAGGGATGCCGGTCATATTCACCGGAAGAATTTTTCCGCCTTGGCAACGGGGATTGCAAGGACTATGCTACGTTCCTTTCATATGTCCTCGCAAAACATGGATATGATACAAAAATAGTCTCGTTCAAATATTTCGTTGATGGCACCCGGAAAGGTCATGTTGTAACTCTTTTCACAGACCAAGATGGCGCCATGTATTATATGACAACTCCCGATGTGAGTATTATGCGAAGTGTTACATCTGTTGACAATCTCCTGCAAAAAGAATGTGCCCGGCTGAAAGTACCAACAATTGCAAACTACACGGTCCTCCAGGCAGGCACACAAGACACCTGTGTAATCTGAAAATAGTGCCGATTTATTAGGATACACCCTATTTTTCTAAAAAAAAGGGTAAAAAAAATTATTCGTATTGATAAATAGTGTTTAAATCAGCAACCGAATTAATCACGTAATTTTCATCCATTACAACAAGCGTATTGACCCGTGTTCCCGAAGATACAACATAGATAACCGGCCCCGTAATGGTCTCTCCTGGTTTGATTATGAAGGGGAAGCGGAGATAATCCCGGGCAATTTCATTGGTAACACGATCTCCTCCGTGTTCCAGGGTTGACCCCCGTTCGTTCATGATGAATACATTCTCCCGGTCAATCGTGACATCAGCGGGATTATTGTTCGTGATACTGACATTAACAATTGCAATCTTACTTCCTTCACGGAGATTAAAGCCGGGGATTGTCTTTTTCTGGACAGCAGAATGGACAACCATTTCCAGGTTTTTAGAATACCCGGAGTTAGCTGTGCTGGTAAGATCTTTTGAAATATCAGCGATGTACACGTCACCCAGAATTGTCCAGTTTGGATATTTTGCATATAATGCTATTGAATCCACTTCTCCTACTAATTCGAAAACGACCGTCCCTCTTTGTATCACACCAGGTGCAAGATGACATGGGAGTAAGGGATTTTTGAGTTCTGATTGCAGATATTCGGTATTTGGATTAATACGACTATATGTGTCACCATCTGATTCAATACAGACCAGGGAAGTATTATCGAAAGAAAAACTCTCAGTTTCCCTTTCATTTTTCAGGGATACATCGAGAACTGCAAGTTTAATTTGTTTTCCTGATTTTTGCGTGCTGGAATGAACTTTGACGTTATGGACCGTTATCTGGATGGGGTTAGAGATTATTATGTCCTTACTGGGTTGATAACTCTGATATGATTCGTTTGTTGGTACTGTCGGTACATTCAAGGGTGTGATAGAGGGAGATTGATTTACATTGGAAGGGTTGGATAGACAACCAGTGAAAAGAACCAGGGATAGAAGCAAACAGACAATAATTCCTTTTTGAAGAATCAGTCGATTCTTTTGTATTGGCATATCCCAAAATAATCGATTTACCCTTAAAATTCTATTGATAGTATGTGATATAAGGAATCAAACTTGCCAGTCCAGGTTAAAATGCTCTAATAATCATTTAATTCAATAAATAACCTTATAATATCGCTAAAATAGTAAACGAAGCCTCAGCCGTGATTTGAACACGGGACCTGCTGATTACAAGTCAGCCGCTCTGCCAACTAAGCCACTGAGGCGCCATACTAAATTGTCATTGGTCGGTAAAAAAGGTGGTGCCTTGGACCATAGCTGGACACAGAGTTCAGGGAGTTGTGCCCCTTATCCATACCGGTTCGCCATCATACAGGATCCGGGTAATCCGATGATACGGGATGGGTGTTGTTCCAGACGGGGACTCCCGCTCGAAATAATAGGCATCAAGTTTTACAATCTGGCCCCCGGTCACACAGGAACGATCGTTTTGTGCCCCGCGGTCAATATACCAGACCTCCACACGGTCAAACGAGTACCGCGGGTCATGGAAGTATTTCAGGAGCAGCGTATGACTTGTCCTCATCGTCACTCATCACCGTGCATAGAAACCGTCCTCAGAGGAGGAAGGTTATGATAGTGATTCGTCCGGTTATCCTCGCGGTGTCTTCCGATACACCATACCCTGGAAGATCGCAATCTTCTCCCCGTTATGGTCGGTTACCGTCACGGTATAGGTAGCGATCTTCGGGTTGATCGAGAATTCCTCTGCGTCTGCATACAGGGTCCCGCCAGAGGCTGACTTCACGTATGAGATATGGGCGTTTATGGCAGCGGCCGGTACCCCGTGGGAGTTTGAGGCAAGGGCAAACGCGGTATCGGCAAGGGTGAAAATTGCACCGCCGTGCACGGTACCATGGCTGTTCTTATGCCGCTCTTCGACCTTCATCTGCACCCTTGCCCTGCCGTGCGAGACGTCCAGGAGTTCGATCGCTGCACCTTGCGCCCAGGAATCCTTTGCAAAGAACGGGTCAGTCGTTTTCATGGGGGTATCCTTCAGGTATACATCGAATGGCATGGGGATGAAGGTTGCGGGAAATGGATACAACGGTCGGCAGCAGGGGATACGCCGGGTTTGAATAGCGGACCGTTCCCTGTTTATCCAGACGAAATAACCAAAAAAATACCTTTTTCATACTACACGAGAATCACCATACCATGAGACAATTCATCGCCCTGACGGGAATACTACTCATTATCGCACTACTCTTCACGGGCTGCACATCCGAAAAGCCGGGCGGAATACCGGCGCCTACGCCAACCGGCACCACACCGGTCGTTCAACCGGTGACAACACCGGTAACACCTTCAGTAACGGGCACCGTTATTCCACTTACAACGCCAGGCATCGTGGATGTTTCAATCCGGGCATCGCCTGAAAAATACAGCCCCCTGATGTCGTCAACGGTCGGGATTGGACTTACCCCGCAGTATACCGGGTCCGGACCGGTCGTATACAGACTGGAACACCAGTTATGGCTATTTCGTCAGCTGGAATGCCCCGGACTGGAAGGTTACCCGGCATAACGAAACTGTCGATACCACGAACCAGACAATCTACTGGACGTATTCACCGGATGAGATGGGAAAAGAGAAACCACCCGTTACTGTTCGCCTTATCATAAAAAGACCCCCGAGAGACCACGGCGGGAACGGGACCATCGCCTGGAAGGACCTCCCTATCAACTGGGAAAATACCGATACCGCGGTAGTCGCACAGGCTGCATGCGGCATACAGAACTGTCATGGTATGGAGATGAGCTGTGGACCGGACGTCGTAGAGAATGTGGACTATGCAGTACATGTTGGGCGACAAGTGCCGGAACCTCGCATCATGCCAGAAGATTAACGGGTCCTGCACC
The DNA here is from genome assembly GCA_963709545.1 of uncultured Methanomicrobiales archaeon. Taxonomy (GTDB): domain Archaea; phylum Halobacteriota; class Methanomicrobia; order Methanomicrobiales; family Methanospirillaceae; genus CAIKOD01. The sequence continues at coordinate 1,457 of CAVPWT010000003.1, read as the reverse complement.
GTGGTGAAACAGGAGGGATACGCCAGATGCGTCTCGTGCGTGGAGGAGTGTACCAGGACCGCTGGTAGCGACACGATGAATGCATCCGACTGCGAGAGCAGGTGTTAATAGTGGACCCGATACCGATCCCACCAACGATACAGCAGGTCGATCACCTCATGGTCCAGTTACCGGAACCGGAACGGGTCTACCAGATCTTTAGTGATGACCTGGGGCTTCCTGTTGCCTGGCCGATGATGGACTATGGCCCGTTTAAAAGCGGCGGAGTCTCGTTCGGGAACGTAAACATGGAGATACTGAACAGCTCGGAAGAGATGAGATCGCAGGGCCTGATCCCGGATGGCAACGGGATCGTCGGGATTGCATTCCAGCCATCAGAACACCTTGAGTCCACCGTTAAATTCCTCGATGCCGGTAAAGTCCCCCATGGCCCGGTCCTGCCGTTCAACACCGTGCAGAACGGGACACCCATGACCCTCTGGAACAACCTCGAACTCACCGTATGATGCCCGGTTCCCTGATCTTTTACTGCGAATATACCTTCAGGGACCAGGGCGGTTTCCGCCACCGGATGGACAAACGCTTGCCGCTTCAAACGGCGGGGTGCCGGGGGTAACAGTCTCGGAGGAGATCACCATTGAATATGCAGACCCGGCGGTATCGGAGCAATGGCAGAGGTTGCTGCCTGAAGTGGCGGGTGGAGGGCCTGGACAACGGGACGGGGGAAACGGGGTGACGGTCCGCCTGGTAAATCAGGCCGCAACACGATAGCTTCCATCACGCTTCAGGTGAAATCCCTTGAACTGGCAAAGAAGGCCCTTCTAGAAAAGGGGTTATTGGGAACGGTATCAGAAGGGAGAATCTCCATCAGTCCTGACGCCATTGCTGGACTGCAGGTGTATGTGACTGAATAAACGGGCACCGTACCTTGTATCCGGATGTTCCAGCAAGGTTCATTGCCACCCCGTGACCTACCATTTACTCATGGGGAAAATACCACCGTTTTGTCTCCGAAGGAAGACGTACGGGAGTCGTCAATACCCCGGACCTCAGGGATTTGGGATTCTTTATGAGTAATTCGAAGTTCAGCCCTGAAATCAAGATAGTCCTTGATCAATTGCTTCTCGGGATACCGGGTGTCACCCAGGGAAAAATGTTAGGTTACTTGGCGTATTATATCCGGGATAAACTGTTTGCATGCATTTACGAAAATGGCATGGGTATCAAGGTCCCCGGGAAAAAGGCTGAAGATCTTGCCGGCAGGCCCGGGTTCACCTACTTCCAGCCGCTTGGAAGAGCAAAAATGAAATCCTGGATTTTTCTTGAACGGGGCGATCCGGAGACTATGCAAAGGAACTCCCCCTGTTTATGACATCAATTGAATATGTCGCATCGGTGGCGGATAAAAAGAAGTAGACCTGTCCTGAATCATGGTTTTCTCCTTTATGTGTACCATT
>CAVPWT010000002.1:0-13320 GCA_963709545.1 uncultured Methanomicrobiales archaeon | reverse complement strand
TTCCCGTGCTGTTCGTGATAGGTGGCTGGATGTATATGGAGGGGCAAAAGGAGGAGGCCGGGGACGAGGAAGAAGAGGTGCAGGATACCGGGGATGGATCAGAGTAATCCTCTATGATCCCGCCCACCCACCCCTGTTTACCGTGCTTGCGATATCTCCCCGATTTCCTTGCAAATGTTTTTTACAATAGAACATTGAAACAGTGAACAGGAATGGTAGCAATATGAAATTCAATGTTATCATCGAGAAGGATGAAGACGATTATTTTTTTGCCATAGTTCCAGGTCTTCCAGGTTGCCACACGCAGGCGAAAAGTCTTGATGAACTGATAAAACGCGTAAAAGAAGCTATCGAACTCTACATCGAAGTCGAAGGACCGATCGTAGCTCATTCATCCGGTACTTTTCTAGGTGTGCAGGTTGTCGAAATTTAAACCTGTCAAAGCAGGAAAAATTATTAAAGTCCTTGATCATCTGGGATTTGTATCCGTTCGTCAGAAAGGTAGTCATCTGATCATGAAGCATGCAGATGGGCGAATTGCCGTGATACCGATTCACTCCGATGAAGAGATTGGAAGAGGCCTTTTGCAGGAAATAATCCGGGGTGCAAGGATTACGCGTGAAGAATTTCTTGATCTCCTGAATAGGGATTAAATAATATCCGTATCCCCTTTGGACCATTTTTTTCGATCTCACTTGCCCCCGCCGTTCCCGCGATCCCAATCGGGCTTCCTGTGCTATTCGTCATAGGTGGCTGGATGTATATGGAAGGGCAAAAGGAGGAGGCCGGGGACGAGGAGAATGAGGTGCAGGATGCCGGGGATGGATCAGAGTAATCCTCTGTGATCCCGCCCGCCCACCCCGGTGTACTACGATTTCGATTGCACCATAATATTAGTGTGATCTCACTCGTCCCCACCGCTGTATCACTCATCAAATTCACGCATAGACGGTTCATGACTACAGCTGAAGGTCTGAGGACGAATGCTACCGGACAAACCCCAAAACCATTCATCATATTGAATAATCATTTTATATATTGAATGATAATTCATTTAATTGAATGATGAAAGTTGCCAACCGGTATATCGGCATCAAAGTCCTTGCCTGGTTCCTTGAACACCCGACGACGGGGGTCTACATAAATTCTCTTGCACGGATACTGCACATCAGTCCCGCGAGCGCGAAACAATTCCTCGACGAATACGCACAGGAAGGGATTTTAATAACCGAACCTCTCGGAAATACCAGGCAATTTACTCTTAATAACGATGATTTCGTCGTAACATCCTTAAAAAGAACGTATATTCTTGCCAGATTAAAACATGCAGGTATAATGGAGGCAGGGTCCTCGATGATTACACTTGCCATGTATGGAAGTATGGCCTCCGGCACGTATACCGAAACCAGTGACATCGATATTCTTGTTATCGGTAAGGAGTCAGATATTGACCGGGACTACCTGCTTGTTTTGCAGAATGATCTTGGAAAAGAGATACAACTGACTGTATTTTCCCTGGTACAATGGGAAAAAATGAAATCCACCTATGATACCTTTGTGCGGAACATTTTACGGGACCATGTCGTGATCAAAGGGGCTACATTGTGACATTTGAAGATTGTCTAAAAAAAGGGCTCATTCGCAGAGACATCCGGGCGGGGGATCGGGTAAGCCGATCACTTGAAGTCTCCACCCGTTTTCTCTCATCGGCCCGGAATAACTATAACATTCACGAGTATGAGATCACTGAGATGGCTGCATATGCCTGCCTTTTTCATGCGGCCCGTGCGTTACTTTTCAGATGTGGATACCTGGAACACAATCATTCATGTCTTATCCAGGCAGTGCGACACTTGTATAAGGATGCACTCCTTGTGGAGGCCCTTGATTCTTTTGATAAGATCCGTCTCTCAAGGCACAATGTCCAGTATGGAGGTGATCTCGTTGACCCGGAAGAAGCCGAATATGTGGTCAGATTTGCTGATGATTTTCTCGAACTGGCTCATAAGATACTCGATGTATGAGACAGCCACGGAATCATATGAATATCGGCATAGCTGTAACCCATACATCTGTCCCTGTGCCGTGCTTGCGATAGTACATCCCGGATCAACCTTTACAATCTCCCTCGGCCCCCGCCGTTAATACGATCCCAATTGGGCTTCCCGTGCTGTTCGTCATAGGTGGCTGGATGTATATGGAGGGGAAAAAGGAGGAGGCCCAGGACGAGATACAGGGGATTGATGAGGAAATTAGGTAATTAATCTGTGATACCTCCAGCCCACCCCGATTAGGTGGAAATTGTGATAGAAAACCCTATAATCAGGAATATCCCTGTCCCCTTCTGAATACCTCGATAATCAGTATCTTTTCGTCACGTATTGAATAAATAATTCTTACTTCTCCGATCCTTAACCGGTATTTTTTTGGTACTGTCTGTTGTAAAGATTTTATATCTGCACCAGATCTCGGGGTAAAGGGATCTTCCGCCAGAACTGGCAGTCCTTGTCGAATACGTTTCTGATCATCCTGGGAAAGTGAATGAAACTGTTTCTGAAAGGTTTTAGAAACCATAATCTCAAACATCAGAGATTTTCCAGTGAAAGAAACTCATCGTTTTCGAGAATTGAATTCCAGCGTGCATCAAGGTCTTTCATTCCGACTTTATAGAATATGCGGCGAATTATTGCATCATAGGTTTCACCTTTTTCGCCAAGTGTCCTTATCATTTCCTTTGTCTCTACAGAGATGGCAATTGTGGTTGATCCGGACTGTGACATATATATCAGATATAACAATTATAATTATTATAACTATCCTCTTTTCTTTAAATAGGAATCCGGAGTTCCCCCTGCTCTACTTTCTCAATGTGCTCCAGAATTGGAATAGCCTTGAATCAATGATCAGGTGTCATTTACTTCACCGCTGTTAATACGATCCCAACAGGATTTCCTGTGCTGTTCGTCACAGGCGGCTGGATGTATATGGAGGGCCAAAGGGAGGAGACCGGGGACGAGGAGGAAGAGGATCAGGGGGTTGATGAGAAATCCGGGTAATTAATCTGTGATACCTCCAGCCCACCTCTGTATACCTGGTTTGTGATTTATCGCCCTATCCACGTTTGCGATCTCAGTCGGTTTTATGGTCTTGTGCACGGTTGAACTGTTGGTGTACAATGTGATTGCAGGGACAAGGTTAGGAACAATTAAAAAGGGTTTCAGGAGATAACAGACATTACATGCTATCCAGATACCTAACTTAAATCCTGCCATATTTTTTATGTGCCTGTCCGATTGTCATTATATCATGGACCTGGACAACATGGCCTGGCTTATCAATAGTGTAGAATGCGGTATAACTTCTCCCGATATGGAGTCTGTAAATTTCTATCCCCTCTTCATGATGCAGTAACTCTTTGTCACCGCCGGCACCTGTATACGGATCCTGCTCAAGAGACTTGAGTGAATCGTGGATAATCCGCCGGGTCTTTTCCGGCAGCTCGTTGATTGCCTCAACAGATTTCCGTTTGATGAGGACCTGAAAACTCACTCACTTATCTCCGATAGCGGAACAAAATCCTCTTCACCAATCGAATGACGGATATCTTCTACGAGTCGGCGTTTCTTGCGAAGGTCGATCATCTCAGCAAGAAGTTCATCATAGGTCTGGCCCGCGGACCGCATCTCTGCGAGTTCTTTCCAGACCGATTCGGTAACGGGAATTCTTTTTGTAAGATTCATGATATATATTGTAAACATGGTAAATATTTAAAATATGTACAATTTAATCAAGTGCGGACAACCCTGACTCTATCACTTTCTGTTCTGTATAAAGGACTCCAAAAATTATTGTTTTCCTTGTTTCAATCCTATAATATTCAGGTTGGTGAAGAGGTATCCGGTTCAAAAATTACTGCATCCGTTTTATCCGCCGTTACTGCGGTACCGACAGGGCTTCACATGTGCTATTCGTTATAGACGGACGGACGGATATTGGAGGAGCAAGGAGGAGGCCCGGGACGAGGAAGAAGAGGTGCAGGATACCGGGGGTGGATCAGCGTAATCCTGAATGATCCCACCCGCCCACCCCAATATATCGTGATTGCGACAATGGCCCTTGATATTTTGGCCGATTTTTCATAAGATCTATCGGGCGTTTCCTCGGCGATCATACAACTCACATCCCCAATTACCTCCACCCCAACACTCTTAACCCGGGAGCACCTATGTGTAACATCGATCAAACGGGCCAATTATTTCATTTTTCTGCGAGTGGTCATACATTCTCACGTATCCTTGGAAGTTACATGGTCCGGAGTGGTCTATGGTGAACCACCTATGAAAACAATATCATTTCCTGACCTTGAACTGTCAAAGGAGACTCGAGAAGGCTATCACTGACCTCGGGTTCGAAGAACCGACGCCGATCCAGGCGCTTGCAATTCCCATGCTCATTGAGGGGCACGATGTAATCGGCCAGGCCCATACCGGGTCCGGCAAGACCGCTGCATATGGTCTCCCGCTGCTTGGGAAGATAGACCAGAATGACCGCCGCGTACAGGCCCTTGTCATGTGCCCGACCCGTGAACTTGCCATCCAGGTCTCCGAGGAGCTGGCGAAACTTGGCAAGTACCTCCCGGGTATCATGATCATCCCGGTCTACGGCGGCCAGCCAATCGAGCGGCAACTCGTCGCGCTGAAAAAAGGTGTACAGGTAGTTATCGGAACACCGGGAAGGATCATCGATCACCTTCACCGCCGGTCACTTGACCTCTCCAGTGTGAAGGTTGTCGTCCTTGATGAGGCAGACGAGATGCTCGATATGGGGTTCCGTGATGACATCGGGGATATTCTCGGGAGAATACCCGAAAAGAGGCAGACCGTCCTGTTCTCGGCAACCATGGCCCCGCCCATCATGGAACTGGCAAAGAAGTACCAGAGGACCCCGAAACATGTCAAGGTAGTCCATGCACAGCTCACCGTGCCAACGATTGAGCAGTTCTACTATGAAATGAGGGAGGGCGACAAGATCGAGGCGTTATGCCGGCTCCTTGACCGCTATAACCCCAAGTTATCGCTGGTGTTCAGCAATACGAAACGACGGGTCGATGAAATTACGAGCCGCCTTAATTCGAGAGGTTATGCGGCAGAGGGCCTCCATGGGGACATGAGCCAGAGCCAGCGGGAGCGGGTAATGGCAAAGTTCCGCAGCGGTGTAACGGACATACTCATCGCGACCGATGTCGCCGCCCGCGGGATCGATATCGATGATATCGAAGCGGTATTCAATTTCGATGTGCCTCAGGACCCTGAATATTACGTCCACCGGATCGGGAGGACTGCACGTGCAGGAAGGTCGGGACGTTCCTTCACCTTCGTTTCCGGCAAGGAAGTCTGGAAGCTCCGTGACATACAGCGGTATGCAAACGTGAGAATTACACCCGACTTCATCCCGAGTGACCAGGACCTGGAGGAGCAGCGGACCCTGCAGGCACTCACCAAAATCAGGGAAGCGATCGAAAAGGAAGACCTCGATACTTACCGCCAGCGTGCCCAGGCAATGATGGGCGAGGAATTCACCTCACTGGATATTGCTGCGGCGCTCCTGTTTATGACCGACAAGGCCCGGCCAAAAATTGATTCCCCATCCCAGGGACCGATTCCAAGGGATGATGAAAGGCGGGAGCGGAATAATCGTCCTCCCCGGAGAAGGGAGGCATACAAGAGCCCGCACCCCGCAAGTAACAACAGGGGTGGGCAACGGTCCTCAGGACCAAGGGATCGAAGGTCATATACCCATTAATTTTTCAAATTTCCCGGTAACGCTAATTATTTAATCCATTCATACCCTATTATTCTGTACTATTCCCGGCTGGTTCCGGCCATGGGTGCCCCATGATTACTGTCCTTCTCGTGCATGACAATACTGACCTTATTGATGCAACCCGGTCCTATCTCGAGCGGATGGGGGAGGTCCGGGTGGACAGTGTCAATTCGACGAAGCAGGCCCTTGAGGTCCTGAAAAACCGTGCCTATGATGTGATTGTTTCATATTATCACCTGCCTGTCGTGGATGGGATTGAGTTCCTTGGAGACATGAATGGTGTCGAGCTCCTTAAATACTTAAAACAGCAGGGGAATACCACGCCGTTCATCATATACGCCCGGAATCCCGGTAATAAGGTGGTGCTCGAAGACATCAATTATGCATCGGAGATGGTCGTTACTTCCCGCACCCCGCTTTCTGAGCTCCTTGACATTATTAAGCAGGCCGTGCTCAGAAAGCGGCTGGAACGGGAACAGACCTCCCGCTATGAGATGCTGAATGCATTACTTTCTGCAACACCGCTGGCGATCAGCCGGGTCAGAAACGGGAAATTCGACTGGGTCAATACACCGATGTGCACGCTGCTCGGGTATACCGAGGGGGAACTTATCGAGAAGGAAATGCCTCTTATTTTCCCCGGGAGGGAAGAATATGACCGTGCCTGCAGGGAACTGTCTATCCGGATCGACGGGCAGGGATGGGGGAATGCTGATACGGAACTGCGCAGGAAAGATGGAAGTACGTTCAACTGCCGCCTGAGGATCAGGCCGGTCGACACCGCTGACCCGGCTAAAGGGGACGCATTTATAGCCGAGGACACAACGGAACGGGTGAGGCTCCTCGAGGCGGTGAAACAGGCGGAAATTAAATACCGTGAACTTGTCCAGGACTCGCAGAGTATTATCCTGAAGGTGGATGCCGGGGGGACTATCACCTTCTTCAATAAGGCCGCACAGGCATTTTTTGGCTGGTCTGCTGCAGAAGTGGTCGGAAAAAGTATTGTCGGGACGATTATCTCCCCTACCTCGCACTCAGCGAAAGAAGTGATCAGCATGATGGGTGACCTGTCCCGGTCCGGGAGTGAGGGGGGCATCCATATAAATGAAAATGTCCTCAGGGGTGGGGAAGTGGTATGGATTGCCTGGACGAACAAACCGGTCCGGGATGAATCCGGGAAAATCTCTGAAATACTCTGCGTTGGCAATGATATCACCAACCACTCAGGTCATGACCGTATCCGCATTAGCATGGCAATGTGGAAAGATAAAGTGCTTGCCGGAACCGACGTCGCAGAAGAAGTATTTGAAGCGGCTTTTCACATCAGCATGGAAATTGCCCGGGAAGGACGCGAGGGAAAATCTGTCGGGACCGCGTTCATCATTGGTGATGCCGCTAATGTCCTGGCGAAGTCGAAGCAGATGATCTTAAACCCGTTTGAGGGACATGCAAAAGAGAGCCGGATGATCACGAACTGTGAGATACGGGAGATGATCAAGGAACTCGCCCAGCTTGACGGTGCATTCGTTGTCAGCGGTGACGGTCTGATTGAGGCTGCAGCACGCCGGATTACCATCGAGATGAGCAATGTTCAGATCCCGAAAGGACTTGGGACCCGTCATGCCTCGGTTGCAGGGATCACACAGGTGACCAATGCAATCGGGATCGTCGTTTCACAGAGTGGAGGAAAGATCTCGATCTTCCGCAACGGGCGGATTATCCAGGAGATTTCGTAATATCGTTAAAATTTGTTGAGGATCTCATATTTTTTAGGAAACTCTTTCGCAATCCTGTAATCAGGAACAATCTCTAAGATCGAATTCAGCTGTTTTAATTATGATGTTATTATGCCTCTTGGACAGGAAACAGGACTAATTTCCTTTAAATTTTCACCAGCGTGTTTACCCCATACCCTGTTTTTTATACTAGTTCCGCTAATTACTACATGCAGTATATAAACCTGCACGAGTTAATCAAATGAATGAGAGAAGAAGCTATGGGAGCCCAAGGAATTACGGCCCTCGTGAGATGACAAAGACAGTCTGTTCAGATTGTGGTAAGGATTGTGAAGTGCCCTTCAAACCCACCGAAGGGAGACCAGTTTACTGTCAGGAATGCCTTCCTAAACACAGGAAACCCCGGTACTAACTTTTTTTTAGAATTACCAGCGATGTAACCTTGGAGAGCGGAGCTGACAGTCCGGGGTCCAATCACCGTAAGAGCCTTTGGAGCCTGCATCCCCGGCCCCACTCACTTCAGTTCACCAGTTCATCCTCCATATATTGGCTGATTTTTATTGTCAGCATCACGGTTTCTAAGATAAAATCGTGGAAAAACCATTTCGGTACTATAGCAGAATCACTATGCTATGCCAGTTAACCCCACGATAACAAATGTTAACAATAATTTCCCGTATTTTTTCATGACTAACGATAAGAAAACATATATCTCCCATCAGAATAGATATTTTTGGAAAGAGAGGTGTTTGAATGAAAAAAATGACATTAGCATTAGTACTGATTGCAGCATTCTGCCTGTTTGCCGTTTCACCAGTTATGGCGTATACATGGACGACCAACGCAGACCCGTATAAACCCGCATCCGGTAATGTAACGGCCAAATATACGTATGGTCTCGCAGGGAAAAACGCTGTATCATTCCCAACGGCAACATACAAACCATCCATTGCATCGAACCTTGACAAGGCATTTACTGCACCCACATACAAACCGTCAATTGCATCAACCCTTGACAAGACCTTTGCGGTGCCCGCACTATCAACCCTGACAACATCGATTGGTGGAAAATATTACGTAGCCAAGTTCCCCTGGCAATTATAACGGACTTGGGAATTATTTTAATCCCTTTCCTGGGAAATGGATTAAAATTAAAACTTTTCTATTATTGTGAGCATTTTTATTTTTAATATGATGTTAAGAAAACATATATCTCCCATCAGGAGCAGATTATATTTTAAAGAGAGGTGTTTGAATGAAAAAACTGATCTTAGCATTAGTCCTGATTGCAGCATTCTGCCTGTTCGCAGTTTCACCAGTTATGGCGTATACATGGACGACCAATGCAGACCCGTATAAACCCGCATCCGGTAATGTAACGGCCAAATATACGTATGGTCTCGCAGGGAAAAACGTAGTATCATTCCCGACGGCAACATACAAACCATCCATTGCGTCCACCCTTGACAAGACCTTTACGGTGCCCGCACTATCAACCCTCACGACGTCAATTGGTGGAAAATACTACGTAGACTAAGTTCCCCTGGGAATTATAACTGATGTATCATCAATCCCGTTCGCAAGAAAGGGATTGAAAACCACCCTTTTTCTATTATTGTAATGTTGTGTATGACATTCCTGATTATGGGATTATTACTTCTTCCAGGCTACTGGAAAGTCCTCCGGAAAAAAGATCCAACGCCAATTATCCCGCAAATACCGGGCTGGTGATAGGTCTTTGTTAATTGCTTGTTTCTTGTGTTCAGACCACCATTAGGTTTTTATTAGTCAATTCATTAAATTTTCGCTGGTCTGAAAAACTCTACGAACCACCTGAAGAACGACCTTTTTCATACTCATCTGAGCCAAAGGCTCATAGCACGCCCTGTTGAAACATAGATGAACTTCCCGTTCCGTTGTGTTTCAATAAAGCCAAAAAATTCTGAAAATGTGACCGGTACTATAACATGACCTGTCTTATTTCAGAACTATAGTTTTGTCTGTAAATCTGATCATCTGCAGGGGAATGGGTTAACTATAAGCACTTCAGATCCAATACCCAGCATTACTGGTGATTGGATGGAGCAAGAAGAACTCATTGAGGTTAATGATCAGACCTGGGAGAAGACGATCGAAAAGGGAGAAAAACCGGTTGTTGTCATGTTCTATTCACCGGCGTGTTCATACTGCCACACCATGGAGCCATTTTTCCACGAGTATGCGAGGGAATTTAAAGAAACCATCGTGTTTGCACGGTTGAACATCCTCACAAACCAATGGACCGCAGAAAAATATGGTGTCCGGGGTACCCCCACATTCAAATTTTTCTGCAGCGGTAAACCGGTATCTGAACTTGTCGGGGCGGTGTACCCGGCAATCCTAAAAAAAATGGTCGGGGAAGTACTCGAACATGGGGAATCCTGCGCAAAGAACAGGACTGAAATAAATTATGATATATCAGGGTATGGATAGCTGAATAATCCTATGATTGTCGTGATCATAACCGGATTACTCCTGTTTGTTCCTATACTATGTAGTGTTTTCAGGGCGGCGATTTAGTATTCCACCCTTCGTTGTCTTCCTCACCGATCCTCCATCAAGCGGATCCGCTGGGCCTCCGGACCATGTCAGGTATGGATCATGATGAGCATCATTTTGAATTTTGTCAGCGCTTTCAGGGCATGAGGCTTGTTAGCAGGCATGATGATCATCTGCCCCCTTCCAAGGGTGCATTTCTCTCCTGATATGGTGATCTCCACCTCCCCGTCCAGCACCTGCACTATGGCATCAAATGGGGCAGTATGTTCAGAAAGGCCTTCTTCTGCATCAAATGCGAACAGGGTGATTGTACCGCTTTTCTGGAATACAATTGTCCGGCTCACCACCGCCCCGTCCTGGTAGGCAATGAGTCCGGCCGGTTCGAAGGTTGTACCGATAAGGTCCGCGGGGTTGCTTGTTATCATGGATGATATTCACCATGTCATTCTGGTATATATGATTCTCTGTAGATACCTTTCATCCACTGTTATTGAGGTAATCCTGGCATTTTTCCCCGTACCATGCAGGTTTTTCTGGATTGAAGTCCAATGATCTGCATTTTTTTTTAGTTGTTTATGCAGGTTTTTTTTAAGAATTTCCGTAACACTAATGAAAGCGCCATCTATGCCGGTGCATCAAACCAGCTGCAGAGAAAACAAGGTATTAATATTATCCCGGAACAAATGTTGTTACAACAATAACAACAAGTGGTATGGCATGAAAACGCAGTATATTTTAATAATCGCAATTCTGCTGGCATTTTTTACGAGTCCGGTAATGGCGGGTACAAAATACATGTCCGGCTCTCCCGATCTCACGGCAACGATATCCGGGATCAATGAGTTCAGTCAGGGAAAAGATGTGACGATCACGGTAATCGTCCAGAACAAAGGGTTGAATGATATAAAAATTATCCAGTCAACGCTTGCCAGTCCTACAGATCAGCCAAATACTGCCAAGCTTACGACAGTCAGCCTTGGAAACGGATCAGCACCACTGGTAATTAAATCAGACCCGCAGATGGTCGGGGATATCACGGGTGGTGCCTCCATACCCGTCCCATTTGTTGCCCGGATCATCAATGATGCACCACCCGGGGAATATATGCTCCCATTGGAACTGAATTACACGTACCTTGATAACGCGGAACAGATCGGGGGTGACAGCATGATCTACCATTACCGGCAGAAAACAGAAACATTCCAGGTACCGGTAACAATCAAACCGATGGTCACGTTAGAAGTACTGAATGTAGTGCCTGAGCACCTGAACGCCGGAAATGACGGGTACCTTAACCTCAGTATAAAAAACAAGGGCTTCGAGAACGGGAAGAACGCGGTCATCAAGATTATCAGGGACAGCTCCAGCCCGGTTGTCCCGGTTGACAGCAGTGTTTTCATCGGTGATTTTCCCCCGGACAGCACGGTAACCACCCGTTACAAGGTAACGGTCACAAAGGATGCCGCTGCAAAGACCTATCCGGTGAATATGATCGTGGTCTATGAGAACAGGGATGGCGACACGGTGACATCAGACCCGGTAATCTTCGGTGTCCCGGTAGGTGGAAAGGTTGATCTCACCATTATATCAGAGCCGATTACCGTCTATCCCGGGACGAGTGGGGTATTCGCTATCGAGTATGAGAACACAGGTGCAGCAACTATCTATAGTGCACAGGCAAGAATCAGCACCCTCGCCCCCTTCACCAGTACTGACGATGTTGCTTTCCTCGGTGACCTGAAACCTGGTGACCATGCAACGGCCCATTTCCAGCTGAGTGTTGACAAGGCTGCAACGAAGAAAGAATACGGGCTCGACTCAGAAATCCGCTACCGGGATGCGCTTGACGCTACGCATATTTCTGATACCATGAAGGTCAAGATCAACGTGATTAACCGGTCAGGGATCGGGCTGGTTGTCTCTAATCCAATCCTTGTAACGATTATTATTGCCGGGGTCATCGGGGTACTGTATTACGTATTTATCTACCGGAAGAGGAATGCAGGGCAATAACGTTTAAACCTGAATCGGGGTTTAAAATAACTTTTTTTTGTGTAACCTTATAGAGTCCCCTCCCTCTTTTCGAGGGATGGGCTGGTATGAAAAACTCCGGGCTAACATCTGAAAAATACTTTTTCATACGTATCCATGAGCCCAAAGGCTCAAAGCAATCTTTGTTGAAATGCTCTCAAGCCTACTTGGAAGATTTGGGCATTCCGAAATTCAACCATGCTCCAGGGGCTCAGCCCCGACACGAATGAATTTTGAGCTGACGTTGCATCGAGCTGTATCATACCGCAGGTCCCGGGTGTTCTTCACCTTCAACCCAGTGTTCGCCGTCTTTCCGATACTCTTTTTTCCATATCGGGACCGTCTGCTTCAGCCGGTCGATTACGTACTCGCAGCCGAGAAACGCCTCTTTCCTGTGCCCGGCACTTACGACAATAAGGACAATATTGTCCCCGACCTGGAGCGGACCCGTCCGGTGGATAATATCAACGCTGTATAACGGGAACTCCTTCATAGCCTCATCCCTGATAACGGCGAGTTCCTGTTCTGCCACGTCATGGTACGCCTCAAGCTCCATGCATTCTATACCATCGTCGCGGACAATACCAATAAATGTGACAATCGCACCAGTTCTCCTGGATTTTGCCTCTTCAATAACTGTCCCGACATCAAAATCTTCCTGCTGCAGCCTGATCATGTGGAATCTCCTTATTACTTAATTACCCGCCGGCAACAGGCGGGAAAACGGCAAGCTCGTCACCATCATGGAGCACTGCGGTTTCCCTGTCCCTGCTGCTTATACGTTTACCGTTAATCATCAGCACCACGAATGATGCAATAGTACCTTCCTTGTCAAAGCAGGCATCCTGGAAATCCTTTGAACCTGCTGAAAGGCTTTTCAGGGCGTTAAATACCGATGTGCCTTCATCAAGCTCAAGGGTGTTTTCGCTTCCGATTATCTCGCGAAACCTTGCAAATGCCTTTATACGCACCTTCATTTCGACTTCTCCATTGGATTACCCTGTATAGTGCTGCATACTGTGCAGGAAGGGTCACGTTCCACCCGGATGGTCTCAAGGCTTGATCGCAGCCCGTCCCAGATCAGGAGCCTGTTCCCGAGCAGCTCGCCAGTACCGAGCAGGTACTTGAGCACTTCATTCGCCTGTATCATACCGATAATCCCGGGTGTGACCCCGATGACCGGGAATATTTC
>CAVPWT010000001.1:0-52821 GCA_963709545.1 uncultured Methanomicrobiales archaeon | reverse complement strand
TAGATGCCCGGTTGCAAGCGGGGGGACTTTTGCAAGACCGCCGTTTGACACGGTCCACGTTATATCAGACGAACCGGTGAGTGACTGGTCAGAGGATCCGATGAAGGAAACACCGACAACCGCAGCCTGGGCCGGGGCTGCAGTTAATGCCAGCCCGGCCACAATTGCTGCGAAAATACAGCCGCCGATGACTAATTTCTTTCGTTTTGTCAGGCGGTTCATTTAGCCTCCGTCTTTCCCGAGCCCCTGATGAGCCCGTATTCGATGTCGTACCAGGCAGACGGGACCGTGATGGTGTAGGTGTCAAGCCTCTCCGCTTCGGCTTCTGCCACCTGCCGGAGAAGGCTTTCCTGCTCGATCGGTGAGTGGTCGAACGTCAGCCATCTCTTTGTGCTGTCGGTCATCCTCCATGACCGGCCCGGGACCTCCGCCGGTGCAGTGGTCACCGTGTCGTCGGTCGGGTCGAAGTAGCCCAGTACCTGCTTTGTGTGAGCTGTGCTGCGTGTATCAGCCGTCGCTTTCGTCGCTCTCTATGTGCTGCACGTATGCGATGAACGCTGCAGCGAGCGTAATCAGAATCTCAATGAGGTTGGTTAATTCCGGATCCATGATGTTCTCCTTTCATTTTCTCATGCTCCGCACGCAGGGCCTCGAACTCCGCACAAATTACCTCATACTTCCCGATTTTCTCGTAGATTAGGAAAAGTGAAGGGATAAAGCGGAAGGACGACGCCGAGGATCAGGGCCCTGTAGTTTCAATATCCATGTGGACCTCCTCGAACAGGGAGGCAAGAATAGAAGGAGCAGGGTGGTCCGGCTCTCCCGTGTTCGGACTTGGTCTCGTTTTCAGGCGAGTGCGGGCTTTGTGTTAGCCCAGGTGTTCATCGCGGGCGACAATCGCATTGTCCTCGTACGAGGAAATGGTGACTGTCTTCCGGGTGAACGTGACGGTATAGTCCTCGCCGTTCGCATCGTGACAATTCAGCGAGATGGAATATCCTTCGCCTTCGGTGTCCTGGATTGGGTCTCCGCCGATTGCGGTCGCAAGTGCAGTATTTCCGACAAGTGCGGTTGCTGCTGCGGTATAGCCTGCAACGGTTGATGCCTTTGCAGTTGCAGTCCCCATGTTCTTCAGGGTTGTCGGGTTTTCATAGACCACACGGATGCCGAATGACTGTGAACCACGGCTGGTACCGGGATGAGTCTCACCGGCTACGACGTGGTCCACGCACTGGAATGCGTTGGTATCGATGACACCCTGTACAAGGGTGTTTAAGGTCGCTACATCTGCGATCTTGGTCGTAAGAGTACGGACCGACCGCTTTACATTTGCCTTCTGGACAAAATCTGCCATTTCTTTTCTCCTGCCCCGAATGGGACAGGTTACGTGGGCGAATGACGGAATAATGCTTGGCGGAAGGTCGCCTGAGGAAAGAGGGGGGGAGTTGGTACCGGGTATACGGGAACCGTTGTGGTGCTTACAACTATCGCTGGTTGATCGTTCCCTGTAATAGGAGGCGGACTAAATCCTGCAATGCCTACCGCGTGGTGGTGCGGACCAGGAACCGGATTTAGTACCCGGACCCTCTCTTCCCCGGCTCATTATTATCGCAAATTCCGCATTATTTCCATGTCCACCCCCCACCCCAACCGATGCCCTTGAGATCGTGAGGCTTTCCGGAGGGGGAGATCGCATGAAAGGCCTTAATAGGGGAGCGTATTTTTTGGGATTGATAGGGGTGAGGGAAGGGGCTGGGGGCTGGGGTGCTGAGGATTCAGGGAAAAATTACACTCTTCTGGTTACTTATTTTTTCTTCCAGCAGTCGTAACAAATAGGCTTTGAATATGATTGCTTTGACTTTTTACCACATTTGTGACAATAATTCTCTTGAAAATTTATATTTTGATAATTTGCCCATGAAGGGTAACATTTGTTGCACAGCGGCTTATTCACATTAAGTAAAATCTTTTCCCCGCATCTGATACAATAACCCATATTACCTTGCGGAATTGGTGTTGATTTAACCGGTGAAGCTGATTCATTCCTGATAATTGTTACTTGTCCTTCGTAGTGTCGCATAATACCTTCGTGCCATTCCTGATACATTGGTTCATTGACATTTACATCAAAGAGGACTAAAATTATGTAATGATAATGTTGAGGATATCTAAGCATTTTATCTGCAATTGTCTGTAATCCCCGAACATCTGTCGGTCCTTTAACTTCAATTGCGATATCCCCAACTTCAATATCGGGTCTCGAACGTCCCCTTTGGTTTTCAAATTTAATTTCTGCGGGAATTTTTCCACTGAGGTAAGCATGAAGATTGGTATGATATAATTCCTCATTGTTAAAGCGTTTTACAGGTTGAAATTCTTTAATTGCGGTAATTAATTCATCAACTAATTTATCATCGTAATGAAGTGATGACTTTTCAATAATGTCAGAATTGGCATCAATTTCAAATTCCTGGTATTTTTCTGTTCTCTCTTGTTTGTATTTTTTCTCAAGTTGAGTAATCTCATAGGTTAACTTATGATGCTTTTCAGCATATTCCCTTAAATCTACGAATTCGATATTATTCAATGCATGGTCAGCCCAATCTTCATATTTTGGTTTGACTTCCACCTCTTCCCCATAGTTATTGACTCTCGTTGCAAAAGGAGTTCCAATATTGAAATAAACACACATTTTATGCAATTCTTTAAGGTCAAAATTTGCAATAATTAACTTTTTAAGGTGTAATTTGTGATTGCCAAAAAGGAGATTATACCTAATTTTACGAGTACTCTGTTTTACAGCGCTCCCGATTTTATCAAATATATTCTTTGAATTCAAGGAAGTTTCATTCTGGGTCTCCACTTCATTTATTTGTTGAATTAAACCCTTACACTCTTCTGCTTCTTCCAGTTTACCTAGCTTTTTCAATACAACACACTTATTATGGAGAATATCAACATGGGTTGGATTAATTTTAAGACCTGAATTATAACAGGATACTGCTTCTTCGTATTTTCCCTGCTTACTAGACTATTTCCCCGGTTTTTCCAAGATATGGTTTCATTATCATTTTCCCTCACTGATGAATTTTCAACCATATCTATTCACACAACAATTACTTTATCTTGCGAAATATCTTGCGATTAAATGAAACCGAAGCAAAACATCAAGAGTATTGAAATATCAGTAAAATTAGTGATTGTTTGAAAAATGCCTTATAACAACTGCACTAAAATTGAAGGTCATATCTATAATCTCCTCAACTCTTCAAGAAATCGCCACCGTCTTACACGAATGAGGAGAATAGGTTCAATGTGTGCGAAAGCACGAAAACATTCTGCATGGATGGCAAGGTCAGGTCATTTTATTCATTCCCCTGAACCAATTTTTGAGAATATTGCATTTATCCAACATCCCGGTTTATCAGATTATGAAATAGCCAAACAATTTCATCGCCAATGGATGAACAGTCCTGGTCATAGAGCAAATATCCTTCATCAGCTCGAATAATCAGATTGGAATTGGTGTTGTAAAAAGAGGGAGTAAATTTTATGCAACCCAACAATTCAGTCACGGAAATCAGTCTAACCGTATAGGAAGGCGGATAAAAAAATATTCTGACTCAAATTGGTTATTTGTGACAATGATAATTGTTGTGCTATTTTTCATATTTTTTATCTTCTTGATATCATAGAATATATATGAAATATTACTAGGTCTTTTCTTCGGCCTGTATTCGATATCCTGTTATTCCCATATTCCACCCCCACCCCGACCGATGCCCTTCGAGATCGTGAAGCTTTCCGGTAGGGAGGATCATATGAGGCCTATATACTAGTGCATTTTATTCGGGATTGCCAGGACGGCCTCATTCAAACATCTGTGGGATATTCTTCGAGAACCTTATTCAGAGCCACCTTTAATGGAGGGATATTTACCTGAACGACGGCCCAAATCTCATCAGTATTAACATTAAAATAGTGGTGGACAAGAATGTTCCGGAAACCAATTATCTTACCCCAGGGGATCTGGTTAAATTTCTGCTGAGATTCCACAGAAACCCCGCGT
The DNA here is from genome assembly GCA_963709545.1 of uncultured Methanomicrobiales archaeon. Lineage (GTDB taxonomy): Archaea > Halobacteriota > Methanomicrobia > Methanomicrobiales > Methanospirillaceae > CAIKOD01. The sequence continues at coordinate 48,752 of CAVPWT010000001.1, read as the reverse complement.
GCAGCTTCGCCAAGGATTTGAAGATAGTGGACAACCCAAACCTGGACCAGTTCCTCCCGCTCAAAAGTCTGTTTTCCGGATGATGTATATTTTTCAATCTTTTTTATGGATTCTGCCATATCCATGAACCGCAAATGGTCATTTCTCATAGTGGTACCGCTTCCGAAACAACCCGGCTGCGGATTGGTTCCCGTAGCAACGGAATGGTACAGACATCCACCCGTCTGCCCAGGAGTTGTTCAAGATCGTATGCAAACCCGCCAAGATCAAAGAGAGTTTTTCCCGGGTCCATCTCGACAAGAAAATCGATATCGCTTTTTTCATCGGCAGTGTGACGTGCAACCGAGCCAAAGATACGGATATGAGAAGCACCGTATGTTTCCGCAAGACGGAGGATTTCTCTTTTTTTCGTTTTGATCTGCTGATAAATATCCTGTTGTATCATATACCTGAAAAGATAGTGGGATTCAGGCTTAAAAAAGGATTGCCTCAAGGGATCCTGGTAAGTTAACAGTTGATCTCCTATTTTTTACCTTGAAACAAATCACCTGACTACCGCCAAGTTATCAGAACCTTGAGGGTCATGGATAAGAATTGGTCCCCGAATCGCAATTGCAGATTCATCAAAAACAAGGGTGAGGATAGCCGGGCCAGGTCAAAGGCGTCAGGTCGAGGGCCAAATCCAGGTAGGATTTCAGGTTCGGATATTTCAGTACCGGCAATTAACGATTGGGTCCGGTAATAAACCGGTTCCGGGTCAGCCCCACATGCATGCCCGGGAATCCTTATCGTTGCGGCAGCGATCCCATCAGGGCATAGAAATATTCAGGCTGCCGCGTAGTGAAAAGCCCGTGCCAGGCTTCGAGCGTTGCAGGTGCCATGACATCCAGTCTCCGGAATACATGGTACGCGAACTCTATCGGTGCAAGACCGCTTGCGGTAATGAGATTGGCGTCAGTTACAGCTGGTTCGTTCACATAATGATTCTCACCCCGGTAGTTCGGGCAGAACATTTTCAGGGCGGCAGGATCGTTGCTGGTGTGCGGGCGTTTGTCCAGCAGACCGGCGTTCGCGAGGCCAAGCGTCGCACCGCAGATAGCGGCGACAATCATTCCTTCATCAAGCAACCGGCCTGCCACCCGGAGGGCGGGCTCCTGTGCCGGATCAAGCCAGGTATCTGCCCCCGGCAGCACGAGCACATCGCCTGGGACTAGGTGGATATCCATTATGAGAGCTTCCGGTGTCAGGTGCAGTCCGCCCATGGTGGTGATGGGAGCCAGGGTACTGCCGCAGAGTACAACGGAATACCTGAGCGCCGGATCTTTCAGGTACCTTCCGGAACGGACTCGGCTATAACGTGACCAGGTTCCCAGTCGGCCAGGGTATCGGGAACATAGAGATAGAGTGTGCGCATGATTCACCGTTGTAGTAATCTGGCGGGATTACAGATATCCCTGCTCTTTTTTTTCAATCTCCATTACGCAGGCAGTCCGGGAATGCCGGGACCGGTAAAGACCTGGCCGTTAACAACAGGGGCGGAGACCGATAAAGGTTTTAAAACAGGACCGCCATTTCGCAGTTCCACCAGTCAGGCTTTTAACTCAAAGCATATCGGTTTGACCAGGCAGTAGTAATGGTATCCGGTAAGAAAAGGTATCTTCCTGTTCAGGCCTGGATCTCTTCAATCCTTGAGTTTTTTAAATCTTCCCGTAAGAAGACCCGGCTATTTATTAACGTCGTCAGAATCACAGATTCCTGGTCGATTTTGTCGCAAATACCCGAAATGAGCTGCCCGTTGGGGAAGACGATTTGATACCTGTGCCCGATTCGCATAGTCATCATGCTCATGTTGTTCAGAAAGTTAGTCAGCCCGGAATCCTGAAAATCATTCTGGAATTGACAAAAATTGAACCGACGAGAGGTTTTGGTGCGATATCGTGACTCTTTAAATATAAAACCAGTTGCCGGTTACGGGAGCGTCAGTTTCGTGCCAGTCCCGCTACGCAGCAGGACCCCGGAAAAAGAGAATGTATGTTAATATGGTGGCGATTCATTATTGCCAAGGAATGCAAGTGCATTCGCTCCGTACTCGAGGGGTGCGTTCCGGGACCCGATATGCGGGAGGTCCTTGAACTGCACGAGCCACGTTCCGTTGATCTGCCCGGCGATCTGGTACGTGACCGGCGGTGGAGTCAGTACGTCTGCGGTACCCACAACGAGCATGACACTCTTATTGATAGTGGAAAGATGGTCCCAGGACCCGCTCCATTCGAGGTTTGCCACTGACTCCTGGTGGACGCCTTTTGTCTGGTTGGGATCGATACCTGTTGCCACAATAATATCGTATAACAATTTTGTTTCCGGGATCCGGATACTGTAGGTAACAGAATCCAGGACCAGCTTTCGCACGCGTTCAGGATGATCGATAACCAGTTGCTGGGAGACCGAGGAACCCATCGATACCCCGTACACATTCATGCTGTCGTAACCGAGGGCTGGCATCAGTGCGGCAGCATCGTCGGCGAACAGGGCCATCGATGGCGTTGTATTATACTCGCTGCTATATCCCATCCCCCGGTGGTCGTAGGTATACACATGGTATTTCGATGCAAGGATACCAATGAAGGTCTCGTTCCAGGTATCCATCGTGGCACCATATCCTATGAGCATCAGGATTGGTTCACCGGACCCGAATTCCCGGTATCCAAGCGTGACCCCGTTGACGTTTGCATACTGGACGGGTGTTGCGTTGAACGAAACGGGTTGAGGCAGCGGGATTGCCTGTGTTGTGGGCGGACTGGTGGAAACCGACTGGGGTATGCCAGGGGTGCCGGGAACACTTGTACATCCGGCCGTCATAAGGATGCAGATCATGACGGCGATAACCAGGGCAGACATCTGTGTGGGAGTCATGTGATAATCCTCTTTAGTCAATCTCATATAACTACAAAACGTTATAATTTCGGTTTTTTAATGTGTGGTTCAGTTATCACTGTTAACGGTGAAGTTAAAACTTCTTTCCCGTCATCTGTACGAATCTCCAGTCTGCCCGGGCTAAGATACAGGGCCTAGTATAGACCTGGAACGAACCCCCTCCAGAACAGAAATAAGAACGTTCATACCGTGATTCATCCCTGCTGCCAGACTCATAAGGTATCGATTCCTCTTCCTCCACTGCATGCCAATCCACACTACAAGATTCCGGCAGGACCCAATGGCAAATAGAATCATCATAACAACTGAGATACATTTATTATCCAGACAACGAAAAATCAATTTATTTAGGGGGGTTTATTCTATGCTGTTTGAAGAGTCCGGGTTACTACTGAGACCAGACGAACAACTATTAAAGTACGGAAAATTTTGTGGAAAAATTCCAATAGGACCGAATTTATTTGTTCAGAATAAAGCCATCTGGAAAAAAATTAATGGGGAATTGGTAATAACCGATCAAAGAGCATTCGCTCTTGAAAAACAAGGCCTCATTAATAAGAAAATTGACATTTATGACCTGCTAATTGTAGGGGTTGCCGTCAACAAGTCCTTTTTTGGAAATCAAACTCTTGAACTAATGTTGAATTATGGCGACAGAAAGGCAGAAAGAGCAAATCTGGAAGTTGATAATCCAGCAGAATGGATGAATGCGATCAGGGGGATTGTTTCCGGGTAGAACACCAGGAAATCATAAACCTCTTTTCTGCGTCAATTTTCGCAAAAACTCATAATCAAGGCCGCCCGAAAAAAGCCGGGTGCCCCTAGATACTGACACCAAGTGCGGCAGAGATCTCATCCAGAGCCGTCTTTTCCAGGGCACTTACTGCATTCCCGTCCTCCTTTGAGGCCTCGGCAACCTTCAGGCCGACGGCAAGGACCCATTTCTTATAGGCCAGGGCCTCTTCCGGGGGGACCTTGCCGAGGGCAGCAGCAGCGGATGTGCAGGCGGTGACGACCCTGGTCCGATATCCGGCCTGGTCCTCTTTCCACTGGTGCTGCTGCCCGGTGACCAGTTCCTTGAGCTGTGGCTGTGCCTCTGCAATGATAAGCCCGGCAAGGGCACTGCCGCTCGAAGCTGCGAGGTTTGGCGGCTCCTGCATCATGGACTTCGTCTCACTCCAGAGCCCCATCATGTTCGGGGCTGCAGCGATGACCGCCATCGAGATCGCATACGGGAGAGCGACCAGGTTCTTCCACTCATCTGCGGTAAAGTTCTCTTTCATTCCCATATCGTCATACTGTGAAAGCCGGGGATTAAAAAGGTTTTTGCCGTGTTCGTGTTCCGGTTACAACAGCTAAAACCGTATGCCCGTTCCCGTCAACGAACGGCGAGGTAATCTACAACAGACGACCCCGGCAAGACCGCATGGCAATATGAACACGTATCGGCAGTCCGGGAGTGCCGGGATCGATGGATGCCTGGCCGTTTACAGCATGGGCAGAGTTGGAATGGGGCCAGTCGAAATTCATGGTTTTTTGTGGGGTATGTGATCGTATGAAATCAGGCCATGTGCAGGGAGAACGTGATGGGACTCGTCTGGTTCACACGGGACGAAAACCGGACCATATTGTATAGCTTTATGCGGTTTATGGACCTGCAAAACTGGAATTTCCGCATCATCCCACAACACCCTCCCCCTTTCCTGTTTCTGCCATCCGGCACGGCCTGCACCGTTTGTATGAAAACCGGGACGCCTGAAAGAACCTGGAAAAATGCTTCAGGTAAGGTCGCCTGAGGGGAATATTGAGATGCGTCGGTTGTTATGGTGGGACTGTAATTTTTTTTGATTATTTTTACGGTCCGTTCGAAGTGTTGAGCTCTTCGGCTCAACTCCATTCAAATGATGGCGTGTAGTAGCAATAATGAAATTAATTAGCGGGACCTGGATTTTTTCAACATAGGGTAGTTTCGTACATGAATTATAGTTCACGAAACTTGGAATTTTCCTTATCCGGGATGAAATCCAAGAGTAAAAACTATGTCACGACAAGAAACCTATTAATCCCACCATTCAAAGCGTACCAGGCTGATCAGCAACAAACAGGAGGCGTTAATGGAAATCGGAAAAGGAGTAATTTGGATTCTATCTGTATTCCTGGTGCTCGTAACGATCAGCATCAGCGTATCAGCAGATGGCGTGAACCAGACACCTGAAATCCAGGGTATTACCACGACGACATATATCGATGTCGTCGGGTCTGCGAGTAACGTGGTTGATCTTGCATGGACTTCCAGCAGCGGATCAATGCAGGACAACCCCCCGTTATCCGGCGGGGAAGTAGTCCAGACCACCGTGTACTCTGAAAACACCAATGCGATGAACGGGCACACCGTGTATGTAAAGGACTTCAGTCTCGATACCGGGAACAAGGTCGTTTCACAGAGTAATGTCGAATCAAACCGACAGATAACCTTTGAGGGGCTTAATGGCGGAAACATGGTCTCTGATGAGAGCCTGCTTATTAGTACGGTAGGCATGCCGACATCAGCTGCGGGCCAGTTCCTCTGTCCGTTCGGACCGTCCAGTACCAGCACACTTCCTGCATACTGTAACATTGCGCAGGCCGGGAGCCACGTTGACAGTAACATTATCTCGCTCTCAACCCAGGCATCCAGCCGGACAGTCATGGCAACCCAGGACGTACCGGTGGCATTAGCCTACAGCATCAATGCTCACGGGGTTAATACCGCAAGCGGGACTATTCCGGGTTACGGGCTTGTCGCAGCGTACATGAAACTGCATCTGCAGGGTGGAAGTGGCAGCAGCCTGACAAAGGCGTCAGATCTCTCGGGCGAAGATAAATCCACAGCAAACGGGTATATAAATTCGTTTACCAAGACCATGACCTACCAGTCAGGGGCAAGGTTACTCTGAGATCAAAAAACAGGAAGGACTTCCAGTTCCCCCGGTTGCGGGGGGAAATTCCTCTTGTTTTTTTATACGTTGTTTTTAAAAATGCAGGAGGCAATGAATCTTTGTAAAAAGATTCAGAAGCGGCCAAAGAGGAAGGTTATGACCGCGATGATAATGAAGATAATTACAAGGATCTTCGCTATTTCCATTGTGAACCCGGCGATCCCTCTTGCACCAAAAATGTAGAACACTAATGCCAGTATGAGGAATACGACGGCCAGCCAGATTAAATCCATATTCTTTCACCTCCCACGATTATCTCTTCTTTAATTCTGAGCCGGCTTCGTGTACCGCAATTTTCGCATCAGATACGGTTTTATGAACGCTGATTTTTACATCATCTGATATATTCTCTGCATCTTTGAGGGCGTTATGGGTCGCTACATTTGCATCATCATATGCGGCATGTGCAGCCACACGGGCGTCATCGACGGCTTTGTTGGCCTCTACTTTTAAATTTTCAGTCATTATTTCGTTTTCTCCATTCCCTGGAATGATGTTATTGATTTGTTAGAAAATATTTTATTTACCAGAGATAACCAGCATGGAGCAGGGGAGTATATACCATTTCCCCGGTGTTGCAAATTTTGATTTAAAACCGGGGTTACCGGTTTTGATTTCTCTTCCTCCACTGACAGGGAATCCACAACACACAACTCCAGGGAATGCTGAGAACGGTAGAGGCCTGGTTGTTTACAGCATGGGCAGCGTGCAACCGGGCCTTCGGAATTCATACCTCGTTGTGTGGTAGGTAATGGTATGGACTCATGGCGTGTGCGAGGGAATGTGATGATCTGTCTTGTGCATCATTCCCTCACCCAACACAGGCCGGACACCAGACTGCGTCGAAAAATGCAAAAAAATGCATGCCTGCCGGATTTAGTCCTTTTGCATCGAACAGAACTTTTCCTTCGAACCGGGCACGGGCATCTCCTTCACCACGTTGAAACCCCAGTGCTCGTACTTGTGGACATTCTCCATCGTCTGGGTGATCAGGGTGCAGGGGATCCCTTCGCTGGCAGTCAGGGTAATCATGGGTCTGACAAGGAGCGAGGCATATCCACGGTCAGCGAACCCGGGACGGACTGCCACCAGGTGGAGGTACCACTGCGGGTCCTCGCCGAGGTGCCCGGTTAGGGCATCGATAACATCGTTCACTGCCTGCATCCTGTCCATCGTCCCTGGGTCCGTGAAATCCTCTGCAGTGAAGGGTTCAGGGTCCACGTCCTCTGAATGGTCTGTACCTGGCGGAAACCAGATGCTGACCGCCTCAAGATTTGGGGATGACCCGTGGATTACCGCCTTCGGGGGGCAGGAGGTCACCAGGGAACGGTAGAACCTCCTCTTCAGAACGAGATGTTCCGGCTCGTTCTGGAACATAAAACTCCCGATAGGGCAGCAGGCACCGATGAACGCCTCCGCTGTTGCATCGGCTGCGTCATTAATCCTGTTCCGTTGCACTTCGTATAACATTATTGCACTCCCTACCGGTCACTATACCCCGGGGACCTGTTATGAATGAGGTTCTAACCTTTGAAGAATAAAAATACCAGCCCTGCAAAGATGTACCTGAATGCGCCTGGGTATAGTCCCGTGATGGATAGAATTACACCTGAGCCGGGGAGCAGGAACCTGATAATTCGTGAATCCATAGCTCTTTTGTCTCACTACTGATGATAGTGACTGAGTTGGAAGGGAGATAGCCATCCGTCAAGGCACCCGGGAACTACCTTTTTTAAAATAATACACCATTGACGGGTAGGAATTGTGGAGTGGCCGACAATCATAAAACAGATGGGTTGTCATTTTTTTAATTTCCCAGGGTTTGCCTGGTGTTGTTACACCGGTCCATCGCTATGACTTTTTTCCTTCGGCGTTCTCCATCATCTGCCGGGCAAACGTTCCTGCATTCTTCAGGTCTTCGGCATTTGGCCTGCCTTTATTGAGGCCTCCGAAATAGTCCAGGAAACTGTTCGTGTTCCACCCCGCACACCCGAATTCACCGAGAACCTCGTACCCTTTCGCCTGCAGTTTTTCACGGATCTGCTTGTGGTTTTTTTCCACGAATTCCCTGTTCGCAATGAAGGCCGGGGCCCCGTAGGTCGAGAAGAGGAAGGTTTTCGTCGTACCCGCCTGTGGCAGCCTGTCGGCAAGGTCGAGGACGGATCTATCGAATGTAGCGCTGTAGATCCCCGAGCCAAAGCCTACCAGGTCGTACCCTTGTATCTCTTCGGGTGTAACCTGCTGCGGGGTCCTTACCGTTGCACCAAGCACCTCGGCACAGGCTTTTGCGATCTTCTCCGTATTATTATGATGGTAGGAGAAAACAACAATGAGCGATGTTAATCCCTGCGGATTACCGGTAGAACTTTCATTCTTTTCCATTTTTTTCATCCTCCCACACATACTGCGTTATTCGGCATTTATTGTTACTCCCCTTCAATCCAGCGTTTCCCACCCATAACGCCCCTTCATGCTCCCCGTCAATCACGGCCAGCACCGGTTCCAACGGTACCGTGTAGTACTACGGGGAAATCAAAATAAAAACCGGACGACCGGTCGTCTCAATAGTGCGGGAACAGGTACGGCCCCCCGGTGAACAACCCGGGCATATTCACGGGGCAGCGATGGTGTCACCGTTGCAGGCGGTTCCTGATCATGCTGAACCGTCTCTCACATATATGTTGGTTCAACTGGCTGGCTCAGCAGGAGGACTCCTGAAAAAAAGGCCTAAAATAATAAACGGTACGAAATACAGGAGATCCAGGTATTTGAAGCCGGTCAATGCCAGTATGATCCCGACCAGTGCCACGGAAGGAGGGACCAATAGCTTATAGGAGAGGAATGCCGCGTCTGTTCTGGTGAGCCCGTCGTCAAGCAACGCAGGTTTCGATCTCGCATAGTGCCACAAATAAACGAGAATTAACCCCAGCACAAAATAATTGACCTGGAAAAAAAGGTCCGCAAATGTTATATTCTCACTTAAATTGCTGAATGAAGAGGAAAATGGGATTAATACAATGGCCATCAGGGCGAGCATAAAGACATGGAGAAAGTGGTAATCATAGGTTGTCATACGGCGGAACATCTGGAAAAAAAGCATCCAGAACATCGCAAGCAGGATGAATACGCCAATAAAATCAATGACTGATGAGATGGTATGGTTAAAAAACTGGTCGACGGTTATGAACGATGCGTTCGCATACTGGTTCGCTGTCACGATGTCGCGTGCGAGCAGCGTCATGGTGAATGCAAAGATGCCGCTCGTAATACGTTCTAAATTTGCCTTGCTGATGGGTTCTGAAATTACCATTATGCCCTGTCTCTTACAGGACTGGTGTTGTTGCAGGTATTACTCTTTTCCTGTTTCTGCCGTAACCTTCCCACCGGACAACGCCCCCGTTCCGGTTCCTGCCTGTCATGGCACCGCAAAACCCCCCCGGCCATCAAAACATGAACACTCCTCCCAGGTCTCCCCCCGTGCACAAGGCGCAAAGTAAATGCGATGGCATTTAATACTCCCCGGTTTTTCACTCTGTAAAGGAGACAGCGATGCCCGAACGTGTCAGCAGTACAGAGATCGATAAAGAAATGGACTCGTTAAACACCAGAAAATTCTATTTCCTGCTTTTATTTGTCTCCATTGTCGGGGTGATCGGCGCCTTCCTGATGATCGCCTTCTTCTTCCTGCAGGATGTAATCACCGGGTTCCTGTGGGACGGGATTCCTGTGTGATCCCCTGTCCCCGGTCTTCAATCCATTGATCCTGGTAATCTGTATCCTCGGGGGGCTTGGTGTCGGGCTGATACGGCATTATTGTAACAGTGAGATCGCCATCATGGCAGAGGACCTTATCGAGTTTACCGAAAAAGGCAGGTTTGACCTGAAACGGGGGATTGAACTCTTTATCAGGGGACTGGTCTCCCTTGTCTGCGGAGCGCCCCTCGGGCCGGAGGGGCCACTTACCGTCTCTACCGGTTCGGTAGGTACCACGATTGCCGAGAAAGCCCGGATGCCCCCCCCGGTTGTCACCCTCTCGTCGCTCTCCGCCATCAGTGGGTTCTTTGGTGCATTCCTGACCTCACCGTTCGCCGGCCCCCTCATTTTCATCGAGACTACCCTCGAGAAAGGTGTCATGACCTGGAAAGCGGTCCTCCCGTCCATTGTTGCGGCCACGGCAGGATTTGCGGCCTATTTCCTGCTTTCAGGCACATTCCTCGGCAGCGTGTTTACGTTGCCAGCCTACCCGGAGTTCCGGAACATCGATCTGCTCTATGCGGTCGGTCTTGGCGTGCTCGGCGGGGCATGCGGGATATTTTTTATCCTTATGTATAAGAAAATGCGGGGAATATTCGAACCGCTTGAGCACCGGCCGGTGCTCCTCGGCCTGATTGGCGGTCTCGGGTTAGGGATTGCCGGGATGCTTCTCCCTCTCACCCTCTTCATGGGGAACGAGCAATCCCCAGGTCCTCATTAATAACTACCTCGAGGTGAGCCTCCTCCTGCTCTTCGCCCTTGTCGTGGTAAAGGTCGTCCTCGTGACCTTCTCCTTTTCCACCGGGTTTGCGGGGGGATACATCTTCCCGAGCTTCTTTATCGGGGGTACGGTCGGGATCCTGGTATTCCGGCTCTTTCCCTTTATTCCTCTCTCGGTCTGCCTCGTCTGCGTCATTGCCGGTACCAGTGTCGCACTTCTCCGGAGCCCTATTGCCATTGCCCTGATTATCGCCATCGTTTTTGTGGATACCCTCATCCCTGCGATGGCCATCGCACTGGTGATGGGCTTTATCGTGAGCTACCGGTATTCCCTCCCGTATACGAGAACGGGTAACCACCAGGAGAAATGAGTACCCGGTTTATTTCATCCGGTAGTGTCAGGATGGCGAAAACCCCGGACAGAGGACCCGCACGACCAGGACCGGTCGCAAGGGGGTCATTTACTAATACGGCTATTTTCAGCCACGATTTTAATAATCCTGGTTGTACTATCCGGCAATGCGTTTCCTGATGCAGACCCCATGGTTCAGGGGAGCAGAGGGATGATTACCAGTTTCCCGGGTCAATGCATTAATAATCCAAAGGATGTACCTATCTGTAAAGGAACCGGTCAATGGATCTCTATGAACTGATCAGGGCGAAGCGGAAGGATATCCTTGTACTTGCAGCCAGGTTCGGGATTGAAGATATCCGTATCTTCGGCTCTGTTGCCCGGCATGAATCCCGGGAGGGAAGTGATATTGATTTTCTTGTCGAGTTCCCATCCGGCACAACGCTTCTTACTCATGCGTCATTCGAGCGTGAACTGAGTGAACTTCTCGGCTGTGACGTGGATGTTGCATCGGTTCATGGACTAAAAGAGCAGATCCGCCATTCGGTACTGCAGGAAGCAGTACCCTTATGAGAACCGATCGGGACAGGCTCCTGGATATTAATGAAGCAATCCACCGTGTTTTGGAGAAAATCCCTCCCACAAAAGAGGAATTTATCCAATCTGATCTTCTCCAGGTCTGGGTCCTCTACCATATTCAGGTCATAGGGGAAGCTGCAAATGGGACCTCGCCTGAGTTCCAGAAACAGCATCAGACTATTCCATGGAAGGATATCATTGCAATGCGGCATCTTCTTGTTCACCAGTATTTCGGTATCGACCTGGATGAAGTCTGGAACACCACACAACAAGATCTTCCCCATTTGAGACAAGAGATTTCCCTGATACTAACAAGTGGATAATTCCCGGATATCGCAGAACGTGGTAGTCGCCCGGATAGGATACGTAATTTCGGTACATGGATCTTCTCACAATCACTTCCCCACCCATAACGCCCCTTTCCGGTTCCTGCCGTCCAACACAGCGAGGACCGATCGCAACGGTACCGTGTAATAATACGGGGAAATGGTAAATGGCCCTGAGAATGGATGATGCCCGTGCATTACCCGTCAGAAGTCCCGGTACGAATGTTTCCGGTGTTCGACTTCGAGAATATGGATGATCAAAACTTCGTTATGAATCGACAACAGGACCCTGATATCCCGTTGTGCCCGAAAAGAGTATATCGGATGGCTGGGATTCGAGGCCTTGATTTTCTTGATGGAGTGGTAGGGGTCTTCCCGTAGCTCGTGGATAGCCCTGATAACCTTTTCAGCTGTTTCCCGGGGAAGTTTTTCAAGATCACGATCGGCACGAGGGGTATATTGTATGGTATACGGGCTCATTCAACCCCGTATTTCCTCATGATCTCCGCTTCAGGGATCAGCTGCCCCCGCCGGATCTCCAGGAGAGCTTCTTCAAGACCTTTGATTGCCTCTTCACCAAGTGGCTCCTCATCGACGGCAAGGGTTACCAGGCGTTCAATAACATCGTTGTAGGACTCCTTCGGGTGTCGTTTCAGGGAGTTCAGCTGGTCCTTGAGATCTTCCCGGATATAGATCGAGGTCGCCGCCTGCATAGTAATACTACTATGCACCTATAGGTAATAAAATCTTGTACCTACATAATTACATCTCGAACTACCCGGGAAATTGAGATGAATGTCCTTTCTTACGTCCCCACCCATAACGCCCCTTTCCGGTTCCTGCCGTCTAACACAGCGAGGACCGATCGCAACGGTACCGTGTAATAATACGGGGAAATTGCAATATTCAGTGCTTTTCCCGATGTCGATAACCGTGCTTTCCCCACAGACCGGAGACTGCACATCACATCCCGGGTATCCCCGTCGAGGACCGGGTCAATGTCCCCGTTGTTGAGGACAAATTCCCGGTTGTCAAGGTCTGAATAGATAGCAAGCCCTTCGGTACACATCGCGATCCGGCCTGCCTTCTCAAACGACGGGCCAGGAATTGTTTCCGTCGTCCAGCCGGGGAGACTAGGGTAATCCCCTTCAGCCGGTTTTTGGGCAATTTCATCAATCTTACCCGTTCTCGCCCTTTCTTTTACAAAATAGCCGATTTTAGCCCGGATTAGCGAAACGAAACGTGCAAGGAGGGCCTGGAATCCACCCATCAGTCCACCCCTTTGGACTTCGCCAGTCTCTGTGCCCTGGTTAAGGTCAGTTTCCGGTTCTTTTCCTGCATATACCGATCGCGGGCTTTTTCAGCGATTTTAGCCTTATTCCGCTCATAATAAGCCCTTCTTTGCTCTTTGTCCCTTTCCGGGTGCCGTAACCGCCAGGCCTTCCACTTCGGCAGGCCGGGGTAGGGGTGCAATGCCATGTCGAGGGCGGTCCGGATTGATACCCGGATGGTCGTCATGGTACCCGCTCCCACCGTGGCGAGGTCCTGCTGCCGACGGACTCCCACCCGGGACGGTGGTTCATCGTGAAGGTGATCGTCTGCCGGACGAGCCGGAACTCCGCCGCTCTCTCCGGAGGGACCGTCGCATCGGCATCCCCTTTTTCACCAGGATATCGTGCAGCACGTCGTCCCGTACGACGTGGTCCCGCTGGTCTGCGTAGGCAATCGTCCGCTCTGCGACCTCCTTCCTGGTCAGCATCCGGCGCTCCCCGGGCAACCGGATACTCCGGGCAGAGGGCCCGGTCCGGGTGACCACCGTTTTCGTGTCCTGTCCGGGCGTACCCGGGACCGATGACCGGTCTTTCCGGAGCGTTGTCCTGGCAGCCGGACCTGGTTCATGACGACCCCTCTCCGGTAGCCCGGGTCCGTGCGGTCTCCTCGCGGACCGCCCGGTCGTGGCAGTAGTCGCAGAGCCTGGCCGGTGACCCCGGGTCGGTCCACGTTGCCACCTCGAGGTGACAGAGGGAACACTTCCCGGTCTGCTTCGTCGTCGGCTGCATCCGTCCGGCGTTCATGATCCCCGGCAGGAGCGGGACCATTGCCTGTTCGTTCCGGACGGCGGCCTGGTAGCAGGGTTTGCAGATCCGGCGTGCATTCCGGTTCTCCCGGGCCTTTCTTTTTCCGGTCACCTTCTCGATGAAGTGTACCCCTTTCCGGTTACAGAGGTGGCAGTGACTACGGGTACTCCGGCTTTTCGAGGACTTTGTAGTTTTTCACCCGGAAACACGGAACATCCGGGGGCTCCGGTGGGCCGGTATCAAGGGGGTTGTGGGCAATTTCCGGTGCGGGTCCGGGAATCGGGTGGCAACATGAAGGACCTGAAATCTCACTTCCGGAAATTCTGATCTCACAGGAAGAAGAAGGGGCGGCACCACATGCACCTGTCGGGGCTGCTCTGTGTTTGTGATTTCCGTAATTAGTAGTACTATTATTATATTTTTTATTAGTACAGGTCAGGATTCCTGTTTCCGTGGTTGTTTCGTGCGAATTTTTTACCCGGGCAGTTTCCGTTATCCTTCCGTTATGCTCCGTTGTTCCGGAAGGTCCCGTCCGGTCATCCCTGTCAGTTCCCCCGGAGCCAGACCTGTCCGCCGGACGACCAGAGGAGGTACATTTCATGGTTGAACTGGTAGGCATGGGTCCTTCTCCTGACACTCCGGCCGATCTCTCTTCGTCCATGACGACGGTCCGGTCGGTGAAGCTGATCGGCCGGGCACTTGTCGAGGAGACCGGAGTACGTCTGTCCCCGGCTCCGGTTGCCGTGAAGGGTTGAATAGATGGCATTGTACGAGCGGTTCGTTTCTCCTGGAGCTGCTGGATGGTAAACTTCACATCCTTGCTCTGGTTCACTGCCAAGTGAGCATCTCCGACTCGCACCGGGTCAGCTTCGTCTCCTGTCCGCCACCGGTCCCGTTTAACTGCCCGTAAAGAGCCGGGCAGCTGCGTAGAAATCATCGAGGGTGGCGACAGTATACGACCCGCCACCGTTTCGATCGTGCACCGTTCCCGCTGCATGAAGAAGAGCATGGCATGGGCCTTGATGAGCGAGTAGAACATCTCCGGGTTCCTGCGGTTGGCCTTGGTCTGGAACTCACCCGGTCTGCATAGGGGATCACGACGTGGATACCGTTCCCGGCCGATGATCTCCCACATCGCCTGGCAGGTGAGGACCTCGGGCCGTGTGGCATTGCAGTCGTCTCGGGTACTTCCCCTTCCTTCTTTGCCATGTCGTCGAGGACTGCTGCGTCCTGTTCCGGGGAGTCGTCGATCCAGCAGGTGAGCATCCGGTTGAAGACCTGGTCGTCGCCGGACCCTTCGACTTTCGCCACCCACCAGATGCACCGCTCCGGGATGGTGCAGACCTGGGCCTTCCGGTCCTGGCTGACGGTCCGGTACTTGATGGGTTTCCGGAACGAGGAGGTGGCCCCCTTGAGGATCTCCTGCATCTCTTCGGAGAGGCTCTTGTCGTCGAAGACAATTGCGGTCCCGGGTTGTAAGTCGTCGATGTAGAAGAGGGCCTTGTTGGACATCGCCCCTTCGAGCCTGAACCGTTCGGGGACCTGCATGAGGATCTTGTTGAAGGTGTCGCTCTTTCCCTTCCCGCTCTCGCCGCTGACCGAGACGTGGAGGCCGTTCGTGTTCTCCACCGACCGGGAGGCGAGGCTGACAATCAGGCATTCGGCCGGGACTTCGTCCCCGACATGGTCAAGGGCAAAGGTGTTGAGCATCGCCCGCAACGGGTCCCCGTGTCCGAGCACTGACATTGCTTCCGCGTAGTGCGGGATATCTTTCATTGCGATCGCCGGTGGAGGGGCTGGTGCCTGTGGTGAAGGACGGGTACCGGGCTTTGATTTGGATGAGGGCTGATTATCCCTGCTCGCCGGGAGTGAACGGGACCGGTCATGGGCAAGTGTCGTGCCTGGTACCGGTGGCGAACCGTGGCCCCTGGTCTGGCAGAGGGACGGCGATCGATCATGGATTACCCGGGCGGGACCCTGAGACCGGTTGACTTCGCTGGCGAGTGTGAACCCTGTCCATTTGGCGGGAACTCCCGGTATTCTCCATGAGCCGGACCCCGATCACCGTCCGGGAACTGTTGCGAAAACCGGTCACCGGCTTCTTCCGGGAACGGTGGGCCATTCCCTGCTGGCAAAGGATACCGGGCCCCCGGTTCATGAATCGTATATCCTGACGGGACCGGCGGACCTCCCGGTGGTGGCCGGTAATGGACCGTGCTCTTCCTGGCAGCCTTTGGTTCGAACAGTTCCCGCAGCTCCGGCCACCGCTGGACGCCCCCGCCACAGGAATGGTGATGGCATCCGGCGTGGATTGCACCGTTCGGGAACTGGATGGCAAACGCCCCGTCCCGGTGTCCGTCTGAGAAGGGACAGCAGGCAAGATTATACAATATCCCTCCCTGGTAGGGCTTTTGTGAAATGATTTCGATCCCGTGACCGGTAAGCCAATCAGGCAATTTCAAAATGCTTTTATACCCCTTTGTTTCCTGTGGAGCGCCCGGCATGGTATCGGACAATTGCAAAATCCGGTCCTTGCTGACGATTTCACAATTGTCTGGTATAGCAGACATCCGTGACCTCCGGTGGGGCCGGTCTTTGGTGCTGTCACCCTTCCGTGAGACGGTCCCGTAGAGTTTCCAGATCCGGGAGGCGTTGTGGTTCGCGGTATCGATCCGGCTCTCTTCGTCATCGAACCGGAAGGCAAGGGCTTCGAGTCCTTTCTTGACGAGGTCGGTGCTCTCCGGCGTGTTCGGCAGGTCAACCCGGTAGAGCAGGTGTGCCCCGTTCCCGGAATCACCGGTGACCGGCTCCGGCCAGCCATTATCCGAAAGAAATGCGGCTATGGCTCCGGCCTTTGCGAGTGCAGCCTCATGTTCTGCATCGTTCGAAGAGACCCCGGATGGCCGGACGGCATCGATGTCGACCGGGAACCACCGGCGGCGGATAATATCCACATCAGCCGTTGTCGTGTCCTTTTTCCCGAGCCGCATCTTGATCCGGTTCGCCCTCCGTGAGAGCAGGGCCGGGGACGGCTCGTTCAGGGTGACATAGATCCCCTGCGGTTGTGCCGCTTCCACGACATCGGCATCGGCAGCGAGCTTTGCCATGTCATCGTAATACCCGGAAGCGGTCGTGCTGCAGGCAGATGAACGCGGTATGTTGTACTATAAGGGCAGATTATAAGCCTGTACGGAGAAAAAAGAAATAACTACGGGGATTAACCCTGTCTGAACTTCGCCTGCAATGTGGTTCACTCTGTTCACTGTTCTTTTTAACCTGCAGGCTGGTATGAACAACTCCATGAACCACCTGAAAGAAGGCCTTTTTCCTACTCATCCGGGGGCTGTACCAGATTAGAGTTGTATAGATCCCCCCTCAGCCTCAACGGTTCGAGTTGTTGTGTTGGTGTTCCGCAATTACACCCCAACTCGCACTTCGACGAGCCACCAGGTGTAACTCAGCCGACCCGGCCGGTGACAATCCGCCGAATATCCCGGCTGCCTCACATCACCGGGCCATCAGCGCGAACACACCCCATCCAAGGTATTCACGCGTGTACGCGGCGTAGCGTTTTGGTTCCAACGTCAGGTTGGCCCGGACCTCTTTCGCGAAGTCGTCGTCGGGATTCGCTTCGAGCCACCGGCGCATGGTGAGCCACTTGGCCGCTTCGTACCTGTCCCAGCCTTCCTGGTCAGCCAGGACCATTTCCACAACGTCGTAGTCGAGGTCGCCGAAAGACGCGAGAAGTTCCGGGAGCATGAGAAAGTCGGAGACAGAATTGGCAGAGCATCCCCTGGCAACGTCTTCCGTCGGTGGTAACTGCCGCCAGTAGGGCTCGCCGATGAGGATGATTCCATCGGAGCGGAGACTCTTCGCCAGAAGCCTGATGGTGCCGGCGACTCCCCCACCGATCCACGTGGCACCGAGACAGGCTGCCACACCGACCTTTTCGTCGGAGACGTAGCCGGCAGCGTCGCCGTGGATGAACCCGACACGATCGGCGACTCCGAGTTCTTCAGCGCGGAGTTCCGCCTGCCCGGTGAACAACCGGCTCATGTCGATGCCGACGCCGATGATTCCGTAATCGCGTGCCCAGGTGCACAGCATCTCGCCCGAACCGCTGCCGAGGTCGAGCACACGAGTCCCCGGTTCCAGGCGCAACGCTGCGCCGAGAGTGGCGAGATTTTCTGGTGTGAACGGGTTATGGATGCGGTGAGCACATTCGGTAATGGTGAAGATACGTGGGATGTCCAATGCAACACACTCCTTTTACTACGTTGTCTAATAACCGGAATATACCCTTCGTGACGGGACTAGATGAGAGTTGTAGCTATCCCCCCACAACCTCAACGTTCCCGGGTTGTTGCGTTGGTGTTCCGTAATTAAACCCCAAATCACGCTCTTTTTTAAAACAGTGGGAAATAATCCGTGGATTAGCACATTGGCTAATTTAGTACAGATCCTTATTTTCTGTCCTCACAAGGCACGGAGCGGTAACAATCTCAATATTTGGTCCATTTGCCCGGGGAGAGGAACGGCCGGAGAGCGATATAGATAGTATTGTCAGGTTTGAGCAACGGAAAGAGCCTCCTGCAGTTGATCCGGACAGAGGATGAGGTCAACATTGCAGTAAACCGGAAGATCGATCTTCTCAACAGAACATTCAACCAGTCCTACCTGGTAGATACTATCAGCCGTGATGAAGTGGTGATTTTTGGGTTAACGCCCACGACCCCATCCGTTCCGCGAGGCGAAGGAAATCTTCCTGTCCTAAACGTCGCCCAATCCGGCGCTTATCGAATCACCTGATTGGCCTGGTTTGGAAACGGCGTAATTTATTGGATACACAGGGAGGATAGAATGTAACCCCCGCGGGGGGTAGTTCAACACGGTTGCCACATACCTTCCGGTTCCAGGATAAAAAAAAGAAAGGACCCTGGAATTCCTCATCGTTGCGGCAGTGAATGCCAGGCAACCGGGATGCTGTCTTTTGACCCAAACCCGGAAATCTCCTCGTCAATATCAGAGTACGTCCCGTAGGGTGGTTCGGTATCAAGCTGCCAGTCCCCCCTGGTATACAGGGCCGGGTAATCCGATCCGGTCCCTCTCCAGTCCCCGGGTACCGGTATCTGCCTTGAATTCCCGAACCCCGTGAGCGTCACATCGGTATCCCGGTTGTACACCCCGTCCATGTCGGTATCGATCAGCCAGGTACCATCCGCCTGGTAAATCCACGGGGAGTCCCGGTCCTCCCCTGCATACCACCGGCCGGCAGACGGAATATCTCCCCTCCTGCCCCCGAAATGAGCGTAATAGGTATCGTTTCGCCGGTCAAATTTCCCGTCCCGGTTGGAATCAAGGAACCACTCGCCGTTCCGGTAGAACCCCGCCTCGTCAAGACCGTCCCCGTTCCAGTCTCCGACAACCGGCACATCTCCCTTCCCGTCTCCCAGTCCCGTGAACACCAGGTCCGCGTCACGGTCGATTTTTCCGTTGCCATTGCTGTCAATAAACCAGTTACCGTTCCTGAATACGGCAGGAACCGTTCCCGATCCCCGTACCCATGTTCCCGGGACCGGGATATCCCCTGCCTGGCCGAATTTCCTAACTATCAGGTCGTTCTTTTCGTCCAGCCTGCCATCCTTGTTGAGGTCGATCATCCATTTTCCTGCCTCGAAATAGCCTGCTGAATCCCCAACCGAGTAGTATGCTTCCTTGCTGCCAAACACGGTTTTCATGTAGTCCCATTCCATGACCGGCTGATAATCATACGGGTCACATCCCTCGCAATCGGCGCCGGTCGATACTTTCAGCATGGCACTATAGTTGGCGTGCATTTTCACCCGGAAAACATTATCCGGGTGGAACGTCGCACCATTTGCTGTTGTTGGCCAGCTGTTCAGCATAAGCCAGGAATCGGTGACATCGTCATATCCGACACAGAGGACCTGGTGTGAAAACATATCATCGTATGAACCGACCGTCTGCCCGTTATATGGGTCCAGGTCAAAAACGGCATCCTCCGGCTTGTACTGCCAGAAGTCCGTGAAGTCCTTTTCCGAAACCTTCGGCATCTGGAGCCAGAAGATAACGGCTCCACCGTGCAGGAGAGCAGACTTGATATTTTTAATGGCGTCCTTCTGGGAGACGTTGGCAGTGGATATCCGGAAGGTCTCGATTGCCTCTATTTTGTAAAACGGCGTTTTGCTTACCGGTGAATTGTCAATAAGTGACCAGGATTTCTCTTTCTGGACGCATATCAGCCGGTAGTCCTCGTATGCTGCATTGTTATTTGACCAGGGTACAGCACTTTTCTTCGCGTTGTAAAACGCGACAAACTGTTCTGGTGTTCCCCCGTTGCCTGCCCATTTGTCCCCTTTACCCCCGTTATACAGGGAGTCGAAATACTGGACCGACAACCGCTCCATCACATCATCGTTTCTGCTGTGGTCGAGCTCCATTGCTGCGGTTCCTGCCCATACCCAGCAGTTCGAGGCATTCCCCTGGTCCCTCTCCACCGGGTCGTACGGAATATAAGGGGTAAGGTCGAGTGAAGTCATGAAATACTTGTCTTTCGA
Organism: uncultured Methanomicrobiales archaeon; assembly: GCA_963709545.1. Classification (GTDB taxonomy): domain Archaea; phylum Halobacteriota; class Methanomicrobia; order Methanomicrobiales; family Methanospirillaceae; genus CAIKOD01. The sequence continues at coordinate 28,454 of CAVPWT010000001.1, read as the reverse complement.
GACCACCTTCGGGGACTTTTCGTACCATTTGAGATGGTGGGCATATTCCTTTTCGGACATCTGCATCAGTACCATCGTGGCCTCACCCGGACTGGTTGAAGGAACCGCGGCCTGGGCATGAACCGGGATGAAAACCAGGCTGAATATGGCTGCTATCAGTAGTGAGCAGACCAGCAAATTCTGTTTTCGAACCATTATTGTCACGTACCATGAGGTAGCGGTAAGGGAATGATAAGAGTATCTGTCCGGAAGTTCCCGTTATGAGCCCTGAACAATACAAGATTCAGCATGATTGATACCTTCTGGAGCCAGGAGATTGATACATGAGACATAGGTGTGAACGAACCAATAGCGATACCAGTAAGTTCCAGACCGAGACGGAATTTTCTAAAAAAAACTTTTGCGTTAGAGTTCTGCAACGGGGACTGCCCGTATTGAAAACATGCCCGGAGGACCGGTCACCAGCGGGCCATTGCCGGAGAGAACCACTGCGTGGTTCCTTTCTTCATCACCGGTAACGAGATCATTTCCATTGTTCCAACCCGGATTCCTCACCAGGACGGAATCTCCCGGCCTCCGCCAATCAACGCAACCATGAACGCCCACGGCCCCATCCGTTCCGCGACCGGCGAAGGAAATCTTCCTGCCCTAAACGTCGCCCAATCAGGCGCTTTTCGAATCACCCGATTGGCGTCCCAGGCTCAATGGGGGCCTCATGATTACCTGGTACGCTATCGAAGGGCTCATATGCCTACATGTGTATACTAATGTATGCCCTCGTCTACACCATGTTTACGGATCAGCCCTGAAAACAGGGAACGGTTGAACAGACTCAAAAGTCATCCAAAAGAATCCTATGACACGGTAATTGGCCGGTTGCTCGATCGGATGACAGATCCGGAACCACTGACAGAAGAAGACCGCCTTGCAATAACACAATCCCTGGAAGAAATAAGGGATGGCAAATATTACACGCTGAAAGACGCCAAAAAAGAATTAGGGTTACCCTGAAATGCCATACGAGATTATTATATCCCCGCGGGCATTGAAGGATTTGAAAAATTTCCCGAAGAATGTTACGGCCCGTATTATCTCTGCCCTTGAACAAATCCAGGACGACCCGATCAATTCTGTGTACAGATTAACAGATTCACCTCTTTATTCGTTCCATGTTGGTGAGTACCGGGTCATACTCGATATCCTCTATCAAAAGCTTGTGATTCTTGTAGTCCGTGTTGGACACCGCCGGAATATTTACAGGAAAATTTAGCATCCGGATGTAAACAACCCCGGGTCTTCGCACAGGTGAATCTCCTGACCCTCACCGGGCAGGGCAACCATGAACGCCCACGACCCCATCCGTTCCGCGACCGGCGAAGGAAATCTTCCGGTCTCCTAAACGTCGCCCAATCCGGCGCTTTCCGAATCACCCGTCCGGCAACCCAGGGTTCGCTATAATTGATCAGATACAGGGCGGCCCCATGAGTGGCGTTGTTTGTAATGTTCTCCCGCTCTTAACACTACAATCGTTACGTCTTGTCAGATTCATCATATTTATTAGAGTATGTATAACATTCTTTACAAGGAGGGTGCAAGAGATTGCATCCGCACCTTGAACATTTTAGGATGTACCATATGAAAAAATCGGGAATATGTATCGGGGCTCTTGGAGTCTGCGTGGTTGTTGCACTGGTCGTAGGATTTGCCGGTGCAGCGGTGATAACCCCTCATTCCGTTGGAACCGCCTCCAAAATTGATATTGCCACCTGGCAGAGTAATGGGGCACCGGGAGGGACTATTGACCACCTGAAACAGCAGGGGGTTGCTGGTTCAGTACCAGGCAAAGCCATCCGGAATGGTGACAAGACCGCCTTGAAATCCTGGCCTAAAGCATACCGTGGCACAAATTATCAGAACCAGATCGGCAATAACAATCGGCAGACATCAGAAAAAATCTTCTCCTGCCTTGAGAAACAAGGGATTGATGTCACCGTACCAAAGACCGCTATGCAGAATGGTGATACGCCAGCCCTGAAGTCATGGGCACTGGGAAAAATCATCTCCCACCTCGAGGAACAAGGGATTGATGTCACCGTACCAAAGGCTGCTATGCAGAATGGTGACATGGCAGCCCTGCAGACCTGGTTCGAGGAATACCTGACGCAGCAGGGTGTTGATGTCACCGTACCAAAGACCGCTATGCAGAATGGTGATATGGCAGCCCTGCAGACCTGGGTTGAGGAATACCTGACGCAGCAGGGTGTTGATGTCACCGTACCAAAGACCGCTATGCAGAATGGTGATATGGCAGCCCTGCAGACCTGGGTTGAGGAATACCTGACGCAGCAGGGTGTTGATGTCACCGTACCAAAGACCGCTATGCAGAATGGTGACAGGCAAGCCCTGAAAACATGGTTAGATGAGTTCAGAGCGTCGCATTAAAGGTAACTATCTGGTCAACCCTGTATCTTTTTTGTATACATCATTCAACAATGTGGCAGGTAAAAAAATTCATACAAGGAGTTTTCCTGATAAGACATGGACCGCGTGGCCTTCGAGTATGACGCGGTCTCCCTTCAGTTTCATACGGACCGACCCGCCCCGGGCCGAGCACTGGAACCCGACCATCTCCCGCTTTTTTAATTTCTCCCCCCAGTACGGCGCAAGGCAGCAGTGGGCCGAACCGGTCACCGGGTCTTCCGGCACGCCAACGGATGGCGCAAAGAACCGGGAGACGAAGTCGATGTCCGGGAGATCGGAAACAGCCGTGACGATGATGCCCCGGGCCCGGATGGCTGAGAGGGCGTTAATGTCGGGGTCGAGATCACAGACATCATCCGCGAGTGGCAGTTCTACTAAGATATCGAACCGGTTCCGGCCGGTATACAACGGTTCAGCCCCGAGTGCCTGGCCAAGACCGGGCACCGGCATGGATGCAACAGCCGGCTCTGCCGGGAAGTCCATGCTGATCCAGTCCCCGTCCTGCAGGATGACCAGTGTCCCGGAGAGGGTCTCAAAGGTGACAGGTTTCCCCCGGGAAACGCGACCGGTCTCCCAGAGCACCGATGCAGCGGCGAGGGTAGCATGACCGCACAATTCCACTTCCTTTTCGGGAGTGAACCACCGCAGGTTCCAGTTCGCCCCCTCAGGGAAGAGGAACGCGGTCTCGGAATGCTTCAGCTCCGCCGCCACCTGCTGCATCCATGCCGCATCGGCCGGACCATCCGGGATACAGACGCCCGCCGTGTTGCCACTGAACGCGGAGCGGGTGAAGGCATCAACGAGGTGTAGTTCTGCTTGCATGGAGGAGAGATTACGTGCCGGTACGTATAACCATTCTGGCGGGAAGCCAGTCGTTCTATCTGCAGGGATATACTCCTGGTTGGTATGGACTATCCCGGGCGTTCTTACCGGAGGGAACAAAAACGAAAGATGTTTTGGGAATTTTCAGGCACTAAGAAATGACGGTGGCAGCACAGCGATCACAAGACCCCGGAATGCCACTATAATTCAGGGGGTACCGTAGTCCGGTCCGGCATTGTTTCCTGCCTGCCGGAACTCCTCCTCACCTGACCCGGGAATTGTTGTCCCGGTCCTCAATCAGGCGCCAGGAAAGGCCGGCTGCTGCTGGCTTAACGCAATAATCTCTCCGGCATTCTTTAACAGGCCGGCAAGATATTCGTTTGCCCATGCCACATCCCTGTATTCCTCAAACGGGCGATATGACCCCTGCAGTTCGGTCCCCTGCCGTTCAAACCTGAGCAGACCTATCGGAGAACCTCCCTTTTTTATAAGGGCATTCAGTTGTTCAAGCGGGTGGGGTGTGGTATTGAATACAAATTCCGTTTCATCAGCAAACCCGACAGCCATCGCAACAAGCCGGGCGCCTTTTGCTTCATCGAACATCTCGATAACCAGATCGGCAGTTTTTCTCATGGGGACCCATCAATGGAATAGCATCTCCATCGAATAAATGATTCGTTCCTGTCCGGGGACCCGAAAGCGGTTGAGGATGCCGGAAAGACAGGGATTGACAGGAATAATGTGGTCAGGTCCGAGGCCGACCCGGCTGGTACCAAAGACTGGTGCAGGCAGATGGACGCGGTATGCTGCGAAATGAGGGCGGAAAATAAGCCTATACCGTTACTCTGTCGAACGGTTAAAAAAAACCATCGTCGCTAACCTGTGTGGGTAATGTTGGGGTGTAAAAAAGTACATTGACAGGGTTCCGCCCCAAACCCCGAGTATGAGAGTTCCACCGCCCCCGAAGGACGCCCCGGCGGCGGTCCGGTGTGTGTTGACGCGATTGCCCACCAGTAGTTCCAATTTTAAGGCTATTTTCCTATTCTAATGTTTTATTGCCTTTTAATTTCATGTATGGATATCGTATGGTCAGGGTAGTTACCCACTCAAAACAGCGAAGAGGCTAAAACAAAGAACCCCCCATCAGGGCAACCATGAATGCCCATGAATTCATCCGTTCCGTGAAGGTGAAGGAAATCCTCCGGTTCCAGACGTCGCCCGGTCCCGTCGCTGTTCGGACCACCCGTCCGGCAACCCGGGATCCAATTCATTGCTGCCTTCATCCTCACCTGTTCAGGAAATCTTCCCCTGTAATCCCCCATAACCCTTATCCCTCTTACCTCACCATTCTCAATGCAATGCCCGGGCTGTCCAAACATCTGTTCCTCAATACCCTTACATGCCCGACACTCGGCTGGCGTCTCTACCGGGGGACAATCAGGGAACAACTCACTCCTGATGTGTTATTCCGGATGGAGCAGGGAAAAAAGATCGGGACATTAGCCCGCCAGTTACATCCCGACGGTGTCTTTGTTTACGCGTCCGATAATAAAACCGCAGCCTCACTGACCCGTGAACTCATGGAAGACCCTCTCATCAGTGTCATTTTTGAAGGGACCTTCATTTCCGGGAACTATGTGGCAAAAGCAGATATCCTCATCCGGAACGGGGACTCCTGGGACCTCGTTGAAGTAAAATCAGGCGTGCAGCAGAAGCAGGACTATATCGAAGACATGGCCTATACCACATTGATTGCAAAGAATTCCGGTTTTGTTCCGGCCCGCATCCGGTTACAACTCATCAGCAGGGAATACCGGCTGGGGATGCCACTACCGCAACTGTTTGAAACGGTGGATTGCACCGACGACGTCCAGAACTGTGCAGGACAATTTGAACCGTTCCGGGACAGCGTCGATACCACTCTTCATTCCCCGGAAGAACCTGCCCCGGCGCTCACGATGCATTGCAAAAAGTGTGATCATTTTGACACCTGCACCGGATCGGAAGTACGTGAGCATATTTTCAATATCCCAAGACTCAGTGAAAAGACCTTTCTGGAACTGACGTCCTCAGGGTGTATCTCGATCCATGATATCCCACAAGGGTTCCGGCTGACACCGGGCCAGGCGAAAACAGTCCGGTGCGTACAATGCGGGGAAATCTCTGTTGATCCGGATCTTGCAGAAAAGCTGGATAAGGTGGTCTGGCCTGCATACTACCTTGATTTCGAGACCGCCCAGCTGGCCATACCCTGTTACCCCGATCTCGCACCCTACGACTCATTCCCGACCCAGTATTCAATCCATTTCTGTGACTGCTGCGGGAATATCATTGAGCACCGGGACTACCTGGCAGATCCACAACGTGACTGCCGGCGTGAACTTGCCGGACTATTAATCGATGACCTGGATGGTGACGGATCGATTATCACCTATAGCAGTTATGAAAAGACCATGATCACCGGACTATCCAGGTTATTCCCCGATCTACAGGGCCCCCTGAATTCACTACTGGACCGGATTGTTGACCTGGAGCCTTGTATACGGTGTATACAGCACCCGAAGTTCCGGGGAAGGACCTCCATTAAAGTGGTCCTTCCGGCCCTGGTTCCCGATCTCTCCTATGACGGCCTGGCCATCAGCAACGGCGGGAATGCGATGATCACGTTTGCATCGATGATTATGGGCCTCTATTCAGCAGAAGAAATGCAGCAGAAAAGAGTGGAACTGTTGGAATACTGCAGACTTGATACCCTTGCGATGGTCCGGCTCCATGAAAAACTGCATGAAATGGTGCAGAAGTAAGGGTGTCAGTGGTTCCCGTCCATTGGATGTATTCAGATGATATCGAGGGCAATGAGTTCTTCAGTCTCCCGCTCCTCTGCGTCCTCTTCGGTCTCCTGCTGAGTTCGTTTCCTTTCAGGCCCCGTTTTGTCTTTCTTCCACCACCAGCACATAAGTCTTCACTGATCAGACTATCCGTCGTCCAGCTCTTGAATGTACCTGATGGTGCAACGTGAGAATTTGCCCGAAACGGTGCGTCAGGAGAATATAACCCATACCAGGCCATGAACACTACCAGGGCGATAGTACATGGGATCAGATAACGAATACAGGATAGTACAGATACATTGTCACGTCTGTGGGGCCCCGATGCTTATCAGATTATGTGGAAATGAACCTGTGCCGGCGTATGTATGTAACGAATGTCAGCTGGTCAACACTATGATGTGACGATGGGGTCGCCCTTGACAGATCACTACGTCAGATGGTAATAGCCCCGGCAGATTTGAATGTGTATCTGATGGGATTTTTTCTCATATCTGTAACCGGGTCGTTATAATTGTGAATGACGTGTATTCTAATCTGATTATGGTTCCGACACCCGGAAATCAACCCCAAAAAAAATTTATATTTCCCCGTCGAGCAGATGATTACCAGATTGGGGGACCTGTTATGCGTATTGGAAATGTAAGCAACCTGATTCCATTATTGCTCTACGTCGGACTTATTGTACTATTCCTTATCGTTCCGGTTTCTGCGGAACCTGGGGTGACGGTATCTCCGAAATCCATCAACTTCACGGCAACCACTGACTCGGTCGCGACGAGAACCGTTATTGTCACAGCGGTGGAGAATGTAACAAACCTCAGGCTTATTCCACAGGATATGATTGATGAAACCGGTGCGGGTGTTGTCCACCAGGACGATATTTATTATTCGCATATCATGTCAACAATGAAAAACGGGAGTATTCAGGCAGTCCCTGTCAATTTCAACCTTGCCGGTGCTCCCGGTGGCCGCTATACAGGGGAACTCTGGTTCTCCTATTCCGATGAAGGGACCGTAATAATTCCGGTGACTGCAACGATAAAAGCCGGGTGGTTCCTGCCCCTGGTAGTCCTTATCGCAGGCATCCTTGTCAGTTATTCGCTTTTCTGCTATGGAAAACGTTACAAAAGAAGAGATGAAATCACAAGAATGGTTGAAATCATCGAAAGGAATGTCTTTAGGGACGAAAAACTGGAGGAACCGGTTGTCTTTGACAGGTCAGGAAAAACGGAACATAACATCTTTTATAACCAGATTACCGGGGATATTGTCAGAATCAGAGAAAAACTCGATTTAAATGAGACTACTGAAGCTGATACCTGGCTGACCAAACTGCAGTCCAGCTGGGACAACTGGAATATCAACAGGCCCAATCTGATAGGCTTCTACGATTCTTTTGGAAAATTAATGGTAAATCTGAATGAACTTGAACTGAAGATAGTAAATAAGGGGAAAACGGAAGGAACTACTCAGACTGAAGTCCCGGCAATAAAGGAACTAAGGGAAAAACTTCAGGAAAAATGTACTGCAATAAAGACCGGGACAGAAGTGCAAGCCGTGAAAGATGAGGCGAATACCTACGATAGTCTGAATATCTCGTTCCTTACATTGCAGGAAATTGAAAAAATCCTCCGTGGCGGGGGTGGTGATCAAAATAAGAAAACCGACGACTTATGGAAACAATTGCAAACTGTCGATCTTGATCATATCATTGGCATACAAAATAAGTTAAGTGACGAACTTAGCGCCCTTAAGCCAGCAATTAATGAAGGTCAGACCGAAAGTCCTGGCCCTAAACCCACAAGAACCTTTGATAAACTGGAAATTGATACCAGTGGACCATCCGGATTGGCATGTTTCAGGTTGTGGCTGTACGGGTGGGGCTCGTTTGTGGTAACTGTTATCATTCTTGCAATGGCTGGTTTTTCACAGTTGTACCTCTCTAATCCGACATTCGGGGCATCTCCGGGAGATTGGGCAACCCTTGCACTCTGGGGGCTCCTGGTAGGGCCGACCGCCGATGCGGTGTCGGAGAAGGCAAAGGGAACTGTAGGTCTTTGAAAAGAAATCATCGGAAAATGTAGTTCTTCTACCCAATTTTTTTTAACATATGCAAGTAATGACATTATCTTGATTCACCAAAACCGTTACCAAAACCGTTCACGGGATGTAGTGAGGTAAAAAAAGTGGGGATTATTATGCGTTCTTCATTTTGGCTTTTCCGACGAATCCGTCTTTGCCAAGATAATACATGAAGCCCTTCTCTCTTACAATCTTCTCAGTTCCGATTTTCTTCTTCTTGCCGGTTTTGTTGTGTTTCATCGGGGCTGCCCAGACATATCCGTCCTTACCAAGATAATAGAGAAAACCATTATCCCGCTCAATCTTTTCTTTTCCGATTTTATACCCATAAAGCACCTCAAACCCTGATCCGGGTGAGATAATGAGGTTTAATACCTCATTATATAAATAGTCTTTGGCGATATCTTACTTAATGGGGCTGTTTTACGAATTGGTGGCCAATGTAATGAGAAGAATTATGGATACACGGGTTGCCCGGGAAACGTGGTGCCGGTAGAAACGGATAGGTAAAAACCCCTGGATTTTTTTTTAAACAGTTGACTGTGATAATAATCAAAAATAAAAGATAGTCAGTTCCTTTAACAATCCCGCCTCCCCTTTTTTATCTCCTTTGCGAGTTTCGTGATTCCTTTCCACCGCTTTCGTTCAGACCGTACCAGCCCTATCTCGGCTTTCTCCTGCTCGAATGCAAGTTCCCGCACGAGCCGGTGATAATTTTCCAGCCGTGATGAAGAAAGTGTCCCGCTCCTCACTGCTTCCAGCACGGCACATCCCGGCTCCTGCTTATGCTGGCAGTCCGGGAACCGGCACCCGGCTGCAAGTTTTAGAATATCCGGAAATGTTTCGGTAATGCCAGCTGATGCCGTGCCAATGCCAACCTCCCGGAGCCCTGGATTATCGATCATGAGTGCCCCGCTCTTCATAACGAAGAGTCTGCCGTACGGTTGTTGTATGCCGGCCTTTCCCGTCATAGTCGCGGATAACGGAGGTCTCCTGGACAGGCCGGTCCAGCAGCCGGTTGATCAGCGTGGACTTGCCGACACCGGATGAACCGATGAGCACGATTGTTGTGCCGGGTGTAAGGAACGGTTCAAGCCGGGTGATCCCATAACCACTGATGGCACTCACGGGAATAACCGGAATACCGGATGCGACCGGGATAATTTCATCGGTGAGCACTGCAGGGTCATCCGCAAGATCGGATTTATTAATCACGATTACCGGTTTTGCACCAGATGCATGGGTGATTGTGAGGTACCGTTCGATCCTCCGTGCGTTGAGGTCATGACCGGTTGCCGTGACAATAAACACGATATCGATGTTGGCTGCAATGACCTGGTCTGTGCCTTCTTTCCCGGAAGTTCCCCGCGTGAATACAGATTTCTGCGGCAGGATATCAACGATCGTGGAGGAGCCCGTCTCCGGTTGGTGGAGCAGCACGATAAAATCGCCCACTGCGGGAAAGCGGCCCAGCTTTCGCAGGGCTCCGGAGATCCCGGCCGTAACAGATCCCCCGTCGATAACAACATCCCAGAGGGTTTTCTGCCGGCAGGCCACGCGGCCGGGCACATAGGGTCCGGTATATTTTGAAAATGCCTGCGTATGTTCATCTGTCCAACCAAGCTGTTTCAGGGTATAGGAATGCGCCTCTTCGCATCCGGAATCAGATTTGTTCATTGTTAAAACCTGAACGTATTGCAGAAAAGGTGGCACGCAAGGTGCCAAGTGGTTTGTGGTCGTGATTCCTAACCCCCAAATCATAACCCATCACCTCCGATTTGTTATAAATCCGGAAAAAAAGATGATGACTGCCTGACAGAGACCTGGCCTGCCGGCATGAGGATTCCCGGTCCCTGATATATCCTGAAACGAAAAAACGCATGCAGGTCATCGTTTCACAAGGCCCGTTACCTCTTCCCGTATCGCTAAAAAATCCTTGTCTGAAAGGCTTCGCGGACGGGGGAGCCGGACATCGATCACGCCATGGATTGTTGCCGGTCTGTCTGAAAGGACGATAATCCGGTCGGCAAGGTAGACTGCCTCTTCCGGGTTGTGGGTGACAAGCAGGATTGCGACAGGGTGACCGTCAGCCGATGCAGCATCCCGTATCCTGATGATCTCATCCTGCACTTCCCGGCGGGTAAACGGGTCGAGAGCACTGAACGGTTCATCCATCAGGATGATGCCGGGCTGGACGGCAAGTGCCCGTGCAACGGCAGCCCGTTGTTTCATGCCACCCGAGAGCTGGTACGGGTAATACGTGGAGAACGGGGTCAGCCTGACAAGATCAAGCAGGTCTCCGACCCGTTTCGAAGCCACATCATCAGCTGTTCCCTGGTCACCGAGCGTCAATACCGTAAAAGTGACGTTTTTCCAGTGCCAACATCACCTGTCAACAACAAAAAACCATCCCGCCTCGCTATTCCATATTTGAGAAGCGATAGGGCTTCTTTGTGCTTTTCGCTAAACCAAAAGAAACTCAGGATCGGGGTTTGTTTTGAAGGGATACGTCTTCAGTTTGTAGTAATCAAGGTACATAATCACTTTATGGGCGATCTTAAATCGTGAAGCGGGAATAATGCCTTTCGATACGATAACAGTCTTAACGGGATTTGCCCCCATTTTATAACATCAGTTGGAAATAATCAAATAAGAATTAGTACGAGCTGGGTGGGATGGCTTAAGAGGCGGGCTTCATTTTTTATGTTACCATTGTGCCAAATGTTCGTCCCTGGGCGGATAAAACCCTAGCGAATTAATCGCCTGCCATTCGTTAGGGCGATGCCCCATCAAGGCGCTGTGGCCGCTGTACCGGTACCGATCCAGTTGCTGAAACAGATGCCCGTTGCGCCGGTGCCTGCGGTTGTAGTGCATGGCATAGCCGTCAGATGATGTTTCATCACCCATGCGATCGGGGTGGCTCCGGTTTTCAACAGCAAATGAAAATGATTGGGTATTAGGGGACGATGCAAAACATTGGCTCTGCGTCTCAGAAAGAACCCGCCCTAACCGTTCGACAAAAAAATCTCGGTCAGCATCATCGTTAAACACTCTGCGACGAACTATCCCCCGGACAATAACATGATAGAGCGCACCGGGAGCATCTATGCGGGCTTGACATGGCATCACATATTTATATCAAATGAATAATCGCCATGAAACTTGTTTTTTGAAGACGTCCCATATACTTGGCTTCCGCTCGGTGCCCCTCGCGCCCTTGCGGCTCCACTTCGCTCGTCGTGGTCAACTTGTGGAGGGCTTCCACATCCAAGATCGCTCCCAGTCCAGCGCACAAACGAATAAGCCGCCCCGCCCTCTTTCCGAGCGGGGTGGCTTATTCAAGCAAATGGAAAGGCAGTGCTGACTGGGGGCGCGTCCCCCTATCCCCGCCTTAGAAGCGGGGGTAGGGCGCGCAACCATGTCCGGTTCTTTCCTTGCCGGGAAGCACCGCCCTGTGGAAGGAGTGCTTCACTATGACTGCGGTTCTTCGGCCTTGATGACCTTATCGACGATCATCGTCAAGGCCCCGTCTCCGACGACATTGGTGGCCGTCCCGAAGGAATCCTGGATCATGAACAGGGCAACCATGAGTCCCAGACCCGACTGATCCAGCCCCAGAGTACTTTCCAGAATTCCCAGCGCCGCCGTGACCGAGCCCCCGGCACCCCTACAGCCGCCACCTCGATGAACCCGAGAAGGATGATGAAGGGCAGGAACGTTTCCAGAGACGGGGTCTGCCCCTTCGTTAAAATGGTCACGACCATTGCGGACATCGTGATGGCTGCCGCGGCCCCCGGGAGATGAGCAATGTTAAACAGGGGAATGCAAAAATTGACCGATTTCTTCTTGAGAAAGGGAACCTTGTGGGCGCATTCCAGGGCCACGGGAAGGGTCGCCGCGCTGGACATCGTCCCCATCGCCGTAAAATAGGCCGGAATCATGGCTTTCAGCATTAAAAACGAGTTTTTGCCCGAATAAATCCTGCAATGGTATAGAGAACGGCAAGCCATACACCTACTGTGTCGGGATAATCAGCAGAAGGACCATGAAGAAGGCCTTGATGGTGGGAATCAGCTGTCCTTTGGCGGTGATTTCCATGAATACGGTGGCCACGAAATATGGAAACACGGGGATGAGTCCTGTGCCGGATGAATCCCCGATGATGCCGTTGAATTCCTGGATGAAACCCGTGATGGTCGGGCTTTTGATCCGAGTGATCCCCAGACCCAGGATGATGGCAAAAACAAGGGCTCCCATGATGGAGATGGCCGCCGGAATTTCGATTCGCAGATAAGGCGTAATCTTTACCGCCGAAGCAACGGAACCTGGGGCGATACCCAGATGGGGAAGGAAGTGGAGGCGACGGAGAAGCCCAGAAGTTCGGCACAAATGGTGGGAAACATAGGCCAGGATGAGCCCCACCATAAGGGCTTTACCGGCCTGCTCGCCGAACTCAGCCACACCCTTTGCCACAAAGGCGATAATGAGAAGGGGAATCACGAACCGGATGTATTGTCCCAAGACAAATCCATACTGGACAATATTTGAATCAGAGGCAACGGCGCAAACAAACCCAGCAGAATGCCGACCAGATTTACCGCCGACGATTCAGAGATCAGCTTCATTGCGTTCTCTCCTCCAAGAGATTCATTGCTGGCCAGTATCAAAAATCCACATTGCCGACTGAGCCCGGATTATCATTTATCAACTTGCCCTTTGATGAAAAAATAACCATTCGAATATAGACTTGATTCATGTCCCGGGCGCTCCCGGATGCCGCCGATCTTCTCCAGGATGAAAGTAATATCCCGGGATTGGATATCGTTGTGGGTTACCATCCGCAGAGTATGATCCGTACAGACCTTGGCCTTGATCCCATCCATTCAGTCGATCCGCAAAAAGGGGTGCTTTCCACCCCGGGGCTCTACATCCAGATTAATGATATTCGTAAGCACACCCCCCCGGTCGACCCGAATCTGCATTGTTTCAAGGCCCAATCTCATCCGTTCGGCATTCGCTATTCGCAATTGCTCGACCACCGGGTCAGGCGAACCATGCCGGGGGCGGCGATCACCCCCGCCTTGTCGATGCCGCCTCCGATCCTCTGCCGGAGTCGCCTTGCCTCGTCGATAAAATCCTTGGAACCCAGCAGCAGGGAGCCGAGGGGAGCCGCCAGGCCCTTGCAAAGACAAACATCCACGGCATCGCAAAAGCTCACCAGATCGGCCACGTTCGTGATGTTCAAAGCAACGGCCGCATTAAAAATCCTCGCGCTGTCCATGAAGATGGGAAGCTGGTGTTTCTGGCTGATGTCGATGGTTTCCGCATGCTGGCTCTTTGCAACGGCAAGGCCTCTGTTCAGGTGGAAGGTATTCTCCAGGCAGATCAACCGGGTCCTGGCCCTCTGGACACCCGGGGGCATGATCGCCTGGCTGAGCGCTTCCGCATCATAGGTTCCCGAATCGCTTGCCAGGGGTCGCGGCTGAGCCCCCGATAAAGCGGAGATTCCCCCTGTCTCCAGGTTGTAAAGATGGGAATCGGAGAAGACAACGATTTCATCGCCGGGTTTCACATAGACCATGACCGCGATCTCGTTGCTCATCGTCCCGGAAATGGTCAGGAGCGCCGCTTCTTTTCCAAAAATCTCTGCTGCGAGCTCTTCGAGTCGGATGACCGTAGGATGTCCTCAGACGTTGTCCCCAGATATCGGCGTTTTTCATCGCTTCCCGCATTTCAGCAGTCGGTCGGTTACCGTATCGCTTCTTAGGTCAAGGATTTTTTCCCATAATGTTCCTCTCCAAAGATTTCAAACATAGTGTCATCCACTATAGACCCGACCCCGGGTCTTGTACCACAGAGGGATTCTGAAATTACCAGCTTGTACACTTCGAGGGTCTTTACGGTCGCCGCCTTGTTTCCCCCCATCAGACGGCTGTAACCGGCCACATCGACGCTGAGGATGGTAGTTGGTTTACGCTTGAAGTGATCCTGTGCCATGATCCATCGCCTGGGGCGCGCAGAACGCTTGTCAAATCCGCGATGGGAGAGGTAACTCTGAAAAGAAATCCACCCGAAAGAGTGAGGTTCGAACCGCATAACGAAACCAGCGCCCACATCAAGCCTATTGGAATGGGAAAGATACCAAAGCAGGTTGGAAATGTACCTTAGGCCGGGCGAAAAATCAAATGAAATGGTGCCGGGAGTGGGGGCTATATCACAAGGCCGCACCACGTTGTGATTTGTCGGATGAAATCACCGGCATTCCGGTAATCTGTGAATATACCCTTCGGCCTGTCGATATCTGTAACTTTTGCCGCCCTCGATTTTTAGCCGCTTGCTGTCACAATCACAGGTTTAGGACTAACGGCTTTTTCTGTGATAGCTTACATGCCATTGATTACAGGTTAAACGGATTGCTTCTGTAGTAAATAGTTAAAATAGACTTTTCGGTCAGTGCTGAACTTTTCAATTAATTTTGATTGTATTTTAGAAGCATAGTTCAAGCCGATCTCATGCAAAAAGCGGGGTGCGAATTTCTTATACACCTGGGCCTTTCTGTCCCAGTCCATTTTCAATGCAGAGACCACCTGACGGTTTATCGATTCTTCCTTGACGACTTTCAGTGAAACCGATTCCATTGCCTTCCGAAGACCAGGCATTTTCTTTTTACTGCGATAATCAGCGAATAAAAACAGGCCGTCATTTCGTAAAACCCGACGAACTTCCGATAGAAATTTTTCAAAATTTCCATACCGATGCGAAGACTCAACGTTAATCACGATGTCGCATGATTCATTTTCGAGCGGCAAATTCTGTGCATCCCCCTGCAGGAAAGACAACCCGCTTGCCTGGTAATGGTTATTGCAGAACCGGACCGCTTCATTGCACAGATCGATTCCTATGGCGGAACCCGGACCCCACCGTTTGACGATATAATACAACCCGCCTCCCCTACCGCTGCCGATCTCAACCACCGCCTTGTCCCTGAAGTCTATACTCTCGGTCATGTGGTGGTATAACTGAATGGAGTAGCGATCGGGTTCCTCTTCCGGATGGAGATCAATCCTCTGCTCGGTATCCGCATATCCGTAGTTCATGAAAATAACATCCGCCTTATAATCAAGGCGACTCACATACCGGTACAAAGCTATAGCTATGTATTTACGTATATTTATCATTGCTCATGACTCCCGTTCAGACGAAAAAATTTACCTATTCCGTTTTGTTGGGCGGGATGAGTTTTGAAGATATCACAAATTGATGCATCTTGGGAATACGTCGGATGAAAATCACCGGCATTCCGGTAATCTGTGAATATACCCTTTGGCTGTCCGATATCTGTAGCTTTTGACGCCCTCGATTTCTACCCGATTTGCTGTATGATCAACAGTCTTTTACAGCTGGTTTTCCTGTGATATTCACTAAACTTCAAAATTCGGGGTTCTTAATTTATAGGGGATTTCATATTAAATTAGCTTTTTAGGTCATGGATTTTTAACATCCAAAAAGATTTATTATTTTGGCGAGAAAATCAGCAATAGCGTTTTGACCCAAACCGCCTAAAAACCTAAAATTTTGTATTGATGATTGCCTGAGAGCTTTACTTTCACTTATTTAAAAGAACAATAACGAAACCCAGATATTTTTATTCGCTGCTGGGATTGTCAACACAATTGAATCTCACCGTCGTCTACCCTTTCTTTCCTTTAATTCAAATTATAGAGATGCAAGGGCTTCACGTGCATGTTTAATGAAAACATCGGCTTGGCATTCTTCAAACAGTTGGATGGCATCACCAATATACTTTTTTGCTTCGTCTTTGAGGCCTTCTTTTTTCCGCAATTGGCCCATATCCAACAATGCCTGGGCGAGGATTCCCTTCGCCCCGATTTTTTTTGCGACTGTTATGGCTTCATTCAAATGGTTTTCAGCCCTCTCAGATAAAAAGGGTAGCGATTTTATCAGAAAGCCGAAATTTTTTATGATAAAATTAATATTTTTTTTATCCCCGCCTTGTAGGAGTTTAAGGTATACCCTTCCAAGTATGTGATTAGCTCCTGCCAACCTATACTGGTTGCCGTTTTGTGAAAAAAACTTAATTAGGTCCTCTAAAAAGCCTATGCCTTTGGCGAGTTCCCCTCGAACTATCGTTAGGACACCTATAAAAAACCGGGCGACTGTTCCAACGTACCTTGAATTATACTCCTGATCAAATCTGGCGATTTCTCCAAAGGTCTCTTCTGCATCTCTATGCTGGCCGTTTGCGAAATACGACATGCCGAGTACGGTTTTCGCCCAAAGGTAAAAATATGGCTCCGGGCATCCTTTTACAGCCTTTTGAGCATATTCGATGGTTGTTACAAAATCACCGGCCGAAAAATAGCTTAATGCTAAAGTGCGATAGCCGGTCGATTGGCATCGCGGTTCATTATTTTTAATTCCATAATCAATTGTCATTAGGCCGATTTCTCGGCAACGACCAACTTCCCCTCGCATATAGTAGGCTGAAGAAAGGGCGGAGTTCAACAGCCGAAAAAGGTACCTGTCGGTCATATACGATGAAAACTCCATGACCTTCCGGCCATAGAATATAGCATCATCCAATGAGCCTAATTCGCCTAAAGCATAGCAAAGCGACGTACAGCTATAGCAAATTATTTTTTCGCTTCGAATCGCCTCACCAAGTTTAAGAGCCTTTTGTGCATAATAGCAGGCATCTTTGATCTCCAGGTTGAAATGTAGTGCGTTTGATAGCCTTGCGTAAAACATCCCAAGCTTCTCATTATTGCCGATGGCTACGGCAAAATTTTCATACTTTTTTAAAATATCTATATATTCCGAGAAGACACCCTTTATATGGTAAATCATTGCCCATTCGATTAGAAGATCCATAAAAAGCATTTCTTCGTCTTGGCTTTTTTGAGTCCTATCGTTGAGAATTTTAAATGCGGTCAGATAAAAATAGTGAGCTTCATCTATGGCATACCTCTTAAACGCTTTGTCTCCTGCTTTTATCAGATACTCAGCAGCTTTTTTTTCGGCAGAGCTATGCGCAAAATGATACGCCAATCCTTCGTAGAATTCGGAGAGCCGGTCGCAAAAAAACTCTTCCATAACGCGTCCGATTCTATCATGGATTTTCTGTCGCTCCTTTTTTAAAAGACTATTATAAACAACCTCTTGGGTCAAGGCATGCTTAAAAAAGTATTCTAAATCTGGTTGGAGGATCTTCGCTCTGATAAGGTCAAGACGCTCCAGAATCATGAGACCCTTATCGATGTATTCTTTTGTTTCTGTGATCCGTTTTAGCACCTCGTAGAGAAAAGTCCTGCCGATTACCGAAGCCTCTTGTAAAATGGTCTTGCTTTTTATCTCCAGTCTATCCAACCTGGCGGAGATAACCCCTTGGATGTTCGAGGGGATATTTGCCTGCGATAAAGCATTTGTTGTTTTCCATTTGTTGTCTTCCCGGATAAGAATCCCGGTTTCGAGAATGGAGTTTATCATTTCTTCAAGATAGAAAGGATTCCCTTCCGTTTTGTCCCGAATAAAAGCACTTAATTCCACCGGTATGGAATCTGTATTCAAGAGAGATTCTATCATGCTCTGAGAATCCGACGGCGATAAATCCTGAAGTCTGATTTCATGATAAGATTTGATTGTGTTTGTTTGATGACTGGAAAAAAGGCTAAAGGGAGGACGATAAATAAATATAAACATCGTGGGGTAGTTAAAATCAGTTAGAATGCTTCTTAACAACTCGACTGATGAAGGGTCTGCCCAATGGAGATCCTCAAAACAAACGATGGTTGATGTTTTGTCGGCAAGAGATGTGAGAATATATTTTATGGCTTCATGGAGTTTTGATTTCCAAAAGTCCGGACTGACGTTTTCAATATCCGGATGTTTTATGGAATAAAGACTTGCCACGTACGGAATCAATTCATTTTGCGAGCCTAATAAGAGGTTCGCCCCGGACTCTACTTTATTAGTAACTTGCTCTAACGTGTCTCCATCTTGGATATCCCATGCTCTGCTGAGAAGATTTACAAGAGGAAAATAAGGAATATTCTGGCCGTAAGCATAAGAATGGGCGTCAAGCCACTGGTTTTCATGAACATCAATAGAGTTTTTGAATTCCTCAATTAGACGGCTTTTGCCCGTCCCGGCATCTCCGGCAACCGAAAATATAGAACCTTTTCCATGTCTTAGATCTATTAGCGCCTCATGCAGTTGGGAAATCTCCGCTTTCCTTCCGATGAGCTTAGCTCGAATTCCCGTGAGACGATGGGTCTTTGATGGTTCGGCTTTCAGAGCAAGGACTTTGAAAGGTCTTACGGGCTCGACTTTTCCTTTTAGGACGGTTGGCTCAAGAGGCTCAAACACAAAGTATCCTTCGGTCTGAGACATTGTATCAGCGCCGACAACGATTTCCCCTGGGGCAGCCAGCCCGGAGAGTCTTGAGGCGATGTTGATCGTTTCTCCCAAGACGCCATGTGTTCCGCGTTCTATGTTAATCTCACCCGTAACGACCAGACCAGAATGGATGCCGGTGTGCATAATGAGACGCTTCCCGATTTGTTTTTCAAACCGGACACTGATGGCCGAAACAACGTCGTGGATTTCCTTTGCAGCTTTGATGGCTCTTACGGGGTCGTCCTCATGCGCTGTTGGAACACCAAACAGCGACAGCACGGCATCCCCTACGTTCTTCTCAATAAAACCATCATATTTGGCGATTATTTTCGATATTTCACCAAGAACCGACTTCATGATCTCTTTGACTTCTTCAGGGTCCAGTTTCTCCGTCATGGCTGTATATCCGGCCATGTCGGAGAAAAGAACCGTGATGTATTTTCGTTCGCTATCTTTCGGCAGCAACGAATTCGTAACGCTGAAAGGCTTTTCCAACGGTTGCCCGCAATCGTCGCAAAAATTAGCCTGAAAAGGCAGCGGCCTGTTGCATCGAAGACATTTGAATTCAAGCTTTTGGCCGCACCGAAGACAATACTTGGCACTTTCTCGGTTATCAAACCGACAGGTTGGGCAGTGCATGGATTCAACCTTTCATCTGATAATCGCATTGAATAGATTTGAAGCGTTGGTGAAAACCGACTTATTAAACCCCATATCGTCAATCGCAAGGTAGTTTTTGTCGATCGGGTTTTTGGTAAAAAGTGTCTTCAAAAAATAATTTCAACCATTTAAAAACGTTCTTGCTTTTTTTATAGCTCAGTTCGGATGCTGGCAGAGGATAATCACTGCCGAAGAGTAGTTTTTCATGTGGTATTTTTCTCTTAACATCCGAGATGTAGCTGCTGCGTAAAGGTGTCGCCAGGGCCGATACATCAGAATACAATTTCCAATTGTTGATTTGTGCATCTTCGAATAACTTATAAAATTCCGCCAGATCATCTTGATATTCAATATCAAGCATGTTCAAATAGGGCAGGGAACAATGTGCGATGATCACTGTCACTCCCATATTCAAGGCGGACCTTAAATGTTTGGGATTGTTCATTTCTTTATAAGTATTATTTGATGTTGGAATAGCATACTCCGGACCGCAATGAACTAGTAAAGGAAAATTGTGATCCGCTAACGTTTGGTAGAAAGGTATGCATTTGTTGTTTGCCGGGTCGATTTGCTGTGATGAAGGTATCCATTTGCATAGACACGCGCCCATTAAGGATGCAGTACTCCAATTCGTCTTTCCAATTCGTTCTATAGGGGTGAACGGATGCCCCGAAGAGTACACGGGTATTGTTTTCCGACATGGTTTTTATATATGTGTTAGGGACATAAAGATGGGTTTCATTGTCCTTTGCATTGCCGTTTTCATCATAAACCTTGTCCATGGCCAGCAAAACACATTTGTCCACCTGTTTTGAATCGTTGATAATCTCGAGAAGCTTTTTTTCTATATGAGCAATCGTGAGTTTTTTAAATAAAGATCCAGACATCAGCTTCATGAACCAGTACGCTGCGGTTTTTTCGAACGTTTCCGACCAATAACAGCCGCTTGCGGGATCATACGGAGCTCCAAAATGGACGTGTATATCAATTATTTTAGCCATTGCAACCCCCTTTCTCTTAAATAATCTATATTTATTCGTGGCTTAAGAAACGCCCTCTCCTTACCTGGCCTGCAGAGCTTCAACCTCGCTTGGGCCTCCGTCGGCAGGTATGCCTTCGGAGAGCCCGCTGTGCAGCCGCGGTGCTGACGGATCAAATCGGGCCTGATCTTCTTGTATTGGTATATTGTTCTGACCGTACCCGCCTCGTCCTCCCCCATGAGGCGGCTGTAGCCTTTTACATCTGCGCTTAAAATCGCCGAAAGTTTGCGTTTGAGTTCCTGTGCCCTGAGAACCTCCTTGAGCAGAAGGTTTGGCAAATTCAGGATCAGGGGGGCAAAATCTGAAAAGAAATCGAGTTGGAAAATGAGACCCGAACCGTTTAGCGAAACCAGCGCCTGCTCCAAGTCCATTCGAGTGGGGAAGATACTACGACTTGGCTGAATAATACCTTTGTCCGGGGTGAAAAATCAAATAAAATTGGCCCGTGGGCAGAGTCTATATCAAAAGGAACCCCCTTTTTGTGATTTGGATGAAAGCACCGGAAACCACCCATCTGTGAATAGGTCCTCTGGTTGGGCGATATCTGTAATTTTTGGGCAGCTGCAATCTTTGGTCCCTGCTGTCAGGAACACCCGCTCAACGCTAACCGATTTTTATGGGATATCTTCCAAATCCGCAGTCTATTCTACTTTCTCCCAGCCATAATACTATCCACTATTTTCAGGATAGCCGGTTGCTTGGAATTACCTGACCTTCACCTGCAAAAACTTATAAGGAGTCAACGATTCTAATGATGGCCGAGGTCAGGATGCAGTTCCACGCGCCGGTTAAGGGCCCGCCCCGCCACGGTATCGTTGGAGGCTGCCGGCCGGGTCTCGCCGAATCCTATGGCCCGGATCCTCTCGGGCGCAATTCCCTGCCGGATGTAATAATCGCGCACGGCCCTGGCCCTGGCTTCCGAAAGCTTCTGGTTGTAATCCGCCGAAGCCGTGCTGTCGGTGTGGCCCTGGATCTCGCCCATGAGCTTTGGGTTGGCCTTCAGGACGGCAACCGCCTCATCGAGAGCCCGGGTGTCCTTGATCACCGCCTGGTCGCTGTCGAAAAACACGCCGGTCAGCTCCCAGCAGCCGACGGCATTGACCTTTGCGCCCTTGGGCGTGTTCGGACACTCGTCTCTGCTGTCGGGGACCCCGTCACCGTCCGAATCAGCAACGACGGAAACGGGGGCTGCAGCAACAGGTGCCGCAGCGGAGGCCAAGAAAATCTGGTTCACGTAGGCGGCCATGGCCTTGGGCGTGGCAATTTCATCGGCATTGACGGAAAAACCACAGCCACCGACCTTCACAAGCTCGTCCACCACCCTGCGACCGGCGACATTCCGGTCGACCTGAATGGGGTAGATACAAAGCCTTCCACCAAAGAAAGCGGTAAGCTTCTGCACGGTTTTAAAGGCGCGGCCATGCAAAATGTTCTCGGAGTCGGTGACGACGATCAGGGCCACCCGCCCGGGATTCCCCTTAAGGATAGCGCGGGTGGCCGGCATGTTGCCGTCCGTGGGGCTGAAACGGTTGATTTCCCCGGCCTGCCTATAGGCGGCCAAGCCGGCTTCGAACTCGTCGCGGTTGTAAGGCGCCGGACCGTAAAGAAGCACGGCATCTTCACAGTTCTGGCAACTGCCTGATCTGAAAGCCACTATCGACGAACGGTAGCCCATGTCCGGAATCATCCGGTTCATCCGTGAGACGATCTCACGGGTGCGGTCGGCCTCAAGACGTTCCCGGTACGATACCTCCATCGAGGAGGCGGTGTCCAGAACCACAACGAAGGTATCGAACTTCTTGAAATGTGCCGAAGGGTTCACGGGCACCGGCTGGAAGGTTTCCAGCGGAGGAGCTTTTTGATTGGCACAGCCCGCCACCGAACCGACCAGGGTAACTGCCAGGACGACCAGCCAAAATCGCTTGTTCATTTTTCCGACCTTTCTTCTTCAGCCTCGCGGCTTCCTGAAAGTGGTTTTCTTCCTTATCGTAACCACACGTCAGCAGATGTTTTGCCGACGACTGCAAGAGAGTAGGTGACCGTCCCCGTACTACCCTGGCACGCTGCCACCCTATGCCGCCTGCAATAGAAACTCGACTTTGACAGCATCAAATGGAAAACGATGTGCCCGTCGTCCGTGCGATCGAGAACTCCAGCGTTAAGTAATGCAGTAACATCACCGTGGACGGCTTTAACATCGCGCCCGACTCGCCGCGCAGCTTCGCGGATGGATACAGGACCCGCTCCGCAAAGAACCTTAAGTAGCTCCCACCGTTTTTGGGTTAACACTCGCCAAAGCAATTCCGGGGTCGCAAAACTGATGCGGGCGGACTTTCGGGGTTTACCTGTCCTCCAAGCACGGGTAAAGTCGGCCATCGAATCGGCAGGCGTTTGTACATCAAGAGTTACGGTTTTCATGGTTCCACCTCGCGATGTCCTTCTGAAAGTCAGCGACCACCTGCTCCGGTGTCGTGAACACGTAGGCGCTTTCCTTTGCACCGAAATGCCGGCGATCGCCCTTCCCGGCTTCGTTGTCGTAGCGCAAAACGCATTCTCTACACACGATGTACCCCAGTCTGTACTTGAACCCGTGTAACGACCCTTCGAGCGGCTTTGGAAGACTCCACAATACCAACTCCGCGAACGCCGACTCAGAGTAGGCAATGTGTGTGCAAATGAGTTCAACGGCTTCCATGTTGGAGGTATTACCAACATCCGTGGGCATTGTCAATCACTCCAACAACAAGAGCGATCACAAGGGGCTGAACCCTCTGACCGCTTCTAATAACTTTGCCCTCTTTCGACCTCGTCGATGGCCTCCTCCAGGATGTCCAGCGCGCGGTCCATTTCCTCGCGCGTGATCACCAGGGCCGGCCGCAGGGTCAGGACATTGCCGTCGATGGTCTTGAACGACAGGCCGCGCTCGAGACACTTGAACATGATGATCTCGGCCTCGTCCACCGCCCGCTCCTTGGTCGCGCGGTCTTTGATCAGGTCGATGCCGATGTGCAGCCCCAGTCCGGCCACGTGCCCGATCATCGGGTGCCGCTCCTTCATTTTAGTGAGGCGCTGCAAGGTGTAGGCCCCCAGCGCGGCGCTGTGATCGGCCAGCCGCCGGGTTTCGATGAATTCGATCTCAGCCAGCGCCGCCGCCGCGCACAGCGCGTTTTTCTCGTGGGTGTAATGGCCGATGGACCGGTGCTGCAGCGTGTTGTAGTGCTCGTGGGTGACGATCCCGGCAAAGGGCAAAACCCCGCCGCCCAGCGACTTGCCGAGCACCAGCACATCCGGAGTCACAAAGTGCTCGCTGGCGAACATCTTGCCGGTGCGGCCGAAGCCCTCTATGATTTCGTCGAAGATCAGCAGGGCGCCAAAGCGGCGGCAGAGATCCTGCACGCCCTCCCAGTAGCGCCGGGAGGGAACCACGGGGGTGGCCGAGATCGGCTCGCCGATGATGGCCGACATCTCCGGCTCGCGCCGCAGCACCAGCTCGATCTGCCGCAGGCACTCGGCGTCGACGTCCTCCTCCCGGTCAAACCCCCAGGGGTTGCGGTAGTAGTTCGGAAACTCGACGTGAAAGGTCCCCGGCATCATGGGGCCCAGGCCTCCGTGAAAATGCTCCTCGCCGCCGATGCCGGCCGATCCGAAGCCCGCACCGTGGAAGGAATCCCAGAACGAAATGGTTTTAAAGCGGCCGGTCACCTGCCGCGCCAGCGTGAGCGCCATCTCGATCGCCTCCGAGCCGCCCGGGCAGAACAGGCTGCGGCAAAGCCCGGCGGGGGTGATTTCCGCCAGTTTCTTGGCCAGCTGAATGGCCGGGATGTTCGTGTACCGCCGCGGGCAGAACGTCAGGCCTTCGTCCAGCTGGCGTCGGACGGCGGCCATCACCTCCGGGTGGTTGAAGCCGGCATTGTGGACGCCGTTGCCGTGCATGTCGATGAAGCGCTTGCCGTCCAGGTCGCGGATGTAAATCCCCTCCGCGCCCGCAAGCACGTTCAAAACCGGCGTCGACAGGCTTTGGTGGAGGAAATAGCGCGCGTCCTCCTCGAACCACCGGCGCGCCTCGGGCGACAGGTTGCGCTCCCAGTATTTTCTGCGGTTGGGCGTGGTGTTGACATCGCCCTGCTCGCGTTGCATACGCCGGTCTTCCAATTTCGATTCGCCCGTCATGACCCGTACCTCCTGAAAGATGCTGCTGTCTTTCAACACCCTGTTAAAGGTAGTGTGCCGGCCGGATTTTCACAAGGGAAAAAGTCATCGCACACATGAACGGACCGCATGCATCCCATGCGAAAGTTTCCTTTGACTTTCGCCTCGCTCCAAAAATATAGTTGCGGCGATCATCAGCGGGAGATCGCTGCGCCGACAGGCGCCATCCCACAATTGCCCCGGAGTGACGACATGCCGAAACTGCACGAATCCGAAGGCGACATCAACATTTCACCGCGGCGCGACGCCTGGCAGAAAGAGCACCTGGATGCCGGAAGCCGCGCCCTGCTGGCGGAGGATGCCCGCTATTTCCTGAAACAGGCCCTCTCCACCCCGTGCCTCAACGCCATGCGCGCCTGCGGCGGCATCTTCATCGAGGACATGCAGGGCCGGCGCTACATGGACTTCCACGGCAACAACGTGCACCAGGTCGGCTTTGCCAACCCCGCGGTGATGGACGCCATCAAGCGCCAGCTCGACGACCTGTCTTTCTGCACGCGCCGCTACACCAACCGCGCGGCCGTGGACCTGGCGAAGAAGCTGGCCGAAATCGCGCCCGATCCCTTGAAGAAGTCGCTCTTCTGCCCCGGGGGCGCTGAGGCCGTCGGCATCGCGCTGAAACTGGCGCGGATCGCTACCGGCCGCCATAAAACCATTTCCATGTGGGACTCCTTCCACGGCGCAACCCTGGACACCATCTCGATCGGCGGCGAGGCGATCTTCCGCCAGGGCATCGGCCCGCTCATGCCCGGCACGGAGCATGCGCCGCCGGCGGATGAATACCGCTGCATCTTCGGCTGCGCCGGCCGCGGCGGCTGCGACATGACCTGCGCGCGCTACGTGGAGTACATCCTGGAGAAGGAAGGCGACATCGCCGCGGTGATCGCCGAGCCGATCCGCAGCACGCCCACCATCCCCACGCCCGAGTACTGGCAGACCATCCGCCGGGCCTGCGACCGCCACGGGGCCCTGCTGATCTTCGACGAGATCCCGCATGCGCTGGGCCGCACCGGGCGAATGTTCACCTTCGAGAATTTCGGGGTCGTCCCGGACATGGTGGTCATCGGCAAGGGCCTGGGCGGGGGCGTCTTGCCGCTGGCCGCCATCATCGCGCGCGAGGACCTGGATGTCGCCGCCGACCGCGCCCTCGGCCACTACACCCATGAAAAAAACCCGGTCCTGTGCGCCGCGGCCCTGGCGACGATCGACTTCATCGAAAAGAACAATCTGGTCGCCCACGCGCGGGAGCTCGGCCGCTATACGCTGGAGCGCCTGCAGGCGATGAAAGACCGGCACCCGCTGATCGGCGATGTGCGCGGCCTGGGGCTGTTCCTGGGAATTGAGCTCGTGAAAGACCGCGAAACGCGCGAACGCGCGAACGACGAGGCCGAGGCGGTCATGTATGCGGCCCTTTCGCGCGGCCTGAGCTTCAAGACCACCATGGGCAACATCCTCACCCTCACCCCGGCGCTCATCATCACCCGGCCGGAGATGGACCAGGCGTTGGATATACTGGATCAGGCGATCGGCGAAGTTGAAAGAGGATAACTATTTGGTTCACGGTTCCGGGTTCACGGTTCACGGTTATAAAAACACGAAAATCGGTTGTTTTAAGGCGAGAAAAAGACATTGGCCACAGACCCACACGAACGCACGCGGACAAGTAATTATTTTCAAGCAAATGTCCCTTAAAGAGGCATGAAAGTTTTATGAACAAAATAGTCGCACACGCGCAGCCATTCGCTGTTTGTCTACTATCTTGAGACGTGTAAATCTTATAAGAAGCAGGCTATGGCGGGCGGCGCCATCCTCTCGATAACGAAGTGTGGTTGTTGTGGGAGAGGCTTCCAGCCTCGATTTCGCGGTCCGCCGCGGCGGACTCCCACAAAAAAAACAGAACCGCAACGCGACTTCCTTAGAAGAACCCAACCGTGAACCGTTGAACCGCTGAACCTGGAAGTAACCCTACATTTATGCCCTGATCTTCAACCCCTTGGGATCCACCAACGGCAGGTCGGCCACCTGCGCCTTGATCCTTTCCCCCAAGATTTCCACCTCGAGCGCGGTCCCCGCCTTGGCCAGCTCCGGCGGCAGGTACACCAGGCCGATGTCCTTGCCGATGGTGTGGCCGTAGCCGCCGGTGCGGATCCGGTCGACGATCCGGCCCTCGGCATAGACCGATTCCCCGCCGTAGAGGTTGCCGCCGGCGTCCATGGTCAGCGCGCACATCCGTGTCCGCAGCCCTTTCTGTTTGATGGCGATTAGGGCTTCCTTGCCGATGAAATCCGGCTTTTTCAACCGCACGCAGAAACCGAGGCCCGCCTCGAGCGGGTTGTCCGCGGGGCTGATGTCCCCGCTCCAGTAGAGATAGCCTTTCTCGATCCGCAGGGAGTCCAGTGCCTTGTAGCCCGCCGGCCGGAGGCCGAACTTCTTGCCGGCCCCCGTTAAAGCGTCGAACACCTGCAGCGCGTCCGCAGGCTGGATGTAGAGTTCCCAGCCGAGCTCGCCCGCATAGCCGACCCTTTGGGCCCAGACCGGCGCCCCCTTGACGTCAATGCGGCGGGCGGTCATGTAGGGGAAAGCCGCATTGGACACATCGCTCGCGCTGACAGCCTGAAGGACCTCGCGCGCACCGGGGCCCCAGAGTCCGAGGCAGCCCAGCCGGTCGGTGACGTCCTCGACCTGCACCGACCCCTCCTCGGGCAGGTGCAGCCGGATCCACCCCAGGTCGCTGGCCACGAAGGACGTCCCAGAGATGATCCGGAACTCGTTTTCAGAGACCCGCGTCACGGTGACATCGCTTTCGATCCCGCCCTTATGGTTCAGGAACTGGGTGTAGGTGATGCTGCCGACCGGCCGGTCGAGGTCATTGGCCGCAAGCTTCTGAAGCAACGCCAGCGCGCCTTGGCCGCGCACGTCGATCTTGCCAAAGGAGGTCATGTCGAAGAGGGCCACCCGCTCGCGCGCCGCCTTGACTTCTTCCGCCACCCGGCTGGAATAGGGCGGCCGCCCCCATCCCCAGGCGTTCTGCTCGGCACCGGCCTGCCGCCATGGTTTGCCAGGATCGAAATAATTGACCCGCTCCCAGCCGTTCTTGTGGCCGAAGACGGCGCCGAGATCCTGCAGGCGTTCGTAGAAGGGACTCTTGCGGTAGGGCCGACCCCACTCGTTTTCGTCGTTGGGGTAGCGGATGTGGTAGTAGTAGCGGTAGACCTCCCGGCAGGCCTCCACCAGATAAGGCGGATGGGCCAGATGGGGCCCGAAGCGCCGGACGTCCAGTTCGTGAACGTCGATGGAGGTCTCGCCCTGCAAAACCCACTCGGCAATGGTTTTGCCCACCCCGCCGGCGCCGGCAATCCCGTTGATCGACCCGCCGGCGGCCACGAAAAAGCCGTGCAGCCCCGGCACCGGGCCGAGCGCGAGTGGCCGTCGGGCGTGAAGGCATCCGGCCCGTTGATCAGCTCGACCGCTTCGGCCTCGGCCAGGATCGGGAGCCGGCGGATGGCATTTTCCATGACCGGCCCGAACAGGTCCCACTCCGCGCTGAGCAGCTGCTGGTTGAACTCCCAGGGCACCCCTTCCGGGACCACTCCTTGGGATTGAGTTCAAAACCACCGATTAAAAGGGCCCCCGTGTCCTCGCGACAGTAAAACAGGTTGTCGGGGTCGCGAATGACCGGCGTGTTCGGCGGGCAGTTCGCGGCCGGGAATGGGTTTGGTCAGGTACTGGTGCATCAGCGGAATCATGGGCAGGGACACCCCCACCATTTCCGCCAGCCGCGGCGCCCACTCGCCGGCCGCGTTCACGACGCATTCGGTGCGGATCGGCCCGTGATCGGTGATCACGCGGGTGACCTGACGCCGGGGCGATAGCTCGATGCCCGTGACCCGCACGTGGGTGTGAATCTCCACCC